>JBDHUG010000020.1:0-5019 GCA_039809045.1 Gemmatales bacterium | reverse complement strand
CCAACTGGTGGTGGTTCGGGTGCTGGCGGTTCCTCTGGTGGCGGCAAACCACCGATCACACCGCCGACTGGTGGTGGCAAACCACCTGTTGTTCCTCCGACCGGTGGTGGTTCAGGTGCCAGCGGTTCCTCTGGTGGTGGCAAGCCGCCGATCACGCCGCCGACTGGTGGTGGCAAACCACCTGTTGTTCCTCCGACCGGTGGTGGTTCAGGTGCCAGCGGTTCCTCTGGTGGTGGCAAGCCGCCTGCTGGGAATTCTGGAAGCGGTAATCGACCCCCATCGGGTAGCACAGGCAGCGGCAAAGGCAGTGGTGGCTCAAAGCCACCGTCGTCTGATGGCAATAAACCACCATCAGACGGAGGTAATCGGGGGAATAAACGCTCAAATTCCGATAAACCAAGCCGACTCATTTAAAGCAGCTCTGCCTGAAAACGAAAAAACCCATGATCGATGCATCATGGGTTTTTTCATTGGTGTCGAGAGCGCCATCAAGGTACTGTGTTTGAATCTCATTTCCGTTTGGAGTTATTGATGGGCCAAGGATTCATCATCGTCGTTATCATTCTTGTTGTTATCGGCGGAATTGCCTTAGCCATTTATCTTGAGCACCAACGCCGGCAATTCTGGCGCGACCTGGCTGCCGCTTGGGGATTTCAATATAGCACAAACGATCTTCATTCCATTCGAGATGGCTACCCCTTTCAATTCCTCAAGCAAGGGCATAGCCGCAAAGTCTACAACGTCATTGAAGGCAAGGAGAAAAACCGAGCTTTATTATTGTTTGATTTTACCTATAAAACAGGTTCCGGCAAAAACCAACAGACGCACAATACTTCCGCTTTAATCGTGCATCTTCCCATTATGGGGATGCGATTGAATGTCAGGCCCGAAAATGTACTCGATCGGTTCGTCGCCTTTTTCGGCTTTGAAGACATCAACTTTGAAATGGAAGAATTCAATCGGGCTTTTCAGGTCAATTGCGACAATAAAAAGTTTGCATACGACATCTTCCACCCGCAAATGATGGAGTATCTGCTACAACATCGCAATATGGCTTTTGAGTGGCACGGCGACGCCATGATCGTTACTTTTTATCAGAGAGGACGATTCAATCGCGAATCGGCCGAGCAGATTAAAGCGTTCACGCATGGCTTTATCGATCGAATCCCTCAATATCTGACGCATCTTCAGATAGGAGAATAGTGTGATCCCCACTGCCATAGCGTTCGGTGTGCTGGTGCTGATTGTTCTAATTTTCGTGATCGGCACCTATAACCGAATGGTCAACTTGCGGCAGTTGATCGAAAATGCCTGGAGCAATATCGATACTGAACTGAAACGCCGCCATGACTTGATCCCCAATCTGGTCGCAACGGTCAAGGGGTATGCTACGCATGAAAAGGAAGTGCTTGAACGCGTCATTCACGCTCGCAACCAGGCTATGAAACCACATAACGATCGTTTGATTACGGCCCGTGATGAAAACGAATTGGCCAAAGCCCTGAAGACCGTGTTCGCCGTGGCAGAAGGTTATCCCGACTTAAAAGCAAACCAAAACTTCCTCAAGTTGCAGGAAGAACTAATCAACACCGAAAATCGCATCCAAGCTGCCCGACGCTTTTACAACGGCAACGTCAAAGACCTGAATACGCTCGTAGGTCAGTTCCCTAGCAACATGCTCGCTCGTCAATTTGGCTTTGAAGAAACGGCGTTTTTTGAATTAGATTCCGCTCTTGAACGAGCACCGGTTCACGTGCAATGGGATCGCTAATTGGCCCTGCGAACCTCATGACAGCTGTCCAGGTCTAACTCATGTCTCGTAAAGAGTTATCGCCTTCTGGCCAGTTGACAGCTTCATGATAAAATAAGGTTTCTTAGGGCGGCGTAGCTCAGTGGTTAGAGCAGGGTCTTCATAAGGCCAAGGTCACTGGTTCAAATCCAGTCGCCGCTATTTCCCAGTTCCTGCAGCTCTGTCAATCCCCAATTTGGCGATTTCACTACTTTCTTCGTGTTTTTTTCATTCCATGCCTAGTTGCCAATGGTTGCGGAGTCAGCCAAGCAATAACTGCTAAACACTATCATGTGATTTGGGGTCTATTCAGTTTACTGCGAACATCAGAATACAAAAAAACGGCCATCTGCTTGCTTTGCGCAGATGGCCGCATTATTTCTTGATCCACTGCTATTTGAGATCGAATCGATCCAGGTTCATCACTTTCACCCAAGCGGCGACAAAGTCACGAATGAAGTGCTCTTGTGCATCGCTGCATGCATAAACTTCTGCTATGGCCCGTAGTTGGGAATTAGAGCCAAAGACCAGATCGACGGCTGTGCCAGTCCATTTGACGTCACCCGTGCCATTCACACGAGCTTCGTAGAAATGTTCGCACATGGCAGATTTCTTCCACACATTGTGCATATCGAGCAGATTCACGAAGAAATCGTTGGTCAGCGTCTCAGGCCGCTGTGTAAAGACACCGAGCTTCGATTGCCCGTAATTGGCATTCAATACTCGCAATCCCCCAATCAGGACGGTCATTTCAGGTGCTGTTAACGTCAATAAATGGGCACGATCAACGAGCAATTCTGGAGCGGGCCTCGTGTCCCCCTTGCGAATGTAATTGCGGAATCCATCCGCAACTGGTTCGAGAACTGCAAAAGATTCCACATCGGTCATCTCTTGGGTTGCATCGGTGCGTCCCGGTGTGAAGGGAACATGAACATCCTGGCCAGCTTTCTTAGCGGCTGCTTCGATTGCTGCACAACCACCCATGACGATGACATCAGCCAGTGAAACCTTCTTCTTGCCGGTTTGCGAACTGTTGAAGTCCTTCTGTATCTTTTCAAGCACGGGCAATACTTTCGCCAACTCCCCCGGCTGATTCACTTCCCAATCTTTTTGCGGTGCCAGGCGGATCCTGGCTCCATTGGCACCACCCCTCTTGTCCGTTCCTCGGAACGTCGATGCGGAAGCCCAGGCCGTTGTCACCAATTGGGCAATGGTCAATCCAGAGGCTAGAAGCTTCGACTTGAGATTGGCGATATCCTTGGCGTCAATTAACTCGTGATCAACCTTAGGCACCGGATCTTGCCACAATTGCGGAGGAGGGACAAGCGGTCCAAGGCAACGAGTGACTGGCCCCATGTCACGGTGAGTTAGCTTGTACCAGGCTTTGGCAAATGCTTCGGCGAACTGATCCGGGTTTTTATGGAATCGTTTCGCAATGGGTGCATAGATCGGGTCCATTTTCAACGCCAGGTCGGTCGTGAACATCATCGGTGCATGACGCTTGGATGGATCATGCGCATCGGGAACCTTATCTTTGGCCGCTGGATCGGTCGGTGTCCATTGCCATGCACCGCCTGGCCCTTTCACCAGATCCCATTCGTAACCGAACAGGTTGTCGAAATAACCATTGTCCCACTTGATGGGGTTGTTGGTCCAGGCGCCTTCCAATCCGCTCGTGATGGTGTCGGCCCCTTTGCCGCTTCTGTAAGAGTTTTTCCAGCCAAGACCCTGCTCTTCCAAAGGTGCAGCTTCTGGTTCGGGCCCCACATATTTATCCGCCTGGGCAGCTCCATGGGCTTTGCCAAAAGTATGGCCGCCGGCGATCAAAGCAACTGTTTCCTCATCATTCATGGCCATGCGTGCAAACGTCTCCCGGATATCTTTAGCGGCCGCCATCACACTGGGTGTGCCGTTGGGACCTTCTGGATTCACGTAGATCAAACCCATTTGCACGGCTGCCAATGGATTCTCCAGTTCACGATCCCCTGTATAGCGCTTATCTTCTAGCCACTTGGATTCAGGCCCCCAATAAATGTCCTCTTCAGGTTCCCAAATGTCTTCTCGACCTCCAGAAAAACCAAACGTTTTCAAACCCATGGATTCCAAGGCACAATTCCCGGCAAAAATCATCAAATCAGCCCACGAGATTTTGCGTCCATATTTTTGCTTGATGGGCCAAAGCAGCCGGCGCGCCTTGTCGAGACTGACATTGTCCGGCCAGCTATTGAGTGGTGCAAACCGCTGCGCACCTCTTCCCCCACCTCCGCGACCATCCGAAATACGGTATGTGCCTGCACTATGCCAGGCCATGCGGATGAAAAGCGGGCCATAATGCCCGTAATCGGCAGGCCACCAGTCTTGTGACGTTGTCATCAAGACTTCAATATCTTTCTTTAATGCTGCCAGATCGAGTTTTTTGAACTCCTCTGCATAGTTGAATGCCTTACCCATTGGATTAGACAAAGGAGAGTGCTGATGGAGAATGCTCAGATTCAACTGATTTGGCCACCAGTCGCGGTTCGATAAGGCACCTGCTGCGGTGTGCTTATGTGCAACACTCATGACAGGACATTTGCTCATCGTTTCTGACATGAAATCTCTCCTTCTGATTGTTATACCTGAAGATGCCAACTTGCTTATTGCTTTGACTTACGGACTCCTCTGACGGCTTTTTGACATACCGGACATAGGCCCCAATATATCACTTCCGTTTCATCGATTTGGTATCCCGAACTGGCTGCTGCGGTCATGCATGGCGCCTTGCCGATGACGCACTCCACGTCAACGGCTTTACCGCACTCACGACAAATGACATGATGATGATTATCACCTACACGATCCTCATACAGCGCAGGCGACCCAGCCGGTTGTATGCGACGAATCAAGCCTTTGTCAACCAATAGCCGTAGTGCATCGTAAACGGCTTGTCGTGAAATGGTCCCGATTTCGCCGCGAACATTGTCGGCAATTTCGTCGGCTGTGGCATGGGGTCGTGCTGCGACAGCACGCAGTACCGCCAGCCGCTGTGCTGTCACTTGAACGCCATGTTTTCGAAGTTGCGCGGATGGGTCTTTGGACATACCAAAATAAATAGCCAAATAATGGACTTTGTCAAGAACTTGACTTTATAAAGAAAGGCCGAAGGTGAATTTCACCTGAAAGCAAGGTAACAAACAAGAAGGGGCATCGGATGACTCCGATGCCCCAAAGTGGAGGCGGCGGGAATCGAA
>JBDHUG010000019.1:0-30337 GCA_039809045.1 Gemmatales bacterium | reverse complement strand
TCTCTCTCTCTCTCTGAATTCGCCTTGGTCAAAGCGGTTTGTCGCGGCCTGGTTGGTGCGGCTGCTGCTTGCTGCACTGTTCCTCACTGCCGCGGTCATGAAAGCTTGGTCCCTGTGGCGCAAACCCTTCTCCTCTGAATTCCTACTCGGCTCACGCACACTGGAAATGGCCGTGATTTACGCGGAAGCCCTGTTGTCCTTCTGGCTGCTGCTCGGCTGGGCATGGCCGCTGGCCTGGCTAACGACCGTGGTTGCATTTCTGGGCTTTGGACTTCACAATGGCAGTCAAGTCTGGGAGGGGCACGCCACTTGTGGCTGCTTCGGCCAGGTGGCCATCGCCCCGATCTGGACGCTGATGCTCGATGTCGTTGCCTTGGCCCTGCTGGCCCTCGTCCGGCCCCGTCGTTCTTCCTGGGCGGCGCTGTTCGCCTCTGCGGCGGCCCGGCGACTAATGCTTCCTGCCGGTTCGTTGTTCCTGCTGGCCGCTATCGCGGCGGGCTGGTTCATCCATCAAGCGGGGTCCGTCCAAGCGGCGCTCGCGGAATTGCGCGGCGATGTACTGCGGGTGGAGCCGACGTTGGCCGACCTGGGCACGCACCCGGCCAAGAGCAGTCAACAAGTGAAGATCACCCTGCACAACCGCTCGGGGCAGCCGATCCGCATCGTCGGCGGGACAACCGATTGTAGCTGCGTGGCCACGGTGGACCTGCCGGTCACGATCCCGGCTGGGGAAAGGGTGGAGATAACGCTGAAAGTACGCTTTGGCGGTCAGCCGGGGCGGTTTCAACGGGGCTATTGGTTGTGGACCAATTCGAAGGTGCAGCCGACCGCGGTGGCCTCCTGGTTCACGGGATTGGTGAAGAAGGAACCATAGCTCTTGCAAGACGCGACCAAGTGGTTTACTCTTTTGATAAGGAGAACCGAGACATGAAACGCTGTTTAGAAAACGTGCAAGGGGTGTTGTTGGGGGCGATGTTCTTCTTTCTGGGTCTGAGTTTGCTAGCCATGCCGCAAAACCGCCTCCTGGCGGATGATCCTCCGCATCCTGGTTCAGGCTGTGAAAAATGCGTAGGGCAGTTAGTAACCATAGAAGTTGGCGGTACGCCAACGCAGTATAGTACGCATTGTCCTCTCACCATATGGGATCAATCGAATGGATGCTCAATTCTTCTCCCCCCAAGCCCGCCTCCGACTCAGACACGTTTTCAAGGAACATGCATGCGACCATTTGGCTTGCCGCCAGGTCAGGGTTGCGACGGGTGTACGTGCGAGAGGGACGGCATGACAAGTAACTGCAAGTGTCAATAAGTCATAAACGGTCTGGTCTGCTCTTGTTAAGCTAAACGAATAATAAAAATGATCTGAAAATGCTATGGAGTGAAGAACTATGCTGCTGCAGCTTGTTATTGCAATCATGTTATGTACATGTGAGGAAATGACAGTCAAGCAGCTGATTGACCTTTTTGAAAGAGAAGCCGTGCCTAAACTTACCATAATTAAAGAGAGAGTTAAAAAGATCAAAACAGAGTCGATTGACGAAGCACGAGTATATGATAGACGACTATCTGGTGATCAACTTGTGCCTGAACGTTGCGAGAAAATGGTCATACGCAATGCAAGAAATGGTAATTGGTTCTACAATAATACTACTAAATTAAAATACAAAGATGGAACGAGAAACTTCGAAGTGGTGCGTGACGAAGTTGTCGGAAGCAATAGCAAATATTCATTCAGAATTAGAAAGAATCTTGATAATAGCAACTATTATCTTGTATCGACAAGTGAGCCAATGACTGAAGAGGAAATGAAGGCGAACGCAGGATTTTGGGGCAACACTTATTTGCTTGAAGAAGCTAAGCCGTCTGATTATATGGTACGTAATAATGATGAAATTGATAAGATAGAAATGGGCGATGACAATGTGACCGTCGTATACAAAAAGAGATATTATAATAAGCAATATTACAATAGTGATTGCAAAGTGATATATAAGCCTTCATTATATTGGCAGAAGCACGCCGTGAGCTATTATGGAAACGGTAACAATGTAACTATATCATATGACTATGAGTGGCGTAATGGTCTGCCTATGATATCCAGAATCTTGCATAAGTATACCAGTTCACTGGCGGAGGATAAGCACTTTGAAGGCGAGTTAGATTTTAAGACCAAATACCTAAGTTTCGATGAGATGCCAGAATATGAATTTACCCTTTCCGCCTTCGGGTTGCCCGAGCCATTCGGCATCACCTGGGAGCGGCCACGGCCCTGGTGGATTTATTTCGGCCTCGCCGGCGGTGGCTGCCTGGTGGGCATCGTCTTGATCGGCGTCTTCCTCCGACGACGCTATGGAGCGAGCTGATAGAGGCGGAAAGGAGCTTTCACGACACGCTGGGTTGGCTTACTCTTTTGATAAGGAGAACCGAGAGATGAATCGCTGTTTAGAAAACGTGCAAGGGGTGTTGTTGGGGGCGATGTTCTTCTTTTTGGTCTGAGTTTGCTGGCTATGCCGCAAAACCGCCTCCTGGCGGATGATCCGACACAGCCTGGCTCAAACTGTGACAAATGTATTGGGTTTAAATATGTGCCAGTGGGTGGAGACCCAAATAACCCACTGATAATTAAGTGCTCTGATACGACCTGGACGGAACAATTTTTCTGCTCAATACTCATAGGCGAAACAAGAATTAGTGGGGAATGTCGCCGTCCATTTGGTCCAGGTCACGAGAATGATTGCCTAAACTGCAGTTGCAAAAGAGTGCCGCAAACAACGAAGTGCGATTGCCAATAGAGTATGCAATAGGGGGCACTTTGAAGTGCAGCAAAGAATGCGGTATCGAAGCAACAACCATGTTTCAAGCTTGCTAAAGTACTCAAGCTGAACGAGATATGTTTAGTGTTTAAGGGTATATATCTAGGAGTAAATAATGCAATATGTTATTGCAATGACTACTGTAATATTTAGTAACAGTGATAGTATTTCATTTAAGCAGTTTATTGAAATCTATAAGCGTGAAGCTGTTCCACAATTACTAAATATAGTCGAACGAATTAAATCAATCTGTGTTGATGCGACAGATGTATCTTATAGATATAGTAAGAAAGGAAATGGTCATCAACCTATCCACGGTAATTCAGCCAAGATAACCACTTTTTTACTCAGGAATGGAGCTAATTTCGTATTTTCGACTACGAGATATGAGAAGGGAAGCGATGATCGTATTGAAAGCGTAAATGTAATTGGAAGCAATAGCAAATATTCATTTTCAGTTGTCAAGAATGTGCTGAACAATAAATACTACATAAAGGAATATGGTATACCAATGAGTGAGGATGAGATACGCAAGAGCGTAGGCTATTATGGATACATATATGCTCTTGAAGAACTGCAACTGGAAAAATACTTTCAAAAAGATGGAGATGTGCTTGACAAGATAATTAAGAACAACGATGAATATGTTCTGCATTACAGAGTTAAGGACGTGAGGAAATACGGCGGAAAGAGATCCTATGTAGTATCATATAGACCATCTTTAATGTGGCAAAAGTCATATGAAACATATAACGATAATGGCTTTAATACTAATATATTATACTCATACATAAATAATAATGGTACACTCCTTGTAAGTAAAATACGATATGAGTACGATCCATTGTTAGAGAGTGAAAAAGGAACATATTCTACGTTAGAGTTCATATTTAACTATCATGATAACTGCATGATGCATGATTATGAATTTACCCTATCCGCTTTCGGGTTGCCCGAGCCATTTGGCATCACTTGGGAGCGGCCACGGCCCTGGTGGGTTTATTTCGGCCTTGCCGGGGTCGGCTGCCTGGTGGGCATCGTCTTGATCGGCGTCTTCCTCCGACGACGCTATGGAGCGAGCTGATAGAGGCGGAAAGGAGCTTTCACGACACGCTGGGTCGGCCTACTCTTTTGATAAGCAGAACCGAGACATGAAACGCTGTTTAGAAAACGTGCAAGGGGTGTTGTTGGGGGCGATGTTCTTCTTTCTGGGTCTGAGTTTGCTAGCCATGCCGCAAAACCGCCTCCTGGCGGATGCTCCTGGCGGAGGTGGGCAAAATGTTCCACAGTGTACAAATGGCACAGCATGCAAAGAATCAGGTGGAACGTGTAAGCTTAAACCTAAAGAGCAAAGGGGATGTGTAACACAAAATACCAACCAAGGATGCAACTCCAACCCGAGTGATTGTGAATTGTGTTTCTGCCGTTATTCGGAAACGGTAGACGAGAATGAGAACGTAATCTGTCAAAGTTGTGACTGCCGCCAATAGTTGAGCACGTCATGTCATGCCGTTGACTATATTGGTACGGCAAAATTTAATGCGCTTATGCTCATGTAGTTTCAAATGTGTCTGACTTATTCAAGTGAGAGTCAATATGATGCACTTTGTCTATCTGTACTTCATTAGCGTATATCAAATACCATCAAAAAGTGTAGATAATATATTAATACTTGATAGAATTAATGACATTTTTAATCAGTATAAAGAAAAAGCCATCTATATGCAGGGTGAAGTTGATGAAACCATACATTATAACAGTAAATACGAGCTCTACACAAAATACAGATTTAAACAAAATCAGAATTCAAGACTGCTAGAGCAGCAAATTACATCCCCCTATGGCCATGTTTCTCATATAGTTCATGTATTCAATACCAAATACGGTTTTACATTATCAAGAAATTCATCTTCGGCCTCAATTCAGTACGTGCTGGTGGCAACATATCCAGGTGTTGATCATAGTGTGAATAAAGAAATCGCAAGCACAATAAGCCGGTTTACAACCTATCCTGTCCGTGCATATGTGCAGAGTAAGCCTTCGCTGAAGCTAAACATTGAAGAGCGATCGGACGGGCAGTATGTTATTATCCATCATGATGACAAGACTAGTAATAGTACTGGATGGGCAAAGCATGATAAGCATAATGGCCTATTCATTAGTGAGCGGCACATCAGAAACTATATGAAAACTGGGAGTGGCCGTGGTATCTGGAATATATCAGAAATACATTATGAGTATATTAACAAAGACGGTTCTATGCTTCCGCTAAAGATCGTAAGAACAGACAGTACTGAAGGTGTGCCGAATGATACGAGAAGTAGGGAGATGTTATATAGAGTGCATTATGACCAAAATGTACCAGATGAAGACTTTACGCTTTCCGCATTTGGAATGTTGGAGCCCTATGGCATCACCTGGGAGCGGCCACGGCCCTGGTGGATTTATTTCGGCCTCGCCGGCGGTGGCTGCCTGGTGGGCATCGTCTTGATCGGCGTCTTCCTCCGACGACGCTATGGAGCGAGCTGATAGAGGCGGAAAGGTGCTTGCACGACACGCTGGGTTGGTTTACTCTTTTGATAAGGAGAACCGAGAGATGAATCGCTGTTTAGAAAACGTGCAAGGGGTGTTGTTGGGGGCGATGTTCTTCTTTCTGGGTCTGAGTTTGCTGGCCATGCCGCAAAACCGCCTCCTGGCGGATGATCCAGGCGGAGGTGGGCTAAATGTTCCACGGTGTCCTGGCAATTCATGCAAAAACACAAGCTCGACATGTAGATTAAAAAATAGCAGGGATGGATGTGTGACACAAAATACGAATGATGGGTGCAGTGCGAATCCCAATGTGTGTCAAATGTGCTTCTGCCGTTACTCATCAGGTTTAGATCAGTTTGGTGACCCTTGGCAAAGCTGTGACTGTGCACCTTGAGGGTCGGTACGCATTTGTATTGATGGCGCCACGAGCATCAATGGCCATTGATGCTCGTGATTAAGATGCAGGCTACAACTTTCGATCACCTGATACAATTGGAATCAAATATGGCTATTGCATGGCTGGTACTGGGTATATGCTTATCAGGATGCTGGCAAGGTGCGTCGGATGGTGCACCAACCATCATCGATAAAATTAGAACTGACTTAGAGCAATATCAACAAAATGCCAACTGCCTACAAGGTGAAATGACAGAAGTAATGAAAGCCAACGGTCAGTTTATGCAAAAAACGACATACAGGTTTAGGCAGAATGTACAAGCGGTACTACTTGAACAATTCGGCACGTACTCAAATGGAACGAATTCGCACTCACTTTTTGTATTCAACTCAAAATACGGATTCTATCTAGCACGGAGAGATAGAGGAAACAGTTACGAATACTATCTGGTATCTATTTACAGATATTACGACAACAACGCTACAGAAATACGTAGGGAAATACTCAATAAGGTGGAGCAAATAACAAAGTTCCCTGCGTATACACCATTGCAAGCGAAGTCCGGTTACGAGTTGAAGCTGAATGAGTATATTCAAGACAAGCTAGTGAAAGTCAGTTATTCGAATAATGAAAAAGGAGCATCGGGGTGGATAATCTTTGATCTAACGCAAGGAGCTATGCCGAAGGAGAAACTGGCAAAAACGGTATCGAAAGACGATGATAAGCGTCTTACAACATCATGTACAAAAACAAAATATGAATACATAAAAAGTGGTCGTGTGTATGTTCCTAATAGGATACTATTCGTGAATTCGATCGAGGGTTCAACTGACGGTAGGTTGGAAATTGAGAAATCATATAATGTGTCCTATGATCCAAACGTAAGCGAATATGATTTTACCCTCTCAGCATATGGAATGTTGGAGCCTGATGGCGTCACCTGGGAGCGGCCACGGCCCTGGTGGATTTATTTCGGCCTCGCCGGGGTCGGCTGCCTGGTAGGCATCGTCTTGATCGGCGTCTTCCTCCGACGACGCTATGGAGCGAGCTGAGGTCCCGTTTTCCATACGTTCACGGTAGCCAGATAAGAGGATCCAACTGATGCAGCGCCGTGGTGTGACACTCGTTGAGTTGCTGGTTGTCATCGCCATCATCACGCTGCTCATCGCCCTGGCTGTGCCCGCCATCCAGCGGGTTCGCGCGGCCATGGATCGCGTCCGCTGTGGTAACAATCTCCACCAACTCGGCATCGCCCTGCATCATTATCACACGGACTATAAGAAGTTTCCCGCCGGTATCACCACGGCCAAGCCTGGCGAGCCGCATGCCTGGATGACCTTTCTCACCCGGACCTTGCCCTACCTGGAGCAGCAAAGGATATGGAGCGATGCATTGGATCATTATAAGATTGAGCCATATCCATTTATAAATCCGCCGCACTCAGGCTTTAGCACACCGGTCAAGTATTTCACATGCCCCAGCGACTATCGGCTTAGCCGAGCGCAGCCGACGCACAACAACCGGGTCGCCGCTCTGAGCAGCTACGTTGGCGTGGCGGGGACGGATTATCGTCATCGGGACGGAATGCTCTTTGCCGACTCGGAGACGACGTTGAACAACATACCTGACGGAGCGACTCACACACTGTTGGTGGGGGAGCGGCCGCCTAGCACGGATTTCTGGTTTGGTTGGTGGTATGCCTCGGTGGGACAGGCAAACAGCGGCACGCCGGACATTCTGTTGGGAGTGCGGGAGCTGAACATCCCTCGGCCGTTTACCTATTTCTGTGCACCGGGCCCGTTCCGATATGAGCCGGGCCAGTTAGGAAATCAATGCGATGCGTTTCATTTCTGGAGCCTGCATACGGGCGGCTCGCAGTTTCTCTTTGCCGATGGGTCGGTTCGGTTTTTGGGTTACACGGCCGACCGGGTGATGCCAGCGCTGGCGACGCGCTCAGGGGGTGAGGCTGTCGGCGACGATTGGGATTGAGACGGTGCCTTTTATAGAACTTAGCCCACGGTGAATCACCGGGGGCAAAATCTCATCCCCGCACTGCCAAGGTTGTCTGACCACGCCGATTTGGCTGTTGAAGGCCCGTACGGCTGATGGTATTATTTTTACGAGGAATTATCATTCTCTGAAGAGGTTTGCCATGCGGTTTTTACAATGGCTATCGCGGATCGGACTGTTGCTGGCCATCGTGTGCTTTGGGTTGGCCACTTACTATTACTGGCTGGAAATGGACCGGAACCGGCCCGAGCATGAAATCTATCACATCGAGAACGCCACGATCATCCTCGATAACGTTGTGGCTGGGAGCAGAATCCCGGTGACCTACAAGGTGCGGAACCTGTCCAATCACCCGATCCAAGTCGTGGGTATGGAGTTTACCTGAGGCGCTAATTTTTGTTGCTTGCGTGGCAAGCTTTCCGACCCGATCACAATAGCCCCAGGCACGGTGGGCGAAATCCCAGCCGAAGTCTCATTGAGCGAATATGCCACCCAATTTCAACATGAAGTGCAGATGTTCATCAATACGGGACGTTGGCTCAGCATGCCCATGGTGGGTGTGAAGGGGACGACTGACCCGGCAACGGCGAAGCCTATACCTGAGCAATATCGGCAACCACCTACCAGCACGATGTCAACGAAGCCGACGGCTGCGCTAGTGCCATGAACCGACGAGGCAGCGACTTTGGCAAAATCGCATCGATACAAATACGTTTATCGTTTGACGGAGATTGCATCGAAGCATGGTTGAGGTCGCTCAGCGCGGTGCCGTTTCATTCATGCGGCTCGCCATCTGTTTATAGATTTCCTGATTAGACCAGCCGCTGGTGTGGGGAAGTCTCGGGGCGATGACGATGGTCCCTTGAAACGTGGGTTGTTTTTGCCTTTCAAACGTGGCTTTGAGCCGATGAACGGCATTGTTGAGGAAGTAGTCGTCCGCATCGCCCACCCAGATATGAATCTTGCCATTCACTTTTGGTCCAAGCGTGGACCAGTTTTTTTCGACAAAGAGTCGTAAGTCATATTGCTTCCAATGCTCGGTCACGGAGCGGTCGATCTGGCCGGTTTTAGGATGCCAAAGCGGTTTGGGCAGGCCATCAGCGCCTTTGGGGCCAAAAGTGGCATTCCATGAAGCCCAATCTTTACCCCCCATGGCCCAGTTATCACCCATGCCCAGCACGTTTTCCACCTGGCATTCGTGACGAAGGGTGTAAATGGTGTCGCCATCGACGTTGCGTTTGGCCGGCCGCTCGAAACCGAAGCGATTGACGTAAGCATTGGCATCTTCATAGATATTGATCAATTCGTAGCAACGAAAATCCACCGGGTCTGGGCACGAGGACCAGCAACCATTGAAGAAATCGGGATAGAACAATTGCAGAGCCAAGGAGACCCATCCACCTGTCGAGGCACCTGTCGTGAAACGGGCATAGGGTTGCCCGATACAGCGATAGGTTTTTTCGACATAGGGGATGAGCTCTTGGGTTAAGGCATCTCCATACGGGCCGTTGTTGGCGGAGTTAACATGGTAAGGATCGCCAAACGGACCTGCACCGTCCAGCAAGAGCCGCACAAATGCGATGTCGCTATTCGCCCGACGACCATCCGCGCCCATCATGCGCGCCATGGTAAAGCGGGTGCCGAAACCGCCGATGTTCACGCAAAGGGGATAACGACGCTCAGGCTGTTTAGCAAAATCGGCAGGAAGGATTACGGCAGCTCGATAAACCATAGGCCGACCATGGAAGTCGGAAAGCAGTTTGGACGGAAACATCAAAAACTTGATTTGGTCGGTATCCGGCGGCAACTTTTCTTCAGGTTCTTTTTCCGTAAGTGTCAGGCGCGGTGTGGTTGTTGTTCCCCATTGGATGGTGACCGGCTTGCTGAAAAGATTGCCTGGAGCGTGGGGCAGATTCAAATCGCGGTTGGTCATGAACACGGCTTGGGCCAGATAAGCACCGGCAGGCAGGTCTTTTAAGCTGGCAATGGGGAATGCAGCGGACTGTTCATCCAAGGTTGCCACATGCTGAGCATGGAAGCCTTTGACATCCGTTCCAAAGATCGGGGGAGCATTCATGCCCGTCTGACCGATGTTGCGGCGAAGGTCTGTGGGTCGACTGGCTTTCGACAGAATGACGACCAGTCGGCCCACGGCGGGCGGGTTCGTGACCAGGCTGGGGTCAATCGTCACTTCAATGCGTGGCTGAGAGGAAGGTAGCTCAGCCCGAGCGGTAAACCATGCGGGCAGGCAACACAGAAAAAACACCAGCAGCAACATCCACCGAGTCTGTAGCTTAGTCATGAGAGCCATCCTGCAATAACGAACAGTCAACAATGGGTTAAGCTATATGGCGAACTGGGCGAGTGTAAAAGAAACCAGTTAGCATTGGAATATAGTATAAGAAACAGAATTGCACACCCCGAAAAGGGATCGGCGTCGTTTATCAGAGGCGGAATGCCGTTGCATCGCATACAATGCCAAAAGCCATTGGCCTGGGGGGGAATGGAGCATGTCCCAAAAGCAAAAAGCGATCTGGACCATTGCCAGCCTGTTATTGATTGGGGGAGGAGTATTGTTGATGATGCCATACTTGCCCACCAATGCTCAGAGTTCAACCCAAGGCGGCAGCGCATTTGCCGAATCACGCAGCGGTTCAGGTTTGGCCTTTGACGCGGAACGAGCCTTTGGTTACTTGCGGCAACTATGTGCCATCGGCCCGCGCATCAGCGGCACGGCAGGGATGCAGAAGCAGATTGAGCTGACGAAAAAGCATTTCGAGGACCATGGCGCACTAGTGGAATTGCAAAAGTTCTCCGCCAAGCAACGCAGCCGTCAGCAGGCGGTCGAGATGGTCAATTTGATTGCACGTTGGCATCCAGAACGAAAGCGGCGGATCATGATCTGCGCCCATTACGATACGCGACCGATTGCGGACCAGGAACCGGATCGACGCGACTGGACCAAGCCTTTCGTGGGTGCCAATGATGGCGCATCGGGTGTGGCCATGATGATGGAATTGGCCCATCACGTGAAAACCATGGATTTGAAAGTAGGCTTGGATTTTGTGCTGTTTGACGGTGAAGAATACATCTTCGATAAGCGACCCAGCGAAGAAGGGGGCGATGTTTATTTCATAGGTTCAGAACATTTTGCCGAGGAGTATGCCAAAGCCCGGCGACAGAATCCGGCCAGTCCTGAAATCATTGAGGCCATACTCCTGGACATGGTGGCAGGGAAAAAAGCGCGGTTTCTGTATGAGGGACATTCGGCCATGTCCGCTGGGAGGCTTGTGGAGAAGATATGGAGCCTGGCCAAGGAGTTAGAGTGCAAGGCCTTCGTCGCCCAGTGGGGGCAAGACGTGTTGGACGATCATCTAGCGCTGCAACGCGTGGGCATCCCAGCCATTGATATTGTTCCCAGCGCTTCGCGCAATCGACGTATCTTGCCGGGCCGGGAATATGAATTCATGGACTATCCACATTGGCATCGGTTGTCCGACATTCCGGAAAACTGCTCGCCAGAAACCATGCAGCAAGTTGGTCGTGTGCTCATGGAGTGGATGAAGCGGGCATTGTAAGCAGGTAAGGTTTTCATGGTCCTTTCCGACATACCCTACTATCTTATTCCAGCGTTTGCACTGCTCATGGCGGGCATGGCTGGCTGGTTTGCTTGGCGGCAAATGCAGCAACTTTTTTGGCTGCGCACCCAACGTGATTTATCCACGGATGAACGAAGCTACTTTCGCTGGCAGTCGATTCGCAGGTTTTCGGGTTGCGCCCTCATGGTCTGCGTGGCGGTCATGCTCGCCGGCTTGATGGGGATGCGCATTTTGGAGCGTTTGGATGAATTGATCATCCGTTCCAATCAAGCCCAGATCGACGCACAACCACTCACACCGTTGTCGGATGAAGAAAAATCGTTCGTGTTGTTCAGTTTTGCATATGTGGGTGTGTTGATGGGGGCCGTGATGTTGCTCATCGGCTTAGGCTTATGGGAATTGCGAGCCATCCGGTTGCATGGCATCCGGCAGCGCCGCCGTATTCGCGAAGACGAACGCAGCATGTTGGAAAGGCAATTGCCTGCCTTGTATCGTGAACGTCGGCAGGAACCTGGGAACTGGGATGAGGATGACGACCGACCTCAATAAACGGTAGACGGATGCTCAACCAATGGACTCTGTTTCAGCTTTCATCGTTTACAAAACATGGAGTATGACAAATGAAGCGGTGGTTGCGGTTCGCGATGGGATGGTGCGGTATTTTTCTCTTGGGAGGATGGCTGACAATGATCGATGGTCATCAGGCGAGTTCGGCCGATGCTGAAGCCACGGCTTTTATCAAAAAACACGAAGCCCGAATGCGACCATTGGAATACAAAGCCAGCCTGGCCTGGTGGAATGCCAATATCACGGGGAAAGACGAAGACTTTGCCAAGAAAGAAGAAATCCAGAATCAATACGATGCTGCCCTAGCAGATAGCCAGGCATTTGCTGAAGTGAAAAAGCTGAAAGAAGCCACCATTGAAGATCCTCTGCTCCGACGGCAAATCGCCATCCTGTATCTGCAATACCTGGAAAAACAAGTCGATCCGGAATTGCTCAAAGCCATGAGCGCTAAAGCCAACGCAGTGGAGAAAGCGTTCAACGTCTATCGTGCCAAAGTGGGCAGCGATGAGTTAACGGATAGCCAGGTCCGCAAGGTTTTGAAGGAATCGAACAACAGCGATCAACGCAAGGCGGTATGGGAAGCCAGCAAGGCCGTGGGGGCGGTGGTCGAAAAGGACTTGAAAGAGCTGGTCAAGCTACGCAACCAGGCCGCCAAGAAATTAGGCTTTGCCGATTACCACAAGATGATGCTGTACCTGAACGAACAAGATCAGGCGAAAGTCATGCAGTTGTTTGATGAACTGGATCAATTGACAAGAGAACCGTTTAAGCGTGTCAAGCAGTCCATCGATGAAAAATTGTCAGCTCAGTTCGGCATTCAAATCACGGACCTGCGACCCTGGCATTATCAGGATCCATTTTTCCAGGAACCACCATCCATCTATGAAATGAATCTGGACACGGTCTATGCCAAGGTGGACATACTGAAGCTATGTCGCGACTTTTATAAGGGCATGGATTTGCCTATTGATGATGTCATTGCCCGTAGCGACTTGTATGAAAAGCCCGGTAAAAGCCCGCATGCGTTTTGCACAGACATCGATCGGGATGGCGATGTCCGGGTTCTCGCCAATATCGTTCCCAATGAATACTGGATGGCCACGATGCTGCACGAACTGGGCCATTCCGTCTACAGCAGCAAGAACATTCCACAAAGCGTGCCTTACGTTTTGCGGAGCGAAGCCCATATCCTGACAACCGAAGGTGTGGCCATGCAGTTCGAAAAATTCTCCAAGAGTGCAACCTGGCTCAAGAACATGGGAGTCCAAGTGCCTGATCCGGAGAAATTTGACGCCACGGCGAAGCAGATGCTCCGCAATCAATTGCTTATCTTCTCCCGCTGGTGCCAGGTCATGCTGCGGTTTGAAAAGGGAATGTATGAAAACCCCGATCAAGATTTGAACAAGCTGTGGTGGGATTTGGTGGAAGAATATCAAATGATGCGTCGGCCCGAAGGCCGCTCGGCACCCGATTATGCCAGCAAAATCCATGTCTGTAGCGCACCAGCCTATTATCACAATTACATGATGGGACAATTGTTTGCTTCGCAAGTGCATCATGCCCTGTCCAAAACCGTTTTGAAAACGAGTCCCGACAAGGCGGACTATGTTGGCCATAAAGAAGTGGGGCAGTTCATGCGCGAAAAAGTCTTCGCTCCGGGGCGCATCATGAGTTGGAACCAGCTCACCAAATTTGCAACCGGTGAGGAACTCAACGCCAAGGCGTTTGCATCGGATTTCGGAGGCAACTAACGCCTGACAAACCTGCTTCGACTAATGTGTCAGCAGCACCCCTCTGCAAAGGCAGAGGGGTTTTTTGTTAGCTAAGCCGTGCCAAATTGCCGATCACCGGCATCGCCCAGACCTGGGACGATGTAATTTTTCTCGTTCAAGTGGCTGTCGATCGCGGCTAAGTAGAGTGGGACATCGGGATGATGTTTTTGCATGATGGCCACGCCTTCCGGTGCGGCAATCAACCCAAGGAATTTGATGTGCGTGACCCCTTTTTTCTTTAATTCGTTGATGCATGCCACGGCTGAACCGCCCGTGGCAAGCATGGGGTCAACCACCATGGCCACGTCGAAGGCTGCTTTTTGCGGTAAGGGATTATAATACATGACAGGTTGCGAAGTGGCATGATCGCGATACATGCCCAGGTGCCAAACGCCCGCCGTCGGTACCATTTCCAAAATGGCCTCAGCCATACCGAGTCCGGCACGCAGGATGGGCACCAGGCCAATCTTCTGAGCCAGTTCATGGGCAGGGCAGCTTGCGAGGGGGGTTGGGACAGTGATCTTGTTTAAGCGCAAGTCGGTTGTTGCTTCATAAAACAGAAGTTGCGAAAGTTCACGCACCAAACTCCGAAAAACGGGGGATGGTGTGTCGCGATGTCGCAATTGTGCCAATCGCGTCAACAACAAGGGATGACTGGATACATGAACCGAAGCATTCATGCAGACTACCTTACAACATTTCAAACAACATCGTAAGACAACCAGATACAGGCGTCATTCTAACGACCGGTAAGCCAAAAGGTCAGCAGGAATGTCAAAGATAACAGCTGTCCGCAGCCACACAGAAGCATTAATCAGCCACTCGGCGAATAAACATCGGTGGATTTGGAATGTCTTCTTCTCTGCTTCTGGTTCATTCTTTACCAGATCGGTCGGTTTTTTGCAGATGTCCTTCCATATCAGCGGTCACAGTAACAAAGTCGCCGGGCGGTTGTGCCCTAATGCTTCAGGTCGTGTATCTGTACGGGTGGGTTTGGTATTCTTTTTGGGGTCGCTGCCGAGGGGTTCGCGTTCGCGAGGCAGGTTAGGTTTCCCTGGCGGGACGAAGGGCCTTTGGATGGGCACTTTGTATTTGTTGGCTAATTCGAGCAACGCTTCGACAAAAACCAGGCCGCCTTGGCGTGTGGCTTCTTGTAATCGGCGCTTTTCAAAGGGTTCTAATTTCGTCATTAACTCTTCACGCACGCGATAGATATCTTGGTAGATCCAATTCAGCAATGTGCGTTCTTGATTGCGATTCATGCCTTCCATGCGCAATATTGGCGGTTCGAAATATGGCACATCCGCGCCATGCTGCGATGGTTGAGGCGATGATGCCGAAGATGATTGGGGGCGTGTTTCGTGTAATTGAGCCTGTCGGGGCGAAAGGGGCCAATAGTAAGCCAAGGTAAATGCCATGGAGGCGACCAGCAACACAGTCAGAATCCAGCCCACCATCGCCAAGCGTCGCCAAAGCTGCTCGCGGTGGATGAGTCGGAGCTTGGTCATTTCCAGTCGCTGCATCGTCTGGGCAGTAAACTGCGGCGGTGGATTGACTTTCGGTAGAAAATCAAGCAAATCCCAGGTTTTACGCAAGACATCGGCTTCTTGCCGAATCGATTCACGCTGACCCAATTCCACCTCAACTTCATGTTCAGCGGCTTCGTCCAATTCGCCGTCCAAATACGCAATTAGCTTTTCCCGCTCGGCCTCAGTTAGTTGAGCTGTCGTGGATGGCTGTGCAGATGCATTGGGATCATTGGGCATCGGAAGCTCCCGATTCGGACAACGCAGGGTAGGAGGCGGACCGGGTATCCATTTGGACATAATCCTTGAGCAAATCGCGTAACTGGCAACGAGCACGACTCAACAGCGATTTGACGGCTTTCGTTGTTATCCCCATGACTTGGGCGATTTCGTCGTAACTCATGCCTTCAAACTTATTCAACACCACAGCCATCCGTTGGCGGTCGTTCAATTGATCTAAGGCATTGCGGATGACTTGTGCCAACTCCTGAAATTGCAAGTTATGGTCGGGTGATGCGGTTCGCGCAGTCAGCATGGATTCTATGGGGCGCGCTCCCATGGGGCCGGAATCCGTGACGGTCAGTTGGATGGACGGCTTCCGGATGCGGCGTCGTAACGCATTCAGCGCTACATTGTTGGCGATGGTAAACAGCCAGGTGGAAAACTTCGCTTGTGGGTGATATTCCGATCGTGAACGATAAACACGCAGAAATACTTCCTGGGCTAAATCCTCGGCTTCATCGGCTTGGCAACACAAATGGGCCAGGATATTGATGAGTCGATGTTGAAAGCGATCCACCAATTCCTCGAACGCACCATGTTCATCGTTGCGCACGCGCAGCATCAGGCGAACATCCGGGTCGCGGAGGGCAAATTGGGCGCTGGTTTCACCGATGGTGGACATGCTTCCTAACATAACGTAAGCAAGGGACAGTTTAAAGAGAGTCTATTTTTCCATTACGCTCTATTGTAACTGATCATGCAATGATAAGAAAATGAAGGAAAAGCAAGCCAAAGCAAAAAAACGGTGATGGTTTGATCAAGGGATCGGCAAATAAGTGAACGGCGGAATTTTAATGATTTCCCGCCAAATCCAGGCCCCGAAAGCACCGGTGACGGCACCCGCGATCAGCGTTGGCACGATGACACTTTTGCTTGCATCCCTCGAAATCATTTGGCCTGCCACGTTGCCCATCAGCATGCCTGCCAATCCACCCACGGCCGCTCCGCCAATGAGCCGATATTTGAATGGCTCAAAACCTGTATTGCGGGTAAGCATGCCAAAGATGAACCCCGTCACGAGACCAATAAACCCGCTAAAGATAATGGCCCCAATGGGGCTGCGTTGCTCTTTCATGGCCAGTCCCTCGTATGGAATTGCTTCTCCTAAAAGTGTTTATAGATGGCTTCGCAGAACTTCGCCAAAGTCTTGCCCTCACGCAGTGAACCACTTGGGGCCATTAAATGAGTGTAATTCACAAACAAGGCAAATGCCACTTGTCTGCCCGATTGCGTTGTGCCATAACCAGCCAAGGCTTTGCTCGTCAAAATATAGCGGCCTGTTAATTCATTCTCCAGGTAATATGTCCCCGTTTTGGCATGGAATTGGCCCTTTGCAGGGCTGTCAGGTTCCAGAACGTTGTACAACGTGCCATCAACACCCAAGATAGGCATGGCGGCTTTATAAACATCAAAGGTCGCGTGTTTGCGCATGGCTAAGAGAAGCTGGACCGTAACTCGCGGCGAGGTGAGATCGGTGCGAGCGCCGCCCGCACCACTTCCCAGTGCGATGGAGTCGATATCCACACCGAGTTTGCGCAAAGCCTGTCCTTCGCGTCGTAAACCTTTTTCCAAAGTTCGCTCGTTATGTTTCACCGCCAGCATTAACGGCAACGTGCTCGCGTGCAAGTTATGACTGACTTTCAAAACCAGTTTAATCTCCTCACTCGCTGGCGGGGATGTAAACTCTGCCAACGGAGGCCATTGCACGACTTGCTCACGGCTTGGAAGACTGGCGGTGCTATTCCGCTCAAAGTGGGATGCTTGCAGCCGAACGCCTGCTCGTTTCAATTCGTCAATGAACAGCGCCCGGGCGAAGGTCGCGGGATCATCCACTTCATGCACGCGCAATACCGGTTTGTGACCTTTGGGGATTTGCCCGCGAACGACCAAACGTCCCGGCATGGGGCTGCTGCTCCGAACTTGTAATGGCTTACCTGCTTCAACGGTTTCGATTTGGGCATCAACTAGGTAAGCTGCTGTACGCGGGCGCGTTTCCACGGAAGCAGCTTGGCCGACTTCTTTGTCTGGTTTGATCATGATGTCGATGACATTGTCGTTGATCATGATCGGCGTGAGGTGCTTGGGGCCACTCCCTGTTCCTTCGGCAGAATCAAACAACCGGTCGTCGATAATGATTTGACCTTTGATGCTCTTGATGCCCTTGGCAGCCACCTGCTTGGCCAAACTCTGCAGTCCAGCCAGTGGGTTGGCTTTGGTGGGTTCACTGTCTAAACTGCCATTCGCATAGGTATGGTCGATATTGCTGAATTGAATCTTGTCGTGGTCATCCGTGCGGCCACCCATCGTCGGGTCGCCGGAGGCCACCAGCACCAAATCACCATTCAATTCGCCGTCTTTGATCTCGCCTCGGTGGACGACCGGTGTGCGGTAGCGAAAATCCGCCCCAAACGTATCGAGAAAGGCAGCTGTTGAATACAGCTTGGTGGTTGAAGCGGGCAGAAACAGACGATCGGCATTGACTTCAAAAAGAGGCTGGCCTGTAGCACAATCAACCACCAGGATACCCCAATGGGCATTTTTGTAGTGGGGTTGTTGCATGATGTTTTCGAAGGCATGGATTGCTGCACTTGGCGTTTTTGGTGGTGAGTCTTGCGATGAAACAAACAAGCCAGCGCTGAAGAAAAGTACGATTACGAGCATGAAGCATAACGCACGATGATTGCAAACCGTCTGGGCAAACATGGTTTGTTCCTTCTGAGTAGAAAAAACCTTCAATAACAGATGTCGGCAGCGCTAGTGTAATCACTGGAATCGCTGCATGACAAGCCAAGGACTTGGGAATAGTTTGGCGTTTGGGTTAATGATCACAGTAACTGCAATGTACCGCGGGTAACGCCAAGTTGATTCAGGCCGCGGACTTTGCGCCAGGCGTCTTTGCCATCGTTGTGGCCATACAGCACTTCACGATAAAGCTGAATGAGTGAGTGTATTTGCTCGCTGGATTCCCGCAGTAGTTCAAGGCGAAAGACACGGAGACCGATCTGCAGCATTCGTGGCATGAATTCGGCAGCCGACTGAGGCAATGCATTGTAGACTGTGTTACGGCAGCCTGCATCCGGAATGACCGGGAAGTGGGCTTGCTGATGGTCGCGCAGGTCCAGCCGATGATGGTCGCACGGTCGGCCACAATCCCGATAATCTTTGCCTTGAGACAGGAAGGCAGCGAACACACAATGTTCCATATGAAACATCGGCATAAAATAGTGGATGACCACTTCAAACCAATCCGGCGGACAAGCTTGGATCAATGCCACGAGTTGTTCCCAATTCAAATCATAGCCAGGCACCATCCGAACGAGACCTTGCGTTTTTAGCCAGGCAGCGGCGAATTCATTGACAACATTGAGGGAATAGTCTCCCACCAAGGGAATTTCAGGTGCGTTCGCTTGGAAATAGCGAAGTGTGGCGAGATTGCGGACCAGCACTCGATCAGGGCGTGCTTCGGCCATGATCCGCAGCCAGGTTTCCTCTCCGGGCTTGATAATTCGTAATGAAGCCAACCCGATTGGCACGTTTTGGCTTCGTGCCAGGGCTACGGCTTCTCGGTAGCGCCGAACATCTTCGAAATCACAATAAATCAAAGAAGGCGGATGCTCCATTTCCGCCAGGAAACGCACCTGATCAAGGTTGCGTGCCAGCACGTGGAGTTGTGGTTCTTTTTGGGGTGGGGCATTCAACGGGCCAGGTAGGATGGACTGCCTAAATTTTTGTAAGTCAAGGCTGCTCACTTCGTGGTGGCTTATCTTTTTGCGTCGTGACGGGTGTTTGCTTAGCAGAATGGCAACCAACTGCCTTCTCAACTGATTGAGCACGCTGGATGGAATGAGCAACGGCTCTTGGCAATCGAAATGAACGGCCGCCAGTGCAAACGGTGTTTCATGCAATCGACCCAGTGCGTCGGTTATCCGTGCAAGTGTGGTTGGTTGCTTGCGAGCGATTTCCAAAGGACCCGGCCAGGAGGCTTCGGCTTCATCGCCTTCATCCGTGCGTGCATGGATCGTTAGTGGTGTACCGCTTTGACCCTGTAAGCTGAAATGCACACCTATGCGTTGGATTGGTTTATCCTTGGCAAAGGATTGCTCAAGTTTTTGCCGCACGGCTGGGTCATCGGTTTTCCAGACGATTGCATGCGCATGGATGTGTTGCGGATGGACTTGATGGCGATCCATACGCAAACGCACAAAGCGTTGACGGTTTTGACGCGGCTGTTCTTGGACCTGGAAAACGCGTCCGCCTATTTCATCCTCTTCCGGACGGCCTTCGTCAAAGACGAGTCCATCACCTGGTTTAAGCCATTCACTTAGGTCGCCTTGCTCATGATCTAAACGAATTGTGATCCAAGGCGGCTGCACATGAATGACTTGTCCAATCCTTATGCCGCGGTGTTTTGGGAATCGAGCTGGGGCCGTGATCTGGTGATTGACACCATCAAGAAAGCCATGAAACAAGCCTCGGGAAAAGGTTTGCTCGGCAGCTCGCCATTGGTTCGAATCGATGCTGTAAGGTCGATGCTCCATAGCAGCGTTCAGGGCGGTGCGATATAGTTGCGTTGTGGCGGCAACATAAGCTGCCCCCTTGAGCCTGCCTTCGATTTTAAAGCTACACACACCGGCATCCAGCAAGTCGGCCACGAGGTCCGGCGCAGCCAGGTCTTGCGGGCTGATTAAGTAAGCACGATCACCCAAATCCACTTGCTCACCATCCACCATCAACTGGTAAGGCATGCGGCAAGCTTGGGCACATTGCCCGCGGTTGGCTGAGCGCCCGCCCAAGGCTTCACTCGTCAGGCACTGACCACTATATGAAACACATAGCGCCCCATGCACGAACACCTCGACGGGCATGGTGGTTTGGCTGGAGATTTTGCGAATTTCGGCGATGGAAAGCTCCCTAGCCACGATGACGCGTTCAACGCCAAGCTCTTGAAGCAACTGGATGCCACGGGCTTCGGTCTGCGTGGTTTGCGTGGAGGCATGGATGGGTAAATTTGGAAACAGCCGATGGATGACCAAGGCCAAGCCCCAGTCTTGAACGATCACCGCATCCACATTGGCTTGTTGTAATGCGTTGAGGTATGCCAGCACTTGAGGCCACTCATCGGCAAAGATCAACGTGTTGAAGGTGACATAGCCTTTCACTCCGCGTTCATGCAAGTAGGTGCAAATGTTGGGCAGATCATCGATGGCAAAGTTGGTGGCACGATAACGAGCATTAAACTGAGGCAAACCAAAATAAACAGCATCGGCGCCGTTTGCGACCGCAGCGCGCAGCGATTCCCAATCGCCCGCGGGAGCGAGCAGTTCCGGTCGGCCACGAATGATTGAAGCATTCATGCTTACTATGGTTTCACTGGTTGTTGCTGCAAGCCTTGAGTCATGGACGGTTGCTTGGTCGGTATCGGGGCCGAGGTGGACGCCCGGTTTTGAGCAGGTGCTTTGTTAAACCAATTCTGGAACCAATCCATTTTGGTAATGTCCAAAGCGGTGACAAACAGCATCAAGCACAAGATGAACGCCAAGCCGGCCAGGGTTATCCACGTGAGCACGCGTTCGTTCATGGGTTTGCCGCGTAGCTTTTCGGTCACCAGCAAGACGGCATGACCGCCATCGAGCACGGGGATCGGTAGAAAGTTGACGATGGCCAGGTTGATGCTGATCATGGCGAGGAAGTGGAGCAGATCCTTAAAGCCACGTTCAGCAAACTGGTAGGTGGCACGGGCCATATCCACGGGTCCGCTCAGCAACTTGAAAGAAATCTTGCCCGTGACGAAGCTGTATAAATTCATGTAAATGCGAATCACAAAGCGCTTGGTATCCCGTAAACCAAGCTTCACGGCATCAAAAAAGCCATCCGCGAACTTTTCGGAGGTTTCGTTTTCCAGTTTCAACCCACGCGTGGGCATCGACCAGGTTGGATCGAGCTTGGGCATTAAGCGGCAAACTCGCACTTGATGGGTTTCATCCTTGTAATGGATGTCGACTTCGACATCCGACAGCAATTGCATGGACCAAAATGCCTGCTGGAAATGGTTCTTATCGTTGATGGCAATGGTTTGGGGTTTGCTTAGTTCAGGTGAGTGAATGGTGATTTCGACAATGGTATGACCGACTTTCATCCCGGCCTGGGCAGCATCTGAGCCAGGCTGGACACGTGCTATGACCGGCAACACTTGATAATTCAATCCCAAGGCCGGAAAGGGCATCGGGTGTACGGGTTTGCCAGGAGCAGATTCAACCCAAGTGCCGCGCCCTTGAATCTCATTCGGATTGATGGCGACTTTAAGGGTGGTATTATCTCGTTGGATCGTTAATTCAATCGGCTGATTACGATCAGCCAGGTCTTGAACCAGATCAGGCAAACGTAGGGGATCAAAGTCGGTTTTAGCATTCAGGGCAATGATCAGATCACCAGGCTTAATGGTTTGCGCCGAAGGCGGCATTTTGGTAGGCATCGTTTCGCTAACTTTGCCCATTTGCAGTTGAAATCCAAGCGTTTTTAGAAAACCAGGTTGAACGGTGAATTCGAGTGTTTGTTCGTTGCGTTTGACTTGATAAACAAGCGGATGGTTGCGCCAACGCGATTCCGCGAGTACCAGATCGGGCCCATGTTTAACCGGCAAGAATTGCGGGTGATCGGGCAGGGCAGGTCGAATAGCAATGATCCGGTCGCCACCGCGAAAGGCAACTTCGGCGGCGGGCGTTTTTTTATCGGCAGGGCTGACATCCGGCTTTTCGCCCCGAAACAAGACCACACCGACAGGGAACCCGACGCCCATGGTCGGCCGCAGTTCGTTTTCTAATTTTCGCGGGATCACATCGGCATCAGCGATGTGTCCATCTGGTGTCCGCCATTTGAGGTGCACTTTGGTTTCGCCTGGCGTCGAAAGCAATGAGGCGTAAAAAAGGTCTTCATAGGAAGGATGCGTCACTTGATCGACTTCCAAGATTTCCGAATATGCTCTTAACCCTGCAAGGTCGGCGGGCGAGCCTGGTTCGATGTAGCCAAAAAAGGGAGCTGGCTCGGTTTTGCCGACCAGATAGATGTAGATAAACACCAGAAACCCAAACAGCAGGTTCATAACGACTCCTGCTGAAATGATGAACAAACGCTGGCCTACGGTTTTGTTCATGTAGGAACGCGGCGAGTTGACAGCAGCGTCTTGGTCTTCTTCCTTTTCACCTGGGTCGGTCTGCCCCAGCATTTTGACGTAGCCCCCAATGGGGAACATGGCCAATTTGTAAACCGTCTCGCCCCATTTGTAACTGCACCCCGGAATGGCCCTGCCGAAACCAACGCTAAAAGTCTCCACTTGCACGTCACACCATTTGGCAGCCAGAAAGTGACCGAGCTCATGAATGAAGATAAGGAACCCAATCCCGACAATGACGGCCAAAACGTTGAGGAAGGCCGAGAAAGACTCGCTTAGCGATTTGTCGCGGAACAAACCAAAATACAATGCCGCCATCAGCCCGATGAGAATGCCCGATTCAATCAGGCGACCGATCACCTTGGCCGTGTTCGAGGTTGACGCTTGGGCCGTTGCCGTTTTTACTTCAGTTTGGGCCAATGTTCGGTCTCCTCTCGGGCCCAAGCATCGGCCTGAAAGATATCTTTAAGCGTCGGCTCGGGCAGGTAGGGGTGTTTGTCCACGGCATGTTTGACCGCGGGGACGATATCGAGAAAGCGCAGCGATCCATTGAGAAAACGGTGAACAGCCACCTCGTTGGCAGCATTGAGTACCGCACCAGCCGTCCCGCCGCGACGAGCCACGGCGTAGCCCAAGTCCAATGCAGGGAATGTAGCCCGGTCCGGTTGCATGAAGTGCCACCGATCGAGTTTGCGCCAATCCAAACGACGCGCGGGACCATTCAGTCGTTCAGGATACGTCAAGGCGTATTGAATAGGCAAGCGCATGTCGGGCGGCGACAGCTGGGCCATCACCGCACCATCGCGATATTCGACAAAGGAATGGATCACGGACTCGGGATGAATGACCACCTCAATCTGCTCAGGAGTGAGGCCAAACAGCCAGCGGGCTTCAATGATTTCCAGAGCTTTGTTCATAAGGGTTGCGGAATCGACCGTGATCTTTTGTCCCATTTTCCAGGTCGGGTGTTGCAGGGCTTGTTCAACGGTGGCACGTTCCAATTCCTGCCTGGATTTGCCGCGAAACGGACCGCCGCTCGCTGTTAATACCACCCGCTCTACTTCACGTTGGTGTTCTGACTGCAGGAGTTGAAAAATGGCGCTATGTTCGCTGTCCACGGGGATGATGCGAGCCGCGGTTTGCCTCGCCGCTTGCATGACGATGGGGCCAGCCATCACCAGCGTTTCCTTGTTGGCCAGTGCCAAAGTTTTTCCGGACGCAACCGTTGCCAGGCTGCTTTGCAAACCAGCCGCACCCACAATACCAACCAATACGACGTCGATCGGTTCTTGTCGTATCAAATCGGGTAAATGTTCTGACCCGATGAATTCCTTGGTCGCGGGCGGAGGATTGTGTCTGCTTGGGGGCAGGCGGCCTTCGCCCAGGACTGCCCATTCTGGTTGGAACAAATCAATTTGTTCACGGAGTTTGTGAGCATTTCTCTGCGCAGAGAGGCCGACGATTTCAAGCCGATCCTGCAAAGCGACCGCAACATCCAAGCCATTGGTGCCAATGGAGCCGGTGGAGCCAAGGATAGCCACACGCTTGCGGCATGCGCGGCTGATACGAACGTCAGGTTGAAGAGCCGGTACAGGCATGTGCTTCGAGGCATCCGTCAAGGTTTGGTGATTTTATCCATGCCGACCCAAGGCCTGAGGACTTCTGGGATAATGATGCTGCCATCAGCCTGCTGATAATTTTCGAACAGCGCAACCAAAGCGCGCGAAATGGCCACCGCTGTGCCGTTGAGTGTGTAAGCGTATCGCGTGCCCTTGACCCCGGCTTGTTTGAACCGAATATTCAATCGGCGTGCTTGATAGTCGGTGCAATTGGAAGTGCTGGTGACTTCACCATATTCGCCTTGTTCACCGCGACCGGGCATCCAAGCTTCCACATCATATTTGCGATAGGCAGGGCCGCCGAGGTCACCGGTGCACGTGTCGATGACTTGATAAGGCAGCCCAAGACCTTGGAAAATCTCTTCCTCGATCTTCAGCAACTGTTGGTGCTCTGCTTCCCCTTGCTCTGGCGTGCAGAAGACAAACATTTCGACCTTGGTGAATTGATGGACGCGATAAAGTCCACGGGTGTCGCGACCGGGGGCACCGGCTTCGGTGCGGAAGCAATGGGAAAGTCCGACATAACGCAAGGGCAGACGCACCTCATCCAGGATTTGATCGCGGTGCATGCCGCCCAGGGTGATCTCAGCCGTGGCCACCAGGCACAGGTCCGTATTTTCCACGGCATAAATTTGGGTTTCCGGGCCGCGGGGAATGAACCCGATCCCTTCAAGCACATCCGCCTTGGCAAGGTCGGGAGTAATGATCGGTGTGAAGCCCGCTTTCACCAGTTTGGTCATGGCGTATTGGATTAGGGCTATTTCCAACAAAGCAGCCGCATTCTTCAAGAAGTAAAACTTTTGCCCGGCAACGGCTGCACCAGCTTCGAAGTCAACCAGGTCGAGTGCTTCCGCCAAGCAAACGTGGTCTTTCGGCTTAAAGTCGAACTTCGTGGGTGAACCCCACGTTTTGATCACTTTGTTGTCGCCAGCCGTGGTCCCGACAGGCGCATCCGGATGCGACAAATTGGGGATTGTCAATAAATGCAGCTTGAGTTGCTGATCGATCTCACGCTGCTGATTTTCCAACTGCTGGACTTGCTCGCGTAATTGTCTGCCTTCTTCAATCAAGGCCTGACGCCTGGTCGGGTCTTTTTCTTTGCCGGTGAGCTTTTGCTGCTCATTTTGCCTTTGCTGCAGCGCTTGCACTTCTTTGCTTAAGCGTTTTTTTTCATCGTATAGTTGGGGGATGGGATCTAAGTCCACACGCACATTTCGATGGCGGCAGTTTTCCCGCACTTGGTGCAGGTGTTCGACAACGTACTGTGCATCCAGCATAATCAGCCTCGAAAAAACGACCCGGAGACGCATGCCTCCGGTTTGGTACATCTTGCAGTAAACGAAACCTTCAATGGAATGGTTGTATTACGACGTACGTTTTTCAATGGGAACGTAAGACAGATCCCGTTTGCCAACATAGATCTGTTCCGGACGATAAATGCGATTGTTTTTCAATTGTTCCATCCAATGAGCTAGCCAGCCAGAGGCCCTGGCGATGGCAAAAATGGGCGTGAACAAATCAGTCGGAATGCCCAGAGCCGTATACACAATCCCTGAGAAGAAGTCGACGTTCGGGTAAATGCCTTTGGGACCCAGGATATCAACGGCGGCTTTCTCCAAGGCCAGTGCCGTGTCATACGTGGCGGGTCGCCCTGATTCGGCAAATAGTTCTTCTGCTAATTCCTGGAGCACCGTTGCTCGTGGATCCTTGACTTTGTAAACCCGATGGCCAAAGCCCATGATTTTGCGTTTGGAGGCCACAGCTTGCTCCAGCCAGCTTTTGGCTTGTTTCGGGGAGCCGATTTCCTCAAGCATGGTAGTGACCTCTTCATTGGCCCCGCCATGCAAGGGGCCAGTGAGAGTACCGATGGCGGAGCTGATTACCGTATAGGGGTCGGCCAATGTGGAACCAGTCACTCGGCCGCTGAAGGTCGAGGCGTTCATGGTGTGTTCGGCATGCAGGATGAGGCAAGCATCAATGACGCGCCGTGTGGCAGGCGAGGGTAGCCGTTCAAACAGCATCCAGTAAAAATTGGCGGCGTAGTCCAGATCGTCGCGAGGCGGGATGGCTTCATCGCCTCGCCTTAACCGATGATAGGCAGCCACGATCGACGGCATTTTGGCGAGAATGCGTATGGCGGAAATCCAATTGCTTTGTTCATCGGACACCGCCCGTGCGGGATAAAACATGCTCATGGCGGCAACCGACGCTTGCAACGCACCCATGGGGTGACCTTGCTCGGGTAAGCATTTGATCAAGTCGATCAGCTTGTATTTCAACCGGCGATGCAAGCGAAGCTCATTATCGAAGTCCAGCAATTGTTGCTGTGATGGAAGGTCGCCCTTGAGCAGCAACCAGGCGGTTTCTTCAAAGCAGCTCTCCTTGGCCAATTGCTCCACGGCAATGCCGCGATATTCTAGCCGGGCCCTTTTGCCATCAATAAAGCTGACGGACGACTCCGCTACTGGAACATCTTCCAAACCGGGACGCAAGACAGAGATCTCGTTACTCATGCTATCCTCACCAGGTCGTTTGCTACGTTTCCGTATCGGAGTTTCATGATAAGCAGAACTTGATTAAATGAACCATTTAGGACAGGTCAATCGTGCGTCTGTTGTCCAATGCATGAGGCATTCAGGTTCCTTGAATTCGGGATCCCAATAGGGTAGACGACTCGGTCAGTTCCCCAATGTCACGCCAAAAAACTCTGCCGTTTCCGCGAACACCTGCAACCAAATAACGAAAGAGCATCGCCACCTGAGCGATGGTTTCTATGGGTGTATTCAAGGCCATCCCCAAAGCAACAATTGCCGTGGTAATATCGCGAACGCCCAGCCAGTCGTAATGCGCAAGCGGCGGGATGTCCAAATGGATAACCTGTCCATTTTCGGGTTTGGCAGGGAATACGTCCATGCCTTCTTCGAAGAGCGTGAGGTAAACATCGCGTTGATATTCACGGGCATATCGAGCCGCCAACATTTTAACATCGTCGTGCAATCCACCTTCTGCCAAAGCACGCATTTCCGTGGCGTTCAGCACGATGGCGTCCAGTGGATGGTTGCGTAAGATGCGCGAACGAGGAATAGCAACTACCCGCGCGGCATGCTCCTTGGCTAAGGCAACCAAGGGAGTTGATTCGGGTCCTATGCTGCCTAACCCATGATCGACCAAGATGACGACGTCCATCTGTTCGGGACAGCGTGCACGAAATTCGCCGACCAATTCTTCTCGGGCACGGGCAGGCAGCGGACGATCATAATCTATCCGCTGCACTAATTTGACTTGACCTGCGATGTTATGGTAAATCCAATCTTTTTTCGGAGTAAGCCAGCCTTTTTCGGTAAGGAGGAAACTGGAAAAGCCCTGGCGGTCAATCAAGTTTTCCAGTTGCCTGCCTGCCAGGTCCGAGCCAACAAGCCCAAACATCGTGACGTCCACGCCCAACCGAGATAGGGCCAAGGCAATGTTCGCTGCCCCGCCTATGCTTTCGATGGTGGTCACATCCCGTAGCAAGGGGATCTTAAATTCGGGATGGGGTTCCGTCGGCGTGCCCTCAATCGCATTGTCGAGAATGATGTCGCCTATAATCGCAATGCGTACGCGACGGTCGCTGAGTTGCCGGACCATTTTCTGGACAGCATCCTGCAAATGGGCATTTAGCACAACACTCATGAGCGCACCCTTGAACACAATCCCTCACAAGGCGTTCCAACCAAAAGGTCAGAACTGGGATTGGGGATATTATCGCAACTCGCTGCACTGAGGGCAAATGCGACTCGAAAATGTCTTATGAATCGGCTGAATAGGATATTAAAGTGCGGATTTATAGAAGTGCCTATGGCACAGTTTGGATAGTAACGGGAACAAATTCGATTAACTCAAAGTAAAGGGTGCGCGAATAGTCCTGTTGGACATCTGGGTCTACTGCTCGACGATACTTATTCAGTATCAATCATGAGAGCGACTCAATGCCATCAGATACATATCGCAAATCACTCTACCAACAGTAGTTAAACGTGCAAATGACCAAGGAGAACACTTATTTATCCTTTGGTTTCTCTTTAGAGTTGCTTTTTGTGCCGGTCGCGTCATCGGGCAAGGGAATGTTGATCTCGGGCAATGCACTCTCCCATTCCTCCACTGCTTTCTTGGAATAGGCATGCATTTCTGCAAGCGCCTTTTTGGCATCACTTTTGAGTCGTGCCGACACTTGTCGTGTGCCGCCGGGTTTGATGAGGTCTGGGGGCCATCGATTGACATTCAATGCTTCTACATGAATGACAAAACGATCCTTGTACAAAAAACGGGCAATGACTTTGGACATGTGAATTTGAACTTCGCCTTCCTTCAGGGTAGGGCTGAGCGTGTATTGCAGCTGAGCAAAGTCTGTTGGCTGATCATGTAGGATCATAGCTTTGGCGGTTGTCTGTTCACTGAGCAGTCGTTTCTCGATTGCAATCAGCTTATCGCATTGCGTCCTTGCAATTTTGGGATCTTTAAACCGTTGCAGGGCCACGTAAACACTCAAATCGCCCTGCTTTTTAAACCAAGTAGAAATGGCATGACTTGCAGTGGGGTAAAAAGGGGATTTCAGTTCGCTTTGGTTGCGATCGGGAGAAAGGTTGAATAGTTTTCCCCAAGTAAAAAATTTGGGAACAGAAGGTGGCACTTGCATGGTGATGACATCTTCCAGAGTAGGCGTTTTGCTATGAAACGTGCTTAACACCACACTGTCAGGCGGGTTGGGGCCGACATTGAGAAATGGTCCCGGTGGAAACGAATCCTCCGCCGCCACCGCTGAGAGCTTCACCAAGCCGGAGGTTGTTCCCGGCAACGTGACGATAAACCAACTGAAGCCGGTGGGAGGAACCGCAGGGGCATTGATTGTTTGAATCAGCGTTATCTGTTGAGCCTCGGCTGCCCAACGAATGGTGCGTGTGCTGGGGAAAGATCGTGGCAATTCCGCCCTGATCAATATCTGAACGACGCCGCCGGTTCCATCGGTTCTTGTTTGTGCCTGCTCGAATAATCTCAATTCCATTGGATTAGCCCAGGCCACATCGATCACCTTGCCAGTACACTGCAACTGAGTGGTGCCGCCTTCGAGTTCATGTGCCATGACTACATCACCGAAATCAGGGGCTTCGTACAAAATGGAATTAGCCGCATAATTCTTGAAATCCTTCGCCGTAACCAATTCTTGACCCGCAACAATTCCGCTTTGGGGAATGTTAACCGTAGCATAATAATTGCCTTTGCCAAAGCGAGGCGATAAAGGGGTCCACTCAATCGGTGGAGCCGCACGATTGAGAACGGCCAAGGTCATTCCACTGGGCAGATTTGCTGCCGACGCCACGATGGGATCGGGAGCAGCAGGTACGAGCGGTTGGGATCCGTCAGCATTTAGGTTTAGAAAAATGGATAGTGGATTGGGCTGGGCGGCTATGAGATTGATCAGTGCCACGGCCGCGGGCACCGGCTGACCTCTTGGATTACTGCCAGTAACTTGAATACCGACAGAACGGAGACTATCGTGCCGACCATGAGATAAGACCCAACGCGTGGCCACCAGACGATTGGTTAGAATGGGCGCAGGCGGTTGCTGGCTCCACAAAGCAAGCGGCATGAAAGTAAGCAAGCCCACGCTTAGCTTGTCGGTTTTCTTGAACTATTTGCATGACGAACAGAAAAAGGAGGGTTCAGGTGTATTGAGATTTGCAGTCGCTACCAGGCCAGTGATTAACACGACGACCATGTGCTGGCAACAACGAAGCGGCCGATCATAGGAGCATCCTCTCATCAATGAATCTTGGTTGCTCACGCCCCATTACAAAAGTGCAAATGGCGCGCCATGTTGAAATAACAGCAAGGCGAGCGATTTGCTTTACGAAACTACAAATAAAGGTCTGAAAGCTAAAGGAGCAGTTTGCTAGGGATTGGTAAGATTAGCGTGAAATTGAAAGCAGCCAATAAAAAAGCCTGGAAAATCCAGGCATCACCGTAGCAGACGTTAAGCGTTCAATGAGTTAGTGCCCCCTGAAGGACTCGAACCT
>JBDHUG010000018.1:0-46326 GCA_039809045.1 Gemmatales bacterium | reverse complement strand
AGCGGAGAGGGCGGGATTCGAACCCGCGGTGGCTGTTACACCACACAGCATTTCCAGTGCTGCACCTTCGGCCTCTCGGTCACCTCTCCTAAGCTGAGCGTAGGTCAACGTGCATGATCCGATGTGCGCTCTTTGAACAATTTTGATTTACGAACTCCGAGTCGATTTAGCCAGTATTCACCAACCGTTAAAACCGTCGTCAAGCCATAGCTAAGACTGCGTTTGAAGTTGATGCTGCTGGCCTCCTTGAAATAACGCACAGGCACGGGAATATCGCCAAGCCGAAAATGGAAATGGACGGCCTGGGCTAAAAATTGGCTATCAAAAACAAAATCGTCGGAATTATGCTCAAATGGTATCGTTTCGAGCACTGAGCGTCGGTAAACCCGAAAGCCACTATGAAAATCACCCAAATTTTGGCCTAAGGCAATGTTCTCAAAAGCTGTTAACATGCGATTGGCCAAGTACTTATAAAGAGGCATGCCCCCTGCTAAAGCTTCATCGCGAGAACGAATTCTGCTGCCTAAAACGACGTCGCAGATGCCCAATTCAATAATGCCAACGGCATGAGGGATTACGCGGCTATCGTATTGATAATCAGGGTGTATCATGACAATAATATCAGCCCCGGCTGCTAGAGCTTGCTTGTAGCACGTTTTTTGGTTGCCGCCGTAACCGCGATTTTCCGGATGAACGATGACATCCAAACCCATGGATCTAGCCAATTCAACCGTTTGGTCTTTGCTGCCATCATCGACAAGGATGATTTTGTCCACGGCACCTGCAGGAATGTCTGCAATGGTGGCAGGCAACGTTCGCGCAGCATTGTAAGCTGGCATGACCGCCACGACTTTGTGCTTGCGCGGCAGCCGCGTCGCTTCTGGTCCTAATTTTTCGGCCACTTGCACGCGCGTTTGGGGCGTAATCGCAGCGAACTGCAATGCCATTCAACGTTCCTCAGTGTAACTCGAGTTTACATCATGATTGCAGTCTAGAAGAAAAAGGAAAGGCCTAGAAGTGTAATTCCAGGCCTTTTGCTCGTTTTCAAGGACAGCAACAGTTAAGATCAGGTTCAACTCAAAGCATGGTATAATCGTTACAAATTAATCTACTCGAACAGAAAAAAAACGCGGCACAAATGGTGGATTAAGCTGCATCCCTTAACCCAAAGGGTAGCGTGCGCAAATCGAGTTGCCAACGCCACTGTAGGGTCAGACCTTCTTCCAGCTTTGTTTTTGGTTGCCAGCCCACGTGCCGTTGAAGTTTGGTCGTGTCGGCAAAGGTGTAGCGTTGATCACCAGGTCTTTCAGCCACATGCTGAATTTTGGCCTTCCTTCCTGCAATGTGTTCCAATCGAGCGATAATGTCCCAAATCGTGGCCGTTTCCCCTCCACCGATGTTATAAACTTCGCCAACATGCCCCATGAAAGCAGCAATAATCGCATCAACACAGTCCATGACAAACGTGTTGCCACGCACTTGCATGCCATCACCACAGACGTTAATTTCCATACCCCGTTGCATCGCATCGATGAACCGATGATAAGCCATGTCAGGCCGTTGTCGCGGACCATACACTGAGAAAAAGCGCAAGATGACCAACGGCAAATCATCCATCTCCATGGCGGCCCGACAGAGGTGCTCAGCAGCCAATTTAGTAACGCCATATGGTGAAATGGGCCTGGTGGGCAGTGTTTCGTCCCCTGAGGCATACTTGCCATAGACCGAAGAGGTGGAACCAAGAATGAAGCGCCAAAGCCCTGGCCCCATACGATGAACTGCTTCAAGCAGTTTTTGCGTGGCCATGATGTTACATGTCATATAGGAATCGAAGTCAGACCAGCTTTGCACTAGTCCAGGCATGGCCGCCAGATGAATGATGACCTCAGCCCCTTGAATACAGTCGTCGAATTCGTCGCGTCGCAAATCCACGGCATGCATACGGAAGCGTGGATGCCTTCGCAAGCCTTTGAGGTTATTCTCTTTGAATTCCCTTGGGTAATAGGGAACAAAGGCATCCAACCCGACCACTTCATGACCAAGATGCAACAAGCGTTCACATAAATGGGATCCAATGAAGCCTGCAGCTCCCGTTACGACACAGCGCATCACTTTACTCCTCTTCAAGTTTCCTGGGCATCAGCTCTGACTGCCTCCAATGCATTCAACCGTTCCGTGAGTTGAAGCACTTTGGCTTGCAAACGCGCGTTCGCCCGGCGGCATTGCTGCAGTTCCCTGAAGAGGCGGGCTGGCTGGTTTTTCTCTTGTTGAACGATGGCAAAGCTATCAATTAATTGTTGAATGACCTGTAACAGTTCCTTGTTGAAATGGGTCTGTTGCCTTGATAGCAGATCCACATAGGCTTTGCGGAAATTGTGTAGGATTTTTTTCTTGATCCACCGTTTGCAGGAAGCAAAGCGTCCTTCGGTGACGTCGACATAATCATCGGGCAAAACAGCTAGTTTCAGTGCCTGGCCCAACGCTTGCCGGGCGGTTTGCAACAGTGGATCGAGTGGACTGACCGCTTGCGTGATATTCTGCTTCGTCACCAAAACGGGGATCAAAGCATAGTGACGAGCATTTTGCATCTGCGTTCTATTACTTACCAACGACAGCTGATATCGTCCTGGCTTATTGGGAACATGGATTTTGGCCAGCAACATTTCGCGCTGGCCTGGGTACAAGCATCGATCAAAGGCAACGGGTTTACTCGGCCCGACAGGCTGGCCATTCATGGTCAAGAGTTGCGCATAAAAACGCGTACGAACTGGCCCGACCCCGACGATGGGCAACTGGCCCTTATGTTCGACGGCAAGGGAAACTGTCTGTTCTTTTGTGCCAGCAATCAACTGGATCGGTTCGATCATGGATGTGAATTGCAATCCGGTTTTCCAAGGAGATTGCTGCTGTTCATGAACTTCTTGCAGCTGCAAAAACCACTTCTTTTGCCAGCCCATCCATGCAAATGCTGCCGCTCGTTCTTTCCCCCGCTGAATCATTAACCTACTTAGCGGTTGCCTCATTGATTCCAACATTTCGACCAGCTTTTGCTGAAATGCTTTTGGGTCTAGATAGTGTTGTTGCACAAATTCTTGACCGGCTTGGCCAAGTTGCATGCGCAAAGCTTCATTTTGCCAAAGCCGATCGATGGCTTCGCTAAAGCTGGCCGCATCATGCACAATCAAGCCGCCCTGCGCTTGCTGAATTTGATCGACCACGACTTCACATCCACGCCATCCAACCACGGGTGTGCCTTCAGCCCAAGCTTCGAGCAGCACTATGGAAAGCGATTCGTTTGATGACAGATGCACCAAAGCCTTGGCCTTGGCCAGTACCTGCTGTTTGACTTGATTTGTAACAAAGCCTAAATTGACCAGCCATGACTCTTTTGGTAGCGTCATCCCCCCTTGGCCCATGCACACCAACTTGAATTCAGGATGCTGTTCTGCGTACGACCTGGCAAAATCGATTAATCGATCCAGTCCTTTTTCGGCACAATAACGTCCACAGTAAACCACGTAATCACCCGAGAACGGCATGGACCAGGGTTGCGTTCGGCCCTGCCCTGCCTGTTCTGGTAATACAGTTCCAATAACCGTCGATCTTGGATGATTGATGCCTAAAACCGCTTCGGCGAATGATTGTTCCGTTCGCGTGTGAAATAAAATGGCCGCCACGGATGCGTAGGTTGTCTGAAAAGAACGCAAATAGGCCAATGGCTCATCATGGAAACAGGGAACCAGTATCACTTTATTTTGATATTGTTTAGCCACATCATATGTCAAACCAAACAAATATGGCCCGACAACGATCGCTTCCCATGCAGCTTCGGTTTGCTGCAAATAGCTCATCAGCGCAGCGGATCGAAGGGAATGAACAAGGTATGCCGATTCAAGTTCCTCGGTGATGTTTTCACGACGATTGATTCGTTCGTAAACATGTGCATGTTGCTCTTGGTTTACATCATCGACGGGAAATCGATGCACCCAAAAACCATCTTCGAATCGTTTGCCCTCTGCCAATTCGTTTCGCCAGAGACTTGCATCCATGGCACAGGTTGTGAGAATCTCGACATCCCAGCCTGCCCGTTGATAGGCTTGAGCCATGGTGCGCAATGACGATTCGGCTCCACCGACGATGTTGTTACCCCATCGGGGCAACACAAATGCCAACTTTCGTTTACTACTCGCTATGTTGGCATTGTCAGTTATGGTTGGCTGTTCCATGAACTGTAACTGATGAACGAGACTATCGACATTGTCCAATTCGAATGTCAACCCAGCCGACCCTACCGTTTCGGGCAAGGCACCTTCCCGACTGGCAATAACAGGCAAACCATGCTGCATGGCTTCCAAAACCGGCAATCCGAAGCATTCATGTGCGGAAGGCAGAATAAATACATTTGCGGTTTGGTACCAAGCTTTTAATGTTGCTTCATCCACCTGGCCCAGGAAAAAGACGTGCTCGGCCACACCCAAGCTCTCCGCCAAGCGAATGTAAGCCATTTTTTCTTGGGCATAGCAGTCGCGATCGCAGCCAATGACGACCAATTTATCATTACGCTTATCTTTGTGCAGTTCGGCCAAACAGTGAATCAAAATATGCAGTCGTTTGTTCGGTGCCAAGCGCCCCACATACAGCATGACGCGAGCGTGCTCGAGTCCTAGAGTTGGACGAGGATCAGCGCATGAGTTTGTGGTTTTTGCATTTTCGAATGCATCGGGAATGAAACAAGGCAAAACGGATATCCGATTTTTGGGATAGCCCGTAGCTGCTGTTAATTCTTGGGCGGCAAAGCGGCTATGGACCACAGCCCTTTGCGCGCACCAGACCATGCCTCGATATTGGGTGGCGATCGACGATTGGGTTTGATGGGATTGATTCCACCATTGGCTCGGGGTTACGCCGTGATAATCGAAATGAATCTTGATGCCGTCTTTGGCTAGCTTGGGCAACAAACAAAGCAGATCATAATCGCCTGCGTACTCAACCTCGAGCAAGTCTGCTGCACGCAAATATTCACGATCAAACGGGCTTAGCCAGAGTTCACGAGCCGATCCGACAAACGCCAGCTCCAATAATTCAGGCTGCAGTAAGTGTCCTTCCGAAAGAAACAAACGTACTTCATGACCAGCCAAACGAGCTGCTCGAATTTTTCCGAGCAATTGTTTACCGATTGCATCCCGTTGGCGGGCGTTTTGTGAGAAGAAAGCCAGCCTCATGCTGTCTCCTAATCGGTTTCCATACCCTTGCACTCTTCTATAAACAGATAAGTTGATTTTCGCAAGATGGACTCAATCTCCGTGTCACACGATAATTGCCTAAACTAACAAATGAGCGTTCCTTAAAGTGTGATAAGAATGGGGTCCCTTAGTCCCCAACGTCTATAGGCCCAACATCGATATGTGGGGCCTATGAATTGGGAGATCGTGCATGTCTCGAGTCGGCGTGACTCATTGATCATCAATCACTTCATCGTCAACAAGTATGTCATCCCCACGATTGGCGGACTCGGCTTCAACCCGGATTCGCTTCGTCAGCACCTTATCACCAATGGTCAACTTAACAACATAATCGCCAGGTTGGACCATGGGGGCAGCCTGTTGCGTCCGCCGAGGTTGGTTCTGGTTACGAGGTGCTGTCGAGCTAGGCTGCGGGCTTGAAGGTCTCGGTTGCTGCGGAACAGAGTTGGCCGTTGCCGTACGACGCAAATTCCAATTCACAAAATGGATGCCAGGTTCTTGCGAACAATTGAATTCCGCGATCCGATTACCAAGGGCGTCCGTGATCGTGATTTTGCCAGTCTGATGGCTTGTTTCCTTCAGGTAGTAACTAAGCATCGCTCCAAAGGTTGGATTACTGGCCGTGTAATGCCGTGCACCTGCCAAATTCGGCGAAGGCAAATTGCGATATAACCAGGCCGTTTTCGGCGAGAATAAGAATACATCCTTGTTCGCGATCTCCTCGGAAAGCTCCTGCAGCGGCGCGATGTCCATGATGTAAATGCCACGACCATGGGTGCCAATCACTAATTCTTGATCACGCGGATGAACAACCACGTCGTATATGGGAACGGTCGGCATGCCGCCTCGCAATGGCATCCAATGGCGTCCGCCATCCAGGCTAACAAATAGGCCGAACTCCGTTCCGCAATAAAGCAGTTGTCGATTTTGGCGATCTTCACGGATGACATGCACCGAGCCATTTTCGGGTAGTGTGTCGTGCAAGGGGGTCCAAGTCGTGCCATAATCGGTCGTTTTATAAAGGTAAGGCCTATAGTCGTCATTGCGATGCCGATCGATACTGACATAGCACGTTCCTGCAGCAAAAGCCGAGGCTTCCACCCGGCTGATCGTCCGATCCGCCGCGACGTCCTTGAGCTTCTGACTCACATCAATCCAAGATACGCCACCATCACGAGTTAATTGGATTTTGCCGTCGTCGGAACCCACCCAAATTAGACCAGGAGAAATTGGCGACTCGGAAATGGTGGTGAGCGAACCTTTGGTACCCAGCGTTAGATCTGGGCTGATCTTCTGCCAGTGATCGCCTCGGTCAAAGGAGCGGAACAGATAATTGCCACCGTAATAGAGTGTTCTGGGATTGTGTGGTGACAACAACATCGGTGAATTCCAGTTAAAACGGATGGTGGTACCCTCAGCAGCACGCGGCCGAATGTTTTTACTCTCCCCCGTCGCTACATGAATGCGGAACAGGTTGCCGTATTGCGATTCACCATACACAACACGCCAGTCGGTCGGATCAACTTGGCACTGAAACCCATCCCCACCCCCAATGCGATACCAATCATAATTGCCGATACCGACTGAAACACGCGTTGCACTGGGGCCACCCCATGAACCGTTGTCTTGCAATCCGCCGTAAACAAAGTAAGGACGACGCATATCCACGGCAACGCCGTAAAACTGGCTCAAAGGAAGTTGTTCCATGAACGCCCAGGAAGCACCACGATCATAGCTCATATAGAGACCGCCATCGCAACCTAGGATAAGTCGTTCTGGATTTTTCGGGTCGATCCAAAGTGCATGATGATCAGCATGCACGCGGGGCGCGGCATCAGCTGTGAAAGTTTGTCCCCCATCGTTAGAACGAAACAAAGGGATACCACAGACCCAAATGCGTTGATCATCGGTTGGATCAACGCGGATTTCACCAAAGTAAAAAGGTCTTGGGCATAGATCGTTGAGCTTTTTCCACGATTCCCCCCCATCCTCCGAACGGAAGATACCGCCAATGTCAACATTATCTGCGTTCTTTTTGGTCGGCTGCCCTGCAACCTGGCGAATGTTGGTCTTTTCGGTTTGAATCACGGCGTAAAGAACTTTTGGATTTCGTAAATACACATCCAAACCAATGCGACCCAACTTTCCTTCCGGAAGCCCCCGAGTCATTTTTTGCCAAGTAGCCCCAGCATCGTTTGATTTGTAAATGCCTGCTTTTTCGTGTAATTGCAACACGGCGGGATCGCCTCCCGAAAAGCCATCTCGTCGAACAGCATACATGGCCGCCCACAGGGTATTTGGTTCCGATGGATTCATTTTCAGATCCACGCAGCCACAATCTTCATCGATAAAAAAGCAAGCTTCCCAATTCTTGCCACCGTCGATCGTTTTGAAGATGCCGCGTTCTTTATTCGGCCCCCAGAAATGTCCTAAACTGGCAACATAAACCACATCCGGATTGGTTGGATGAATGACAACCGCAGCTATATGATGGGAATCGGCTAAGCCCATGTTCTTCCATGATTTCCCACCATCGACCGATTTGAATACACCTTTTCCCCAAGAAACACTGTTGCGCGCATTGGCTTCTCCTGTCCCTACCCAAATGATCTCAGGATTAGAGGGTGCGATCGCAATGGCACCGATGGATGATGTGCTTTCTTGGTCGAAAAGCGGCGCCCACGTCGTTCCATTGTTCGTGGATTTCCAAACCCCGCCTGTTGCCGTTGCTACATAAATCGTGCTCGATGCCTTTGGATCTACAGCCACATCCGTGACACGACCGCTCATCGATGCAGGTCCAATGGGCCTTGCTTTGAATGAGCGCAGCAAACTTTCCGAGTTCATGCTGATTGAGATCGACTCGGATTTTTGTGTATCGGACGGTTTGGTTGATTGTGGTCGCGCATTCTGGGCAAGCAAATGCCATGGCATGACCATACAGATCAGCAAAGCCAAACCAACCGGCAACATCCAGGGTCGCTGGCGCTTCAATCCTCCGAGTTTAGAAGAATACAACGTAGTATGGATGACTGGTCCAGGAGTCAGTGAATGGCAGGAATTGGCAATGTCTCCAAGCATGGCATAGCCCCATTTCAATGGCCAAAGAGGACAGGACAACTTATTAGAAACTTCAATTATACTAGCGTTTAGGCTGCGCTCACGCAGAATAGCCAGATCATTGCCATAATTCAGCAACAAAATGCAGCAATAAAAATACCGCCCGTTGACCGGGCGGTAAGCGATTTGTGTGACCTTGCAGAACCTGCTTATTGCTTTACACCCTGTTCGCTCATGGGCTTGGTTTCAGGATTGGTCTGCTTTGTACCCGTGACGCGATCTTTAATTTCTTTGCCAATTTCTTTGGCTTTTTCTACGCCTTTATCGGCGTCTTGTTTAATCTTAGCCTTGTCCACTTCGACGGTGAACCAACCACGGTAAAGTCCAAACCCGCCCACAAGCAGCAAGATTAAGAACAAGCCTACCAACGCATTTTTCATAAACACGATTCCTTTTTGCAAGGGTTATTGATTCACTCGATCTAGAGTATCGTTCGTCCTTCGCATGCCTTCATTGCAATCCTTGGGACCATTTTCAGGCAACCGAACGTTCCGTTACGTTTTTGCTGTCGTTTTGATTTGTGCTTGCGCCGCGGCCAATCGAGCAATCGGTACCCGATAAGGAGAGCAACTGACATAATCCAATCCGATCTGATGACAGAATTTGACGCTGTCTGGATCGCCGCCATGCTCACCGCAAATACCAATCTTTAAATCTGAACGTACCGAACGGCCCTTTTGAACACCCATCTCCATCAATCCGCCAACCCCCTCAAAATCGATGGTTTGGAACGGATCGCGCGGAATGATATCATTCTCGAGGTAATGATGGATGAAACGACCATAATCATCGCGGCTGATGCCTAAGGTTGTCTGGGTCAAATCGTTGGTGCCAAAGCTGAAAAATTCAGCCTCCTTGGCAATGGAATCGGCTGCCTGGCAACCACGCGGCAGTTCAATCATGGTTCCTACTAAATATGGTATCTTGATGCCCTTTTCAGCAAACACTGCCTGGGCTGTTTCGTGCACGATTGCGGCTTGGGCTTTCAGTTCATTCACGAAACCCACCAAGGGAATCATGATTTCGGGGACAACTTTGATGCCCTCTTTCGTGACATTGCAAGCGGCTTCAAAAATAGCGCGACACTGTATACGCGTTATTCCTGGATAGACGATCCCCAAACGACACCCGCGGAAACCCAGCATCGGATTGAACTCATGCAGTGCGTGAACGCGGTTCAGCACTTCATCCACAGTAATTTTCAGTTTGTCGGCCAAATCAATTTGATCGGCCTTGGTGTGGGGCAAGAATTCATGCAATGGGGGATCGAGTGTGCGGATGGTAACGGGATATCCCTGCATGGCTCGAAAGATGCCTTCAAAATCCTGCCTTTGATAGGGAAGCAGCTGATTCAGCGCAGCCTCGCGCTGTTGTGGGGTATTCGCCAGAATCATCGCACGCATGGCATCGATGCGGTTGCCTTCGAAAAACATATGTTCGGTGCGACACAGGCCAATCCCTTCGGCTCCAAAGGCGATGGCCGTTTTGGCCTGTGATGGGGTGTCCGCATTGGTGCGGATACGTAATTTGCGTTTTTGATCCGCCCACTCCATCAACTTCGCGAATTGCTGAAACACTTTCGACTGCTCAGGCTTCATCGTCTTGTCGATAAGCACCTGGATCACTTCGCTCGGCTTGGTGGACACGTGACCGGACAATACTTCTCCAGTAAACCCATCGATGCTGATCGGTTCGCCTGATTTTAACACGCGCTCCCCAACCGTAATGGTTGCTTTTTCGTAATTGATGTCGATCGTTTGACATCCCACCACGCAAACTTTTCCCATCTGCCTGCTGACCAGTGCGGCATGACTGGACGCACCGCCAAAGGCTGTCAGAATACCTTGCGCTGCTTGCATGCCGCGAATGTCTTCGGGGCTCGTTTCGCGGCGCACCAAGATGACTTTTTCACCCTGCCGACCAAGTTGTTCAGCATCCTCAGCATGCAAACATATCTTGCCTGTGGCAGCTCCTGGGCCCGCGTTGATCCCTCTCGCCAGCAACCGGCCTTCTTTTATCGCGGTTGCTTTCGACTCAACATCGAAGACCGGTTGCAAGAGCTGATTCAGAGCATCGGGTTCGACGCGCATCAATGCTTCTTCCGACGTGATTAGTCCTTCATCCACCATGTCGACAGCGATGCGAACGGCAGCAAACCCCGTTCGCTTGCCATTACGGGTCTGCAGCATATACAGCTTTCCACGCTGCACCGTAAATTCAATATCCTGCATTTCGCGGTAGTGTTTTTCCAGAGTCTTGCGAATTTCCATCAACTGCCGATAAGTTTCCGGCATCTGCTTGTTCAGGTCTTCAATGGATTGCGGAGTTCGAATGCCGGCGACGACATCTTCACCCTGGGCATTGATCAAGTAATCGCCATAAAATACGTTGTCGCCCGTGGCTGGGTTGCGGGTAAAGCACACCCCCGTGGCACAATCATTGCCCATATTGCCGAAGACCATCGCCTGAATGTTGGCGGCTGTACCCCAGTCATGGCTGATGTTGTTCATGCGTCGATAAACAATGGCTCGATCATTCATCCAGGAGCCAAACACCGCACCGATCGCGCCCCACATCTGTTCCATGGGATCCGTTGGGAAATCCTTGCCCGTACGCTGTTTGATTGCAGCTTTGAAGCGCTTGACCAATTCCTTTAAATCATCGGTGGTCAATTCCGTGTCCAAGGTGATGTGTTTGGCATGCTTGACCTCTTCCATGATTTTTTCAAACGGGTCAATCTCCAACTTATCTTGCGGTTTCAGCCCTAAAACCACGTCACCATACATTTGCACAAATCGGCGATAGGAATCCCAAGCGAACCGCTCATTGTTGGTCTGAGCTGCCAAGGCTTGAACGGTCACATCGTTGAGCCCGATGTTTAATACCGTATCCATCATTCCAGGCATGGAAACACGCGCCCCCGAACGGCAAGAAACCAAAAGGGGGTTTTTAGCATCACCATATTTAGCACCCACAATCGCTTCCATGCGTTGCAGAGCAGCTTCGGTTTCTTGTTTGAGTGTGCTGGGATAGGTGCGATTGTTGGCGTAATAATAGGTGCAAATCTCAGTCGTTAAAGTAAATCCTGGTGGAACAGGCAATCCGATATTGGTCATTTCGGCAAGATTAGCGCCCTTGCCGCCGAGCAGATTTTTCATGTCTGCTTTGCCTTCAGCCTTACCGCCACCAAAGAAATAAACATATTTGGTCATGGAAGAACCTTCTCGCAAAAAGATTCAGGATGGGGTACTTCCCCATCCCTTCCTGGATACTTACTTATCAGTTTAGCGATTGCTGCTTAGCGGGACAGGTCGCTGACACGACAGCCTAATAATCTGGCCGTGTATTGCCATTTCTTGCACTTGATTCATCAATCACTTATGCTGTCAATCTAGCAGCCGTACATTCGTTAAAATGTAGGCTTAAGATTAACACTGTCCCGGGTTTTCCCAAATTGCTTGAGCCAATCGAGAAAAGAGCATGCAAGTCACGTTGGATTACGGACGAACTGGTTTAACCGTGCAATTGCCTGATCAAACTCTGGGTCCCCTGCAAATTCGGGAGGTACCGCCCTTACCCGATCCGGCTCAAGCTTTACACAATGCGCTAGCCAACCCCATTGGTACTCCGCCGCTACGTGACTTGGCCAAAGGGCGTAAAAACGCATGTATCCTCATTTGCGACATTACTCGGCCCGTTCCTAATCGCCTGATTCTACCACCCGTGTTAGAAACGCTCGAACAAGCTGGCATAGCCCGGCAAGCGATTTTGATACTCAATGCCACAGGGTTGCACCGCCCTAACGAAGGGCAAGAACTCATTGAAATGGTGGGCGCGGACATTTGCAAGCGCTATCGCATTGAAAATCATTATGGCAAAAATCTTGCCGACCATGCTTTTCTTGGTCATTCACCGCGGGGAGTGCCGATGTGGATTGATCGGCGATATGTTGAAGCAGATTTGAAGATTACAACGGGCTTGATCGAACCGCATTTGATGGCAGGCTATTCCGGTGGCCGAAAAGTCATTTGCCCAGGAATCGCAGCTCTTGAAACCGTAAAGATTTGGCACGGCCCTGATTTCCTGGAACACCCGCGTGCAGATTGCGGGTTATTGGAAGGCAATCCCGTTCATGAAGAAAACACGTACATTGCCAAACAAGCAGGTTGCGACTTTATCGTCAATGTTTGCATTGATGGCCAACGTCGCACAACCTGGCTTGGTGCAGGCGATATGGAACTGGCATGGATGAAGGGTGTCCAGTTTTGCGAAAGTGTCGTCAAAGTGCCAGTTCCCGAACCAATGGACGTCGTTATTACCAGTTGTGCGGGATACCCATTAGATACAACCGTTTATCAGGCCATTAAGGGGCTGACGGGTGCACTACCGATTGTGAAACAAGGTGGAACCATCATCATGGCTGCCAGCTTAAGTGAAGGCGTCGGTAGCCATGAGTTTCAGCAACTCCTGGAGGAAAATCCCGATTTGGTTCAGTTCAAACAACGCATCTTGAACAAGACCTATTTCAAAATGGATCAATGGCAGCTTGAAGAACTCGCCAAAGTTCGGCAAAAATGCCATGTCAAAGTCGTTAGCGATGGGCTTAAGCCCGAGGTATTGAAAAAATGTCATGTTGAACCAGCTGCGTCCGTCGAACAGGCATTGGCTGACTGTTTGCGACAATATGGCCCACAGGCTCGCATGGCTGTGATTCCCAAGGGGCCTTACGTCATGCCTGTTTTGGCATGACTGCAAGTTTTATGATTCTATGTTTTAGAATTCTTAATCAGCCTACATAGTTAATCCGAACAGCGATAAACTGTGTCTGAACCATGCAAATGCGCCTGCAGGTTTCTTGCATCAAACTGCTGCAACAAGGTATTGATGACGACCAGAACAGATGTTGGTCGCGAGCGTACCCGCCCCTCTTCGCCGAAGCAATGCAGCTTTGTAACAGCCAAGTAACTCGATGGCAAAACTGCCTTAGCGTAACAAATCCAACGCTATACTGGTGCTATCTCATTTTCAAAGGAGGATAGCTATGTCACTGCTGTTATTGGCCATGCAGGGTTGTATGCTGTTTCAAGCCGATGCGACGAACGAAGCCGTTGCTCCAAGTAAAATCGTCTCGGTCGGACTTTTCAAAAACGGGCTGGCGGTTATCAAAAGTGAAGTGACTTTGCCAGGACCAGGCACGTTTCGACTCAGTCATGTCCCCGATCCGGTGCATGGCACCTTTTGGGTGAGTTCAACACACCCCGTAGAAACGTCGGTGCAAATGAGCACCGTGGAAGTGGACGCCGAATCCGCAGGTCCCGTTCAGTTTCGCGAGGATCTGGAGGGCAAAAAAGTCACCTTACACTTTTACAACGAAAAAATCCCGCCCATCGCAGGTACGGTACTCGCTCGTCGCAAAGCGACCTCGGAATCGGCAAACGATGAAACACTGTCAATGGAAGATTATTCCATTCCACGCTATCGACCGAGTACATCGACCGATGATTTCCTGATTGTCCAAACAGCTACCAAACGCATTTACTTGCGTATGAGTCAGATCGCCTACGCCGAGATGGAGGCATCGGGCAAAGTAAAACGCAAGTTGCCAGTGTTGACTTTTAACGTTCCAGCTCCCGTAGCTAATCCGATCACCGTTTTGGTGACATATATGGCTCACGGTTTATCCTGGGCACCCAGTTATCATGTGGACATTTCCGACCCCAAGACCCTGAAACTCGAGCAAGCTGCCGTCATCCGCAACGAACTCACCGGCTTGCTCGATACGGAAGTATTTCTTATCTCTGGTTTTCCAAGCATCCAATTCAGCAATGTCACATCACCCATGTCAGCTCGAACGAGTTGGGCACAATTTTTCCAGCAACTCAGGGGCATGGGCGCGCGTTCCTGGCAGCAAGCCGAGGGGCAAATGGTCATGACGCAGAATGCGGTGACGGGTAATTTCTATGGCCGGGATGTTGCACCCGTCGATGGCGGGGCCGCCAATGTTGGTGACGGCATCGACTTGCACTATCAGAGCATTGGAAAACGGACATTGAAAGAGGGCGATGTTTTTGCACTCACTGTCGCCAAAGGTGAAACCTCCTATGAGAAAATCGTGGAATGGTTGATACCCGATCTACGCGATGAATTCGGCTCTTATCGCGGTAATAATCAAAACGACGATGACAATGTCGCCTGGGATGCCCTCCGATACAAAAATCCCTTAAGCTTCCCGATGACTACGGGACCTGCGTTCGTCTCTGCGAACGGCAAATTTGGCGGTCAGCGTTTGTCCGGCTGGGTCAATGCTGGTGAAGAAACCTTGCTGCGCGTCAACAAAGCGCTGAGCATCCGTACTCGAAACACGGAAGTTGAAGTGCAAGTCGATTCAAGCCCCAGTACACCCGGCGGGGTGCGTTCCAATCGTGAAGAAATCTGGATCGGCGGTCGTCGTTTTCGACAATCGAAAATCGAAGGGGAGATCACCCTTTGCAATCACCGAAAACAGCCAATCAATATGATGGTGCGCCGCCGTTTTTCTGGTGATTTGGAAAAAGCGGATGGTAATCCCACGGTCACTCTGCGTGAAGAGGGTGTATGGTCGGTGAATCGACGGAACGAAATGATCTGGAACCTGGAGCTAAAACCGGGTGAAGAAAAGAAACTCAAATATTACTATTCGATTCTTATTCATTGGTAGCGAACACAGTGTGATTAAAGGAAGCACCCCACAGCAAGAGCTGTGGGGTGCTTGTTTCGATGGGGGTGCTGCAATAATACACAATTAATTGGAATGGAATTCCATTCGATTGCGTGTCAACTCATCATCAAAGAATCCATTGACATAATCTTCTTCCCCCTTAGTAAGGGCCAGAAAGCGCTCGCGCAGATGTTTGAAAATAGGTCCCGGGATGCCGTTACCAATCACTCGACCGTCACACTTAACCACCGCGACGATTTCAGCAGCCGTGCCCGTCAGGAAGCATTCATCAGCGGTGTAAATATCATGGCGCGTCAGCGGCGCTTCGTGAAGTTCAATGCGTGAATCCCTGGCCAATTCGATGAGTGTTCCGCGCGTGATGCCATCGAGGATACCAGCATTGACAGGGGGTGTTTTGATCACCTGGTTCTTGACAATAAAAACATTATCACCGGAACATTCAGCCACTTCGCCCAAATGATTCAGCATTAAGGCTTCCTGGCAATTGGCCAAGGTGGCCTCCATACGCGCCATGACATTGTTCAAGTAATTCAAGGATTTGACGCGGGGATTGACCGCATTCGGATGATTACGAATGGTGGCACAGGTGATGATGTCTAAACCGCGTTCGTAGTATTCTGGAGGATAGAGAGCAATGCTATCGGCAATGATAATGATGTTTGGTTGTTTACAGGAACGTGGATCTAAACCTAAGCTGCCTTCGCCGCGTGTGATGATGGGCCGAAGATAACCATTTATCATTTCATTCAGGCGAACCGTATCAACGATGGCTTGAGCAAAGGCTGTTTTGGAGATGGGTATTTCAAGATTGATGGATTTGGCAGAGTCAAACAGGCGATTAACGTGTTCTTTTAACTTAAATACTTTTCCGTGATAAACTCTTATGCCTTCAAATACTCCGTCGCCATACAGTAATCCGTGATCGTAAACTCCTATTTTTGCTTCCTTCTTATCCACGAATTCTCCGTTGATGTAAATCTTCATCGTTCGTGCACTCCTTCGTGGGCTCGAGGCCGCCTCCTCAGGCAGCAAGTGAAGAAATTTCAACTCTTCCTTCCGTCATCTTGACCATGCGATCTGCTTTCGACGCCAACTCCATGTTGTGCGTGACCATGATGATGGTTAACCCTTCTTCGCGATTCAGATCAAACAACAAGCGAACGATTTCCGTACCTGTGGCCACGTCCAGATTACCGGTTGGTTCGTCCGCAAGCAAAATCCGCGGACCTGCAACCAAAGCCCGGGCAATGGCCGCTCTTTGCATTTCACCTCCACTCAATTCACGAGGTCGATGCCGTTTGCGGTGCGCCAACCCCATTCGTTCAATCAATGCTTCAGCCCGATGCAATAACGGCTTACGTTTCATGCACCATCCCATGACGGAATGCTGGATCAACAGTGGCATGGCCACGTTCTGCACAACGTTAAGCTCGGGCAACAAATGGTAAAATTGAAAGATGAAACCGAAGACTTGATTGCGAAGATGGTCGCGAGAACGACGTGGCAGGTGATCGATGCGTTGACCTTCTAACCAGATTTGGCCCTCGTCAGGATGATCGAGAGTGCCAAGCAGGTGTAATAAGGTGCTTTTGCCTGATCCAGAGGCACCAACGATGCTCAGGAAGGAGCCCGCTTCCACCGCCAAGTCCAATCCACGCAGCACCGGAATTTCAATTTTGTGCTTACGATAAGATTTACACACTTGGGCGGCGACCAACTGGGCTGCTGTAACCACCATGCCTTCCTCCTCGTTCGATGACGAAGAGCGGGTCGCTTCACTTCATCATCATCGGAACTTCATACTGATATACTACAATCCGACTGATCGATTGCGACCGAAAAAAAGTCATTCTGGAACAGGAATTCGCCTAACCCGCATCATCTCCATTTTTTAACTTGCTTTTCCAAATTGCTACTCGTACCGCAGGGCTTGCACCGGATGTAGCCACGCCGCCCGAATGGCTGGGAATACACTGGCCAGCACGGCGATCATGATCGCTCCGACATTAACCCCTACAATCATCAGTGGCTGCATATCCGTGGGTATTTTGTCAAAGTAATAGATGTCGCGGGGAAACACTTCCTGCCCTGTGACTCTCGAGAGTATCTGCTCGATTTCATTGATATACAACGTTATCGTTACGCCCAACAACGTGCCTAATCCAGATCCAACCATGCCTAAAGTTAGCCCATAACTGACAAAGATGCCCATGACGCCACGGTTTGGTGCACCCAGAGCTTTCAAGATGCCAATGTCTCTCGTCTTTTCGACCACGATCATGAAAAAAATCGCCAGGATGCCAAACCCCGCCACAGCGATGATGAGGAAAAGCAGAACGTTTAATATCGCGCGCTCAATGCCGATAGCCGCCAGCAAAGCTCCCTGCTTATCCTTCCAAGTTTGAATCAAAAAGAGCGACTCATCGAAAACGGGCCGACTGTCCACTTCGGCATACTGGCGCAACTTGTTCAGCGCCCATGCAACATCCTTGTCAGAGTCTTTCAAGCGAATATGCAAGCTGGTTGCTCGGTTCGGCATCGCCCGCAAGCGCTGCATGTCTTTGATGTCGATGTAAATGATGTTCGAATCGATTTCGCTCATATCGCTGCGAAAGATATCCGTCACCACAAATTTGGCCAGCTCTGGGCGCATGCGGTTCTGTACGCTGCCATCGTAACCTTCCACTTCGGTCGAACCGAGCATCATCAAGCTGACTTCATCACCCGGTTCAATGAAGTACACATCTTTATCTTCATCTTGGGCATGGGCTTTTTGCTTGCGATAACTGACAATGCCTTTGCCCAGAACGGCTCCAAACAGTTTGACCTCATCCACGGGCGGCTTGACGGCGTCCGGTTGCGGCAGATCACTGCCAACAGCGGGCGGACTGGTTGATGGTAAAGGCGGCTTGCCCGGCGGAACGGTGGGAAGCTGCACGCCTGATGTTGGTGGCCCTGCCGTGCCGCCAGGTGGATTTGGCGTCGGCAAGGGTGCATTGCTGAAACCGCTCGGCAAACCCAAATTGCCGTAGATTGAACGATGCTTGCGTAACACTTCGCCTTCGATCTGGAATACCTTCTCTGGTGTCTGCCGATATTCTGGATTTTGGAGAGTGCTGGCAAACTCGCTCGCAGCTGCTTTTGTGGCCGGGTCGATGCCTATCACCCGCACGGGTTGACTCATGGGCGAACGATAACGATAGGGCCTGAACTCGAGAATTGCAAACGTCTCAATCACTGGTGTAACGGCCACCAAGCGATCACCCAATACATTTTTGATTTTGTCGATCTTGTCTTCGTAGCCGGCCATGCCTTGGGGATAGCGGTATTCAATAATAATGTCCGCGCGTAAACCCCGAAGGCGGCTCATCAGTTTGGTGGAAAACCCACCCATGACGCTGTTGACCACAATCAATGTAGCCACGCCCAGCATCACACTCACAATACTGGCCAGGGCCAAGTAGCGCGTCCAAAGATACCGCCAACACAGCAACCATTTGTACATACGATCGCCTAAATCATGAACAAGACGGACGATTGCCTCCGCGTCGCCGCCCATATTACTGGATCATGAAAAAAGAACAAGCGGAAGCGCCAAGCTGGCAAACCGGGCAGTTTGGCGAAGCTTTTGCAGGGGAATGTAGCTTTGAAATGCATACTAATCGTCGAGTTGCACCGTTTCGCCACCATGCCGGGTTGCCAGCGCACGGTACAGGTCCATCGAGATTGTTGAGCGAATAAAATGGACCGAGCCATCCGCCATGCAAAATTGCAGCCCGCCCGGGTGGCGACTGCGAAAGGACCATGTGTAATACCAAACCTGTGGATCAGGATAATCGAGGTTGGGCGGAATGGCACAGGTCCCGTGAGCGTTGTTGGCATAAGGCCAGGAGACCCAACGATTCTTGGAAGGAATGTCTTCACCTATCATAAATGTGTTGCTTTGGCCGTCATAAATCTGATCCAGCCTCGGCTTACGTAGGTGGTCGTTACGGCATAGGATACCGTCTCCTTCCATTTTACCGTCGTACGATCCATTGACACCTTGATGCTTGAATGGCGTTTGAAACCAAAGATCTTGGGTACTGTCGTAGCCCCAATTGGAACCACTCACGCCTTTGTAATTGGCCAAACCGACGGGAAAGTCGGGCAGGTTGCCTGCATCCTTGAGCGGCGGAGCATGGTAGGCCAGATCGCTTGGGCAGAGAAATAAAGGAATGCGTGCAGCCGCCACGCCGCTCATGCGCAGCGTTTTGTTGGGAATATCACCAATGTTGAAAATGCTCTGCTGCTCAACGTAAGGCAATAACTTGGCCAACCAACTCCAACTTTGACTATTAGCTCCCCACAAGGGATTGCTTGCTCCAGCACCTGCAAATTCGTTGCCGAGTTGGCTATAGGGTAATCGGCCTCTATCAGCATGATAGTGATGGCAAGCCAGGCCAATTTGTCTCATGTTGCTGGCACACTGCAACCGGTTGGCTGCTTCGCGAATACGCTGGATAGCGGGAATCGTGATGGCCATGAGCAGGCTCATGATCCCAAGCACTACCAACAACTCAATGAGAGTCAAACCGTATCGGCGCATGGCCTACCTTGATACATAACTCATGGAAGTGTGGCATTTGTTTTTGGTTGACATCGAAAAATGGTGGCCGAACCCGTCCAATCCCCCTCCTCATCAGTCCCAGCCAGGCGCCCTTCCGTCGGAGCAACAGTATAGTTGCTACAGATCGTCTGCCCTACTCTTGGCCTCGTCCTAGTCGATAATATTGTAGCATTACATCTTTCATCTTGATTTCCGGTGTTCTGAATAACTGGCATAATTGCTTGGCAAGTTGCATGTTCATGCTCGGTTACTGAGGATCCGCCGCCCCAAATAACATACATCATCTTGCATGCATTCCAACATACTAGCTGCTGCGAATATATCGAAGGTCCTATTTGCAGCAAACAGATTGCTACAGCCATCACACGAAACTGCATCGACTTCATAAGCCCCGCCTTTCTACAGAGTAAATCGTGGCGCTTGCTGTTTTTTTCGCCTCAAGACCACCAAAGAGATCACGACAACAGAACACAGAAGAACTGCCAGCAGTACATAGTATACGTTTATACTGCTATATTCAGAGATCTTGGAGTCATGAATTATATATTTTTTGTCAATAGATGACGGATCTGTCAACAACATTGGATCATTCTTATTTAGTTTGACAACAGCCGCCTGAGCGTTTTCCTGTTCATTGATAGAGCACATGTCCACCTGGCAGCTTGCATCGGTCATTAATTCTCCATTTGTATACATATGGCGCCTCCATGACATTGGAAGATTTATGCCATGCATATTGCTGTAACGTATTTTCGTAAATACAGTAGTTGGCTTATATGAATAAATAGACGATATCTGGTGAACGACTGTTGAGTCTGCTTTGTTAACAACATACTCGATATAATTACTCGCGTTGTCATTCAGCTTGTGTCTAATCAGAATACATACTTCATTTTCATATTGCATTTCACCTGCATATTCTAAATGCAAATTGCTCAGGTCTGGAGAAAGTATATCTTTGGTTGGAAGATATCTATCTTTTGGGTATTTAAGCAGACTTGGATTGGGATACATGCCGATAGATAAATAAACAGGCAGCAGACCTGGCGCAGCGGTTGCAACGATATTCTGTCTGTCCGGCGTGCATATGCTCCCTTGCAAGTTTGCACTACTCAAATAAATATTTTTGTCTAAAGGAGCATAGACTACTGGTATGCCATCATAATACCCATATTCACAATAGGACTGCACCTTTTCGATGCGCTGATTTGCATGATTCTTTACAATATCGCCTTGTTGTACAATACGCATTCGATTGCTCGATCGATCGATTGCAAACACGTAATGCATATCCAGTTTCGGATTTTCCTTATAATATTGTTTCATCTCTAGTGTATTACCGGCAATTTCTGCATGATGCCACAACTGCATCGACACGTCAAATTTGCAATTATTGATGGATAATCGGCGGCTTAGTATGCCTTGCTTGAATCTTGCAATGACCTCTTCTTCATGGCTTTGAACATGAATACCAGACGAAGGAAATGAAATAGCTACAAGGCTGAGCAGCAATGATTGTAGCATTACACACCTCTTTAGTAGAAATCATCAGGATTATGGATCAGGCGGACGTTCCGAGCTACCTTGATTCGTATTGCATAGCTTTTGCATTACCGTATTGGCGTTTTCATCTAGTAGAATGCAGCCACCTTCTTGTGGGGCGGCCGCTTGCACACACTTCTGCCAACCCTCATGGACCCATTCTGTAATGGCATGATTTGTCGTCCAACATGTCGCCAGGCTGCCTGTATTCTGCAAAACCAGCAGACTACTTTGATAACAATGAGGCTCTGAATAACGATGGACTGTACCATTGCCAGTATAGACGACCATCAAGTCTTTGCATACTGACTAACACCAGCTCTGTTGCGATTTAGCATTACCTGCAAACAATGTGCAAAGAAGCGCAATGACATGAGGTCGAAGTAGCAATCTCATGGAATCAAACCTCCGTTGCTTGTCTGGCTCTCATGCGAGACACCCTGTCGATCAAGAATAGGAGCAGAATTAAGCCCAATGCAATACCTGCAACATATGTTCATCTTGGGTATTCACTCGATGGTTCACTCAAGCCATGGCTTGTGATATTTACCAACTTGCCTGTATCGAACAAAAACACGTCTGTAGGCCGAATCGCCAGTTGACTTTCTTTTGCAACTGACTCATGGTTCCATGATTGATCCATCACTGTGAATAATGTTTCGTATTGCAATTTGCGTGGCTGGCCAAGATAGCTATGCATGCGCCAACTTTTCGGAAACACTACCCCCTTTACGGCATCATAGGCAATTTGATCAATAATGATGCTAGGATTGTCTTTTATTGAATACTGAATGCGTGCGATTTTGATAACATCATCTTTTTTGATGTCGTATTCAATAGTAATGGCATTGCCATTTTGCACAAACTGCAAAACGAATTGATGTATATTTCCGTTAAGTTTATAGCTTAAATTGTTTGCGGTAGACTTTTCTATGTCAGGCATAAGATAGTAAGAAGCATTTAAATAGTCTCGCACTGGCTCAGACGACAGTAATGGATTAGGAAATATTCCAACGTAGGGCAGCATCGGCATCATTGGCGTGCCGCTGGGAAAGCACGTTTTTTGTATCTCTTTGCGAAGAACGCCCCCGTCGTTGTCAGCATTCTTAAGCGCGACATTCCGATCACGAGGAGAATAGAGTACCGGATAGCCTTTGTAATAGCCCGCTTCCGAGTATTCCCGGTAGATTTCGGCATCATCTCCACGAATATGCAGTTTGTCACCCTCATGAATGCAACGAAACTGGCTTTGGTCCCGATCAAAAATAAGCGTGTAAGATCCCGTAAATGTTGGATGTTGTTGCATGACTTTCTTGACCGACTCGCTTCGCCCAGTTATCAGATCCTCGGAACCCAAAGGATGAGTCTTTTCATAGGACACGACTACTTTGAAGTTCCGAAAGTACTTCTGCTTATCTGTTACATGTTTCTTGAATTCTTCAACCATTTCATTGGCATTAATTGATGAAATGAACAGCAGTAAAATGAAACTGGATAGAACAGGATGCATATATCTTCGCATGACTTCACTCCTTATTGTCTACCATAGCCTATCGAGCGCCTTTAGAATATCGACCGCAAGGGAGTCTCAATCTTTGGCACCATAGTAACAAATGCGAATAGGCAATCGGTACTCTCTCCCAGTTTCGACCATTTTGCAGTCGATCATCAGCTCATGATTCGCATAACCTTCTTTCCACTCTACCAATGCTATTTGCAGTTCCTTCTCTTGCTTATGGTCTTGAATGACTTTCAAGGCCAGCGCTTTATCGGTATTGCCATTTACTTGCATCGTAAATGGCGTTGCTGACATCAGATGAACGATTTGTGGTTTTCGTTCGGTTTTCTTCACCATACCCAGCAAAAGGTTTTCAGGCATGGCTTGGATCGGACCCAGTCGTTTGCCAATGATCTTGTATTTTTTTTCGAGCCAATTCGATTCACGTCCTGCCCTTGCTTTGATGATCAAGTCGGCCTCGAATCTGCCTAGGGGCAATTGCTCCGTAGGCGTTATGATCAACTGCTGCAAATCGTTGGTAACGCGCACGCCTACCCCAGAAGTCGAGGAAGTTGTGGCCAATTCATGCACTTCAGGATGAGTATGCAAGGGCCACGTTTGGTTTTTCAGGGTCTCATCTGTCATATGGCCTAGATCAAAGACATCCCCACCCGACAACAAAAAGGGCACATGCACCCTGGCCCGAATCTTCCAGGGCATCGATGGAAAGCCGCGATCCTTGACATACGGATTGAACCAGGTCTCGAAATAAAACCAATTCCTTTGATCCGAACTCGTGCCGACGGCTTTCATGTTCATCGTGATTTTGATTGATTTCATCTCCTTGGGTTCCAAAACCAACCGACGAGGTTCTACATCCAGACAAGCACATGTTGACCGAAAATCCAAGATTTCGATCGGCTGGTCGTTGGCATTGCGAATGTCAATGGTTCTGGTGACCGATGGATTCTCCCAAAGGTCGCCCCAATTGAGATCTGCTGCTGCGATCTCTAAGCCAAACATGTTTGGCACAGGGTTTTGGCGCTCACTGAGGCCAATGCGATAACAAACAAAAATGCCCACGGACACATAGGCCATGGTCAAGAGAATCTGAACCGCAGGCTTTTGCAACCAGGGGCCAAAAAGCTGCATCGCTCGACTCCCTTCACCTGGGTTTGTGTCCTCGACAAACTAATCGTATCATACAATTCACTGCGATGACATCCTCTTTTTGAATATTAACACAAGCGGGGGGGGGAGTCAATGAAATTAAATCCATTTTTATCCCATTCAATAAGACATCCCGTCTTTTCCGCTGCTTGGATAGGAGTAATGGGCTACTTGAGCAGTAGACTGCTGGTGGGTGTTGGGCTTTGGTTATCTTTATTCGGCAAGGATTCAGGATTACCGATGGCCAATGCCATTCCTTCATCGCTGCTGCAAAAGTGTTTCCATATGGATGCATTGCATTATCGCAACATTGTGCTGAATGGTTATGCTTTTGATGTGCATCGCAAATCGCCTGTGGCATTCTTTCCACTGTACCCTTTGCTTGCACGGGGGGTGATGCTGGTCACTGGCTGCCCTGTCGAGGTGGCCCTTCTTCTTGTGGCCAACCTGGCCTTGCTCGGAGCCTTCATAGCGTTTGCCTATTATGCACGACTGCGTTTTGCAAATATGAGCGATGCCTGGATAGGCGGTTGCGTGATGCTGCTGGCGGCTTGGCCGACTGGTTTTTTTGCTCATATGGCATATGCAGAAGGTCTGCTTCTGCTCTTGATGCTATTGGTCTTTATTGGCATGGAGCGCTCCTGGCCGATGTTGGTGCTGGCTTTGCTCACGGCGTTGGCCACTGCAACCCGCCCTGTGGGCATAGCCTTGCTTGTGCCCATGGTCATGCATGTTTTCCAGCGTTATCCATCGGCTGCACAACGATGCTTGGCATGGTTGGTGTATGTTCCGATTGGATTGAGTGGTTTACTTGTTTACATGGCTTTTTTAGCTGGAGCGTTTGACGATCCTCTCGCCTTTGCCCGCACCCAGGAACATTGGACCATGGGCCATAAATCCAAAGAGCTTCAGCAGAAGCTGATCAGTCTGTTTACTTTCGAACCGGTCTGGGGTGCATGGAGTGAAGGATCCGTGCATTATTGGAAACAACACGATACACTGCCCTGGTACAGCAGCATGATATTCATGAATCCCATTTATTTTCTGATTGCGGTCCTGTCGCTGTTTTTGGGAGTTTGGTTTCGCAAGCTCAACAGCAAGGAATGGATGCTCGGGTTTTTGCTGGTTGCTATTCCATACTTGACCCGTGCCTATGAAATGTCGATGGGCTCGATGGGACGGTTCGTCAGCGTGATTTTCCCCATGTTCTTTTCGTTGACAGTCATTCTTGCAGCCTTGCCTTGGCTCGTGCGTCTCGGCATAGGCCTGCTGCTAGCCGTCGGCATGGTGAGCTATAGCTATCATTATGCATTGGGCTACGCCATATTTTAGACGTGCCCATGGCCGCCTCTCTTTAGGGTTGCTTGACTTGCGTGGTTTGCATGGTGGACGGTTTTTGCAGAATGCCATTCGCATTTACACGCATGGACAATGGACTGCTATAAAGTTCCTGTCCGTTGTTGGGGCGATAGTGCACGACCAAGGTGATGTTGCGGACATCGGAACGAATGGTCGTCCACGGCAGCCACACATTGTATCCCCAACCGACGGCGTCCTTTTTCAATACCTTAGCGAGATTGATTTCATCAATTTCCCAGCGTTCCCTGGGAATAGGTTCCGTCGTTGGAGGTTGTGCATCGTCATAAAGGAAGATGACGATTCGGCCGTTGGCAGCCAACGTTTCACCAAGTCCTGGGCTGAGAAGATAAATGCGACCTGAGAAACCAGGCGTGGGTTTGCCGCCTTGAGATGGGTCAGCTTGTGTAACCACGCCATCGGCCCAAATGGCAGCAACCTGGGCGACATCGCCCACACAAGGGCCATCCGACCATGGCCATTGCCATTGTGGTTTATGAAATTGTACGGACATGCAACCGCTCAATAGCAACAATGCCCACAAGCCGCCCAAGCATCCTGCACGTCGCCATCCTTGGCTCATCATGGTCGAGGTTCCTTGAACAAGGGAACGTAGTTCGAACCGTTGGTCGTGATCACAGGAGGTGAGAATGCACTCGGTAAAACCGGTGCACTCTGATTGGATGGTGCACCATTGGCGTAACTTGTTTGGTTCGCATCAGGCTTATTGCCATTCGTAGGCGGTACAAACTGAGTTGAACCGGTTGGCTTCGGGCCGACATTCGGCACCACCTTTTGTGGTGCATTTGGCAATGTCTCCGTTCCCACGGGCGGTGCCGGTTTGGTTTCTGGAACCGTCATTTGCCCGTTTGGCATTGGATCCAATGTTGGCTCGAGGCCAATGGGTCCATGCATCCGTTCGACCTGATGCAAAGCCCAATCCATCTTGCAAGCTTCTTCATTCTTGACGCGTTCGGCTTCTTCACGATTACGAACGACGCGTGGCGTCAGAAGGATGAGCAACTCACGTTTCTGGATCGAATGCGTGCGGAAGCGGAATGCAGCACCAACCCAGGGCAAATCACCCAGGTAGGGCAGTTTGCGTTCATTGCGATTGTCGATGCTCGCAATCAATCCACCGATGACCACGGTCTGACCATCCAAGGCACTAATGGTGGTTGAAGCTTGAGTGACATTGAAGATCGGCGAAAACGTGTTGTTGCCCAAGTTCACCGTGCTGGTGGACAATGAGGAAATCGACGGATCAACACGCATCACAACGTGTCCATCGGGCGTGACGCGTGGTTGAACCGACAGCACGATACCGATGCTTCGATAGGAAACAATGGGCGTCAATTGATTATTTAAGTTCACATTGAATCCATTGACGTAGGGCACATCCTGACCGGCTTGGAAAGAAGCTGTTTGATTGTCCATCACCGAAATTTGCGGCCGACTGAGAATCTCAATCTTGCCTTGAATCTTCAAGGCGCGGATGAGCACGTTAACCGCATCTGAACCTGCACTGAAGACAAAGCCACCCACGCCCGCATCGGCCGAAGCACGACCAACCCCCAAGTTGGTGATGCCTTGCGCACCAAGAGCAGAAGGCGAAACCACAACGTTGCCGAGCGGATTCGTCGTATTGAAATTGAACCCAGGATTGCCCACGGCAACATTCGATGTCACGGAGACACCTTGCGGGGTAAATGGATTAGTAAAGTTACTTGTCGTTGCTGGGATCACGCTACGCTGGAAGAGCAATGGCGTCTGCACTCCCCATTCCATGCCGAACTCTTCGCGATTGTCCAAAGTCACTTCTGCGATCAAAACCTGAATGACCACTTGCGGCGGCTCATAATCCAGCCGTTCGATAAGCCGCATGACATCTGCATAGTAGCGTGACGTTGCACTGATGATCAAAGAATTCGTAATTGGCTCAGGCACGATGACGACTTCACGCTCCATTTGCGGGAAGGGCGTTTGATCGCCGATCGACATCACCTGACTCACCGATCGCAAATAATTGCTCAACGTGGTAGCCAAGGAATTGGCATCGGAATTACGAACACGATAGACATCATCCTTACGTTCTCGCAGTTCCGCACTATCGAGACGATTGATAATGGCTTCGACTAAAACCAGATCGCCACGACTACCTGCTACGATGAGCGTGTTGGTGCGTTGGTCCAGGCCAAAGCGCAGCTCGACCTGGCTAGGTCCCTCGGCCGTTTGAAAGGCAAACGGCATGCGCTGACCGGTCATGCCGCCCGTTTGGCCAAAGTTGCCGAAGCCACCACCAAAAGGTTGATTGCCAAAGGCGCCGCCGGTGGTCCCCGTACGTGCGTTGCCATAGTAGATTTGTTGCAAAATTTGCAGCATGCCCGTTGCATCGGCCCGCTTCAACTGAAAGACCTTGATCTCAGCTTGAGCCGTTGGCGGCACATCCAGTTCTTTGACGATGGCATTGATTAACTCAATCGATTGTGGGGGCGCCAGAATAATCAAGGCGTTTGTTCGGGTATCAGGATAGACAAAGATCTCATCGAGCAAACCGGATTCAAAAGCCCGACCACCCAAAGTCGGGCTGACAAAACGCAGGCTCATGCCTTTGTTATCGCCGGCTTGTGCCGTGCTTGTTCCTGTTCCTGTCGTCTGACCGGGCAAGCGTCCTTGCTGGCCGAATTGGCCGAACTGACCGAATTGGCCCCCCTGCCCTGGGAGCTGACCTTGAGCACCCGGCCCCTGTTGTGTTGGTGTAGTGCTCGAAGGTTGCGAAGGTGTGCCTGCAGCTTCCCGCAAGGCTTGTTGCAAAATCGTAGATAATTCGGTGGCCGTTGCGTTCTTTAGCGGAATAATCCGCAATTCATTGATAACATTCGAAACCGTGTGTTCCAAATACTCAACCAATCGAGCAATCTCTTCTTGATCCGCTGGAGAAGCTTGAATGATCAGCGTATTGGTTTTGGAGTCAGACTGCACGACAATTTGATTTTGCCCCGCAACCTCGCCTGGATAGCGTTGGGAATATAGCTGCGTGATAATCGTGGCTATGCGATCCGAGGAGCCTCTTTTCAGCGGATAAAAGACCACGCGCCCTTCTTTGCCCAAGGAAATGTCAAGCTTATTGATGTTGTCTTCAATATCCTTCATGCGGCTCTTGGGTGCACCGATGAGAATGGCATTGAACCGTGGCAACGGCAGAATCAGAATGGATGCCTGCTGGTTTTGTTGTGTTTGCGGTGCTCGAGTGATAGCCGATGCGCCAACTACCAAACGTTGGTAGACGGTGTTGAGCGTATTGGAGATGCTGGTTGCATCACCCTTCTTGAGCGGGAAGATGCGGATCTCCGTCTCGGATTGCTGCGATATCAATTTGAGCGATTCGATGACTCGGATGATCGCTTCAATATCTTCGGGCTCACCAATGATCACCATGGACCCCAAACCATCCAGGATTTGGGTGGTGACTGGCTGTTTCGTGGCAGGTGGTTGCGTCCCCTGCCCTCCCGTTCCGGGTTGAGGTGTTTGCGGTTGAGTCTGCGTTGTGGGCTGCTGAGCACTGGTGCTGGGCGACTGCGACTGTGCCGACACCGTTTTAATGACGGTTTCTGCGTTGCTGTCTTGTTGCGGATCGTAAAGTAGCTGACTAACCCCTAGACTTCGCGGGTCTTCCTTGACCCTATCAGCAAAAAAATGGGGCCCTCCTGGCGGCGACTCAGTTTCTAGGCTGCTCTGTCCTCCTCCACGGCGACCACCGCCCCCTTGACGGTTGTTGTTGCCGCCGCCTCGATTATTGCCACCGCCACCGCCTCCCCGATTGAATCCGCCTCCACCACCAAAGTTGCCTGGACCGCCGCCTCCACCAAAGTTGCCAGGGCCGCCACCGCCGCCACCACGCAACCGGTCGAGGAAGCGTTGCCGCATTTCCTCAGGAGACATTGGCCCAGAACGTTGATTATTATTGGTGCTGGCTTGTTCACGTCGTTGCCCCGTAATAGCGTCAACTGCCTGTTGGACCATTACGGGATCAAGGTTTTCGATAGGCACGACCTTGACAGATCGTCGATTTTCCGTTGACGTGCCATCCAAATCATGCACCAAGGCTTCGATCTGTTTGTAGATATTTTCCGGGGCGTTGACGACGACACAATTCGTGCGTTCATCCGCGGCAACCGTGATGGTGAAGCTTTGACTGCGTTCGGCATTGCCGCCACCATTACCTCGGCCACCCCCGCCAAATGGGAAAAATGGATTCTGCGGCCCAGGCGAACCACCACCGCTACTCGCCAGGTAATCTTTGTATATTTCTTTGATGATGTTCACAACTTCCGCAGCGTTAGCATTGGCCAAAGGTCCGATGATGTGACGCCGATTCAAAGCATTGGCATCAACGCCAGGCGTATCGAGGGTCTCTTTCAGCAACCGCCGAATCGTTGCCAATTCGAGTTTAGGAGCACGCACCAGAATGGCGTTAGTCCTCACATCCGCAACGATACGTACCGTGCTGGCTGATTCGGGCAACACACCACCTCCACGGCCACCACCGCCCATCATCATCATGCCGGGAAAGCCAGCCATGCCGGTTTGTTTTTTCCCGTTGTAAATCTCATCCAGCACTTTGGCGACGTCGGAAGCATTGGCATTCCGAATCGTGATCACTTCATAATCACCAACATCAGACTGCGTTAAATAGCGAATTAACTCATCGACCAGCGTCAATGCGTCCGGATCGTCTGAAGCAAACATGATTCCATTGCCTCGCGCCAGCGGTGCAACCAGGACGGGCTTATCAGCCCTACCCGGCAATTGCCGCTGATTTAATTGGCTGCGAGGATCGGAAAGTTGCGAAGGTGGTTGCCCGGTAGTTGTGTCCTGCACAAGCAGAATGGAATTGCTTTGCGTGCTGCTTTGATCGTGGTTTTGATTGGATTTAGGAATCTCAATTGGTTTTAGGGTGTTCGTTGGTGTTTTGCCACTTTTTAGACTTTCCAGTTGCTGCATCAGCTGCGATTGCGTGAGCACCAACATGGGATTGGCCCGCAATTCTGACCATAGATATGCCAGATTATCAATCACGGTGCTTGGAGTGCCGCGGTCAAGAGTGATGACGCGCAGCCGCTCACTGGCGTTTTCGGTATCGGAAACACCTCCAGCACCGCCTAACTTGCGCACGATGCGTTTAACTTCCGCGATTTGGTCCTTGTCGCCCCGTACAATCAGCCGGTTTTGTAGTTTGTCGAAATCGATCTGCGGAGCGTTAATGGGTTTGGGTTGATTATCGGACCAACCCCAATTGGCCATAGCTAAACGGCGAGCAGTCTCACCATCCGCTGCCCCGAGAGGAATGATCTCAAGCACTGCATCCAGGGTTCCACCGTCGATTTCATCGAGGAGTTTCTTAGCTCGGCGCAGGTTTTCCACTTTGTCCATCACACGAATCTTGTTGCCTTTGCCGATAGCCGCGATGCGATGGAACTTGCCAAGCATGGGCTTCATGTCACGCTCGGCTTCTTCCTTTGTGAGGTTTTTGAGCGTGAAAATAACCTGTGCCAATTCCGACTTGCCAAACCGTTGTTCCGAAGAGGGCTTGTCGATATCCAAATCCTCGATCGACAAAATGGGGATTGTGGTGCTGTCAATGTTTTCGACTTCATCGACGGCGATGACAACAATTGAGGTCGCTTTCCGCACCAACATCAAGGGCACTTTTTGAGCGGCCAAGGCTTCATTTAAAATGTCGATCACTTCGGGAATGGTATATTGGGTTTTCTTGGCAGAGCTGATGAAGTCGAAGCTTCCCTGTGGCTTGTAGCTTGGAATAACATGCAATCCCGTGGTGTCAGCCAACCATTCCAATACCTTGTCCCAAGGTTGCTGCCGCATCTCAAATTGCACGGTCTTTTGTGAGCCTGATTTGGGAGGCGCGATCACCGATGGCGGTGGAGTTTGGCTCCAAGCGCTGGATGTCCAACAAAAATCAATGGCATGTCCCAATGCGAGTACGGAACCGCACATCAATACGCGATGGAGATGCTTGAACATGATTCCCCCACTTTCGCCAATCAGCCTTGGCGACGCAAACTCGGCTTACTTGCTCTTCTATAAGTTTAGCCAAATTCCCCCGGATAAACTCAAGAAAAAGCTGACCGCAGTCATTATCAGTAAATTCGACCGATTTTATCTCTAAGGTCTACTCATAATCCGACTCCATGGACGTTTCGATTACCATGGATTTGATTTCTTCAGGTTTCATCTCTTTTTCAAGCGCCTGGTTGAGAAACTGGCCAAGATGAAGAGCATAGTGCTTTCCATCCACTTGAATGACAACTGTGCGCTGGGGGGGGTTAATCGAAATCACTTTTCCTTTCAAGACCAATTGGTTGTTTTCATCTTTTATTTCAAACTCATTCAAAGGAGGTTCATTACGAATACGGATAAAACGGTTGGTCAGGCGATTGCGTAAAGATGCCTCCGTTGCAACCAAGTTGGCTGTTATGCTGGTTAGTACCACTTCCTTTAACACTGATCGATCAGGTGCTAACGGCGTTGCTTTGACCGCAGCCTCCGGCGAGGTCAGCCCGGCAAAGATATTTTTCTTGGACAGCTGTTCGTAATGGCGTTCTGAGTTGAATTCAGCCGCCAACTTGTTTTTTCCATAGAGACCGGTTGGCATGATCACTTGCGCTGCCATGGTCATGCTAAAGGGCATTCGTTTCATAGCCGACACGATGTCGAAAACCACCAGCCGACGATCCGGAACAGCAACCAAAAAATTCCGATTGCTTGCACCATTCACGATTATCGCTTCAATCTTAAATTTGAAGTCCAGCTTCGCATCTGAACCAGCCGATGCGGCCGTGATGCTCAGTTCGCGGATCGAGTGAGGCATATTGAGCTGATAGAATTCTTTTAAGAATGCCAGGAATTGGGGATAAGTCCCTTCGGCATCGACTTGAAAAGTTAAAGGAACCAAGTTGGCTTTGTTGTTGGCTGTGACGGCCACCCGACGATTGAGATCGGGTTGCGATTTCAACGTAAGTTCGTGCTTGGTTATCAAATGGATCAGCAGTTCATAATAGCGATTAAATGCAACAACCGGATCGGCTGGCATGCTGATCGATTGCCAGTTGTTCAATTCTCGGCGAGCCTTGGCTAGCAGTGCCAATTTGCGGGTCAGATCATTCTGCTCATCTTGCAAACGTTCGAGCAATGCGTCTTGATCATTCAAACCCGAAAAGATTTTGTTGACGAACATGAAGCCGCCAAACAGCACGACAAAGGCGCCAATCGCGATCAAAACTAATTTAATCAGGCGTTGACTGTCGTTCATGGCCGACCTCCTCGATTGTTCCTAGGGTTGGTCAGCCGCGATCGGGTGCTCTCGGGCTTAATCTCCCCTGGCTGCGTCACCAACTTTCCTTGCGTGATAACCGAACGGTAATCGTCCGGTTGTCTGGGGAAGACTTTGAGCTTGGCCGTAACCAACTTGTCGTTCTGCAGGTCTACTCGCCAGGAATCCATTTTCCAGTTGCGTTCTCGTTCGAGTTCTTTGCGCAGAGTGAGCAATTTGTCGACACTTTCAGCTTGAATGATCAAAGTCAATTCAGCGACCGGTTTGGCGACATTGCTCGGACCGCTTATCGCTTTCTGGCCAGGGCTGGTCGAGCTAAAGGGCGTCGGCTTGGTCGCCTGCGGCATGCGTGGCCCCATGCCTGTCATTGCCGTTTGGGCGATCGTCGCCCAGTGGGCATTTATAATGCGTATGCCAGATACATCTGGGAACCAAGCGGACAAGTCGTAGATTTCATCCAACAGAATCACATCTTGTTGCTGCCACTTGCGGATGTCCGCCACTCTCTCCTCAAGGTTGCCAAAGCTGGCGACATCGGTTTTTAATTGACTGATTTCATTTTGTTTCTCAGTGATTCTGGCCTGCTTCTCGAGCACATTCATCAGGTAAAAGCCGCCGCCTAAAAGGCCAATGCCGGCAGCAATAGATCCACCCACGATCGCATAAAAGCGCTTACGATTAGGCTTGGGTACATCCTTTTTCGGTGCCGCGAAATTGATTGGCCAAACGGGCCAGATTTGCTTGGCCTGTATGGCCCCTGCGGCTGGCAACCAAACCGATGTCGATCCAGGCAAAGCCAACGTCATACCACTGAATGGATCATACCAGCGAATGGGTTTATGAATGGTCTCAACCAACTGCTCCAATTCCGGAGCGAGTTCTGAACCTGCCAGATAGATTTCCTGTAGCGGGTGTTGCGGCATCAATGACTGATAAGCAGCCACGTTGCGTTTGACTTCCCGACTTAATTTGTCATCCAAGTCCAGAGAGCGGCTGTAAATGATATCGTGGCTCTTCACCACCAGGAATTCACCATCAGCAATGATTCCCGTTGCTGTCTGACCCGGCGGAATAAACGTCAATGCATTGGCGAAAACGGAAAAACTATGGGGAATCACAGCTTCCAGTTTTAGTCCAGCGGCCGAGCTGAGCTTTGCATATGCTTCCAGCTCGCTTTTGCGTGCGATTACAGCCACCGCCCGATTTTCGCCCCCAGGCCATGGCACGTTGACTGTGTAAAAATCAATCACTGCTTCATCAGGCGGAAGCGTGAGATCCTTGTAGGTTTGAAATTGAATCAAACTTGGCAATTCATGCGGATCAACCGTTGGATAGCGAAGCTCTTTGGTCAATAGGCGTTCACGTCCCACACAGGCGATCAAGGTACCGGGTTTCAAGCCGGCATCCTTCATGGCTTGTTTCAACTGCTGACCGGTCGCTTCTGCTGCTTTGGGATTAAAGGCAACGGGCAAGTGTATACCTCTCCCCCAGCCAACGGATACGCCTTTGATCCAACCTTCGAGTAAATGAAGGCCTGCGTTATCCCAAGTCAGGCCTAAATAATTCGCCACTTTTCAATCTCCCTGTCCGGCAGCAAAATGTGTTGAATCGCCCTGTTACCGTGATTGAAAGGAAAAACCTTTGCCAAGCTCGCTGATATCCCGCCAGTAAAGTAACCGTGGACGACCATAATTGGTGTCTATCACGGCTTCGATACGCACTGTTGGACCATTCAATTCATAATACCCTACACACTGCACACGGTAGACTTGGGAGCGTGCTGTAATAAAAGGTTCTAGCTGTTGCATGGTGGTTGGGTTGAAATCAGCGAGTGTGACGAGCCAAGTGATTGTGCTGTAAATACTCGATAAACTGGGATCTGAATTCATACTTGGCCGATTATCTAGTATTTTTTGTGCATCGGCCTCGGTTATTCGCGGAAGGATACGAATCACATCTGCCGATGCGGTGTTGATATTCACGCGAGGCGGCAATTCCATCGACTCATTCGTCGTGTATTTATCAAGCAAAATGGTCATGACTTGCCCGAGCGCATCACGGTTTGATCGTTTGATTGGACTGTTGTAAATGATCGTGCGCTGGTTGCCGCCCTGCGCTTCGGTTTTGATGACGCGGGCATCGACCAAATCCCAGAGGGATTGTAGATTCTGCAATTGGTCACTATTGACTTCGTTGCTTTTGAACTCGGGTCCCCCTTCGCGAGATTCAACGTTCCGGCCAGTCACTTGCACGCGTTGGCCTGATTTGATGATGCCATTGACGCGTGCAGCCATGATGAAATTGGCAATGTCGTCGCCGACGCTGGCACGCAATTTCTGGTACAGCGTACTTGGATCGGTTTTGTCATTGATAAATGTGCGGGGCAACCCTTGCGAATCGACATTCAGTTCACGACTATACACAGTGAAATATTGGGACAACCCATGGTCAATTACACCACTGGCATCATCCTCTCCCGGGTCAAGCATGCCGTTGCGATTACGATCGTTACCCAGCACCAGGCGTGGCGTGAACCCTCGTACGAGCACCAATTCCTCAAACGTTTCAAATGGTCCGTATTTGGGAGCATAGCCCATGGCTGAGTAATACATGGCGTCGCCGCTGGAGTCCTGTTCACTGGGAGGTCGAATCCAATTCAATACGGAATTGGCCATGTCTGAATTCATGTTTGGCAAATTGCTCAAAGCATCCTTAATCGTGCGCCCTGTCGGGTCGAGTTTTAGCAAAGCGTTCAAATTGATTTTGCTGGATTCATCCTCGACGCCAAAACGGAATCCTTGAGTATTCGCCAAAGGATCGTCGCTGCTGCGTGGGCTTACGAGGCTGAAGTAACCTTTGACAACACCAGAACTATCTGTGACCGGACGCTGGTGAAATACAGATGGATTGTCGTAAGCCAAAATGGGTGAAACGACCTGGCTGTTGGCATCCGTGGTCAATCCGGCTTGTGCTGGATAAGCCAAGACAAAGGTAGCGTAGTGCAATCCGGAATCCGCCAAACCGCGGGCCTGAAACACTTTGTTGCTGGCCATCGATGCTGCAAATTCAGCCTGCATGACGTTGAGGTACTGATAACTCACCAAGAGCAGGATCGCGACAACAATCAGTACAGCAAAGAGGACCATTCCGGAACGTCGTTGAGTTTTTACTCGTATCAAGGTGCACCTCCTTGGCCGGTAATGGCATAAAGAGGAACGCAAGCAGTCGGCACAGAGATCACCATACGATAGACCGATGGTTGGCGATTGATCGCTTGGTTGGAACTGTCTTCTGGAGGTAGTAATGTAACCGTGATCTCAATAGCCGATGGAGGCCCCATGTAACTACCATCCCAACTCGTCTGCCACGTTTTATTCAGCATGTCGTAATAGCGCAGACGCATCTCAACCACCTCGGCCGCCAGCAATTCCGTGTTGCTTTGATCCGTTTCCCCGAGAATCATACGGGTTTCCTGACGAAGCAAACCTTGTCCCGACACAAATCCATAACGGATCATTCGTTGATCGGTTAAACCATCCTGACTGCCGTCACCGCTGAGGTTGTAACGTGGTGTAAAGGAACTGAAGAGCGTCATTTGCGATTCATCACCCACGAGTCCGAAATTAATTTGTCCCATTTGACTGGGATCATTACTAGCCGTAGATCCCGTGGCGCTGTCCGTGGATGAACCACCCGTTGATGACGAGGACGACCCGCCCCCACTGGTTGATCCTGAACTGGAACTCTGCGAACTGCTGCTCGAGCCAGCCCCACTGGCGATCTGGGCCGTTGGCGAGCTAGACAGCAAAGCTAATTGGGTTCGAATGTCCGTGGTTAAACGAACTAAAACGCCACGTGCCAGATTCGCTTCTGCCACGATGACCCGACCTGTTTGCATCGAGCGCAATTGAATATCGAGAGCAATGTACAATGCTGCAAGCACCAACAGCCCAATGGCAATGGCCAGAATGACTTCCAAGAGTGTATAGCCTGATCGACTGGTTCTCATGGCGTCGTTCCCGTCTGCCCGGAGGTTGTGGTATTCGGATCAGGAATACGCAACCGCGGGTCCATAATGACCCTTGATAGTGAATATTCCATCTCGGTTTGTCCGCTAGGGGTCTGCCTTAATGCCGTCACTTCAACCACGACTAAGCCATAAAGTCCTCCACTGCTGGTGGCCACTTGCGTCCATGATTCGGGCTGACATACCACAACGATAAACCAGCCTGGCTCCGCATCCGCAATGGGTTCCACACCGGTTGATTCAAGTGGCAAGGCTCCTGAGGCCAATTCGGACATACGTGTTTCAACGAAAATGGCTGCTTTTGAAAAATGGGCAGCACGCATGGCGGTGAGCGAAGCCTGATCGACCATTTGACTGATGCCAACCAACGCAAGAAAGAAGATGGCCAACGCCGTTAACACCTCCAATAGGGACAGCCCTGCTCGACGTCGCTGCTTGCGCACCAACACGGCTCCTTGGCATGGTACTGCCATTGAGGCCTGGAGTGGCGTTCGGTAAGCTGACCTGTTGATATGCATGTGCATTCATTTCATCAGTTCAGGATTGATCACCGTACTGCTTCCAGTGATTGCACGTACTCGAACCGCACGCTGTTCTTGCCGATGATTCATCAAGACAACATCCACTGACGCCAGTTCAATTCCATCCGAACTAAGAACGACCGCTTCGCCGCTTGGTTTGAACAGAATGTAGATGGGTCCTAAACCCATGCTGGCTTCGCTGGGTAAGAACTTGACTTTGTCACCGAGGGTGTGCTCGATGACCAAGCCGCTGGTTTGCATGGAATTCCCTAACATCGGTCCAGCTTGAGAAGCCACCAGGTCTGGCCAATCTTCGATCTCGTCCGGGGCAATGCGATAACTGCTGCCGTTTTCATCCCAGGCAAAGCGATACGCTCGGCTTTCCTCCATGGCTCGCGTTCGTGCTTGGAGCAAATGAGTCCGTAATTGATCCACGCTTTCTGACAATTGTTGCGACTGCATCCAGGAGTCAAACGCAGGCAAGGCCATAGCCCCCACGATGGCTATGATCGCCAGCACGACGATCACTTCCATCAGGGTGAAACCAAGCCGTTGCTGCCTTGCGTGCAGGATCATCGCACAGTCATCCTATCGGGTCAAACTGCTGCATGGACCATCAGGCCCCCAATTGCCATTCGGGCCGGTGGACCAAACGACTGCCTTAGGTAGAGCGTTTCCATCGGGCATCGCTTGTTCGATAATGGTCCAATGAAAGACTTTGTTCCAAGGATCTAAAGGTGGACCGGGATCGCGCAATGGGATGGCATCCCAGGTATTTTCCGGCGGAAAAGTGCTGTGCTGAATGTAGAAATTGTCGATGGCACTGGCGAGGGTTTTCGCTGTACTTCGGGCCACACTGATTTTCGAGTTTTCGAGATAAGACAAATACATGGGCGTAGCCACGCCCACCAGGATGACCAGGATGGCTACCACCACGAGCAGTTCCATCAAAGTGAACCCGCTGCGTCGTCGCCACTCTTGCATCCGCGGTGGTGATGCTTTTGGCTGTCGAATCAACATGGAAAGCTCTCCTTCTAAAACCGAACGCACGATTTTCGTTAACCGACCATGCTACCCATCTTCAAGAAGGGCAAGAGCAAGGCCAAGACAACAATCAAAGTAATAAAGGCCATGATCAGCAACATCACAGGTTCGAGCAAGCGAACCAACAAATCAAGTTGTCTGGTGGTGCGCCGTTCAATGCTATCCGCGATGTTTACCAGCACGGTCTCTAGTGAATTACTCTCTTCCCCAATCGCAATCATTTCAATGACATCCGTTGGGAAATAGCCACTATTTGCCAACGGCTGTGCTAACGATTGTCCCCCTTTGACGTTTTCTGAAGCTTTATCGATGGCATCCGTCAAACAACGATTGCCTGTCGAATCCTTGGCGATCTTCAACGAATTCAGAATCGGGATGCCGTTATTGAGCAACGTACCCAGGATACGACAGAATCGAGCCACCGCTAAACTCGTCCAAATCCTCCCTGCACCGGGCACGCTTAATTTAAATGCATCCACTTTCCGCTTGGCGGTTTCACTTGATAGATACCGTCGCAAGCCAAACCATAGCAAGACGCAGGCAATCAAGATCAGCAATATGTTGTCCTGCAAGAACCGACTCGAATTCAACAGCAAGATGGTCAATGTCGGCAAATCGCCCGTTTCGCGTTGTCGCTGAAACATCGTTTCAAACTTGGGCACGAGAAAAATAATCAGGCCAAAAACAATGATCGTGCCAACAATCGACAGGAAAACAGGATAGGCCAAAGCGCCGATGACTTTGGACTTTAATTCCTCTTGGTGGTCTGTAAATTCGGCAATGCGTTTTAACACATCTTCCAGAAAGCCGCCTTCTTGGCCTGCTCGCACCATTGAAATATGCAAATCACTGAACACTTTGCCTTGAAACGTCATGGCATCAGCCAAATTCGTCCCATCGGCAACACGCATCCGAATATCCTTAAGGACAACCGACAAACTCGGCTGATGACTTTGACGTTCAAGAATTTCCAAACTACGCAGAAGCGGAACACCCGAATGCAATAAGTCAGCCAGCTGGCCAAACAAGGTAGCCAACGTTCTGGGCTTGATACGCTTGCCGAAACCCATTTTGGCCGCCGTGGTTGCTTTCGCAGGTTCGATTTTGACAGGGAATAAACCCCTTTGATCCAATAGGTTGAGAACTTCCATTTCGCTATTGGCGGTCAAAGTGCCTGTCGTTTGCACTCCTGACGGCTGCCTGGCTATATAGACAAAATCGGGCATCTTTTCCTCCACTTCGTTCTCAGTCATTCTCTCATATTATCATGAAAAACCGATTAACATTTTAATATTTGCTACCGATTTTCATTAAAAAATGGCACCTCTAGCTAAAGAACCTACGCTTCCTATTACCTAAAAAAGACTTGCGACATTCGTCGCCCGCTCAAACCTTACCCGTCAGGGGCATCGATGTCGCGATTTGAACCAGATTTTACGTAGTCATGCTGCAGATAGCTCACAAAGCTGTTTGGCGAGTACGCAAAGCAGACCGCATTTTCAAACGGAATTAACTAATATCACCTTGGGTTGCACGGGCCACTTCTTCGATGGTTGTGATGCCTTCAAGCACTTTACGGAATCCATCTTGTCTGAGCGTGACCATACCCTCTGCCAACGCTTGCTTCCGAATGACCGTTGAATTCACTCGTTGGACGCACATTTCCCGGATCGTGTCGCCCGTGACCATAAGTTCGTAGATACCGAGACGTCCTAAATAACCGGTGTTATGACACACTCGGCAACCTGCACCTTTCCAAAGCAGCAACTTGCCTGGATCAGGCCTCGGGAAATCATTTGGAATGGCCATTTCATCCGGGTGGTATTGCACTTTGCAATGTTTGCAAATGGTTCGCACCAGCCGTTGGGCCATGACGCCTTCGATCGTGCTACCCACCAAAAATGGCTCGACTCCCATGTCGATCAATCGGGTAAAAGCACTGGGGGCATCGTTGGTGTGTAGTGTGCTGAACACCAGGTGACCCGTTAGTGAGGCTTGGATGCCGCTTTCAGCCGTTTCTAAATCACGCATTTCACCGATCAGGATGACATCGGGATCGTGACGCAAAATGCTTCTGAGTGATGCAGCGAACGTTAGCCCAATTTTATGGTGGACCTGAATCTGGCTGATTCCGGTCATTTGGTATTCCACGGGGTCTTCTACCGTGATGATCTTGAGGGTTTCATCTTTGATTTCGTTCAACGCAGAATAAAGCGTCGTGGATTTGCCTGAGCCTGTGGGGCCAGTGACCAAAATAATGCCATGCGGCATGTCGATAAGCTGTTTGAAGATTCGATACGTGTCTGGCATCATCCCGAGATTGGACAAGTTAAAGACCATTCGGGTCTTGTCCAAGATACGCATGACGATTCCCTCGCCGTGCGTCATAGGGATAATGGAAACGCGAACGTCGATTTCTTTGTTCTGCACGCGCATTTTGATGCGGCCATCTTGCGGCAGGCGTTTTTCGGCAATGTTCAATCGCGCCATGATTTTCAAACGGCTGATGATGGCAGCCTGGAAACGATGAATTTCAGGCGGTAAATTCTGCCGTTGCAGCATACCGTCAATACGGTAGCGAATTTCAAGGGAATGCTCTTGAGGTTCAATGTGAATATCGCTGGCCCGTTCACTGATCGCTTCGATCAAGATCTCATTCACGAGTTTGACGACCGATGCTTCCTGAGCCATCTTCGCCAATTCGCTGTCGTCTGTTTCGACTTCTTGGAGCAACTCTAGTTCATCGCCCTTGGCGGCGACCATCTGGTTGACGGTTTCGCCGCCGACCCCAAAATAGGTCTTGATCAACCGAACGATCTCACGTTCGCTCGCCAATACGGGCCGTACGCGCAGCCCTGTCATCAGTTGAATTTCATCGATAGCATTTAGGTCCTGCGGTTCGCTCGTGGCCACGACCAAAGTGCCATTTTGTCGATCGATCGGGATTAGATTCCGTTTATGAACGATCCGGCTGGGAATCGCTTGTAATACTTCCGACGGAACCTTGTATTCGCTCAAATCGATGACATCGAGACCAAATTCTTCACCCAATAGCTCAAGGACATCTGCTTCCGGAGCCAGATTCTTTTCCAACAATATCCTGTGAATCGGCTTTTCCGGTTGCGAAGCCCTGGCGTCTTCAAGCCGTTGCAAATCTTCCGGTTTCAAACGACCTCGATTCAGCAACTGTTCTGTAATGCTCATGTTCGTCTCTCGGAGGCAATAGGTGCGGCGGGAGTCTCCCGTTATTATACCTTGCCTAAACGAACCCGCTTACCGTTTCTAGGTAACGCAGATCGAATGTTTAGGCTGAGTTTTCCGTGTACGATTACCAAGACTAAGTGGCAAGTTGTATGATCTTTGCGGGCAATGGTGAATGCAAGGGCGATGACGTTATTCTAGCGATCTTGCTCCCTAAGTCCCAAAGCAGATGAGGGCAAATTCATCTCTTTGGCCAATTCCTGAGCCTCTGACTGGCTTCATGTCGGAAATGTCTGTTTTGAACCTAAACCTTATAATGTTATCAATGAAGCTCCGATTTACATTAGATTCTTTGAAGTTGCATACAAAAGCAGTTACTGTTTACGCTAACTTCTATTCTCGTCGATTGAATTCATGTCAAGTTATTCTTGCGCAAATTGCTCAAGCAGCTGAAACCCCGGCATGCGTCAGCACATTTCTGGATGAACAATACCGACTTGAATTATTGCGAGTCCGCATTCGCGCCCTTCCCCCTTTACCAGACTCAGCCAGCAATCGATCCGAGGGTGAATGGCTGGCGAACCGCCAGCAGCTTCGTCAGCACATTCTGCAATCTGACCCCATTCGATTTCTCGAATGGGACGTCATTGGCAAAACCATGTTTGTTGGTGATGCACCGTGAATCGTACCCGAATTAGAAGCATTACAAGGCACTGCGGATTGGCTGGCACGTTGGAAGCCCTTGCTGCATGAATCGGGCTGGGGACATCCTGAGCGTTCGGTTTTTCTGTATTGCAGCAGCGGCAACCTGATTCACCATGCATACAGTTAATATCGCTGGGAATCGGCAACGGGGGTTAGCATTTCCCAATGCAGCTCAATCGAGGAATTCGGAGGAGGGTATGGCTGCCTTGCTCGAGTGATCAGCAAGAAGGGCTTCAAGGGCCGTTACATCATTTTCGATTTGCCCGAGTTTCTGCTCTGCAAGAGTTCATCTTGAATGGTGTCGGTTGATCAGCCGCCTGTGGTCGAGACTATGACAAGCAAATCATGTGCATCTCGAATTGGGATGAACTCAAGACGGTGATACAATCGTTGGCATCCACCGACTTATTCGTGGCACTTTGGTCATTAAGCGAAACGCCCGTGCGTCCAAGTGAATCAGTCCGAAATTTACTCCGGGCCAAGCAGTATTGCATTGCGTTCCAGGAACGATTCAATGAGGTTGATAACCTCAAAGATTATGGTGACGGGCAAAAGCACCATCGCGACTTGCATTGGCAGCAAGTCGCGATTCCTCATTTGCCTGGCAATCATTACTTATGGAATTTGCCCAGACCGTTTTTATCTATGGCAGCAGTGCCAGAACGGCTTCCTGTTCTTCCAACAGTTCTTTCTTGGTCAGTTCGAACTTCTCTTGCCCGAATGGATCGAGTTTCAATCCTTGCACAACGGAATAGAGCTTGTCTCCTTTGCTCGTGCAAGGATAGCCAAACACGAGGCCAGCGGGGACCCCATATTCACCTTGTGACACCAAGGCAGCACTGACCCAATCGTTGGCGGGAGTTGGCCTGAGCATGCTCTTGACATGATCGATCGTGCCATTGGCGGCAGACATAGCAGAACTGCTGCCGCGTGCTTTGATCACAGCAGCACCACGGGTTTGATTCTGCGGCACCAAGGTTTGTTCAAACCATTGGCGGTCAGTGATGACTTCCGTTGCCGCCCTGCCCTTAATCTTGGCGTTGGTAAAATCGGGGTATTGCGTGCTGGAGTGGTTGCCCCAAATGGTCATGCAGGTGACATCTTGATTGGGCACGCCTGCTTTCTTGGCAATTGCGCTGACAGCTCTGTTATGGTCCAACCGCGTCAATGCGGACCAGCGTTCGGCTGGAATGTCGCGGGCATTGCGATAAGCCACTAGACAATTGGTGTTGCATGGGTTGCCGACCACCACGATGCGAACATCGCTGGCAGCATTTTTCGCCAAGGCCTGCCCCTGACCGACAAAGATCTTTCCATTGATGTTGAGCAAATCCTTGCGTTCCATGCCTGCTTTGCGTGGGAATGATCCCACCAACAAAGCCCAGTTCACATCTTTAAAAGCAACATTGGGATCATCGGTCAGAACCATGCCCATCAAGTTTGGCGATCCCAAGTCCTCCAATTCCATGGCCACGCCTTCCAGACCTGGCATGCCTTGCGGGATTTCCAATAATTGCAGGATCACTCCCGTATCTGGCCCAAAAACTTCACCTGAAGCCAAGCGTCCCAACATGGCATATGCCACTTGCCCAGCCGCTCCGGTTACAGCGACGCGCACGATTTGTTTCATGGCTCACTTCCCTATTTGATGCTGTGTCCCAACGTTGATTTGTAGCTGGTGTTTGGTGTATAGAGCAAAGTGCAAATCGGCGAGGAAAACAAAAAAGCACGGCGTCTTGAACTCCGTGCTTAAGGTGGGCATTTAAACTATTGAGCCTCAACGGGCGCTTCGTTGTCCATTTCCTGCATGCGCTTCTCGAACACTTTTTCCCACTCGGCCTCCATAATGGCTTGCTCGTCCGGTGAAGGCAACGGCGTTGACAGACTTTCCAGCAACTCGTTGATCAGGTACCGTCGATCCATCTCGGTCAGTTGCAACGCTTTTTCGAGAACAGGGCGGATTAATGGGTTCATTGGTTCCTCCGTGAAAAGGGTGCTTGATTATACCCCCCGAGTCAAGTTTATTCCAGTCGAAGTGATACCCATGCCAAAAGCACGAAGGCCGCCCCAAAACCTAGCAGAACCATGCACGAACGCTGGACGATTTCAATGTTAGGGTCTGAATTCAATAACAGCTGCGAATAGGCATCAAGTGCCCAAGCATGGGGGGTCACTTTGCTGATCACCTTCATCGATTCAGGCATCAGTTCACGCGGCATTAAGCAGCCACTGACGCCGGCTAAAACCAGAACGATGAGTGTCCCATAAATTGCCACTTGTGTTTCCGTGCGCGACAAACTGGCGATAAACAACGCTAAACCCATGGCCGATATGCTGGTTGCCACTACCAAAGGAAGAAGCCAAATGGGTTGTTGCCCCCAAGACATACCGAACAGCGATTTACCCATCAAAAGCAAAAAGAACCCTTGTGCCAGAGAAAGCAGCAGACAGGGAATCATTTTTCCGAAGAGGATTTCAGTCCTCGTCAAGGGTGCAGCTCGCAGTCGTTTCATGGTTCCCTGCCGTCGCTCAGCGACGAAGAGCCAACCCACCGTCAAAACGAGAAAATAGGCAAACATGACCGTATAGGAGGGTACCAACACTTGGTACCGTACGGCTCCGCGATTCAAGAAACCACTTTGTTCAACACGGTAAGCCGACGCGATTGCTCCCCCATCACCTTTGGGTTCCGACTTGGTTAATGCAGCCCAGGTTTTGCCTGTCAGGTTGTATTTTGGAAAAAACCGTTTGAGGGCTCCCTGAACACCGCTGCCCAACGATTTTTTGAGTTGCAACGGCAACATGCGGCCACCGGGCACTTCGTCCGCCAACATGCTCATGAATACCGGCTCGGATAGTTTGTCGAAAGCTCGGCCAATCATCCATGGCAGAATAACACGTAACAACGTCACCTGAGCAACTTGATCAATGATCGCAGATGCCGCCTTTTGGGTTTCATCACGCAGCAGTTCAGCGCCAACTTCCTGGAGGTATACACCGTCACGGTAAAATGGATTCAAGCCATCGGCCAGGAATGAACACCGTGTGATTTTTTCGCTGAATTCAGGATGAAACACAATGACAGCAGACCGTTGCCCCGAGCGCACCAATTCCTTGGCGGTGGCAAGATCAGCAATCAGCTCCACGCGAATGCCAGCGGTTTCAGCTAAATCGCGCAAGACCGCTTCCGACCACGGTTCCTCAGGCGGCATTAGCGTCTTCGCAGTGTAGAGAGCGGCCAAGCGGCCCAGGCTCTGTTCAAAGTCCCAACCTTGCATGAAGCCACAGACCATCCAGCGATAACGAAATTGGGTTGCACCCTGATCGAGGTTAACCACGGAGACGCGAAGCCGATCATCGGGCTTTTGACCAAACCCTTCCCCTAAGGCCAAGCCTAAAACCATAATGAATATCAGAGGCATGGCCATGAGGATGATGGCGGATCGCGTGTCCCGCATCAACAACCGCATGTCCTTCCAAGCCAAGGTGCCAATGGCCATGGATCGTCTCGTCTAGGGTGATTCGAACGCTGGATGTGCATTATCCTACCGCTTTCGAAGGCTTTGCCCACGTAACAATGCTAAAGGAGCCATACAATGTTCGTTAAAGAGACCTCGATTGCGATAGCGGAGAAGTTCGTATGCTCGCCTATACCGTGGCTGCTCAATTCACAGATCCAAATGTTGCATTAGAATGGCTTGATTGGTTGAAAGGCGGCCATGTCGAAGAAGTTTTGGCTGGCGGAGCTATTTCAGCACAAATTGTACTCATTGAAAATGATCAGGATGCTATGAAAAAATTCGAGGTTCGCTATCTGTTTCCCGACGGTGATGCCTTTAAGTCGTATGAATCGTTGTTGGCGCCGCGTTTACGCGAAGATGGCCTGAAAAAATTTCCTCCCGAACGCGGCGTTACCTATCGGCGAACTGTTGGACACGTTTTGGCAACATGGCCTGCGCGGTGAAGGACCAACCATCTGAACCATCAGAGACCATGCATGAAACTATCGCTGGTTACGGAAACCTTCCCACCTGACGTCAATGGCGTGGCCAATACGCTTGGTCGTTGGGTTGACGCATTTACAAATCGCGGGCATCAGGTTCAAATCCTTCGTCCGAAGCATGCTCGCGATCCTTGGACGATGCAAACCGTTGCTGCTTGCCCGGTGCCGTTTTACCCGGAAGTCCGCATAGGCTTACCTTGGCCGGGCCAGGTCAT
>JBDHUG010000017.1:0-51416 GCA_039809045.1 Gemmatales bacterium | reverse complement strand
TTCAGCTAGTCATGAAAGCAAAATTTTGTATCATGCCAACTATCGGGGCGTAGCGCAGTTTGGCTAGCGCGCCTGAATGGGGTTCAGGAGGTCGGAGGTTCGAATCCTCTCGCCCCGATATTGCAAAGGAGCCTTTCGGTAAACAACACCGAAAGGCTTTCTTGTTTTTGTTTTTCGAAAAGTGTTAGGAAGATCGCGCTTGCAACGGATAAGCAACTGTCAATTCATGACGTCATAAGCAAATACGCGTTTATCGGCCCTGTCTGCTTTGCACGCACTCCCTTGTGCGAATAACAACTATAACCCGATGTTCTTCAAGCAATTGCAACTTGCTTCGCTTCAAGCATGCCAATCAAGTTCTTCTCAATGTTGGCTGAGATGGCGCCGATTGGAAGATGACTTAGATTCGACTTAGCGAAAGGATTTTGTAGTTCGATGCCTATTTGGTCCAAAGAAACCAACGGATAAGCAACCATCATCGTGATGAGCGGAACCATCCACTCGCCATTAATGCGGTGCAAGAGAGCAAAGGGCAGGGTTAACAAAAACAGTGCAATAAATCGGCGGATCTTGATTGCATAAGCTAATGGCAAGGGAGTTTTGAGAATACGCTCGCATGCACCAATGTGGTCGATGAGCAAGGCTCGCTCACGATCCACTTGCAAAAAGGCGAACCGATCCATTCCATAACGATCACATGCTTCACGCAGCATTTCTGCAAGTTTTAGTGAAACGAAACTAGGCATATGAACCGAAGCAGCTATCTCCCTGGAGTTTGATTCCCCAACCAGAACCGCGACTTCAGGAGAGGGTTGCTCGTCTCGCAAACTGCATCGTGCAATGTGCGGAAAGACGGCTGCCCATTTGATGAACGCATCCCTCCACGCAGCGTTGCTGGGGCCAAAGGCCAACGCACTAATCGCCACATTACGCGATTGATTGACAATGCCACCCCATAGCTTGCGGGCTTCCCACCACCTGTCGTAGCCAGCGTTTGTTCTCAAGATCAGCAATAAACCGAGCGCTGCTCCTGCGATTTCAAATGGCGCAACTTGCAGGCCGATGGTTAACTGGAATTGTCGCTCCGCGACCCAAGCTAAGAAACAAATCGCAGTTGCTATCAACCCAAAAGTCAAAACATAGGGGATCACCAAAGGTGTCACTGATCCATGCCAAGCAAAGGCCTCACGCCAAAATCCTTTACGGTCATCGAAGACCATGCTTACCTCCCTACGGACTTTACACTAATAACCTAGATTGTTATAGTAGTTCTTCGGCGAACATTGGCTCCGCTCGGTTGGTAATCGTACTGCGCGAGTGGTACGAATTGTCCATTTGTTGAATCGTAGGCAAAGACTTCACCAGTTTCGATCTTGTAAACCCACCCGTGCAAATGAAGGTCGCCTCGTACTAAGCGAGAAGCAACAGCAGGAAGCGTCCGGACGTGTTCCAATTGGACCAGCACATTTTCTTCAATGGTCGCAGTCAATAGTCGGTCGCCTTCGAGATGGCCATAATTATCTTGCACAATGCGGCGAGTTGTTTCGGCGTGCGAAAGCCAAGATGAAACGGCGGGCAGTGTGGCAACTTTCTCTGGCTTGAGCAGCCCAAGCATGGCTCCGCAATGGGAGTGGCCGCAGATGATGATGTCTTTCACACCAAGACCAGCAACGGCAAACTCGATCGTAGCGGCTTCGCCACTACTGGCCGCACCATGAGGAGGCACAATATTACCAGCATTACGAAGGATGAAAAGTTCACCCGGTTGTGATCGAGTCAACAGGCTGGGGTCAATGCGTGAGTCCGAACAAGTAATGAACAGAGTTTCTGGGGTTTGACCTTTTGCCAATTGTTCAAACAACCCTTGCAATGGACGAAAGTCTTGCGTTCGGAACTGGTGAATCCCCTGAATCAGCTTTTGCATGATATGAATCCTCCGTTAGCTAGTTAGAACATTCCAAAGCAACTTCATGCCCATGTTTTGCGGGTTTTGCCAATAGCTCTGCGTAGTTCATCTGCTTCGACCGTTTCTCGTTCAAGGAAATTGGTGGCTTCCAGCAGCCACTGTGCCATTCTGGGATGACGCAGTTGGTAATAAACGCGACGTCCTTCGCGACGTTCGTATACAAGTCGATTGGCTCTCATAACCATTAAATGCTGAGACACACCAGAATGACTGATGCCAAGTGCATTCTGCAAGGAATTGACATCGAGTTCCCCACGCCGCAATTCTTCAATAATGCGGATGCGATGCGGATGCGATAACACACCCAAGAACTCTGCAAGTTCTTTTGTCACCAAGGCACGAAACGGCATAATGCACCTTGTAGTTCATATATTCAAATGTTTGAATCTTAGTACATAAACTATCGTACGAATCAGCTCCTTAGACGCCAAGCTGGAATAAAAAAATGTCGTAACTCGCGTGCTTACTTTTTGACTCTGGCAAGAGCTTATCCCAAAGTAATGTCAGGCATGCCCTTAGGATGCCATCGAGTTTATGTCAATTGCCTTTAAAGCCACAGCATTGTCAATCATGTATTGCTAATCACGTGCAATCTGACCTGTATTAGGTGATGCAAGATGCTGCTCAAGTTGCCTTGCAACTCACTAAACATTCATTTTCCATATTGTCGAAAGCCGCTTGTTTTGTTTGAAAGTTCACCATTAGTTATGTGAAGGGATTTCAGAAATTAATCAGAATTATTGCGAAGCACCTGGCACGCTTGGATGGCCGCCAAAATAATGACGCATGGCCGAAAGGAGCTTATTTTGAAATGTTGCTTCACCTCTGGAACTGAACCTTGCAAACACGGCAGCGGCAAGCACGGGCACAGGCACAGCCTCTTCGATCGCGGCTTCGATAGTCCACCGTCCTTCTCCTGAATCAGCTACTCGATCACTGAATGACTGCAACTCGGGTTCCGCTACCAGTGCTCTAGCCGTTAAGTCTAACAACCAAGAAGTGATGACACTTCCTCGGCGCCATACTTCAGCTATGTCCTGCAGGTTGAAATCGAATTGAAAGTGTGTTGGTTCCCTTAACGGAGTTTGTTCGGCACTATTTGCTTGGGGAAGCCTCCCAATATTGGCGGAGCGCAGAATGCTAAATCCTTCCGCTAATGCTGCCATCATGCCATATTCGATACCGTTATGCACCATCTTGACAAAATGGCCCGCACCTGCTGGGCCGCAGTGCAGATACCCATTCTCCACCGGCAGTCCCGTTTGCACCCGGCCTGGCGTCGTGTCGATTGTCCCGATGCCCGGGGATAGTGTTTTGAATATAGGGTCTAATAGCTGAACGATGGGTGTCGGCCCACCTATCATCAAACAATAACCTCGTTCCAATCCCCAAACGCCGCCACTTGTACCGACATCCACGTAATGGATTTGTCTGGCTGATAGTGTTTGAGCACGACGAATGTCTTCAACGTAATGGGTATTGCCACCATCAATGAGAATATCTCCTGGTTCCAGCAAAGGTTCCAGTTCCCCGATGGCTTCATCCACGACGGCGGCTGGCAACATGAGCCACAGGGCACGCGGTTGGTCCAGCTGTCGAATCAAATCAGAGTAAGAATTGGCTCCCTGGGCATTTTCCTTTGCTAATTCAAGCACTGCTTGCGGATGACGATCATAAACAACACACTGATGCCCTCCTTTAAGCAAACGACGCACCATATTTGATCCCATGCGGCCTAAGCCAATCATTCCCAATTGCATGGTTTACTCCCATCGCATACATTTGTTCGAACCTTAGGCACAGCACGCCATATTTCTAAAGTATCCGTTTCAGAGCCCTTTTTTTTTAAAAGGTGAACAAAAATGACATTTCGTTATAGGCGTATGTCGTTCTCACCCGTATGAGCCTGAACATGGCTTATGTAATCTCCTCGAATCCAATTGATTCGTATGACTTTGCCGTCGATCAACGATCATCATTCACGCAACCTTGGCTAAAAACGCTCATTTTTGAGTGCATGACAAAGGTGCTTCCAAGACAAACTGATGGTTCTCAGCTGTTTGCAAGAAAAAAATATAGCATTGCAAACGCCCCATTGTGGACCACCGCTCTCAACTTGGGCTCACAGTCGTTGTCTTGAACATCATTCCACCCTAGGCTGTTTGCTCAGCGTTGGCATTGGTGCAAAGATGACGATACTAAGTGGTGGCAACGAAACTGTCAAAGAATGCGGTTGACTATGGGAACCGAAAGGAACTGAGTCTACTTGTCCAAAATTGCCTTGGCCACTACCCCCATAGATCGTTGCATCGCTGTTGAGCAATTCTTGCCAAACTCCGCCTAAAGGAACACCCATACGATAATTACGGCGGATGATCGGCGTGCAATTGAATGCTATGACAATAGGCCGATCTCCTGTGTCACCAAGCCGCATATAGATGTACACGCTTTGATCCATGTCATTGGCTTCAATCCACTGAAACCCAGATGGTTCCATGTCTTTCGTATGCAATGAAGCTTCAGATCGGTAAAGATGATTCAAATCGCCAATCCATCGTGCAATTGCCGAATGCCGCGCATCATTTAGTAAATGCCAATCCAAACTCGAATCATGATTCCATTCACTCTTTTGACCAAACTCTCCGCCCATAAATAGCAACTTTTTACCTGGCTGCGTGAACAAATAACCGAGCATCAGGCGAAGGTTGGCCCGTTGTTGCCATTCATCGCCTGGCATTTTGTTAAGAAGCGATCCCTTGCCATGAACCACTTCATCGTGAGAAAGCGGCAGGATGTAATTTTCGCTGAATGCGTACAGGGATCGAAACGTCAGTTGATGATGATGGTATTTACGATGAACAGGGTCTTGCGCAAAATACTTAAGTGTATCGTGCATCCAGCCCATATCCCATTTGTAGCCAAAACCTAGTCCGCCAAGGTAGGTTGGCCTCGAAACCAAAGGCCAGGATGTGCTTTCTTCTGCAAACGTTTGAACGTCGGGAAAACGTGAATAGACTTCTTCGTTGAAGCGGCGCAGAAATTCGATGGCTTCGAGGTTTTCTCGGCCACCATGTTTGTTGGGTATCCATTCACCCGGTTTGCGTGAATAATCAAGATACAACATGGATGCCACTGCATCGACGCGAATGCCATCCACGTGGTATTTTTCAAGCCAAAACAATGCCGAGTTGATTAAGAAGTTGGCCACTTCGTGCCGACCGTAATTAAAAATGTACGAACCCCAATCAGGATGAAACCCCTGGCGATGATCTGCATGCTCATATAAGTAGGTGCCATCAAAATAGCTAAGTCCATGACCGTCACACGGGAAATGGCTTGGAACCCAATCGAGAATGACGCCAATTCCTTTCTGGTGTAAGGCATCAATCAAAAACATCAAATCCTGCGGACTGCCATATCGGCTCGTTGGTGCAAAGTAGCCCGTCATTTGATAACCCCATGATCCGAAAAATGGGTGCTCCATGACGGGCAGGAATTCAACGTGTGTGAAGCCGTGGTCGGCCACATACTTAGGCAAATGTTCTGCCAATTCGCGATAAGTTAAAGATCGGTACCCTTCCTCCGGTACTCGCCGCCAGGAACCCAGATGAACTTCGTAAACCGAGCATGGTGCTGTAGTGCCGTTCTTCACTTTGCGATGAGAAATCCATTCATTGTCTTTCCATTGGTAACTCAAGTCGGAGACAATGGAAGCCGTGTCTGGTGCCACTTCGCAGGCAAATGCATACGGGTCCATCTTGTCGTAGCGATAGTTATTTGGACCGTGAACGTGAAATTTATAGCGTGTCCCAACGCTGATGCCTTCGATGCAACCATGCCAAATTCCCGTTTGGCTGATGGGGCGAAGGGGATGGGACGTATTGTTCCAATGATTGAAGTCGCCCATCACAGTTATGTATCGGGCATTAGGAGCCCACACTGCAAAACGGACACCTTGCGTGCCATTTATTATGGTTGGATGCGCACCCATTTTGTCAAACAAGCGGTAGTGCTTTCCTTCGTTGAAAAGATAAAGGTCATCAGCAGACATCCACGTTTCATCGTAACTAACGGGCAGCACATGGGTTGACGTCGAATTTAGCATTAAATCCTCCGCTGGTTGCTAGAAGAGTATGGTGAGACGCCTGCGAAGGGTTGACACTTAAGCAAGTCGATAATGCCAAGCAGCGGGATAGAGATCCAATTGGGTCTATGGTTCAGTTCATGATTAACTTCATACATCGCCTTAGTAAGAATGAAGGCTTCCAACAACACTTGAAAATCAGAGCTGTTTTCGGGCAGGAAAAGTGCCTTTGAAAATGTTTCGCGATAGGAACGAATGAAGGTAGCGGCAACCCAGTGATACCAGAACTGACCCCATGCTTCAAGACGATGGAAGTCTTCTTGCCGAACGGCGGCTTGCCCGCCTACTTGATCGAGATTACGGCCCAATAATGCAGTGTAAGTTGCATAATGAAATGAACGGATCATGCCTGCGACATCGCGTAAAGCGGAGCGCTTGATCCGCCTTTCCGTCAACGATCGTGTTGGCTCCCCTTCAAAGTCGATAATGACGAAATCTTTCCCAGTATAAAGCAGCTGACCTAGATGATAATCGCCATGCAAGCGTATGCGTTGACAATCGATTTTCAATCCCCTTACCGCTTGATAACGCGCTAGGATTGCTGGTTGTGCACTTATCACGGCTCGTGCAAGTTCCTGGCTCTCAGATGAGAGGTAAGTAATACGTTTACCCAACAACTGCAATATGCGAATAGATTCACTGCGCATGGATTGATAGATGGAGCGCAGATATGATGGTGAGAACGGTTCTGGCGTGAATGCCTGATCAATGAACTCATTGGCAAGAGCGTTGTGCATTTCTGCTGTACGTCGGCCTAGTAATCGTGCTGATTCCAGATAAGGGCCAATGGTTTCGACCACGAAAGCAGGCGGCTCCGAATGGGCAAGCATCGTGATTGACATATCAGATATGGGGGGTGCTCTAAGATACATTTCGGCTGTGAGCACACGTTCCAGATATTGACTCAATGAATCCAAAGTGAACGTCCAGGCGGTTCCTTGATTTGGGATTTGCCGCGTCAATAGGGCCATGGTTATTGGCTCTCCTTTGCGGCTGCGATATTCGATAAACCCGAGCACTTCAGGCGAATGAACGAAATGTTGCTTTTCAACCAAATACCGGCTAATTTCCAAATCGGGGTTTAGCCCGCTTTCCACGCGGCGGAAGATTTTCAAAATGTATCGATCTCCGAACAAAATTGATGTGTTGCTTTGATCTGCCTTACTAAGGGAAGGTGCTAATGAGAGTTGTTTTACCTCTTCCGCCAATGCTCCCAACCCGACGGCATGGAGTTTGCCCATGCTGCCGGTAAACGTTCGATTTTCAACCATTGCCGCAAACAATGATGAACTAAAAGTTGAGTCCCATAAAGCATCGTACAACACTGAAGGTTTTTCACCCTCCAGACGAGCAACGACAGCCTGAGGCAAGGTCGAAAGAATGCGCTCTGCGTCAGAACCGGTAGCGATAGCCAGATGCAGAATATATAGCTCTGGGTCGGACTCAATGTATTGAACGCACAGCCGTGCGATTTGCACCGTTAGTTCACCATATGATACAGGTATGACCTCTTGGATTTTGACGTCTCGTACTTTGCGTTGTTTACCACCGAACCAACGCCTTTGCGTCAGGAAGCGTGGCAGCAAAGCTTCTAAGGTTTCTTTGTTTGCCCCTTGGAGCAGTTGCTCCCAATCATTCTTAACTTCGATCACGGGAAATTCTGTTGGCATTTCGGTTAAACCCAGAGTCGCAGGCCGCTGCGGCTGCAAGACAAACCAGTTGAATGCATGCGGTCCCAACATCATGGGATACGGCGATTTGGTAATGACGGGAAAAGCGACACTACCAAACAATTCCACCGGAACTAAACCTTGATAGTTCTCCAGATTCAGCTCTGCGTATTGAGTAAACCTCGACAAGTTAGCCACAACAAGGATGGTCTCGTCCTGATAGCGGCGGACAAAAGTAAGAATTTTGGGATTTTCAGGGTACAGAAACTCAATCGAACCGCGACCAAATGCCTTGTATCGTTTGCGTAAGTCGATGATACGTTTCATCCACCAGAGCAGTGAACTGGGATTGTTTTGCTGTGCTTCCACGTTTACGGCTTCATAGTGATATTCAGGATCGATAATGACAGGCAAATACAGTTTTTGTGGATTGGCGCGACTAAAGCCTGCATTGCGGTCGCCACTCCATTGCATCGGTGTGCGCACACCATTGCGATCCCCCAAATAGATGTTATCTCCCATGCCGATTTCGTCGCCATAATACAGCACAGGCGTTCCAGGCAATGAAAACAGTAACCCTTTCATCAATTCAATGCGGCGACGATTATTACCAAGCAACGGAGCCAACCTTCGGCGAATCCCTAAATTGATGCGTGCCTGCCCATCGGCCGCATACGCACGGTACATGTAATCGCGTTCCTCATCCGTTACCATTTCAAGCGTCAGTTCATCGTGGTTGCGTAGGAACAGACACCATTGACAAGATTCCGGAATCGGCGGAGTTTGTTCAAGGATGTCGATGATGGGGAAACGATCTTCCGTCCGTATGGCCATGAACATTCGCGGCATGAGCGGAAAATGAAAGGCTGTGTGGCATTCATCTCCGTTGCCAAAATATGCCACGGCATCTTCAGGCCATTGATTGGCCTCGGCCAGAAACATGCGCCCGGGAAATTTCTGGTCAACGTGCTTGCGAAGGGCTTTCAAAAACTGGTGGGTTTCGGGTAGGTTTTCGCAACTCGTGCCCTCACGCTCATACAAATAAGGAATGGCGTCCAAACGCATGCCATCGACGCCCATCTCAAACCAGTAATCAACAATCGGAAAGAGTGCTTCCCAAACGGCAGGGCTATCATAATTCAAATCGGGCTGATGACTATAAAATCGATGCCAGTAATAGGATTTCGCAATGGGGTCATACGCCCAGTTCGATGTTTCGAAATCCTTAAAAATTATACGTGCCTCTTTGAATTTTTCGGGTGTATCACTCCAAACATAAAAATCCCTCTCTTTGCTGCCTTTCGGCGATCGGCGCGCTCGTTGGAACCAAGGATGTTGGTCAGACGTATGATTAATGACCATTTCCGTGATCACGCGAATACCGCGTTGATGCGCTTCGTGAAGCAGTTCTTTGAAATCCTCCAACGTACCATATTGCGGGTGTACGGTAGTGTAGTCGGCAATGTCATAACCGTCGTCTTTCAAAGGCGAAGGGTAAAATGGCAGTATCCAAATGGCCGTGATGCCCAGGTCCCGCAGGTAACCCAACTTGCTTGTTAGACCACGGAAGTCGCCGTTGCCAGCAGCGTAAGAATCACAAAACGATTTTACGGGAACTTCATAAATAATTGCGTCCTTGTACCAATCTGGGTCGTGGGCTAACAGGCTAAAATAAGGCACCAAACCGCTCCTTAACGATCACATGAAGTAGTCAAAATCCTGCTCAGTGCGCACATACTGCCTAACCCTGAAAATATGGGCTGGAACAACTTGGGGGTCAAGCATGACGAAGTTACGACCTCCATGCCACAAATAGTAACCACCGGCCAATAAATCTTGCATTTGATAGGGCCGATCGTCTTCCAGTTGCAGTTCCGCCAACTGCAAGTCGATCCATCCTGCTTGTTTGTGATTTGGATTCAGATTGACCACCGTCACAATACGATTGCGCGTCGTCGGATCGTATTTACTGAAACAAATCAGTTCCGGATTATCAACCGGGTGAAAGTGCAAATGGCGATCCGATTGCAGTGCAGGGTTTTCATGGCGAATGCGATTCACCCTGGAAATGAAATCCGTCAAATCGTTTACACCACCGAACTGCCATTGGCGGATCTCATACTTTTCAGAATGCAAATATTCTTCCTTGCCAGGGGCAAGCGGCACATGTTCGCATAATTCGAAGGCTGGGCCATAGATGCCGTAATTGCTGCCCAGCATAGCCGCCAGCACCAAGCGCATCATGAAACCAGCCTTGCCGTTCCATTGCAAAAACTCTGGGAGAATATCGGGAGTGTTAGGCCAAAGATTCGGGCGAAAGAATTCTTGAAGATTTGTTCTCGTCAGTTCGGTGAAATACTCGGTTAACTCTTGCTTCGTGTTGCGCCAGGTAAAGTATGTGTACGACTGGCTAAATCCCAATTTGGCCAATCGATACATGACCTTGGGACGAGTGAAAGCTTCTGATAAGAAGATGACGTCAGGGTGCTTGGCTTTTATATCACCGATCAGCCACTCCCAAAAAGGAAAGGCTTTCGTGTGTGGGTTGTCGACACGAAAGATCAATACCCCTTGGTTGATCCAATAATAGACGACATCCGCCAAAGCTTGCCAAAGCCTTTGCCAATCCTCGGATTCAAAATCCAGAGGATAAATGTCCTGATATTTTTTGGGTGGATTCTCTGCATACTGAATCGAGCCATCTGGTCGTCGGCGAAACCATTCCGGATGTGCTGTAACCCAAGGATGGTCAGGTGAGCATTGGTATGCAATATCTAACGCCACTTCCATGCCTTGTTTGCGGGCACATTGGACCAAATGCTGAAAATCTTCCAAGCTGCCTAGTGCGGGGTGTATCGCCGTGTGGCCTCCTTCGCTGGCACCTATACCCCATGGGCTGCCAACATCGTCAGACGTAGCATTTATCTGATTGTTTTTTCCTTTACGGTAGGTTCGCCCGATCGGGTGGATTGGCGGTAAGTAAAGCACATCAAACCCCATGGCAGATATGCGAGGCAGTTGTCTAACAACGTCTTTGAAAGTGCCATGTTTGCCTGGCGTCTCTGACCACGAACGCGGAAACAGTTCATACCAGGTGCTAAATTGTGCTTTTTTGCGATCGACAACGACAGCCAGTTCTTTGTCGTAACGTGTGGCAAAACGACGATCGCTCAAAGGCCGCATACGCTGGGTTAATTCGGGATCTATTGCAGCTTGCAAACGCACATCCATTGGTTCAGTGCCAGTCATCCATTCGGCTTGCGATCGTAACCAGCTTGCTAATTCGCCCTTTGCCCTCTTGGCGGCAGAATGAACGAAATCGGCACCAATCTTCAAGTTCACTTCAATATCTGGATCTGTGGATGCACGTTTTTTAAGATCATGTAACCATGATTGAAATCGATCAATCCATGCCACGAGTGTGTAATAATGACGGCCGATTTGCTGGACGACGAATTGCCCTTGCCACCGATCATTAAACAGAGGCGACATAGGAACTTCATGGATGGCAGACGAACCTTCCTGCCAATGCAGGAGGATGCAATCGACAACATCGTGACCGTCGCCAAAGACATCCGCCTGAACGACAATGGGTTCGCCGATCACACGCTTGATCGGAAATCGACCACCATCGATTTCAGGTAGAACACTTTCAATGACAACTCGATTCCGACCTCGGTCGTTCGTCATGTTTCCCCTTTATTCTGTATACACTTGCGGGGCAAGACGTTGCGACACAAGAGTCCATCTTGCGATCATTTTAAAAGGGGCATTCCCCATGGCAAGAAAATTGCGATGAACAACATGCACATCAATATTACAGCTTTGTTCGATTGCATTTTGCTCGTATGCGTGTGGAACAACTTGCATCGTTTTGTTAAGCAGTTGATTGCCAATCAGGATTGTAAGGGAGGGAAAAATGCATTTGCATTTTTTCGGCGCGGTCTAAACCACGCTGCTGCAAGATAGCAAGAGCTTTATGCAGCTGATCCAGCTTTGGGTCATCTATTTTGCCACCACGGTCAATGCGGTCGAGCAGTGCAGCCAGGTCCAGTAACTTAGCTCGAATTTCAAGAAATGTTCGATTCAAGACTTCATGAGCGGGTTGTGCTTGCATGTTCTTTTATCACCTCCGCTGGTGCAAATCGTTGTCTCATGTCCAATTGGATCAGTTGATTCAGACTTCCCGACCGAAAACCTTCCAGATCCAATGTAATGAAGCGGAAACCCCATTGCGAAAACGAGGCGATCAGCGCTTCGCGGACGGCAGGCTCGACAAGTTTCTGGATTTGGTCAATGGGTATTTCCAGCCGTACCAATTCATCGGCATGTAGCCGAACGCGAACATTGAACAAACCGTTGTCAATCAACCACTTTTCCGCAGCTTCGATACGTGCCGTTCGATCAGGCGTTGCAGGAACTCCGGGTGCCAGACGGCTCGAAAGACAAGGCGAGGCGGGCTTGTCTGCCACTGGCAAATGCCAGCTTCGTGCCAGTTCGCGCACTTCGGCTTTGGTCAGACCTGCCTCCTGCAAAGGATGCCGAACTGCATGCTCCGCAGCTGCTAACAGACCTGGTCTGAAATCACCCAGATCGTCCAAATTGGCACCACTCAACACCGTCCAGCCTTGAGCTGCAGGATAGATGGCTTGTATCTGATCGTAAAGTTCTGTCTTACAATAATAGCAACGGCTGCCGTCGTTCTTGATGTATTTGGGATTGCTGAATTCGGCTGTGTTGATGATAACATGCTCAATGCCAATGAGTTGTGCGATGCGACTGGCATCGAATCGATCACTTTGTGCTACACTAGGAGAGTGAGCTGTAACTGCTAGGGCATTCGTACCCAGTGTTTGATGGGCGGCCGCTGCCACAACGGAGCTATCAACGCCACCGCTCAGTGCCACCACCACTCGACGCATGGTTCGGATGCAATCGAGGAGTCGATTTAATTTGATTTGAAGAGGCTGCACCAAAGATATGGCATCAGAAATCGACATAAGCTCCCCATATTACAATTATGCTTTTAGGTAGAGCATAACAAATAGGGGCATCGCGATCTAGTCGATGAACTAGATGAATTCGAAACCTGACGACTACCTGCGCGGTGCGTTGTAGTCAGGTGTTGGTCCAGTCGGCAATGTTGGAGGCACATAGCCACCCCCAGGAGGGGCTGGATAAACGGCTGCACCAGAGTTACCGCAAGAACTACAAGGCGGCGCCCCAGCAGTGGCAGGCGTCGGTTGATCACAACGCTTTTTGAACGTCGAGCATCCAGACAACAACGAAGTTCCAATGGCTAAAACTAGCAATGAACGATACATAGTACCCTCAATTCTGGGGTAAGTTGGCTAAGATCAAGAAGCCATTTTTTTACAAACTGGAGATCCCCCTCCAGCAGAGTGCCTACTTCGTACAGCCCCCTTGAGCAATCGTTACCTGCTTTGGATAGATACGCAAATCGATCAACCCGTGGTTTAGAGAATTTGTTGGGAAAACGTAACGAATTTATCAAACGAACCTATACAACGGATCGAGCGGCAGAACTGTCAGTCGTCATGACCCGTAAAAGTCGTCGAAACTGTCCGCAAGTGCCAAAGGGCGTCTTCCTTCCGCCTGCTTTGGTCACTATCATGAATGTAAAGTCCAAGTACTTGAATCAGATGCGATGATGGAGGTGGCTTATGCCAATCGAATATGTCCAGGTGCGAAAAGGAATGGTCATCGTGGGGGAAGATGGCCAGTTGTATCATGTCCTGGATCGAGACCTCAACACCCCAGGAAATTGGCGTGCCATTCTGCAACTCAAACTTAAAAACTTGAAGACCGGCTCGATTACATTAAACCGCGTGCGGCCGCAAGACAAGGTCGAGACGGCTTTCTTAGACAAACGTGAAATGGAGTACATATATCCCGAAGCAGATGGCTACGTTTTCATGGACACTGAGACGTTTGATCAGATTACATTGCAGAAAGAACTGACCGGCGAACTCATGGATTACATGAAGCCAAACACTCGGGCTTTCGTGACATTTTATGAAGGCAAACCCTTGAGCCTTGAATTGCCCCCCACGGTCGAACTGGAAGTCGTTGAGACGGAACCCTCCGTGAAAGGCGCCACCGCTGCGGCCCAATACAAGCCAGCCATCTGCGACACAGGCTTAAAGATAACCGTGCCGCCATTCATCAATATTGGTGAGAAAATCAAAGTGGATACGCGTACAGGCGAATATTTGGAAAGAGTCAAGTAAGCCAGTGTGTCGTTTTCCGGCATGTGGAGTATCGTGATCAAACACCATCCAAAAATGCTCTTACTGTATATTGCATGATTCAATCATTGATCAAAAGATCTTGCTCCCTCAAGCGACGGAACCAATCCATCGAAGTTACTTCGAAAATCTCGTCGCTGGTTGCGGCACAAGTTGTTTTTCGTTAATCTTGCGACATCTGACGAGTTAAACTGTCTATTCTTCGAGCACCAACCTTTGCCTGCCCGGAAAAGAAAGGCTTGGCATGAACGACGCCCGCAAATACTCCATGTATACGCTGTTGCGCGATACCATGGCAGGGATGGTGGTTTTTCTCGTAGCCTTGCCATTGTGTTTGGGCATCGCCAATGCTTCCAATGCACCCCTTATTTCTGGCTTAATAACGGGCATCGTGGGTGGTGTTTTAGTTGGCCTTCTGAGCGGTTCGCACACAAGTGTCAGTGGTCCAGCAGCTGGCCTGACCGTAGTCGTCGCGACACAAATTAATCAATTAGGCTCTTACCAAGCATTTTTACTCGCGGTTTTGATTGCTGGAGTTATCCAGTGTCTTTTAGGGCTCTTGCGGGCGGGCTTCATTTCGGCATACTTCCCAACGAGTGTTATTAAAGGTTTACTTGCTGCTATCGGCCTGATTTTGATCCTCAAACAAATTCCCCACTTGATTGGTCGAGACACAGATCCCGTAGGCCAAGAAGCATTTCTGCAGCCCGATCAGCAAAACACCTTTACGGAAATCTGGCAATCCTTGTCTGATCCCAACCTAGGGGCATCGATCATTGGTCTTTCAACTTTGCTCTTGATTGTTGTTTGGGAAAATCTAGCGGTCATCAAGAAAACCAAAGTACCTGGACCGCTTATTGTGGTTGTGATAGGAGTAGCCATTAACTTATTGTTTAAACAAATGTTTCCCGATTTAGTTGTGAACGACAACCACATGGTTAAGGTGCCAGTGGCGGATGGTTTCAATGGCATCATGAAATTGATCGAGTTACCCGATTTTTCAGCCTGGTCGAATCCTGCTTTGTTTACAGCCGCGATCACTATCGCCATCGTTGCCTCTCTCGAAACTCTTTTGAATTTGGAAGCCGTTGATAAACTCGACCCCGAACAACGTCATTCTCCAGCCAGTCGTGAATTATTCGCCCAAGGCATTGGCAATATTGTTGCGGGGTTGTTAGGCGGCTTGCCGATGACTTCGGTCATAGTTCGCAGTTCAGCTAACATTAACGCTGGGGCAAAAACCAAAGTATCTGCCGTCATCCATGGTTTATTTCTCTTCGTAGCTGTTGTGCTTGTTCCTCATGTCATTAATCAAATACCCTTGGCTTGCTTGGCTTCGATCCTGCTTTACACCGGGTATAAGTTAGCAAGCCCCAAGCTGATTAAGCAAATGTGGCATGAAGGCTATAGTCAATTTCTGCCCTTTGTGTGCACCGTTGTCGCTATCGTGATGACCGATTTACTGATCGGTATCATGATTGGCTTGGCCGTGAGTATCGGCTTTATTTTGCGAAGCAACATGCGCAACTCGCTTCGGCGCGTCAAGGAAAAGCATATTGGTGGAGATGTTCTGCGTATTGAATTGGCCAATCAAATGAGCTTTCTCAATCGGGCTAGCTTGATGAAAGTGCTCATGGAGCAACCCCGTGGCACTCATGTGCTGATCGACGCCCGAAGCAGCGATTACATTGATCCAGATATTATGGATTTGATCACCGATTTTAAAAACAAAGCAGGTCCAGCCCACGATGTCACCGTTAGCATGATCGGCTTTAAGGACAAGTATGATTTGAATGATGAGATTCTTTTTGTTGACTATTCGACACAAGAAATACAAAGTTCGCTGACGCCAGATGCCGTCATCAATATCCTTTTGGCGGGCAATGAGCGGTTTCGGACTGGCCAAAGACTTGATCGTGATCTCAATCGACTAATTCACTTTACAGCCGAGGGACAACACCCGTTGGCTGTGGTGATGAGTTGCATAGATTCCCGGTCCCCCGTCGAATTGATTTTTGACCTGGCTTTGGGAGATGTATTTACCATTCGGGTTGCAGGCAACGTTATCAAAGACAAAGTGTTAGCGAGTATGGAATACAGCTGTGCTGTGGCCGGCGCCAAAGTTGTGCTGGTATTGGGGCACACGCGGTGTGGAGCAGTACGTGCGGCGCTGGATTTGTGGTTGAACAAACAAGACCCCAAGGAGGCTACTGGCTGCCAGCACTTGGGTGTGTTGGTCGACGAAATTCAAAAGTCAATCGAGCCAGCCTGGGGCGAGCGTACCAACCAGGCAAGCAACGTCGCTGAGTTGGCGGACGAACTCACTCGCCGCCATATCTTTCGGATGGTGAAAAACGTTTATCTAGAAAGCCAAACGTTGGCTCGATTGGCAAATCAGAACAAAATCAAGATTGTTGGTGGAGTCTACGATATTTGTACGGGCCGCATTCAGTTGCTTGACTCCACGGCATAAAGCTAGCGAAAAAACCTCAATCCACTTTGTGAACTGAGGTTTTTAGGATTTGGCTGTGAACGGACCATTATTTCAACTCAACTGACCAATAGGCATTGTCCAGAAACGTCTTCCAGGACTGGTACTTTTGATTGGTCAACTTCAAACTCAACAATGGGCTCCGCTTGGGTTTCTCGGGCTTACGAATCAAACTCATATGCGCTTGCCGTGGTGTACGCCCACCCTTGCGAATATTGCAGTGCAAGCAGGCACAGACGATATTATCCCAAGTGGCTTTGCCGCCTTGGCTGCGGGGAATCACATGATCCAACGTCAAGTCCGTCGTTGCAAACCGTTTGCCACAGTACTGGCACTGATTACTATCCCGGGCAAATAAGTTGCGCCGATTGAATTTGACAGTCTGCTTGGGCAAGCGGTCGTAACTCAATAGTCGAATGATCCTTGGAACTTGGATTTCATTGGATACCGTACGGATCCAGTCATCATCTTGCTTGCGAAAATGATGGGCTCGATAGGCACTCAGTTCGGCCCAACTTTTAAAGTCATACGTTTGGAATTGGCCATCATCCATGCTAACGACCTCTGCCAGTCCTTTGACGAGCAAGCAAAAGGCCCGCTTCACGGAAATAACGTGAATGGCCAAGAACAGCTTGTTCAATGCCAGAACATTCATTTCCAAGGCCGGGTCGTGCATGATGGTCCTCTGCAAAAAGTTGAAACCGCCTCATTCGAATTAACATTCAAAAGCGATTGCTATCCTTTTCAGATACCCTTCATCACCAGCAGGTTCAGAGTTTCTATTAGCCTGAAACTGAACATAATAACAGCCTAACGAGTCCAAGAGTCGAAAGCAATTCGAGTTGAGTCAATTTCATCGTTTCTTAGCCTGCAGATTGAACTGCTGTTTTGAGCGTAGCGTGCATGAAATAAAGTTAATTGATTACTGTCAAGGTTGTGAATATGTCGAGAAGTTTCGCCTATGGTTTATCAAGCAGCAATGCATGGAACTTTGACAGATCAACTGGCTAGTGGCGACGAGTATTCTAGAATAGAGCGGATATACAAGCTATTTGGCGCTGTGGCGGAATCGGCAGACGCAGCGGATTTAAAATCCGCTTCGCCGTAAGGCGAGTGGGGGTTCAAGTCCCCCCAGCGCCATTAGCTGGGTTTCTGAAAAACGAAACCTTATTCAGACACCATCCAGCCTATGATCATTTTTGTGATGGTGTTGCAGCATGACGCCCCTGGTCACCGTAACGCTATCCATTTGTTACCCAAAATCTCATGTCGTTTGTTATTCCACTTTAAGTCATATTGCTTTTGACTTCTTCCTAAACATAGATAAGCATAATTGGCTACCGACATTAGCCGAGGTTAGAATAAGCCAGCGTGTCAGAATGACTGCATAATCGGGAGATGATTCATGAGCAGTGAAGATGGAATGCAAGTTTCAACCCCACCATTGCCATTCGATTTGCGTTTCCGGCTCTCAATCATGATGTTTTTAGAATTCGCGATATGGGGAGCCTGGTTTGTCGTCTTTTTCGACTATCTTCTAATACTCAAATTCAATGGCACCCAAGCAGGTATCATTTTTGGCAACATGGCGCTGGGTGCTATCATTTCGCCGATGCTCGTTGGACTTTTGGCCGATCGCTGGATTGCCAGTGAAAAACTGATGGCCCTTTTGCATCTCGCGGGAGCTGGCTTGTTGTATTGGATGTCGAGCATTCATAGTGCCGATTATACCCAGTTCATGATAGCATCGTTGGCTTATGCCCTGGTTTTCAACCCAACCCTATCGCTAGCCAACTCGATCTCGTTCAGCCATATACCAGATGGCACACGCGACTTTCCTGGTATTCGTGTCCTTGGAACTATTGGTTGGATAGCGGCCAACCTGTATGTAGGCATGTACCTGGATTTCAAATCCAATCAACCCTTGCAATTGGCAGCAGGGCTGTCTTTGGTGGCAGGTCTGTTTAGTTTGCTATTGCCGCACACGCCACCTTCGGGGAAAAAGGGTGATCCCTTGCCGTTTTTGTCTGCACTCAAACTGTTTAAGGAACCAGGGTTTGCCATCTTTTTCACAGTTTCCGGTGCCATTACGATTGTGCTTGCCTTTTATTATTCAAACACAGCCAGTTTCCTAACGCAATTAAAAGCAGACATGGTTCCGGAATCTTGGCGTTTTTACTTCTTGTCAGATAGCCAGGGCAAACAACTGATCAATCCGAACAACACGATGCTCATCGGGCAGTTAATGGAAATGATTCTCTTGCCGTTGTTACCCTTGTTCTTGTGGCGGTTCGGCATGAAGTGGGTACTGGTCATCGGCATGCTGTGTTGGGGTATTCGTTACGGGCTGTTTGCCCTGGGTGAACCATTTTGGGTGGTCTTGATCGGTGTGGCGCTGCATGGAATTTGTTTTGACTTCTTTTTTGCTGCAGGCTTCATTCACGTGGATAACACCGCCCCCAAAGAGATTCGGGCCAGTGGACAAGCACTGTTCGCCTTTTTGACCTACGGTTTGGGGATGTGGCTGGGCAGTATCTTATCCGGTGTGATGAATAAACAATTTACCACCGAGGGCGTCGGTACGGATTGGACTAAATTCTGGCTAGTACCAAGTATTGGGGTGATGGCACTGGTGTTGATATTCACTTTCTTGTTCCACTCGAAAACCAGCGTGGAATCGCATCATGACAGTGAATGAACTGTTCCACACATTGGAAGTAAATCAAGTCGCTGCTTTGGATCCTGTGTTGGCTGCACTGCTCCTGGCCCAGGATGAAATCAAAGAGTTGAACATCCATGCGTATCTCAATCAAATTGATGAATGGGCCAAGTTGATCAAGCCCAAGCTCTTGGGGTTGCCTTTGCACGATCAGATAACCGTACTTTGTGATTTTCTGTTCGTAGATTTACGCTTTTCTGGTAACCGCGAGCACTATTACGACCCACGCAACAGCTATCTGCCTCATGTGATCGACCGCCGACTTGGTATTCCACTCACGCTTACTTTGGTGGTCATGGGCGTTGCTCAACGTGCAGGCATGGACGTGCATGGTGTCTGCATGCCTGGCCATTTTGTCGCCATGGCTGTTGGAGAAGGACAGAAAATACTCATCGACCCCTTTGACGCGGGTCGATTCTTAAGCGAACAAGATTGTTCGCGTTTGATCCAGGAAAGTTGTGGGTTTGCTTTGCCGTGGCCAGGCCAATGGTGCGTCCCCGCCACGACGCATTCCATTATCAGCCGAATGTGCAACAATCTTCGATCGATCTATTTGAGGCTGGAGGATTACGGGCGTGCCGAGCGCATATTGCGGAGATTGACACAACTGCACCCCAATGTCATGGAGTTGCAACGAGATATAGGCATTTGCCATTTATTTACGAACCAGCCAAGATCTGCATTGCAGCACTTCACAAGTTATTTGCAACAAAAGACTGCTCCTGAGGATGCTGAAGCCGTCCAAGAACTGTTGCAAAAAGCGCGCTGTGAACTGGCAAAACTCAACTGATAATGCCCTGTGACGGCTAAGGCTTGAGTTGAATTAGCGTTTGATCAATCAGTTGTAAAGCTTCCTTGGCGTTGCCGTCCGATTCATAAAGCTGACGTAAGGCTTGGAGCCGCTTACGGGCGTGCCCACCTGAATTGACCAAGATTTGCTTGATCAGTTCGTCAAGCTGCTGTTGAGGAAGTGGCATTTTCTCCACATCTTTCAGAGCTTGTCGCGCCAACTGCACCCAGGTGGCTTGCTGCTGCATGCCTTCGAACGAATCGACCACATGCGTCCAGGTTTTCTGCGCTTGTTGGGGATGACCAGACAGATATTCGAGAAGCCCGCGGCGATAAAACTTCTCGGCTTCACATGAAGGGGGAGTAAATACGAAAGGGCCAGCCTCCCGACGAAGTTGCACCAACGAACGTCCTTGATTGATCTTGTCTTCTAGCAATTTAACCGCATCTGATGCTGCCTGAGCGGGATATTTGCTCTTTAATTTTTGGATCTGCGCTTCCGCATCTGTCCATGCGTTTTCTTGGACATACCGATCTGCTTTTTGCAGCATGTCGGCAAAACTTGGTGGTTGCAAGCCATAGATCAAAATGGCGATGAGAGCTGCAAAAAGACCCAAAAAAGCCAGCAATTTTGGCCAGGCAACGCTATCGGCCGGCTTTGCCGAAGAAAAGGATGGCAATCCTTGTCGCTTTTCGGCCTGCTCTGCAGCTTCAGCACCCATGATTTTGGTAACACCACCCCGAACGGCATCGGCTGTGTATTGCCGTTTGCGGACTGTTTTACGTTGCAAACGGCCAAGTTGATCTGCTACAACGCCTGCACTTGCTGGCCGCTTCTCGGGATCTTTCTCAAGCAATTGCTGAATCAGTTCATCAAACTCATGCGGCAAATCAGAGACAAACATGCTCGGTGGATCGAATTTGCCAAACCGATGCAGCCGCAACATCTCATCGGCGGACTCCGCAAGAAAGGGCAGCCGGCCAGTCAGAATCTGATAGAGCACGATGCCAAATGAGTATAAATCGCTGCGGCGGGTGACAGGCTTACCCACGGCTTGCTCAGGCGATACATAGTCAGCTGTCCCGATCATGGTATCGCTCGCAGTGATTGGACCTGATCGAAAAACTTTGGCGATTCCAAAGTCTGAAAGTTTGACCAGACCATCGCCGGTAAGCAAGAGGTTTGATGGTTTGATGTCTCGATGGATGATTTCCATTTGATGCGCATGTTGCAAGGCTTTGCAAACTTGGATGCCAATCTTGGTCACTTCCTCCCAGGGGAGTGAGCCGCTCTGCTCGAGCAATTCGGCTAAGGACACACCTTCCACATATTCCATGACCAAGTATGGCTGACCGCGAAATTGCCCGGATTCGATAAACCTGACGATGTTTTCATGTTTCAATTGGGATAACGTTGCGATCTCGCGTTCAAAACGAGTGACAAAGCCGGCTTCCTGTGTCAGTTGGGCAGGCAGGATTTTAATGGCTACCAGTTGTTCATGACGGTTGGAGTGATGGGCTCGATAAACATGGCTCATGCCACCTTCACCAATGGCAAGATCGATAACCCACGAGCCGATAGTGGTGCCGATCATAATCCGTTCCATTTCAATCGTGTGGCAGGCAAATTAAAGAGTTGAACAATCGTTTAATCATGCACCATTTTAACGATTGGTAGGGCAGACAAGAATCAATTAATCCGAATCATTCCATGAAAAATCGCAACTAGGCCGTTCGCCTCTTACCTTGATTGGCTTCTTCCTGCGCATCAGATTCAGTAATTGACAACGCATCATAAAGACGATCGAGAAACGCTTGCCAAGCGTCGTCATCGAGTGGATGCTTCGTACGTTCGGTTTCAAGATAATCTGCAAGACTCTCGGCTGAATGGTAAGGAGCAGTCAGGTTTGGACTGGTTAAACCTTGGACAAGTGAAAACAAAACATCTCGGCTAGGTCTCCAACCCGGCGCTTTGCTTATATTGGGACTCCAAGAGCGCAGGATTTTACCCAGGGCGCGCAGGTCTTGTTCTTGAGTTGGATCTTGGGCGGGGATGGATTGGATCAACCATGCAGGTTCGCCCAAGCCGCATAGTTTAAGGTCGCCATGCGGTGCCAGCAAAACTCTTCCCGCATGCAAATGGCCATGAATCAATCCCTGCTGATGAATGGCTTGCAAAGCTGCCACCGCTTGACACGCCAGATGCAGCCACAACGACATGGGGGATGCCCACTTGCACCATTCGGTGCTTGGCAGTCCCATCACCCATTCTTGCAAAGCGGCTGGTCGATTTTCGAACTCGACGATTTCATATGTGCACGCGACATGCCTGTGTTGTACAGCCAAAGCCCTCTCAAAGCCTTGTCGGAATTCCGCGGCACGGTCGTTATCCACATCAGCGTGCAGATGCCTCAGTATGGCTTCACTGCCTCGCTTGCTGTCGAATACACGGTAAATGGTTTCAAACGGAAGTTCACGCAAGCGGTCAATAATGCGAATTGGGCCAATGGCTAAACCTTCCAAGCGGTCCATTTCGATCATTTGTAATTGATAAGCCGTCAGTATTTCCGCGTCCAAAAGCCAGCGTTTTAGTGAGGTCTGCTTGCGTTTAGCATCTTGCTGCAGTTGCTCAATTGTTTTGACATCCAAGAGCTCTAATTGCAACAGCTGTTCAACCAATCGTGCATCGGACGTAGGTGTTGAGGCTGGCCAACGCAAAATGGTAGGTTCTGTCGATGCAGGTTGACGAGATTCGTGGCTCAGATGTTTTTCAGCTAGCTCTTGGATTTTGAGCCGATACCAGCTCTGTAAATCATGTAAATGTCGGTTGAGCGAGGTGCGGCGCGTTTGAATCGCTTCTTCCAATTCCTGCACACGTCCTGAGCGCAAATCCAGTTCATTGTGACTGCGTTGCAAACGTGACGCTTCCTCTGCGAGCTGCGATTCTCGTTCCTGCAAACTCGATTGATCCTGAGCGATGCTCTGCCGAAAGGCATGCAAATGCTCTTGCCATTCGCTCAAGAACAATTTGAACTGGCTGATCTCCAAGCGATGTTCACTATGGATCTTGGTCAAGCGATCCTGGGCTGAATGAATCTGCAAGCCACGTTCGCTTAGCTGTGATTGCCATTGGGATAGGTCGTTCTGGCACTTGGCTACATAAGTGTGTACTTCCTGCAAATGGGTGCGCAAGCGTTCTCGTGCTTGGGCCAATTGTTGCACTGCTATGCGAGCTTGCTGCAAAAGGCCTGGAAGCTGCTGTTGCCATGTATTGCGTTGCTGCTCCCAGGCCATGGATTGCTGGTCGACAGAATGTGCTTTTTGCTGAATCTGCTGCATCAGCGCGGCCAGCTTTCGTTGCTCCTCTGCAAGGTGTTCGGCTTGGTCTTTGTTCGTTTGATCCCACTGGGACAACTCGACTAAGCGTAGTTCAAGTGTCTGTTTTTGCATAGTCAAGTCATTTCGTTGTTGCAACAGAAGGGCTTTTTCCGACTCGCGTTCTGCTTGCCATTGTGAATGCTGAAGCTGCCACTCGGCCAACTTCGTTTGCCATTCGTTCTCGGCATTTTGTAAGGCTTGCTCCCGCTGGGCTAATTGCGCTGAACGCATCCGTAACTGTTCTTGCAAGGATTCACGTGCATGATCTGTCTGTGAGATCAAGTCGGCTTGTTCATGCAGGAAGCGGTTTTGCTTCATTAGCTTGTGACGCCAGCGTTGAAGGCGGACTGCTCGCAGCCGCATCAATTGGCTTGTCTGGGCCATTTCGATGGTCACGGCATCGAGATGTGCTTGTTTGGTTTTGACTTGTTCCTGTGCAAGTTGTAGGTTCCGTTCGACTTGCTGCAGGCGCTCGACTTCCTTTTGCAGGGCTATTTGCTGTTCGGATAACTGTGCCTTTTCCGATTCCCAACGTTGACGGTCGTCTAGCCATTGTTGGCGATCTTGATGGATTTGTCGGGTTGCCTCATGGAGGGATTGTTCAGCCTGGTCAACGCGCAATCGCTCTTGTGTAAGCTGTTGTTCACGTAAGCGAACATCGGCTTCGATGCGTTCGGCACGATTCCATAATTGAGACACTTGCTGCTGTTGAATGAATAATTGTTGAGCCTTATCTTCCAGTTGCTTCTGTTCCGAAAGTACTTTCGCTTGTAGCTCAGACACGCGTGTCTGTTCCGATTGCAGCCGTGCGTGCCACTGTTGGCATTCTTCTGCCTGAGCTGCCAGCTCCTCCGATTGCTCTAATAACGCTTGTTGTCGCTGGTTCAATTGCTGCTCGGCTTCATCCAACTTTTGCTGACGTACGAGCAGCGTGGCATGAAATCGCTCAAGCCTGACCAGATCATCCTTATGTGTAGATTGGCTTTTTGCTAATTCGATTTGCTGTTGCTCGAGATGCCTTGTGCGATCACGCACTTGTTCAAGCAGGGCATCGTGTTCCTGTTCCAACTCTTTTTGCCATTCGGCGATGAGTTGGTGCTGACGCGACAAATCGGTCTGCTTTTCCTGCCATTCTGCACATTGTTTTTCCCAACTGCTTTTGCTAAGCTCAAACGCCGCCTTGGCTTCTTCTAATGTGCGTTTTTCCGCTTGGACTTTACGTGCAGCATGATCGACAGCAGCTTGTTGAGCAACCAACTGATCTCGCCGTTTACGGTATCGTTCATACAGCTCATTGCGCATTTGATCTAGGGCTTGCCGACTCATTTCCAAATGGCGGTGCGCCTCAGTAGGTAATTTTTTAAGTGGCTGCTGAGAAGATTCATTTTCTTGTATTGTTGTCAAACGCTCCTGAAGCGTCTTGGCCAATCGTGCCAGCTCTTCTTCTTGCTTGAGCAGTGCATTTTCTTTATCCATGACCTGACGGGTCCGCAGAGCCAAGGATTCGGCTTGCTTTTCGGCATCTAATTCCCAGTCACGCCTTTCATCCACCAGTTGTTGGCGTTCATGAAATAGTAATTGTTTCTCCATTTCCAATTGCTGACGTTCTTGCTCATGAGAGACAGTGCTGGAGCTATCCTTGGCAGCATCATCGATATGGACGGCTAACTGACGAGCTTGAGGTAATCTGCCCGACAGGGTCTTTACTTGAAGGGTATACCCATGGAATTGTAATTCTGCACTGGCTTGAAGCAAGCCCTCGATAAATGGCTTACCTAGATGATTGAAAGTGACTTCCTTGACAAGAGAGCGAAAATGGAGCTGCTGGCGGCACTGAGTTAAAACAGCAAGAATGGGCGGAAGAGCTGAGTCATGGATGCACACGTCACATTCAGCTGAAGTACCAACAACCAGGCTCGCCTTGCGAAATTCAAATGGGGTTTCCAGCCCTTGGTGGTCGCGCAGCACGAGCCGCACGGCCGGCCAATGCAACTCGCCGTCCAAAGGCTTTGGCACCAAGGGGATAAACTTTGGCATGCAACAATCCCTACCCCGAGGGTGGATACTTCCTACCCTGAGCGGGACGTTAGCGAATGTTGCTAGAACATGGAAGAGCAATTCATGTTCATTTTCTGAGACGTTGCTCTCGCTGAATCGTTACAGTATCCGTCGAAATTGGCGGTCTAGTTCTTGTTTACTAAAAAACAACGAGGTCGGTCGGCCATGAGGGCAATGGTGGGTATCGTGAACTAGTTGTCTATATTGCAATAATCGTTTCATTTCATCTTGTGACAAAGGATCACCAGCTTTGATCGCGGCATGACAAGCCATCAACGCTAGCAAATCGTTCTGCAATTGCTCGCGTGTGGGCGGCTTGTCACTTTGATTGAGATGATCCACAACCCGCCGCAACAACTCCGCGGGAGAATGACGGCGTAAAGCTGCCGGGTAGCGATTAACGAGAATGGTACCATGTCCAAAATCCTGCACCCCTAAACCCAACTCAGCTAATGATTCGGCATGTTCAAGAATTAGGGCAGCTTCCGCAGGCAACAGATCCACAGGCTCAGGAATCAATAAGCGCTGGGACTCGACCGGTCCGTCCTTTAACCGCTCTTTAAGTTGCTCGTAGAGTATCCGCTCGTGCAAGGCGTGCTGATCAATGACGAGCATGCCTTCTTCAGTTTCAAGAACCAAATAGGCTTGATGTAATTGAATAACTTTCTGTGCTTCATCGAACGGAAACGGCTCTCTTTGCTGAGGATTTGATACTTCAATTGGTACTTCTGTCGTTGCTGATTGGTCTGTCGAGGGATGCAACTGCTCGGGCAACAGGCTGGCCTGGCCAAGCGTAGCATTTGGCGGTACATAGTGATCCGCAAGCGGGTCAGATTGCGTAACCGCAACTTGGTAAGGATTGTAGGGTAAATGTGAGGATTGCCCTTGAGGTTGAAGCAATGTCCACGAACCCTGGTATGAAGTAGTTGGTCCAGGTTGCACGGTGGGTCGGCTGACTAGCATGTGCGACTGCGGTTGATGCGGTAACTTTAATTCAGGAACTAAATTGGCTCGTGTCAGTTGCTGCTTCAGGGTCGAGCGTACCAAATGATGTAGGGCTTGGCTCTCCCGGAAACGGACCTCGGCTTTGGTCGGGTGGACATTGACGTCTACTTGATCGGGCGGAATCTCAAGGAATAAAAACACCACTGCATAACGCCCAATCATGAGCAAGCCATGGTAAGCGTCCTGAATAGCATGCCCCAACGTCCTGTCCCTGATCCACCTTCCATTGACGAATATGTACTGCAACCGCGCATTGCCACGGTCAACCCTCGGGTCGGCTATGAATCCGCGCAGTCGCACGGCGCCTTGCTGATGGTCGATGGGAAGCAGAAAATCGCTTATTTCACGGCCAAAGCATAAGCGGATACGATCAGCAAGTGAAGTTGATGGGGGAATTTCCAAAACATCGCGTTCATTGTGGGTCAATTTGACCCCAATGCGGGGCACCCCTAGGGCTAAACGCGTGACTGCTTCGCTGACATGGCCCATCTCGGTCGATTGCGTTTTAAGAAAATGTCGACGGGCTGGTGTGTTGAAAAAAAGATTTCTGACCTCGATGCGTGTTCCCGCTGGGCCATTCCATGGTTCGATGGAAGACAGTTTCCCACCATGGCATTCGATTTTAGCACCGACTTGGGCATCGGGCGTTCGCGACTCCAGTGACACTTGAGCCACACTGCCGATGGATGCTAATGCCTCGCCGCGAAAACCCATCGTTCGAATGTAAAACAGATCTTCAGGATCGCGTAGTTTGCTCGTCGCATGACTGGCAAAGGCTAATGGTAAATCTTCAAGCTCAAAGCCACAGCCATTATCGACAATGCGGATAAGATCGCGTCCTCCTTGAACGACATCGATTTGAATTTGGGAAGCGCCAGCGTCAATGGCGTTATCAAGCAGCTCTTTGACAACACTACTGGGTCGTTCGATCACTTCGCCCGCAGCAATTTTGTTAACGACATCCGGCGGCAGCACCTGGATACGGGGCATCTTTACACCGGTGAAGAACGTTTCTTGGTGATCAAGTGGTAGTCTTTGATTTTGCGGTACAGAGTTCGCTCACCGATCTTGAGCATCTTGGCCGCTTCCTCGCGATTGCCGTCCGCCAACTCGAGAGCCTTTTGGATGTAAAACGCTTCGACAATCTCCAGTGGCTGGCCGATCAAGCTTTGCTGCCCCATCACTTCTGGTTCGCGCTGGGGAATCTGACGCAAAGGCGTCGAGTCTGGTAAATCATCGATGCCTAATTCGCCATCGCGATCAAGAGCAACCATGCTCTCCACAACGCCTTTGAGTTCTCGGACATTGCCAGGCCAATCATAATTGGTAAAGGCGCGCCGAATATCGGCCGTCATGGAAGTTACGTTACGGCCGTAGCGCTGGCTGAACTCTTTCATGAAGTTAAATGCTAGCAAGATGATGTCTTCCCTGCGATCACGTAAGGGCGGTAAAGTAATCGTGACAACTTTCAGTCGAAAATAGAGGTCTTGGCGGAAAGATCCTTTGGCGACGGCTTCTTCCAAGTCGCGATGCGTGGCGGATAACACACGTACATTGACTTTGATTGGTTCATTGCCACCTATACGATAAACTTGACCATCCTCCAAAACCCTTAACAGCTTTGATTGCAAAGTGACTGGCATGTCGCCCAATTCATCCAAAAACAACGTACCACCGTTGGCGAATTCAATCTTGCCTTTGCGTAAACGGTCGGCACCTGTAAAAGCGCCCGCTTCGTGACCGAACAATTCACTTTCCAACAAATTTTCATTGAGGGCCGAACAGTTTAGCGGGACAAATGGCTTGTTGCGCCGTGGACTGTTGACATGAATGGCCTTGGCCACCAGTTCCTTGCCCGTTCCTGTTTCGCCCTGGATCAGTACACGAGCATCCGTGGGTGCAATTTGTTTCAGGCGATCGATGACGGAATGCATCAATGAACTATTGCCGATGAGGCCTTCGAAGCCGAATTTCTCGTCGATTTGCTTTTGTAATTCACGATTGGTTTGAGCCAGGCGATGTTTTTCAGCAGCCTTCTCCACCACCACACGGAGCTCGCCAATGTCCACAGGCTTGACCAGATAATTGGTTGCACCGCTTTGCAAGGCAGTGACGGCGGACTTGATGTCGCCGTGCCCGGTGACGAGTACGACTTCGGCATGGGGTAGCTCGAGTTTGGCTTTCCGTAAGATGGTCAGCCCGTCCACGCCATCCATTTTCAGATCTGTAATTATGACGCCAAAATCTTCATTTTCGATGCGACGAAGCCCTTCCTGGCCGCTGGATGCCACGACACACTCATAACCAATCTTGGCCAGACTCTCCGCCACAGCCATGGCATGGTGCTCTTGATCATCAACAACCAAGACACGAATCTGATCATTCATGCAAGTTCACTTCGTCGAAAAAAGGCTCGTGCATCCTTTGGTCATCGTAGGAGTTAATGCGTGACAAGCAACGGCTTGGTCTTGCTTTACTTATGGCTGTGCGATAACGGCATCATTAGATATAGAGGCGGTCGGCGGACCTGTGGAATCATCAGCATTGACCAGCCCAACTTGATAAGCAGGATGCAAATCGGCGACCTCAGCCGCCATGCGCTCTAATCGTACTTCTTCAATTTTGGTTCGACAGATCGTAAATGCTTGGACAACATTGGGGTCAAATTGTTGGCCGGCGCGTGTTTGTATTTCATGGATGGCCGTTTCTATAGGCAACCCCTTCCGGTAAGGACGATTGGAGGTCATCGCATCAAATGCATCGGCAACAGCGACGATGCGAGCTAAATATGGTATCTTTTCACCAACAAGTCGGTCGGGATAGCCATTACCATCCCAGGATTCATGATGATTGCGCACGATGGGAATGATATGACCCATGTCAGGTATGGTTTCGAGGATGATCGCACCTTTGGTCGTATGCGTTTTCATCATTTCAAATTCAGCTTCTGTCAGTTTACCCGGTTTTCGGAGGATGCTGTCGTCAATGCCGATTTTGCCAATGTCATGTAAAGGGGTGCCGATTTGGATATGGTGCATCTCTTCTGCTGATAAATGAAGCTGTTCCGCAATGATAATCGCATAGTCGGTCACACGCTGGGTATGGCCGCCAGTGTAGCGGTCACGCATTTCCACCGCCTGGGCTAAAGCGGTTACGGTTTGTAGGAAGAAGTCTTTTTGCTTTTCTAACAATTGTGCCGATTCAATGGCCGCAGATACGCTGGCAGCAAGAGCATCGGCGAGCTTCAAGTCATCCCGGTTAAAAGGCTCCTGCAAGGGGCCACGGTCCAAATGTATGATCCCTAGTTTCTTGCGTGGTGAACGTAAAACGGCACAAATAATCGAGGACATGGCGCCATCGGCAATACTGTTGGCGATCATTAAATCAGGAGTGGCCGTAACGTCACGGCACAGGACCGATTCGGCGCGATCGAAACAGCGCTGGGCAAGGCTGCGGCTGAAGCAAACGCGGCTGGTGGTTTCACGCGTGCCTGTAGAGACCTGGCGCAATTGCAGTTGGTCATTCTTTTCATGGTAAAGGACAATGGCCCCTCGCTGTGCATCCAGGGCCAGAACGGCATCGTCCAAAATGGAACGCAGCAAGGTATCCAATGAACTGATATGACAAAGATGATGTCCGGCACGCAACAACGTTAACAGTCTGTCGCCAGAACGCGGCGACATGCGCATGTCTAAGGATGCCGCCGATTCGATGGCTCGTTCCCATGAGAATGAAGTCGTCGCTTGCACTTCGAGATTTTGGGATGGTGTTTCATTGATTTGCGGTTGTGGTTCATCCAGCATCTGGACGATAACGACAATATTTCCAAACTGCAGCACGTCTCGCTGACGCAAACGCCGATCACCACGACCGATGCGAACACCGTTCAAAAAAGTGCCGTTGGTGCTGCCTACATCACGAATGATCCAACCTTGCTCGGTGGCAACCACTTCAGCATGACGGCGGCTTATGCTAGGATCATTGAGGAAAATATCTGAATTCTCAACCCTGCCAACACGCAAGATTATATTGGACTCCCAATTTTTTCCCTCGCAGAGAGGACTGACACCTTTTAGTCGAATATGCCAATTGGCCACGCTTTACCTCGAATATCAGCGTAATCGACCTCATCGTTCTATATGCGAACCGATAAATCAAATCGATCATCTGCTGGATGACGAGTCCACTATAGCCAGAGCACGCTGTTCATGCAACCTGCCAGGGCTAGACTTTTGTACAATCCGTTGTCATATAAACGACCTAAAGATGCCATATTATTTTCAATAATATGACAGATGCTGGAGAGAAGAACAAACAGCCAATTCTGCATTCGGTAGATCATTTTAATGATGCCATATCAATCACAAACCGATATTTGACATCATTTTTCAACATACGGCTAAACGCCTCATTAACATAATCCATCGATATCACTTCAACATCTGAGCCAACGCCATGTTGAGCACAAAACTCGATCATCTCCTGCGTTTCAGCCAGTCCGCCGATGATGGAGCCAGCGAGTCGGCGGCGTTGGGCCATAATATTGACACCAAGCACGGATGGTTCCAAACCCGTTAACAGACCAACCAAGACCATCGTTCCATCCCGGATCAGCAATTGCAAATAGGGATTGACGTCATGAGCATTAGGAATCGTGTTGATCAGTAAGTCGAAACTGTTTGTGTGCTTGGCCAGTTGACTGGGGTCTGAAGATAGCAGGACGTCGCTTGCGCCTAAACGTTCAGCGTCAGCCACCTTGCCCGGCGATGACGTGATCATCACAACATGTGCACCCATTGCTTTAGCCAGCTTGATTCCCATATGGCCTAACCCACCTAAGCCAATGATGCCAACTTTGTGTCCACTTGCTATTTTCCAATGACGCAGCGGTGAGTACATCGTAATGCCCGCACACAACAAGGGAGCGGCTGACTTCAAATCCATTTGCTTCGGGATTTTGACCACAAAGTGGTCATTCACGATGATTCTCTTGGAATAGCCGCCATAAGTCATGCGCTCGAAGCCTGGTTCTTTGGCATTGTAAGTCCAGGTTGGTCCAGCTAAACAGTATTGCTCGAGGCCTTCTCGACAGTTGGCACAATGACGACAAGAATCGACCATGCATCCCACACCTGCGAAGTCGCCCGGCTTTATATTGCTGACTTGAGAACCCACCTGGCTAACACGACCTATAATTTCGTGTCCGGGTACCATGGGGTATTGTGAAGTTCCCCAATGATTTCGGGCTTGATGCAAATCGGAATGGCAAATGCCGCAGAAGAGGATGTCTATCTCTACGTCACGCGGACCTATTTCCCTACGCTCGAATTGAAATGGAGCTAAAGGGGATTGAGCATTTTGAACAGCATAACCTATCGTTGTGCTCATGAGACTTCCTTTGCTGCTGACATCTAATGCTACATCAGAGTAAATGACTACGCAGAACTATCTTATGATGGCGATTGCCAAAGCAGTATTCCAATCACATGAGCTTCGAGAAGTCTTATAACTGTCATTGAGAAAATCCTTGATCAAGCACCTAGTTCATGCGATTGCGACTAGTTTTGACCTAGGCATGCGCTTGAAATAAGTTATAAATGGATGAGCAACAAATTTACGAAGATAAACATAGCAAGCAGCTGATTGTGAATCGAATGGCTCTGCATGTTGACATACAACGACAGAACACGCATTGAGTTTTTTGCATGTCAAAACTGCCATCTTCCAAAGGGCTTGGCTTGGGAATGAAAGATAAAACAGCCAATAGCCCGGCACTTTTGCCGCCCGTTGAAATCCCAGGTTATGAGATCCTGGGAGTCATTGGCGTGGGAGGAATGGGCGTTGTTTACAAAGCTCGACAACTCAATTTAGATCGCATTGTAGCACTCAAAGTAATCAGTGAAGCATATTTGGGAAACCGCCTGGCCATTCAACGGTTTCAACGCGAAGCCATGGTGGCGGCGCGGTTGGCGCACCCAAACATTGTGACCATCTATCAGGCGGGCAGGGTGGGTGATCACCATTTCATTGCCATGGAATATGTCAACGGCACGAACCTGCAAAGATTGGTCGAAGAAGCTGGTTTCCTTTCGGTTCCCAAAGCGTGCGAATATATGCGTCAGGCCACCATGGGACTTCAACATGCCCATGAAAAAGGGTTGGTTCATCGTGATATTAAACCACCCAATTTAATGGTAGCCAACAACGGCCAGGTGTTGAAAATTCTCGACATGGGGCTGGCCCGGATGGTGTCGGGGGATGAGGCCTCTCCAGGCGTCATGATGACGCAGCGCGGCGTTTTCATGGGCACTCCGGACTTCGTCGCACCTGAACAAGCCTTAGATGCTCGCAATGCTGACATCAGAGCTGACCTGTACAGTCTGGGTTGCACATTCTACTACATTCTAACTGGTCAATTGCCTTTCCCTTGTGAAACGGTGCTGGAGAAGTTGGACAAGCATCGTTGGTCCATGCCGACTCCCATTGACCAAGTTCGTGAAGACGTACCGGAAGGCTTAACAGAAATCCTAGATCGTATGATGGCCAAGAAACCATCCGAGCGTTTTCAAACACCTGCAGAAATCGCCAAAGCCTTGGTTCCATTCTGCCCCGTAGACAGCATGTCATCAGTCGTATTGCCTCCGCTATCTGTGACAATGGAATTGCCGCCCATCAATGAAGACCCTTCAACAGCTGACGGCATCATCACAGGCGCAGAGCAATTTGAACATCAACCTCCCCGAACGCCATCGCTTTCGATTGAACCCATCATCCTCAATGAAGAGCCTACCTGGCCTGAAGCGATGCTGGATGCCCCTTTGGGTGAAATAGGCTGCTGGCGGGGACACACCGGCGCTGTGCAAGCGGTCAGTTTTCTGCGCGACGGTCGTCGAGTTGTTTCAGCCAGCCGAGATGGTTCGTTGCGGGTGTGGGATGCGCTTTCGGGCGAAATGCTGCACTGCTGGCAAGTAGCAGATCATCCGTTAACTTGCATGGCCATCGCTTCCGGCAATAATCTTGTATTAACCAGTGATGAATCCAACACGGTACGCTTGTGGAATCTCAACGAAGGTAAGCAACGCTTGATTTTGCCTTCCTTAACCACACGCATAAGTAGTATTGCTATTTCTGCCGATGGCCGATCCGCCCTTACCGGTTCATCGGATGGGATTGTGCGGCTGTGGAATCTGGAGAATGGTTCGCGTGTTCGACGCTTTGAAGGGCATCGCGACGAAGTCCATACCGTAGCCTTCTCCCGCGATGGCAAACGCATCCTATCTGGGGGAAGGGATTTTACCATCCGCCTTTGGGATGCCGCCACGGGCAAACAATTGAAATGCGTTGATGATTGGCTGAGTGGCCATCGCAAAGCCGTCATCACTGATGCTATTTTTACCAAAAATGGTCAACGAATCCTGTCTGCTGGTTCTGATCATGTTTTGTGTTTATGGAATGTGCTGACAGGCCGCATGATGGCGCGGTTTCAAGGGCATAAGGGATGGGTTTATAGCGTTGCCTTTTCGCCGAATGAGCAGCGTATTTTGTCTGGCAGTGGAGATAAATCCCTACGTTTATGGGAATTGGGGCGTGAACATGAGTCCGTCATTTTTACAGGACACACCGCCAGAGTGACGAGCGTTGCCTTTTCACTCGATGGGCTGTTTGCCATTTCGGGCAGCTACGACCAAACCCTACGACTTTGGCGTCTACCCACTTAATACTTTGAAACGTTTACTTATTAAATGCGTTGCAATAGCTTATGCCTATAAGTTCATTCATCCTTGCCGAACTTCACGTGGACACTACTTGTCAAATTGGCAACAAGGTACGAAGATAGTGCAAAATATCGAGGGCGTTTAGCTCAGCGGTAGAGCACCTCGCTTACACCGAGGGGGTCACAGGTTCGAATCCTGTAGCGCCCATTCATTCTTACCTTCGAAACCATATCGCCCTTGATTCACCACTAAACCCACATGTGAACATCAGGCCGTCGTTTTTTTGAGCTTGCCAATCTTGTTTAAGCTAGGCAATCTAGACCTTCTACAGCATTTCCTCAAGACTCATTTGGTCATCGGTCGAATAAAAAAGATGAAGCTGAATTCTGAATCTGGGGAGTCCGTGTGTCATGGTCGAGTCATTGAGCTTACTCGAGCGTTTGCGCGCACTACGCAATCGTTTGACTCAAGGGCCGCAACCGAACACGCAGCGTGCAGAACATGCTTCCCCCCGACAGCGATTGTTGCTGCTGGAAAATCAAGTAGCTCAGCTTCGTCTTGAACACTCACGTCTAAATGACAAGCACGAAGCCCTGGAAACGGATCAAACGGTTCATTACACCGTGCCTGCACCTAATGGCCGGTTGGCTTGGCGTCTGCGACGGCTGCTACTGAACGGGCGCGGGTGCATCGATCAGCTAAAGCAACTTGCGCAATTTTTTGACCACACACAATATCAGCCTGATTCAAGAGGTCCTGTCGAGTATTTTCAGCAAACTTATGCACTGGCCGAATATTATCTACGGATGGTTGAACCTATACCGAACAACCTTGATGAACAAAATCGCCTAGCCGATGGTTTGAGAACAGCACTGCAAGAACTGGAAGTACGTATCAGAGCCTTGCAACAATTTGCTCAGCGTAAGCAAAAATGGAATCAGTGCATCGATACTCTCGCACATTCCTTTCAACTGTTGTTAAACGGTCGTATGTTTCAATTGCGATCATTGCAGCCGCTATTGCATGAATTGCTCTTGCTCCATGAAGACCATATGCCATTAGTTTGGCTGGCGCCCGACAAGACCCGTGCCGATCGTTGGGCAGCAACCGTTGCGCTCAACACAACTGCCGTGGCCATCCGATTGGCGCGACAGGATGCTGAGTGGAAACACCGCCTTGAAGACGTTGCCTTGGCTGCAATCGTCCATGATGCAGGAATGGCTGCAATGCCGCTGCAACTCATACAGAAGCAAGAGCGGTACAATGAAGAAGATCGACGACTTCTCGAAACGCACGTAGGGTTGGCAGCCGATGCCTTAAAAACCTGCGTCCCGACAGAAGGATGGTTGCATGATGCCATTCGTTCGCATCATGAACATTGCGACGGTACTGGCTACCCGATGGGACTCATGGGCCCCAAGATCCCCAGGCTCGCTCGCTTGTTGGCTGTTAGCGACATGTATGCAGCATTAAGCACTCGTCGTCCCCATCGCCCTTCCTATTCATCACGTGCTGCACTGACGGAAACCTTGCTGGAAGCCGAACGCGGATTGCTGGATTTGGACATCGCAGGGATGCTGGAAAAATTAACTCCCTACCCAATAGGGTCGTTGGTTGAACTCACTGATGGCAGTATCGGCAGGGTCGTTCGCCACGCCCACTCGAGCGAATTATCCCATCGCCCCTTGGTTTTAATCAAGCTCACCCCCGAGATGCAACCTTGTGCCGGATCGATTTTATTGGATTTGGAAAATAATCCCAATCAGCACATTGTACGTAGCTTATCTGTAGATGAAGGCCAACAGCTGTTAGGTCATTTCGATCTGGAAGGCTGGTAATCTCGTGCATGCTGCTCCAAGCAATTACTGGCAGGCCACGCGGCATCCGTGGCCTTGTTTGCTGATCGCTTGGCCTATGCTATTGGCTTACGAGGGCGGCATGTGGGTTTTGCAAACGCATGGCTTGCCGGCTCCGCGCACAGGATTGGATAGCTGGTGCCTGCATGGGCTGCACAAAATAGGCATCACGCCGATCGTTGGCTTGCCCGGCATAATGCTTTTTGTTCTCACGATCTGCTGGGCATGGCTGCATTGGCGTCAGGAGGCACCGGAGGGTTTGCCCACCTGGACAGGAATGATCGTGGAAAGCTGCTTATACGCTTTGTTGCTTTGGGGCATGTATTACAGTTTGCAGCAATGGTTGCCTCAAGCTAAATTGAGGGTAATGCCCACCGCCCATGTTTGGATTCAATCAGCACATAGCGTCAGTTATCTAGGAGCGGGTCTTTTTGAAGAGACTCTATTTCGCTTAGTGCTATTTGGATCGGCTTGGGGTTTCCTGCGATGGCTTGTCGCACCTTTGAGCGCCTTCTTACTAGCAGCTAGTGCCTCATCGGTATTGTTTGCTTACGCACATCACCTTGGCCCCATGGGTGAAGCATGGGAACCGATGGTTTTTAGTTTTCGCTGCTTGGCGGGTATGTTTTTTTGCGTGTTGTTCGCCCTCAGGGGCTATGGTGTGTCCGTCTCAACACATGCTTGTTACGATGTGCTCGTTGGCCTGGCGTTTGGACATTAATCATCTTTAAACAAATCAGCACATTTAGGCAGGTTCGTCCAAGTCTTGGCCAATTGATCAAGCTGCTGCACTGAAATTGGCTCATGATGCAAAAGCATGGCATAGCGTAGTGCGAGCTGTTCACCTTCAGGTATTTCTGCGAGCTTGGTTTGATCTTTGCGTGCGGGAAACCCCGATTTTTTACGACCAAACGGATTGGCAGCATGCAACCCATAACTGCGTGTGTGCCAGCAAGCTCGGATCACATTGGCAGGATCATCCAGAATAGCAATGCCGACGGTTTGTCCTTCAATTGTTCCATGATAATCACACCAAGCGGTCTCCTGGCCCCAACAAGCCTTTTCACCTTCTCCCTCCGATGTACGAATGATGCCGCCATTTTTTTCATTCAAACGATCATTGATGCGAATGCCGAGTGAACCTTCCTTCGTATCGCCAAACTGTACTTTGCCCTTGGGGCTGCTCAAGCTGATTTCCCACACCAACAAGGTACCATCAGCAACATGAGTTATTCCCAGACAGCGCTTTTCCTTCAGTAAAACGCTCTGGTCCGGCCCTTGCCATTCATTGAAAGTCGCAATACCGACGCCATGATGCCAATTTTGGGGAATACTGCGTTTGGTGCAAATGATTTTGCCCCGGCCCATACCCTCCGACCAAAAGTCAATGCCCTCCACATGGGGCAGTTTGATCGTCTGTATTGGTGTATCGGGTATGACATCACCATGGCAAAACCATGCCCCACGATGATGGGGGTGGTCCTTCGATTCGCCTGGCAGGTTCTTTTCCATCGGGAAGCCCCGCGTGAGCCTGACGCCAGAGGATGTCGACAAGCTAGCGAAATGTGGCTTGGGTAATTGAGGACTATGCTCATATCGGCCAATCAGTTGATTCCGATCCCAAAAGAGAATCGCATTTTCTTCGAGGGTTATGCGAAAATGCCCCTCTTGCTTCAGATACGTGGTGATTCTACTTTCAGCGAGTGTCTCCCAATGATGAAAGCCAATGAAACAAAGCACGATACTACCAAAAGTCAGAAGGAACCGGGTAGCCTGTGTCATCGACAATTCCTTATAGGTCGTTGATGCTCAATTCTGAGCATCGAGCATGCCTTCGAGATGGGCATTCACACATTCTGGAAGCCATTGTAGATGATAGCCGCCTTCGAGCAAACTAACGATTCGGCCTTGCGTATGGACAGCCGCGATCTCAGCCACAGATTGAGTGAACGACTTAAAATCTTCTGCTTCCAAACTCAAAGAACCTACCGGATCAGCATGATGCGCGTCAAAGCCAGCGCTGATCAAAATAAGCTGAGGTTTGCATTTATGCGCTGCTTTGATCAAGCCGGATCGAAACGTCGACAGAAAATCTGTACGAGTCAGACCAAACTTTAATGGAAGATTGAGCGTGTAGCCAAGACCGTTTCCGGTGCCGGTTTCGTCTGACTTACCTGTTCCGGGGTAAAACGGATAACGATGGGTGCTGAAAAAGTAAACGGATGGGTCATCGTAGAAAACATCTTGCGTCCCATTGCCATGGTGGACATCCCAATCGATGATAAGCACGCGATCAATTCGATGTTGACGTTGTGCATAGCGTGCGGCCAAGGCAATCGTGTTGAACAGGCAAAAACCCATGCTTTCATGGGGTGTGGCGTGGTGTCCCGGCGGACGAACCACGCAAAATGCTTGCCGATCTGGACCCGACATGACGTGGTCGATGGCGTCAAAAGCACAGGCCGTTGTTGCGCGAGCAATGTCAAATGAATGCTCTGAGCAGACGGTGTCCATATCCAGCCGGCCGCCACCTTGGGTAGCAATTCTCCTTGCCAGTTCAACCATGGCTGGATCATGCACCATTTGCAGAACAGTGGCATCAACAGGAGTCCACGGACCGTGGATGACGGTACAACGCTCGGCCAACTTCTGAAAGCCAGGGTGGCCCAAGATGGCTCGCAGTCGATCTGGGGTTTCGGGATGCTGCCCGGTTTCGTGCTTAAGGAATTGGGTATTGGTCAGGAGGTAAGTCATAATTCACATGTCATCATCAATAAAGCTATTGGTCATAAAGCGCCAAATCGCTCTCGGTCAAGCATAACTTTGATCCAACATCAATGCGAGTCGAATCAAATACTTGGCCGTAGCGAATCGTTGAGGTTTTGGATCAGGATGGTAACGGCGGCGCTTGCAGAATCGGTTTTACTTCTTTGTTCTTTGATTTGCTCGCTGGTGGTAGGGTGGGCGTTATGACAGATTCGTCTTTTTGCTTGTCCGATTTACGCCAGAAATCAAGACGAAACCACTTAGACTTTTTAGGAGCATCGGATGAAGCAGAAGACTTATCTTGTGTATTACTGGGAGTAACCTGAGGCAATTCAGGCGCCTTCAAAGTCGGCACGCTTATCGGTGTGTCTTTGGTTGTGTCCAAATCATTTTGAGCTTGCGGCACCATCGGTTGCTGTTGCACGCGATAACCGCGTTTGGCAGATCGAGCAGCCCATCGCACTCGCCAATGGGCATCCTTCTCGGCCGCTTCGGTCAGGGCTTGCAAAACTTCCTCACTAGCCGGCTTCAACTCAGCCAATGCACTCACACAGGCTCGCCGAACATTTTTATCACTGTCGTGTTGCAGCGCATGGATCAATGCGGGGACAATCTCAAAAAATCGGACACTGTCAAAACTCGCCAGTGCCTGGGCTGCTTGTTCACGCTGGTCTGCATCGGGTGCATTCTTTAAAGTTTGTAATAACTGGAAAACCTTTTGCTCCGGAGCCATCGGGGCAGGCTGAGATGGCGGCGGTTGAATGCGGGGTGGCGTAGCAGCCGCCGCTTGCGCTTTCGATACAAGGCAAATGAATATGGTCAAAAGTGCCATGGCCAAAGCTCTGATCCGGTGATGACTTGATAAGTGTGGCATCTCAATGCCTCCCTGCGCAGGAACAAGATGCACGAGATTGTTGAAGCCTCTAAGATAAAAATCGCCCGATCAACCGTGGGAACTGGGGATGATTCTCGCTTCGATTGTGCCATTGTGCTTTGAAAAGAATGATACATCATGCATGACTGGTGTAACCAGGTTTGCATGAATTAACTTGGGTGGTCCATGGTAAGTTGGCTTGTTCTAACAATTATAGCGACCATTTGGCTCGTAACAGGCTTGCCCTTGTTGACGGCTTGGCCAAGGCTCAAGCACACCAGCCTGCGTTTTGCTTTGATGTGGTCCTGGGGTGCATGGTTCTGGGGATTGGTTGTCATCGGTTTGTATGTCGTGGAGCAACCACTTGCGCCATTGGTCTATCTGTTCCTGGTCCTGTGCTGTGGAGTGTTAGTGGCTCCCTTGGGAGCGAAAGAGCCAGGCGCTGGGGCCTGGAATTTTGTCGTGCTTGGCTTGTTGGCTGTATTGGCCATGCCCATTTTGGAGCAACCTTGGCATGCCGTCGTCTGGTCGGTGGATGGCCCCAGAAGCCTGTTTCTGTTATTGATCATCATCGTGGGAAGTCTGAATTATCTGCCAACATGCTATGGCTGGAGTACGTTTCTGGTCGCAGGCACGATGAGTTTGATTTTGCATCAGTTGCAAAGTGATGGTTATAAGCTTGAACATCATGGGTTTTTGACCATTGTGTTCGTTGGTATAAGTGCTGCTATCTGGATGGCCAATGGACTTTCACGAACGCGTTCCACCAATCGAGCAGCCAATCCTTACGATGCGAACCTGTCTCAAACCTGGCAAGATTTTCGCAATCGCTTCGGCATGGTTTGGGGCTTGCGTGTGATGGAGCAATTCAATCGGTCAGCCGCTAACCAAAAGCTATCTATTCAGCTTGGCTGGTTCGGCCCCATTGATGAGTGTCAGGAAACGACACCCAAAGACCTGACAAGCGCGCATGAATTATTACTGCAAGTTGTGAATCGATTTCACATACAAAAAAGGGAATCCGACAATAACCAACGCGGGAGTGTTACTGCCGAACTGAACTCAAACTCAAGAAAAAGCAATGGCTAATAGCCGCCTGCCGCCGCTCCCAGAGGTCCGCCTAATCGAGTGCCGCTTGGCCGACTGGAAGGCCGCCCTGGCAATGATTCCTCTTCTTTTATCTTCGGCACCATCGTGTGTTTAGGGAAACTCATGGGATCGGTATAGCGTGAATCATTCGAGGGTGGCTCGACGTACTTTTCTGCCAGCATCGATTCCGTTGACCAGGGCCAACGCACGGGATACCCTTCAATGGAGTTGCACCCAGGCAATGCGATGAACGAAGTGATAATCAGTCCAAACCAGGCCTTTGTACGCAAACCACTCATGGCCCTAAAACCCCCATGCTCCACGGATTCCACGAGGCGAGCGGACTATAGCAAGGCCGAGAGCTGCGTCAAGAGCAATAGATTGCCCTTTTTTGCCGAAACGAGCTGAAAGAAAAAAGCCTCGACGATGTCAAGGCTTTGGGAATGCAAATCGAATGAGATGCACTTATTTAGCTTTCAGGCCCGATTCATAACGCTGGCCAATAATATCCCAGTTTAGCGTGCTCCACCAAGCCTTGAGATAATCAGGCCTGCGGTTGCGGTAATCGATGTAGTAGGCATGCTCCCAAACGTCCACGCCCATGACCGGATAATGTCCTTCCATTAAAGGGCAATCCTGATTGGCTGTGCTGATGACCTTCAGATGACCGCCATCAATCACCAGCCAGGCCCAACCGCTCCCGAAGCGCTTGGCACCGGCATCGTTCATCATTTCCTTGAATTTATCAAAGCCACCCAGGCCATCGATTGCTTTTGCCAGCGTTCCGGTGGGCGTCTTGCTGCCGCCTGGGGTCATGATTTCCCAGAACATGCTGTGGTTGTAGTGACCGCCACCGTTGTTGATGACGGCTTGTCGAATCGCCTCAGGAACGGTTTTAATTCCGCGTAGCAATTCTTCAATCGACTTCTTGGAAAGATCCAGGTGATCCTTCAGAGCGCTATTTAAGTTGTTAACATAAGCTGCGTGATGTTTGTCATGGTGATATTCCATGGTCTCTTTGCTGATATGCGGTGCGAGGGCATCATAAGCATAAGGCAGGGCAGGTAATTCAAAAGGCATGATTTCCTCCTGATGGATTAGTTCGAATTTTCAATGCTGCTCTTGTTGACGTTATAGCGAATAAACTGTTGCTGCCAAAGCACATTTTCAACAACCGTTAAAAGGAAGTGATGAGACATTGTCCTGAGTCATGCCCGGTGATGACTTGGTTGCCTGCCGGCGCAAAGGTTACACAGTAAGCACCGAAATGCGCCAGCTTGGTTTGGTGCTTCACTTTTTTCGTTGGCCATTCCCAAACGGTCAGATGGCCAGCATAACCGCAGCTTGCCAGCCACTTCCCGTCCGTACTTATGGCCAGGCCAAATGTATCATCGGGCGTGGTGCCAAGTTTGCCTATTTCCTTGCCTTGAGACAAACTCCAGCGCTTCACATCATGGTCAACCAGACCTGCTGCAATCACTTCCTGATTATCATGGCTGATTTGCACAGCTGTGACGGCATCGGGGAAGCCTGTCCACGAACGCATCTCCTTTTGCGCTGCCACGTCCCAAACTTTCAAGGATTTATCTTGGCTAGCAGATACGAGCCATTTCCCATCTGGGCTGAAAGCTACATGATAAACAGTGCCCTGATGCGTGCCGAGATTCTTGATCGGCTTGCCGTCGGCCGCATTCCACAAGCGTACAGATCGGTCATTGCCTGCCGAGGCCAGGATTTTTTCCACAGGGTGCAAGGCGATGGTATCAACGATTCCATTGTGGCCACGCAATTCGCGGACAAGTTTGCCATCCTTCTCCCCGAATACACGAATCACTCCGTCGGAACTCGATGTGATAAGTGTTGCTCCATCTTTCGACCAAACGACACTGTAAACCGGGGCCGTTGCTGCTTGAATACTGCGTACCAACTTGCATTCAGGCCATTGCCAGAGTTTGACCGTGAAGTCGAAGCCAGCGGTGGCCAATTGCTTTCCGTCGGGGCTGAAGGCGAGATCATAGCATGGAGCCTGATGCGACTGAAAGGAGTTCGGGTTCATGATGCACGTCCTCGAGCAAATGATGTTTTGGCCATAGCCAGCTTTGAATAACCATCAACCCATGCTGGGTTTGGACTCAGTGCCGATGACTGATTTCATCCCTAACGTGATCAATTCGCCTCGGTAATTGGGCACCGTTTGGGTCCATCGGCCGATCTGTCCCCCACCGCCTGGCATACCGTCTGCCATGCCGCGGGTCAAAATGTACCAGCACAAAAAACATTGATTCGAAGTGGCGCCGGGAAGGGCTTTCGGGTCACGCTTTAGAATTTCATCTTTGATGGCCAACAGGCCTTCGCTAAAGACCCTGCCGACATAGGGATGCTGTCGTGCTTGCAGGACAATGTCCTCCAGCGTTTCCGTATAAATGTTGCCAATGGTTAATTGATCCAGGTCCGAAGCGAAGCCACAGCAGGGTTTAACTTCACCCTTGGGTGTGATGATCAGCGCTTGGCCTGGACCTTCGCAATAATCCTCCTGAAACCAGACGCCATCCCATTCCCATCCCTTGCCGAGTGCTTCCGCACGTTCGACCGGAGCCAAGTGATTCCAGTTGCAGGTCATGGTCAAGTCGCTACTGACCACCAAATAACGCTTTAACCAGTCGGACCACTCGATAACCGCATCCAGGCTCTTGGCCAAACGCTCGATTGGTTCCAAGCCCTGGTCTGGCCTTTTGCTGGCATAGTTAAGGGCGATGATGTTGTCACGTTGAAAAACGATGCGAGCAGCTTTACAAAAACGGGCAAGGGCATCGATCTCCAGGCCATGAAATTTGTCAACGCTTAGCCCCAGCTTGCCGGTGTAGCCTGCGTCGCGAACGGCTTGTAGTGAGTCGGCCAAATGATCCTGATGTTCATACCAAACCCCATTGGTTTGAATTTTGTCGAACCGCCAACCAAGGCTGGCGGTTCGTTGGATCAATGCCGTGAGAAACTCTAAATACAAAAACGGCTCACCACCTGTGAAGCCAATTTCACGTATGCCGTATGCATGCGCTTGATCGACCAATCGCAAAGCAACATCGATGGGGAGCCTATCGGGCCATTCAATTGGCACGCAGCAGTGCGGACAACTCAGGTTGCACTGATACGTCCCTGATAACATCAAGTAACGCGGTTCAAACTTTCTCGCCATGAAAGTGGCATTCTCCATCTTATGGACAGCGATCAAATTCTATCTTACGCATTCTTCCCGGCTGATCACAAAAGGAACAGAGGATTTACCCATGGAAATTGGCCTTCACGAAAAATGGTGATCTGTTATGATCCTGACGAATCGAATGGCTCTATCCATAGGAGCCATGTCAAAAGGCGCTGAAAACGCGGCTTTTGACTGCGGAACAGAAGTTTCAGCAGTTCGCCCAGCACGAGAATCATCGCGCAAATGGAAGCTCGGATGTTACCCTTAAATGGGGAAGTACGCTTCGCCCGGAACCGAAGCGGCTACTCTGACCGAGCTTGTGACCCAACTCATGTGGAAGAGGCTATCTCATGTCTAGGATACTCCGACATGCAGGACGATGTCTGCGCCTGTTCCTGGCTTGTTTGCTGCCCATGATAGGTGCTGTGCCTGGTTGGGGGCAGGGGCCGTGAGGGCCGCAAGGTTGCGACGGCAGTTTGCCGTTTGGTTTGCCGACGACAATGCCAGCCACTGCGCCGCCGCGGAGCCAACCTAGCTACGCTCCACGGCAACAACTGGTCCGCCCGCAGGGCTATAGCAACGGCTCTGGTTCAGGAATCTATTTGCCGCCCATGAGGGAGATGCTCTCGGCCCCCACACCGCCGCCATTCGGGAGTGCCGCCTCCTTTCCGAATCAGGCACAAGCTTTGGTGCGCGGTCAATCGTCTGATGAGCGTAAACCTATTCCTCCGCCGGTCATGCCCACGAAGTTGATTATGCCCGCGCCTGAGGAATATGACTTACTCGCCAAGCCGCCGTTTCAGGCATCGACCACATCGGCCCTCAATGGCGCTGTTTCTGGTGGTATGGACTGGGGTGTCATGCGGCAAGAAATGGATCGCTACCGGGCTGTATTTTTCCGTCTGGAAAAGATGGCTAACGGATCCTTCCGGTTCGTCTGTGCTTTGCCCTATCCAGAAGATGCTCAGCGTCAGCGCCAATTTGAAGCAACGGGCAATAGCGAAAGTGAAGCCATGACGCTGGTGATGCAGCAAGTGCGCGGCTGGTATCGCCCCTGATGGCGCACAATGGCTTGATGAAGAACCTCATATTGGGCTCATTCGCAACGAGTGCCTCATATGAGGTTTATTATTTTTGACGCTCGATTTGCTCGAGCACGGCTCGCACCACAGCCACTTCACTAATGTCCTCATGCTCGTAATGACGCCGCTGATTTGGGTTTTGCGGGTTGACAAATTCACAACTGAAAAGCCATCGACCTTCACGGTAGATCAACCGTTCTTCGACAGCCCCCAGTTGCCGCAGTTTAGTTAACGAATGTTCGAGAGTGCCAGGTGTGTTCTGGGCATTCCACTGAACCTGCTGCAAGGAGGGCGACCACGAGGGATCCTGCTTGTTGCCAATACCCTGGTTGCTGGAAGTGGCCAAGGCTGCCGTTCCAGGATTGATCGTCAACGGGGCCATCAGCGTTGCTGATGATTTATCCGATGAGCCACTGCTGCTTTGCGATGTTGATTGCGTGGGCACTTGGTTGCGTGAATCCTTTAATGGATCCTGGCTGACGGGAGTCGCTTTCGGATTCGAACGTGAAGTGGGCGTACTGTTGAAAAAAGGATCACCCTGAGGGGGTTGATTGCTGGGGGACGTCGTTGGCAAATTGCGGTTATGTGCACACCCCGAAGCCAACGCAAAACCCACCAGGCACACCAACTGCCAAAAAGGTCGTTGCTTGGCTGAAGTCAAAATGCTGCTTGGGTTTATTGATCGGCCTTCCGAAGGGATTTGCAGAGCCATGATCTACCCCTGTCTCTATCAGTCATCATTGCAATATGCCGTTGGAGGCTATAGTACGATCTCCAAGGGTTGGCAATCCCAACTCTCATGCAACACAAGCTAAGGTTTGCCCATATTTCCAATTGCATGACAAATACGCCTACCCACTTTGCCAGGTTATAGATCAACAAGGTGAATTGCAATGGTGCAATTCACCACCAACTGGAACAAATGAGTAGGAATACACCGTATGTACCGATCGCCATACATAGCACCATGCCCCGTAATGACGACTTCCAACCCGCGGTGACGATAATAGCGGGTAAGTCAGCGCATAGCTGCATGTGCTTATGCGTTTGCCGTTTGAACATCACACACAGCTATTTGTGGTGCCTAATCACACTGTCGAGCAATGGACAAATGGGACGGCGTGGAAAGCAGTTGTCATCTGGCCTAGGGCAAGATGTTTGCTTGGCTCAGATGAGGTTTGGCATTTGCTTACACAAGGTTGCGTCCAAATATCACTGATCATTGGATTGTGAATTCGCGGCTTGCTGTGAACAGTAGTAAAAGTTGCTGGATGCTAGGAAAGTTTGGTTGTACGATTTGAAATGCACCATAGAATCAACCTTAATTGGAGAATTGATGCTTTTTGTACCTGACAGGAAAGGATGACGATATGAGTGCACACTTCGAAATCAAACGGGCGAAAAACGACCAATACTATTTCCGTCTGCTGGCAGGCAATGGCGAAGTGATTCTTACAAGTGAACAATATAAGGTAAAAGCCAGCGCTAAAAATGGCATCGCATCGGTTCAGACCAATGCCAAAAACGATGACCGCTACGAACGCAAGAATGCCAAAAATGGCAAACCATACTTTGTGCTCAAGGCAGCCAACCATCAGATTATTGGTACAAGCGAAACATACAACAGTGAACAGTCCATGGAAAAGGGCATTGCTTCTGTCAAAACTAACGCCCCGAAAGCCAAGACTAGCGATCTTTCCTAGTTACTAGATTAAACCCTGTACAAAGGCTTCAACATAGGTCGAAGCCTTTGTTCTTTTGCACATTTTCCTTAAGTGGCTCGGTTTATCAAACCAAAGACCAATAAGACAAGAATGCCACCGCCCACCGCCAGCAACAGACTGCGTAAATCGAACCCTGAAATATCTCCGAAACCCATTAACGTACCGAAGAAACCGCCAACCACCGCTCCAACAATGCCTAAGATGGTCGTGAGAATAATCCCACCCGGCTGACGGCCTGGCATAATCAATTTTGCGATCACTCCAGCGATCAGTCCAAACAGCGCCCACATCAAAATTCCCATGACTATTACCTCTTTATGTAAGCAAACGACCAATATCAAGTTGAGCCGTTCGGTTCAATCCATTGAAATGAAGGCAACAATGGCTTATGCATGCATCGATAACTGATATGCTAACGGTTGCTAAATGGTGACGTGAGTTGAATAAGTAGTTTAGAAGTTTACTTCAAGAATCCTTGATGTAAAAAGCATAGCATAAAGACATTGCTGCATTGAGAAATGTTCTCGTTCAAGATGATTTCAGGCAAACTGGCTGATCACTACACTCAATGGTAAGCCCTATCCCTTCCATTCAAAAGATGCTGCCGTCTTGCGAACCTTGCAATTTCTGCCTGAATCTACTCGCAATAGAGAATAAGTGACATATTTGTTATGACTCATGAACATTACGCACTCACTTACCATTGCCTGTAAGCACTTCGACCCATTTTGTCGATGAATCACTAATCCTGTTTCGGCTTGCTTCGTATAAGGGATGAGGCTGTACAGCGTTCCCGCTTGTCGCACATCACTATGTCGAACATAACGAATACGAAATGGGGGATTATCAAGTAGCCAATAAGCAAAAACTGTTGACACCTGCATCTAATACGAGTTAATCAATATGACAATGTACCAAACAAGCCTTGTCCAATTCGTAATGGATGTTCCCGGCTTTTGGTGCATGCGAAAAGCGAACTTCTATTTACATTGCCTACGGAAATGTCAGTCTCAAAAGCCAATAGCAGCACCTAGATTGAGCATGTGAGCTGGCTCGGACGAGCATTGTCCGTCAACTGTCAGTTATGGCAGTTAACTCATCCAGTGGGTGTGAATTCTATCAGAGTCAGCGGCCAAGAACGAATGAACTTAAATTCGATGTTCATTCAGCGCTGGCAATTAGTGAAGGATAGCATAATCTGGGGAACTAGGATTCGAACTACCCCCTATTTCCCCTGTGTTATCTGAGATTCCCACGGAAGGCGGCGCAAAATCCGGCGCACTTGGCGGCGATTCCATCGAAAGCATATCTAGGCTAGCCTGTGCCGTAGTTCATCACGTCATGACCGTGAACTCTTCAAAGGGGGATTCCTGGAAGTCTCAACCTCCCAAGGAACACTTACGGCACGCTCAAGAGCATATCCGCAAGTTCCTTGAAGGAGACGATTCTGAACCTCACCTAGAACATACTCTGACCCGGCTAGTGATGGCGATTACCCTAGCCCTGAAATAGGCCATTTAGCATGCGCCAACGCCAACAGAACCTCAAAAACCCAATGTTTTGGAAGGTTTCGTTGGCGCGCTCTGCTGTATTCGCTGGCCCTGGCAACTGGCTATCGAGTAGGTGAGCTAGCTTCCATCGAAAAGGCATCGTTCGCCCTCGAAGGAGATAGGCCAGGCCACGGGTCCTTCCTGGAGAAAAAACGAAATCGACAGCACGGGAACGTATCAGAAATTTTTAATCACTTTCTTTAGCGTTTTTCTGCAAAGTTACACAGCATTGACATACCAATGTCACTAATTCTAGTTTTCGTCTGCGATTCTGAATAGAATATTTGGTTGGGTAGGCGGCTTGCAATCGCCGAACGGTGCCACGACCGGGCAAACGCTATTCCTTGCTCTGCCTGTTTACAAAAGCGCATTTGTGCGCTTTGGGAATTGTCTTTTATTAATTGGGGATTTCCGGCTCTCATGTTCGCGAGACGGCTAACGATCCTTGCTCTGCGGTGGCATCGGCCCGATGCTGAGGAACAGCAACATGACTACGCTTCCTGTCCCCGTAACAACTCTGCATGACCTTCACGCTTGGATGAAGGCGCTGCATTCGGCGCTATTCCTCGTGCATAATGCCATGTCAGCCGAAGAATTACGCAAAGCCAGGGATGAGTTGGTTAAGCTTCGAGAACCTCTTGACCGTAAGTATAAGTCGCCGGTTGACTTACACGGTGGCATTAACCAGCACATTGACGACGAATTAGTTGAGTTATCTAGGGTAAAGCGCTGGACCAAAAAAGACCTGAAGCACAAGCGCGACTTCGCCAAGAGATGCATTGACCTGCTCGCAGACATGCTAATGGCCCAGCCATTTGGCTACCATGAGATTTATTCTCCCAAATTCCAGTACAAGGTTGCCGAGCGAAGGAAGCAAGAACGTGATTGGCTTAATTCGGTGTTTGAGCCGATCATGCAGTTGCATCACCTGGTCCTCGAAACAACCCCAGCCAAGACCAAACAGTCTCGCGCGAAGAAAAGCCACGGACAAGGCGACGCAAAAGTGAAACTGATCGCGGCTCTAACCAAGCATCATCAATATGCGGACGGCAGCTGTCTAAACACGGAACCTGTCGGCAATAATAAACTGGCCCGGAGTGCGGGTGTAAGTAACTCAGCCGCGTCCAAGTTCATTCAGGAGCAATTCAAAGGCTACAGCCAATACAAAGTTATTTGCCGAGATCCGCACAGGCTGATTGCTGCCCTGCGAATCCTCAACAACGAATACGCGCCCCATATTCTCTTAGGGGAAAATGCCGCATCCGTCCCGTCCCCCAGTGGCGACGACGAATAGCCAAGTGTTGCCGCCAAGCTGTTCGATTGTTTCCACCAAAATTGGAAACACTTAGTTTATTTTCCGCGCTCATCATTCCTAGAAAATTACCGTCGATTCGTTGCAGTTTGCTAACTGTTTCCAGTTTTTTGGGAAACACTGGCACATGGGTATACAGCTGCGTGGTTGCAGCTTGGACCTATGGAGTCGAAATATGGAATCAAACTTACAGCCTATGGCCCTTCGGCCTAAGGAAGCAGCGGCAATGCTGAGCGTTAGCACCCGCACGCTTTACACCCTAACGAAACGCGGCGAAATACCGTGTGTGAAACTTGGGAAAGGCAAAGGCTCTGCCGTGTTGTATCGCATTAGTGACCTTGGAGCCTGGCTTGCGCAAGCGGCCACGAAAGGGGGTAACAAATGAGAACCACCCATTGGCACCCATTCCCTACGGGAGCCTTGCCGAAGGACGTAGCTCAATACGTAAAAGAACTAGCCCAGGCCACGTCCAACAATGAAGCGTGGCCGGCGCTTATCGCGCTAACGGCGGCGGCGGCCCGCATCGGTAATCGTGCGGCGGCCATAGTAAAGAGAGGATGGACCGAACCGGCGGTACTTTGGGGGGCAATAGTGCAACACTCCGGCACGTGCAAGAGCGTGCCTTTGCGGTGGGCCATGAAACCCATCCTTGAAGCTTATAAAGCCGAGCAAAAAGCCTATGCCCAGGCACTCAATGATTATCTGCAAGCTAACGTGCGCTTCGAGATCGAGTATGCAGCATGGAAAGACCGGCTAAAAAAGGGCGAAGGGAACGACCCCAAGCCGGCGGGACCCGTGGCCCCGGTGGAAAATCGCTTGCTGGTGAATGATATCACTTGCGAGAAGCTAGGTTCACTTCTACAGGAAAATCCCCTGGGGCTGTTGCTGGTGCGCGATGAACTCGCTGCGTGGCTTGGGTCGTTTGACCGATACTCTCATGGCAAAGGGAGCGATGGCCCAACGTGGCTTAGCTTCTTTGATGCAGCACCCGTGACGATTGACAGGAAATCAGGCAGAACCCTGTTTGTGGAACGGGCGGCGGTTTCGGTACTCGGAACCATTCAACCGGGAACTCTCAATCGTGTTTTTGGCCAAGCGGAGCGTGAAAGCGGCTTACTCGCTCGGCTCTTGCTTGTGATGCCCCCCAGCGACGGTGGGAAATGGACTGATGCCGAACTGTCCCACAAGGCAGCGGCGGCCTGGAGTCGTACACTTCAACGGCTGGGGGACATGCCCCACGACGAGGATGAACACAGGAACATAATGCCCCATTGGGTTCCGCTTTCAAAAGACGCCAGACATGCGTTCAGCGTGTGGCATGACCTGCACATGGCACCCAGCACCAAGAGCATGGCCGACGACCTAGCCGCACACCTTGCGAAGCTAAAAGGCATCTGTGTTCGGTTTGCTCTCATTCTCGCTTGCTTAGACCATGCCCCATTAGTTCCCAAAAAGATCGACCAAGATCATGTGGATAGAGCAATCATGCTGGCAGATTGGTTCGCGCACGAAGGTCGCCGAATTTACGCAGAGATGGCCCAAGCCACGGGAGATGCGGAACGCAAACGACTGATCGATTGGATTGCATTGAAGGGCGGGAGTGTGACCGTACGGCAAGTCCAGCAAGCACTTCGCGCCTATCGCCGAAATGGTGAAGCGGAACTAGCCTTGCAAGCCCTTGTTGAAGATGGTCTGGGGCATTGGGAACTAGTTGAAGCCGACGCTGAAGGCGGAAGGCCAAAAAGAGTGTTTGTCCTTAA
>JBDHUG010000016.1:0-52604 GCA_039809045.1 Gemmatales bacterium | reverse complement strand
AAGGGAGACAAGGGCGACCAGAATAAAAACGAGCAGACTACCAAGAACGATCAAAAGTCGGATTCTAAAGAACAAGGTCCAAGCACAGGTAAGCAACCCACACAAGAGCAGTTGGATCAGATTGTCAAAGCCATGAATCAAAAGGATCCGAACCAAGGTGGGAACACCGGTGGCGGTAACCTTGGTAAGAATTTACCAGTCCCCGATAAGGCTGACCCAGAACACTTGAAACGAGCCACGGATTTGATGTTGGAATCCATCCGTGACAAAATCCAGAAAGGTGAAATCGATACGAAGTTGGCTCAAGCTTTGAAAGACGCCAATTTGACACCACAACAAGCTTTGGACTTGATCAAGAAGCGTGACAAATTGGGAGGCCTGTCAACTGGCCGTACGACCGATGTTCGGAAGCTCGAAAACCAAAGTGATGTCAACACCAGCCTGAATCTGGACGTGCGGCACAATCCTCCACCAGAACTGGAACGAGCGTTCCGCAAGTTCACACAAGAGCGTGCATCGAGAGGTTCAGGGCAACCGAATCCTAAACCGTAACCGGATGCAGGCATTGGCAATTGCGGAGGTGTGATGGGCCAAACCATCCACCTCCTTTCTGTTTCGCCTAGAAAAAAGAAGAAGTTCCGTGCGACTATCTCATCGTTATTTACGACAGTTTCGCTCACGTAAACTCGTCCATGCGTTCACGGATGTCTTGATCATTGGGGGCGGGTTGGCCGGCTTGCGGTCAGCCCTGGAAATCCCCGCGGCGTTGGATGTATTGGTCGTAACCAAAGATCGCTTGCCTGAAAGCAACAGCCAATATGCGCAAGGCGGCATTGCCGGGGTCATGGACCCGGAGGATCGATTTGAAAACCATGTCGAGGACACCTTGCGTGCGGGAGCGGGTATCTGCGATCAGGCTGTGGTCGATCTTGTGGTTCGTTCCGCGCCGGAGGAAGTAGCCCGGTTGATCGAATGGGGTTGCCATTTCGACTCCGACGCCGCAGGCAAGTTGGCTCTGACCCTTGAAGGCGGCCATAGCCATCGCCGCATCGTCCACGCCTTGGGCGACGCCACAGGCCAAGAAGTGATGCGTGCGGTAATCGCACAAGCACAAACCCGCACCAACATCAGCATGTGGGAATTCGCCTTCACACTCGACTTGCTCACGCATGAAGGGCGGTGCGTGGGGGCACTTGTCCATCGACCCCACCAGGGGTTGATGATGGTTTGGGCCCGGGAAGTGATTCTCGCTAGCGGCGGGATGGGGCAAATCTACCGGGAAACCACCAACCCTGCTGTTGCGACGGGTGACGGCATGGCGGCCGCCTATCGGGCTGGTGTGCAGTTGGCGGACATGGAATTCATGCAATTTCACCCGACCGTTTTGTACGTGGCTGGCTCCGCTCGTTATTTGATCAGCGAAGCCGTCCGGGGTGAAGGTGCGTGGCTGCTCGACAAAAACGGTCAGCGGTTCATGCCCGAAGTCGATCCTCGGGCGGAATTGGCGCCGCGCGACATCGTGGCCCGAGCGATCGTTCGGCGCATGGAGCAAACCAAACATCCCAATGTTTATCTCGAACTGTCCCATCTCGACCCGCAAAAAGTAGCCCAGCGCTTTCCAGGTATTCGTGCTGTGTGCAAACGCTTCGACCTGGACCTGGCCACCGACCGCATCCCTGTGCGGCCTGCTTCGCATTACATGATCGGCGGGGTGGCTGTGGATTTGGAAGGCCGCAGCAATTTGCCTGGCCTTTGGGCGGCGGGTGAAGTGACAAGCAGCGGTTTGCATGGTGCCAACCGCTTGGCCTCCAATAGCCTGCTCGAAGGGTTGGTATTTGGCGCCCGTTGCGGTCACGGTGCTGCCGTGTCTTGCCTGAGCAAGCCGATGTCTGACTTGAAACCACTCGCTTTAGAATCAACCTTTCAAGTCTCAACGACATCGCTGGACCTGGCAGACTTACGCAACTCGCTCCAAAGCCTTATGGGACGCCATCTGGGTCTGATACGCACGGCCGAGCATATGCAAGAAGCCGAGCAAGATTTGGCGTTCTGGCGAGGGTATGTATTGGCCCATGAGTCAAACGAACCTGCTGGCTGGGAACTGCAAAATATGGTCACACTGGCGTCGCTGATGCTACATAGTGCGCAGGAGCGGAAGGAATCGCGCGGCGTCCATTTTCGTTCGGATTACCCGCAGCCAGATGATCAGCATTGGCGTCGGCGCCAGTGGGTTCCGCTGGTGGAATGGGATCCAACTTGATGCAGGGTGGTAATCGCTGAAAAACTCAAGCAGCAACACTCTGCCGCTCATGGCACAAATCGGAAGACACCATTTCTTCTATCAGTTCGGGAAAGCGAATGCTCGGCGTCCATCCTAAGCGTTCATGGGCTTTGGCCGCGTTGGCCACCAAGGGGACCGTTTCGGCTGGACGATAAAAAGCTGAATCGACCACCACATGTTTTCGCCAATTAAGCCCTACCTGGTCAAAAGCCAGCGCAACGAAGTCTTCGACCTGATGCAATTGGCCTGTGCCGATGACGTAGTCGTCTGGTTGATCCTGTTGCAGCATCAACCACATGGCCTGCACGAAATCGCGTGCGTGTCCCCAATCACGACTTGCTTGCAAATTACCCAACCGCAGTTCGTGCTCCAAACCCAAACGTATGCGGGCTGCCGTTCGGGTAATCTTGCGCGTGACAAATTCCAAACCACGGCGCGGACTTTCATGATTGAACATGATGCCCGATGAGGCATGGATGCGGTGTTGCTCACGATAAAACACCACGGCCTGATGGGCTTGAAGCTTGGCTAAACCATACGGACTGCGCGGGTGAAAAGGCGTTGATTCCGACTGAGGCGCCATGGCTGCCTGGCCGAACATTTCGCTGGTGCTGGCCTGAAAAAACCGAGTCTCTGGGCAATATTTTCGGATCGCTTCCAGCAAGCGCAGCGTCGAAAGGGTGTTTGTAACATGGGTCAGGACGGGCTTCTGCCAACTCTCCTGAACGAACGTCAAGGCAGCCAGGTGGTAAACCTCGCAGGGCTGTATCTTGCGCAGCAAGCGCTGAAGGGAATAAACGTTAAAAGATTGGGTGGCCCATAACTTTAGCCGATGACGCACACCATTGAGCCGATGACAACGTGGAGGTGAAACATCGCGGACCAATCCGTGAACTTCGTAGCCTTGTTCCAGAAGCCACTCAGCCAAATAGGAACCATCTTGACCCGATATGCCGGTGATGAGTGCTTTTTTCGGGGGCATGGCGCATCCTTTCGCCAGGTATCAGGCCTCGCCCATGGCATACCTCATTTAGCCATTTTGCTCAAGCCCGACTGCACCTTCTCACTGCATGATGGAATAAGGCAGAACCAAGCCAATCTAAAGCGAATTGTTGAGGTGGGTTGGGTAAACTGGCCAAAATGGCCTTCTATGCTTGCCTTATGAGAAGCTCTACTTGGAGTATGTGGACTCCCTTGACAGGCCTTGAGAAGTTGTTATCTGTGCCTCGCGGTGCAAAGCAATTATGCGACCGGGAGAAGTGCCGGTATGGAAACAGTGAAGTATTTGTCTCGCCCTGTACTTTATCTCAAGGCTAAGCCTTGGTTGCTGGCCATCTTTATGCCACTTGCAGCTGGATGTGGTCATTTTTGGGAAGACGTCACTTCGCGCAGTCCCGAACCTGGTGTTTGGGAAAACGTCAACTACCGATGGAATCTGGTTTTTAATCGGCCCGACCCGTTGCAGGTGCTGGCCAGTTCCACCGATGGGGACATGCGTCGCCGAGCACTCGAAGATCTGCAGATCGAAACCAGTTGGATAAAACCGTGGAAAAAAACGGAAGAATCAGAACTACTCTTCCGGGTGCTGTCTACCTCTGCCAAAGAAGAGCCAGACACCATTTGCCGGATCAAAGCCGTCGAAAAGCTGGCTTTGCTGCAAGACCCACGCGTTTCGCAAGTGCTACAAGAATGCTTGCAAGACCCGCGCAATCAAAAAGAGAGCGGCTTGCCAGTCAGGATCGCCGTCGTGCAAGCCATGGGGCGACGTAAGGATGAAGCGACGATATCGACCTTGGCCAGCATCGCAAAACAGGACAAGGACATCGATGTGCGCCTGGCGGCGGCCGACGCGTTGGGCAAATTCAAAAACCCCCAAGCCATAGAAGCGTTGGTGGAGAATTTAGCGGATGACCGCGAATTGGCACTGAAACATCGCAGTTATGTTTCGCTCTGCCATCTGACAGGCCGCAGCGATTTACCTGCCGATGCAGCCGTTTGGCAGGCGGAATTCAAAAAGTCCTCGGAAACGGGCACGCCCATGATCAAAGAACCCAATTCATTCATCAAACTAGTCACCTGGTGGCAGGACGAGTAACTCATCAGACAACGACGACCGGAAACCCAAACAACAACCCACCTCTTCATGAGGTGGGTTGCTGTGCGTTCTGGGAAACCAATAGCAGAATTAGCGCTGGGGGTCGCTCAAGGAACGCGTCCTTTTGATTTCCAGAATGCGTTCGCGGTAGCGTTCATAGAGTCGGGTCTGTTTATTCGTTGGCTCCACGGGGTTGCCGTGAATGAACAGGCCGCGGACTTGCGTGGTCGCTTGCAATAAATCGCCGTCCGTGAAAACCAGGTTCGCTTGTTTACCCACTTCAATCGTGCCGAATTCATCGCTGACGCCCAAAATGTCAGCTGGGGATAGCGTGACGGCTTTCAGGGCTTCTTCCCAAGGCAATCCATAGCTGACGGCCATGGCGGCTTCATAGGGTAAATTGCGGCTGTTAGGGCCGCCTTCAGAGCGAATACAGAACTTCACCCCCGCTGCATGCAGTTTCGCAGCACAGGCAAAGGTGGAGTCATAGGGATCATAGGATTCCTGGGGCATGGTCATGATCGGGCCTAAAATGACTGGGATGCTCCGATTCTTCAACTCAGTGGCCACTTTCCAGGACTCCAGCCCACCATTAAGTACCATCTTGATTTTCAGCTCATCCGCCAGCTTGATGGCTTCCAAGATGTCTTCCGCACGTTCAGCTTGAATGATGACCGGCTTCTCACCCTTGGCGTAGGGGAGCAATGCCTCCAACCGTGGATCGACAGGTCGATCGAGTGCTTTGTTCAGCCGCGCTTGCTCGTACAACAAGGACTGCTTGAACATCTCCTTGAGCTTGCGGATTTTATCATCGCGTTGTTTGCGGGCGATGGCTCGCGCCATGGGCGGAGCGTTGGGGGAACCCGAAAAGACCGGTATCCGAGGCGGCAAATCCAGATGCATCGCCAGGGGATCGCGAATGACCATGTTCAGAATCGTCCATCCATGCAAATTGAGCAGCACGCTTTGTCCCGAAAGAATCGAGCCGGTTGGACGGGTGACAACGGTCAGCACACCATTGGAACGAGTTACGGGAATCAGTTCCGAGTCGGGATTAATGCCGATAGCGGCTCTTAAATCCGGCTGAAAATCGCCAGGTTCTGCATAGTCCTTGGTTTCACGAGCGGAGTCGATTTCGGTCAAACCCAGAATCGTGCCGGCATCGATCATGCCTGGATAGAGATGCATGCCCTGGGCGTCGATCTCGGTCGTGCCGTCAGGGGCTTTCAATTTCGGGCCAATGGCCGTGATCTTGCCGTTTTCAACCAACACATCATCTCCCGTGATGGCGGGACTGTTCACAGGGTGCACGACGGCATTGCGAATGACATATTTGGATTGTGAGTTTTTGGCCAGTTTCATGAAATTTAGCTCGGGGCCACGAGCTTTGGGCATGACAAACTCAGGGATACTTTTGGCAGGACCACGATCGCTGCGTTCGAAATACACTTCACCATCCACCAAAGTCATGTCACATCGAGCATAGCTGTTGAGGGGATGGGCATTGAAGATGGCGAGGTCAGCATCCTTGCCGACTTCCAGACTGCCCAGCCGTTTGTCGAGACCGAGCTGATGGGCTGCGTTCAGGGTGATCATCTTGATGGCGTCCAATTCACTCAAGCCCCCATACTTGAGGGTTTTGGCGGCTTCTTGATACAAGTGTCGCATCAACTCGTTGCTGTCCGATTTCAGCACGGTTAGCACGCCAGCTTCCGTGAGCAGGGCAGCGTTATAGGGAATGGCATCGTAGGCCTCGATCTTGTAAGCCCACCAATCGGCAAACGAACTGAGCGACGCCCCATGACTTGCGATTTCGGGCGCGACTTTGTAGCCCTCCAAACCGTGCTGGAGCGATTTGATTTTAAAGCCAAACCGGTCAGCAACGCGCAGCAACATGAGGATCTCATCGGCCCGATAGGAATGGCAATGAATGAGCAACCGGCCTTCGAGAATGTCTACCAGCGCTTCAAGTCGCAAATCGCGTCGGGGCGGCAGCAAGTCTGGCTTGGCCGTTTTGGCTTTTTCGTAATTCTGCCATTCTTTGCGATAAGCCTGTGCTTCAGTGAAGGCACGTACCAGAACCGCCTCGACGCCGAGCCGCGTGTTAGGAAAGCGGCCCGAAGATCGCTTGACGTTTTCGCCCAGTGCGAACTTGACACCCCGAGGAGCATCATGCAACAGCATTTCACTGGCCGTACAGCCCCATTTCATTTTGACGACGGCATCCTGCCCGCCGATGCAGTTAGCGCTGCCGTGGAGCAAACGGGCCGTGGTTACCCCGCCTGCTAAGGCCTTGTAAATCTGCGGGTCGTCGCTGTTAACGATATCGCGTACCCTCACTTCGGGAACGACCGACAACGTGAATTCATTCACGCCGCCGGTCATGGAGAAGTGGCTGTGGGTGTCAATGATCCCTGGCATGATAAACATGCCGGTCAGATCGATGACTTTGACCCCTGAAGGTGCTGTCAGGTTGGGGCCAATGGCAGCGATTTTGCCTTTGTCGATGAGCAAATCTGCCTTGATGACCCCCGCTTGCGTCACTGTCATGAGGTTGGCACCTTTAAGCAGCACGCTGCCTCCCGTTTTGGTTTTCGGGATGCGGTCGGCGTCGATCTCCGTGGGTTGATCTGGCCCGGAGGTTTCCAGATCTGGTTCGGGAGTGTTTTCTTGGGTGGTTTTGGGCTTTGTTCCTTCCGGCCGGGTTGGCTTAGGACTGCTGGCGGAGGAGGAAGTTAGCTTGTTCTCCGTGCCTTTGCCCTTGATGGAGGCTTTCTTATCTTGGTCAGCGTCGGGACCTTTGGTGGGAAATTCAAACCGAATACCGTCGGCAAAAGCGTAACGCAGAGTGCTCGAAGGATTGTCAAAAGACCCGGTCATAACAACCAAATGGGCAGGTCGCCCTTTGCCGAGTTGCCCTGCTTGATTGGCGATCTGGAAAAATGAACTTGGGTTAAGCGTTAATGCTGCCAAGGCCTTTTCAGGGGGCAAGCCTTTATCCATCAGTTTACGCAAGTTGGGCCAGAATTTATCGGCGGACAAACCCTGTGTCGAAAAGGCAAAACGAATCTCATTCTTTGCGAGGACGGCCGCGTTACGCCATTCTTCTTCATGCTTTCGTTGTAGTTCATCCTTGGCCCGCTTGGGCATCTCGGTCAACTGCTGGGGTTCTTCTGGCGGTGCTGCGGGTGCGGTAGTAATGATCGGCTGAAAACGCCGTCGTTGAGGCATCCGTGGTTGATCGGCCAAATGAAGCTTCAAAATCACCGGGACGTTTTCAGCTTTCAACCGATCCACCACCCGCCAACCTTCCGAACACCCTAAGAGGATCGGCTTCAGGTTAAACTCCCTGGCGAAATCCAAGGCACGATGGATCTCATCCTTGGTGTCGGCTTCTATGACGACTGGCATTTGACCATGCAGCATGGTATAAAGCGCATCTAAAGCTGGATCCAAAGGGGGGCGAGCACCAAACTGACCCGCAGCGAAAGCAGCCTTGCGCTGGGCATGATAATCAGCGTCGTAAAAAGCCTGACGTGCGTGAGCCATGATGCCCATCAGTGTGCTAGGATAGCCAGTCCCGGGAGCCAGGCGAAAAGCCATGTGTTGGGCGACCTGGCTGCGCAGGATGGATTCACGAGGCGATTTACCGCTCAACACCTGCATGACGCTTTGACCCGTGAACAACCCGCCTTCTGGGCTGGCCAAACGCAAGATCAGCCCCTGTTTTCGCCAGAGATCAAAGCCCTCGTCTTCAGCTTTAAGGGCCGTGCCTACATCAAACTCTGGCGTGATTCCCTTGCGATTGTCGGCCTTGGTGGAGGCCAATGCTTCGCTGGTGTAATCAAAGGGTTCTGGCGGTCCCGTCTCCGAGCGCCGCAAGCTGAAGTCTATCCCCCAGCTGCTGCCCGCATCAATAAAACCAGGGTAAATCCATAGATCTTTGGCTTGGATCAGAACGGCATCGGCCGGGGGTTGAATATCAGGCCCAATAGAATCGATCAATCCATTGCGTATGACCACCGTGGCTCTCATGGGTGGCTGACCCGCAGCAGTCACCACCGTGGCATCCTGCAAGGCAAACACCGTTGGTTCCATGGAAGCGGATTGCCAGGCCACCAAACAGGGCGCCCACAATACCAGTCCGATCAAAGTCAGTATGAGAATGCGCGAATGACGAATTGAGGTGGGCAGTCGTCTCATGATCTTCCCTTCCAGGTTGGCATGCATGGGGGTGTGAACAGAACGACGGCTCGAATGGCTGGCAACTGAGCCGCCTTGATAAGCAACGGATCTCGGTTTCTTAAGTTCTCCCATGAGCATATGCGGTCTGAGTGAGCGGAGCAAGCACCAAGTCCAATGATGGGACGAGGCAGGTAAAAAAGGGGGCAGGAAGGGTGCAAATATGCTATTTTGGAGCAACTCGATCGAGTGTGTGCGCAATGGCTTTGGCTGTAACTCTTTGCCTTGTATATGTTTGTGGTAATCGACTTGGGTTGATTTTTCACAGCTGTTCTTGCGGTAGTAATTGACATGTCTGGTGTTCAATGAGACATGACCCCGAAGGAGGGATCGTCTTCATGAAGACACGTACATGCGTACTGGTATTGGCATTGGTGGTCCTGAGTGGTTGGTCTTGGTCAGCGGTGAATGCCATTGATCCGGACATGGCATCATCCACCACGAAGGTTGATACCATCCAAGTCGATTTTGAGAAGCACATCCAAGGGCTGCTTTGCCGCAACGGGTGTAACGCCGGTTCCTGTCATGGCTCCTTTCAGGGCAAGGGAGGCTTGTTTTTAAGTCTCTTCGCCTATTCACCAGAAAAGGATCACATCGCTCTCACGCAAGATGCCATGGGCAGGCGCATTAATTTCATCGACCCAGAACAAAGCCTTGTACTGCTCAAAGCGACCGGCTCAGTTCCGCATGGTGGAGGTAAGCGTTTTGACAAAGATTCAGATGCTTATCGCACTTTTCTCGCCTGGATCCAGGGTGGAGCCAAATGGCAACCGGAATCGGGAAAAGTCGAATCAATGCTCATACAGCCCAAGCGCCATCGCTTTGCGAAAATTGGTGAGACGCACTCGATAAAAGTACTGGCCACTTTTACGGATGGCACGCAAGCCGATGTCACTGGCATGTGTGATTTTCGGGTACAAGATGATGCCGTGGCTGAAGTGAATAACAACGGAATGGTCAAAGCCATTCAGCCTGGGCTAACAGCGGTCATCGTCAGCTACCGTGGGCATGTCGAGTCTGCGAGCCTGGCCATTCCAGCGCCGTTGACCTCATCCTTGCCCGAAAGCGTTTGGCAGAAGCATAACTTCATAGACGAAGCTATTCAAAAACAACTCCGTGATTTGAACATTGAGCCTTCAGTCTTGGCCGACGATCTCGAGTTTCTCCGAAGAGTCACCATCGACACCATTGGCAAGTTGCCCTCGCCTGATGAGGTCCGTGCATTCGTGAAGGAACAAAGTCCGAATAAACGATCTAAGAAGATCAACGAATTGCTCGACCATCCACTGCATTCGGCTTTATGGGCGACAAAGCTCTGCGACATGACGGGCAACAACCTGGACATGCTGGAAAATCCACAGAACTATCGACCCAAGTTAAGCAAAATGTGGCACGACTGGTTTCGCGTGCGGTTGGAAGCGAATCGACCCTACGATGAAATCGTCCGCGGGGTGCTGACGGCAACGAGCCGTGATGGCAAATCCCCCAAGGAATGGCTTGAGCAAGTGTTGGCCTTGGAAAAAGAAATGGAAACCAGCTTCAACACCGAGTATGCCAAGAGAGAGACACTGGACCTGTTCTATCGTCGCACCGGATTAACACTTGAAACCACCTCGGAGCAAACTGCGGCGGCTTTCATGGGAGTCCGTATCGAGTGTGCACAATGCCACAAGCACCCGTTTGACCGTTGGACGCAAGCCGACTATCGCGGCTTCGCCAACACCTTTGCTCGCGTACGGTTCAATCTTTCACCGGAAACGCGACCCTTGGCAGACCCAATTAATAAGGAGCGTTTGGAAGAAGCCCAAAAGAAACGCCGACAGACGTTGCAGATTCGTGAGGTCTTCATCGACAATACCAATCGGCCCCGTCTACTGGCTCATCCCGACACCAATAAGCCTCTGCCACCTCAGGCACTGGGAGGCCCGATGCTCGAAGGTACCGATCCTCGGGTGGCCCTTGCGGAATGGCTGACAAAACCGGATAATCCGTACTTCAGCCGATCGATGGCCAACCGAGTCTGGGCCCATTATTTCGGCATCGGCATTGTTGATCCCGTCGATCAATTCGCCTTGGCCAACCCACCGTCGCACCCCGAACTACTCGATCAACTGGCTAAGGACTTTTCTGATCATCAGTTTGACCTGCGCCATCTGGAACGGACGATTCTCAATTCTCGAACGTACCAGCAGTCGGCGAAACCCAGTTCTAACAATCAAGCCGATCGGCGCTTGTTTGCTCGTTCGTATCCTAGGCGTATGATGGCCGAGGTCGTTGTGGATGTGCTCAACGCCGCGTTGGGGACGACGGAAAACTTTGGCAACGATATTCCCAAAGGTTGCCAAGCTATCGAAGTCGCTCCCAGCCGCACCGCCAATGGGAACCTCAATTATTTGTTCAAAATCTTTGGCCGCCCAACCCGCAGCACTACGTGCGACTGCGAACGCACGCCGGAGCCGGCCTTGCCGCAAACCTTGTTCTTGATGTCCGATCCCTATTTGCTCGGTAAGATTCAAACGGGCCGTTTGCGGCAACTTTTAGCTAAAAAACAGGATCCCGAAAAAATCGTGGAAGAATGCTTCCTTGCCACGCTGAGCCGATTCCCAACCAATGAGGAAAAACAACGCACCTTGGCATATGTCAAGGAACGTCAGGAGCGGCCTGCAGCTTGGTTCGATGTGATGTGGGCTTTGATCAATACGCGTGAATTCATACTCAATCACTAATCTTAGACTTGCGCGAAGCAAGTCATTCTCCTGGGAGGGAGAGGTTATGAGTTCCTTTTTCCGCGACTGTGAGAATTTCCATCGGCGCGATTTCTTGCGCCTAGGTGGGTCTGCCGTATTGGGTCTCAGCCTGGCTGATCTGCTCAGGGCTGAAGCCAGCATGAAGAAGCAAACCAATCCTCCCAAGGCGGCTGCTTACAGTGTTATTCTGGTCTGGTTGGCCGGTGGCCCGGCTACCATCGACATGTGGGACTTGAAACCCGATGCGCCGGATACCATTCGGGGCGATTTCAAACCGATTCCGACGTCCGCTTCAGGTGTCATGATCAGCGAACATCTGCCCAACATGGCCCGGCAGATGCACCATTGCACGCTGGTGCGCTCGATTCATCACTCAATCCCCGCCCACGGGCCGGGCACGATCTACATGACCACGGGCAATCGTCCTACGCCTGCCCTCAACTATCCTTCATTGGGCTCGTTGGCCGCTCGCTTGCTGGACACACCCGTTGGCGTGCCACCCTATGTCACGTTCAGTAGCCTACGCGGCGGCACTGCCGGCGGTGCAGGCTACTTGGGAACGGCCTATAATCCGTTTGAAGTCGAAGGTGCAGGTGGCCGCGGTGGGCAAATGCGCGTCCGTGGTATTGCTTTGCCACCGGGCTTTAATCTCAGGGATTTAGACGACCGGCACAAACTGCTGTCGGAGTACGATGCTTATTTTAAGAGCATCGACAAGAATTCCGACATCGTGCAAGGACTGGACAAATTCCAACAGCAAGCCCTCGACATCCTTCGTTCCGACAAAACCAAAAAAGCATTCGACCTGGCCAGCGAACCGGAATCCGTGCGCTCTGCCTATGGTCAGGAGCCTTTCGGCCAAAGTGCATTGGCGGCACGCCGACTGGTAGAAGCGGGTGTGCGATTCGTCTCCATCGGCACGGGTGGATGGGATACGCATCAAACCAACTTCCAGCGCCTCAAAGATCGCAATTTGCCACAACTCGACAAGGTTCTAGCAGCCCTGATCGACGACCTGGCTGCACGCGGCTTGCTCGAGAAAACCATCGTTTACTGTGCGGGTGAATTCGGCCGCACGCCAAACGTCAACAAAAACGCCGGTCGCGATCATTGGGCGCGCTCCATGTGCGTACTCTTAGCCGGCGGCGGATTCAAAAAAGGCTACGTGCATGGTAGCACCGATGAGCACGGCAAAGCACCGGAGACTGATCATTGCTCGCCGGACGATGTGTCGGCAACGCTCTTCCAGCAATTGGGCCTCGATCCACATTTGGAACTGCAAACAAGCACCGGTCGGCCTATCCAACTCTTTCGCGAAAGCAAACCGATTGCCGCTTTACATGTGTAAGCGAATGTGAAGTCAAATGATTCAGATGCAGGCCGGGGATTATCCTCGGCCTGTCTGCTTTGATATGGATACAGTGGAAAGGTGCTGCAGTTTCGATGCTTTTGTAATGTATCCGTGGATCGTTCATAATGTACATGTGTCACATGTGCTGGTAAGTCTGTGCATTGCCTTTGCAAGCTTGAAGAGTGATGTCATTAGTATCAACTGAATAGACTGCATTTGAATTGAAGTACATGCTACTAAGTTCTAAACCACATTCATTTGAATGAAGGTCGGTTTTGCGTGAAACGAATGTCGAGCTGGCCGTTGCGGAGACGGATAGATGTACAAAACAGTGCTTATGGCAAAATGAAAATGATTCCAGATTCGAGTTGCGTTTCATGAAGACAGAATGGCTCGGCCTGCCAACCCTGCCTGGACTCCTAGCCAAGGGGAGTGGTTTTCGTTTCAATGAGCGTGTGAGCATGATCGTGGCATTCAAGCTCTGGGGATGGTTGCGATGTCGAAGCTCCGGTTAGTAGTGCTGATCAGTGCAGGTGGAACAACGCTGCAGAATTTGATCGACCAGATCGCGCTGGGCACATTGGCCGTGGACCTCGTGGAAGTCATTTCCAGCCATCCTGGCGTTTATGGGTTGGAGCGTGCCCGGCGTGCTCAGATACCGACATCGATCATCACCCGCAAACAGGCTGGTTCGACGCAACAGTTCAGTGATGCGGTTTTCAGTCGTTGTCGTGAACTCAAGGCAGACCTGGTGTTAATGGCTGGATTTTTGCAGTTCTTATTGATTCCGGATGATTTTCTATATCGAGTCATGAACATTCACCCGTCGCTGATTCCTGCTTTTTGCGGGCACGGTTACTATGGCCATCACGTCCACGAAGCGGTTCTGAAACGCGGCGTGAAAGTGACAGGTTGCACCGTTCACTTTGCCGACAATGAATACGACCATGGGCCGATCATTGTGCAGAAATGCGTAACGGTGGCAGAAGAGGATACGACGGAAACGTTGGCAGCCAGGGTCTACGCCAAAGAATGTGAAGCCTACCCCGAAGCCATTCGCCTGTTCGCTGAAGGCCGTTTGCAAGTGCAAGGCCGTTGCGTGAAGATTCTACCTGCTAAATAAAGAAAGCCATCATATTTCGACAGGCACGAGCTTGGGGATCGGCACCACGTGACCGAATACCTGGCCATGGCATGCTTGCAGTTGTTCAAAATTGAGTTTCAAGAAGCTATGTAAATGGCGGTTTGGAGTACGATTGAGGTAATCTTCGGCCAGTCGCAGCATGGATTGATCGTAGGCTTTTTTGCTGCTGGTATGGATGGCACAACGTCCGCCATGTCGCCGCAGATCGCCATTGAATTCAGGGGCGATGTGATACAGTTCGTGAAATAGGGTGATGCACTTTTCCTCGAAGGGTTGATTCAAAAAGCGAGGGAGGCAAAACGTCACCAGGTACAGCAGCTCGACTTGATCAAGCCAATATCGCTGCACTTGCAACAGTTTTCCACGACGTTTCTCGATCATTTGTCCCTTACGGAAACGCAGCGGGGTGACTTTCGCCTGCAACCCATGGCGATGAGCGGTGCGCGATTGCGTGATGGTGATGAGAATTTGTGGTAAATGCAGATGTTTAAACTCGGGACTGTGTGAAACGATGTCCTGACAAACAGAATGAATGGCATGACCGAAATCCAAACCGCTGTGGTGATCAGGGGTGGATTGTTTCACATGAAGCTGATGCCGCGATGAACTAGCATATCGCGGAGACCAGGCTAATGCGATCGGGGGCGGGTTGGCTCGATGACCACGTACACGTCGAATGGGCAAGGGCGTCCCTTTACCATTACGCGACCAGTGCAATTCAAGCGGCAAAGTGTTTTTATTGCCATGGCGGGGTTTAATAAGCAAACTATCCATCTTGACTATCCATCCTCAACTCAGCCATTTTCTGTTTCGCTTACTGGCGTTCACAATATACCAGAGACGAATGTGGGTTCAAATGGACTTCTTCAGTCAGATCGGCAAAATCGTTGAAGTCGATGCAATTGCTCTGCCGATGATGTCCACGAGGAGTCCTATGTGTTGCCTTTTCAAAAGCAAGCACATGGAACATCTTCAACCAAGGTGGAACAGGGATGTCCGCCGTAAAGGTGGTGGTTGGGATTGCGATCCCCATCAAGAAAGGACTCTTGATGCAACCAACTTTTCGGAGGATTGGGTGGCTATCAAGGGTCGGCGTGTGAGATGGGGGAATCTTGCACGTTGAATCCAAATCGGTCGGGGGACACGCGGATGAAACGGGGACGTCGTCACGGGATGAAAGTGATTGCAGGTCTTGTAGGCGTGACCCTGCTGGGCAGCCTGGGCTGTCAAACCAATATGGGCGGGATGACCTTGCCATCTGCCTATTATCTGCAGCAGCGTCCGACATATGTCACGCCCATTCCGAGCTTCCCATTGCCGCGAGAATTAGCCCAACAGCAAGCAGCAGCTTCAGCGGCTGGTGTGGATTTGATGTCGGGCCGATCTGTGCAAGGCACTGCTCCACGCTAATCCAATAACAGCTCATGGATCGCTAAAAAAATATGAACGAAATCCAACCCGCGGAATTCCCGTGGGTTTTTTGTTTCTGTCGGGAGCGAAATTTCTGAAATCACGGCATGAACTTTGTTTGGAGGTTGCGATCTTCAAGTTAAAATAAATCCTGTAAGGCACAGCGATTATTCCTGGAGCTTTTATGCTGCAATCGCGGTTAAAGCAGCAGCCCAAGACATTATCACCTGGAACGCAGCTGGCCATTCGCTGGGTGACCCTGCTGATGTTATTCGGGTTTACCGTCTGGGCCATGATGCAGCTTGGCCAACCAAAGTCCTGGCGCTGGTGGTCAACGCTAACGCCTACTGAACAAACCGTTCCAACCTCATCGCAGCCACGACTGGCCCCGTTTCCCGATCAAGCGATATTGGCTAAGCTCGTCGATCGAACACTGTTCGGCGTCGAAAACAACCAGTTGCTTTTGCCCAATCAACGCAACGAACAAAACCGCCATGATGCGGATGCACGCTATCACTTGCTCCTGTTGGCCAGCATGAGCCAGTCAAGCTGGCTCGAGCAGGACGCCCGAACCCATGTCGATCACGATCAATTAATGCAGCAGCCAGGCAGTTTTCGCGGCGCGTTGCTGCGATTTCAAGGGGAGCTTATTTCCTGGTCAAAGATTCCTCTAAAGCGAACGGAAATTCCCGGTCAAACGTACGCTTATCAGGCATGGATTGTGCTCGCGCAACCACATCAGCGAATCTGCTTTTTGTTTTCCGAGCTGCCCAAAGGTTGGCCGGACGAAGTGAAGCCTATGCACGTGCGACAGGAATCGGTGGGCGTCACCATATCCGGTTACTTTCTCAAATTGCTTCGGGTCGAGAATCCACTGCAACCCGAACAGCCAGTCAACGTGCCCGTTCTGGTGGGGAAAGGGTTGAAGCTGATGCCGATTTATAATGACCGTGAATCGGATATGCGTCTGCTTTGGTTGTTTTTGGGGATGGCATTCCCGGTCTTCTTACTGCTGTCGTGTGCTTGGTTCTGGTATGGTAAGACGGATGCATCGTTGCGAAAACGCCTGTGTCTGGTTAAAGAACGTCGGCAAGCTTTGGAGCGTGAAGCCCTGACTGAGTTTGGGAAAAATGGAATGATGGATATTATCAACGCGGAGCCAAACGGGATGCTGAATAGCGAAGCGGATTAGGCTAGCCTATAATGGCAGTGTGTTTGATTCGTGCAGCGCTAGGATCAACGGTTCGTGAAACCAAGGAAATGGCCATGTCCAAGCCTACGGATGAAACCAGGAATGAACAGGGATGGAGCACATCCCGTCGTGCCGGGCGAACCTTCATTCCTTTGACCGATCTGCTGCAAGATCGCATGACTAAGCAAGACCTCATGCGGGTACTGCCAGCTTTGGTGCTGAGTTTATTGCTCAATGCAATGTTGATCGCTAGCTTGTTGCTGTTTAACAACAACAAAACAGATACGAACAAATCGGCTAGCAATGCCGCAGCACAGGCTAGAGCAATCGATCAAAAAACAGCATTCGACCCTAAGCCAAAAGATGATTTCATCGACCCTGGAGCAGTGGATTTGGCGATTGGCGATGCAGCTTTGGACACAGAAATCAAAATTCCTGCCGATCAAGCCAAGCCCGAATTGGATGTCGGTTTAGATTTACTGAAAGACCCAACCAAACCTTCGGGCATTGGTTCAGGCAGTGAGGGAGGAATACAAGGTGCCAATGGCAATGATCTGAAGGGGCTTAGCGGCATGCCTTTGGTTGGACAAGAATATGGTTTTTCCGGCAACCATGGCGCTGGCCCCGTTGGTGACGGCGTGGGGCTGCTGGAAGGCCTGGGTGACGGAAGTGTCAAGGCTGGTGGAACGGCATTGCGGAATGGCGACTTGAATAAAATCGCGGGCATCATGGGTGGTACAGATGCATCCCAGCGTGCCGTGGCCATGGGGTTGCAATGGCTGAAAAAGCACCAGGCCAGTGATGGCCATTGGTCGATGGAAGACTATCAACGCCACAGCCCAGGTTGCAATTGCCGCGTCCAAATTGAGCTGGAAGTGCAACCCAATGACACCGCGGCAACGGCATTGGGCTTATTGCCCTTCTTGGGGGCTGGCCATACCCATTTGAAACCGACCCCGTATCGCGACACCGTCGCGGCGGCGTTGCAATACTTGATGCGCCGATTCGACCAGCAAGGTGACTTGGGCGGCACCATGTATGGCCATGCATTGGCAACCATAGCCCTGTGCGAAGCATATGCTGCCACACGCGACCCCAAACTTCGCGACTCAGCCCAGCGTGCAGTGAACTTCATCGTTTATGCACAAAATCCGCGTACTGGTGGATGGCGCTACCGCCCGCGCACCAATGGTGACACTTCGGTATTGGGTTGGCAAATCATGGCCCTCAAGAGTGCCGAACTATCGGATTTGAAAGTACCTCCCAAAACGTTCGATCTCGCCAATCAATTTTTGGATGCCTGCCAGATTAAGATCAAACTTCCTGAAGTGCCCAATACCGAGTTCGTGGGTTTTAGCTATATGCCAGGAGAATATGAAACCTTGGCCTTAAGCTCAGCGGGTTTATTGAGCCGGGAATATTTAGGTTGGGGAGCCAAGAATCCTGACTTGGTGAGCGGCTGCAATTACTTGATCCAAAGGCTTCCACCTAAAGTTGAAGAGTTTCAGCCTGGGGATCGGCTGCAACTTTACTATTGGTATTACGCCACCCAGGTGCTTCATCACATGAGTGGACCTTATTTTGAAAAATGGAATCCCCGCGTTCGTGATTTGCTCGTCAAGACACAGGAACTGGAAGGCCATAAAGCGGGCAGTTGGGATCCAACGATTGCTGACCACGGAGGACGCGGAGGACGCATCTATTCCACGTCATTGGCGGTTTTAACCTTGGAGGTCTACTATCGCTACTTGCCGCTCTACCGACGCGATTTCATCAATCAAATCAAGGGCAAAAATAAAGAGTCGGATTAGCAATGAGCCTTACGAAGTGCACAAACGCATGCACGCCCGAGAGCCAGGGCTACTCAGCAAGGTCATTGCTCGCTAAAATCAATGGAACACGTTGAACAGCCTGTGGAGGTTATACTAGCATGCGTCCTTTGCTTCGAAGCTTATTGACATTGGTATGGACAGGTTGCGGTTGGCTGGGAGTGACCTTATTAGCTCAGGATCCCACAAAACCGACAAGCCCAACCCCAACAGTCCCGCAAGCGACTGCACCAGCAGGCACAGATTCAGCGAAGCCATGGAATGAAGGAAAAGACGAAAAGCGCATCAAAACCAACTCTGGGTTGGAATACGTTGTTTTGCGTGAAGGCGCCTTTGAGCCTGCCAAGGCTGGTGACCTGCTAGAAGTTCATTACACGGGTTGGTTCGCCAAAGACGGCAAAAAATTTGAAAGCAGTTTGGACCGCAAAACGCCCTATCCTTTTACCCTGGGCCGAGGGCAGGTGATCAAAGGTTGGGATGAAGGCATCGTCGGAATGACCGCTGGCTCCAAGCGTAGGCTTTATATACCTGCCAATTTAGCGTACGGTGAACGCGGTTCACCACCGACGATCCCCCCCAATGCCGATCTGGTCTTTGAGGTAGAAGTGGTGCGCATCTCCCGTTACTAAGGTGTCAGGGCTTCTGTGGCTTCCCTTGTCCGGCTTTACTGCGAACGACTCCTCGAAAGGAATACACCATGTCCGCATCAGCTGAATTAAAGATCGAAGATCTGCACATGGGCAGCGGTGAAGGGGCTAAGTCAGGCGATACGGTTGAAGTGCATTACACAGGTTGGTTAATTGATGGAACCAGTTTTGATAGCAGCCATAAGCGCAATCAGCCATTCAGTTTCAAACTCGGCGAAGGTCGTGTGATCAAGGGTTGGGATCAAGGTGTGGTCGGCATGAAAATTGGCGGCAAACGCAAACTTACCATACCACCTCATCTGGGATATGGCAGCCGTGGAGCAGGGGGAGTCATTCCGCCCAACGCGGAGCTTATCTTCGAAGTGGAATTACTCAAGATTCGCTAAATCATTCGGTTGTCGATTTCGTTATTCATTGCCGATGGTTGCCATTGGGTGTCGAACACGATGGGCAGGCATCGGCAGATTGGTTTAATTCAACGGTAAATGGTCTTTACCTGGCAGAATGACTGGTGCGTAGCTGCTGTTACCGCCAGTTACGAGTTTGAACAAATCTTCACTTCCGACTGGGTGCGGCATAGCGAACATCTCACCATATTTATAGCCGCACCGCGAACCGATGAAGCCATTATAGCTGCCCACAAAGTGGGCCACGCGGTCGAAGCGATCTAAATCAAACTGCGAAGCATAAGCTTGAATGGAAGCCAATTTCTGCTCGAAAGTATCAGAGATATCAATCACAAAAGTACTGTGCCAATGTCGTTGTTCTGCATCAGAAGGAATGATCGCATAAACGAGATGAGGCACTCGATAGGGTTGCGTGTGATCAAAACGCTCATCCCACTTCGTAAGCTGTGAGTAAAAGCGACTCGCCTCGACGAGCATGTGACCTTGATGATGATCGGGGGAAGCCGCGGGGGTACGTCCTGCCATCGTGATGACAATTTGGGGCCGATAGCGTCGCATCAAGGTAGCCAGAACGAATCGGTTTTGCGGCTCATCCATCAACACCCGATTGGGTAAACCAACATTGACTCGCAGTGGAATTCCTAAGATTTGTCGAGCTTGCTCGGCTTCGTGGGCCCGCAACTCCAATGTGCCTCGGGGAGTAGGTTCGCCTGTGGTTAAATCAAATATGCCGACTCGGTAACCCTGTTTGACCAATTTGGCTAACGTGCCGCCGCAAGTGATTTCCAAATCGTCAGGGTGAGGTGCGATAGCCATCACATCCAAAGGCAAATCATGATCTTGTGTCATAAGGCCGATCCCGAGAATGGAGAGACGATGTTAAACGGACGAGTCATTCAATCGATCAAACACAATAATAGATAGAATATGAAATGAACATGGTCGAGGATCGCGATCTGACTCAAAAGCGAACTTCGCATTTCGAGGGACTTATGGCACGCTGCGAAGAAGGCTACTTGTGCGACGTTTGCAATGAGGAAGTGGAATCGATCACAGAATCGGATTTGTATTTGCGCTATGTGCTTGGTGAAGTGCAACCAGAGAAATTGCTGCGAACGCGAGAACGACACATTCGCTGCAATCCTGTTGTTGCTCAGTTTATCGTGGACCCTTTGTTTCAAGCTGTGGTGTGTGATGGGCCTTTCGCCAAGACTCAATTGGACGCTCAGTTTGTGGCCCAAGAGGAGAAGCGTATCACGCGTGCGTGGTTGCGGCTGCAATCCTTGCCTGACTCAGGATTAACCATCGATCAGTATCCCTTTCCTGAGGTGATAGCGTCTTGGAATAAGCCTAAAGGAGAGTAAACATCGATTTATCGACCGTTCAATTGATCATCCTGTGTAGGCAATTGAGCGACGGATAATTGCAATCGCTCTTGAGGTGTCAACCGACTCAATATCGCATAACGATCCGCTTGCTGAAGGGCTTGTCGAGCTAAAGTCACCTGACCTAATTGCATCCATGAACAGTGCAGATACCAATGCACGCGGGCATCCGTCGGTCGTTCTTGGCGTGCGGATTGAAACTCATCCACAGCCCTGGCCAGCAAAGAAGCTACGCTGTGATCTCCTCCTTGATTGGCTTCGGTCGCCCTGCGGCCGGCCAATATGAAGAGACCTATACCTCGATTGATGTGCTCATCAAAACTCTGATGTTCTCGAGTAGCGATTTCAACCAGTCGGCTATGACTGTGAATCAGGTAGCGAAAAGCGGATACCCCACTGGGCTGAGCCGAGGCGATAAACAATTCAAAGTGTAAACGCGCCTGTTGCAAACGCTCCATTCGGAACAGCAATTCGGCCAATTGTGCTCGAACCAGAATGGCTTCGGGATGTTCTTCGACGTGCTGCTCTAGGAGAGCGGCGGCCTCACCTTGTTGTCCATTAACGAGTGCCGCCGCCGCCCTCTCAACCAACGAAACCGAGTCCTCGGCGGGATCGACGACTCGTGTGCGTGGAAGCGGCTTAGTCTGTGGTTTGTTTTGTCCCTGCGTGCTTTGGCCTTCAGTTTGCCCAGTTGGAAATAGCCCGATGGTGCCGAGCGTCGCTAGCAATAGCCAACGAGGACGTAAACGACGGGTCATCGGCAACCTCGATGAACTGCGAATCTTTCATCAAACCGACATTCTGTTATCGCCAAGGATGGATAGAGGAAATAAATCAAATGCAAAAGTTGAAGAAAAACAACCTTATTGCCGAGCCATCGCGAATGCTAAGATAGAAAAAATAGGGTGTGTCTTGGTCAAGAGCATGATGAGAAAGAGAAACCTATGGCAAAACTCGCTGCCATCATTTTGGCTGCTGGGAATTCGTCCCGGTTTAAGGATCGAGAAAAGAAGCCCTTCGTCAATCTGGATGGGCGTGCTGTGTGGCTGCGCTCGGCTGAACTTTTTATAGCTCGATCCGACATCGTGCAAACGATGGTGGTAATCGCCAAAGAAGATGAGGAAACTTTTCGCCGACGATTCGGAGCGAATTTAGCATTTATGAACGTCCAAATTGTACTGGGTGGGAAGGAACGCCAAGACTCGGTAGCGCACGCACTAAATGTGCTGGATGATGCCGTGGAACTTGTGGCCATTCATGACGCAGCACGCCCGTGCATTACGGCCGAACAAGTCGATGCTGTTTGTCAGACCGCTGCGAATCACGGTGCTGCCATTTTAGCTTGCCCAGTGGGCGACACGATCAAGAAAGCCAATGCCCAGAAGTGCGTCGAAGCAACAATGCCACGTGAACGATTATGGCTGGCGCAAACCCCTCAAGTATTTCGAAAAGATTGGATTGTCTCGGCGTATCACAACGCTGCCCAGAACAATACCAAATGTACCGACGATGCTCAATTGGTTGAAGCTCTGGGACATCCCATCCAGATTGTGGAAGGCAACGCTTCCAACATCAAGATCACTGTACCAAGCGATCTTCACCTGGCCGAGGCGATCTTAAAGTCCCGTCCAAAGCCGAAGAGCACTAGCTATCATCCGTTTGCAGATGAGGCCAAATGGTGATGGGAAGGGAATCTATGCCGTTTGCGTTTAGTCGCCCAATGCAGTTCATTCCACACCCAATGAAGATGCCCTGGGGAGGCAGGCAGCTCGCGCAGTATGTGTCATGTTCGCTACCTGACGGGCCAGTTGGAGAAGTGTGGCTCATCAGTGATCATCCCAAACATCGCAGCATCGTGCAGACGGGGCCAGCGGCCGGCATGACCTTGCATGAGTTGATGACGCACCACGCCATCGACATGCTGGGTGTTGAATGTTCACGTTGGCCCTTGCTCATTAAATTGCTGGATGCGCGTGCAAACTTGTCGATTCAAGTGCATCCCGACGACGAGCATGCCAAACGCTGGGCACCCAACGAAGGTGGCAAGTCGGAAGCTTGGTATGTGCTTGAAAGCAGTCCGCAAGGTTGCATTTATCTCGACACTAAACGCGGCATCGACCACAACCATTTGCAAAAAGAGCTAGCACAGGGAACGTTACCGCTGTGTCTGCAACAGTACCATCCACAACCGGGTGAATGTTACAACGTTCCGGCTGGAACAATACATGCGTTAGGTGCGGGGGTGGTTGTCTTAGAAGTGCAACAATCCAGCAACGCGACGTTTCGCCTTTACGATTGGGGACGCGTTGATGAGCAGGGCCATCCCAGACCGCTGCATCTGCAAGCAGCTCTAGCATGTCTGCGTTTCAATCCGCTTGGTGCTGGGTTAGGAGCACCGCAACGGTTATCGGCTGGATGTGAAGGATTGGTTGCTACGCCATATTTCAGCATTCAGCGTTGGTCCGCAGGCAGTCATCAATGGAGTGGGCCTTCATTTATTTTCAGCCTCAGCGGCCCACCATTGACCGTGCATGAAGTGATGATAACGAACTATGCGATAACCTTTTTGCCTGCAGCTGCTGCTCCGATCGAACTCAACCTGACCGCATCGCAACAGCTTCTGCACATCGGGCTGCCGAATAATAAGTGATAACATCATCAGTCATCGGGATTTTGCACGGCACCCGGTGGAGGGGTACCGTGTCCGGCTCGTATATAGGCTTGTCGATTGGCGGCATACTCTTTGGGGTCGATCAGTTCGAGTGCCAGTTTGGATTGATGGCTGGTTTCCTGTTCGAAGAGACGTTTGAGAAAAGGAATACACCAACCGCAGCCAGTGCCAGCGCCGCCACACTCCGATAATTGACTAGCGACGCGAGGATGTTCGCGCCGGCAGAAATTCACCAACTTGCGGTAGCGAATATGAAAACAGTAACAAACCAAATCATCGCGCTTCATATCGGTATTGTAGCTTAGTTTGTCAAAGCCACGAGTGGAAAGGACGCAGTTGGTCTCAAAGCAGCATTAATATACAAACCATACATTATTCTTCAGCCGGTGTATTGTGAGCCAACGCAACATTAAACTCACTCAGCATTGGTATCATCATAGCAGCGATCGTGAAGCCGAAACTGCCGATGACCACAAGAAAAGGCCAGAGGACATCGCCCGATGCACCTGTGCGTGGATTGCCAATGATAACGCTCGTGATGCCGTAGAACATGCCAAGCGGACACGCCCATGAGGCAATGCTAATGGCAACGGACGGTTCTCGTCCACCTAACACGAGCCACAGCCCCCCAATGCCGATGGCTAGGAATAGTATGAAGCTGGTCCATTGATACTCGAAACGTCCACCAATGAAAATAAGGTAAATAGTCAGCATGGTGCCGACGGTCAGGAAAAAAACAGTTCCGATACTGTAGAGAATCGCGGAACGAGCTTTGACCGTACGCAAGGCGACGTGAATGCCTAACATGATGGTAAAAGCCATCAATACAAGCATTGTGATAACGAGGTAGACGGTGGATTCCCAACCGCAATAGCCTCTTATCGCATAAATAAGCGCAAGAATGACAGGTGCAATAAGAATTTCTTTGGTGTTGTAGAGAATTCCGCCGAGTTTACCGAAGAGAAACTCCTTTGGCGTCAGGTCGGTTACCAGCAACAGTTCCAAAGAATTTAAATCACGTTCATTGGTGATGGCCGTCACTGATTGTGCGTTGATCATCAACAAACTCAGCACCAAAACGGGAACCAGCCCAAACGCGGGAGCGAGGCGATCCGTACGCGACGGGGCAGGTAAGTTGCTCAACGCAGAGTAACTCAAGGCACAAACGATAAGCAGAAAAATGATTTTAATAATCAAGATCTTTCTGCCATAAGCCCGAGTGACAATTTCACGCCAGAGGATCGGATTTGGCCAAACGTCGCGAACTTTACCCGGCGATGCATGAATGTCGCGCGTCTTTGGTTCATCGATTTTTTCAGCCAGTTCTGTATCGGGTTGTTGAATTGGTTCACCACTGGGATTCCAGTCGCGCAGTTTAATAATGCCAATCCCACTCAGTAGACTGAACAAGCCAAACATCCACGCCGTGTAAATGAGTGGCTGCTGATTGAAAGTCATTTTCACGGGCGGTAAAAGCACATTCCCCATCGCTCGATAGGGGTTAAACCAAGTTTGCCAATTTTGAATAGTGCTGTTGGGAATATCGGTGAACAATGCAAGCAAACCGAGAGCTTCAACCAAAAGGAAATAAAGCACCATGCAGAGCAAGGTGAGGGCGAGGGTCTGAAAGGTCTTGTCGCGCCAGAGGGCTATCAAACAACCCAAGGCACCTGCGGCAAGAGCAGTGCCTGCCAAAATGGCTAGCGCTTCCCAAACCTGATGAAAAGCCACACCGCCCAACAGCACCGTAAACGCCAAAAGGGGCGCGGAAGCCACCAGCAATACGCTCGTTTGCAACAAGCTGCCCAACAGCTTGCCCAGAACAATTTCACGGCGGCGTAAATCCGTGATCAGGAGAAGGATGAAAGTTCTGCGGTCTTTCTCCTGAGCTACAGCACCAGCCGCGATCAGAGCAGCAAAAAACAGGACCAATGTGAGTTGGGAAAAGGTGAACAACTGGAAGAGAATCGTCCCAAAGGCAGCTAAGTCGCCTTGGGACGCCGATCGGCCCCAACCTAAAAGCGTTTGCCAGGCCGTAAGCCCAAGCACCCATAACGTTCCGAGGTAAAATATGCGTAAACGGTAATGTCGAAAATGTCGCGGAACGGTCCGCAATTCACGATTGAAAATCGGTCCAAGCATTGAAAATCGTACCTTAGCGAATGCAAACTCAAGCTCATCACGTCAGGAGGTAATTGCGATGCTTCAATCATTCCTGCATGCAGCTTTGACGAACACGGTTCAGGTCGATTCTATAAGAAAAGGGCTATCTCGACACGCGGCCAAAACGATTGATACGGCCCGAAGCACGTATGAATTTATGAACAGCAAAACTCAAAAGCACTTTCGTAAGCGTGGCGAAGACGAGCAAACCAAATATACTGAAACCAAAGAACTTCAATTCATAATGACCGTAGCCTTCAAGCCAATAACCGATCTGATCATGACTGTAAGCAAGCCAGCCCAAGACAGCAGGGGGCGTTAATCCTGCAAAAAAGAAAGCGACATACTCAGAGCCATAGCCCCGAAACAAAAAGAGAATCGGAAAAGCACAGAAAACCCAATGCACGCCCCCAATAAAAATAGTCCACCCCAGCGCCAACATCAGCGCCCTCAAGCTGGTGCTTGATTCGGAGCTTGCAAAGAGACCCAGGGCGGCGAAGAACATCATGAATACAAAAAAAGACAAGGGCAGGACAATCAAGGTTGACCAATGCAGTCCACCGGTCATCCAGCCAATCAGCCAGAGCAGCATCAGTAAATACAAAAGGGGCTTAACGCCCCATAGGCTACCCCACCATTTATCAATGATGATCTCACGTAGTTGCAAGGGAGATACCAACAGAGAATCGAGGGTTTGTTTTTCACGCTCATGGGTGATCATGCTTGCTGACCTTACGACCAAGGCCAGAAGTGTGATGCAACCGACAATCGTGCCCACAATTCGAATATAGATGTTAATGCTTTCTCGAAATTGCTCCCAAGTGCTGCTGCGGTAATAAGAGGTCATCGAATAGTAGATAACAAAACCCAATGGCGAAAGACAACCCAACACAAACAAGATGTATAAGACTTTGGTGAAGCGCGTCATTCGCACATGGATATGCAGTTCTTTCCACAGTACGGGGCGATTGAAGATGGGGCGGCGTGCCTTTTCTTTTCCTGCTGTTGCTTTCGCTACGGTAGTACCGAAATTCTGCTTGCGATAAACGTAACGCAAACTCAGTGTTGCCCATACCGTGCAGAGCAGTCCGACGGCAATGTGGAATAGCGAGTAATTTCGCAACAAATCATAAAAGCCCGTTCCAACGTTAACAACGGTGTAGATTCGTCCAACGCCTAAACGCATCAACGCCAGCACAATATTGCCTGCAGAGGTTATTTCGAATAGCCAGGCCAGGGCCAGATCGAAAAAATCTGACCTAGTGGACAAGGCGCCTTTCATCGGAGAAATTTGTTCCATGGCGAACATGAAGTAGAGGAACAAGAAATCGAACATGAAATAACCGATGATCAGCAGATACGAAAACGAAATAGCGTCGCGCGTGCGTTTCGCGTAAACAGAAATGAGCATGGATAAGGACGCCACCGAAAACAACGTGCACGTTGTTGCGATAAAACCACCGTATAAATACTGGGGATTGATGCCGCCGAAAAGTTGAATCATGCTCAAGATGGGCAAGCCTGCAAGCAGGAACAGTACCAAATTGGCCATGCGGGAAAACAGTTTACTGAACACGATTTCCTGATTTTTTAGATCAGTTGCAAAAATAAACTCCAAAGTTCGCCGGTCTTTTTCCTCTGCAATCGCGCTGGCCACATACGCGGGTGTGAGCAGCAAGATGAGGATGAATTGTAAAATCATAAACCAGTTAAAAAAGGTCTCAGCAAATTGGGTCGTCTGGCTTGGCTTGAGAGATTGAATATCGAGATACGAAAACATGCTCAAATAAATCGAAGTGAGTAGAGCAAAGGTGATCAGTGCATAAATGAAACGCATCAACACATAACGGCCTCGCCTTGCCGTACGAATCATGTCATAAAAGAGCACTGGCCCAAAGACATGGATTTGCATCAGTTGCTCCATAACGGCGAATGGGCCGTCGAATAACCCTGGGAATATAGCAGCACTTTACCGCATCGGTTTTCTGTTGTCCATTGACAGCCGTTAAAGAAAACGCGAGACTTAGCGTTGAAACGTGATGCTTATGGATTGAATATCCTTAAGGATGCAACTTGAACACATGAGTGAAAAATATATCGTACGTCACGGCGTATTAAGGCACCTTGGGGAATATGAATCCCTTGCCGACCGCCCTTGGAAGCGTGGCGAGGAAGTCATCGTTCGATCACCCCGTGGCACGGAATTGGGAACGATTCTATGCTTGGCCACAGACCAAAGTCGACACTTCTTGCTCGAGCCCACCGAAGGCCAGATTTTGCGACCCGCTTCGGATGAAGACCGGCAATATGCAGGACAGCTTCGATCAATGCAAGAAAAAGCCTATGACATTTGCCGACAGTTCATTCAACAACGTTTACTTCAGATGGATTTGGTCGATGTGGAACAATTGCTGGGGGGCGAAAGGCTGGTCTTTTATTTTCTCGTGCGGCCACCTGAAAAGCGGGTAGATTTTCGCGAGTTGGTGCGTGACCTGGCGCGGGAATTTCAAACCCGCATCGAGATGCGGCAAATTGGCGTGCGGGATGAAGCTAAAATCTTGGCTGACTATGGCGATTGCGGCAAGCCGGTTTGCTGCAATACGCATTTGACGGCGATGCCACCGGTCTCGATGCGTATGGCCAAGTTACAGAAATCCACTTTAGATCCTTCCAAAATTTCTGGGCGGTGCGGCCGACTAAAATGCTGTTTGCGTTACGAGTTCAACGTATACGAAGAACTTTACACGCAGCTGCCCCATGTTGGTTCACGAATTCTGACACGCAAAGGGCAAGGCAGGGTGCTGGCACAGGAGATCCTGGCTCAGAAACTATTGGTCGAATTTGAAGACGGTCGTCGCGTGCTCATCGGAGCCGATGAAGTTATGACCATTTTAGGACGCACGCCAGCAGTCCAAAGCAACCCGTTGCCTGAAGAAATGGAGTGAATGAAAGGTCATGCTGTTGCTTGGACTAGGTATTGTGTGATCACTGCATACATGTGGGATTGAAGGTTTGACTTATGCAGCACAATGTGATTGAGGAAATCTACCAAAAAGATCGGCGTTATCCGCCTGAAGCCTATTTTTTTGTTTCGGATGCATTGCGTTTTACGCAACTCCGCAGGGAAAAGCACGAGCCAGCGGGATCATCTGATAATGATCCTGCAACGGATCACGTTTCCGCACGTGAATTGCTTGAAGGGATTTGTGATTATGCGGTTGAGGAATTCGGCATGATGGCGCCGACCGTTTTTCGCCTTTGGAATGTTCGCAAGACGGATGATTTTGGTGAGATCGTTTACAACTTAATTGCTTTCAAAAAATTGACTCAATCGCCTCATGATCGGCGCGAAGACTTTAACAATGTATTTGATTTGTATCAAAAACTATCCAAACCCGTCCCCATATCCATTGATGATGATTTTTGATCCATAGGATGAAAGGTAGCTGCGTCATCTTCATCGCAGTGCCCAACCGATGATCGAGTGGATTCAAAAAATGGAAGCGAATCTATGACTAGAACTAAGCAAGCGGTAGCTTGGTGGATCGCTTTGGCCATTTTTCTGCTCTGGTCGGGTTGGTTGAGCTGGCAGGTGTGGCTGTATGCGCATCCGAATATCGTTTCCTTGCCCCAGCTGCATCTAGCCCAACTGATCGTTGAAGCCGATGTGCCTGAGGCCAAAAACGATGCAATGGTCGTTACCATTAAGCAGGTGGTTAAAGGCAAAGAACTTTTGCAAACCAACCCATCCATCCCTGCGCCTGGCGGTCGTAAGATCATCGTCATGAATCTAGCTCAAAGCAAGGGGTGGCAAGGTCCAGGGCTGTATCTGCTGCCATTGTACCCAATGGAGCCGAAAGGGGGCGAATTGCCACATTTTTATGTGGTTCCCATTCCCATCTCGCCAGGCTTCTATTACACCAAGCCTGAACAGATTCAAAAACCGATCTACATCATGTCGGATGACATTCGGCAGCAAGTACAGAAATGGCTCAAAACTCCCTGAAATGCAACATTGGATGCAAGTTGTTGAAATGGGAGTCGTAGCAGTGTCTGTGCTCTAAGCGGGCTTATTTAAATTTCGGCAGCTTCATGTTGCATTTGCTGCATCGGGGCCTGACACGGCCAATTACAGCCGAACAGCGCGGACAACGAAACGCTCGCAATCGAATGGCTCGACGAGTACGGGGTCGAATGCCCATGGTTATTTCCTCCAATCAATACCGAACCATTTTTTTAGTTATGTTTGGCCATATCGGCAAGCATTCCTTTTTAACCTGCAACGATCGTGACGGGCTTAACTTTAGGTAGGACATTATCTTTCACTGACTTACGCATCTTACCCGGATGGTTGATGAGCAAGTTCCGTCATTCCGATGTAGTAATTGACATCCGTGATTGACATCGAGGCTGTAATGGATGCTCGCCCATCTGGCCTTCACCGGCCAGGTGGGTTGGGCTATACGGCTTTTACCAGGTGTAACAATAGAAACACCCGGAGCGCAGCAAACAGGAGGTAATATCATGCGCTATACAACAGGGTTAACCCTTTGGTTGTTGCTTTCTTTCATTCCAAGCGTTTTGGCACAGTCCACTCAACCAGATACGATGTGGCCAGAGACCAGCCACGATTTCGGTACCGTGCCACGCGGTGCACAATTACTGCATCGGTTTAAATGGACCAATACAACTGGTCAACGAATCGAAATAGCGGATGCGCGCGTTTCGTGCAGTTGCGGAACGGTTACTCCATCACCACGCATGCTCGAACCAGGTCAATCGGGTTTCCTCGATGTGGCATTGGATGGACGACGTTTTAATGGGCCCAAGAGCATTTTTGTCCAACTGCTGATTACTCCCGGCCCCAAGGCGGTGACATTGGAAGTCAAAGCGCATAGCCGACAGGACTTGGTTTATAACCCCGGACAGATTCGCTTCGATATTACTCCAGAAGGCGCCAAGCCAATGATGACCATGGACATCGAGTATGCAGGCACCTTGGATTGGAAACTGACCGGTATCGCTTCGCTACCTGAACATGTCGATGCTCAGTATGTGGAGGCTTATCGCAAACCAGGGCAAGTTGGCTATCGCTTGACGGTCACTCTCAAAGAAACCGCACCAGCTGGGGATTTCAAAAAGACTTTGGTCCTAAAGACCAATGACCCATCTGAGCCCACCATTCCTGTGGTCATTGAAGCCACGATTCGATCCCTGGTGTCTGTCGCCCCTGACCCAGTGCGCTTTGGCAGTATTCCCGTGGGTAAATCCGGTCAACGCCGCTTCACCATTCGCAGTGATCGACCATTTCAGGTGACGCATATTATGGCACCAGGTGGGGATATTCAGCCAACTTTTGCAAGTGCTGCTGGAAACGTGCAAGTCGTCATCCTCCAATGGACGCCAACCCAGGTGGGTGAAATGAATCAAGAATTGACCATCCAAACAACCTTATCCAACCATGCCAACTTAAAATTGAATGTGCAAGGAACCGGCAAGTAAAGCAAATGATCGTAGTTCTCATCACCAAACCCCGACCATGCACGTCGTCGGGGTTTTTTCGTTGATCACCCAAACGGGCCAGTCGAATCAGACAAGGGATGAAAGACAGTTGATCATTGAGAATAAGCAAATTGAAACCCGTCGTTGCAGCTTATCGAGCATGACTTTGCGATTGTTGAACTTCTTCGCTTTTCGAACCATCTCCATGCCATTTCTCCAGCAGGTAGTAACCAAAGACAGACGCTTGCAAATAGGCTTCGGGTTGCTGTTGGAGTTAGTAATAAGTCAACAAAACTGGCTGAAGCGGATGATAACTCGCAGGTCAAATGTATCACTATGGGCGTTTGATCGAGCCCCAAGACATCAGCCTGAATACTTCACATGTCATCAAACAAACCGCGTTGTTGTGGCCTAGGGAAACAGGCTTGAGCCAGCTTATGATTGGGCTTGAGTAAAGATTGTACGGTCGCCAAATGGTCAACTTCGTCTAAAGATGCTTGAGCCAGCCATTGCTTGATTTGTGGTTTTTTCAGAACGACGGCTGCTTTATGTCGGCGAGAAGGCAAAACATCGGCGAAAGTAAGTTCAAAAATGAGCTCTGGATTTAACACGCGTAATGGCCCAAAGCGTTCAATGGTATTGGATTGAATCAGACGTTTGATTTGATGCTGAGCAGGGGAGGGTAAATCGACAGGAACATGAGCCACTGGACACCAACCATTTTGTATGCGAACACTAATCGTTAACAGCAGGTGGGTCATCTGGTCAGGCCGACCTTGCCAACGTGCATGGGTGAGAATCCCCTTTATCGAATACAACGGCGGGCGAAATTCTCTCCATGGATTGACACATTGATTTGCATGGTAAGCTGAATGCTTGTTTTTCAGAATGATGCCATTGAGTCCTCGTTCACGCGCAAGTTGCAGATACTCATCCACGCTATGCCAATCGCACAGTTGCCATTCGGGAGATAAAACAAGAGCGTTTGACAAATGCTCATGACGCTGCAACAACGATTGAAGTTTGGCTCGCCGCGAAGACAATGCCACATCGCGCCAATCGTGCCCATCATAAGCCAACAAATCATGAGCCACAAAAAGGGGATGGTGTTTTTTATGTTTGGACTGTATACCCTTCATGCCACGATCAGCGTTCACACTGCTATTCGAGTAATCTGGCAACTTATGAACAAGCATGCCATCTAATACCGTACCGACGGGCAAGTACTGCGCCGAATTTTTGAACGCAACTGGCAAGGCATCCGTCCATCCACTTCGAGCTGACCAAAATAAGTTTTGGTCCTGCAGACAAACCAATTGCATACGTTCACCCTGCCAAGACCATTCACATAGCCAATCATGGCATGGACCTAGCGATTGAACTTCAGCTCGATCACGATGTTGAGTGGCCAGGCAAAACGTTGAGGGGAATCGGATTTCTGCGAAGGTGTCACTGAGAGGAGAAGCATGAAGCCAAATCAAAGGATCTATCGAGGGAGTGCGTAGACTGGTAAATTGTCGAAAGGCTGCTTCGGGTAGTGAGCAACCACTATAATCAGAGAACCCTTCAAGCAATACCTTGGTGTTCAATGGGCAACGAAACTTTCGAGTGAGCCATTGGTTGTAAAGAAGACGTTGCTCGCCCGATAGCTCGTACCAAGTTTCGCAGATCAGTTTTTCCCGCTCTGAAGCTGATAGTGCCCGCAAGGGTAAAACTCTTGTTTCAATGAATTGGTGGAGTGGTAGATGACATACGGTTTCTGGTTCCGAAAAAATGAGGGAAATGAACTTAAGGGGATCGCGAATTTCTTTCACAGTTTCATCGATGATCCAATTGGACAGGTTTAGTCTTTGGGTGGCCCATTGTCGTAGGGTTGCGGTGTTCACAACAGGCTGCCAGATTGGGCCGCACAAAAGTTGCATCGCCCATGAAATATCTTCTTTGGCGGATGAGGTTAGATAAGACTGCCAAGCAGCTCGCTGGATTTCCACGCGCTCCGTCGTGATCAAAGAATGGTAAAGTTCGGTGAAACGTTGCATTCTGAACCATGATCTACATAAATGACTGTACAGCCCAAGCGTTGAGTCCTTGCTCATTTAAATAGTGAACAAGCGGCCCAACATATCCGTGCATGACGCCAACCGATTGTGCACCGGTTTCTTTTATCGTTTGCATGATATCATGCCAATCGGCATGATCGGAAAGGACAAAGCCGCGTCCTTGGCGATGGGATCGCATCAGACCACGCATCCAGCCAGAAACGATGCCATAAGAACAGATGGTTCGGTTTTCCAGTGCAGACGGAATCGCTGTTCCAGGTGGAACGATCAACAAGCCACGTTCTAGCTGTTGAGGCATGTTCTCGGTATTTAGCAGCCCGACCTCTGCAAAATGATCTTGCAACTTTTCATAAGCTGCGTTTATGGCATGAATGTTTGGGTGCACAACGATTGGACCAATCGTAGGATCCAGCAAGGCTTGCAAACGCTGTGCTTTTCCGAGTGAATAAGCAAACAGCACGCTGGCTATTCGGTGTTCTTGGTTGCATCGCCACCAGCGGTGAATTTCTTCCATGACCAAAGCTACAGCAGGCCAATGGAAAATCGGCAATGCAAATGTCGATTCGGTAATAAACGTATGGCAACGGATGACTTCAAAAGGAGTGCAGGTGGGATCGGCTTGGCGTTTGTAATCACCTGACACGACCCATACTTCCCCTCTGTTTTCGATGCGAATTTGACACGACCCCAACATATGCCCGGCTGAATGCAATGAGACTCGAACTTGGCCGATCGATAATGACTCGCCTTCAGCGCATGTTTGTACGTTTATTTTTTTGCCCAACCGATGTCGGAGCAATGAAGCACCAGTATTGGAAGTGAGGTATGCCTGACATCCTTTGCGGGCATGGTCGCTATGGGCGTGAGTGATAACAGCTTTGGCAACTTTTTTGATTGGATCGATGTAAAAATCACCGCCAGGACAATAAAGGCCGTTGGGAGTCCATTCAACCAAAGCCATAGTCTACTCTCCGAGTTCAAATCAGTCAGGTTTGTCGCAGATGGGTGTTCCTGGCTTGCCCCAATTGTCACCCTGAAAGGGATGCAAATATGTTATTGAATATCGAGGGGAAGCATGGGAATTCAACAAGTTGACCGTTGAGTCAATCATTACCCTTCGTTACACTAGATTGAAGAATGCTTAGGCAGAGTATCCTGCATCGGATTGATCAGGGATTCACCCCTCTGTTCAAGGCACAGGATGACCGATAGCCCTGACGGGATATCGACCTATATTGGGAAATGCGGAACTGATCACTCAAATCACGTCCACGGAGTTTTTATTGTGCCGATAACGATTACCTGCCCGCTTTGTGGGACAGAAGCGGAAATTGAATCGTCTTTGTTAGGCAAGAAATTGCGGTGTGCTTCGCCGGAATGTCGGAAAACATTTCGCGTGGCACCCGACGGACATACTTTTCCCATTGGCGGCGACGTGAGCGATGGGCCTGTTCAGGCGGATTGGATGGCACAGCCACCTCCCACGAGTGGTCCTGCCGAAGCTGATTGGCTTTCAGCACCTCCACCGATGAGTGGAGGGCCAGCGTCGCCTATGGGTGAAGTCGTCGAATACGCGCCCGCCATGGCGGCGCCCGCCTACACTGGCGATGCTCCAGAATCCGCAGGCTATTACCAGCAAGAAGCGTTTGAAGATAGCGGCTCCACCTACGACCCCTATGGCTATCACAAACGTTCCAACAAGGGCAAATATATTGTACTCGGGATTATTTTTCTTTGCTTGATTGGGACTGGGATCGGGGCTTGGTATTTCATTTCGCGCGTGGAAGGCAACAAGGCAAAATTAGAGAAACAGGCTGAAGAGTTCGTCATTGGCGGCAACTTCGGTCAAGGGAAAAGGGCATTTGAAGAACTGTCGAAACAATATCCTGACCCAAAGGATCAAACACGCTACAACTTCTGGCTGAAATGGTCAGACATCAATCTGGAGGCCAACAGTGGACGTCCAGAGGGCTTGAAAGCTGCTCGTGCGAGTTTGGTCGACTTTTATTCCAACTACAAGGCAGATCCCGTATTTCGTGAACGCAATTTCAAGAGTTTGATCTGGAACCTGGCCATTCTCATTGCTGACCGCTCTGCTGACCAAGCTACCAAAAGTGAAGATGCCGAATTGGTTGCAACCACCGAAAGCATGCTGAATCTCGCCAAAGATACATGGGGAAGTGAAAAGGATTCCAATGAAGCGGAGAAAAAACAAAAGAATGCCGAGGCCAAACTTGCACAAGCTAAAGAGGTCGTTAGTTCTGCAGAAACCAGAAAATTGTTGATCAAGCAATTCGATCAAATCTTGGATCGTCGCGAACCGCAAGGAGCCGATATTGCTCTTAACCTGTTTGACGAAAAAGTCAAAGCCCTACCATTGCTGGCCAAGCAAGAGCAACTCAATCGCAAGTTAGAAGAAATATTGACAGCCGAGCCTGGCTGGATCACCTACCGCTCCGTCAATCAAGCTGCCAATAGTCAAATCCAGAATGCACAGGGTACAAGCTTGCTTCTTTGCCCGCCGATCAAGCCAGCACCGACGGATGCCGTCGATGATGGAACGTGCGTTTTGGCATTGGCGAAAGGAACGTTGTACGGGCTGTCCACAGCCACGGGTGAACCGCGCTGGGCAATCCGTGTGGGTTTGGATACGCAGGGACTGCCGGCGCGCCTCCCATCGCGAAAAGGCCAGCCGGACATTGCATTGGTCATATCCGTCAATGAACGCAAACAGTACATGCTGAATGCTGTCGATGTCAACAACGGCAAATACCTTTGGCAACGCAATCTTTCAGCAGCCAGTGTGACGGGTGCGATGCTGATTGGTTCACGGGCCTATTTGCCCACGATGGACGGTCGGCTCAACGTGATTGATTTGGCCAATGGCCGATTGCTTGGCTATTTCGAATTGGGTTATCCGTTGCCGTACAAGCCCTTGCATGACGCCAAGCACAATCGTCTCTATGTCCCTGCGGAATCAAAGCGTATTTTTGTCATCGATTTGGGTAAAAATCAATGTGTCGACATTCTCTACACCAATCATCCCTCCCGTGGACTACGAGGGGAGCCAGTGATCACGGACAGCCTCATCGTCTTGGCAGAACAGGCGGGGGTCGGGGCGATGAAAATCCGTGCTTTTGCTCTGCAAGACAAAGGCAAAGACATCAAACCAAAAGTCGAAAAGACCATACCAGGGCATGCCTGGTTTAAACCTTATTTTGATGGGGATATGATCGGCTTTCTATCGGACAAAGGGTATCTGATGTTGTTTGGTACCAACCGCGGACCAACCAAGGATGATCCGTTGATGCCGATTACCGATGCGCCTTTACCCATCGGTGTGCCTCCTGGAGCTGAGCCATCGACGGTCGAACCCAGCAAAGCGACCCAAATTGCCTACGTCAACCTCAATGATTGGTGGATGCTTGTTAATGATCGTTTATACATTCAGCGTTTCGATGTTTATCGAAAGCAAATGGTCTCTGTTTCAGATGCAACACTCGAATTGGGTTCTCCCATCCACATGGCGTCGGTTTCGCAGGACAATCGCTTTGTCATTCTTGTGACGCAGACCGCCAATCGCGTATTGGCGACGGCCATGCATCGTTCCAGTAACAAGGTTTACTGGCAGCGCCAGCTTGGCGTGACTCCGGCTCAGGAAGCAGTATCGATGGGCAACCACGTACTCACGATTGATCGCAGTGGTGCCGTATTCCAAGTCGATGCCCGCAAGATACCCGCCAATATGGATATGCCATGGCTTACCTTAGGCGATTGGCCAGGTATGAGCATCCAAGGAATCAACTATGCTCGATTGATCCCGACGCCAAGCGGGGCTGCCGCTATTGGCTTGACCCATAATCCTGAAACCGACCAACTGCATGTAAGGCGTTTCGAACCTGGGAAAGGGGTCACCGTTGAAAGGATTTTTCGCTTATCTAGTCCACCACAAGGGACGCCTGCAGTGAACGATGAAGGGGCGATCTTTATACCCTGTCGAGATGGCAATTTGCGCGAGTTTCACTTAAATGCGAGCAATCGCACTCCCGTCACCTTAACCTGGCGTGATTTTTCAGTGGCCTTGAATACACCCGGACATGTGCTGTTTCTTTCGAACAAGGAAATCATCGCGACGGATGGAGGACGAAAGTTACTACGCTGGGAGCGTGATGATCGTCGTGGATGGCAACGGGTATCCGTCGCTGACATCACGTTGCCAGCACGTATCGTAACCCCCTTATTGGCAATGGTGGATGCCAATAATCAGCCCGCGGTTGTCGTGGGTGATGAAAATGGGCGATTACATATGGTTGCGACCGGAGGTATTCCAAACCAGCGAGAATGGGAGACACGCGGGACGATCACCCGCGGCCCCTTTCGCTTGCAAAACTCCATGGTTGGCTGCATCGTCAATGGACGCCAATTAGTTTGGTTCGAAGCCTCCCAACCCGATGCGCCTATCAAGGCTTTTCCGCCTCAAGAATCAAGCGGATCCGGCATGGGGATCGTCGGTATTCCCCATGTGATTGGTTCCATCGTTTTGATTCCTGAATTGTCTGGTCGTTTTTTATGGCTTGATCTCAAACAAAATCGAACGTTCGGACAAGCTTTTCAATTAATGGTCAGCTTAATCCCTGCCACGGGGGCCGTTCCCCTCGGACAAACTGATTGGGCTTTCGCCCCATTATCTGACGGCACAGTGCTGCTGTTACAGGCACCTGGAACGAGCACACCTAAAAACACCAAATCGAATTCCAAGTAACGGCTGCCCATACACATCACATTTCTTTACACTGACCGTTGCAGCCACATCGGTGAATCAGTCTGCATTGACAGAGTGGTAAACTAGGGGATATAAATGCCCTAGCGGAACGCCAGGAAGGTGCAACATCCGCTGGAGTCAATTGGCTCGCGTACAGGAGTTCATGGATGATCCTGGTCCGCAGTTCGCAGCCACAAACGACCTATCCATTCCTGTCGCCATGGGGGCTCTGCAGGCACCTTTGGCAGCATAGGGAATTGATCTGGCAATTCGTTCGCCGAGAAGTGAAAACCCGATATCACGGATCCATCCTCGGCCCGCTTTGGTCATGGGTCATGCCACTGATGGCCCTTCTGATTTACACCTTTGTTTTTGGATCGGTTTTGAAACCGCGCGGCCCTGGTTGGGGCGAGCGCACATCCTGGCAATTGGCGATGGTGTTGATCAGTGGCCTGCTCTTATTCAACAGCTTTAGCGAGCTGGTCGGCCGAGCCCCCTTTCTCATCTTCAGCCAGCCACAGTTTGTCAAGAAAGTTGTTTTTCCCGTTGAAATTCTTCCACTCTCGATGCTTCTAGGCATGCTGTTCCATTTGCTGATCAGTTTGAGTGTGGTTGTATTGCTCCAAACCTGGCAACAAGTCAGCTTTTATTGGACCTGGTTATGGCTATTGGTGCTGTTCGTTCCCTACGCCATGTTTCTATTAGGGGTTGGTTGGTTTCTGGCCTCGACTTCTGTCTTTTTGCGTGATGTCGTACCAACCATGACTGCATTCTGTCAACTACTCATTTTTCTGACGCCCGTTTTTTATCCGTTATCTGCAGTTCCAGAACCATACCAAATATGGTTAATGCTTAACCCATTGTGTTGGGTCGTCGAACTCGGCCGAGCGGCTTTGTTGGGACAAACACCTTCAATGAAAGGCATGTTATTCCTTTTTGCCATGGCTTGGCTGGTCATGCAGTCGGGTTATTGGTGGTTTATGCTCTTAAAGCCACGATTCGCTGATGTCGTTTAACAGGTTAATGGACATGATCCAACTCGAACAGCAACCAAGCAAGCCGTCCGCACGACAGCTCTTGAACATGCATGCGGAGCCACTGGAAGCTGCCGACGCAGCAGCGTGGGCGATCCGCATCCATGACTTAGGTAAATGTTACCGTTTATATCAAAACTCAAGAGATCGCATTAAACAATGGCTGTTCGGTTGGCGAACGCAATACTATCAGGATATTTGGGCACTGCGCCATGTAAGTCTGAACGTTCCCAAAGGGCAGGCCGTAGCTCTCATGGGAGCCAATGGATCGGGAAAATCCACACTTTTGCAATTATTGGCTGGCACGATTACACCAACGGAAGGCACAGCTCTTTTGCAAGGACGGGTTACCGCACTGCTCGAGTTGGGCAGCGGTTTTCATCCCGATTTTACCGGGGCTGAAAACGTTCGCTTGGCGGCCTGTATTTTGGGGCTTTCACGAGAAGAACTCGAACATCGCTGGACTGCAATCGCCTCGATGGCTGACTTGGGGGAATACTTGCATCGCCCCATGCGCACCTACTCAAGCGGTATGACCGTTCGGTTGGCGTTTGCTTTGGCCGCTTCCGTGCAACCGGAGATCATGCTGATCGATGAAGCTTTGGCCGTTGGAGATTTGGCATTTCAACAACGCTGCATTGACCGCATTCGCCAACTTCGCGAACAAGGTGTCACGCTGATCCTCGTGTCACATGATTTGGAGACATGCAAGCGATTATGCGACGTTATGTATGTACTGGAAAAGGGTCGTATCATACAAGCAGGGCCATCCGCTGACGTGGCTGATTGGTATTTTGCCTATCTGTGCTCCCGACGGTCCGCAACAAGTCAGCAGGCTGATCGAAAACCGAACCTGGCTTGGGAAAAACCTGGCCAGGCTCGAATTGTAAAAGTGGAATGCTTGAACTCGGATGGACAACCTGTCACATTGTTGCATTTAGGACATCACTATCATCTACGCTTGCACGTGCAGATTCACGAAGCCATTTCATCACTGATTGCTGGCTTCTATGTGCGTGATCGCTATGGGTGTGAAATCATCGGTAGCAACACAGCCGACCGTGGCGTCGTGTTCCCTTCCTTGCGTCCAGGGGACCGTTGGTGTGTGGACTTTTCGTTAAACATGCGGCTGCGACCAGGGAAATATAGCGTAAGTGTGGCCCTGGCGAACGATGCCCGTCAACCCGAATACCAACATTGGCAGGATCATGCATTGATGCTCGAGGTGATTGATCCACGAATTGGACCACGTGTGCATGGCCTGATTGAACAAGACGTGGACATTCGTATTCATCGGTGATGAGGCGAGATCATCAATTCTCGACTTGCCCATTAGAGGTTCACAACATGGCACGGACGCGCCAAGAACAATTGTTCCAAATCGAATTCGATCAATACTACCGCTATGGTGCTGTTGCTCTGTTGTTAAAGCCGTTGTTGTCACACCTCCATCGGCCTGCGCACATTTTGGAAGTCGGTTGCAATACTTTAAATTGTTTAGAAGGATTCCTTGATCCATGTCGTGTATCGATCACGCGCGCCGATGTCGAAGAACATCCTGATCATGCCAATCCTTTTCTGCATATTCCGAGAGATGGTCCCATACCCTGTGGTGATCAGTCGTTTGATTATGTGATTGCCCTTGAAGTGCTCGAGCATATTCCACGAGAAGATCGTCCCTTTATGGTCGGAGAGTGGGCACGCGTCGCAAGCAAAGGAGTGATTCTCAGTTGTCCGAATAATCGACCTTCTGTTCGTAGGGCGGAACGCCGCATCGATCAAGCACATCGGCGCAAGCATGGACGTTTGCATCCCTGGCTTCGCGAGCATCAGCTTTACGGCATTCCATCCAAAGCGGAAGTGCGAGCGATATTTGAAAAATTGGGACTGGCGGCACATGCTTTTGGAAATGCACCTTTGGCAGAATGGCTGCCCTTGCTATTGATTAGTGAAGAGTTGCAGGCTGTCGGATCGGCAGAGCTGTCTGCCACATTTCACCATTTATTGAACATGCGCTCTTTCCGCGCCTTTGCCAAAGAACGGCCATACCGCCAAATTTTCTGTGCGTTTCGCAATGAAGATCAAGCACGAAAGGCAGTCCATTTGTGGCGACAGCATGGCATAACAGATGCCATAAAGGAAACCGAAATCGTCGATCCAATGCAGCTATTGACGCAACAATTGCGGGACCTGTTTCAATCACATCCCGATGTTGGCCCCTGGCTTGCTGGCCAGCAACGGGATCAACGCCTCATCAAGCAACTGAGAGCCGAGGTGGAAGGTTTGCAGCGTGAACTTGCTTGGAGTCGATGGCATGCACAAGCTCCGGGACGAGTTAGGCGGTTCTGGCAATGCTTACGCTGGCCTTGGCATTCTCGCTGTATGTCATTGAAGGAAGCCGAAACTTTCCATTTGGTGCCTGCCCCGCAGGCAGGTGTAGGGGTCTGGGAGAGTCTGAGCTTAGATCCGCAATTCGTCTGGCAGGTTCACGGTTGGCATGGCTGGCATCGTATTCGACTCTGGGGGCGTGGACCATTACAGGATCAAGTCAAGGTGTATGTTGATTATGGTCATGGATTTGACGAAGAGCATATGATTCCGCTAGGAACCTGGTCTGCTTCCGGTTCCTTGGAGCAATATGCCTATTTTCATCACCCCGTAAGGCGAATTCGACTGGATCCTATGACGGATCGCCAACTATGTCGAATAGATCGATTCGACATTCAGCCCTGTAGCTTAATGCGTTGCCTAATGGCGGGGTGGAAACGATCATTCCAAGATTGGTTCAACGGAGAAAGCAGAGCATTTGCCTGGAAGCTGCTGCTGACGCGTCATGGGTGGAGGCAAATGCTGAAAAGATGGCTAAATCGGTCTACGCAGCTTTCACCAGCGCAGAAGCACTCAACCCTATTACCGCCACCCAAATATGCAGATTGGTGTTCAGCCAGACAGTGGTCGGCAGTAGAAAGTGAACAACGCATCGGCCGCATTCGCACGCAGAGCAACTTGCCGCAACTCATTTTTTCGATCAGTATTCCACGGCGCGTACGGGCCGTTGATTTACAAAGAACTTTGCATTCCTTGGCTTGTCAAACCAATCGTTTGTCCTGGCAACTCGTTTTGACCGTCAATGCATGCTTTTTGAATGAAATTCAAACGCTGCTAGCGGGCATGCACTGGCCTGATGACAGGCTGTTGCTCTTGCCCATGCCCCCAGGCGTGGAATGTGAAGCCGACCATCTCAATCATATGCTTTGTCAAACCAAGGGGACGCATATCATTCCGGTGCACGTAGGCGACCAAATTAACCGTGATACGGTGATACACATCCACGAAGCATTGATGCAACACCCCCAAGCCGATCTGATCTATTCAGATGAAGATCATTGGAGCGAAGATAAAGGACGTCATCATCCGCGTATGAAGCCAGATTGGTCTCCCGATTATTACCGTGCATGCCCCTACATCGGCCGATTGGCAGTTTATAACAAGTCGACTTTGCAGCAAATCAATGGATTTGATTCAGCCTTTGAAGGTGGCCATGAGATCGATGTTATCTTGCGACTGTCGGCCAATCCATCAATGCAGATCGTTCATTGGCCGCACGTTCTTTATCACCGATCTGCGAATTCAGAGGCGTCGCTGGTTCCTCCAATGCGTGCCGCTGAAGTTGTGCAGCATCACCTCGAACGAGGTACAGCAGGGTTGTTTGGCCAAGTTGAAAGATCGCTGGATGGATACAAAGTCCAGTTGGCCATTCAGGGCGATCCACGGGTTAGCATCATCATTCCCACCGCAGGCAAACAAGCGCGTATCCATGGTGAGGTTAAAGCGCATATTGTCCATCTGCTCGACAGCTTAAAAAGCCGAACGGACTATAAACAATATGAGATCATTCTGGTTGACAACGGACCATTGCCAACGGCGACTGAAAAAGCATTGGCCAGCTTTGAATTGAAAAGAACGCGTCGATTCGCTCCATTCAACTTCTCAGCAAACCTGAATTGGGCCGTGCGTGAGGCTCAGGGCGATCAACTTCTGTTCTTAAACGACGACATGGAAATTATCCACAACGATTGGCTCGAGCAATTGCTCCGATATGCAACTCAACCCGGTATTGGCGTCGTGGGTGCCAAATTGTTATTTCCCAACGGATGCATTCAGCATGCCGGCGTGCACCTGTTTGATCCAGGCCCAGGGCATCCTTACTATGGGTCGCAGGGCTCGGAGCGCGGTTACCTCGATTGCGTTGTCACACCGCGTAATTTATTAGCGGTCACTGGGGCTTGTCTCATGACGTCGCGCTGCACTTTTGAGCAAGTGGGTGGTTTTGACGAGAGTTTTCCGCTCAATTACAACGATGTGGACTATTGCTTCAAGGTCCATCAAAGCGGTTTGCGCATCGTTTATCACCCTGGAGTCGAACTATACCACTTTGAGCGAATGAGGCGAGATAGCCATGAAAACCTATCCGCATGGGAATTGAAACAATTTCAGGATCGCTGGTCACATATCTACCCGATGGACCCATTTTATAACGCTAATCTATGTCGCCGAGCCGGTGATTTTCGCCTGAAAGCCATATGAAATACCTTCAGAAGATATGGAGATCACGATGGCCACAGTTGAAGTGTTGGCTCAGGAGACCAACCACAACAACCCATGCTTACACATCCTGGATTACCCAGCGAATCAAAGACCGCCAAAGAATCTATCAGCCATGGTTGGAAGAGAATCTCTTTTCCATTGTCACAGCGGTATTTGACCCGCCTGTCACATTTTTACGCGAACTGAGCCATAGCATATTGACCCAGGATTATCGGCAATTTGAATGGATTATCGTAGACAATGCCTGCCAAAATCCTTCTGTACTCACCGAGTTGGATCAGTTGACGAAAGATCGACGCGTACGCATTTTCCGCTCATCGCATAACCGCGGTATCATGGGTGGGCTGCGGCTTGCATTAGAGAAAGCGACATGTCGCTATATCGTTCCCGTCGATCATGATGATCGACTGTACCCAGATGCATTAAGAGTGATTGCACAGACCATTCAAGCGTTCCAATACCCACCCTTGCTATATACCGATGAAGATAAAATCTTACCTGAAGGTCAAGTCGACCATCCATTTTGCAAACCGGATTGGGATCCTTTACTGTTTTGCAATTGTTGTTACACGGCTCATTTGGGAGTCATGGATCGAGAGCTTGCTTTGGCTTTCGATTGTTACAAAGATGAACAAGCACAAGGTTGCCCTGATTGGGATGCTTTTAGCCGGTTTGTTTCACAGGGAAAAGAGCCGATGCATTGCCCAGAGATTCTTTATTCTTGGCGCATGCACGCACAATCCACTGCCACGCCAGGCCAAAATGCCAAACCCTATACCATTGCAGGGCAGCACCATTTGCTGGAACGTTTGCTCGAAGATCGTGGGCTTGCTGATCAATTAACCATACGGGCCAATGCCTTGTATGGGGATGTGGGGATGTGGCGAATTGCTTTGAAATACCCTTCGAACCATCAAAGTTCTCCTTGTGTTGAATGGAACGATGCTTGGGATTGTCTCGAGCGAGCCTATCAGTTGGCAGCAACGAATGAATGGATCGAGTTTCGTTCTAGTTCGGTCCAACCATTAACGACCAGATATGTTGATGAGTTAGCCGCATTGTTTGCATTCGATGAGGAAATCGTTTGCGTCGGGCCATGTCTGATTGATCAGTCCAGAAGAATCCGTTCAGCCGGTTTGATTTTCGGGATGGATGGACTTTTAGGTTCTCCTTTAGTCGGAAAACCCTTTGGCGACTTCGCCGGTTATGGCATGCTCATCAATCAACATACAGTGAGTGCCGTGAGGCCAGAATGGAGCTTTATCCGCGGAGCATTTTTCCGCAGCATATTTAGTCGTTTTCGCAAAGAAGGGTCGCTTTCTCTTTGGGCAGCCTGGTTGGGTGCTTATGCCCGCATGTACAGTAAACGGATTGTCTTTACCCCCCATATTGTTGGCTATTGGCGAGACGATGAGCAACCATCCTGGCCTCACCAGGATGAAATGGTACGATTCTTGCAATCACACTGGATGGTGTTATCTGCAGATCCAACGTACTCCATACATCTGAGCTTGAAATCAGACCGAGCTTTTCAGCTAGCCGACCAAGCTGATCGGTTGCAGAGTTTACGGCGGGCACTGTGTCCTTTGGCAGGGATATACGATATTGAGGATCTCATCCAAAAAGCAATCACTGGTTCAGCGCTCAAACAAATGCAGCAAGTGCAGGCCTACCGTTTCTCGGCGGAGATAAACGATCCCTCAGAGCGCCTCAGGAACAATGTTCGACAACTTTTCTAACGCCAAGAGCAAGGCTTGCGTGCCTTTACGTCCGTATCCCTGTGCTACGACTGCGTGGTATAGTTGTTTCGCCAGGCTCAAGCCTGGTAAGCAAAGGTGCATGCGCTCAGCTTCTGCCAAAGCAATGCCCATATCCTTGATAAAATGCTCGACAAAGAAGCCGGGTTCAAAATCACGCTTCAGCATCCGTTGCCCCAAAACAGAAAGCGCCACGCTACCAGCCGCACCACTGCTAACCGATTGCATGACCGTTTCCATATTCAAGCCAGCTTTGTAACCATACAGCAGCGCTTCACAGACTCCGATCATGTTGGCTGCAATCAGGATTTGATTCACCATTTTGGTGTGCTGTCCTGAACCGGCAGGCCCCTGATGGACAATGGTCTTTCCCATGCATTCAAAGAGAGGCATGACGGCTTGAAACACTTCCTGCGAACCACCAACCATGATTGATAAGCGGGCCTCGCGTGCCCCGATATCGCCGCCTGACACTGGAGCATCGAGACTGAAAATTCCACGTTGCGCCGCAGCTTGTTCAATTTCACGAGCGAGGCAAGGCTCGCTTGTGGTCATATCGATCAAGATGGTATTGGGTCGGCCGCCTTCCAATACACCGTGACGTCCAAGCACGACCTCGCGAACATCAGCTGGGAAGCCGACTAGCGTAAAAACCACATCGGACCGCTCTGCAATTTCTTGAGGATGTTGAGCCAGCTTCGCTCCCAGTTCAATCAATGGGGCCGCTTTTTTCGGTGTGCGATTGTAGACCGATACGGAATACCCCTTTTGAATGATGTGTTGGCACATCCATCGGCCCATAACGCCAGTGCCGATCCACCCGATCCGCGTTTGGCTCGGCTGCACGGTATTGATAGACATTTACGACTCCTCGGCATATTTGCAGTTCATAAATTATCGGTCATAAACATCAACGACTGTAGCTGGCGAACTAAGGGTGTTATATGATTGCACCGCGGTCGTGTGAGGCCATTCATGGGACGTAACGCTGAATGCAACACCTAGATCAAGATTCTGCCATTGATTACATTGGATATCAGCGAAATCAGGAATCGTTCAGCAGGGATCGAAAAATGCAAAAACTCATGTTGGTATCCATATTGTGGTTTGTCATTCCGTGCACAATCTGGGCACAGATTGAGTCCGGGCCTGCAGCAGGCACGAAGCTCGAGGCATTCAAGGCATCTGTGGTGACAGGTGATCAAGCGGGTAACGACATCGAGCTTGGTCAAGGACAGAAAGACAAGCAAGTGATCTACATCTGGGTGAACCAGGAACGCTGGGAACGCCCCATAGCCCGTTTCATTCGTCAACTCGATGAAGAAATCGACAAAAGCGCCAAAGATATTCAAATCTACATGATTTGGCTGACGGACCAAGTGGACGAAGTCAAAGACTATCTGCCCAAAGTTCAACAAGCGCTGAAGCTAAAAAAAACCAACCTCACCATCTTTTGTGGAGATAAGCAAGGCCCATTAGCTTGGTTGATCAATGCTGATGCTCATTTAACGGTCGTGATAGCCAAAGGCGATAAGGCGACGAAGAGCCTGGCTTTTCGGTCGACCAATGAAACAGATGTCAAAAAGGTGTTGGAACAATTGAAAAAGAATTGAAATGCATAACGTATGAGACAGGAAGGAAAGTGGTGATCGCACAACGTGTCTTTTTAGTCGCGGGGATTTATGGTTTGTTGGTGCTGGGACTTAGTCTTGGCTTGGAGCAACAGATCGCGTTGAACGATCCTCCACCTATTACACATCCCGAGTTCTTTTATGGGTTCATCGCTGTTGGACTTGCATGGCAGGTGGCTTTCTTGGTGATCGCAACAGATCCCGTGCGTTACCGACCGCTGATGATTCCAGCCATGTTGGAGAAAGCAGGATTTCTAATCGCGTGCATAATCCTTTATTGTATGAGTCGAATCAACATTGGGACGATGGTTATGTCACTGATTGATGGAATGTTTCTATGCCTGTTTATTTGGGCGTTTATGCGAACACCACCTTGGAACCAGAAGTCTTGAGTATCCTGTGTGTGATTTGGTGTAACCCGGGTTTGGTCTAATCAACGACTTCTGTTCATAAACGAGCTATAACATGCTCTTCAAGATGGAACTCTTGCAGACATTATTGCTTTTGGTGGGTATTGACCCAAATAGTTACAGCAAACCGATGCGCATCCAGTCGGAACCTGTTCGCCGTATCGAGGCCAAACTTTCGCTACATGTCAAAGCACCTTCGTTAGAAGCATCGGAGTGGATATTCGTCGCCCCGAAATGTCCCGAGCTTCCTTGTCAAAGCAATATAAGAGCGTCATTGGACAAGCAGTACAACGAAAAAATGGAAGCCAGTCCATTGCGACGACCTATATTGATGTTGCGCTTACCAGTGAGGCAGCCGCAATTACAAAGTCAAATCGATGTGCAATACACCTGCTCTGCTTTACTGTATAAGAGGAAACTAGTTCCCATTGCACCGAACGAGCGCGTTGCTGCGGTGCCGCCACTGCCGAGCGACTTACAAAAGGCTTATTTGGCCACCAATACATTAGTCAATCACGATCACCCAAACTTTCGCAGTTGGATGGTGAATCAGGGGTTAAAACGTGCTGCAGGTGAGTCTGAGCTTGAGTTTGCTCACCGTGTTTTTCATTTTTTGCATGCAAAGATGCATTATGAATACGAAAAGGAAATGGATCGTCGCGTATCCGTCGTTTGTAAAAACTTGAAAACGGACTGTGGCGGTATGTCGTGCATGATGGTTGGTATTCTACGTGCCAATGGCATCCCCGCACGAATACTCGTTGGTCGCTGGGCTCAATCAGCGGAGGCCGAGGCCAAACTCGGTGGCATCGCTTATTACCAAACACATGTCAAAGCCGAGTGCTTTATTGCCAATATCGGGTGGGTTCCCTTTGATCTTTCGAGCGCGGTGAATGCGGAAGCATCAATTGACCCAGCAAGCTTTTTTGGCCAAGACCCAGGCGACTTCTTAGTCTTTCATGTTGATTATGATTTACAGGTGGACACCGTCCACTTTGGGATCAAATCGATAGTCTCCATGCAAGGCATCCAATATTGGGCCAAGGGATCGGGTGACTTTTCAGATCAGAAACAAAAGGAAAGCTGGTTAGTCAAGCCTTTGCCTGTTACCAACAAGCGTTAGTTTTCAGTTGTACCGTGGCCGAGCAAAATCGACAAAGCGATCTCTACGCAGTATTTCTTTGCAATCGATGACTGATACAACAATCAAATCACCCTTGGTAAATATACACTACCACTTGAGAACCGCGTGTGCGGGAGGAAGTCGCGTGGCACTGATTGTTCAGAAGTTTGGCGGCTCGAGTTTGGCAACTGCAGAACGCATCATGGCGGCCGCTCGGCGCGTCATTCGGGCTCAACAAGCGGGAAACCAAGTCATTGTCGTTGTATCCGCGCGGGGTGACACGACCGATGAATTGATTGCGCTTGCCAATGAGATTACCGATAACCCACCTTCCCGAGAAATGGATGCACTCATGGCCACAGGAGAGCAAATCTCCATCGCTTTGATGGCCATGGCGATTACAGCGCTGGGGGCGAAAGCAGTCAGTATGACTGGGGCACAAGTCGGCATTGTTACCGACAGTGTGCATACCAGAGCACGCATTAAAAGCATCACCACCGAACGCATTCTGCGCAATTTAAGCAAGGGTAACATTGTCATCGTTGCTGGATTTCAAGGAGTCGATGAGCAGGAGAACATAACGACGTTGGGTCGTGGCGGCTCAGATACGACTGCAGTTGCCTTGGCGGCAGTCATGAAACACGATTCGCTAGGGATTTATCCTGAGGTTGACTGTGAAATCTATACGGATGTCGACGGCGTATTTACAACCGATCCGCGTGTCGTGCCTGAAGCGCAAAAAATTCGTTACATCAGTTATGAAGAAATGCTGGAGTTAGCCAGCTTGGGTGCAGGCGTCATGCATTCACGCAGCATCGAATTCGCTAAAAAGTTTCAGGTGCCATTGCAGGTTCGCAATTCGATGAGTGATGTCGAAGGCACTTGGATAGTTCCAGAAACGCCCTGGATGTCACAGATTCCCGTTTGTGGTGCTGCGATGGTTCGAGATGAAACCCGCATTCGCCTTTTGCGTTTGCCAGATCATCCTGGGTTAGTTCACGAAATCTTTACCGCGCTGGCGAGCAAGAATATTGTTGTCGACATGATTGCTGCCAACGTCGATGCATCTGGCCATGCTGAAATTGGCTTCACCGTATTGAAAAATGAGCTGAACCAGGCGCTGCAAACATTATCTCCAGTTGTTGAACGTTTAGGTGGGAGTTGTGCATTCACAGAGGGAATGAGCAAAATCTCTGTGGTAGGCGTGGGTATGCGCACACACGCCGGCGTGGCTGAGAATTTCTTTACTGCCTTGGCCAGCGAGAACATTCCCATTCGCATGGTTAGTACCAGCGAAATAAAAATCTCTGTGTTAGTGGATAAAGACAATGGTCCAAAGGCACTTCGCGTCGTACATCAGGCATTTGGCCTTCATGCCTTACCATCGCCACCGGAAGAAATGAAAGCGCAGCTTCATTCAGGAACGGCTGGCACGAAAAGCATCGATCCGACCAAAGATCTAACCCCATTGTTGTCATCCTTGGAAGAAGTCATTGTCAATGACATTGAGCTTGATACAACGCAAGGTCGTGTCTCCATCTTTGATCTGCCTGATATGCCAGGAGTTTGTGCAAAAGTCTTTGCTGCCATAGCCTTGCGTGGAATTGTGGTCGATATGATCGTTTATAACTTTAATGACCAAGGCCGTGTCGAACTTTCATTTTCCGTTCCCCAAGCCGATTTGAAACGTGCCGAAGAACAAGCGCGATTAGCCCTACAGTCAATCAATCCAAAAGCACCCATGAAATTGGACGAGCAAATGGCCAAGATCACGGTAACGGGCATTGGCATGCGGACACACACGGGAGTAGCTAATCGGATGTTTGGCGCATTGGCTCAGCGCAGCATCAACATCGACATGATCGCTACGAGTGAGACCCGCATGAGCGTGGTCGTAAGTCGGGATAAAGGCGAAGAGGCTCGAGCAATTCTTAAAGGCTTGTTTCAAATCGCATAGCGCTTGCACGGTATGTCCATCAAGCGTTTGCCGTTGGTTGTTTTTCGGGATGCAGGTAAATAAAGCTCTTGCCTAGCCGCCCTCCATAATTGCCAGCGGAAATACGCAATAGTCCCGGTGTTTCAACAGAGGCTTCGATGGCGACTTGTGTTGCTTTCGCAATGGTTGGCAAATCGCTGCCGTTGATGATGATCTCCATTACCGAGTTTACGCCTTCAGGCAGCTTAGATTGATTGCCAAGCTTGCTCCTTAAGGTAGGACAATATTCAGCATAAGTGCTGGCAATCATGAAGGTATAGCGGCTGCCTGCTTTTGAACCACTGTGCGTAATGCCGCCTGGAAAGGGCATGATCACGCCAGGTAATGGTTGAATGGCGGCCGCGGCTTTCTCCGCTGCCATGAGGGCTGATTCGCTATCCTGCCCCATGAACCAAAGATTGCCTCCCATCAAGCCATCGCGATAACCTATTCGACGTTCGATGATGAATTCCCCGCCCAGGATGGGTATCGTCCATATTTTTCTGCCAAAGCGCTCGTCGCGGAATTGATACCCATCACCAAAAAACGATAACTTGCGGCCCATTTTGAAATAGGTGGCTTCATCGAGCCGATTGAAGCAGGAAGCCGTGGGGCAAGTGAGAACGTTCTGGCTCAAGCGCACGAGCAAAGCTCGCTCCAAGGCTTCAACACGATCCTTACGGAAACGGGGCAAATGAAATTGCACCACGGCTCCTGGGCGACCATCGGGAGTTGACTCATTGGTGTTGCCGCCTGGGCCAACGTAATGACTCAGACCAGCTTCGCAATCGCATAGGATAGTGCTGCTGGCATTGCCAGTAGCGGCTTGTACGGCATGATCCAACCAGGTGCGATTGCAGGCAGTGATCAATACCTCGGCATACATGCTGCGAAAGGCTTCGGCATACGTATCATCAACCAAAGCTTTGCTTATTTGGTTCATCATGTTCGACCTTTCCCAGAATAGATAGCTGCTTCGGTGATGATCTTGTCCATAAAGATGTCGTGCTCTTGCGTTGGGATTTCAGGGAAGAATTGACACTCAAAAGCCAAAGCCACCAACGGCACACCGGGTCTGACTCGATGCAGCAGCTTGTCGTAATAACCGAAGCCATGCCCCATACGTGCTCCCCTGCGGTCAAACGCCACGCCAGGTACCATCACTAAATCCAACTCTTCCGGTTGGACCACCTTATGCGGTTGATGGCGTAATTCGGGCAAAGGTTCTAGAATCTTGTACATGCCAAGGGCCAGCTCGGCCATTGCCTCCAAATGGAATAGCTCTAATTCCTGATTGGGATTGCACCAGGGAACAACGATTTTCTTCCTGGTCTCAAGAGCTTTTTGCAGGGAGTGTCGCGTGCGGACTTCACTCCGTGCATCTACGTAAAACATCACGGACTTGGAAGGGGTATATTCGGGTAAATTCATGAATTGGCTGCAGATGGACAGGCTCAATTCGTCTTTGTTCGGCTGCGCATTGCGTCGACGATGGGCTTCTTCGCGAATTTGTTTTTTTTGGGCTAGTGGATCGTGGGAAGTGTTCGCATCAGGCATGGGAACCTCAAAGGTGGAGAAGGCTGGTTCAGGCAATGTCATTATTCAAAGAAGTCGAACGCCGCTTGGCAACAAAATGCTGCCTCAGCATTGAAAATCGAGAGTTTTTGTGATCTTGTAATTTTGCATAGCTCGTATAATGTGAATTGGTGTCGGTGAAATAGCTGATAGTCCTACACAGCGATGTCTGCATTTGCATTCTAGGGCACCCGTAGCTCAACTGGATAGAGCAATGGTCTTCGGAACCATAGGTTGGGGGTTCGAATCCCTCCGGGTGTATTAGTCATTTCCTGTTAGCCTCTACATAAGTCAGTTTATTTCTTAACAATCATTCTTGGCCGTTTGTGTAGGCTCTGCTTCATTGCTGATTTTAATGATAATTTGTCAGTTCATATGCCTTGATACCTTTTTTTTGGGTAAGGTTTTCATTATTCCATAGTTTCGTTGCGGATTGCTCGCGGGCCAGGATCGATTACACTTGGCGGAACCGTTTTCATAAAGCCCGCGGTTTTACGCAACAAGAGTAAATCGCAGGCACCGCCTAACGGCGACCGCCGCAGCTCGCACCAACGACCTGCGGTTTTTTTTTGTAATATGCTACTAATGGGTTGGTAGCTTTGA
>JBDHUG010000015.1:0-53635 GCA_039809045.1 Gemmatales bacterium | reverse complement strand
CGCTTGATCGTTGCTGCTGATTAGCAATGAAAAAGTTATTTCGAACAAGCAATGCAGAGTGGGTTGCTAAAGAGTAACTCACACTAGCGGGCTTAATTGTAACACAAAGATGTTTTGACAGCGACAGTTTGTTCGGGGCGGGATGGTGTTCACGCCGCCCTTTATCGAAATATGTAAATTGAGTGCTTGCTTCGAGTTTCGCTGAAATGCCTTCTCAATGCAGTCGAGTAGAGCGAATAGTAAATTGCTGGGGCATGGTTTGCACGAACAGCAGTATCCATCTGGACGCAACACACGATGCCGTTACCTTGAGCGATGTGATGTCATTGTCGGTGAAGGTGGTTTGATAGTTCGCCTCGCTCTGCTTCCAGCACACATTCGCGCCATCGTGGTCGAGAAAACAAATTGGCTGAGTAAGCTTCCATTTTCCTTCCCATAAGCGCGCGAATTGGATGGGGCATAGCATCCAAGCAGGGGACCGATTCTATAAGCAGATCACAGACGAGTACTTCCAAGAAGGGGCGCATTTAACGCAAAAAATGATTGGCAAGTTAGTGAACAGTGATCTGCATGGCACGAAATAACCCTGGCTTTACCCAGGGTATCCGAACATTGAGACATTGCGAATTAACGTGAAATGGGCTTTACAGGACTCGAACCTGTGACCTCCTGCGTGTCGAGCAGGCGCTCTAGCCAACTGAGCTAAAAGCCCGTGTGCTAAAATTATAATTATTGAGATGCCAAAAGCTAGAGGGGTAACTTGATTGTCTGGTTCAAGGGGTTGGTGGCATGTGATGAAATAATTAGTCAGCTGAATTCTCTCCCAAGTTCGCTAATTACGCCACGTCGCGCAGTTGTTCCTTATCATGCAATGGGGTTTAGTACCAATTGAGCAACATGATCGAGTGAATCAATCTGGACATAACCAGCAGCACATGCTATCGCCCCGCTCTAGGGAAGCTTTTAAGGGTCAAATCTTGATTTGGACCTGTTTGCGTGGGAGAAATGCCATGAAGCGGGTGCTTGTCCTGTGCGTTCTGTTGGCTGGGTGCAGCACCGCACCCATTGCTGACTTCATGGATCATTTCTTCCCAGCTAAAATTGACCCTAACGCAACGCCTGGAGCACGCACGCGCGGCGGCGTTTGCGATCCTCCTCCGACAGTCATGCCTACCCCAACAACGCCACCAGGAGGTCTGCCCCCTGCAGTGCCAGCCGGTCCAGCAAGTGGACCCGCACCATTAATGGCACCACCGAATCCAGGATCGGCTTTGCCGTCACCGGATCCGCCACAACCTTTGATTCGATTTTAATCGAGTACGAAGAAAACTATCCCGATCGTGACGTCACACTGATGCGTGATCCATGTTTGTTGAACAAACGGATGGCCAATATCACCCACATTGACGTGATCAACCACATGGCGGATTGATCCATCCACCAAGGCAGGGTTTGCTTTTGGGCGATCAAATCCGCCAGATGCCTGAATGTATAGTTCTCGATCAAGGCAAACCGCAAGACAAAAAAGGGCACCAAAAAGGTACCCATGAACATCACCAATGCTGTGAAGATCAAATAGATCATCGATATGGTATTGATGGTGGTTTGCCGACGAACCCAACATAGGGCGACCGTGCCAATGGAAATGTAACAAATCGACCCGCTCAAAATCGCACTCCACAGCAGCGGGTTGAGCAATACTATCGGTTGATACATGGCGACGACCGCCAGGGCCACGAAAAGGCTCGCTGCAGCGTAGAAAATGACCTTGGCACCAATCATCTCTGCAGGCGTCGTCGGGGTCAGCATCAATGCCAGCAAAACGCGCTTCTCGCGTTCTTCGCCAGTCGAAGTGATGTAAAGGTTGAAGGACATCAAGTAAAAAGCAAAGATGACCAGGCCAGTTACTAACACGGGCACGCGGTCTTCCGTAGCCGAGATGTGTTCAGGGTTGACGGGACTGCCCCAGTCTTCATCCAACTGCAGCTGATGATTTCCCAGGAATTGATGGGTTGTTTGGGTGAACCAATAGCGGTAAGGCAATACTTCAGCCAAAGCCAATTGAGGAAAAATCAGTCGATATCGCCAAGCATTTTGCTTGGAACCGTTTGCTGGTGGCATCAAATCAATAGCGAGGCTTCCGCGTGAAAGGTCATATCGTCCTTGACCTTGGTTCCAAATCGACTGACGCGTCGCGAGGGTAATGGAACCTAATCGATATTGGCTGGCAAAAGCCGAGTTGGGCAAATGAGCAGCGAGAAAATCGGCCCACTGGCGAGCAGGTGGGTGATTATTGTCGTAAACGATCAAACAGCGATTGATGAACCGAGAGGTTTGGCCAGGAAGCTGTCCTAAGCGGGCACTGATGGATAGCAGGGCGGAGAGCGCTAATACGGCCCCGACCATGACCAGCAAGCCCCAGTTGTAGCGAAATCGAAGCAACTCCTTCCAAAGCAAGGCTGAGAGAACACGTCGCCTTAGCATATTAGTTGTATTCCTCACCGGTCAGCTTCAGAAACGCATGATAGAAATTGAACTCGCGGGTGTGCAGCGTAACTGGTATTTCGGAAGTCATGATGTTGGCCAATTCGCGCCGAGATGCATCGTTGGTCAAATCCATGGCCAGGCGTTCGTGTTTGCCATCGCGTTCGAGCACAACATCAACCATGCGTTCCATATTGCGAGCCTTGAAGGCGATGGGTGAATCCAAGTCAATGAGCTTGCCATGGTTAATGATGGCCACGCGATCGCATACTTGTTCGACTTCGCCCATGTTGTGAGTGGTTAAGAAAATGGTAGTTCCTGCTTTGGCCAGAGCTTGTATGATCCTGCGAATGCGCTCAGTCGAGTGCACGTCCAGATTGGCTGTCGGCTCATCTAAAAACAGAATCTCAGGTTCATGCAGCAGCTCGCGAGCGAGCAAGAGTTTTTTCTTCATGCCTTTGGAATAAGCACGCACGGGCAGATGCTTTTCCCTTATCAGTTCCACCATCTCTAAGCAAATATCGATGCGGGTTGGCGAAACGTCATACAACCTGGCAAACAACTCCAAGTTCTGAGCGGCAGTGAATTCTTCGAAGTGATTCTCCGTATCGGGAACGTAACCAAAGCGAGGTTTAAGCGCATCGAAATCGTTTTGCAGATCCAGCCCCAACATGGTGATGCTGCCGCTGCTGATCGGTACTTGTCGCGTCAAACAGAGAAACACCGTCGTTTTGCCCGCACCATTTGGCCCAAGTAAGCCAAAGACTTCACCCCGTTCAACAGCAAGAGAGAGTTGATCCACCGCGATAAATTGATGATAACGAATAACAAGCTGATGGAGTTGCAAAACAGGTTCCATGGCGCCTCCGCATGAAATAGCACATGGCCATGATCATACAAGCCGTTCATGGAGGCAGCAACGCCATAGCCAATAGCGGATAATGGCACTTACCTGAGCGCAGGCGAGTCAAAAGCAATAAGCATAGCGCAAAGATGAACTACTCGAGGGATTACCCATGAATTTGCCCCTGCCGACCGGGAAGCAGGCTTTGTACTTGCTGGAGCGATTTAAGGAGCACAATCGGTTCTATCAAACAAAATTGCGGCATCTATCCACAAAGCATGTTGATTGGCAGGAAGTCCCCTTCACGACAAAATCTGAACTGTTGGAGGATCAAGCAGAGCATCCACCATTTGGTCAAATTCATGGATTGCCTTCGGCAGATTATGTTCGTCTGCATCAAACGTCTGGCTCGCGTGGTCGTCCGCTGCGCTGGCTGGACACGCCCGCTAGTTGGCAATGGATGCTGAACAATTGGCGGTTGATCTTTCAGCTTGCCGAAATCAATTCGAATGACCGATTGTACTTTCCATTTTCGTTTGGCCCGTTTCTGGGCTTTTGGACAGCGTTTGAAGGTGCGAGCAAGCTTGGTTGCTTCTGTGTGCCAGGCGGGGGCATGACGACGTTGGCCAGACTGCAGATGCTTTTGGAGTTGAAGATGACTGTGATTTGCTGCACACCGACTTATGCCTTACGCATGTTGGAAGTGGGCCAAGCAGAGGGATTGCCCTTGCAGTCTAGTTCGGTGCGGGCATTAATACTGGCAGGCGAGCCAGGCGCATCGATCCCCTCAATACGTGAACGAATCGAAACGGGTTGGAATGCCAGAGTCTTCGATCACTATGGTATGACAGAAATAGGGCCGCTGGGCATGGAGTGCCTGCAGAATCCGGGTGGTTTTCATTTACTGGCCAGTGAATGCATCGTGGAGGTTATCGATACCGCAACGCAAGCCCCAACTCCTCACGGTGAGGAGGGCGAGCTGGTTTTGACCAATCTTGGCCGTTGGGGAAGTCCCCTGTTGAGATACCGAACAGGTGATCGTGTCATCATGGATGTAGAGTTATGCTCATGTGGTCGACATTGGCCCAGGGTGCGGGGTGGCGTTCTGGGACGAACGGATGATTTGATTTTGATTCGGGGTAACAACGTTTACCCCAGTATGATCGAGGCGATTGTCATGCGCTTTCCCATGATTACCGAATATCGCATGATCGTAGAAGACGCTGCCGGGCTTACACAATTAAGGATAGAAATTGAAACGGCTACTGACGCACCAAGTCAAATCACTTCCGACTTGGCAGACGCCATTCGGAATGAGTATCACTTTCGCCCCGAAGTGATTCGTGTATCACCTGGAACTTTGACTAAATCAGAGATGAAGTCGAGTCGGCTGATTCGTAGAATAAATGTGTGAAGGTGACCAACACTCAGAGAGCCAAAGACCGAATTGGCGTTGGTCATCGCAACATCGACGTAGCCAACCCAACGTTCCCCTAGCCACGGACGATGAACATGAAAGCCCACCTCGCTTCTCTATTATTGCTTTGCTCGACAACGATGATTCATGCGGAAGACTGGCTGCATTGGCGCGGGCCGAGTCAAACGGGCGTCAGTTATGACACGGGCTTGCCCGATCGCTTCGCAATCGATGGCCTTAACGTGCTTTGGAAGCAACCTTTTGGTTGCCGCTCCACTCCGTTGGTCTCGCGCGGTCGCGTATACATCATCGGCAGCGTCGGTGAGGGGGTCATGGAACAAGAAGCAGTGACCTGCTTCGATGCCAAAACAGGGAAGCTTCTTTGGCAACATCGGTTCAATGTGTTTTTGGCGGACATCGTGACAAATCGAGTGGGTTGGGCCAATATGGCTGCCGACTCCGAAACGGGCAACATCTATGCCCATGGTGTCCAGGGTTTGTTCTTTTGTTTTGATCCGGATGGAAAAGTCCTTTGGCATAAATCAATGACGGAGGAATTTGGAAGAGTCAGTGGTTATGGCGGCCGTATCACTTCACCCATCGTCGATGGACCGTATGTCATCATGAACATGCTCAACGCCAGTTGGGGTGATCAAGGTCGTGGTGGCCATCGCTTTGTTGCCATGGATAAAAAAACGGGTGAAATCATTTGGTGGTCCCAACCAGGTGGCCAGCCGCTCGACACGACGTACTCCGTGCCCATTGCGCACACGATCAATAACGAACGGCTGATCATATGCGGTGGGGCCGATGGATATATCCATGCCATTAAACGCAACACGGGCGAAAAAGTGTGGAGTTTCCCGTTAACGCGCCGAGGCGTGAATGTTTCACCCGTGGCGGATGAAGCGAAAGGACTGGTTTACATCTGTCATAGTGAGGAGAACCTGACCGGAAACGTGCAAGGTCTTGTCGTTTGCTTGGATGCTACCCAAGTAAAGGATGGCAAACCCAAAGTCGTATGGCATCGCGAAGGTTTTTCAGTGGGTTATGCTTCTCCCTTATTGCATGAAGGTCGCCTTTATATTTGCGATAATGGCGCCAAGATGTTTTGCCTGGACGCGATGAAGGGAGATACTCTCTGGGAGCACAAGTATGGGCGTGTTGCCAAGGGATCCCCCGTTTGGGCGGACGGCAAAATCTATGTTTGCGAAGTGGGCGCCCGTTGGCACATTCTGAAGCCCAGTGACAAGAAATGTGAAACGATCAATTCGGTTCGCTTCACCCGTCCCGACGGGTTGGTTATTGAATGCAATGGCAGCCCAGCAGTGGCTGATGGTCGTGTTTACATCACCACGGCTGATGAGATCTATTGCCTTGAAGATGCGAGTAAGAAACCTAAAGCCGGTGTCTCGCCGGTATCTGCTCCTATCAAGCCTGATTCGCAAGATAATGTTCCGCATTTGGTCATGGTCGAACCTGTTGAAGTTACCTTATTTCCCGGGGGAATGCAGCGTTTTAGTGTAGCCATCTACAATGCACAAGGGAGCAAACTCCCAGGAATGGCTGGACAATATCAAGTGACCTGGTCATTGCCAACGACGCCCCCGCCGCCAGGATCGCCACCCAATATGCCACCCATTCCCGCGTTAATAGGAACTGTAAGCGAAAATGGCGAACTCAAAGTTCCCGACGATGTGGCTGCTCAAAGCGGGGTCGTCTTAGCCACGGTCACAATAGGCAAGAAGCAATTCGCTGCCAAGGCACGCGTGCGCGTGGCTCCGCGCTTGCCCTATACTCAGGATTTCAAACAGATCGACGTAGGCCGAATTCCAACAGGCTGGATCAACTTGGCAGGAAAGTTTCAAGTGGTGCAATTACCCGATGGCAGCAAAGCTCTCAAAAAACTTGCCAACAACCCAAATCCACTCTTGTGCCGGGCTTTTGCTTACATCACAGTGCCGTCTTCGACCGAATACACAATCCAAGCTGATCTCATGGGATTGGAAAAGAAGCTAGACAATGCGACTTTCCTGCCCGACATGGGTTTGGTCAACTGTCGTTACGTTCTTGCGTTTGATGGCTCGAAACAGAAGCTATGGTTGCGCTCTTGGGAAGCCAATCGGCGCATCGACAAGACGGTCGATTTCCAATGGCGACCCGGGACTTGGTACACGTTTAAGCTGCACGTGACACAAGAAGGCGAAAAAGCAAGAGTTCAAGGCAAAGTATGGGAGCGTGGCCAACCCGAACCCAGTCAATGGAATGTGGAGTTTGAAGACCCTTGTCCGAATCGCCATGGCAGTCCTGCTTTGTATGCTTACGCCACAGGGGTGCCAGCCGATGGCAAGAGTATTGGAGCGGAAGTGTTTTACCAGAACATTCAGGTAACACCAAATCGCAAGTAAACACATAAATAACAATGAACGACGGGCAGTTTTGCTGTCGAAAGGGTGGAAAGATGCGATCGCTACCATTTTACCAAAAGCTACTCGTGAGCGCGGTATGTGGCGCTGTTGTCATGGGAGTGGCTTTTACAACTTTGCCCCAAAGTGAGCCCATTCACAAAGGAACCGGTTCACCGAGTGAGGTTGCACCAAGCCAAGCAGATGTTCCGACGAGCCATTTGTTCAAGGTTTCTGCCGATGCACGAGCTTGGCCCATGTTTGGTGGCACACTGAGCCGCAATATGGTCAATGAGGTTGAAACAAACCTGCCTTTGGAAGTCGACGTCGAAAATAACAAAAACGTCAAATGGTTTGTTGAACTTGGTTCGCAGTCGTATGGCAATCCGGTCATCGTTGGTGGAAAAATATTTGTCGGCACGAACAACAATTCGCCGCGCAACGAAAAATACAAAGGCGACAAAGGCGTCATCATGTGTTTCCGCGAATCTGACGGCAAATTCTTATGGCAGGCCGTTCACGACAAACTGGAATCGGGACGCGTGAACGATTGGCCGGAACAGGGCATTTGTTCCTCACCTTTCGTCGAAGGGAATCGCCTTTATTACGTCAGCAATCGCTGTGAAATCATTTGTGCTGATGTTGAAGGCATGCTCGATGGCCGACAAGGCATCGATGACCCCAAAACCAATGACCCCACCGATGCCGACATCATCTGGAAATTCGACATGATGAAGGAATTGGGCGTATTTCCCCATAACCTGGCTGTCTGCTCGCCGCTGGTCGTTGGCGATTTTGTGTTTGTTCTGACAGGCAACGGCCATGACGAATCACATGAAAATATTCCAGCCCCTCGTGCACCCAGTTTTGTGTGCGTGAACAAACATACGGGTAAAGTCGTTTGGACGAGTAGTGCTCCGGGAACGGGCATTTTACACGGCCAATGGTCCAACCCTTGCTATGCAGAAATTCAAGGAGTCCCCATGGTCATTTTCGCAGGGGGCGATGGTTGGGTTCGGGCGTTTGACCCGCCTACCGGCAAGGAATTATGGAAATTTGATTGCAATCCCAAAGCAGCGATCTACAAACTCGGTGGCAAAGGAACCAGAAACTACATCATCGCAACCCCCGTGGTATACCATAACCGCGTTTACATCAATACAGGCCAAGACCCTGAACATGGTGACGGTGTTGGTCATTTGTGGTGTATCGATGCATCCAAACGTGGCGATCTTTCACCCAAGGATGACAACTTCGACCCTAAAGCCTCCGTCAACAAAGATTCTGGCTTAATCTGGCATTTGGGTGGTATTGATGGTAAAGGCAATTTGCTATGGCATCGTTCGATGTCGACTTGTGCCATTAAAGATGACTTGGTTTACATCAGCAATTTGCCTGGATTTATTGCATGTATTGACGCCAAAACAGGGCAAAAGTATTGGGAATATGACACTCTATCAAACATTTGGGGATCATGTTACGTTGCAGATGGTAAGATTTATGTCGGAACTGAAGAGGGTGATTTGCATGTGTTTAAAACAGGGAAAGAGATGCAGCATCTTGGCAAATACGACATGAAGAACTCCGTCTTCAGCACCGCAGTTGCTGCCAACGGCACGCTCTACGTCATGACCAAATCTAGGCTGTATGCATTGCAGCAAAAATGAGCTTTCGAGACGGCTATGAATGAACCACTTTTCGTGCAAAAGCGACGGCAGCTTGCCAGCCTATTGCACGAATTGGAGAGTAAGGCTGCACTTCTGAAAGAAGTTGAAAAGGACTGTGATCAGGGCGAAGAGTTGCTCCAACCCATGCGTTGGGAATGCAAGCAAGCGGAATTGGCTTTCCGAGAAGCGGAGCAGAATCCCTCCTGGTTCGGCGTTTTTGGATATTCTAAAGCTGAGATCGATAAGCGATATCAACTGGCAGTCGACTTACGCGAGTCTTATGAGAATGCCAAAGCGAAACTAAAAGCGCTCTTTGAAGAGCGGGAAGTGCTGCGCAATGAAGCAGCACGATTGCCGGCTGTTCGACGTGAATACGAGTTGCTTTTGCAATCAGAAGCAAAGAAGCTCATTCCGAGTCTTGAAGGAAATACACAAGCCACTTCTCCCGAATTGCAGGCCAATGAGGCAGCCCTTCAAGAGGTGCAAGCTGTATTGGACGCTTGTCAAAAGCAATTGCGACTCTGTTTGACATGGTCGGCACGGTCTGATCGAACTCTGCTGTTTTCCTTCAGGAAGGAACTGATTGAACTGCAAAAAGTATGGCAACAGTTGATGGACGGTTTATCTTCTCTTCCAGAAGCATGTAAAGTGAATGTCCTATTAGATGCGAACTCTTTGAAGGAAATCCATGTATTCGGAACCTCGATCAACCATCCTGATTTATCATCGGCCGAGAAACAATATCATGCCGAGATTCAATATGTGCGCATTCGGCTCGAGCATGCTGAGAAGCGCCTTTTGCAGCAAAATGAACTATTGCAGGCCGAGTTTGAGAAAATGAAGCAAAGGCAATTGGATTGGCTGACTTCAGTGACAGAATCAGCCGTGCAACAAGCGCATTCGCAACCCAACCCTTACGACGTAAACCCTTAATCACACGGATAGAATTTGTTTATGCAACAGCAAATACAACAAGCACAAGAGCAGTTGGATGCCCATATTCGGGATATGGTCGCTTGGCATTTCCATCCTGACACTGGCACACCCTTTTGGATCGAACGCGCCAAATCCCTGAAATTGGAGCCAATCAAACAAGTACAGGGTTATCAGGATTTGCGAATATTTGGCGAATTTGAGGATGAATGGCTAAGGGGCGGCCCCTTGCAGCGATGGATCCCAAGGGGATTGAGCGGTAAGCCCATTTATGTCTTTGAAACCGGCGGGACAACGGGCATTCCAAAGAGTCGTATCAATCACTTAGACTTCCGAATCGATTACTCCTTGTTCAGTGCCACGCTGCCAGACGCGTATTTCCCGAAAGGGGCCAATTGGTTAATGCTGGGACCCTCTGGTCCCAGGCGATTACGCTTGAGCATTGAGCATCTTTGTCAAGAACGAGGCGGTATCTGCTTTTGCGTCGATTTGGACCCACGCTGGGTAATTAAGTTAATTAAGAAAGGCTGGATGGAGCACCTGGAAGCTTACAAACAACACGTCATCGAGCAGGCATTAACAATCCTCGAAGCCGGACACGACATCCAATGCATGTTCACGACACCGAAGCTGTTAGAAGCTTTTGCTTTAGCCTTGGAAAAGCAGGGCAAAACGATTCGTTCGGTTGGCATCAAAGGCGTGTTTTCTGGTGGTACGGAGTTCACGCCGCAGTTCACACGCTTTGCCGTTGAGGAATTGCTGGATGGAGCATATATGACGCCAACTTATGGGAACACGCTCATGGGCCTGGCTGCATCCAAGCCGGTTGGCCCGGAAGATGGTTATAAGATCACTTATTACGCACCCCAACCACGTGCCGTGATTGAAGTCGTTGATTTCGATAATCACGAACGAGTCGTCGAGTATGGCCAGACAGGACGTGTGTTGCTTTCAACCTTTACAAATGAATTTTTCATGCCGCGCTTCCCAGAGCGTGACGAAGGTGAGCGCGAGCCACCTTATGAGCGTTATCCTTGGGATGGTGTAAGCGGTGTGCGTCCTTATCGGGGCTTTGCATCCACAACCACGGTAGGCGTTTATTAGTCAACCACAGCGGTGTGAAACCGTCTAGCTCACTTGTCAACTAAAGAGAATCACATGTTGCATTTGCCCATACTTCGCTGGGGTGAACCATATCAAAGCCTGGACGTGGATACCCTGGTGCATTTCGCGACCGGGGAAACACTGGGCCAGATGAGCCGCGCGAATGGTGCAATGGTGCAGCGTGACATGCGGCACGCACAACGAGCCAGGCAAGCATTACGATCGTTTCCCATCAGTGATGTTCTGAGGATGATGCATCAAGCAGCCGATTTGTATCTGCATGCCGCGCTGAGCCTTGGCAATGTGACGCAAACGCCCGAGGAATTCGTCAAGATTCAATCAGCAACGACTGGATTACCAGAAAACATGTGTAAGGCCAACATGAAGAAGAATCACTTCGTGTTGCAAAATATGCCTTCGATCCTAGAGGCACTCACCCGCGGTTTGGATCTCAACATCATCCGCAAAGGATTTGGCGTCGAAGCGCGTCAGGTGCCTCTCAGCTATCAGGCACAGTCGCCCGTGTTAGGCATGGTATTGCCGAATAACTCTCCTGGCGTGCATACGTTGTGGTTGCCAGCATTGGCGTTGCAAATAGGCTTGCTCATCAAACCTGGTTCATCAGAGCCCTGGACGCCTTTTCGGTTGGTGAGTGCCTTTATTGAAGCAGGCCTGCCCAAACTTGCGTTTGCGTTTTATCCAGGCGGGCACGATGTTGGCGGAGCTGTGTTGGCTGCGTGTTCTCGTAGCCTGATCTTTGGCGGCGAAGCGACAGTCCAACAATATCAAGGCAATCCGAAAGTGCAAGTTCATGGCCCAGGCTGGAGCAAAATTCTCATTGGCGCGGACGCAGCCGATCAGTGGGAAAAGTATCTTGATGTTATGGTTGAAAGCGTATTGCTCAATAGCGGCCGCAGCTGTATCAACACCTCGGCTATTTACACGCCTAAACATGGTCGGGCGATCGCCGATGCGCTGGCCGCGCGGATAGGCCCGATCCAGCCGACGCCACCCGACGATCCGAACGCCCAGTTGGCAGCTTTTACGAATCCAACGCTTGCAGAGGCCGTTCACAACGAGATTGAAAAAGACATGCAAGTAGCAGGAGTAACTGATTGCACAGCCAAATATGGCCCTCGGTTGATTCGTCATGAGCGCTGCGCGTATTTACGTCCAACAGTAATTCATGCCACTTCACCTGAGCCTGCTGTTGTGCGGCGAGAATATCTATTCCCATTTGTTACGGTCGTAGATTGCCCACAAGATAAAATGCTCGATGTCATTGGTCCTACATTGATCGCCACAGCGATCACCAAGGATGAAAAATGGCAACAATTGCTATTAGACGCAGTTCTCATTGATAGGCTGAATATCGGACCAATCCCCACAACACGATTGAACTGGCTTCAGCCGCATGAAGGGAATATCGTCGAGTTTCTTTATCGTGCGCGTGCGTTCCAGTTTGATCCCGAGCAGCTGCAATTATAGAGTAACAACCTCATCTAACCGTTTATTTCGAGATGGTCTTTGTTACAGGGAAGCTATGCAGGAACGGATGACACAATTTGATTATCAACCCCTTACTCGAGTACTTTTCGGCTCCGGTAAGTTGAATCAGCTGGGTGAAGTGGTTGCTTCTCTGGGCGGCAAAACCGTTCTGCTCGTCACCGATCCTGGTTTAGAAGAAGCAGGGCATCCGCAGCGTGCTGCAGCAAATTTGCATTCGGCTGGCTGTCAGGTCGTTTTGTTCGACGAAGTCGAAGAAAATCCAACGACTCGGCATGTGGAAGCCGGGGTGGAAGTTGCCAAACGCCGCAAGATTGATTTCATTGTGGCCGTGGGTGGCGGAAGTGCCATGGATTGCGCCAAGGGTATTAACTTCCTGTTGACCAACGGCGGGAAAATGCAGGATTATTGGGGTGTAGGCAAGGCCCAAAAGGAAATGCTCCCTTCGGTGGGGGTTCCGACCACGGCAGGTACAGGCAGTGAAGCTCAATCGTTTGCACTGATCCGCGATCCTGATTCTCACATCAAGATGGCTTGTGGCGATCGCAAAGCTGCATTTAAGATCGCTATTTTGGATCCGGAGTTAACTTTGACTCAGCCGCAACGCGTTACCGCTTTGACAGGTATGGATGCGGTATCGCATGCCTTGGAAGCATATGTTACAACCAAACGCAACGCATTATCACAATTGTTTGCACGGGAAGCCTGGAGGCTACTGCATCAGTCCTTTGAAAGAGTGCTGCACCAGCCCAATGATCTTGAGGCACGGGCCATGATGCAGTGGGGGGCCCATCTGGCCGGGTTGGCTATCGAGAATTCCATGTTAGGCGCCACACATGCCTTGGCCAACCCACTTTCAGCCCATTATGGCATGGTGCATGGACAGGCCATTGGCATCATGTTGCCTCATGTGATTCGCTTCAACAGTGAAGTTGTCGAACCGCTTTACGAGGAATTGGCTGAAACCGTGGGGATTAGGCCCGATGAAGAGCCCACGGGCGCAGGTCGGCTGGCCGATCGCGTGACTGCTTTTGCACGCATCGCCGAGTTACCGGAGTCCCTTTCCGCTTGTGGCGTCAGTCAAGGTATGCTGGCGGTGCTAGCCGAGGAAGCATCCCAACAATGGACAGGAACCTATAATCCCCGACCTGTCGGGTATAATGAATTACTGGGACTTTATCAGCAAGCGTTTGGCTCGGAGAGCGATTGACATTCCGTTGGATTCAGCTTGTAAAAATTCTTTGTTGATTGCGCGAGACGATGTCCATGAGACGCCATTGGCTGATTTTGCTTTTTGTCATGCAAGGCCTCCTGGTCGCTGGTGCCGATTGGCCAACTTTTCGTGGCAATGCTCTGCAAAATGGCGTGACCAGTGAGCCGCTTCCGGTCGATCCCAAAATCCTCTGGCGTTATGAGTGCAAGGACAGTTTTGATGGCGCTGCAGCCATTGTCGGGCAAGATGTCCTCATCGCTTCCGCGGAAGGGTTCATTTACTGTCTCAATCTTGAAAATGGACAGTTGCAGTGGAAATATGAAGGCAGTTCAGGATTCAAAGCATCTCCCGCAGTGGTGAAGAACGTCGCTATCATCGGTGACGGTGCAGGTGAAATTCATGCTGTCGACATCAAATCGGGCAAACAGTTGTGGCTAGTTAAAACCGGTGGAGAAATTGTTTCTTCAGGCAATGTGCATGGCGACCATGTTTTGGTTGGGTCCTATGACGCCATACTATACTGTTTGGATGCAGGGACGGGCAAGGTGGTCTGGACGACCACGACAGAAGGTCCAATAAACTCTTCTCCAGCAATTGTTGATGATCACACTTTTGTCGCGGGGTGCGACGGTAAACTGCGCATTTTGCGTGTGCGCGATGGCAAGGAGGTTGCATCGTTCGATGAGCTCGGACAAGCAGGAGCGTCTGTGGCTGTCGCAGGCGATGGGATATTCGTTGGTAACATGGATCGTACTTTTTTTGCAATTGATTGGAAGAAGGCCAAAAAGCTCTGGGAGTTTACGCCGCAGCGGCCCATGCCTTTTTATGCATCGGCTGCGGTTTCTGAAGGGGTAGTCGTGATCGGCTGTCGCGACCGTAAGATTTATGGCTTGGATGCGAAAACCGGCAAGACCCTTTGGCAACTGCAAACGCGTGGCAAAGTAGAAGGATCGCCTGTGATTACGGGGCAGCGCGTCTATTGTGGCTCTGCCGATGGCACGCTATATGGTTTCAACCTTAAAACGGGGGCGCAGGAATGGCAATCGCCATTGGGCAGTGCCATCACGGGGTCGCCCGCAGTCGCTTCAGGTCGGCTTGTTATTGGTACCACTGACGGAATTGTCTACTGTTTTGGGAGTCCTAAACAATGACATTACCGCTTCCAACCACAAACACACCGGACAGGCCAAGCGAATCGGAACAAGAACGTACGGGTTTAGGGAATTATTTCATCGCTAACTATCCACCTTTTTCGTTCTGGAAACACGAAGGCTTGCCAGATGCCATGGCTGTATTGAACACACAGCCCAATGTTCAAGTCAAATTGGGTTTGTACTTGCATATTCCGTTCTGCCGCAAACGCTGCAAATTTTGCTACTTTCGCGTGTATACGGACAAAAATGCCCGCGATGTCGAGACCTATTTACAAGCATTGCTGAAGGAACTAGAGCTTTATCGACGATACCCCCTCATTGCACAGCGACCGTTGGATTTTGTCTATTTTGGAGGTGGTACACCATCCTATTTGAGTGCTAACCAATTGACAGAACTCTTCAACGGCATTCGCCAGAGGATGCGCTGGGATCAACCAAGTGAAGTAACCTTCGAAGCTGAACCTGGAACGGTACAACGCGAAAAACTGGAAGTGTTGCAATCCTTAGGCGTCACACGGCTGAGTTTGGGAGTAGAGAATTTCAACGATCAGATTCTGGAAAACAACGGCAGAGCTCATCGTTCGCCCGAAATCTATCGCGTATACCAATGGGCGCGTGAAATTGGTTTCCCGCAAATCAATATCGATCTCATCGCTGGCATGGTGGGTGAAACGTGGGAGAACTGGCGGGAGTGCATCCAAAAGACGGCGGAATTGAAGCCAGATAGCATCACCATCTATCAAATGGAATTGCCCTTTAACACCGTCTATTCCAAGGAGATGTTGCAATCGGGGCAGGGCACGCATGCCGGCATCGCCAGTTGGCCTACCAAACGGGACTGGGTTTCCTACGCCTTTGATACACTGTTGCCTTTGGGATATGAAATCTCGAGTGGTTACACGCTGGTACGCAAGGATGCACAAGCCAAGTTTGTTTATCGAGATGAACTCTGGCATGGTGCCGATTTATTGGGAACAGGCGTGGCTTCCTTTGGTCATTTGCATGGCATTCACGTGCAGAATGTGGATCAATGGGACGAGTATCTTAACCGACTGAATCATGGTCAACTACCGCTTAATCGTGCTTTTAAACTCGATGCCGATGATGCACTCATTCGCGAAATGATCCTGCAGCTCAAAACGGGCTGGCTTGATTTGAATTACTTCCAGAATAAGTACCAAACGGCTGTACTCAATCGCTATCAAAGGGTCTGGTCTGGTCTTCAGGACGACCAATTGCTTGAGATAAAGCCCAAAGAAATTCGTTTGACTCGGCAAGGTCTGATGCAAGTCGATCGGTTGCTTCCGCGCTTCTTCGCGGAAAAATATCAGACCACCCGATATACGTGAGATATGGACATGTGGGATTGGCAGGCGATCATTGTTTATTTGCTAGTGGGCTGTGCCGCTGCCTACCTCGCTTGGCGAAGTTGGTCATTGCTCACAAAGCAAAAATGCAATCACAGTTGTAACTGTTCTAGTAAAAGTCCACCTCAAGCCGCAAATGAACCTTTGGACCTCATTTCACTTGATTCTTTGATGAAGCGATGGCCGCATGCCGCTAACTAATTACGCATGCAGTAAACAGTTGCCGATCCACTTGTGGCTGCTTACAATGGCACGCATCTGCGGGATTGGTATATCGGCTGTGCCCAGCCTTCCCAAGGCTGTGAGACGGGTTCGACTCCCGTATCCCGCTTTTCATATCTTCCTGATACTTCTCCTCTGTACATCTCAACCCCACTTGGCATCCATTTAGAATTCCAATTTAATCCTGGTATTCAAAGAAATGCTATGCTTGCACATTGGTTTAGGCTTGTCTAATTATATATTTAGATTAAGCTAACAATCAGTTAGTTACATGCTACCCAGGAGCATTTCATGTATCGATTAACCATTCCACTTGCTGTTATGCTTATTATTTCAGGTTGCAACAAGGGTGCCGAGCAACAGATGCACCCGAAGAGCCAGGAATTCACCATTCAAGTCACTGAGTCTTTTAAAGGTAAATATCCTATTAAGGTTACATGCACGACCGGCATGGTAGCCGATTTGGTGCGTCATGTGGGTGGCCAGCATGTGCAAATTCATCAGCTAATGGGAGCGGGGGTCGATCCGCATTTATACAAGGCTTCGCCTGGAGACGTGCGTTTACTGCAAAATGCCGATGTCATTTTCTACTCAGGCAGACACTTAGAAGGCAAAATGACGGAGATTTTTGTCAGCCTTGCCCAAAAGAAACCCACGTTTCCGATCACTGCCAAAATCCATGATGAATCAGTAATGCCAAATAGGGATGGAGAGCACGATCCGCATTTATGGTTTGATGTGTCCCTTTGGAGCCAAGGTATCGACTTGGTTAAGGAAGTGCTTGAAAAGTTTGACCCCCAGCACAAGGATGACTATCGCCAGTGTGCAGCCGATTATCACAAAGAATTGGCGCAATTGCATCAATACGCCAAGGAGCAGTTGGCCAAAATACCCAAAAGCCAGCGTGTCCTCGTGACTGCTCATGATGCATTTCGCTATTTCGGCAGGGCATATGACATAGAGGTACGAGGCATTCAGGGTATCAGCACTGAAAGTGAAGCTGGCGTCAAGGAAATCAACGAACTGGTTGATTTGCTATGCAAGCGGAAGATCAAAGCTGTGTTTGTTGAAACCAGCGTATCCGAAAAAAATGTCCGTGCTTTGATCGAAGGCTGCCAGGCTCGAGGGCATCAGGTGGTGATAGGTGGCGAACTGTTTTCCGATGCCATGGGAGAAGCTGGAACGCCGTCTGGTACTTATGTTGGTATGGTCAAACATAACGTGAACACCATTGTGAAAGCACTACAATGATTTTCAACCAACAACCCAAGTCAGTCCTCGGCTTCGCGCACCACACCCCAATGGCACCTCCCATTTTGGATGTTCACGATCTGACCGTCGCGTACCATCACAAGCCAGTGCTTTGGGATGTCGATATCTCGGTGCATGAACCAAGTTTGATTGGCATTGTGGGGCCTAACGGTGCAGGCAAGAGTACCTTAATCAAATCCATTTTGGGTTTGCTGCCATCGATTAGCGGATCGGTCAGTATATTTGGACAACCGATAAAAAAAGTTCGCCAGCGCATAGGCTATGTGCCTCAGCGAGAAAGCGTCGACTGGGATTTTCCCGTCAACGTTCGAGATGTCGTGCTCATGGGTACTTATGGTCAATTGGGTTGGTTTCGCAGACCAGGCCGAAACGAAAAGGCATGGGCACAAGAATGTCTCGAAAAAGTTGGGCTTGGCGCACTTGCAAGGCAGCAGATTGGTCAGCTTTCGGGTGGCCAACAACAACGAACCTTTTTGGCCAGGGCTTTGGCACAGAAAGCCGATTTGTACTTCATGGATGAGCCTATGGCCGGCGTGGATGCAGCAACCGAAAACACCATCTTTCGTGCACTTCAGGAACTACGGGGACAAGGCAAATCTGTATTGGTTGTACATCATGATTTGCGCACCGTGCCGACGTATTTTGACCATGTCATTCTCTTGAACATGCGTCTGGTGGCTTATGGGCCAACAGCTACCACTTTCACTCCAGAAAATTTGCAGAAAACCTATGGCGGCCGGTTGGCCATACTGGACCTTGCCGCGGAAGCGTTTCAGTCACGAGAACGATCGGCATGATGACTTACAACACAGCCATCGTTTTGATGGGTACGGCACTGCTGAGTGCCTTGGCAGGTTTGGTCGGTTGCTTTGCCGTGCTCAGGCGGCATGCATTGATGGGTGATGCGTTAGCCCATGCTGCCTTGCCAGGCTTGTGTCTGGCTTATTTAGTGGTAGGCGAACGCAACTTGCCTGCCATGCTGGTCGGAGCATTGCTCAGCGGCTGGCTTGGTGTGCTTTGCATCCAGGGTATTATTGCAGGAACCAGAATCAAACAAGATGCTGCCGTAGGGATTATCCTCAGTGTATTCTTTGGCGCTGGGATTGTATTGAGCCAGATCATTCAACAAAGCCCTTCCGGGGGCAAAGCGGGTTTGGACTCGTTTATCTACGGTAAAACCGCGGGCATGATCGCGCAGGATGTTTATTGGATTGCAGCCATTGTCTTGCTGGCCTTGATCGTCATCATTGTGGCTTACAAGGAATTTAAACTCATTGCGTTTGATCCCGATTTCGCCAAAATCCAAGGTTGGCCAGCAACCCGTTTGGATCTCATCCTCAAAGCCCTATTGGGGCTTACCGTTGTCGTAGGTTTGCCCAGCGTTGGTGTTGTGATGATCGCTGCTTTGCTTGTTCTCCCATGTGTCATCATGCGGTTTTGGACCGATACTTTCATGATGTTGCTTATCGGGGCATCCCTTTTCGGCGTAGCCATGGGCATTAGCGGCACATGGATCAGTTCGACGATAGCGCAGATGCCAACGGGGCCAACCATCATTCTGTTTGGTACGGCATTTTTTTTACTCTCGGCTGTATTGTCACCGAAGCGAGGCATACTGTCGCGCATGCGCCGGTGGCATAATCAAGAGCTCGATCAATCCATGATTACTCCGAGCACAGAACCATGACCAGTCATGATTTTTGGACAGTATTGATTGCATGTGCCTGTAATCTGGCCTGTTGTTGGCTTGGTTGTTATTTGCTGCTGCGGCGCATGAGTCTGCTTGGCGACGCTATCAGTCATGCTGTATTGCCGGGGTTAGCCATCGCGTTCGTATTGTCGGGACAACGGCAGGGATGGTCCATTTTTGCGGCAGCCGCCGTGATGAGTCTCGTCACCACGACGTTTATTCAATGGGTGCATCAAAGCGCTCGGGTATCGGAAGATGCAAGTATTGGTGTGGTTTTCCCAGCTCTGTTTGCTTTGGGCGTCATTTTAATAACGCGGGTGGCTGCTCACGTAGACCTTGATCCGCAATGCGTCCTCTATGGTGTGCTGGAAATCGCGAGTCTTGACACGGTTGCGCTTGGCGCGTTTGAAATGCCAAGGGTGCTGATCACATTATCAATCGCACTGTGCATGGCGATGCTGTTCATCGTTCTCTGTTGGAAAGAACTGACGATCACATCGTTCGATCCAGCGTTAGCCACGACGATGGGAATTCCTGCAGGTTTGATCCAGTATCTATTGATGATCCATGTCGGCATGGTCACGGTGGCATCATTTGAAGCAGTAGGTTCCATCTTGGTTATTGCCATGCTGATTGTTCCGGCAGCGACAGCTCATTTGCTCACCGATCGCTTGAAGTACATGCTGCTGATAGCCAGCCTCGTAGCCATTGTCACGGCGCTCGTTGGCTACATGGGTGCTGTTTGGCTTAATACCAGCACTGCTGGAATGATGGCCATTGTCGTCGGATGGCAATTCGCCTTGGCCGTTGCTTTGTCGCCGCGTTATGGACTTTTAGCGAAGATGATCCGACGTAAACGACTCGCGCAGCGCATTGCCAATGAAGATGTGTTGGCTTGGTTATATCGACAACACGAACTGACAGGGGCAAGCGCTCATACGCTCGCGACCTTGGCCCATAACCGAGAGCTAATGGGGCATGATGTCCGAAAAATAGTCCTGCGCTTAGAACAAAAGGGCCTATTGAAATCCACAGCTGCAGATCATTTTGCATTAACCGAACAAGGCAAACTGGCTGCACAGTCCATCATACGAGCACACCGTCTTTGGGAAGCCTTTTTGGAAAAGCACATGCAGTTACCCCATGATCATTTGCACACACCAGCCGAACGCATGGAACATTTCGTTGGGCCGTTGTTGCAAAAGGAACTGGCTGAGCAGTTGCATCAGTCCGGCATTGATCCTCATGGCAAACCAATCCCCCCTCAGGAACCGTTGCCGTAAAGGGTCGCCTTGCTTTGGCTATGACGCATCGAGACGACTGCTCAACGCTTGTTCGATAAGCGCTACTGCCTGACGTCGTTCATCGCCTTCCAATAATAGTCGTGGAGGTCTGACTTGCTCATGGCCTTTGCCGACAAATTGCTGGACCAGTTTGATCAATTGAACGAACTTGGGGACTGTATCCAATCGGAGCAAGGGTAGAAACCAGTGATACAAAGCCAATGCATCTGCTATGTGTCCCTGTGAGGCTAATGCAAAGAGCTTGACGGATTCTGCAGGCAAAGCATTGACCAGCCCAGCTATCCAGCCCACGGCACCTGCTTGGATGCCTTCTACAATCAAGTCATCGAGACCGACAAAAATGGCGAGACGTTGTTGCAATAAAGCCTTGATTGCCGTTATGCGGCGAACGTCGCCACTCGATTCTTTAACAGCATGCAGGTGTGGAAACTCCGTCGCCAGTTCAGCAATTTGTTCTGGGAGAAAATCCGTTCGGTAAGCGATGGGGTTGTTATAAAGCATGCAAGAGAGCGGCGTGGCTCGCAAAATGGCTGCGATGTGGGCTTTCATTTCACGCCAATCGGTGCTGTAAACATAAGGCGGTAAAACCATTAGACCCTTGCAGCCCATTTCGTGTGCTTGCCGGGCTAACTCCACGGCTTCATGCGTTGATAAGGATGAAATACCCGCTACCACAGGCACTCGCTGACCCACGGCTTTGACGCAGCTTTGCAGAATGGCCAGTTTCTCAGCGGTCGTGAGTGTGGCTCCTTCTCCTAAAGAACCCAAGGCGACAATGCCGGTGCAGCCAGCATCGACAAGCCATGTCACGTGGCTGCGAAGGAAGCTGTGGTCAACCGACAAATCGCTATGAAAGGGGGTCGTGATCGCAGGCATGACGCCGTGCCAACGCATGGGATTCTCCTTCCTTTAATGATGAAGCAAGCAGCGATTGCATTCGAACGGGCATGATGGGCGGACGAATGGATCCTTGTTGCCAGCCGAACAAGCATTCGGTTGCTGGACCACAGATTCGACCCTGACATGGCCCCATGCCGCAGCGCGTTTGCAGTTTCGCTGAACGCCAGTCCATAAATGGTTTCAGTTGTCCAACAGTGACATCTTCACAGCGACAAACAATCGTCGACTCTTGAGCCAATTGAGATAGCTCGGGTCTCAAGGCAAAAGCATGTTCTAAACGCTTGGCAAATTGTCGTTGTTTTTGACGACGAGGCAGTAAATGGCAGGCATCTTCTCTTTTTCCCGATGCTGCCAGACCCGCGATTTGACCTTCAATGATAGAACAATCAATGCCGCCGATGCCAAGTGGTTCGCCGACGCAAAACACGTTCGGTATGCTGGTTTCCATGAACTCATTCACGTTCACTGCATTGTTTTTGACCTGGCAGCCCAGATGCAGGGGTAATTCAATATTGCCGACTAAACCAAAACCACAGGCTAACCAATCACAGGCAACTGTTTGCTTTCCTCGAGAGGTATGAATCGTAATGCTATGCAAACGTTCCTCACCATAGGCCTGTGTCACCCATGCATCGGTAAACAATGGTGTAGTGCGCAATGCCCAGCGCAGGCGCAGCGCTTGCCAGAGCTTTGATGGCCAGCGGATCAAGCCTAGCCCAAACTTCGCTAGTTTAGTCCAAGGCGTTTGCTCGACCACTGCAGTGACAATCGCTCCGGATTGTAACAAGTAATCTGCTACGGCCAGGAGTAATGGACCCGAGCCAGCCACCACCACTCTATGGCCTTGGATGGATAAACCTGATTTGACCATGGCTTGTAAGCCGCCAGCCCCCATGACACCTGGCAGAGTCCAGCCAGGGAAGGGCAGAAAACGTTCGCGACCGCCGGTGGCAATAATCAGGCGATCGTATGGAATTTGCAGATAACCATGAGGCTGCTCAGCGTGAATAACGCCATGAGGATGTATAGCAAAGACCGAAGTGCCTGTGTGCGTCTCAATGGATTGCTGATGGTAGCGTTTCAACCAAAATCTTGCACTAGGGAGAGCGGCAACCGTTTTTTCGCTGCGCCAAATTTGGCCGCCCAAATGATGATTTTGATCGAGTAATGTGACGGAGGTGCCAGCTTCAGCAGCGGTGACAGCTGCTGCAATCCCTGCAGGGCCGGCTCCAACCACAACGATGCGAGCGTTAGGCATCCGTCTCAATCTCCATACCAGGTTTCACCATGGTCATGCATGCGAGTTGCTGTGACAAGCCGTTTAAACGCACACGACATTCGAAGCATATACCCATCGCACACAGTGGAGCACGAGGTTGTCCCGTCACTGATCGTCTGAATCGGTTGTGACTCTCACACATCAGCAAGGCCGCAACGGTTTGCCCGGTGCGGGCTTCGACGCTTTGGCCATTGATGTGCACGATGAATTGATCAGCCATGGCTGCATCCCTTACGAAATCGCTGAGGCAAATAGGGGTCGAGCGGTATTGAAGTGGATTGCCCTGTAATGTGCTGCAACAACAATCTGGCTGTTCCGAGCGATGTGGTGATGCCCAGACCTTCGTGGCCAGTCGCAAGATAGAGCCCCTCATGATAAAGATCAGGGCCAATGAGTGGCAAATGATCAGGGCTTGCAGCGCGGAATCCGGTCCAAGTGCGAATGACCGACAGTTCTTTGAGCGCTGGCATATACACAATGGCTCGGTCCAACATACGGCTGAGGATGTCAAAGTCGATTTCTGTGTGCGCTTGTTCGAATTGCCTGGATGAGCCGATGAGCAATTGGCCGTTGAGGCGCGGTTGTATGTTCATCGCCACGGAGTCGGCGGTGGAACCATGCGCACTTTTTAAATAACCAAGTTCTACCCACTGATGCCGTACAAGGCCTGGATAGCGATCCGTGATGGCCAAATGCCCTTTTCGAGGTCGGATAGGTAGATCGGGCAGCAACTCCGTCGAGCGCGAGCCAGTTGCCAGGATTGCCAGGTTAGCAGTCAGGATTGAATCATCATCTAAGCGCAAACGGTGCTTTTCTAATTGGCTGACACGCCGGCCTTTAAGAATGCGGGCACCTTTGGTTTGTGCCTCAGTGAGTAAAGTTTGCGCAGCCGCGGGGGGATAAATAACGCGGTCGCCTGGCACACGCAAGCCACCATGAAAGCCCTTGCGCAATTGCGGTTCTGCACTTTCAATTTGCTTTTGATCTAGAATCTCTGCATCCAGCCCATGTTGACGATAGATGTCGTGTTTGCGTCTAACTTCACCCATCTCCTCATCGTCGGCAGCAATCCATAATGTACCGCAGGGATCGTATTGGACTGCTGCCGGCCATGCCGATCGACGCTCCTCCCACAAATCGCGTGACAATTTGGTCAACGCTAATTGAGCGTCTGAATCATCCATGACGACGATATGCCCCATCCCAGCAGCTGTGGCGCCGCCTCCAATGACGTGCTGTTCGATCACGAGCGGTTTCATTCCAGCTCGGACGGCTTCCCAGGCACAGGCGGAGCCGACGATGCCCGCCCCGATAATTACCAGATCATAATCGATACCACTCATCCACGAATTCCGGCTTGGAATGGGTCGCTTTCATCAAGTATGAGTTTAGCTTGGGCTGTGATGTGAGCGGTCCCGGTAATGAATGGGTGGATTTGATTATCGCGTATTTGCACAGAGCCTTCGAAAATACTGCCCACAATACTTTCTTGCACCCAGATTTGTCCTTCTTTCAATCGGCCATCGGCATATAAGCATGCCAATTTGGCGCTGGTGCCTGTGCCACAAGGTGAGCGATCATACGCCCTCCCTGGACAGAGGACAAAGTTCTGGCTGCTAACACCAGGGCGATGTGAAGGTGCGAATAATTCGATGTGATCGATTTCAGCATCGCTGACGCCGCTAATGCCTTGCCTGACGAGCCCCTGTCGTATTTTCCAGGTGAAATCGAGCAACTGATCGAGATGATTTAAGTTCAACGGTATGTGATGTTCATGAACCAAGTAAAACCAATTACCACCCCATGCCACATCGCCTTGCACAGTTCCATAGCCGTCAACGTTGACTTTCACACCGGCCTGATAGCGATAACTGGGAACATTGCCGATGGTTACCCGGCCATCTTCATGAAGCTTGGCGGTGACCAAACCAACAGGTGTTTCAAGAAAGTGTTCGCCTGGTTCAATGCGATTAAGGTAGGCAAGCGTGATCATCAACCCAATCGTGCCATGACCGCACATGCCCAAGTAACCAACATTGTTGAAGAAGATCACGCCAGCCGTATTTCGGGGGTCCGTCGGTGGGCAAAGCAACGCTCCCACCATGGGATCTGAACCGCGTGGTTCATTGACCACAGCCGAGCGGAAATGATCGTACTGCTCACGCAACTCGTTCAGTTTATCGCTCAACGATTCGCCGGTAAAAGCAGGCCCCCCAGAAATCACGACACGTGTCGGTTCGCCGCCTGTATGCGAATCAATCACTTCGATGGTTCGGTAGGATCGTTGCTTCAGAAGCATAAAGATTGCATCCTTGGCTGCCGGATTGATGCTTCAACCAATTAATTGAACCAAAAAGCAAAGCCAATGAAGTTGCCTTGGAAGACGCGCTGCAATTGCGCCCATGTTTCAGAGTTAGTCACCGTTCCTTTTTCCAAGTAAGGAGTAGCGGCGGTACCTTGCACCCACAGAACCAGATCAAAAGTTCGAGGCTCGATGAAGACTTTCCGCAAATTGATGCCCATGCCATCGGCATCGCGCCAGAAGGGGATAAGTTTCTTCCCTGCTAGTATCCCGTCCATTTCGGAGAGAAACAAATTCCACGAATTCACCATCTCAGAGGTAATTTTGATCCTTAATACCCCCGTTTGCTTGGGATTGGGGATCCACTCATGGTCGTCATCGGTTTCAGCCAGCACATATTTCCAGGTCTCGCGGCTTAATTGCATGCATTGTTCCAAATGATTGAGTGCGGAACGCATGCGAATGGGTTCCTTCAGTGGGAAGCGCATTTGATGAATCATGGCAACAACGTCCGCTATGATCGTCCAGTCGCTCATGATTCCTTGTATGCCCTCACCAGCTCTTTGCTTGAGGAGAAATGCATGCGGTGTTTCAATGTTGGGAAAAAAGAGATGACCGGCACAGTCGAACAAATCCTGAGCATCATGGGCTAAGGCCACATCACCGAAGAACATCAATAAATGCAGGTAGCCTCGCGCCCAACTGACATCGCCTCGATCGAAAACAATCAGCATGGCAGGTGCATGGGCATCAATGATGCCCATGTCTTGCAAAATCTTGCCCAAAGGTAAAGGTTGCGATTTGCCGTGCCCCATGGGCAAAAGGATCTTTTCAACCTGCAAGGGAAGCTTGACATTAACATCTTTTATGCCAGCCAATGTGGCTTCGGCTTGCTGTATCCCTTCAAGCCAATTCTGGATGATTTGACGCAGTTGCGAATAGCTCAGTTTTTTTGGGTTTGGATTCAAAGGCATGATACGGCTCAGTGGTGTTAGATCACCTGCAAGCCTTGAGGTCGGCGTCCCGAAACCATAATCGTAAAGCTGCTGCATCAATTGATCTGTTGCATGCAACATTTGCAGCATGCCCAAACCAAAGCGATGTTGGTCGTTATTTGGCTCTTTCTGCAATGCAGCTTGTAGGGCTTTCAGGCCAGCCACGTATTCGCCGTTTTCCAGATAGGTTGCTACCAATGGGGTTTTAGGTGTTTGATCTTGCCTGACACCAAACAAAGCTGGACACGGTAAACTCGTGCAAGACATCGAGGCAATGCAGAGAAGCAAAACGGCTTGCCGGCGCATGGGTTTCATCCTTAATTACAAGCGATTGATCAAAGTCCTTTATCCAGGAAATCCATCTGGCAATAAACTGCGGTTGCACATGACTGCTTTCCATGGCTTAAGTTCATAGCGAACAAACACACCGGCCCCGTGAAATGGATCAGTTTCAACACAGCGTTTTGCTTCAGCTTCATCCGCTACTTCATAGACCAGGATGGCACCACTGTCGTCCGTGAATGGACCGGCCATGACCAGCTTGCCCTTGGCCAGGAGATCTTGCAAATGCTGGCGATGTTTTGGCCGGCAATCGGCTATGAGTGCTTTATCCTGGGTGTATTGTAACAGGGCTGCATATTTCATCTTACCTCCTTTACATGCAAGTTTGCTTCATTGCATTTAAGTCGATAGTAGCGATGGAACACCGCTATGGTAACGCTATTCACGACAGCATGCCAGCAAAAGCATTTGCTGCTTTTTTGCTGCCTTTCAAATGGCTTCCGCACTACAATGAGTGCCGACCGGCCATAATGCACAAACTCCATACATAAGGAGCAATGTCGGTGAATCTTTTTGCTGATATTTCGACACGAAACCTGCTTACGCGTTGGTTTTTCATGCTTGTGTCAGTCTTCATGGTGCCATGCCTGCATGCTCAAGAGATTGAACCACTGAAGTCAGACTTGTTCAATGGCCATGATTTAAATGGCTGGCAGTATCTGGATGACTATTGGAAAGTGGTTGATGGCACGATCGTAGGCTCGAGCTACCCCAATGGACTAAAGTTCAATACCTTCCTCTGTACCAATCGCGAATACGCCAATTTCGATTTAGAGTTTAATGTTCGACTGACCAAAAACGTCAACAATAGTGGCGTACAAATTCGTTCGAAATTGGTGGACACGACCCGATTTGCCGTACATGGTCCTCAAGTTGATTTGGCTCCTGGTTATTGGGGTAGCTTGTTTGGCGAACACTTTGGACCAAACAAAAGCCATGTCATGTTAAAAAAAGCGGACGCGGAAGCTACAAAGAAATTCGTTAAGGAAAACGACTTCAACAAGATTCACATCGTGTGTTACAACAAGCAAGTCAAAATTACCATCAATGGCCATGTAACTGTAGATCAGTCCTTTCCCGAACTGCCCGATAAAGGAATCATTGCTTTCCAACTGCACCAAGGAGCAGCCATGGAAGTTGTGTTTAAAGATATCCTGTTTAAAGAACTAAAATGAGTTGGCGATCAACAGGCTATGCTGTTGATGACGGGATATCTGTCTGATTGTTGATGGACTTGTTGCCTGTGTAACCTCCCTTGAATTCCCTCCTACTCCTGCCTGGAGCTTCACCATGTGGATGGCTTGGCCGTTGGTGTATTGCTTATGCTTGCAAGATGCACCTAAAGTTACCCCGGTCACCTTATTTGATGGCAAAACGTTAAATGGTTGGGAAAATGACCAGCCCTCCCTCTGGCGTGTGCAGCAAGGGTGCATCGTTGGCGGAACGCTCGAAGCAAAGATACCTCATAACTATTTCCTGGCTACCAAAGAAAGTTATGCCAATTTCATCCTGAAGCTGGACTTCAAGTTGCTAGGCGACAATACCAAAGGATTTGTAAACTCCGGGGTGCAAATTCGCAGTCAGCGCATCCCCAAAAGCACCGAGATGATCGGCTACCAATGTGATCTAGGCGACCCTACGTGGTGGGGGTGCATCTACGATGAGTCGCGGCGCAACAAAGTCATGGCTCAATCAAACATGGATGCGGTCAATCAGGTGCTAAAGCGCAACGATTGGAATCACTACGAAATTCGGGCCGAGGGGCCGCGTATTCGGACTTACATCAATGGTCGCTTGGCAGTTGATTACACCGAAGCAGATCAAGACATTCCCCAACACGGACATATAGGAATTCAAATTCACTCAGGAGGTCCTGCGGAGATATGGGTTCGTAACATCACGCTTGATAAGTTGCCCGATTCACCACCGCAAAAGAAAATGATCGGAGCAACCGTACCTCCCAAGGCTCCCAAGCCATCTCCATTAAGCCCGCAAGAGCAACTAACTACTTTTAGTTTACCGCCTGGATTCACGATCGAGCTGGTGGCCAGTGAACCCGAAGTGGGCAAACCAATCACGGTCGCGTGGGATCATGCTGGTCGCATGTGGACGATGACGGCGTTGGAATACCCCGTGGATGCGAATGAAAACCCCGAACGATCACGGGCGTTGTTTAGCCAAGGTGGCCGAGACCGTGTGCTGATCTTCGATCACCCCGAACAACCGGGACCGTTACAACCACGCATCTTTGCCGATCAGTTAGCCATTCCTCTGGGTTTATTGCCTTATCAAGATGGTGCCCTGGTGCAATATGGATCGACTGTGCTGCGCTTACGCGATCTTGCAGGCAAAATGCAAGCCGATACGAGACAACCCATACTAACGGGTTTGGGCACGGACGATTCCCATTTGTTTGTCCATCAGTTCACCAGGGGCCCGGGCGGTTGGATTTATCTGGCTCAAGGAGCGTTCAATTATTCCAAAGTACGCGATATCAACGGAAAAGTTACGACGATGAATTATTGCAAGATGGCACGGCTTAAACCCGATGGTTCCTCATTTGAACTGGTTGAAGCAGGGCTCAATAATATTTGGGGTTTTGTCATCAACCGCCAGGGAGAAATGTTCATCCAAGAAGCCAACGACTTGGGCTACCCGGTTGTTCCCTTGACCGTGGGAGCAAACTACCCCGGTATTGGCATGGATAAGCTCAAACCCTATGCCCCCTGGCAACCCTCTTTGGGCAACCATTTCCAAATGGGTGGTACTGGTCTATCGGGGTTGGCTTTGAGTGAAGACCGCGACAACTGGCCTGAGCCATACGCCGATGTCATGTTCGTGGCTAACCCCATCACTCGTAAAATACAAGCCATCCGTATTCACCGGGATGGTGCGGAATATTATTTGCAAAAGCTGCCTGATTTTCTGCTCTCCTCGGATGAATGGTTTCGTCCCGTCGCCATTCATTTTGGGCCGGATGGCTGCTTGTATATCGTCGATTGGTACAACAAAATCATCTCGCATAACGAAGTGCCGCGCAATCATCCAGATCGCGACAAAACCCGAGGCCGCATTTGGCGTGTGCGCCATCAGTCGCAACCTAAGCGAACCATTCCCGATTTAACGAAGGCCGATGATCAATCGTTGCTACAGCACTTGGCCTCTACCAACACGTGGGAAGCACGTTCTGCTTGGCACGAAATCGTTGACCGCAAAGCGATCGGTTTAAAAGCTGAACTTACGCATCGATTACTTAGTGAAAAGCAGCCGATCGACCTTCGTATCCGGTGCTTATGGACGCTAGAAGAACTGAACGCATTAGATGCCGAAGTGATTCCCAAATTATTGAGCCATGCTGATCGGCATTTGCGTCGCGAAACCGCTCGGGCGCTGCAATCGCTGGCTTTCGACGAGTCACACTTATGTGCGTGGTTAGCTCCATTGATGCAAGATGTTGACCCTGGCGTGCGCTCAGAAGTCATACATACTTTAAGCCATATTCCCACACCAACACGCCGGTCATTGGCCATGCTGATTCAGATGGGTCAACCTGCGCTTCCAGGGGATTGGATTCACTTGCAGCAAGGCGGCATCGCTAAGTTGGGACCTGCCCATCATCGCGATTTTGAAAGGTATTTGGTGCGGGCAGCATTGGAAAAACATCCAGATGCGGTGGCCAAACTACTGGCCGACCCCGATAGCGAGTGGCCCATCGAGAATCGAGTCTTGGCCGCGTTAGCTGTCAAGCCACAAGAGAGTGTCGTCTATCTAGCGAAGTTATTACCCACTCTCGAACGTAATCCAAATGAAGAAGAACTCTTGCGTTTACTCGAGTTGGCAGACCATGGTGAGGTTCAAGCCATACTGCCCCAATTTCTTCGTCGACCTGCCGTGTTAGAAATGACCATTGCACTGCGAGACCGTTTGCCAAAGGCACGGATGCAGCGAGCTTTGACCCAAACGGCCCAGGCTCTTTGGCAAGGCGGCGACACTGCAAACCGTGCGCTGACAATACGACTTGCGCATGCCTTTCAATTGCAGGAGTTAGAGCCACTGTTCATTGAAGCCTTAAAGCAGACGCTCGAGGTAGAGCAACAAATCCTACTGTTGAGAGCGCTGCGCGAATTACGCTCGCCCCAAGCGAGTTTGTTTGAACAAGTTTTCAGACGCTCACCGCAAACACCTCATCTCCGTGAGGAGGCATTGCTGACACTTGTCGCATCCAAGTCGGCCGATATGCCGCAATTGGTCATCGGCCTTTTGCCGCATATGAGTGCACGCGAACGAAGATTATGCGTCGATCCACTGGTCAATTCACCTGAAGGTGCCCGCGCCATTCTTGGCGCTTTTCGCGACGATGTGCTCCCGGAAGAATTCTTGGATGCTCATTTAATTGAAAAGATGCAATTGGTATTAGGCGAAGATGCTGCGCTGCGGAACTTATTGGAATCGAAACCGAAACGCTTTCGGTCAATCCTGATGCTGGATGGCAAAGACCAAAGTTATGTGGACACTTCTATCGATTTGGACGGAGCGTTTACTGTTGAAACCTGGATTCGCTTGGATGAAGGCATCACTAATGCCGATAGCATGCTTGGAGCCAAAGGGCGATTCGATTGCAACTTTCATGATGCCCATCTCCGTGTTTGGGCGGGACCAGGACTGGGCGATGTGATTATTGCCAAGAAGCCCGTTTTTGCGAATACCTGGATGCATGTTGCCATCACACGTAATGAGCAGGGACAATTTGCAATTTATCTGCAGGGCGAACTGGATACTCAACAAGGCAAGCCATTTAAACAAGCGATTCACGGCGTCAAAATCGGCTGGAGCAATCCGTCCCAAGGTACCAGGGCAGCTTTTTGCGAATACCGGATCTGGAATTATTGCCGGACAGCTGACCAAATTCGCGACCATTTTGATCATCGCATGGAAGGATCACCCAAGCCACCGGGTTTGATACATTACTTTGAAGGCAGCTCGTGGGGACCATTACATGGCTCCGCCCGGGTAACGCGTACGACCGATTTTCCACCATTGATTAGTGGTCAAGAGTTGCAAAACCTGCAGCAAAAGTTTGCCCGCTACCGCGACTTGATGAAGCAACCTGGCTCAGTGGAGAAAGGGAGACTTGTGTTTGAAAAAAACTGCATGACCTGCCATAGCGTGCAGGGCAAGGGAGGTCAAATTGGCCCGAATCTAAATGGTGCGGGCGCCTTGGGGGAAGAAACCTTGTTGCGCAATGTGATAACACCCAGTGCCGCGATGGAGCCTGGTTATCGCTTATTTCGCTTAATGTTCAAGAACGGAACGCTGAAGGAGGGTTATCTCGTTCGTCAGGATGCTTCAGTTATTGTTTTGCGACGGCAAGACGTTGCCGATGAGACGATTCCACAAAGCGAAGTGCAATGGTCAGGTTACACCCAACGCTCGGTCATGCCCGATGGACTGCTAGAAGGGTTGCCTGAGAAGGATGTCGTTGATTTGTTGCAGTATTTAAAAACACTGAAATAGCTTACCTGCTTCGGATTAGGCAGTGGTATGAGCCACGCATCTGGATTGCAACCAGTCCAGTTGGTCATTGATGAATCGGCTAGGGTCAGCATCGAATTCCAAGGTATGATAACCTTTGGGGTAGGTCTTGATTGTACGGTCGGTAGTTATCCACGAGTCCAAGAAATGCTGCGTCCTCTCGGAATCGATGATGTCATCGTGTCCAGCAAGCTGCAATAGCACAGGCATTGTTATCTGGAAGCCCTTTTTGCGAACTTGACGATCGAGCCGAACGCTTTCGATAAAAAAGCGTGCCGTTGCGAAATGCAAGGTTAAGGGGTCTTGTGCAATGAAGTTTTGTTTGTCCATTTGATTTGTAAACAGCTTTGGATCGTTGAGTGGAATAGGGAACATGCGCGTGGGGCGAAACAGTCTTGATCGGGCAATGGCCATTTTTTGTCCAAGACTCACAGAGACTTTTGGAAAGAAACCCGGTGCGACCAAAATCAAACCTGCCAAGTGAGGCAACTCCGTCGCCGCCAGCGTGGCCACTTTTCCACCCCATGAACAGGCCGACAGGAATATAGGCTCTGCATTGTATGTTTGCCACTCGCGAATATACTCCACGACATCTTGGATCAAACGTTGACCCGAGGGCGTGTCGCCTCGCTGCTGCATATTTAGCCCTGAGCCTCGCCGATCCATGTAATGCACATGGAAGCCATGCTCGGCCAGACGCAGGCTCGATGCCTCATACCAACCCGAATGGCTTTGGATGCCATGCAGGGCTATGACGTGGGCACGGGCGTTTTCCGAAAGTTCAAATCGGCGGATCAATAGTGGATATCCATCGCTGGCTTCCCAGGTGAGAAGTTTCATCTCAGCGGCGGACATAGAGGACCTCTTTTGATAGGGTCATGCGTTCCAATGCATCTGGCATGAGTCGAATCCCCAAACCGGGCTGGGTCAGTGCTGGCGCCCAGCCACCCCAGCCAAAGGTAAGGTCGGGACGAGCCAGGTTTTCCTTCAGTAGGCGTCGGTCATACGAACCTTCAAGATAACGAATGTCGCGTGCACTGGTAGCAAAATGTCGCCCTGCCGCTGACAATATGGCAGATTCCCCGACCTGGCAACCTAACTGATAACCCAAGCCATGACGGCGGGCAAAGTCGGCTAATTCCAGGGAGCGAATCAATCCTCCACACTTGGAAAGACGGATGTTGAACAGTGAACAATAGCGGCCTGCAAGGGCTTGCTCGGCGTCAAACATGCTGCAGAGCGACTCATCGAGCATGATAGGAATTGCTGTTTGCTTACAAACGTCAACCAGCATGTGAACATGCTCGTGGCGTACCGGCTGCTCGACGGAAGAAATCTGGAATGGGGCAAGAGCCTGCACCCGCTCAAGAACTTCCGCAGCCGGCCAAGCTTCATTGGCATCCACTCGTAAATCCATTTTCGAACCGACAACTTTGCGAATGTTTTTCACGCGCAGAGCATCATTCTGGCCTTCGATGCCAACTTTGATTTTGATCTGCCTAAAGCCATATAGGCGCATGGCAAGCCCAGCCAATTTGGCCTTGGTACCTTGAGAGGAGGTGATAGCACCGCTGTATTGCACCTTGTCACGCGGGCTGAATAGTTCAGGAGTGACGATCTTGGCCACTTCGCTCAACGGCAAGCCAAAGTGCTGGCCTGCTGCATCCAGTAAAGCCAACTCTATCGCACAACGGGCTGCGTTGGTTTTGCATTGCCTTGCATCATCAACAGCACTTGGCAGCTTAATATTGCGAATCCATGTAACCGCATCAACAAATGCTTTGGGCTGATCGCGAAAGCAGACCTGCCAATCGGCCCGCTTTAGTACAGCCATAACGGAATCGATCGTTTCGCCGGTGACGTAGTCGCGAGGCACTCCTTCGCCAAGGCCAATCGTTCCATCGTCAAGCTTGCAAACTACGACCACATTTTCCGTCGCAGTGCGTGTGTGAGAAGCATGCTTAATCGTCCGCTTGAGCGGAAGCTGAATGGCATGGGCAGTCAATTCGACGATCTGCATTTTGATGCCTGGTGAATAAGCGAAAGCACGTTCGGAAGGCAGTCACATCCAAATGTTGGATCAACTGTAGAGATACTTGCATTACCTCGAGAGTCAATACAAGCTGCACTTACCAAGTTTTGCGACCAATGGACTGAACTCCATGTAAAGATGACCATATTAGTCATCACAATCTGCTTGTCCCTGTCTCTTTGGAGGAATGGCTGAAGAATGGACGATAGAGTGCAGGCTTAGAAGCAACAAAGATGCTAAAGCGTTTAACTTCTGTGGTAATGGCTGATTGCACGGCTGGTGTCAAGCCAACGTCATCTTGATTGTACAGATGTTGATCGTTTAGCGATGGATACTTCATGGAGGAGGTATTTTCACTGGCATGATCAGAGACAGAGTGTTAGAACTTCCGTTGACACGGTTCCACCAAAATCACTATTTCACAGCTCTGGAAAGGTTAACGGAATGGGTATCAATGCTCCTTTGAATCGTAAATTGCGCATGGGGTTGATCGGAGGGGGCCAAGGAGCTTTTATTGGCAAGGTCCATTCTATTGCCGCGGTCCTCGATAATCGGGCCGCCCTGGTGGCGGGCGCTCTCTCTGCAGATCCCGTCAAAGCCAAAGCATCAGCACCTGATTACGATATCAGCCCAGAACGGTCTTATGGCTCATATCAGGAAATGATTGCCAAAGAGAGCCAACTACCTGCAGAGAAGCGAATCGATTTCGTCAGCATTACCACACCAAACCACATGCATTTCCCCATGGCGAAGGCGGCATTGGAAGCTGGCTTTCATGTCGTATGTGATAAACCCATGACATTGACGCTTGAGGAAGCTGAGCAGTTGCGCAAGATCGCCTCCTCCAAGTCGCTAGTATTTGCTTTGACACATAACTACACAGGTCACCCGCTGGTGCGACAGGCACGCCTGATGGTGCAAAATGGCGAATTGGGAGAAATCCAGGCGATTCGTGCATTTTACATTCAAGGCTGGCTGCGTACGCGGCTCGAAGCATCAGGACAAAAGCAAGCGGCCTGGCGCACTGATCCAAAGCAATCGGGAGCTGCAGGCTGCTTTGGCGATATCGGCTCGCATGCTTACAATTTGATTCGGTTTATCACCGGGCTAATGCCCGATTCCGTGAGTTGTCAGCTCCGCACCTTCGAGCAAGGGCGCGAATTGGATGATTATGGAATTGCCGTGATACGGTTTCAGAATGGAGCTTTAGCAACCGTGACAGCTTCACAGATCAGTCATGGTCGAGAAAACGATCTTTGGATCGAGGTGGATGGCACGAAGGCATCACTAGAATGGCATCAAGAGAACCCTAATCAAATGTGGGTTCGACGCAATGGCCAAGCCCATCAAATGTACACACGTGATCCTAACGCGAGCTATACACTTCCTGTGGCCAAAGCATCTTGCCGAACACCATCAGGCCACCCAGAAGGGTATTTGGAAGCTTTTGCCAACATTTACGCGGCCGCTTATGACGACATGGCCAAAGTTATAACTGGCCAGAAGATTGAACCCACTCAGAGTCTGTATCCGAACGTGGATGATGGCGTGGACGGGATGAACTTCATTACGCAATGTGTCAACAGTTCCAAACAAAATCAAGCTTGGCTATCTCTCAAACATGCGGCTTGCAGACCCTAAGGGCAAAAATTCAACCTGATTCCTCCCTGTTGCTGCCCTCAATGATTGATACAGTAATTCCTTAGGGCGTATCAATGCATGTGAGGATGAAGCCAAGTCAATGCACATTGCTGAGCTTTTCTTTTCCATCCAAGGGGAAGGGCAGCTTGTGGGTGTTCCTTCCGCCTTTGTTCGCACCAGTGGCTGTAACCTCCGCTGCTGGTTTTGCGATACTCCGTACAGTTCTTGGGATCCCGAAGGGCAAGAACTGTCCGTCGAGGACATTTTGACGCAACTCCAGGCATGGCCTACAAACCATATCGTCATCACGGGGGGTGAGCCGATGCTCATGCCGGAGTTGCCTGAACTCACGCAGCGACTCAAGCGTGCTGGGAAACACATCACGATCGAAACGGCAGGCACTGTCTTGCAACCAGTGCAAGCCGATTTGATGAGCATAAGTCCGAAATTAAGCAATTCCACACCCTGGCAACGCGACGCCAAGCAGGCGATGGTGCACGAACAACGCCGCCACAATCCATCGGTCATACGCCGTCTGGTAGAGCTATTTGACTACCAATGCAAGTTTGTGATTGATCAGCCAGCCGATGTGGGCGAAGTGGAACTGTGGCTCCAATCATTTCCCGAAATCGACCGTCGCCGAGTATTTCTCATGCCCCAGGCTGTAGAGCGCGAAGAACTATTGGCTAAATCCATGTGGCTGGCAGAACACTGCAAACGCACCCAGCTGCGCTTAGGCAGTCGGATGCATATTGAACTGTATGGGCATCAGCGTGGGACTTAAAACAATTATTCATGTATCCCCAAACGATGAAGCAGGAAGGCGTAGATAAAGGCTTGTTCGTGCATTGCTTCATAACGACCCGATGCCCCACCATGACCTGCACTTAGATTGGTCTTAAGCAACAACCAATTAGCGTTGGTTTTCATTTCACGCAATCGGGCCGTCCATTTGGCAGGTTCCCAATAGGACACGCGCGGGTCATTAAGCCCAGCCGTTACCAAGAGGTTTGGATAGGGCTGTTTTTTCACGTTGTCGTAAGGTGAATAGGTGCGGATGTAATCGAAATCAGCTTTTTTGCGCGGATCTCCCCATTCATCCCATTCGCCTGCGGTCAAGGGCAAACTGGCGTCGAGCATGGTATTGATGACGTCAACGAATGGGACCTCCGCAACAGCTATGTGAAACAGCTTGGGCTCCATATTGATGACTGCGCCGATGAGCAATCCGCCCGCACTACCACCCATGCAAGCAAGCTTTTCGGAACAGGTGTACTTTTCTTGGATCAAATGTTTGGCACACGCAATGAAGTCGGTGAAAGTGTTCATCTTCTTTTGCAGTTTGCCGTCTTCATGCCAATAACGGCCCATGTCGCCGCCACCGCGGATGTGGGCCGTGGCAACGATGAAGCCACGATCGAGCAAACTCACGGCTTCTGAGTCAAATCCTGGATCGCTGCTGATACCATAGGCTCCATAGCCGAGTAGCAAAGTGGGGTTTGATCCATCCTTTTTGACATCTGTTCGATAAACCAAGGAGATCGGAATTTTTACACCGTCAGTGGCTGTGGCCCAAATGCGTTCGGTTTGATAACGCTTGGGGTTATATCCGCCTAGCACTTCACGCTGTTTGCGAACCGTTTGTTCCAAGGTGTTGAGGTTAACATCGATGACTTTGTAAGGTGTGGTGGGAGATGTGTATACGAGCCTTAAGGCCGGGCTATTCAAATTGGGCATAGAGCCCAGGCTTATGGTGTGTACTTGTTCTTGGAAGGTGATGGTTTTATCTTGCATGGTCTTGGGATCGATAACTCGAATTCCGCGCGTTCCTTCGGTTCGTTCAAGAACAACCAAGTGATGATCAAACAGGTCAATCGATTCCAAATGCACTTGCTTGCGATGGGGGATCAATTCTCGGCACGCTTGACGGCTGGGCTTTTGATCGTCAACGGCAAGCAGTTTGAAGTTCTTTGCGTCACCTTCATTGGTAAGGATGTAGAACTGGTTGTGGGCATGTTCGAGGGTGTATTCGACATCCTTCGTGCGAGGAAACAACAATTGGAAAGGTTGGGTTGGCTGCTCGGCTAACAAATAATGGACTTCTGATGACGTCATGCTGCCAACGTGCAGAAATAAGTAACGACGATCTTTCGAGCGGCTGATAGTTACGCTGAACATTTCGTCGGGTTCATGATAGATTTGGGCATCCATCATGGCAGGCTGACCAAGAACGTGGCGGAACAGCTTATGCGCTCGGTGGGCATCATCCAAAGTGGTATAAAATAGGGTTTTGCTATCGTTGGCCCATTCCACATCTCCAGCGGTGTTGACCATTTGGTCTCTGAGCAATTGGCCATTGGCTAAATTCTTAATGTAAATCGTGTACAACTCGTTACCCGAGACATCGATGGCATAAGCAAGCAGTTGGTGATTAGGGCTGACGGCAAAGGTACCGATTTGGAAAAAGGGTTTGCCTTGGGCTAGCTGGTTGCCATCGAGCAGCAATTCCTCAGGTGCATCGAGACTGCCTTTTTTACGGTAATACAACGGGTATTGTTTCTCGGGCAAGGTGCGTGTGTAATAGTAATAATCATCCACTTGGGTCGGTACCGAAAGGTCGTCTTCCTTGAGCCTGCTTTTGAATTCGCTGAATAACTTCTCTTGTAAGCCCGAAGTCGGTTTCATCATTGCTTCGGTATAAGCGTTTTCTGCTTTCAAGTATTCCATTACTTTGGGGTTGTCACGTTGTCTGAGCCAAGCATAAGGGTCGCTTAGCTGTTCGCCATGAATGGACACGGCTGTTTCAACGCGTGCGGCCCGTGGGGATGGGATCGGCGCATCCTCATGCCGCCAACCGCAGGCATAGCCAGACATGAAGAAAAGCAACCCCGAAACCAGCCACACACGGTTGTACCGCAGCATGATTGACCTCATGGCAATGGAGCAGCGAAATGAGCCTAAAAATGCAGGTCACATCTTTCTTGGACAGTGTACGCTGTTTTTATCATAAGAAAACGTCAGCTTGTCAGACAAGGCAGTCATTGCTTTAGGGAGCAATTATGAGAATAGCTCGCTTCCACCTGAATGATGCTGGTTGCGACATGCAAGCGGTCAGTGCATCAACATCACTCTAGGCCTTGTATTGACACACACGGATTAACTCGCGAAAATAATGGAAAGTGCATCATGAACCACACCTGCCTGCTTGTCCTGCCTGGATCGGACACCTGCCAGTTAGAGGCTATAGCAATGAATAAAAAACTGATGTGTTTTGGCATCTTGCTTGCCTGTACATGGGTTCAATTTTGTGCACAGGGAAGCGAGGCATTCGTAGACAAGCAGTCAGAGCTTTCCAAACCGGTCGAACACCAAACACCTCTAATCGATGTTAGCCAAATCCAAAGCATCCAACTAATGCCGCCAAAGGCGCAGCTTACCGGTCCGATGTCTGAGCAGCGATTTATTGTGTTGGCCCGAATGAAAAATGGCCGTGAACAGGATGTCACATCTTTGGTCCAATGGGATACCGTTAATGATGATTTAGTACAGTTGCAGGGCAGCGTTGCTAGACCGCAAAAGGATGGCCAAGGAAAAGTGACGGCACGCATTGGTTCCTTACAATCGTGCTCTGAGATCAAAGTAGTCCAATGCCGTCAGCCTCAGCCAGTCAATTTTGTTACTGAGATCATTCCGACGTTGAACAAGCTCGGTTGCAACCAGGGTGCTTGTCATGGAGCACAGCATGGTAAAGGGGGCTTTCGCTTAAGTTTGTTTGGTTTTGATCCTGTTTTCGATCATGAACAAATTGTCAAAAGTGCTGAAGGCAGGCGCGTGGTGGTGGCTGACCCGGAACGCAGCATTCTGCTGCAAAAACCAACCTTGCAAATGGAGCATGGTGGCGGTGAACGATTGAAAGTCCATTCCGCTGGCTATGACCGCCTTCAACGATGGTTGGCTGAAGGTGCTCCAGGTCCGAGGTCCGATGTCCCCAGTCTGACTGGGTTGGATGTGTTTCCTCATCAGCGTGTTATGCATCCAGGCGATCAACAGCAAATCGTTATCCAAGCCCTGTGGTCCGATGGACGACGCGAAGATGTAACATCCTGGGTGCAGTATGATGCCATGAGCGAAGCTCAAAGCACGGTCAATTCCTCGGGGATTGTGCTGTGCAAAGATCGCGGCGAATCGCACATCATGATACGCTATATGGGCCAAGCGACGGTTTTCACGGTCACTTCACCCTACAGCATTGCGAATTCTGTTCAACTGCCTCCCGCCGAGCATTTCGTTGACCAGGCACTGCAAATCAAATGGCAGCAACTTGGTCTGGTGCCATCGCCGATTTGCTCCGATGAGGTTTATCTGCGTCGAGTGTATCTCGACCTGATCGGTACATTACCGACTCCCGATGAAATCCTTTCATTCCTAGCGGACAAAGATCTCCATAAAAGAGCCAAAGTGGTCGATCACTTGCTGAACCGAGCCGAATTCATTGACTTTTGGGCTTTAAAATGGGGCGATTTGTTGCGGAACAATCGCATCTATCTCGAACCCAAAGGGATGTGGAGCATGCATCATTGGATTCGTGGCGCTATTCGTGATGAGATGCCCATGGATCAATTTGTTCGGTCAATCATCACGGCCGAGGGAAGCACCTTTCGCGAAGGCCCTGCCAATTTCTTTCGTATTGGCAACACTGCTGCGGATTGGGCAGAGACGACCAGCCAAGTGTTTCTAGGTGTTCGTATTCAATGTGCCAAATGTCATCACCATCCATTCGAAAAATGGAGCCAAGACGACTATTACGGCATGTCCGCCTTTTTTACCCGCATCGGCACGAAGAACAGTTTGGAATACGGTATCTTTGGGCGTGAGACGATCATTTTTGTTCGCCCGAATGGTGAAATGAGCCACCCACGAGGCGGTGGCATTGTCAAGCCGCATCCGCTGGACGGCCCTGTCATGAACGACGAATTGGATCGAAGAGCCAAACTCGCGGACTGGATCGTCGAGAAGCATAATCCCTATTTCGCCCGCAACCTGGCCAATCGTTTTTGGGCCTATTTGATGGGACGCGGAATAATTGACCCTGTGGATGATTTGCGTGCCACCAATCCCGCGAGCATCCCTGAATTGCTCGACGCGTTGGCACAAGATTTGGTCGCGCATCAGTACTCATTGAAGCATTTGCTGAAGACTATCGTGCTCTCAAAGGCTTACCAGCGTAAGAGCGATGTCATTTCGGGAAATGCAAGTGATGTGGAGAACAAATACTACACACGTTATCAAATCAAGCGTTTAACCGCAGAACAGTTAGCTGATGCCATCGATTACGTGACGGGCACGATCGAGAAATATCCAGGTCTTCCCTTAGGAACCCGGGCGATTCAATTGCCCGATTCGGGTGTGCGGTCGTATTTGCTGGATGTGTTCGGCCGACCAGCCAGGCAATTGGTTTGCGAATGCGAACGAACCATGACCCCCAACATAGCGCAAGCGCTGCAACTGATGAATGGCGATCTGATCAATAGCAAAATCAGCCGAGCTGATAGCCGCATCGATCGGTTGTTCAAGAATAAGCGGGAATTGCATGGCATCGTAGAAGAGCTTTATCTGGTCAGCTTGGGGCGGCCTCCCAAGCCTGCTGAATTGGAGAAAGCCATGGCCTTAATTAAGGCTGCCCCGTCACCTCGTTTGGGTGCTGAAGACTTGATCTGGGCCTTGTTGAACTCGCGGGAGTTTTTATTCAACCATTAACGGATAACGGATCGCTTTGTTTATGAACAACCAAGCCGTTTTTGAACGAGTCTTTTAGCTCAGAGATAGCGCCATTATGAACCAACTGTTGTTATGCTTGCTCCTTTGGCTGCAAGATTCGCCGATGCCCGAAAGTGCAACGGATCCTCAGCAACCCACGTATTGGTCCGACATTCGCCCCATCTTCCGCAAACATTGCACCGTATGTCATAGCGAAAAACAATTGGACAAACCGGAGGTCTCTGCGGGCATCGCGTTCGACCGCTATGAACTGCTGCAGCGTGGCAAAACCAAAAAGACATGGCAAACAGGCCAAAGCGACAAGAGCCGATTAATCGAAGTCCTGCTCGAGACTGATCCTGAACAGCGAATGCCCAGGGATGCCGACGCTCTGTCAAAGCAAGAAATTGAGCTGATTAAACGCTGGATCGATTTGGGGGCCGTGGAGGGGAAGGCACCTGCTGAACTGGCCCAGTCTCCGCATACGATAGTAACGAGAAGTAAGGCGGTACGTAAAGAAGTTGGCCTTGCAACGCAACTGACTCTCCCTCCAGCGCTGACTAAAGGACAAACGTCAAGAAGCCAGCTACAGTTGGTCGTGAAAGCCAGTCCGGTCGATCCGATCACGGCTTTGGCTTTTCGTCCGGATGGCAGAATTTTAGCCGTTGGTAGTTATGGCAAAGTTGTCTTGTGGGATTTCGACAAACTCGTACCTAAGCATATCTTAACCAACGTGTTGGGGGCCGTTAACGATCTGAAATTTAGTCCTGATGGTGCGTTGCTTGCAGTGGCTGGGGGGCAACCCTCGGCGCGCGGGGAAATTCGATTATTTAACCCTGAAACGGGACAGATGGTTGCCCATTTGGGTGGACATCATGACGTGGTCTATTCCGTTTCCTTTAGTAGAGATGGCAAGCAATTGGCGTCAGCGAGTTTCGATCGAACAGTGAGAGTTTGGGACATTGACAAGCACCAATGCCTCATGCAATTCACTGGCCACAGCGACTTTGTGTATGGAGTGGTTTTTGCACCGGATGGGCGCTCGCTGTTCTCGGCCAGCAAGGATCGAACCCTGCGCAAAATCGACCTGAGCACGGGTAGGACGGTTCTGACGCTAAGTGGCATGAACGAAGATGTTTTGAGCGTTGCCGTCAGTCCCGATGGCAAGCAAGTGATCTCTGGTGGGTTGGATCGGGGGTTGTGTTTTTGGAATAGCGAAACAGGCGAACGAACAAGGCTCTTAGGTGCGGCAGGGATGTTGCAAGAAGTAGCTTACTCGGCTACAGGCGAATGGGTTGGCACTGCAGGCATTGACGGCCAACTCCGCATCTGGAATGCATCGTCTGGTGCATTATCGCGCACGATGAACGTCGGCAACCTGGTGTATGCTGTTGCTTTTCATCCCGACAGCAAGCGCGTTGTGTCGGGCAGTTTTGATGGTCTTGTGAGAGTTTGGGACCGCAATTCAGGGCGTCAGTTACTCAATCTCTTAACTTGGCAACAAGAGCTTAGCAATGAATGGCTTGCATACACGCCAGAAGGTTACTGGTTTGGTTGTCGGGCGGATGTCGTTCGTTATACCGTTGCCGACGTAACCATCGACAAATTACTAATGGATAGCGTATTGTTTGGCGCGGCCAATGTACAAAAGGCCATGCGAGGCGAAGCGCTGCCTAGAGTGTCGCTGCCCTCAACTCCCGTTCCCTCTCGACCAACAGGTAGCAACAAATGAGCCGGCATTTGGGATGGTTATTAGCGCTGTTGTCCATGAGTTGCAATGCTTGCCTCATTTGGGGACAAACGTCATTTCCCATGGTCACGCATGCCTTTCCCGTTGCTGTGCAGCGGGGAACCACGGCGGAATTGATCGTAGCTGGCCAGCAGAATTTTGCAGGCGCTTATAAAGTGCTGGTTTCAGGCAACGACTTGGTCCGTGGTGAGATCGTCGTACCTGCAAACCAACCCCGTTCAACTCCTGCGCAACGTATGACTACCGTCACGGTGAAGTTTAACGTTGATAAAGATGCGGAACCTGGAGTCCGTGAATTTCGCATCGCGACCGATGCTGGACTTTCCAGCGTGGGTTTGCTGCTGATCACTGATGACCCAGTGTTTCGGGATACATCTAATCCACGCGAGATCAAACCCATTGGCATTACAATTCCCACCGTGGTCTGTGGTCGTCTTGCAGTGCCCGAGCAAGTGACAACCTATGAGTTCGATGCGGTTGCGGGCCAACGTCTGACGTGTGAGGTCTATTGTGCACGTCTCGAGGACAAGATTCATGATTTGCAGAATCATGCTGATCCGGCCATAACCTTGTTTGATGGCCAAGGCAAAGAATTAACAGGTAATGATGATTATTGCTTTGCCGATCCCAAACTGAGTTATGAGATTAAAGTTTCAGGCAAGTACCGCTTGCAAATTCGCGATTCGAAATTTGAAGGCGATCCGCGGTGGGTCTATGCTATCCGCATCACGCAATTGCCCGATGCCAGTCATGTGTTTCCAATGGCGCATGCACCAGGGAGCGAAACGCAGGTTGAACTCATTGGTCCTGGAACAACGCTCAAACAGCGTGGTCGAATAAAAATACCCGGTTCGGCGTCCCGTGGTGAGCTTTTAGCACCCACACAAGTCAATCAACAACCCATTTGGCCTGCACCGGTGTGGGTCTCGGAACTTCCCATCCGCACGCCCATGGAGACCGAATGGGCCAAGGGCATCCACTTGGAAATTCCTTGTTGCATCAATGGGCGTATTGCTCAGCCCCGTCAACAGCATGAGATGCGCTTTCAAGCCAAGGCTGGCCAGGCCATCCGGTTTGAATTGATCGCAAGGCGATTTCCAACGGCTCTTTATTCCGGTTTGGACGGTTTAATCGAAATACTCGATGAGCAGGGACGTGTTTTGGTGCGCGGTGATGATTTAACCCCTGCCGTCAAGGATCCCATGCTCATTTTTAATCCTCCGCGCAATGGATCATACGTGTTGCGGTTACGTGATTTGCATGGTAAGGGAGGTCCTCATTACGTTTATAGTTTAGAGGTCACCTACCCGCAGCCGGATTTCGTCCTTCGCTGCGATGGTGATTTAGCCATGATCGGGCCGGGAACCCGCATTCCATGGTACGTGCAGGTCGAAAGACTCAACGGCTTTGCTGATGCTATTGATGTTAAAGTCGAAGGGTTGCCAGCAGGTGTTTCCGCCAGCCCTTGCGTGATTCCAGCGTCCATGACCCAAGGGGTGATTATTCTAACGGCAAGTGCCAACGCGAAAATGGGTGCGGCGCCGGTAAACGTGATCGGCACTGCGTTAACCAAGCGAAGCACAAACGAGTCGCTATTGAGCCGTAAGGCCATTCCAATGGCAGAAATTTATCTCCCGGGTGGCGGGCGCGGTTTGATGGATGTATCACTGCATGCATTGGCTGTGACCGAAGCTTCGGACATACAAAATGTCCAGGTCACTCCGCAGACCATTACCCTCAAGCCTGGGCAGGAAGTCAAAATTCTGATTAAACTTGATCGCCATCCACGAGCCAAAGATGCCAATGTGACACTCGATGTTAAACTCCGACATCTCGGTCGCATTTATGCCGATCCTTTGCCACCAGGCTTGATCATGGTGGATGGCCAAAGTAAGACCCTGCTCGGCAAGGGCAATGATGGCTATATTATTCTGCGGGCTGCTCCCAATGCGGCTCCGATCAAAGATGTTTCCATATGCGTCGTGGCCAGCGTATCGGTCAATTTTGTTGTTAAAGTGGCGTACGCTAGCCCGGCTATCCCGGTGACCATCGAAGGTAAATAATCCATTCATGCCGCACTTCGCTGATCGCTTGCTGAACTGCCTGCAAGCCCGTGGGACGCCCTTGTGTGTTGGACTGGATCCTCGCTATGCATCACTCCCCTTAACTCTACGACAACGGCATTCGAATACGCAATCGGGTCAGGCGAAAGCCTATGAAGAATTTTGTCTTCGCGTTATCGACCTGGTCTCGCCGTTGGTGGCGGTTGTCAAACCGCAAAGTGCTTTTTTTGAAGCTTTGGGGCCAATGGGATTAGAGGCGATGAAGCAAACGATTCGGTACGCCAAAACCAAAGGCTTAATGGTCGTTCTGGATGCCAAACGCAATGATATCGCCAGCACCGCCACGGCTTATGCAGAAATGGCTTTCACCTATTATCAAGCGGATGCATTGACGGTTAATCCCTATCTGGGCACAGATAGCATCGAACCATTTCTGCAGGTAAGCCGCAAGTGCAATGCCGGGTTGTATGTCTTGGTCCGCACCAGCAACCCAGGTGCGGGGCAGTTTCAAGATTGGCCCGGTGGTGAACATATTTTGCATGAACACGTCGCCCGCTCTTTATGCATTTGGGGGCAAACACACATGGGTGCATGTGGTTACACGGACGTTGGCGCTGTAGTCGGTGCAACTTCTCCCAAAGAGCTGGCTCATTTACGCACCTTGATGCCCAATGTGCCACTGCTCGTGCCGGGGTATGGTGCTCAGGGTGGCGTTGCTCAAGACTTAATGGCTGCTTTTGACGATCAAGGTCGCGGTGCAATAGTCAATAGCTCACGGGCTATTCTGTTCCCATACGCACCGGATGAGAAGCAGTGGGAAGGACAGGTCGAAAAAGCCACGCGGCAAGCCATTGAAGAGTTGCCAAGGGTGCGTTGACGAGTATTGGCTGAGTGTTTATCGCATGCCTTGCAACTATTCGGTTTCCCAGGGCTGCTTTGGTTTGTCCGTTGCGTGTTTTTGCGACCAATCACTGACTAACTGCACGATCTGATAGATAAAGAAACCAACGGCTCCAGCGATTGCGACCATGCTGAGCGTTTGGCCTAGCGAACCAACTGGTCCGCAACCATTCGGTCCTCAAGCTGCATAGGAGGCCATGGGGCTAACCAGGCCGATTAGCCCTGCGAAACCTGTCATTATTGTGCGGTTCATCATCGATTCCTCACGGCATCAGCGACTCGAAATTGCCTAGTCTATTTATACCATTCGTCCAAACGCGACAGCGTATTTAGCATAATCTTGATTAAGCACAAGCACAATGATGCAACCAAGGGAAATGCCATCGGTTGCATCATTGATTTATTGATCAGGTAAAAGTCGGTGATTTAGCTACAACCGCTGGTAGAACCGCAGGTATCGCATTTGAGGCAAGCACCGTTGCGAACCATGGTGAGCTGGCCACACTCGCTGCAAGGATCGCCTTCATAACCTTTCAGTCGTGCCATGCGAACTTGGTCTGATCGAGCACTTGCAAGCGGCCTTCGGTTCTTGGCATGGCCGCCATTACCGTTGCCATGGGTCGGTTTTGATGGTGTCGTAGTGCTGGCCGAGTTTGGCAAAGCTGCGGGCTTTGCAGGTGCAGTTGATGGCGACTTCTCAGCCTTGGCCGCTGCTCTCAACGCATCGGTCACGGAATCAAGATGCTCGGTGCGCGGGCGCAGCGTCGATTTGAATTTGGTTTGATTGCGCGCTTCCTCATCCAAGTCCACCACACGCTCGGATACCACCTCTTCACCTTGATATTCGGGTTCGACGACCGGCTTGGTGGGCTTGGCGATGGCCTTGCGTGGCTTGGTCTCGGTCAATTCGTTGCCGCTTTCGCCTTCCCGCTGTCCTTCCGTAAACCCTTCGCCGAGCGTGTCGGGGCGCAGGTCTTCTTCGTCCACCTGGGCCAGGTCATAGCGCCCTAGATAGGTGATCGCCAATTCGCGGAAAATGTAATCGATAATCGAGGTGGTCATCTTGATATGGTTGTTCCCCAGGACCATGCCATTCGGCTCAAAGCGTGTGAACAGGAACGCATCGCAAAATTCTTCCAGGGGAACGCCATGCTGCAAGCCAATACTGACGGCAATGGCGAAGCTGTGCATCAACGCTTGGAAGGCAGCACCTTCTTTATGCATGTCGATAAAGATTTCGCCCAGTGAGCCGTCCTCGTATTCGCCGGTGTGAATGTAGAGTTTGTGGTTGCCAATGCGGGCTTTTTGGATGTAGCCAGCACGGCGATGAGGCAACCGTCGGCGCCGGGCGATGTATCGGTGAACGATGCGCTCGATCACTTTGAGCTGCGTTTGCGGGTGGCTGGTGCTTTCGGTCAATTCATCGGCCTCAACTTCGAGGTCGGGGACATCGGCCAAGCTATTCAAGGGTTGGCTGAGCTTGGAGCCATCACGATAAAGAGCATTGGCTTTAAGGCCCAATTGCCAGCTTAACAGGTAGCAACGCTTCACGTCGTCAATGACAGCATCGTGAGGCATGTTAATGGTCTTGGAGATGGCACCGCTGGTAAACGGTTGCACTGCGGCCATCATGCGAATGTGCGCTTCCGGGGCGATGTAGCGTTTGCCGATTTTGCCGCAGCGGTTGGCGCAATCAAAGATCGGGTAATGCTCCACTTTCAGATGCGGAGCTCCCTCCAACGTCATGGTGCCGCAAACGTAATCATTGGCTTGGTCGATCTGCTCGCGTGTGAAGCCCAAAGCAGCGAGCACATCAAACGTGGGTTGATTCAATTGCTCATCCGTCAAACCAAGTTTGGCTGTGAGGAAATCCTCGCCCAGGGTCCAACGGGTGAAAGCGAAACGCAGTTCAAAAACAGTGGGCAACATTGCCTCGATGCGCGTGATCAATTCATCGCCAAAGCCCTTGGCTTTGAGGCTCGTTCGGTTGATATGCGGACAACCTTCCAGTGAGCCGGTTCCACGACAGTAGCGAATGATGTCGGCGATTTGCGCGTCCGTATATTTTAACTTGCGTAATGCAGGCGGAATGGAAGCGTTGATGATCTTGAAATAGCCGCCACCAGCCAACTTCTTGAACTTGACCAAGGCGAAGTCGGGTTCGACGCCCGTTGTGTCGCAGTCCATAACCAGGCCGATCGTCCCTGTGGGAGCAATAACGGTGACCTGGGCGTTGCGGAAGCCATGGCGTTCGCCCAACTCGGCCATACGATCCGCTTCGGTGCGGGCTACCGTGAGCAGTTCCAAAGGACAATGAGCAGCATCGATGGCCACGGGCAAGATGTTAAGCTGTTCGTAGTCCGACGCACGCAAGCCTGCGGGGGCATTCGGGTCGCCTGCATATGCGGCACGGCGATGGTTGCGAATCACGCGCAGCATGGCTTCGCGGTTGGCATGATAGCGCGGGAATGGTCCTAGCTCGCTCGCCATTTCTGCCGAAGCGGCATAAGAACCACAATGCATGATGGCGGTAATGGCGCCGGCCATCGCCCGAGCGACAGGGGAGTCATAGGGAATGCCTTGCACCATGAGCAGGGTGCCCAAGTTGGCATAACCCAAGCCCAAGGTGCGGTAATCAAACGATTTACGAGCAACGGATTTGCTTGGGAATTGAGCCATGTAAACGGAGATTTCCAAAACCAACGTCCATAGCCGAACGGCATGCTGGAACGCTTCGATGTTGAATTTGCCGTCTTGGAAGAAACGCATCAAATTCAACGAAGCCAAATTGCAGGCCGTGTCGTCCAGAAACATGTATTCGCTGCACGGATTGCTCGCGTTGATGCGGCCATCGGCAGGGCAGGTATGCCATTCATTGATGGTGCTGTCGAATTGCACACCCGGATCGGCACAACCCCAGGCGGCATAAGCAATCTGGTCCCACAAATCACGGGCTTTTAGAGTTTTGCACGGCTTGGGTGCCCGGCCTTCACGGCGTGCCTTTTCGTTTTCAGTTCGCCAATAAAGCTGCCAGGCTCGGTCTTCCAAAACCGCTTTCATGAAGTCGTTGGTAATCCGGACGGAGTTATTGCTGTTCTGGCCGGACACCGTGTGATAGGCTTCAGAATTCCAGTCCGTGTCATATTCCACAAAGCTAATGTGGTCCAAACCCTGCCGAGCTAGCTGAATAGCGCGTTCGATGTAATTGACAGGGACTTGTGCCTTGCGTGCTGCGGCGATGGCTTTTTTCAGATCGGGGTTGGAAGCCGGATCGAAACGTGCTTTGGTATTGGTTTTTGACGTGCCCGAAAGAGCAATCAAAGTTGGCAAAGGTGCACTGCACGCCTTGATCACTTCGTTCAAATGACGATGACAGATTTTGGAGCCGGTTACCAGTGAAGCAACTTTCTGCTCTTCGATGACCTTCCAATTGATGAACTCTTCGATATCGGGATGGTCCAAGTCGAGAACAACCATCTTGGCAGCTCTGCGCGTGGTACCGCCGCTTTTGATGGCACCAGCCGCTCGATCCCCAATGCGGAGGAAACTCATCAACCCGCTCGATTTACCACCGCCGGAAAGCGGCTCGCCAGCCCCCCGCAACGAGGAAAAATTGGTGCCGGTGCCAGAGCCATATTTGAAAATGCGGGCTTCACGGGTCCATAGATCCATGATGCCGCCATCGTTGACCAGGTCATCGGCAATGCTCTGAATGAAGCAAGCGTGCGGGGCAGGATGCTCATAAGCGGAAGTGGCTCGAGTCATTTCACCGGTCTTGGGATCGACGAAATAATGTCCTTGAGCAGGCCCCTCGATGCCATAAGCCCAATGGATGCCGGTGTTGAACCATTGCGGACTATTGGGGGCTGCCATTTGGCTGGCGAGCATAAAGCAGGTTTCATCGTGGAAGGCGAGGGCGTCTTCCTCGGAGTTGAAATAGCCGCCTTTCCAACCCCAATAGGTCCAACATCCAGCCAGGCGACGAAAGACCTGGCGGGCATCTATTTCTTGTCCAGAAAGCTTATTCTTTTGAGTGGTTACCTCTGTGGCCTCAGAAGGTTGGCGTCCTAATCCAGGGAACAGGCCACTGCCCGTGTCGCTTTTCGGGACAGATCGCTGCAACCAAGCTGGCACGCCAACTTCGGGCACGCGTTCGGTTTGACTTGGCACGCCTGCTTTGCGGAAGTACTTTTGCGCCAGGATATCGACGGCCACCTGGGACCAGGATTCAGGAACCTGGATGTCCCGCATTTCAAAAACCGTGGAACCATCGGGATTAGTGATTTTGCTTGTGCGCGCAACAAACTTGATCCCAGCAAAGGGATCCTGACCAGCAACCGTGAATCGACGTGTAATTCGCATATCAGTTACTCTGCTCCCTTAGAGTGAAACTGATGATTGTAAAGAAGCTTCGTGCTCGAGCCGCCTTGGGGGGGACTGCTCAACATCCGTTGCTTCCGAGACACCCATACTCCAATGTGTGTCTCCTACCCACTCCTCCCTGAACATTGGTACAAATCCATTTTAGCCGAGTCATTGGCTACGGAAAAGGTAAAGTCACTTTATATGCAGTCCGGGTTCGCAATGTCGATGTCATTTTCGGAATCGGGTTCTTTTCCTTGGCAGTCGTTTCCTTTTTTTCCTTGACACTGACGTGGAGTGTATCGATTTGCCCAAAAATATAAACGATCCATTGAGGTCAAACTTTGACCAAGCCTGTAAAATTTTTACCAGAGTATAAAGCACACAACGTTTCTGTCCATCTGCCTGATCGCATTGATGGTTAAGGAGCATGGATTCATGACCGCTTTTTTCGCTTGCATAGTATTAAGTGCCTGCACCTATTTACCAGATCAGTCTGAATGGAAGCCGGCACATGCACCACTCATGACTCGCTGGGGCAAGCAAGTAACCCCAGAAAATGCTTGGAAAAGCTATCCAAGGCCGCAACTCAAACGATCCGAATGGATGTGTCTGAATGGTCTTTGGCAATATGCGGTTACTCCTAAGGATGCCAATCGTCCCACTCAATGGGATGGAAAGATTCTAGTACCATTTGCAATTGAATCGTCTCTATCAGGCGTCGGTAAGCCCGTTTCGGCAAAAGAATGGCTTTGGTACCGCAAGGAGTTTCCTTGGCTAAATGAATGGCAGGATCGTCGATTGATTCTGCACTTTGATGCCGTGGATTGGGAAGCCGAGGTGTTTATCAACGGTAAACGCATAGGTTGGCATCGTGGTGGCTCGGTGCCTTTTCAGTTCGACATAACGGAACATGCACAAAAAGATCGTGTCAACGAATTGATCGTTCGCGTGTGGGACCCGACGGATTTGGGGGCCCAGCCTAGAGGCAAACAAGTCCGTAAACCAGAAGGCATCTGGTACACTTCCGTCACCGGCATTTGGCAGTCGGTTTGGCTTGAACCCGTCGCTGCTACTCATCTAATCGGCATGAAACCTGTAGCCGACATTAAAGCAGGCACTGTGCAACTGCATCAATCCATCGCCGAAACGCAAAAGGGTGACCAACTTCGCATTGAGTTATTTGAAGCAAACAAAAGCATCCTGAAGCAAGATTTTCCTGCCGAAAATCCGATTGTGCTTTCGCTAGCCAAACCGAAGTTATGGTCGCCCAGCCAGCCTTTTCTTTACGACATCAAAGCGACATTGATGCGCGGCGGGAAAGCCCTGGACGAAGTCAGCAGCTATTTTGCGATGCGTGAAATAAGCACGGGTAAGGATGAGGCAGGGCATATGCGACTGCTTCTGAATCATGAGCCGCTTTTCCAATACGGACCTTTAGATCAGGGCTGGTGGCCTGATGGTTTGCTGACTCCCCCCTCCGAAGAGGCGTTGCTCTATGACTTGCAAGTGCTGAAGAAACTAGGCATGAACATGCTCCGCAAGCATATCAAAGTAGAACCTTCGTTACTCTATTACCACTGCGATCGTTTAGGGTTGTTGGTATGGCAGGATATGCCCAGCGCCATGCAAGCTGGGCGATCTCATTTTGTTGGCCCGCGTGCCGAGGATGACGCCGTCTTCACTCCCGAAGAGAAGAAGCAGTTTCGTTATGAACTGGAAAGCATGATGGATCATTTATCCTTCTTCCCATGTATAGTGGTGTGGGTGCCTTTCAATGAAGGATGGGGGCAACACGATACCAACGACATTCTTCGTTGGGTGAAGCGGAAGGATCCAACACGTCTGGTTAACGGCCCCAGTGGATGGACAGATCGTGGCTTTGGCGATATGAAGGACATGCACAATTATCCAGGGCCAGGAATGTTTCCGGCCATGGCGGATCGCGTTTCTGTATTGGGTGAGTTCGGCGGCTTGGGGCTGCCCCTTAAAGGTCATTTGTGGAAGGACACTAATAACTGGGGATATCGCACCTATAAAACGGATACGGAATTGCAAGAAAACTATCACCTGCTCATCAATAAACTCAGGCCATTGATTGCTAAGGGATTGGCAGCCGCTGTCTATACGCAGACGACGGATGTCGAAATCGAAGTGAATGGGCTGATCACCTATGACCGGGAGCGTATCAAGCTAGATCAAGAAGAAACGGCCCGCTGGCATGCAACACTATGGCAACCGATGCCGGAAGTCCGCGATTTACTGGCTAGCGCGCAGGTGCAGCCGCAGACATGGTCGTATACTTTCGATAGACCCGAAGGCGACTGGTTCAAACCAGACTTTGATACCAAAGGGTGGAAAGAAGGGCCAGGCGGGTTTGGCACGCGTGGCACACCTGGAGCCAACGTTCACACCAATTGGCGCACGGGAGACATTTGGCTCCGCCGAACTTTTGTGTTGAATGAAACGCCTCAAGGCGAGCTTTACCTTCTGCTGCATCATGATGAAGATGTGGAAGTGTACATCAATGGTGTGTTGGCCTTTCAGGCCAAAGGATTTACCACTAGTTACGAGCGATTTCACATCACCAAAGAAGCTCAGGCATCACTCAAAAAAGGCATGAACCATATTGCTATTCATTGCCATCAAACGTCAGGTGGCCAGTACATTGACGCTGGATTGGAAGAATGGTCAGAGACCAAAAAATAGGCCTGCGCTTGCTATCGTGCGTAAGATGAAGTGGGAACAATATGGAACCAACTTGGCAAAGGAGCACATGGAACGAATAATTGAATGAATCCAGACCACAACGGGGGCGAACTGGTTTCGACCGGGATGTCTGCGTTGGGTGTGGCGTGTCGTGGTTGGTCAGTTGGCCACGTAAAAAGCTGACCGCAACCATAACTGCTGAAACGCAGTACACTTTGGCTGCTTAATCACAGCAGCCCCGTTGATCGAGCCTTCGCCTGAGAGTCTTGATCCGCGGTAGCCAAGTCAGGCTCGTTTGCCACCGAGGCCGCAAGGCCGGGCCATGGGCGTGGCGAACTAAATAACATGCATGGCTAGCCCGTATCTTCTTTGTGTTGTCAAGGGATGTGGGTGAACGAGGTTGGGTCGGCCAACCAAGGGCAACACTACACACGTAGAAGCAGCCAACAAAGCGCTTTGGGACGCGGGTTCGATTCCCGCCGCCTCCAC
>JBDHUG010000014.1:0-57214 GCA_039809045.1 Gemmatales bacterium | reverse complement strand
TCCAGCATAGGGCGTTGAAATGGCGGCGCTCGTCGTGGTCGGCAATGATAATCGAAACACCAACCCTAAGCTGTTTGTGCTGGTACTGCTTGCAGTGAACGGCAATGCATGTCGATATGTGATGGGATAGGAAACGATACACGGCCATTACCATGTAACATTCACAGAGGCTGGACAATTTCTTCGAGTAGCCTGATTGCTCCTTGAAATGCCGATGCTTCGAGCGGGTGCTGCGATAACAATCGCTCCAAAGTCAATAGTTCCGTGTCCACCCAAGTTTCTGCTTGTTGACGCAGATTGGACACGGCAGCGTTTACCGATGAGGCCCAATCACCGGCCAGCCGAGTCAGATTCTTCTCAACCTCCCAAGGCACTCGTCCGATGACGTGTCGCCGAAACATGCCGCCAAACAACTTCATGGGCAGCAACCAAGACAACATCTCCCAGCTCATCATGAAGGTTCGGCTTACGGCAACCGGGACAGTCGTCACCGTTGGTCGCTCGACAGTCCACCTCGCTGACGATATCGTCAAACCCGTAGCCTCCTGGATACTGCGACGGAGCCGATCTCGAAATGCCTCAGCAATTCGCTGAAATCGTTCCTCAGCCTGGGCCATCAGATTGGCCGCCAATGGAAACGCCTCATGAGAAAGCGGCGTCAACTCAAACGTCAGACGCTCCTTCATCCAACTTTCAGAACGCCGTGCTTGTTCGGCGAGACTGCTGTGCCATGTTGGGAATTCTTTCTTGATCGCTTCGACAATCTGCTGCGTTACCATCGCCTGTTGAGGGAACAAAAGTGAATGGAAAGCGGATCGAGTCCCTTCGTGCAACTTTTGTTCGACCATGCGCAGTTCGTCGTGAATGACCGATGCCTTGACGGATTCATTAAGTACCGCTTTGCGGAGGGAATCACGATCTGCATCAGCCCGCTCCGCTGCTTGAAGTCCGACCAAAAGGTAATCTCTGCAGGAATGGGCAAGTGCCAGCATTTTCTTCCTCAAAGCGGCTTGTCGCTCACCAGCCACGTTGCTGGCGACGGGGTGCAATACGACCTCATGAAACTGTCGCAGCCAGCGATCGGTTTCCGCCCGTGTCGAGAATGGCAAAAGCGAAACTGATTCCCCGATATTGTTGTGGATAGTGTCGTCGAGAAACGTGGTCATCTGCTTCAGTTCGGCTGGGTTTAACAGGTCCACCTTGGTCAGAACGACCACGACTCGTCCTGCTATCTTCTTGGCCTCGGTGATGAGTTGGCAGTCTTCTTCCGAGAGAGGGCGCTCGGCACTGATCGTGACCAATGCAACGGCGGCGTTGGGCATCCAGATACGGGTAGCCTCTGTGTTGTGTTTGAAGGCGCTACCCAGACCAGGCGTGTCAACCAGCCGAACTCCTGGCCACGCTTGCATTGTTGGTGTGAACACGTCCACCACCGCCACATTTCGACAGTTACGAGGATTTCCAGCCTCGGTCACGAAATCGCCAATCTGCTCTGGGGCGATGTCAACGGTCTTTCCGTCGAGATGATGCACACGAACAGCGAGGTTGGGACCAGCGACCGTTCGAGTGATCACGGCGGTGGCTGGTAGCACACTTACCGGAAAAATTGTGGCACCAAGTAGAGCATTGAGGAGCGAAGATTTGCCACTCTTGAACTGGCCCAACACGGCAACGTCCAAGAAGGCATCATTGCAAGAAAGGGTTTCACAGGCACGCAAAGCAGGGAGTAACGATTCCAGCTTGAACTGATGAATCACGCTACTAAGCAATTTCAGTCGTTGGGCTGTTCGTTCACTCATCCTTGCTCCCTTGTCTCGACCAACGAACAACTGGCTTGTCGGTCTAAGCTTCCGCAAATTCCCACATGTTATGTCTACGGCCCATCGATTGTGCCAAGTTTGCCGTGAACGGGTTGTAAGTTGGTTTGCAGGCGATCTCGCGGGAATGTCGGTGGTGCAAGCTATTTTCACATCATCTATTTGGTCGTGATCATGCTTGCAAGGACTACCTACTCGAGTCATGCATCAAGGTCATTTTGCGATTATGCCAGCAGTCGTTTGCCACGATCTGCCAATCGTAGGATCAATTATGTGCGTGTAGAGCGACACATACAGATACTCAGTGGCTTCGGATAGCAAAAGAGTTCCGAGGATATGCCTACTTTGGCGATCCTGATGGTGTGTGACTCCGACATAAAGCAACCAGGCACTGCAAACCGTAACAGTGTTCGTTATACTTGCAAATGCGACGAGCGTCGAATCCTAGGGGAAGTCGATCAGTTAGCGAGGTCGAAAAGTGCAGACGGGTGTGATGGAGAATGAAATAACCAATGAACAGGTTAACGCACGGTGGAAACCGTTTCGTCACACCCGTTTGGATCTACACGAGATTGCTGGATCACTAGGTGACATGGGGACGTTTTTGCCTTTGCTGGTCGGTATGGCGGTGCAGAACGGACTCGATTTCGCTGCAGCACTCTTCTTTGCGGGTCTGTTCAACATCATCACCGGCGTCACGTTCTCGATCCCAATGGCCGTGCAACCAATGAAGGCGATAGCCGCCGTCGCGTTAACCGAGGGGTTGACCGTTCCACAAATCCTTGCCGCCGGAGCCACGGTCAGCTTGGTGATTCTCGTATTGGGCGTCACGGGTTTGATTGACTGGTTGAACCGAATTGTCCCCAAGAGTGTGGTTCGTGGGCTGCAACTGGCCCTTGGACTGGCGTTGTTGATCAAAGGGATGCAGATGGTCGCTGGAACGAACGTGTGGTTCGGTCCCGACAGCTATCTTACCGGCCTGTTGGCTGCGCTGGTGGTCCTGCTTCTGTTCTTTTCGCGTAAGATACCAGCCGCACTCGTACTGTTCGGCGCCGGCCTACTGCTGGCGGTATGGACGCATCCTGAAGTGGTCGGAAGTTTGGGGTTTGGTTTTACTTTGCCGTCTTGGACCCCGCCTGCATGGAACGATTTCGTCATGGCATTTCCTAAAGCGGCTCTTCCCCAGATTCCACTGACCACCTTGAATTCGGTCATTGCCGTTTGTGCCTTATCCGCCGACTTGTTCCCTGACCGTAGGGCCGAACCACGCAAGGTTGCCATTTCGGTTGGCATGATGAACTTAGTCGCCTGCTGGTTCGGCGGAATGCCAATGTGTCACGGAGCGGGTGGCTTGGCAGGGCAGTATCGCTTTGGAGCAAGGACTAACGGTTCGATCTTGTTCTTGGGTGTGGTGAAGCTTCTACTGGCGATTATGTTCGGCGCTTCATTGATGGCTTTGTGTGGAGCGTTTCCAGCCAGCGTGTTGGGCGTATTGCTGGCTTTCGCAGGAATGGAACTGGCCCTCGTATGCCGTGACCAGACGAGTCGAACCGATGCCTTCGCCATGCTGCTGACTACCGCTGCCTGTATGGGGTTGAACAATATCGCTTTAGGCTTCCTACTTGGGCTGACGATGGCGTGGTGCTTGAGGCTGGGCTTGTTTCAGATCGACGAACAGGGAGATTTGAAGTGATTTCAACCCAACCAGGTACCGATGCTCTCAGCAGGAAATGGGTCACTCGCACCGTTGTAGCGATCATCCTCGCCACGTTCTTCTCGGATGTGAGCCACGAGATGTGTACAGCGGTGCTGCCGTTGTATCTGGCAACGGTAGGTCTCGGCCCAGCTGCACTCGGCTTGATTGAAGGAGTGGCTGATTTTTTGGTCAGCATTTCGAAGTTGGCTGGGGGGTATGTCGGCCATCATGTCGAGCATAAGCGACCGTGGGCTTCGCTTGGCTATCTGCTTACGACGTTGGGAACGTGGGGAATCGCCTTCGTCGGCAGTCTGTCGGCGGTACTAACGCTGCGCAGCGCCGCATGGGTGGGCAGGGGATTCCGATCTCCTCTCCGAGACTTCATGCTCGCTGATGCCGTGGAGCCGACATATTTCGGGAGGGCTTACGGGCTGGAACGTGCAGGGGACATGCTCGGCGCGGTCGTCGGGCCGTTGCTAGCCTTCCTGTTGTTATGGGCTGGAGTCGAATTCCGCACGATTATCTTGTGGACAATCATTCCGGGCCTGTCGGCGGCTGGGGCGTTTTTCTTCTTCACCAAAGATAAGACGACCGTTTCTGTTTCGAAAGTGAGCGACAACGCGGCGCCTATCGTTAAGCCGCCTTTTCCCAGGGCATTCTGGTTGTTTTTGATCGGCGTATTCCTGTTTGGGCTTGGCGATTTCTCCCGCACGTTCATCGTTTGGCTGGCGGCACGTGCCGTGGGTGAAGACGTCAGCATGGCGACAGGTACCCTGTCACTGGCTGTGATGTTGTACATGATGCACAACTTAGTAAGTGCGGCAGCTGCCTATCCGGTTGGCCATGTGGGGGATCGGCGGGCCAAACTGCCTGTGCTGGTTATAGGCTACGGCGTCGGTGTCGGCACGAACATGTTGTTAGCGTTCTTCAGCGGGAATATGCTATGGCTCGTAGTGGCCATCATCTTGTCCGGCGTATACATCGCCGTCGAAGAGACTCTGGAAAAGGCCGTGGCTGCGGAACTACTGCCCAGAGAGCGGAGAAGCCTCGGATTCGGGATACTGGCTTGTGGCAATGCCGTGGGAGATATGGTTTCGAGTTTGTACGTCGGTCTGCTGCTCCAAGCTGGCTACTCGAAATTGGCTTTCAGCATCGCAGCGGGCGTGGGAGCCGTTGGCGTCTGTTGGATGCTATGGCTCGTGCGTCAGCGAAACTGATCCTGCTAAGCTTAAGACTTGCAAGCACATCAAATAAAAGCATCACAACGCTCATCAAGAATATCACGGCAAAAGATAATCTCGCTATCCTTTAGGATTAGCAGTCTATTGGTTATTAGTGAATTTGTCTCTTATCGTCGACCAAATTCCCTCATATCCGTTCACCAGGCAGCTGACTGGCTTGTTTGACCCAATCGGTAAATTGGCGTTCATCAAGCTGATCAGCCTCGTGAACATCAAGATAGCGGATTTTTTTTTGCTTGGACTCGCCTGGAGGGAGTGGCTTCAATAAGGCACCCTGGAAAAAGGCCACTTTCATGTACTTTGTAAAGCAATGAAAGCTGAGAAACCAACCCTGACCTTCGATTCCGTAAAAGGGTGAGTTCCACTTTACAGCCTTGTTCACATGAGGAATGGCTCGTGTGATGAGTTCATCAAGCCGTTGTCCAATGACTTGTTTCCAGCCCGGTATTGCAGCGATATAGGCTTGCACAGGAGCATCACCATATCCCTTGGCTATTTGTGGATTATCACCGGATAGTAGCTTTGGAGTCTTGGAAGGCGACTTTGCACTTGGTGCGGCTTTAGCTCTTGTGTGCTTGTATTGTTGATTTACTTGAGCAGCGCCACGGATCAGGTCCTTGAACGCTTCTGCATTGATCACATCACCTTCACGAATATCGATGGCCCGGCGGGTATTGCCCTGAAGGCTTGAATTAAACAACTTGTGCGGGTCGGGCAAAGCTGCACCGCGAGCAAAGGTTAACTTAACGAATTGTTTGTAGGATTCTCCCGTGCAGATGATGCCAGCATGGGACCACACGGGCACACCCGAAGGATTCGATGGCTTGACCCATTTGCATTCTTCCACAATATCTGGCACTGCTTCATGAATAAGACGGCGTAGTTGTTCCAACAGCTGCTCTCGCCAATCACTCAAAGGCCTGTTCCTCGCATCAATGCCAGGAGAGGATTCATTGGTTGGGTGCTTAGTTGTTCTTCTGGTATTCGCCTTTGCGCCAATTTTTGGTGCGGATTTGACAGTGGGCTTGCGTGGATTATTGGCTTGTGAAGATTGATCAGACTTTGCATTATGCTTGGTCATGGCTAGTGTCCAACCTATTCATTCGGATTCTCAAATTCAATTTGCTGGCACCTTGTGGTTGTTTGTTACCAGGCGAATCTTGAACTCCAAACTGGGGAGAGATTCGCGTAACACTTGAAGCTTGAGTGCTTCAATGGTTTCTCTTTGAATCTTTTGACTTCTTTGCCTTCGTGATTTGGCGATTGTCCCTGATTCGCGCTCGCACAAGTTTATGGACGGCGAGTTCTGGAAGTGGCTGGTCAGGTGTGAACTGGATCGATCCTTTGGTTACAACGAAATCCTTGAATTCGTTGTGAAGTCCGGTCATGACTTTGGGATTTAACGGATAGAGAGCACAATGCTTGGCGCTTGCCCCAAAACCGATGAGCATCTTCTTTTCGAAGCGAATGGTAGGAACGCCATAACTGATTACTTCTTCAGCTCCGGGAACCAAAGCCAGGATGGTTTTGCGTAAAGCCATCAATACTGTCCGATGTTCAGGAGTACAATGGGCCAAGTAATCGTCCACGGTTTGCTGCTTTGTGGGCATAGTAAGGTAATCTCATGCAACAGGTACGGTCTTAATTAGCAACGATTATGCGTTATTTCTTCGATTCGGCATAGTGGTTTGTTACTAATTAAAAGCGATATAATGAACTGTGTGACAAGTTTAGTTCGAGCAAACATCGATTCAATGATTGAGGTCCGAATTGAATCAAATAGCTTCACAAAATCATGAACCCTTGGCCACACACATTCCTGTACTGCTGAATGAAGTACTGACATTTTTAGACCCCCAGCCTGGGCAAATCATTGTTGATGCTACTGTCGGAGGAGGAGGACATGCGGCCGCCATTGCTACTAGGATTGGTGCGAAGGGACAATTCATCGCAATAGAGCAAGACAGCACTATGCTGCGGTTGGCCCAGAATCGATTGACACTGATACCCGACAAGCCCATTTGTAACTGGTTTCACGACAATTTCGCCCATTTACCTGCACTACTCGAGCAATCGCATGTCTCGCTAGCGGATGGAGTATTCGCTGACCTTGGCTTTGCCAGCGATCAAGTGGCTGACCCAACGAGAGGACTGAGTTTTCAATCGGATGGGCCTCTCGATATGCGACTTGGTGAACAGGGGTGGGATACGGCAGCGGACCTGATTCAAACACTTCCTGAACGGGAGTTGGCAAATATATTTTTTCACTATGGCGAGGAGCGATTCAGCCGCCGCATTGCCCGACGCATAGTCCAGCAACGTGACGTGCAGCCCATCACGACGACCAAGGAATTGGCCAATGTAGTAAGGCAATGCATACCTGGAGTAGGGAAGAGTCGCATCGATCCCGCCACAAGGGTTTTTCAAGCGTTGCGAATCGCGGTGAATCGAGAATTGGAGAACCTGGACGCGCTATTGCATTGCTTGCCGACTATTTTGAAACCTGGGGGCAGGGTAGTGATCATCAGTTTTCATTCGCTGGAAGATAGAATGGTTAAACGAGCTTTTAAAGAAACTCCCGGATGGAATGTGCTAACCAAAAAGCCGATCATGGCATCGGAACAGGAAGTGGCTAGCAATCCGCGTAGCCGAAGTGCCAAATTGCGAGCAGCAACACTTATGCCCACCGAAAGGCGCTTTTAGGTTGACAGTGCCTGCCCTTAACCCTGATAAAACTGTTAACAAATTCAATGAAAAGACGCCCAGCAAATGCAGGTATTTTAGTATTTGATCGCATGCTAATCGCTGGTTGCGAGCATCATGATGGATTACAGCGGCATGATCTCTAAAAAATAGAGTCGAAGTGCATTCATTTGGTTGATCGATGATACGTGTCAGCCTAAGATACGAATAGGAACTATGGCGTGATGGATCATCATTTCCTGCCAGGATGAGGCAAACTGTGACTCAACCATTGCTGCTCGAATATTTTGGTGTGCTTACATCGCAACCGAAAGTGACCTCGAAGGTCATTAACCGGTTTGTGCGTATGGTTAAGAAGCGCTATAATGAAGGATCATTGATGCGTTTGTTAAGCCATCCGAACAGCCAGGTACGTGAAGCGTCGTTAATAGCGTTGCGATTCTTGGGCACAATGCAGTCAACACAAGCCATTTTGCATTGCCTTCGTGAATCGGAGGAGAGCCTGCTCCCCTTGGCCGAGGCGACATTGTGGTCCATTTGGTTTCGGGCCGATTCTGTCGAGCATGCAGAAGAATTGCAGCGGTTAACAGGCTTGATTGAACGTAAACAATATCGACAAGCTTTGATCGGATTAAATCGTTTGATCAAAAAAGCTCCACAGTTTGCCGAGGCATACAATCAACGAGCTGTTTTGTTCTGGCAACGTAAACAATACGAGCGTTCGATTGAAGACTGCAAAAAAGCACTGGAACTCAATCCATTTCACTTTGGTGCACAGGCTGGCATCGGGCAATGTTATGAAGGACTGCTTATGCCAGCAGAGGCCCTGCAAGCATTTCGTAAAGCACTCAAAATGCATCCGCATTTGCCAGGGTTGATCGAAAAAGTGCATACGCTTGAGGAGCTTTTAAAATCAGACGAAGAGTGACAAGTGAGATTGGATTCTATTTCAAGCCTAACAATATTACCGCATGTTGCCAAAAGATCACCGTGCCAACCACAGCCGCTGTCATGCTGGCAAGTAGCACTGCACCTGCCGCGATGTCCAATGCACGCCATGCCCGATCTTTACTGCGAGAATCCAATCCTTGAAACAGGGTTTCAATAGCACTGTTGATGAGTTCAGTCACAAGAACAAAGCCAATGCAAAGCAATAACAGACACCACTCAGTCCGTGAACACTCAAACACAACGGCCGCTGTGATGACGAGAACCGTGACGAAGAAATGCACAAAAAAGCTGGAGTGGCCACGAACGCCGTATTTGATGCCTCGGAAAGCATCTGCAAATTTGTTCGTCCAAGTGCGATTAGGTTTGGCAGCAAACGGACTAGCAGGGGTTTCGACTGGGGGTGTTTTGGCACCTCTCACGGTCCAAGAAGGCAGATCAGGTTTTGGACATGGTTCATGCATGCGCAAGTTAATTGACTTTCTTGCCAGGTACGAGTTAACTGGCTCTTTTTCTTTCCTGTTCCTCTTGCCATTGATTCAATCGGTTGTACAGCGTTTTTAGACTGATATCAAGCTCGGCTGCTGCAGCTGGTTTATTACCACCATGCTTTTCTAAAACACGCAAAATGTGGTTCATTTCCATTTCTCGAAGCGTGGCAGCATCGTGCTGGGCAGGCTTCGGTGATCCCACTAAAGTTGTCGATGGTGATTTGCTAATTTCTGGCACTTCACGCGGAAACGGAACTGAAGGCCGAACTCGTTCCCGTACATGGTAGGGAAGGTGGTCGGGAACGATTTTCTGGCCGCCCGAAATAATATATGCATGTTCCATCACGTTTGCTAATTCTCGGACATTGCCTGGCCAATCATGCTCGAGCAGGGCATCAATCGTTTCCGGACTCAGCATCTCAATGGTTTGTTCTGGTGTGCGCCTGGCCGCACGTGCGAGCAAATGCCTGGCCAATTCGGGGATGTCGGAACGTCGTTCACGCAAAGGCGGCAGTCGGATTTCAAACGTATTGATGCGGAAGAAAAGATCTTCACGGAATAAATCCTGTTGTATCATTTCCCGAAGGTCTCGATTGGTTGCGCACAAAACGCGAACATCGACCTTGAAAGGTTCAGCCTCGCCCACTCTGCGGATTTCACGTGATTCCAAGAACCGCAGCAATTTAACTTGCATGTTTTTGCTGAGCTCGCCGATTTCATCGAGAAACAGCGTTCCTCCTGACGCTATTTCAAATAAGCCTTTGTGATCACGATCAGCCCCGGTAAAAGCACCTTTGCGATGGCCGAATAATTCACTTTCGGCCAGACTTTCTGATAACGCGCCGCAGTTAACAGGTACAAATGGCTGATCGGCACGCAGACTTTGCTGATAAATGGTCCGGGCAGCCAGTTCTTTGCCAGTTCCAGTTTCTCCCAGAATCAACAAGGTACTATCTGTAGGTGCAATTCGGGCAATCAGTCGATGGACAGCTTGCATTGCTGTGGAATTGCCCACCAAAATGCCAGGTCCTTCTACCGCTTTCACCCGTTGATTTAAGGCAATATTTTGGTGGACCAGGTCGCGCTTTTCGCGCACGCGTTTTAGCAGCACTTCCAGTTCCGTGAGCTTGCATGGCTTGGTCAGGTAATCAAAAGCACCAAAGCGCAAGGCATCCACCGCTGTTTCGACGCTCGCATGGCCGGTTAACATGACTACTTCGGTGGTTGGCGAATGCGCTTTCAGCTTTTCTAATACTTCTATACCTGTCATGCCTGGCATACGAATATCGAGGATGGCCAAATCAAAATGGGTTTTTTCAAGAGCTTTTAAGGCGGCTCGGCCATCTGGACAAATAGTAACTTCATGACCTAAACGAGGCAACTCAGCGCGCATGAAGGCTTGCAAAGATTGTTCATCATCTGCAAACAGTATTCGCAATCCCTTGCTCATCGACGGGTCCTCTGAGTCCATTTGGACATTGGGAGTCCTTGCTCACGCTGCCAATCGCAGCGGCTGGGGTGCAGGCGTATCCATCGTCTGCACTTGCGGAGCAACTAAGGGTAGGGTGATCGTAAATACGCTGCCTTGGCCTTGGCCTGCACTTTCAGCTTCGATCTCACCTCCATGCTGCGTCACGATGCGATGGCTGATCGATAACCCCAACCCGACACCTTTGCCTGTCCGGCTGCGTGTGAAGAAGGGCTCAAAGATGTTGTCAAGCACTTCTTGCGACATGCCGCATCCAGTGTCTGCGAAACGTATGATAATTTGCTGATCTTTTGTACTTAAATCAATTTGGAGTACGCCACCTTCGTCCATGCTCTCCAGTGCGTTGACAACGAGATTCAGAATCACCGACTTCATTTCCGGCGCATTGAGCATCAAATGAGGACGTTCATGGTCGATAAAGTGAATCTGCTTGTTTTTATGCACCTGCAAGTGTTGTACAGTGTTGATGACGCTTTGAATGAGTTCTGCAACATCGGTCATTTGACGCGGCCGATCGCCCACGCGACTGAATTCCAGAAGTTTTTGCGTGATGTCCTTGCAGCGAAACGCCTCCTGTTGAATCATCTGCAAATAGTTCTGGATAACTGGAACGTCGGGGTGATTAGGATGTTGTTCGAGCAATTCCGACAAACGTCTTTCCATCGCTTCACTGCAAAAGCTGATGCTGGCGAGTGGGTTGTTAATCTCATGGGCCACCCCAGCCGCCAAGAAACCCACACCAGCCAAGCGTTCACTGCGAATCAACTGCTTGCTTCGGTCGTTCACTTGCTTGGCTAAATCGCGGTACATTTCATTCAAGCGATCACTCATATGATTGAAGGCATCCGCCAGGTCTTGCATTTCGTCGCCGCTTTGGACTTCGACATGACCTTCAAATTGTCCTTGTGCGACGCGGACAACTTTACGCTTCAGATCACGAACGGGGTAAACGATCCACCGATAAGCTAAACGCGTCAAAGCCAACAAAAACAAACCACCCAATACACATACACCAATTACTAGGAATAACGTTTTGCGATAATCCGTTTTCCCCAATCCAATTCTGCGATTCAAGTCGGTATCAATGATGCTTTGCAATTCTTGAGTAGCCAGTTCCAACTTCTTTCTAGTATCTAATACGGCTTTGCCTTGCTGCCAGGTGGTTAAGACACCAGGGGTAACCGCCATTTCGTTGCGTGGTGGTTTTTGAATTAGTGCCTGGATGTCATCGAGCAATGCACGAATTTGCGCGACCAAGGCTCTTTCATCATATCCGTGGCGAGGATTCGATTGGTTTGCCAGTGTATCGTTGATCAGATATTCGTAAACAACCAAAAACTGCTTGATTTTGTTTATTTGTTGACTGAGAACAGGGACATTTGGAACCGGACCCGGATCATTCTGCATCAGCTCGAGCAATTCCTGTATCTGTATCTGCGTCTGTTGAGCCACTTCCCTTTCACGCAGACGCCCTTCGATTGTATGAATGGTCGTACGATAGGAGAACAACCCTTGCAGGGTACCGCCCACCAATAGCAGCATAATGCCCACGACGAGCAACATGCCCAATGCTAATTTGTGGCGGATCCTGAGTCGCCGCACCACAGGTTCCCTCCCCCTTTTCCCTTGTCGACTTCCATGTCGACAGTACAGCCAGGCTTTGTCGATGCAGCCAACAAGGCGGACTACAACGACATTGTCTTCGCAATAAAAGTTATTACCAGATATTCGTTAGAATGTGGAGTCCAATTACGAACAGGAATCGACTGGGTAAACCATTAAAAATAGAGAATATGCTTGGCATGTGATTCATGGTGCTTTCATAAAGTCAATCACTTGTTTGATGGCATCGAGAATATAGGCAGCAGCACCAGTATGGGTGGTGTCATACCAAACGATTTTCGGCTTGCCTAATTCTTCCCATAAACGAACGGTAGCTTTGGGTGGGACGATCTCATCGCGTTTGGCGCCAAACATGATGATGCGACGATCTCTCAAATTGCAAGCACAAGTAATGGGGTCTACGACGGCAACCTTTTTGGTCAACGCATCTTTAGAACCACCAAACAATTCATAGAGCGATCGAATGGTCATTGCTTGTGGGTGATCGTAAAAAGCATCAACCAAACCGCCTCCCCCAAGCACGATAGCTAAACGTTTGATGCGAGGTTCCATTTCCGCCGTCAAGCTTCCCATGAAACTGCCCAAGCTCGTGCCAACCAAGCCTAATCGCACAGCATCGACTTCGGGTTGAGCTGCCAACCAGGCACTGGCCCTACGTACATCCAGAACCGTTTGTTGTATGCCGTTCATAGTGTGTGTGATATCAGTCGAGATTAGTCGTATGGAAGTGCCTTGGGGCCGCCGAGGTCCATAATAGGCCATTTGCACGAACAGAGCAGCGATGCCGTTTTGAGCCAACACACTAGCCTGCGTACGTCCTAATGTCTGGTCGCCACCCAAAATATCAAGCACAATCACAGCAGGGAATGGACCTGTGCCTATCGGCCGATAATACTCCGCAACAACGGTATTGTTTTGGGGATAAGGCGAGCGGATAGGGGAGGGGAAGCGCAGATCGAGCAGTTCGACGCCAATGCCATTTAATCGTCGACGTGAACGTAACTCAAACGAGAATTCATGTGCATCTAACTTATACACCTCAGGGATTGGACCTGGACTGGTTAGGTTTTCGAAATGTATCTTGCCTGTAAGCCATGGCTCGGACGCATATAGGCCATGAAATAAGACAGAGCTCAATCCAAAGCCAACGATCCAAAGGAGCGGCAGCATTCGTTTCATGGCTTATTCCCTGATAGTACAGTGAAGCAATGCGAGAGACTCCTATTTTAAATGGGCTAAGGCATAAATCTCAAGGGCAGCACAACAATTCCATACATGCCTCTATAATAAAAATGATGATTGGCGAAAAAATAACGATGATCTGTTTTGTCAGTTGTTATGCCTTGGCATTGGTGACAGAGATAACGGCGTATCAATCGACAGGCCGAAGGCCTAGCTGGTTGTGCCGATTATTTACCTTGGCCGGTATCTTTGCGCAGTTGCTGTATATTGTGCACCATGCCTTACCCATGTCAGGTCAATCGTCTATTCTGATGCTCCTTTCCCTGATCATGGCCATTTTCTACCTTTCCGGTACATTTCATCATCACCGAACAGCTTTGGGCATATTCGTTCTTCCGGTTGTATTGCTACTCCTTATCGTTCATGCCATTAAACCCATCGCTCTTGAATCTATGACCCTACCCCCAGATCGTTCCACGAAAATGTGGACGTGGTTGCATCTCGTATTCATTTTGTTGGGCGATGTTGGGCTTTGTGTCGCCTTTTTAGCGAGTGTGATGTATCTCGTTCAGTCTAGTTTTTTGAAGCACAAAGCTCGACCAGATCACGCGCTGCAACTGCTGAGCCTCGAGCGATTGGAACGGATGAGTCGGCGCGCAATAACGCTTGCTTTCCCACTGCTGACATGCGGTTTATTGCTCGGTATGTTGTTGATGATCCAAACGAACCAACTGGAGTGGCTGGACTCCAAAGTCATTTCTACCGGCCTATTATGGCTCGTTATGGTTCTTGTGATCGTGGTGCGCTTTGGCATGCACATGACCGGCCGTAAAGTGGCATGGCTGACGGTTCTGGCCTTTATTCTTTTACTCATGGCTTTTAGCGTTTCATTCTTCTTGCCCACGGGCCATCCGACAGGAGTGTTGGGGCGATGAACCTGTGGCTTGTTGGCGTTAGCCATCGTACGGCTTCTTTGGAGGTTCGCGAACATTTAGCTGTTGCGAAAACAGCCATTCCCCAGCTTTTACACCAGTTGCGTGAAGATCTTGCTTCCGAAGCCGTATGCATCAGCACATGCAACCGCACTGAATGGTATGTGCACGGAGACGTGACGGTTGAACAAATTGTGGATTGGTTAGCACGACAAACGAAATGTCCTAAAGAAATCATTCAACAATCCATCTATAACCATGCACATATACGTGCCGTTGAACATTTGTTTAGAGTAGTATCCAGTCTTGAAAGTCTGGTACTCGGAGAAGTACAGATTGCCGGTCAAGTGAAAATAGCCTATGAATTGGCCTTACAAAGCGGTTTGAGTAGTCCCTTATTGCATCAATTATTTCAGCAATCGCGTCAGGTGGCTAAACGCATTCGCAAGGAAACCAAGTTGACGTCTGGAAAAGCATCCGTTTCCAGCCTGGCCATTGACTATCTCTTTCAAGTCTATGATCAATTCCATGATAAAACGGTCTTGATTATTGGCACTGGCAAAATCGGCGAATTGACTTTGCGGCATCTGCAAACTCTAAAGCCTGGTAAGGTATTGATCTGCAACCGTCATTATGAAAAAGCTGAAGAACTGGCCAAGAGTTGTCGAGGCCAGGCGGTGCCTTGGGAATCACTTTTTGAGGCCATTTCAAAAGCGGACATCCTATTAAGTACGACCGGAGCGCCTGAACCGATTGTTAAGCTCGATCACATGCAACAATTGGCCAAAGGTCGACTTGGTCGGCATTGGGCCATTATTGATCTTGCTATTCCTCGTGATTTCGAACCCAATATCGCAAGTCTGGAACAAGTGGATTTGATGGTCAATATCGATGACTTGAAGGACATTCGCGAAAAAGTGATCCAAGAACGCATCAAACATATTCCAGAAGCGGAAGCCATTGTTTTGCAAGAAAAACAACAATTTGCTAAAGAATGGTCGCGACGCTTGACTGGACCAGCCATTGCACGACTGAGTTCGGAATCGGATGCCATTCGAATGGAAATCGAACAACAATGTTTAAGCAAAATGAATGGGCAATTAAGTGAGCAAGATCGTGAAACCATTCGAGGAGCTTTTAGATTATTGCAAAACAAACTTTTGCATAAACCCATAGCAGCCATTCAAGAAGAGGCCCGAGCAGGACAAAGTCGTGGATTGTTCGAGGCCATTGTAAAGCTATTCCGTTTAGGCGATTGATCGGGTTGGCTGGAGTCTGCAGACTGTTCCACCTGCTCCGTTCTTAAAGATGGCGATTCAACAAGACCAGAGCATATTCCCATCGTTTGTGTTCGTCAGAAGCCGATATCTCCAGTGTCAGACGCACGCAAGGCAATTAGAACCAAGCTGGTTGCCCTGACAAAAAGGTCCAAGGGAGATGCCCCCCTCATCCTCTTGTACCTGCGCGACAACCCCCTGTTTCCCCCCTATGCTGAAGCCGGTCACGAGAGTGGCCGGCTTCTGTCTTTGTTGTGTCAGCATGCATATAGCGTTACAGAATAAGGCGTGCTTTTTGGTATGTTCCATTATTCAGTGTCAACACCTTCGTTACACCACCTTGTCAAACTCTCATTTGGGGCAGCAAGACAGCGGCCGGGTATCCCACTTGATATCCAATGTAACTATTCGCATTACTTCACAGCAATGGCTTTGAATTGGCGGACGCAGTGAGTGATGGCCAATTCCGTAGGGAGCCGTTCAATGCTCGATGCTCCGAAGAATCCTACGACGCCTTTGGTGTTTTCCAAAATAAATCGTGCATCGTCTGGTTCAGAAATTGGGCCACCATGACACAAAACTAAAATGTCCGGCCTTACTCGCTTGGCTGCATCACAGATCGACTGAACTTGCTGAGCAGCCTGTTGCAAGGTCATAGCAGTGTGTGCACCAATGCTACCCTTGGTGGTTAGGCCCATATGCGGGATGAGCACGTCAGCCCCGGCTTTGGCCATGGCCACGGCTTGTTCTTCATCAAATACATACGGACATGTGAGTAGATTCATGTCATGCGCACAGCGAATCATTTCGACTTCCAAACCATATCCCATGCCTGTTTCTTCGAGGTTTTGCCGAAAGATGCTGTTTTTGTCAATCAAGCCAACGGTGGGAAAGTTCTGCACCCCACTAAAGCCTGAATTTTGGACATCGCGCAAAAAATACTTCATTATGCGAAAGGGATCCGTACCGCAGACCCCAGCCAGCACAGGTGTGTTTTGGACGATGGGTAATACTTCACGAGCCATATCCATGACAATTTGATTAGCATCGCCGTACGGCATGACTCCAGCCAAGCTACCCCGGCCTGCCATGCGGAAACGGCCTGAATTGTAGATGATGATCAGATCGATGCCGCCTTCGGCAGCACATTTAGCAGAGATGCCCGTACCAGCTCCACCACCGATAATCGGCTTGCCTTTTTTGATCTGATCCTGCAAGCGTCGTAAGCATTCTTCGCGTGTAAACAGACTCACGGTTCGGCCCTTTCTAAGCTCAATTCTTGCAGAATGACATCGGCTTCACCGCCAAACAGCATATAGCGACAAGGCCTGATAGTCCCGTACGAATCCAGCATTTTCCAGAAGTGGTTGGCCAGGCGACCCAATGACTGACTGACCCGCCCATTCTTCGACTGTTAGTTTGCCACGCCAATTCACCCCATGTGCGGATTGCAGCATTGAACCGAGCAAATGAATAGCACGCTTCATTGCAGCTTCAGAAGCATGGGGCTCGGGAGTCAGTCGCTTCCCATTTTGTTCGATGAGTAGTATGGGATGGCCATTTTCGATAACGACCCACGTCCCTCGGCGCTGCGTGATCCGATTGATTGATCCGTTTGCCTCCAGCGATTTTTGATCATTATTTCCTAAGCCAATGATCTGGGCTGGGTCGAAACTATGCAACAAAATGGGGTGTTCGTCGACAACGTTGATTAAACGCCTCAGTTCTTCAACACATTCAGGCCAGGCGAACTGACTCCCAGAAAGTCCTTTGACAAAATATCCCCGTCGCACTTCTCCGGCGAATTCGAGTCGTTGTAAAACTTGATATAGCATACGCCAGGGCAAAAATGAACTGTCCAACCGAGCCAATTCCCTTGCAGCCAGCCCATAGCGATTTAATAGAGTTAGGGCTTGATTGATTGCCAATGCTTCTGGTTCTGGATTTCCCCATGGCAGCATGGACCAGCGGCCTTGTGGGCGTTGGGAGACAGCCCGACGTGCCGAGCGCCATCTGGCTCGTCGCGCAGCTAACGATTCGCTTGTTGCCGATTCCGTTTCATCTTCCCAGTTTCTGCGCATGACATCAAAGCGATCATTGGTAACCAAACCACAACTGACCAGGGATTTCAATTGATGTCTGACGGCAGAAGGAGCTGAGCCAGTCAGACGAGCCATGTCCACAAGAAACATGGCACCACCTTGGTTCAGCAAGTCTTTCACGGGCAAATCTGCATGTTGGTCGGCAGAGCGATTGACATGAGGACTAGGCCAATCAGGAATGTGTTCCCGTTGACGGAAGGATACTTGAAAAGGTGCGTCCACTTGTGCTTGTTGAGCCCACCAGTTCCATTCTCCAGAAAGAGTCAATTCGTCTAGCCAACGCGGTTGATAGTCTTTGATACGATGAGGTAATAGTGCTTGCTCCCAGATGGCGACAGGTGCAAGCCAGCCTGTCAAACGTTCAAGCACCTTTCGCAATCCTTCTGGACCAGCTTGAATGGTGTTCGGATGCAAATACTGCCAACGGGTTAGGAAATGCACGAACACAGGCCAAACGACAGTCGGAGCATCATCACGCCGATCGTGCAAGGCCGTTCTTTGAATCGCTTGCCAATTTTGGGGTAAAGACCAACGAATGGGCTCTTGTGGCTCCACCGCCGGTATTGTGACCACTTGACCTTGCTGTGCGTATTCCACTAACGCTTGGCTTAGCCATCGTGGTTCGAAGGGATAACGAGCCAATAGGTCGGCCATGCCCACCAAGGCATGTGTCGCTAGGAATCGGTTGAGCACGCAGCGAGCTGCCGAATCTGAAAAAGCGGTTTGATGCAAAGCAAATGCGGATAGGTAGGTCGATTCCTCTTCTTTCAAGATCCAACCATTCGGTTCACGCGCCCCTGGCAGTTGAATAGGAATGACTCTTCCTTCCGACTGCAGTTGTTCAAGCATGGGCCTCCAAGCTGCCTGAATTTCCGAATCGCGAAGGTCACCTAAGCGTCTAAGCCAATCGGCCAATTCTTCCTTTTGTCGTGGTGGACGTCCCATGCCTCGAAGGCGATATTCAACTTTTGCAATGGCACGATCATCAAGCAGATGAGCAAAATCCTGAGGCTGGATCAATTGATCTAATAACTGACGATCAAGATGCGCCTCAGTCTTTGGGGCATCCGTGCGATCATAGATGTACATATAGAGAAAGGTAAAACGAAATAGCAATTGCGAAGCGAATGGCGAAGGACGTTCAGATCGTAACGTGACCCGAACCACTTTGCCAGCCTTCATGTCGATCAGCCATTGACGTAATCGTGGCACGTCGAGATGGTCATTCAAGCATTCTCGATACGTTTCCATTAAAATTGGAAAACGCGGGTGATGGCGACATACTTGCAACAGATTACGGGCACGCAGTCGTTGCAGCCATAACGGGGCACGCTGGCGTCCACTCGCCCGCGGCATGAGCAGTGCTCTGGCGGCATTATGGCGAAAGCGAATGGCAAACAGGGCACTGTCTGCCAATTCACTGAGAATGAGATCTTCAAGCTGATCAGGATTCAGATCATCAAGCAAATCGATGGGAGGCTCATCCATATCCATGATCTTGAGCAAAATGCCATCGTCCAAATGGATGCTTTGCGGCAGATAGCCGAAGCGCTGGCGCCATCGGGCTTCAATGGCCAAACGCAAGGCTAAATGAAAAGCACTACCCAACGGTGATAACAATGCGATGTACCAGTCGCCTAAATCATCGCGAAATGCTTCTATGAAAATGGTTTGATCGGTCGGCAAACAACCTGCATGCTCGATTTGCCGCCGTAAGTAATCAAGTAGTTGTTGGGCAGCGCCATGATCTAGGCAACACTCTTGCATTAACCAGCTAATGGTTTGTACTGCAGAATGAGAGCGTAGTTGATCGGTCGTGTCACGCAGAAACTGTCCAATGGCCTGTCCTAGCTCCAGACTGCGGCCTGCGGTTTCACCGCGCCAGAAAGGCAGCACCGCCATACTGCCTTCTGATGGAACGACCTGAACACGGTCAGCTTCGATTTGAACAATCCGCCAGGTTTGTGTGCCTAGGCGAAAAACGTCGCCGACCCTTCGTTCATAAACAAACTCTTCATCCAATTCGCCAAGGCGAACTTGTGTGCCATCAATGTAGGCTGCATATTGGCCTGTATCGGGAATGGTTCCCCCATGAAGCAAGGCTAGCGATTGGCTGCCTGGCAAGGCATGTAGTTGGTTTTGCACACGATCCCAACTGATTCGGGCCTTGAGGTCGCGAAATGCTTCGTTTGGAATCCGCCCCGTAAGCATTTCAAGGGTGCTTTCAAACGCGTCTGGCGTCAGGTCGCGATAGGGATAAGCTCTTTTGACGGTCGCAAACAGTTCAGGCACATGCCATGAATCCACTGCCACCATTGCGACCATTTGTTGGGCCAGCACATCAAGGCATTGCGTCGGGACTTTGAGAGCTTCGACCTCGCCATTTTGCATGCAGCGAGCGAGTACCGCTTGTTCGAGCAAATCAGCTGGCGTTTTTGGGAAAAACCGGCCCCGGCTCGTTTGGCCTACCAAATGACCCGAGCGGCCTACACGTTGCAAAGCACGGGCGACATTCCCCGGTGATTCAACCTGGCAAACAATGTCAACGGAACCCATATCGATGCCAAGCTCTAAGGAAGCCGTGGCTACGACAGCACGAAGTTGCCCTGATTTCAAGGCAGCTTCCGTAGCATGCCTCACGTCGAGGGACAGGCTGCCATGATGTGCTCGTATCAAAATGGGTTCATGGATAGTTTTATCTTCTGTGTCCTGTGTTTGACTTTGATCAAGTTCATTCAAGTCATGGACAAGTTTTTCCACCGTGCGGCGATTATTAGCGAAAACAATGGTCGAACGATGTGAGCATATCTGTTCATACAAATGGCGATGAATGGAGGGCCAAATCGACCGCTCTGGTTGTGGACCAAATTGCTCGACCGGACTAATGACTTGAAGATCCAGGTTTTTGCGAAAACCTGCGTCGATAATCGTTACCGCGCGATTCACACCTCCCAAATATCGTGCGACTTCGTCTAAAGGCCGTTGGGTTGCAGACAATCCTATCCGAACAAAAGACTGATCATTCGCATGAGCTTGTAAATGTTCTAGTCGCTCTAACAGCAGCGACAGGAATACACCCCGTTTGTTCGGACAAAGGACATGAATTTCATCGATAATGCAATAGCGCACCTCACGCAATATCGATCGTTGGGAAGATGTCAACAAGAGGTGTAACGACTCGGGAGTAGTGATAAGCAAGTGTGGCGGATTTCGGGTCAGCTTTTGCCTTGCATGGGTGGGTGTATCTCCGGAGCGGATAGCCACTTTTAGTTCGGGCCAATCAAAACCCAATTGGCGAGCCACTTCGCGAATACCTGTCATGGGGATTCGCAGATTACGCTCAATATCATTGTTCAGGGCTTTCAGTGGCGAGAGATAAAGTACTTGAACTTGCTTGTCAGGGAGTAGCGGCGATCGCCAAAGCTGATCCAGACAAGCCAGAAATGCTGCTAGTGTTTTACCAGAACCGGTTGGCGCCAGAATAAGTGTATGCTGACCGGCAGCAATGGCGGGCCATCCCCATTGCTGAGCTAATGTGGGGGTGCCGATGGTTTGGGTAAACCATCGGCGTATTGGCTCTTGGAATAATAGCAATGGATCGGCGTTAGGCGCGAATTCTTCCATAAAGGCATCATACCAAAAAGAGTGACTGGTATGCTTAGTTGGTAATGCCTTTGGTCAATCGCATGAACGCCGTTTCCAGATTCACTTCTTCTTCTCGCAGTAACGTCAATTTGTAGCCTGCAGGTATCAGTTTGTCAGCGACAAAGCTGACATCCGATTCACCTTCCTTCAATGTAATAACCAGCATGCCATCGCGTTCGTCCACACTTTGAATGGTGGGATAGCCGTCGAGAATTTTTGCAGCCTCGTTGAGCCGATCAAGCGTACTGACTTGTATCACGGTATGTGGTCGAACGCGTTTTAATGCTTCGGAAACATCGCCGTCGAAAAGCAATTGGCCCCGCTCGATAATGCCAATTTTATTGCAGATGTCGGCTAATTCGGGCAGGATGTGGCTGGAAACTAGAATCGTCTTGCCCATGCTACGCAGTTCTTTGAGTAAGGCACGCATCTCAATTCGGGCACGCGGATCGAGACCACTCGCAGGTTCGTCCAGTAATAATACTTGAGGTTCATGCAATAAGACTCGCGCCAACCCCAGTCGTTGCGTCATGCCGCGAGAAAGGCTCGTGACGAGGGCGTCACGTTTGTAAGAAAGGTCAACGAGTTCGAGCACTTGATCGCATTTTTGCCGTCGAGCAGGCCCTTTGATTCGGTAAGCGGCAGCGAAGAACTCCAGGTACTCAATTACTTTCATGTCATCGTAGACGCCGAAAAAATCGGGCATATAGCCGATGACGCGGCGAATTTCTTGTGGGGATTTGTAAATCGAATAACCACAAACCGACGCTTCACCGAAAGTCGGGTTGAGCAACGTGGCAAGAATGCGCATGGTGGTGGTTTTACCAGCACCATTGGGTCCGATAAATCCGTAGACGTCACCTTTGTCCAAACGCAGGGAAAGGCGATTCAGGGCATAAAGTTCACCATATGTTTTTGTCAAATCACGCGTCTCGATCATGCATACACCTTCGGGTCATCAATGAAACACATTTTGTGAAACAACAAATGCAGCAATGGGAAAAACCAATGCACCCGGTCAACTTTCAGACTTGTCACCCCGAACAGGCAGTGCTATACGAATATAGGTTGTTTGCCTCATAACGCCTTTCATTTCAGGGCGGTCCATTTTGATCTGTGTTCCGAGTTTGACATTTTGGTTCAAAGGAGCAGCAGCATCGTATTGATTATCCAATGTGCCAATGAGTATGGCTTCAGGAGCATATAGGCGTTGTGATTGATCGAGGAATGAAAGTCCAAGATTGGATTCGGAACCCTTACCAGCTTGGCGATGTTTGAAGAACATCAAGCGACTCAATACATAAGAAAAATCAGGCAATGGCTGGTTGTTTTTGTCATGGAGGGGAGGGGATTGTAGAACTTTGTAGCCTGATGTGAATTCCTGATTGTCCGAGCTAATGCGTACGGTTTGTGAGGGATCCATATCTCCTGGTGAATAGACACGATCGCGATAGATTAACCTCACATTTGACAGTTTTACGGGTAAAAGTGATGTCAAGGTACCTGACAGCATTTGTGAGGATTCTTGCAAGTTATACCGAATCAATCGCTGTGAAGGCTCTAAATCACACTGCCAATTGGACATGAGGCTTTTCATCGCCCAAACTTGAATCGGCAAGTCGACGATACGCTCGCCATTCTGATCATATCGATATGAACGTTGAAACCAATCGGATTGTTTGCGCTCATAGCCGCGAAAACCTTCACCAGGTCTACCAAGCCAACTGATTATTTTTCCATCACGGGCTTTGCCAAGTCCAGTGGGTTTGACCTCAACGTCATACGTTTGCAATCGTGGGCTAAAAATCGAGAGCCAGGTTGTTCCCACAACCAATCCATGTCCTTGATCAATATCAATCAATTCGAGTTTATTGATGCGTAATTCATCTCCCTTGAGATAATAAGCGCCGAAATACGCAGCAAGGCTGATCAAAATGACCATGGTTGGGAACGTGATCCATGTTAACTCCAAGCGCTTGACGACTTTCTTCAAGAAAAAGTAATCCAAGGGACCAATAATAATGACGTAGACGATAATAAAAACTGCCACCCAGAAGAATGACACGACGGTTACATCGCCAAAAGTTTCCATCTCAACGGATAATTTTTCTGGAAAGCTCATAGTCGAGTCGCTTGCATAATACCCCGATCTGCGGAAGCGGTTTTGCATTTGTGCATTCGGATCATGTAGCTGTAAATCCAAGAGCGCTGCCCAAAAGTCGGTTCGATTTTCCCATGAAACAAATGGCTCTTGATCGACATCCAATGCAATTAGCGACACCGTGCCTAGGCCATAGGGTGCACGCACGACTACTGGAGTTTTCAACAATGGCTCGGAAATGATGGCATACCCGCTGTCGCGAGGTACCAAACGTACCGTTTCAGCAATCAGTGTTTTAATCTCGGTATTCTTGCTTAATCGTTCTTCCGGACTGACATTCTTATTTATGAAATCGCGTAAACCAGAGAGGCGCTCTGCCTTTAGCCCGCTATTCGGGACGATTTTTGCAGGTAACAGTGGTTCTAGAGGAAACGACTGACGATGAGCAACAATGTTCGCATTGCTACCGACACTGATAATCAAGTGACCACCGTGTGCGACCCATTGTTCCAGGGCTTGGCGCCGAAGTGGGTCGTTGACCAAAGCTTGAGTCAGGCTTCCCGACCAGGTTCCACCCGTGGGTAACACAATAACATCGACGCTATCATAGCCGAACCAATATTGCGGTAATTTATTCAATTCGGTTTGGCGTGCATAATAGTACCCGCGTGTTTCATTGGTAGTTCGTATGGAGTTGGGATCTTCACGACCTTCCAACCCACGTGGTCGGCCTATGCCTAACAGCAGGCGAAATGAAGGATCGATGCCTTGAAAATTGGACCCCGATTGCGACTCAGGAAAGGAAGTTTCCAGTCGAAATGATCGATTGTTGTAATTGCCTTTAAGCTCAACAATGATCTCGTTGTAAAGATTGGCAACCTTGATGTAGGAGATGAACACTTTGCGCGGCGTGGTTGGCGTCAGCTCATCCTTGTTGATTGTGACGGACACAGGGGTAAAAACAGATCGCTGGCCATCTGCATCACTGGTGGCAACTGTTAACTGCGCGTCCTGCAAGTTCTCCGTCAACGGGACGAACGGGTTTTGAGCACTGCTTTCATTGCCAATTTCGACAATGACCGGCACCCATGTACCTGGCTTGTAATAGTCATCTGGACCGATAGTCGAAGGAAAGCCGACACGAACTTTTACGATTTTGAATGGGACGTCGGCCGAAAGCATTGAGGGTGCCATCAACCAAATAAGCCCAACAAAAGTATAGATCAATTTGCACGACAGCGATTTGACCATAATAGAGTCTCATGGTTTCTCGGCTTCGCATCGACAAGGATGATGCAAACAACCAGGACAATGCAAGCCATATTTCAATTGCATTGCGCTATTGAGATCGACACCAGCGACATTCGCTAAAGTCGCCAACCAAGCAAGGACATCGGCAAATTCCAAAGTCAGTGCCTGTGCGTCTCTGATTCGCAAAGCTGCCGATAATTCACCTATCTCTTCCATAAACCACATGAAAGTACCTTCAAGGCCGCGGGCCTGGTCCTTGGCTCCATACAAATCCTGGATATGTTGTTGCAGTTTGGGCAAAGTCCAAGCTGTATCGGCCATCAGAAATAGTACTCCCCACAATCATAACTTTCTACATAAGTTACTTGTTCCCATCCAATGAAGCAAGTTGGTGCACATTTGAATCCTCAATATTGAGTAGTGGACCACATATATTTTGACGATGCTGAACTTATGCTTCTCATGTCCATCAATCAAAACTGCCCCGTGACTTATCTGTCGCCGGGGCATCCACTGAACATGCGAGATCATTTCAATCAAATTAATTCTCTTGTTTAATTCGGACAAGGATCCATTGCTCCGTGTGATCTTTGCCCATGTGAACGAGTACTGGGGTTTGCTCTTTAGTCAAGTTTTCAAGTCCGACTTCAAAAACTCGATCCATGTTTTTGCCAATGGTCCAAGCTACGCGTTGGGTTTTCTTGTCTGTTGAACCGTTGACGGGAGTGGTTTGATCCATCAGGCCGTTGTAATAATTCCCGCGTATTATTCCCTCCTTATTAATTGCTAGTTGAAATAGATTATCTGAGTTTTCCTCAGTGCCTTGGACAAGCGCAAACACTCCCAACGGCTTCCATTGATCTGAAGTGGTTGGAGTTGCTTGTGCTCCTTGGGTTGCCAGGGTGATGGCCTGTTGGTTGTAATCCGCAGCCGAACCAGCGTCATCACCGTTGACATAAACTTGGTTGTCCTGATAAGTAACCGTATTGCCATAATCGTAGTACACAGGTTGTTCGGGGATGGAACACCAAGCAGCCAGGCTGCTCCAAGTAGCCGTGCTCCAGGCAGTGGCTGCCGCCCATCCGGGTGCAACCCACGCCCCTGGATAACGGCCCCACCAACCAGCAGTAAAGCAATTCCAGTGATAGAAATTGCCTCGAATGACGGCGCCACGGTCTGCTAAGTATCCATGGTTCCATGCCTGAACGTGATAACCTCTTGCTCCGTAAGATCCATAGGCACCATAGCGACCTAAGCCTTCATTTCCTACGCCAACACCCGGTCGACCAACACCACCCATACCGATACCTGGCCTTCCTACGCCGCCAACGCCAACACCCGGTCGTCCAACGCCACCCATACCGACTCCGGTCCGGCCAAAGTTGTCGAAGCTGCCACCCAAGCTGCGATCCCCTCCAAACCCTCCGCCGTAGCCACGATCACCACCAAAACCTCCACTAAAACTGCGATCCCCTCCAAACCCACCGCCGTAGCCACGATCGCCACCAAAATTGTTAAAACCACCAAAGCTACGTCCGCCACTAAAACCGCCGCCAAAACTGCCGCGGCCGCCGAAGCCTCTGCCATCTATGGCAAAAGGTAATAAAGCTATGCTGCCAAAAGTCAAAAGGATCAGGCGTATTCGGTTCATGTTGTATTTCCTATAGTTTGGATAGTAGCGTTATAGCGTTGCCTTTAGATTCCAATGAGAGTTTGCACCTGAGTGAGTAAATCAATCTTTCTTTGTAAGTTTGATTGGCACCATGTCAGCTGCTTGTTGGCCATTCACCACACGGTAAACGCTTCGCCAAAGGATCGTGCGATCATTTATCCTGGTGAGAAGGTTAACGGAACTGGAAGCGGTCCCGGAGGGGGAGACTCCCGATGCTTCCGCTACCCAACGTTGTCCATCGCGGTACCAAATGGCTTGACCATGTTCACCAGAGTCATCAAACGTTAAAGCTTTAATCCCACCCGATGCGGCATCCGCAAATATTCTCTGAGTACCGGAAGAAGTTACTTTGCCATTTTCTTTGGTGGAGTACTTGGAAATGATAACGTTCTTCATTTCGTTCCATGAAAAACTGATTTGAAACTCTTTGCCTTTTATCGACGCAGACCAGGTGCCGACAAGCCAATTCAGATCGGCAAGTTTGTCTTCTCTCGAACCCCATTCATTGGTTAGGGCGATGAGCCATTGACCGTTTTCATTGACGTGTATTGCTCGATAATGACTTGTATTAGGAAGGTCCATCCCCGTGGCAGTCGATTCAATGCTGCCTTCTTCGATGGCCATCGATTTGGAAGGAAAACGAATGGACGTGACCTCGATTCTGATTTGATCTTTTGGGTGTACCTTGAAATGCTCGACATAAGCCTTCATCATTGACTCACGCCCACGGATCGTAATACCAAGATCGTTGCTGAACTCGCAATTCTCGGTGTAAAAATCGGCCACAGCTTTGGCGTCGCCTCGGTTGAATGCTTTGCAAAATGCTGCTGCTTGTGCACGAATCGCTACTTCAACAGGACTATTGCTAGGGCTATCATCTGCGAGCATGTAAGTCGTTGTGAAAGCCGCCACGACCGCTCCAATAAGCAAGAATAACCTACACATGCATTGGCTCCTTTGAAGTTTCTGGATGTCAGCTGAACACCCGGTGGTAATCCTTGGGTTGTGAGTTTATTCTAAGTATCATAGCGTCAATAATTTAATAAAAAGCATAGACCGATACACTATGATTCGCATCGATTTGCGAAGTCGAGAATAACATTGCATTGATAAAACCAGCTGATCAAATTGGAAGGCGAAGTTATTGATTTAGAAGTTATCTTAACGTTGGCCCATTCAGATCTCGGGTTTGAAGCTGCAATTGAATAAGATGGCGACGAAAACAGTCTTCTAGATTTGGGGATACCTGACGTAATCGGGATTCCAATGCAACAGAAGGTTTAAGTTTGGCGCACTCAGCAAGGTACTGTATTAATACTTGCTTGAGCTGGACATCATGGAGAATGAAATGAACCCAGCCCCAAGATTCCTGATAATCCAGTAATGTCATGTTGGCGACATCACATATGTGCTCAAGCCGATGAAGATCTGGATTCCAGGGCTGATCTCCATGGGCTTGAAACTGCTCCAAGTGGCGATAATTGAGTCCGTTCCAAGAGGCAGGAACTTCATAATATTCCGCTAACCCTTCATCGAGCCACATGGGCACGTCAGCCAGCACGGAGTGCAGTGTGGCATGAGTCAACTCGTGGCGCAGGTCTTGTTGAATCTGCTCGCCCCAAAAAGTGAAGACACACTGGTGCATGCCTTTTTGCGCGTCTTGATAAGCCACAAAAAATGCTCGTCGAGCTGGTAAATCCTTGAAGTGTTTCATCATGTAGGCTTCGTACTTAGAGCGATCGGCAAATAGGTAGATAAACACCAATTGTTCTGAGCTTGGCAAATGTAAATCGGTTAATACGCGATCGTGTAACTGATCAAGTTCCTGAATCATTGATTCGCTGCGTTTGAGATCGACGTCGCTCATGAAGACAAATGATCCGCTGCGGATTTGATAAGTATCGGGCAGTTTACAGTCAAATGCTGGTCTAACGCGATCGGATGGTGCCTGTAACATGGCGCAACTGGTCAATAGGCAAAGCCATGACAGGCTTAACAGTTGTGGTACCCATTTTAGATTGAAACAGATACTCAAGGCTGCATCCCATTAACTCAAAGGGCGTTGTCGGCATTTGTTTTGCAGGATTTTTTGCTGGGATAATGCAGCAATGCCCTTCCACCAGGTTTTCCATGGTGATCGCTTCTTGCGATTTCGGTAAGTTTCGAGGTAGATCAACAAAAACCGCAACCTGTCTGTACGTTTGAGCCATGGGCAGCTCTGAAAACTGACCCACAAGCGAGCCAAGTTTTGCATCATCGTGGCTTGGCGCAAATGCCTAGGGCGAGTCATCCCAACAAGGTCAATGAAAAAGAGTTTGGGCTTATTATTTGTGTCAGCGTTTTGCTGCACTAAAAAATTTGCAGCCTTCATATCGCGATGAGCAAGTCCCAAGCGATGCAGTTTTCCGATCGAGCGAGCAAGCTGGCGAAATACACTGTTATGGCGAAGTGGTTCGTGAATCGGTGGATTTGGTCCAAGTCTCTGAGCATAGCTGTAAAGTGTCTCTGAGTCATGTAACCAAGCAGTTAAAAGGTAACTCTCCCTCGTTAATTGCCATCGTCGACGGTGGATCAATGCAATCGGCTTTGGTGTTGGGATACCCATGTTCAGTAGCCGAAAGGCGTTGATCCACGACCGCATGGCAGGAGAAGGGCGGATCAGATGTTGCAATGGATCATACCAACGGGTGGGCATAAACCGCTTGCAAAACAAAGGACTAGGCAGTGTGTTACTGGTATGTTGCCAAATGGCGACCGAAGCACTGCGCGAATCCTTGATCATCTGACTAGATGGGCTATTGAATGGAAGATTGGGGTCTTGCAGGAGCGGAAGCAATAACGAATCCGGAACGGAACGAATGGCCCAGACTTTATTCCCATGCTTGTTTAATTGGAAAAAGTCTTTGTTAGTCTTGATGCATCGGAACGTGCGACGCTGCCAGATTTGCACGGCTCCGTTCCAACATTGTTGTTCGAGTTTACTAAGAATCGTTCGATCATCCACAGGAATAATCGTTTGTCGGCGTGCTTGCACATAGGCATGCCAAAAGGAATGACGCTCGGAAAGTGACGTATATTGCAGAAACCAGTGACCCAGCATGGCAAGGTTGGCTATGCTTGCCAACCGCCCAAGCGGTTTGCCGATGCGCACGGCGTAAAGGTCGATGATGGCTATTTCAGGTGAACCATCCTGCTGTGCACGACATAGAAAATTGCCTGGATGCAGGTCGCCATGCTCAATGCCCGCATCGTGTAATCGAGCCAAGAAGTAAGCCAAGGTAACGGCAACTGAACGGCGAAATGCATGTTCGTCGCGTTTGGGCGAACCTAACAACCACTGATCAAGCGTTTGTGCATTTGTCCATTCTTGCGTGATCAGATAGCTTTGATGGTCGTCCAATTCACCAAAGGCCAGGGGCAACACCGTGTTGATCCCCAAGCGAGTTAGTGCTACTGCTCGCTGCCATTCTGTAAAGGCCTTGGTGGGACGAAGCCATTGCCGAATACGGGAACGCCAATGGTCTGTTGGGTAATGCTTGATAAATACAGATTGATCAGGCAAGCAAACACGATAAACGGTCCGATGATCAGCCGATTTTATGATTTCTATATTTTTGGTTGCATTCCACTCATGCCAACGCAAACCATTCTGGCCGAACAACCTTGCACGCCAATCCGCCAAGACCGTCCAGCGTCCATTGGCTGATTCGACCTGGATCCATCCGTTGAGCATAGCATGCTTCTTCTCTATCAAGCGGCCAGACTTATGCGGCGACCCAAAACCAACGGTAACCAACGTTGCGCCATCTTCGCGACACTAAAATCGCGTTCGACGAGCCTTCGTGCTTCTAACCCCATTTTGCGACGGAGTTCAGGTTGATAGGCCAGGGTCCGAATGGCTTCCAGCCAGTGGCCTGGTTTGTTCACTAAGAAGCCGGTTCGTCCATGGCGAACGAGTTCCGCTTGTACACCAACAGGATTGGCGACGATGGGCAAACCTGCTGCCATGTACTGTAGTATCTTCAAGCCACACTTGCCCCTGCTCCAATTATCGTCGGGTACATAACTGATGCCGATGTCCGAGGTGGCTAACTCTTCGGCTTCGGTTGCCAGATTCCAGCGAGCTTTCAAGACGGGCATGTGACCCAATCGTGGGAATTTGTCGCAAATGACTTTAAACCCTAAGCCCGGAAGCATTTTACCTATGCCATTCCAAAGGCTAGCTTTTTGAGCCAAGCCTTGCAAAGTGCTGGACGAACCAATCCAAACCAGCAAGGTTCCTTTGCCACGGTGACGATGTTCTGCCATGGGGTAACGATTGGGTTCGAGACAAGTTGGAACCAAATGGACTTGCTTTGGATCGGCGAAGCGAAACGCTTCGTGTTGAAGTGTCAGATTCCCTGCAAAGACAGAGTCGGCTGCATGCATGGTGCGAATGAAACGGCGTCTGCGCGTTGTGCTGTCGGAGCCTTTGCCCGAGTAAGAATCATGCTGATAAACGGCATCATCGAAGTCGTAAATTAGGCGTTTGGCATGTCTGCGCAGATGGAATAGATGCCATGCGGAGAGCAAACGACGTTGCAAGATGACTACGTCGTAGTGCCTCAAGTTACTCCACAAGGCCATGCGTGCCCAGAATGATTGTGGAATCGGCTCGATGTCTAACGTGTGCCCCTTGCGCTCCACATAGGGCTGAAAAGCTTCGATGCGATAGCGGCCGGAAACGTGGTGGGGGGATTCTGTCAGTCCGATGATACGCATAAGATCCTCCCTGATCTTGCGTTAGCAGTTGGCCGTTTGTTGAAAGCAGCCGGCTTTCCTTTGATTATCGGCGATCGCGCCGCATGGCTCGCTTGATATCTCGTTGGGCTTCAGCCTTTTTCAATGATTCACGTTTATCATACTGTTTCTTGCCTTGGGCTATCGCAATTTCCACCTTGGCTTTACCTTGTCGAAAATAAAGCCTTAGTGGAATAAGAGTAAATCCTCGCTGCGTTGCCTTTCCGGCAAATTTATCGATCTCTGACCGATGCAACAATAGCTTACGCGGGCGTTTGGGCTTATGGTTGAAATGGGTTCCCATCTTATATTCAGGTATATCACATCCAACCAGCCAAACTTCCCCCTGATCAAACTTTGCGTAGGCATCTTCCAGGCTAGCTTTGCCGTCTCGCAGGCTTTTGACTTCAGTGCCAGTCAAAACCATACCGCATTCCAGCCGCTCCAAAATGTGATACTCATGTAGTGCTTTGCGGTTTTGGCAAATGACGCGCTCTAGCCCTTCCATTTCGTTATTTTTCTTTCCTGAAGCCATTTTGCCATCTCCTGAATTAACGATCTTAGCGGAATTTGGCAATGTCACCTAGGGGTATTGAGCTGTCCAAGATAAATACAGATGCGGGTAGCTGCCTGTGAACTTTTGCCATTTTCCCAGGTTTTGCAGTTTCAAAGGTGTGGCTGAAAACGACTTGCTTTCGCTTGACATTTGGGTTGAGCTTGCCTATAGGTCTCGCACTTGCTGATAACCTGATCGGTGGGGCTCAGGGGCAAGCGTTCGGGGGAACGAAATGCCCGATCAACAAACGACAGTGCTTGAATTACGCGAATTGATGCAGGAATTCGTGGCCCAGCGACAGTGGGAGCGTTTCCATAACCCCAAAAACCTGGCCATGGGTCTGGTCATTGAGGGTGCTGAGCTAATGGAACATTTCCAATGGCTGGATTTGCCTGCATCGGCTGATCTGGTGGAAAAACCAGAAGCCCGGTCGGCTATTGCCGATGAAATCGCCGACGTGGCCTGTTATGTGCTCGCGCTGGTGAATGTTATGCATTTGGATTTAAGCACTGCTGTTCGTGCAAAAATGGCTAAGAATCAGCAGAAATACCCCGCGGAAGAATATCGTGGTCGCTACGAGAAACCCAAGCACTAAGCTTCTCGAAACGATCGTGGAGTAAGGGGGAATTGAGCCGCAGGCTGATCTTGAGATTAAAGGCACGCAGTGCTAGGATGCACGAGAGGATGGGGCTTATCCCGTCCGAGCATGAATGGCACGCCTGCTTAGGCCATGGAAGGTTGATTGATGGACGCGCTTCGCGGCGATAGCGTGTCGGTGACGAGGGAAGGAGTCCTCATGCAAACCAGCAGTCGCGTGCATAATGAAACCAGTCCCATTCATATCCGCTGGATGATTCGGCGAGACATGCCGGAGGTTCTTCTCACAGAACAAGAAAGTTTTGCCCAGCCATGGACCGAAGAAGATTTCTTGCATTGTTTGCGGCAGCGTAATTGCATTGGCATGGTGGCAGAGCGTGATGAGAAAGTTGTGGGCTATGTGATTTACGAGTTGCATAAGTCTAAGCTGCATGTCCTCAACTTGGCAGTTCATCCCAATGCTCGACGTCAAAAAATCGGTGCCCATTTGGTCGGCAAACTCATGAGCAAATTATCCAGCCATCGACGCTCCCGCATTACGCTGGAAGTAAGAGAAACCAATTTGCCTGCACAGCTTTTCTTTCGCAGTCAGGGATTCCAGGCCACGAGAGTCTTGCGGGGATATTACGAAGACACGGCTGAAGACGCTTATGTCATGCAATACGTTCTTCCTGGTGAGGTGGTTGATGAGGTTGATGAGCCTTTGAACCGTATTGCACATTATGATGAATAAACATCGTTCGAAAACAGGGCAGGAATTATGCTGGGGAATTGACCTGGATGACTTTGCTAGATAGGATTCATTGTCTGATGCGGGTGGCACGTTGACGTGACGTGCCGGGCTAGAAGCCCAATGCCCTTGTGTGGTAGCCCTCAAGGGCGGCGGGGTGTCCTAGCGAAAGGAGGTGGTCCTATATATGTGTAGTGGTAACCAGGTGATGGCTGCTTAATTCAGCCGACGGGTTGCTTTCAAGCAGCCGCACAACTTGTAAGAAGCCGAGGCCTGTATCTAGCCTCGGCTTCTCTTTTTTTGCAATACGAAATCGAACCATCCACGCGATACCGTATTTAAAGGCAAGTTGATGGAGCACGAATGCTGAAACGAAAACGAATCGATTTATGAAAGTAAAAAGGCGGGAGCAACCCGCCTTTCGATGAGATACGTTGGTCTGGGTAATCGTTTTTGCCGAGTCAATATTATTGATTAACGGCCGGCAACTTCATTTGCAAGGTTTTAACCAAGAACGCGTATTGATCGGCAATCTCTTCAATCATTTTGGATGTTGGTTTGCCTGCTCCATGGCCAGCGCGGGTTTCAATACGAGCCAATACGGGAGAGGGGCCTGCCTGACAATGCTGTAACCTGGCAATGAACTTGAAACTATGGCCAGGTACCACACGATCATCGGTATCCGCCGTTGTGACCAAGGTGGCAGGGTATTTGGTGCCTTCTTTTAAGTTGTGGTAAGGGGAATAGGCAAACAAAGCCTTGAATTCCTCGGGGTTGTCCGAAGAACCATAATCATCAGTCCAATAACGACCTGCTGTGAATTTCTGAAAGCGAAGCATGTCCATCACGCCGACAGCCGGCAGACATGCTCCGAACAGATCGGGCCTTTGTGTCATGCAAGCACCAACCAACAATCCACCATTGGAACCGCCTTGAATGGCCAATTTGGGAGTAGATGTATACCCTTCTTTGATTAAGAATTCACCGGCCGAGATGAAATCGTCGAAAACATTTTGTTTGCGCAGTTTCGTGCCGGCAAGGTGCCACTCTTTGCCATATTCACCACCACCACGCAGGCAAGCTACGGCATAAATACCGCCCATCTCGAGCCAGGCAATGCGAGCGACACTAAAACTAGGTGTCATTGGGATGTTGAATCCGCCGTATCCATAAAGCAAGGTTGGGTGGGTGCCATCGAGTTTAATCCCTTTTTTATGAGTAATGAACAATGGGATTTTGGTGCCGTCCTTAGAAGGGTAAAAAACTTGCTTCACTTCGTATTCTGAAGGATTCATGTCGACTTTGGCTTGTCGGAACATTTCACTTTCACCGGTCAACATGTCATAGCGGTAAATCGTTGGTGGTGTAGCAAAACTGCTGAACATGTAGAAGGTTTCCAGATCCGACGCTCGTCCGCTGAAACCGGAAGCAGCACCAATTCCAGGTAATTGTACCTCACGAACAAACTGTCCATTCATGCGATGCATTTTAACTTGGGTACGCGCATCCTTTAAATAGGTACAGACCAGCAAATTGCCAACAATATTGACACCTCTTAGACTGTCATCCGTTTGAGGGATGATTTCCTTCCAGCTCTCGCTCTTGGGGTTTAGATAGTCGATGGCAATGACTCGTCCCTTGGGGGCATTGTTATCTGTTTTGAAATAAAGCCATTGATCGTCGTTACCGACAAAACTGTATTCAAAATCAAAGTTCCCCACCAATTCCGTAGGCATGGCATACGGTTCATTTAGATCGCGCATAAACACCTTGTGCAACGCGGAGGTGCCTTTACGGCAAGTGATGAGCAAGAAGCGTCCATCATCGCTGACCGAGGCTCCCAAACTCCATTCTGGGTGATCGGGACGGGCATAAACCAAAACATCTTCGCTCTGGGGTGTGCCGATGCGGTGATAGTAAACTTTCTGATTAAAATTCAGGCTTTGATATTTCTGGCCTGGCTGTGGTTCATCAAAACGGCTGTAGAAAAAGCCGCGATGATCGCGTGTCCATGCTGCATTTGAAAATTTGATCCATTTGAGTTCTTCATCAAGGATTTTGCCTGACTCGATGTGTTTGATCCGCCAAGTGGACCAATCCGAGCCGGCTTCTGATTGCCCGTAGGCGACCCATTGGCCATTATCGCTGATAGCGAGCCCAGCAATCGCAACGGTGCCATCCTTCGACCAGGTATTCGGGTCTAGTAGAACTTTGGGTTGGTCTTGGAGGTGATCGACATAGTAGAGTACGGATTGATTTTGCAAACCATCGTTCTTGGAAAAGAAATATCGGCCACCGACTTTTCCAGGGGCTGAATACCGCTCATAGTTCCACAACTGCGTCAATCGTTTCTTGATGGACTCACGCTCGGGAATCTCTTTTAGAAATGCTTCCGTTACTTTGTTTTCGGACTCCACCCAGTCAGCAACTTCCTTAGATTTGCGAACGTCGTCTTCGAGCCAACGATAAGGGTCCGCAACTTTCTGGCCGTGATAAGTGTCCTGGTGGTCGACTCGTTTAGTTGGGGGATACGAAATTTTATCTTCACCTGCTGGTAATGGTGCTAGCAGGCAACCTGCGAAGAATGCCAAGCATAAAAGCAAGCGTTTCAGGGCCATCCGTTTATCTCCTTGAATCTGAGGATGCCAAGCGAATGCATGTGCTGTTAGTGTAAACACCCACTGGCGATTCCGACAATAAAATGATTGGACGTTAGCAATTATTTATCCCAAGTTAAGTTGACTATCTTTGGATAATGATGGCTGGGTGATAAAATTTCATTTGTCGATAGTTTGCAGGTACATCCGCAGAGGAGGATTCTGAAAATCCATGGAGAGTGAAGTATTTTTGAGTCTGGTGGAACGAAGCCGGCTGATTTCACCCGAACGATGGTCTGCTTTTTTAGCGGAATATCAACATGCTAAACAATCGACACCTGACCATCAGTGGGCTGCATTGCTTGTGAAGGACAACTTATTGACGTCCTTTCAGGCCAAGCAAATTCTGAAAGGCAAATATAAGCACTTCATCATCAGTGACAAATACAAAGTCTTGGATCAATTGGATTCAGGCAGCAATGCTGCGGTATTTCGTTGCGAGCACCTTGCGTTACGAAGGCAAGTAGCTCTGAAAATGGTGCCTGGTTTAAAAAAAGACAAAGTTCGTGCAGAGCTTTTTATGAAGGATGCGCGTGCGGCAGGAGTATTGAATCATCCGAATATCTTGCGTGTTTATGACATCGACCAATTTCACGGTGAGTTTTTTTTAGTTCAGGAGTTGGTTGAAGGAATCAATCTCGGAAGATGGGTGAGAAAGCATGGCCCATTGCAGGTGCCCAATGCCGTTTTTTATATGGCCCAAGCGGCTCAAGGCTTGCAATCTGCCTTTGAGGCAGGCTGGGTCCATAAATGCTTGACTCCCAGACAATTAGTAGTGGACAAGCAAGGGGTAGTCAAGATTTTAGATTATGGTCTAGGTGCCTTACGGCTTGATGATGCTGTCAATAATAGCACGACACAATGGGCTGAAAAAGGTGATGCCGCTCGGATATTGGATTATCTGGCGCCCGAACAATTTCTTCCCGAGGCAGCAGTTGATATTCGGGCGGATGTTTATGCCTTAGGTTGCACGATGTATTATTTGCTCACAGCCCGCCCCCCTTTTGCCAAATTTGCCATTGAGCACAAGGCCATGGCACATCAATCGAAACAGCCAGCGCCGCCAAGGGAATTGAATTCGTTCATACCAGCGGGCTTGGAAGCGGTTATACTCAAAATGCTGGCCAAGGACCCTAAGGAGCGATTTCAAACACCTGACGAAGTCATTAAGCAATTAGCCCCCTACTTGCCTGTTAATCCACAAAATCTGGAGCCAGTAACGACATCAACAACCAATCCCGTTTATGACTCAGCCATCGGGCAAGCAGTCGGTATGGACAGTGTGACCCAGCATCAGAGCATTTTGAAGGATTCCATCTTACCTAATGCCGATGGTGAACAAACCGCAAACTATTTCCCGACGTTTGCAGGAGCTGAATACAACAAAGTTGCGTCGTCACGTTGGATAAGTCGGTTGATGTGGTTGTTCGCGGTCGTGTTGGTCGCTGCGGGATTGGGGCTTGCATATTATTACTTCATTTACGATCAGCCGATCAGCATCAAACTACAACAAGCACAGGCATTCGCTCAACAACAGCAATGGGATAAAGCAATAAAGGATTTCGGTTCCTTATTGGATCAAAGTCGTCGCCAACGTGGGCAAGATCCACAGTCCATTCTCTTGGCCGTGGCAGAGCATGGTGAAGTGCTAACTGGCTTGGTGGCGCAGAGGCCTCGAGACATTGCTTTGCAGCTTTTTGCAGCAGAGCACTTCAAGAAGCACATGCTTTGGGGCAATGCCCGACAATGTTATGAAAATGCTTACCTGGCTAAACCGGAATCCTTCAAAACATGGAATGATTGGGCATTATGCTCTGTTTTTACAAATGAATGGCTAGCATTGGCCAAGGCTCTTGAAGCAGCGGCTGATGCGAAACCCGACGATCCAGCTTTAGCAATGCAGGCCGGGATGGCTTGGTTGCGGACGGGCAACAAGGACGCTTTTGTCTCATTTCACAAGCGAATCTGGCAAAGAAGCCAGACATCAAAGCAAAGTCAGGTTTGGTCGGCTCAATTCGTTTTTCTTTGGGCATGGACGCCAGAGTCCATACCACCAAGAAAAGAAAATTATGTGAAAATTCGTGAGCAGTTACAGCCGACTTTACACGTCCCCTGGATTCGTTTTGGCCTGGCTGTTTGCCGATTTCGCAACGGTGAAGTCAATGAGGCCATCGCAGAGATGCGCGAGGCACGTGATGTGGATTTCGCTTGGGGTAGTTCAGCTGCTTATTCAGGTTTCATGGTACTTGGCTTTGACAAAATACGACAGCAGGAACCAAAGCAACGTGCCTTGCGTGAATGGGATGGCTGGTATCAGCGAACTTGGAATGAGATCAAGACCACCGGTCAATTGCCAATGAATATGCCTTGGTGGGAATGGGCAGGCATACAGCAGTTGCAAGCTGAAATCACACAGTCCGAACCAACGCCATCAGCAAAATAAGGATTCGGCCGATTCGCCCATTTATTGACCATGATGACATACCAGTTCGAGTCGAGGCCATTGCTTATAGCCACGTCGATGTCCCCACCAGTCGATCATGCCAGAACCAGCCGCAACCAGGCTGACCAGCCAAGTGAGGCTCCACCAGAAGCGTCTCTGTACGAGTTGTGACTGTCCTAATTGATTCACTTTGGCTCGCAGGGCTGGCGAATCTGCTTTGAGTCCAATGCCTTCAGCTAAGACATTTGCGACGAGGTCGCCGCGGAAATCAGTTTCCAACGGCAATGGAAGTGCGGTATGGAATAAGAGCATGAAAAAGCACCCAGCACTTACAATCATCATGACCAATGGCCTGTGTGGAAGCAAACGATCAGGCCAATCGCCCATTTTGGCTCGTAAATCGTGCGGTCCAAAATGCAGTAAGGCAAGTCCAACACAAACAGCCAAGCCGATGAGTGAGAGTAGAAAGTAGATAAGCAACATGGGGCATGTAGAAGTACGTTCAATCACCTTGATCGTCGGTGCAGCGCTAACACTGCCAAAAGCCATGCCGACGCCACTTTGTTCGAGAAGGGTATCTGCTCCGAAATAGACGCCTTCCCAAGTAAAGAAACTAAGAATGAAGAGTAAACTCACTGTGATAGGCGTGAGCCAATACACGACTTCCGGCTTGCAAATAATTGCCCAGTGCCAGACACCGGGTTTGGTTGGTGTATCAGGCATTTCCCAATCTGGTTCAGTCGTTGGGCTTGTCGTCGATGCAACCGCTGAAACAGAACTATTAGCGATGGTCGCCTTTGCGGTATTAACGGGATGAGCTTGCGTTATGGTGGATTCCTTAGGTGGAGGAGGCGCAGGATTAGGCGGAGGCGGCGGTGGTGGATTGCTGCTACCTTTGTTTTCGAAGACGTCTTGTTGTAGGTTCGGAACAGTGTAGGGCCCGTCGCAAAAGGGACATTTGGCGGTTTGCCCCGCCAAACTGTCGGCCACATCGATCACTTTGCTGCAATGAGGGCACACGAGCTTCATGCTGATCCTGCCATTTCTGCCAATGCTGTTGGTGCATACTTATGGTAATGTGTTTCGTACAAACACAAGCATTATTCGTATTCGCTTTTCAATGGACGTCATCGATTTCCATAAGTGCTTTGAAGGGAGTACCTTCAACATATTCTAGAAAAGCACCACCACCCGTGGAAACATGGTTCATCGCGGCATCAAGTTGGAATTCTTCAACCGCTTCAGCTGTTTCTCCGCCGCCAACGATGGTGATCCCCGCACATTGGGCCAATGTTTCGGCCATGGCTTTTGTCCCCGTGGCAAAAGGTTCCTCTTCATATTTGCCCATTGGACCGTTCCACACGATTGTACCAGCATCTTTGAGGATCGTTTGGTAGGCCGCAATCGTTTTAGGGCCTATATCCATCCCATACCAACCCTCAGGGATGTTGCCTTCCGCTATTTTGGTTTGGCTATTCGCATGGGGTTGGTTAGCGATCAGGTGATCTTGGGGCAGTATCAATTTATTGCCACCCAGTTTGATGAGTTCCTTGGCAAGTTCCACTTTATCTTTTTCTGCTTTGGATTGGCCTATGCTTTGCCCTTTGGCGAGCATGAATGTGTATGTCATCGCGCCGCCAATCAAGACTTGATCGACAATGGACAACATTTTCTTGATGAAGCCGATTTTATCGGAAACCTTGGCGCCACCCAGTAACCCGACGACAGGCCTTTTGGGGTGTTCTAAAAGTTGTCCAAGCACTTCAAGCTCTTTGGCAACCAGCAATCCAACCACTCGGGGTTTTCCCTTCATGGCTGCGGGGACAGCTGCCATGGAAGCATCCGAACGATGGCATGTCCCGAAAGCATCGTTTACGTAGACATCAGCAAGCTCAGCAAGTTCGCGGGCGAAGGCAGTGTCGCCTTTTTGCTCGCCAGGATGGAAACGCAAGTTTTGCAAAATCAGTATTTCAGATGGTCTGAGACTTTGAACCAGAGCATTAACGTCCTTACCGATCACTTCAGGGGCAATATGAATAGGCACACTGATCAATTGCCGTAATCTTTCGGCAATACCGTCCATGCGTAATTTTGCATCCTTTTCGGGATCGCCGGTCGGTCGGCCCAAATGGCTCATCACAATGCATGAAGCACCACCGTCGAGCAGCAATTTCAATGTCGGCAAGGCAGCGCGGATACGACGATCGTTGGTAATGACACCATGTTCATCCAACGGAACATTGAAATCGACGCGGACTAAAACACGCTTGCCTTGTAGGTCGGTCAAGTCTCGAACGGTTTTTTTGGCCATATCGGTAGTCCCCTGACACGCATCGAAGCCATTGCGGGCTTGTTGGGGAAAGGATAACAGGGTTTGGCACATTCGAAAAGGGGCAAATTCATGTGGACCTGAAAGGCACCAGATTTGTAAATGAGCTCTAAACGTTTACAGTTGCAAAGCAATTAGGTGCAATGCTCCTATGAATCATAGTTGACACAGGTATGTCAGTGCCTGATCAACTCAAGCCATTGGGCAGCATTTCATTGAGCAAAAAGTGGCGAAGGGCGGTCAAGCCAGCTTCAATTTGCTGGCGACTGCTGGCAAAGGACATACGCACGAAACCTTCCGCGCCAAAAGCAGATCCGGGCACCATATTCACGCGTGCTTTCGTAAGCAATGCCTTACAGAAATCGACGGAGTCATTTGAAACAATGCCATGAAGGGATTGGCCAAAATACGCACTGACGTCGAAAAAGAGGTAAAAGGCTCCCTCTGGCTTGTACCAGCGCGTTCGCGGGAGGTTCTTGAAATGGTCACAAACCAAATCGCGGCGATGTTCGAATTCGCGGCGCATCAATTCGACGTTTTGTTGATCTCCTGTCACACCCTTCAGGGCGGCGTATTGACTGACGCTGCTGGGACATCCAATTTGCTGGCTTTGTACACTGCCCATGGCTCGGATGACGTGTTCCGGCCCAGCGGCCCAGCCCATGCGCCAACCTGTCATGGCGTAACTTTTACTAGCTCCACTCACGGTGATCGTCCGCTCTGGCAGATCGGGGTGCAGACTTGCAAAGCAGGTCGCTTGACGACCATCGAAAGTCAAACTCTCATAAATCTCATCACTGATGACACCAAGAGATGAATTTAAAATAACCTGACTTAACGCTGCCAATTCGTCCCTGGTATAGACGACACCTGTTGGGTTACAGGGTGAATTGATCATCAATAAGCGGGTTTTCGGTGTGATGGCCGCTCGTAAAGCGTCGGGCGTAAGCTTAAACCGGTTCTCAAACTGCGTAGGCACCAAGACAACTTTGGCGCCAACCATTTGTACCATGTCGGCATAGCTGGTCCAAAAGGGGGATGGAATGATCACTTCATCCCCAGGTTCGCAGAGAACAGCCAGTACCAGGGCTATGGCATGTTTCGCACCACATGTGACCACGATTTGGTCCGATGTGTAGGCCATTCCATACATTTTTGCATATCGTTCACTTAAAGCTTGGCGCAATTCCAACATACCATTGGAGGCTGTATAACGCGTTTGCCCTTTGCGAACGGCAGCGTCGGCTGCATCAGATATTTCTGTCGGAGTGGCAAAGTCCGGCTCACCCAAACTGAAATCGAAGATCTCGATGCCCTGTGCTCGTAATTGTTTGGCGAGAGCACCCGCTGCTAGCGTGGCCGAAGGTTTGATCTGGCGAGCCAGAGCGGAAATCGTCAACATAGGGGACTTCTCCTGGTAGGCCTCGTCAAGCTAAACATTTTAGAAAAAGCAGCGACTCTGACGACCCATGAAAAGCAAATAATAACATGAAGTTGCGAATAGCTCACTACATACATCGTTATCCGCCTGCCTTAGGAGGGGCTGAAGCCTATTTTGCTCGCTTGAGCCAATTCTTGTGTCAACAAGGCGATCAAATTCAAGTTCATACGTCAAACGCGTTGGCCCTGGAAGCTTTTTGGCATACACAGGCAGCCAAATTGCCGAGCGGCAAAGCACACGTTGCAGGGGTTCAGATCCACAAGCATCCTATTCGTACCTTTGCCATGCGACGGTATTTCATGCATGCGCTTTCGTATGTTGTACCTACTTCCTTAAAAAGCCTGTGTATGCCTGTGAACCCCATCATGCCGAGTATGTGGGATCAAGCTTCTCAGTTACAAAAAATCGATATTGTTCATGCGAGCGCATTCCCGTATGGTTGGCCATTGCGTTGTGCCGTTCGGCTGGCAGATCGATTAAAGATACCATTCGTTCTCACACCTTTCTTGCACTTGGGTGATATCGGCAATCAGTCCAATCGAACGAGAACGGCTTATCTATCACCTCCATTGAAATGGATATTAGGGCGTGCCGATCGCATTTTGGCCCAAACGCAACTCGAACGACTAGCGATCCTTGAAACCGGAATCCCCGAACAGCGGGTCCTATATCAAGGTTTGGGAGTGGAGCCAGCCGAATGCACGGGTGGGCAGCGCAGTCGGGCAGACGCGCGATGGCAATTGCCGGTGGGAGTGCCTCGAGTGGGGCACTTAGCTAACTTGAGTGATGAAAAGGGCAGCATTGATCTCATCAGGGCGGCTCAAAAATTATGGCATCAGGGCCTTGCTCTTCATTGTGTGCTGGCAGGCCCTAGCATGCCCAACTTTCGACGGTATTGGCGTAGTCTTGAGCCGAAGTATCGTGATCGCATTGCTCTGCTCGGGGCGCTGCCGCCAGAGCAAAAGGCTGATTTTTATGCAGCCATTGATCTATTTGCCTTGCCCAGTCGATCGGATTCCTTTGGTTTAGTCCTGCTGGAAGCCTGGGTGAACCAGATTCCTTGCATTGGCTATCGTGCTGGCGGGTTGGCAGAAGTGATTCAGCACGAGATGGATGGTTTGTTGGTCCCTTGTGGAGATTGGCAAGCATTGGCCCTTGCGTTGCAACGTTTGTTACAATCCGAAGCAGAGCGGCAACGCATGGGGCAACGTGGAAATTCGAAATGCCGCCATCACTTTCAATGGCTCGACAAATTGCAATTCGTCAGGAATGTTTATTTGGAATTGTGCTCAACTGACTATTCAGGTTTCAAATAGCTGCGTAAAATAGAATTGCTCTTGAAAGGGGAAAACGGTCAAGTACGCGCTGTACCTTGCAGGAAGGGTTGCCTTCCATGAATGAAAAGACAACCGACGCAATTCTGTTACGCCGTTGTTTAAATCATGACCCGGGTTCTTGGAATGATTTTATCGATCGCTATCTCAGCTTGATATACCGTGTTGTCCATTTCACTGCCCATCACCGCAGCATGCCCCTGACGCCCGAAGATGTTGAAGACGTAGTTGCCGAGGTTCTGTTGCAGATCGTCGCGAAGGATTATGCTGTACTGCGTCAGTTTCAAGGGCGTAGCCGCTTTTCGACGTATTTAACCGTGGTTGCACGACGATGTGCCATACAAGGGTTGGTACGACGCCAAAAGCAGCAAGCGACAAAATCTTTGGAGCCGGACAACCTTGTGGCAACCAATCAGCAAGCTCCTGACGCCAATGTTGAATCGTTGGAGGAAGTGCACAAGCTGCTTGCACAATTACCTAAAAAAGCGAGGGAGGCTGTTCGCTTATATTTTTCGGAAGGACGTTCTTACGAAGAGATTAGTGCACAATTACATATTCCAGTAAACTCCATAGGCCCATTAGTGAGTAGGGCAAAGCAGTTGTTACGCAAAAGAATGCTCGACAATCTTGCAGCGAAGAAAGCCAAAATAGGAAAGTAGGCATTAAGCTGACGGAAGCACCTTTGCGGTCGGCCTCAGCAAGCGGTTCCATAAAATTGTGACCTAATTGAATTCGTAGCCAATTCTTCTCCAAGCCTTGCACCTACGGAATTGACGCCCCAATTAAAACAAAAACCCAATGGCTCACCGTGTGTCAGGTTTGGATTCCAGTACGGATCAACCAAACCTTGCGTTCCCCACTGCGCACGCATCCACATCTTTGCTTGTTGATCGATATGCGGGTCGATCAATCGGCTCGCTGTTTCGTGATGAATTAACTGCGCGAGCGGTTGGTACATGATTTGATAACCCATCGAGCGTAACTGCAAACAATAATCGACATCATTGAAAGATGTGGGCAAATGGATGTCATCAAAACCACCAGCCTCAAGAAACAATCGTTTATGCGTCAGCAAGCAAGCACCCGTGACAGCGGCAACAGGCCGCTGCATACGAATCATCCCGCGATCAATGCCATCACGGAGTAAAGCAGCATTCAGGTTGCGTGCGATCGTATCCGGGTGTGTTATGATCCCCGCATGCTGGGTCTGCCCATTGGGATAGAGCAAATGGGCGCCAACGGCACCGATACGTGGTCGGCAGGCTTGTTCGACGAGCAAGGATAGCCATTCAGCATGAGTTGCTTCGATGTCATCATTTAAAAATAACAGCAACGTCCCTCGAGCGACATTTGCTCCATATCGATTCAATCGTGAGTGGTTAAATGGAATAGGCAAATGCAATACACGGTCAGCGCCCCATCGCAACATGCTTCGCTTTGAGGGCGATTGCAACTGGCTATTGTCTAAAACAATCACTTCATAATTTGGATACGCTGTGAATTTACGGATCGAACGCAGGCAGCTTTGCAGCAAATCGGGCCGATGATTGGTGGGGATGAGTAGGGAAACCAAGGGTTCCGGTTTGGCAACGGGATATCTTCGATGGAAGGTACAGCCAATCGGGCCATCGATGAGGGTGCCCGATTTCACGTCATGCGACATGGATGCTTGGATCGCTTGCCTGGCTCGATGGTGACAAAGCTGATTGAAATCGGATTGAGCTGAATGGCCACCCATTCTCCAGTGATAAAGGATGCGGGGTAAATGATAGATGTTCTTTGAATGCTTGGCAGCGCGTAGCGCAAGCTCCCAGTCCTGGCAACCGTCAAAGCTTGACCGCAGCATTCCAATCTGATTAAGAAATGTGCGTTTAATGACGCATAAATGAGCCAAGTACATGAACGAACGCAGTAACTCCAAGCTAAAAGCCGGTTTGAAAAACGGCTGCACAAACGTCCCTTGGGCATCGATACGATCTTCATCGGTGTATAGAAAATCAAAGTCGTGCTTTTGCAGAGCGTCGCCAATTTCTTGTATAGCATTGGGAGACAAAAGATCATCTTGATCCATAAACGCAATATAGTCTCCTGTACTGAGCCGAATGGCAGCATTGCTTGCTTGGGCGATCCCTTGATTGGAATCGAGATGGATGACCTTTATCCTTGAATCCTGATGAGCGACTGCAGTCAAAAAAGAATGTAATTCCAAGGACGATGAGCCATCATCGCAGATACAAAGTTCCCAGTCAGGGTTTGACTGAGAACTTACTGATTCGATGGCTTGCTTCAGCCACGGCAAATGAGGACGATAAACCGGCATGACAATGGATATCTTCACTTCTGGATGCAGCTTGTTTGACCGTGGTTGAACAGATGGGGTTACTGGTCGCTGTTGAATAGCATGATATTCTCGATCAGACCCACGAAGGTGTATCGGAAACCAGCGGCTATCACGCTCGAGATAGTTCATTACGATCAAATCCGTATCAAGGTAGTTCGTATTCCCCATTGCATCTACCACCTCAATTCGGAGTCGATGTGTTCCATCGGCTAAAACCTGTGGATCAGGAGTAAGGCGGAATCCTGCGGTTCCTTTTGATAGCAAGTATGGAAACTGATCGGCGACATCGGGGCGTGGTTCGTCGGGTACGACTTCCTCGATCATTTGGCCATCAACCCAAGCTTGCAGGTTGATGACCGGTGCTTTTTTGCCGACTACCCAGCCTGAAATGCTTGCGAATCCTGATAACACGGGCGGCGCATCCAACACCAACATAACCATGGGCTGGGCTTTTAGCCAGCGATGGTAAAGACGGCGCAATGTTCGCCAAGAATAGGAGAGTACTTTGAAAAGGGTGCGCTCACGGCCAGCCCCATGGCCATCCAGTTGGTGGAAAACCCAATGACTACACCGATGCATCTGTTTACTTAACCAGGCTGCCATGTTTGTGATTCCTTACGGTAGCCTCGGCTGAATGATTCATAGTGCACCCAAATGGATTGAGTGGATAGCAGAACCTTCCAGTTTTGCTGAGTGGCTCGTTGGCAAAGGTCCACATCGTTGAAATCTGTTGGCCAGCGTTCATCAAAACCGCCAAGCTGAGCAAAGCGGTCACGACGAATTCCCAAACAGGCCCCAGTCACGGCAGGGACACGCCAATAGGCATGCTTTAACACATCCTGCATTTCGTTTGGAAATCGTCGGTAGCGAAAGGGGTGGAACCAATGAGCCTTGTCATCTTGAAGCAGTCCGGCGTGTTGAACGGTTTGGTTTGGATAAAGCAGCATTCCCCCAACGACACCAACCGTTTGGTCCGTTGTTGGTTCAAGCAAACTTTGTAGACATTGTGGTTCGATGACCAAGACGTCGTTGTTCAAGAATAAGAGAGTTTGGCCGTTTGCAATGGCTGCACCACGATTGCATAGCCTGGCAAAGTTAAAAGGCTCATCAACACGAATGATTCGAATGTTGGGCTCATTGGCCAAGACCTGCAGTCCTTGCAGGGTTTGCTCAGCTCGGCTGCCGTTGTCAATCAGAATGATCTCAAGTCGGGGGTAGTGGATTTGCCGCAGACTTATTAGGCAACAATGCAATAATGGCCATTGGTCGCGAAATGGGATGACGATGCTCACCAAGCCAGCTAACGGTTGCAGTTCTAATGGCTCATTGAGTGACTGAAATTGACTTAAGTTAATCGTTGGGTTGTCATTGGTAATGGGTTTTTGACCTTTCTTCAGCAAGCTGAAGCACCGACGCAGCCAGGCGAAGAGTGGGTAAGCCCGAGATGCTTTAATATCAGTCAGTTCAGCTTGCAGGCATTCTGCACGATCAAATTCTCGCTTATACCGTTGATTTAATTCATGCAGCAATCTGGACCAGGCAGCAATCGGCTCAGCCATTGGCAAATGAGCATCAATGATCGGTTCAAACAATTGCTTCATGAGGAACGTCCTTGTCCGCTGCTGTGCTTCTTGCTGATAGTTAAGCTTTAGCTTGCCGAAACCGGTTCAGAAATCTGATTCAGTAAGACGACTGGATGCGTCGTTCGCCGCATACGCATATTGAGCAATTCAACCATGAAAGCAAATCCCATGGCAAAGTAAACGTAAGATCTGTTGATGTGCGTGCCCAGTCCATCGATTACTAACAAGACACCGATCAGAATCAAAAAACTAAGTGCGAGCATCTTCATGGTTGGATGTCGATTGATGAAATCAGATATCATCCCTGAGAATAGCAACATGAAGCCCATTGCAATCGACATCGCACAAATCATGATCCAAACCCATGGCACCATTGCGACAGCCGTGATGACCGAATCAATCGAAAAGATCAAATCAATAGCTACAATTTGAGCTACAACAATAGAGAAACGAGAACTCGCTTTGACTTGAGAGCCTGCACTCGAACCTGCTTCAAGTTTTTCATGCATTTCATAAGTCGTCTTGGCAATGAGAAATAAGCCTCCGAGTAGGAGGATCAAGTCTTTTCCAGAGACTTCATTGCGGTCGTTTTTTAATTTTATCTGCTTTGCTTCAATGAGCTGCTTTTGTTTGGGCGTCAATTCATCCAATGGAAACTCAGTCTCCATCTGCACTTCAAACCAATGAACAGGAACACCTAGATCGGTCCAATGGAACAGCGGGGTATTCAAAGTCATGAGCCATTGAATCCCTAAGATCAAAACCACTCGAAGCATCAAGGCCACTGACAGCCCAATAAGCCTGGCCTGAGGTTGCATGGATTTAGGGAGTTTACCGACAAGGATGGCAATGAATATGATGTTGTCGATACCTAAAACGACTTCCATTGCCGTAAGAGCCAACAGCGGAATTATCCAATCGGGCATTTTAGGACCTCGGCGCAAGTTTCAGCGAGTTTCGCGTCAAAGGTTAGCTTATTGGGATGGAGCACGTCAACTGCGACTAGACCGTTCGCAAGCGCGTGCCGTTCAATAGGTATTTGTGATTTACGGCGCGAAGGTTTTCGCTGCATGATTGGTAGTGTTGGTATTATCATACCGCTTGTGATTAGAAAATGGGTATTTGCTGCAATGGTCGCTTGACAGTGCATGCATTATGCTAGAAAATCATGTCATACTGCATCAAATGCGGGTTATGGGCAGTTTTATGTGGCCTTTGCCGCACGTCGATCGACATGACCAGCAGTTAATGACAACTCAAGCTCAAACCTGTTTACGAATTTTTTTTGAGGTGGTGCAATGATCAAGAGCATTTCGCGTATGCCGCTACGATCGGGTCGATGGTTTGTCGCCCTTATTCTCTTGTTGGGCGTAGCTGATCTGGTGTCGGCACAAATCGGTCGTGCACCTCCTGTGATGCGTCCTGGCATGCCCAAAAGCCCGATCATCACATTCCCTGCCAATCCACGCAATCCTGCGACAGACAATGATAAGGGATTTCCAAATTCAGGATCTCAGACCGGGATCACGGGTACCACGGGCTCTAGTGGTACAACAGGGACTTCCGGCACGTCAGGCACTGCGGGATTATCAGGCATCGGCGGGTTTGGCGGTGGCGGCATCGGTGGCGGCATCGGTGGGGGCATCGGTGGGGGTATTGGAGGCGGATTTGGAGGTGGTGGGTTCAAAAACTTCGGCTTTGGCGGAGTATATCCGATTCAAAGCTACACTTATCAGTTCTCCAATTTCAAATAATGTAACTTCAGCACAATAACTTGGTCCAGCCAGCTGGCATTCCGTCTTGGGAATGCCAGTTTTTTTATTTACGCTTAATTCATCTAATGCTCAGCAAGAATAAACAAAGCACTCTTAGCATTCAATTACAACTCTAAATAGAATAATGACAACTTTTCGAGTAAAGGAGATACTCGCTTGATTGCCACCACGATTCGCCGACTCGCTGCTATTGATATTGGCTCCAATTCGACGCGTTTGATGGTTGCAGAAGTTTCTTCGGAGCAAGATTACCGCATTCTCGACGATCACAAAGAAACAACCCGTTTGGCACATGGATTGGCAGCCAATGGCATGCTCACGGAAGAAGCCATGATACACACCATCGAAGCCCTTCGGCGCATGAAAGCCATTATTGAGGGCTACGAAGTCGACAAAATAGCCATCATTGCAACCAGCGCTGTGCGCGAAGCACAAAACGGCCTCCAATTCATTGAGCGTGTTAAGAAACAAGTAGGATTGGAAGTCAGTGTCATCTCTGGTCAAGAAGAAGGCGAACTCTCCTATCACAGTGCCGAAGCTCAATTTCCGTTAAGCGATATCAGTGTGGTGTGCATGGATATTGGCGGCGGAAGTGCTGAACTGGTGTTTGCAGCCCATGGCAATGTTGATGAAATTTATTCGCTGCCCGTTGGCGCGGTACGAATGACGGAAGCTTTTTTGAAGAACGATCCACCCGAGGAGGAAGAGTGGCAACAGCTTAAGAAATTCCTTCGCAAGCAATTCAAGCAGCAACTCGGGAATACCACCTTCTTCCCCAATTTGATGGTCGGAGCAGGGGGCACTTTCACGGCATTAGCGAACATATCGTTGCGCTTGCGCGGGCAGGGGACCAAACCCGTTCGAGGTCATGAAATGACCCGCAGCGATGTCAGGCAAATTCTCGAACGATTGCGTCACAGTACTTTAGCGGAAAGGCGAGCAATTCCAGGGCTCAATTCGGATCGCGCTGACATTATTTCGGCAGGCGTTTTTGTGATTGAGCGATTCATGAAGTGGTTGCGGATCAATCGGTTGGTGATCAATGATCGAGGTGTGCGGGATGGTCTTATTCGGCGCATGTTGTTGAACTCAGCCGATCGTAAATTGGCTTCCGATGAGAAAGTCGATCCGTTCATTTCCGTTCAGGAATTCGGATCGGCATGTCAATTTGAGCCACGACACGCAGCTCAGGTAGCTCGACTGGCAAATCAATTGTTTAATCAATTGCAAAAACCATTGAAATTGCCCCCTGGCGAACGAATGCTGGTGGAAGCGGCTGCCTGGCTGCACGAAGTGGGTGGGCTCATCAGTTACGAAAAGCACCATGAACATAGTTATCACCTCATTCGTCATGGCCAAATGCGCGGCTGGACTGGCCAACAAAGGGAACTGATTGCCCAGATTGCACGATATCATCGCAAGGCTGCACCAAAGAAAAAGCACCCTCAATTTGCACGCCTGTCACCTGGTGAACAAGCAACGGTTAAACGAATGAGTGCGTTGCTTAGGGTTGCTGACGGTTTAGACCGTACCCATACCCAACGCATTCAGAAACTGCTTTGCGATTGTAAAGATGATCTGGTGCACATCACCGTTTTTTCTGATCAACGACCTGATGTGGACATTTGGGGAGCAATGCAAAAAGGCAAGCTGTTTCAAAAGCTGTTTAAACGTGAACTTGCCATCCGTTGGCAACCATTGCTTGAACCAGCAACGATTTCAAACGTTTAGCCCTACAGATCGCATTAGTGCGAGTGCATTGCTGTGTTGAACAATTCCAGGTCGCATGTGGTAATCAAATTCCAGACTGCCTCCGTCCCATCGGTCTGCAAAGTGTGCATTCAATGAATGGGGTATTTCATTCACGAGGTCGGTCAAGGCCAGATCGTGTGTCGTAGCCAATCCCATGCTTCCAAGCTCAATAAGCCCGCGCAGAAGGCCGGCTGCTCCTAAGCGTCGATCATGGGAATTCGTACCGTGAAGCAACTCATCCAACAAAAATAAGATCGGTTCGTTTCGAGCTAAAGTTAGAATTTGGCTCAAACGCACGATTTCAGCGAAGAAGCGGGATTGGCCCGCTTGCAAAGAGTCTTGAATGCGCAAGGTGGCCCCAATGTGGAAATAGCTTAAGCGAAGACTTTTGGCTCTTACGGGTGCGCCGGTCCAGGCAAGAACAGCATTCAATCCTACGGTTCGGAGCAATGTGCTTTTACCCGACATGTTGGAGCCGCTGATGATGAGCAACTGATGGTCTGTGTCTAACGTCACATCGTTTGAAACGCACTGATCAATCGACAACAGTGGATGTTTGAGTTCTTTCCCATCATAAAGAGGACCATTGAGCTCCCATTCGGGCATGACGTCTTGAGGGTTTTCGTAGCCGTACGTTGCGAGGGCTAACAAAGCATCGAATTCACCTAAACGATGCAGCCAGTTGGGTAAATGGCTGGCATTTTGTCGCCTCCATGCATCAATGACAAATGCATGCCGCGTACCCCACAGCAACACAAGGGCTAGGGGAGCAAACATGGCATTGTTTCGCCAGGCCAGACGATCGACATAGTAACTTAATAATTCTATTTGTTGAGCTGCATCCGCATCGGTTTGAATCTGTCGCTTCAATTCGCGCAGGAGTGGGCTGTCACAATCGAGTTTACCCATGGCCCGAAACAAATGGGTAAGAACGCTTAGTTCACGTTGCATTGATTCCACTTGGGCCAAGATCGGTCTTGATGTTCGACTTAGCTGGAAGGCATAGCTTGCTTGAATCAGCAAAATCCATGGTAATATGGTCCAGGACCACCAGTCAGCGGAACAGCCAGCCATCGCTATGACACTAAGCAAAATACAGGCTTCCATTCCCACTCGGAGCCATTGCGTTTGAGTCCAACCTGAACCTGACACCCACGCATAAAGATTCTGGACATGGATGCATGCATCGACTTGGCCAGCCAACACAGTCCATTGTTCCCGAAAATCCAACTGCGGTTGTAGTTCGCGAACTGCTGCCTGTCGCGCAATGGCTGTTGCAGGCTTCACAGGGGTTTTAAGCCATTCTGCTAATGTGTGTTCCCCCAAACTCGTTTGACATGTACATAGACGTTCAAACAATGAACCATCACCAAACAAGTCCAAATCGGCTGCGAACAAATGATTGGCATCCATGAACCCTGCGCCGCTTTGTCCTTGCTTTTGCCATTCATGGCGGAGTCGCCGCAACCCCTTTTCGTATTCACGAACGAGTCGCTGGCAGGCTGTCCGACGCTTTTGAATGACGTCGTGATAAATGACCAATCCGACAAAGCTACTCAATGGAACCAGCAGCCAATACAGGCTAAACCATTCCAGGCTGCTCGACAGCCAAAGCATGAGCAAGCCCAGAACGAAGACGCCTAGTCGCAACTGAGCCAGCAGCCTGTGTTTGCTTTCCCAACCGCTCAGGTCACGCTGATGCAACTCGAGTCGATTCTGGTAAACTGCATTGGGGTCGGCTTTGGTTGACATCGTATTCAGTCGCTCGCAGATCTCCGGCCTGGGGCAGGTTCGGGCTTTGCTTGGTTCATTTTTCAACCTGGTTGGTGCAACAAGCGTTGATGTTCTTTGAGCAGGCAACGATCCATGATCACGTCCAAACCGGCCTCTCTGGCTTGCGTGGCTGCTTCATGGTGCACGATGCCTTCTTGCATCCAAATAGATTTAGCACCGATGGCGATCGCATCAGCCACGATTGTGGGCACGGCCTCAGGTCGGCGAAAGATATTCACCATATCCACTTTACACGGAATGGCTGCCAGGCTTGGATAGGCTGTCATGCCTAACGCCGACGTCAACGCTGGATTAACCGGGACCACGACATAACCCTGCTCGAGCATATACTGAGAAACATAATGGGAAGGCCGATTCGGTTGATCTGAAAGACCAACAACGGCTATGACTTTGGTCTCTTGCAACAACTTCTTCACGAGAGCATCCATTGGCTTCACTTTCAAAAACAAGCTACGCGATTCCTACGACAACATAGCAGTTGATTTGTTCTTTTCTATTATTTTCACAAAGCTGTGACGTTGAGATGAAATGAACAATGGCCGCCGCCAAGCGACAAGCAAGGAAGGAAAAAGGGCATCAGGAAATCCCTGATACCCTTTTCGAGTGATTTGCCGAAGGTGGGGGTCGAACCCACATGACCTTAACGGTCACAAGGTCCTGAACCTTGCGCGTCTGCCAATTCCGCCACTTCGGCTCGAATACGCATTCTATGCCGCAGCCAAGGTCTTGGCAACCAACCGTTTCGGGAAGCGGCAACTACCATCCTTGGCAACAGTCCTGTGCAGCGAACCGCACCAAGAAATGGCTATGCGTTTGTCTTACCAACGTAGACTATACTGCACGTAAAAAAGTTCAGGAGAAACGTCTGGACCGGTCTTCTCAATGAAGCTGCCACTGAACAACTTGGACCAACCAACCAAGAAATTGGAATGATCCGTCAGTTGCATGGAGAGCAACAGATCGAGTTCATTACCCACGTTGCGGCCTGCACGCCCCGTCAGGTCCTGACGAATCGGTGTGCCGGCTGCGTTGTACAGAGCATCCCGCGAACTATCCAATGTGAAGTGGTGGAACTGAATGATGCCCGTGATCCAATGGTTCGGATAAAAAGCGACTTGACTGTATAAATCCAAAATGTTCTGGCGTGCCACTTGATCGACAAACCCAAAATAGTAGTGACCGAACGGGAACAATTGGTTAAAAGTCGAGTTTGTGCCATCCAACCGTGGGTTGTCTTCGCCGGATGCCCAGTCCACATAGGCCCAGACTTGTGGCGTCCAAGGCAGGTCCTTGAAGTGGTAACCGACGCCCTGAACGGCTGAACCGGCAAACTTGTCTTGGTTTGAATAGGTGCCGAATTGCACCATGAGCTCAGTATCCCAAAGGAACTGTTCCTTGTCACCGTAGCAGCGGGTGCCGAGCGTGTGTACGGTTTGGCCGCCACGCACTCCGTGGAACCCAATGGCTGTTGGGTTCGTGTTATCCAACCCCAGGTAATAGAAATCGATGGCAGTGCCTTTGCGAATCTTGCGGGTCGCCCACAAACCGAAAAAGTTTTGGTTGTTGTCCACGGAGTCAATCTCATTGCGGTCCGGAATGACTGGTTGCACCCAGAAGGCATCTAAATCCCAATCTTTGCCTTGATAGAACGCCTTGATACCTTGGAACGTTCGGCGTGTGTTCGCCCAATCCAAGGTGCTGATCAGTCGTTGTGACCCATAGATCAACTCTTGACGACCGATACGCAAATAGGCTGAACCGTCATCAAATTTTGCCAGGCGCAAATCCATGAACAGATTCAAAAGATCGCTGCGATTGATGTCGATGCGCAGGGGGTTCAGGTCTGAAAAGAAGCTATCTGCGTAAATGAACTCGGCGAAGAAGCGGATGCGATCCTGATACCACACATCCACAAACGGGCGGAAACGGAAGAGCGTATAGTTGTTATCGTTGGCCGTCAGTCGGCTGTCTACTTCGTTCATCGTGCGAACCCAGCTTTGTCCACCGGTGGCAATCATCCAATCATCGCCCAAGTGAATGCGTTTCAACGGCGTCCATGGATCCTGACTGGTGAAGTTCGGTTGATCCATGAAACGGAAATCCAGGTCAAATGCCGATGTTGGGACAAAGCCAAAGATGCCATATGGCATGGGGGGAGCCTTGTCCCGGAAACGATCTTGCACGGCGTCGAGCAGTGAGTAGTAGCCGCAATCGGTCGGTGGAATCACAAAGTTGCCCGCACGTTGGGGTGGCCGCACGGGAGGAATTTTGGTCCAATCGACCACCGCTTGACAGTCAGTGCATGGGGCAGTCGATATTACCGTTTCTGCCGTGGAGGTGGTTTCCGCCGATTGTCCGGGCGAAGATGGGGATTGTGCTGAGGCAAATAAACAGCTTGCAAGCCAGCAAACTAAGGCAGGGGCTGTAGCACGAAATGGTAGGTTCCAAACCGATTTGCTGATCATGGGTGCATCCTTTCACACAAAATATCCACGTAAAAGCTATCGGGAATTGCCCAGGATCTGTACATGTGCGTATAGAAAATGGGTTACAAAGTTGGCAAAGCCCATCGTTCAGGTTTCACTTCTGTAATAAACAGTTCGGTTTGCGAAAACACTAATAACGCGATCATTGGTACAAATGGGTCATGGAATTGCTGCTTTTTTAGAATTGGATTCAATTCAAGTTGTAAGTAGGTATAAAGGGTGCATTCATCATGGATGTTCGGCACGATTATGAACATAATAAGGGTGCATACGCCGCCAGGGTTTCGTGTTCAGCGAGGGGTGTCTAAAAGGTGCCAACGTGACCGTTACTACACTTCTTGTACAACCGCCCTCTCCATTACGCAGCCAGGTTATCCGCATCTTGTCCGAAAGGGGGCACATTTTACAGGTATTCAGTGACCCGGAAAAAGTTTTGGACAATTGGCCCGATGCACAATGTGCATTACTCATGTTGGATATGACGGCATTTGGTGAACGAGGGCTACAACTCTGCAAAACCATTCGTAGAAGAAAAGACGGCAATTGGGTCATTATCGTAGCTGTTTTTGTCCAGTTCCAAGAAATGGAAATCGGTGATGCTATACGCAACGGGGCAGATGATTATCTCACGCATCAGGATGAAAAAGATTGGGAACTTCGTTTAGCGGTGATCGAAAATCGGGTTCAAGATCGGCTGATGCATCGCCGAATCATGCACGATTTGATGCGCACCGAAATACAGTTTCGCGAAGTATTGGAAACCGCCCCAGATGCGATCATTGGTGTTGATCAACACGGGATCATCCGTTTGTTGAATGAACGGGTCGTTTCCATGACTGGTTATGCCCGTGCCGAACTGATCGGTCAACCCATTGAATTACTGATACCTGAATCGTTACGTCAAAGACATATCGAACAGCGCACTCGGTTGATAGCGAATCCCGCTCCGCGCGCCCTTGGCCAGGCGATACATCTTGAATGGCAGCGCAAAGACGGCCGCACGATCCCGGTTGATATATGTCTTGGATATTTTCGCGAAGAAGATCAACTATACGTCATTGCCGCTGTTCGTGATGTTTCTGAACAACGCCAATTGGAAATGCAGCTGCGTAACGCCAAGGAAACGGCTGAGCGTGCATTAAGCCAAATGCAACAAGATCTCCAGTTGGCTGCTCAAGTGCAACGATCGTTGTTGCCTGATCACGCAGCCAAAGTGCCTGGACTTGAATGGGCATGGGAATACGCACCTTCATCCCAATTGGGAGGCGATGGGCTTAATGTGTTTCAACTCGACCATCGTCATTGGGGATTGTATTTGTTGGATGTGAGTGGGCATGGTGTGGCTGCCGCGCTGTTGTCGGTCAGCTTGGCTCGATTGTTCTCCTCTTTACCCAATCAGTTTTTAAAATGGACTGTATCCGTTAATCAAGATACCCCGCCTGCCATTATTCCTCCTGTCGAAGTAGCCAAAAGAGTCAACCATTGGTTCATGGCTAACCCATCCATCGATCATTTTTTCAGCATGATTTATGCCATCTATGACACGCAAACGCGGAAACTGCGCTATGTCTCCGCTGGGCATCCTGGCTTGGTCCAGCTATTGGCATCTGGTCAGCTTCATGTCGGCAGCAGCACAGGACCTATCGTCGGCCTGATGGACAATCCTGAGTTCGTGGAAGAGGAAATCGACATTGCAATTGGAGATCGGATCGTTTTTTATTCCGATGGTGTGACCGAAGCGTTCAATCCTCGGGATGAAGTTTATGGCTTGCCCCGGTTCCTGCATATGTTGCAAGAACAACGAAAAGTTCCGTTAGCGAAATGTTTAAATGCCGTATTAACCGATGTTCGCCAATGGTCTGCACTGCATTTGCATGACGATGTCTCATTGCTTGCGATAGAAGGCCAATAGCGTGATCGTTGATTGGTCAGAGCGACGAGGATAGCAAGCGCCGCAGTGAGTAAGTGGCATCTTGGTTTAGGAGAAATGAACTAATCTCACAAGTGCCGAAGGAGGGACTTGAACCCACACACCCTTGCGGGTATCGGATTTTGAATCCGACGCGTCTGCCATTCCGCCACTTCGGCATGGAAGCATCATTTTAAGTTGGTCACGGACGCTTGGCCAGGGGATTCACCTGGTTTTTCCTCCGCTAGCAATAGAGACGGTGCTGCCTGCGCTTGGGTTCGCTTCAGCGGGACTGAACCTTGAGACTGACCTCCTGCCACAAAATTCCTGCCAGTGGCCCAGCGTCATAAAGGACCTCCAGCCGCCATGATATGGCTGGCTCGCTTGATGCTCGCACCGAATGCGTCAGAAGGTGCCTCAGCGGAATTGGGAGACAAAAGCGGCGATCTGTTTCCCTTGGTGGTCGAGCAGCCAGAACTCGGCAAAGGTGTCTGTGAGTTTGAGCGGCTGCTCTTTGAAGATGTTGATGGCGTAAAAG
>JBDHUG010000013.1:0-79313 GCA_039809045.1 Gemmatales bacterium | reverse complement strand
CCTCTCCGCTGACCCTGGATGTCCAATCCAGGGTTTTTTTACGCCTAGAACCTGGAGTTGTAATACCAAGACACAGTGAATGCGATTTGCCTGAAACAAACCTGCTTAGTCGTCTTTTCCAAAATTACCAAGAATGTCAATAACACCGTCAAGATCAACGGAATTATCGAATTTTGCCCAGTTCTCTTATTGCATTGCATCTTGCCTATATTTACCATCTTTGCAGTGAGTTTTTGTTGTGAGCTAGGAACTAGGCCTAAAGCGTTTAACAAGGTCTATCCATTAAAGGAGTTGATTTCATGTACAGTTTGATCATGGTGGCTGCTTTATCCACGGGGATGTCAGCTCAGGATTGCTTCCATTTGCGTTGCTGGGGCAGAAGCTGCTCATGCAGTGGGTGCTACTCTTCCTGTTCTTGCTATGGTTGCAGTGGATGTTACCGATCCTGCTCAGGTTGTGTTGGTTCACGCAGTTATTCACGCTGCAGTTGCAGTTGCTCGTGCACCTCTTGTTATGGATATCAGGGTGTTTATTGCAGTGGTTGCTACAGTTCCGCAATGAGTTATCAGTGCCACGGCTGCTATGGCTGCACAGCAACCTGCTATGGCTCGGTGCCCGTGCCAACGCAGCCACAAGTTGACCCGACAAAGGAAGCTCCTAAAGGCAAACAAACCTCCTACTATCAACCAAGCTCTGAATCGGCTCGATTAGTCGTCCGCCTCCCAGCCGATGCGAAGCTGTATGTAGATGGTCAGGTAACGAGGACGGTTGGCCAGGAAATCCGAACCTATCGCACGCCTGAATTGGAATTTGGACAGGACTACGTATATACATTGAAAATCGAAGTCGTTCGCCAAGGCAAAACGCTCACTGAATCCAAGAAGGTTTTAGTCAGAGCGGGCGAAACGAGTGAAGCTGCTTTTGAAGATGTCAATGCATCTGTAGCTTCATCACAATAGCTGCGGATCGCACTTTAGGCAGTGGCCTGAAAAAATGATAACAACCCTCGGTTATGGCCGGGGGTTGTGTGCTTTTATGAGTATTTCGATGAACGCTTATGATTGTTCGCTGGTAAGGCGTTCGTTGCCCTACAATTCACCCTCTTGCCTTTGAACCAATACCTGCTAAGTTTTCAAAGGAATCTTAAGCAACATCAACTGTCATTTATGAGGCAGATGAACACTTTCAGGGAATGCTTATGTCGCACATTGAACGCAAGACCGAACTCAAACGCAAACGACAACGGAAGGCCAAATTGGCCAAATTGAAGAAAAAAATGGCACAAGCCAAAAACCCAAATGAAGCAGGTCAGCTAGAAGCCAAAATTCATCGTATCAGCCCGTTCTGGACCCCAGCAGGTTCAGCTAGCGCAGCAGCTCCGTCAAAGGAGAAAAAAAGTCGCGGTGGTAAAAAATAACAGCACCGGCGCGTAGGCTTTCAGGTCAAACAACCCACTATAAGCAGGTGGTTGTTTGACCTTTTTCATGCGCTTACGACTCGCGAATTGCGCCACAACGGATACTCGACAACGAGACGCTTTTGCGTTAGCATGGCATAACTGCTTGCTTGATTTCCCGCCTTGTTCAACGATGAGCCACTGTAGGGAGACTTGTTCATGATTCGAATGCTGACGCTATGCTTGGCGTTGAGTAGTTTTATCGGTTTGCGTGCTATCGGACTGAACGGAGCCAGCACCAGTACGAATCTACAGTGGATCTGGGCACCCGAAGACTCAGCACGCGCATATTTCCGCAAAACCTTTGAAATCGACCGGCCCTTTGTCCATCCAACCGACGAAGCCTTTTTGGATATTACCGCAGACCAGGCTTTTAAAGTTTGGCTCAATGGCCAATTCGTGGGTCAGGGACAAGACAGCAAACGCGTTTTTCGATTCGATGTGAATCATTTGACTGTACCGGGTCAAAACGTCGTGGCCATTGAAGCACAGGGTGGTGCCCAAGCAAGAGGTGTGCTCGTTCGGTTGGGCTTCATCCCTAACGGTAAAGAAAAAAGAGCTGTCCTGACAGACAGCAGTTGGCGCGTGACCACGCAAGCGCCAAATGCCAATTGGCAAGAATTGAAATTCAATGATCGGCGTTGGGCTCTCGCCAGGTCATTGGGCGTGTATGGACAAGTTGAACCTTGGAAAAAGCTAAAATGGGACTCGGGCGGTGACGAGCGTTTCTCCGTGCCGCCTGGATTTGTGGTCGAGCAGGTCGTTCCGCCCAATCCATCGAGAAAACATCTCTCATCCGATATTCCCTTTTCCTTGATCAATCTGACTTTTGACGCTAAGGGCAGGCTGCTTGTTTCCCAAGAAAGAGGCCCAGTATTGGTTTGTACGGATCCTGATGCCAATGGCATCTATCAAACCATCAAGCCCTATTGTTCAATGGTTCGTGGATGTCAGGGCATGTGTTGGGTTGATGATGCCCTTCTGCTAGTCGGGGATGGTCCCAAAGGTACTGGGCTATATCGAGTAAAACCCAAAGACGGCCAAGAATTTGCAGATCAAGTTGAACTCATCCACAACTTCAGGGGCGGCATGGGCGAGCATGGTCCGCATGCCATCTTGCATGGGCCTGACGATCAACTTTATGTGGTCAGTGGCAATCATGCTTGGGCTACACCTAAAATGCTGTCAGCGGCGTCGCCTTTACAACGTTGGCCCAACGGGTTTATGGGGCCAGATCAAGGCCAGCCTGGCTCAACCGAGGATGTATTGCTTCCGCGCATGAACGATGCACGCGGTCATGCTGCCAATATTTTGGCGCCAGGTGGTACTATTTGGCGGATGGATAAGAATGGTCAAAACCTGGCCCTGGTTTCGTGTGGTTACCGCAATCATTTCGATGCAGCTTTCACTCCAGCGAATGAGTTGATTACCTTTGACAGTGACATGGAGTGGGATGAAGGGTTGCCCTGGTATCGCCCCATTCGCATATGTCATGCCTTTTTTGGTTCCGACTTTTTGTGGCGAACCGGTGCTGCCAACACCCCAGACTATTACATCGACAGCCTGGCACCTTTGGCAGAGTTGGGTCGAGGATCGCCTGTCGGCATCGAAAGCTACCAGTCTTATGCGTTTCCACCCAACTATCAAGGGGCGTCTTTTTTGGCGGATTGGTCAACAGGAGTGATTTATTGCTGGCATAGCAAAGGCTCACAGCCCGGGCCAGGGACGCTGGAAAAATTCTGCCAAGGAACGCCATTGAATGTTGTCGATATGGCCGTTGGCCCAGATGGCGCCTTGTATTTTTGCACAGGCGGTCGTGGATCCGAAGGAGCGGTGTTCCGCATACGCTATACGTCCGCCCATACCCCTGCTAAAGGCCAAAAGTCACCATTAACCACACCTCAGCCTTATTCTGCGTGGGGCAGGGCGGCTATCCAGCAATGGAAGCAAGCTCATGCGGACAGTTGGGAAAAAACACTCAAAGATGCAGTTAAGGATAATGATGAACCATGGCAACAACGCGTGCTTGCATTGCATTTGCTAACAACCATGGGGCCGACACCGGACGAAGCCTGGCTACTCGAACTTGCTCGACATGAAGGCAATCCGGAATTGGCAACTCAAGCACTGATCATGGTCGCACACATGCAGAAAGTGGATCGAGTCGATGACAATCAAGCATTCGCCTTGGCTATCAAAGAGGCCATGCAGCGAAATCATCCTTTGTTTCGTCGTAAAGCATGCGAGGCCTGCATCGAAGCGAATTGGGTTCCACCGATTGATTCGTTGTGGCCTCTCTTAAGTGATGCTGATAGGGAGGTGCGAACGTCGGCGCGCTTAGTTCTTCAACGGATTCCCGCCAAAAACTGGATCAGTCGGTTGAAGCACGAAGCGAATGATGCCCTCGCTTTGGAATGCATGGTCGCGCTGTATAAAGCAGGGCAAGCGAAGGCCTATTCAAAAGAAATCGTGGATCGGTTGGGCCTCATACGTTTCTCACCGACAGATCGAAGCCATTTATTAAATGAATTACGAGTATGGCAATTAATGTTGCTGCAATGCGACGAAACCTTCATAAAACCTGCTGTACTAAGCAAATTCAATGTGTGGTTGGAGGCATTTCCGGCAACTGATGATGCGATTAGTCGAGAATTAGCCATCCTGCTGACCTACCTTGACATGAAAGGCTGGGTTGAAAAACCCATTCATGCCAATTTGCTAAAAGCCTTGTTGCAAAAGGATGGCCAGCATCAAATGCAAATTTATTACTTCTACTGTTTGCGTTTGCTGCACAAGGGTTGGACCATGCCTCAGAAGTCGGCCTTGTTGCAATGGTTTCAGACGACAAAGGCTTGGCGCGGTGGTTACAGTTTTGGGCCGTTTTTGGAGAACATGCTGAAGGAATGGCAAATCTGTCTAGAGCCTGACGATTGGATCATGTTGTTAGACAACGCGGAAAAATATGCTGCGGTATTGTCGATCATGCTCAATCAATTGCACGGAACCACCAAACTAAACTCGGATAAACTATTTGCGTGCTACCAGAGACTATTTACTAGCAAGGAAAAGCAACAAACATTGAAAGCTGGGTTGTTGGCCGCGCTCATCAAAAACTTGCCTGACGCCAGAACACAGCAACTGTTGCGACAGCTTGGCGACATGGATCAATCTTTGCAGGAGGTAGTAGCAAAGGGATTAGCGAACTTGCCTTGCGAAGAGAATTGGCCATACATCGTGCGTGGTTTGGCCTCTAGTTCACCGATAGTAGCAGTGGATTGTCTGGCGGCTTTAAAAAAGATTGATAAACGACCCTCATTGGAGGACCCCGCCCCGTTTCGATCTGTGCTTCAAGCAGCCACGCGCATCGACCCGAAAGACCGTTGGTTGGCGGTCGAAGTGCTGCGCCAGTGGACCAAAAAGCAGTTCAGCCTGGAGGATGGCGATTGGAAGTCGGAATTGCCAGCATGGGGAAAGTGGTTTGCACAAACCTTTCCCAACGAACCGGTCCTGGCAAATACGGCTGGCTTGAAAGCCGAATCGAAATGGCAATACCAAGAGCTGCTCGCCTTCTTGGAGAAGGATCCAAAAGGAATGAATGGTGATCCCGTTCGCGGCAAAGCTGTTTTTACGAAAGCCAATTGCATTAAATGTCACAAATATGGCCAGGAGGGAGAAGGTATTGGGCCAGACTTGACCACGCTGAAAAGTCGGTTCAAGCGGGATTATATCCTGGAATCCATTTTGAACCCCTCTAAGGTCATAGCCGATCAATACCGCGGCAGCCTGATCATGACCAAAAAGGGCAAGCAACTCAGTGGTTTAGTGGCACCCCAAGGTGAATCGCTCACGGTGTTGCTCAGTGATGGGTCGAAGGTGACTCTCAACGTGAGTGAAGTAGAGAGTATGGTCGCGTCAACCATATCGGCCATGCCTGAGCGACTGCTTGATGAACTAACTTTACAGGAAATTGCGGACCTGTTCGCTTACTTGGAATCCAACCCTGATAAATAGTCAAAAAGGAGATCGTTTTTTTGCTCCCGCAGCTAACGAGCGCATCGTAAGATAAAGGCGGCAGCTCCATTAACGCTGGATCGCTAGCATTCCACTCAACCTTAAGGAATGGTATGTCACGCAAACCTGTTGTCATGATCACAGGGGCCAATGGCGAAATTGGTCATGGGTTAATTGATCGTTTGGCTCGGCAGGGGAAGCACTCGATAGTCACCCTCGATGTGAATCCGTTGGATGCTCAACTGCTCCCGCAGGTAGCACAAGCCTTTAGCGGCTCCATTCTCGATGAACAATTGTTATCGCGCATCTTGTCTGAGTTTGAGGTGGATTTGATCTTTCACCTTGCGGCGTTGCTTTCGACACGGAGTGAGTTTGCTCCGGTCACAGCCCATCAAGTCAATGTGGAGGGAACGCTCAAATTATTGGAATTTGCTCAAAAACAAGGCGAGTCTCACGGCCGATCGGTCATCTTTATGTACCCCTCATCCATTGCTGCTTATGGCTTATCGGATTTGGCTGAAAAACGCCGTGCAGGTAAAGTAAAGGAAGGTCAGTATAACCAACCGACGACCATGTATGGATGCAACAAACTCTATTGCGAACACCTGGGCCGATATTACGCCCAACATTATAAGCAGCTTTCTGCTGAAACAGGCGTTGGCAAAGTCGATTTTCGCTGTATCCGTTTCCCGGGGTTGATCTCCGCCCATACGGTTCCATCCGGTGGGACATCCGATTATGCCCCAGAGATGTTGCACGCGGCGGCAAGTCGTAAACCCTATGCATGCTTCGTTCGGGACGACACCTGCATACCCTTCATGGCCATGCCCGATAGCGTGGAAGCATTGCTCAAGCTGGCCGCGGCTCCCCGGAGCAGATTGAGCCAATGCGTTTACAACATTGGAGCGTTTAGCCCATCAGCCAGTGAATTACGCGCATTGGTGCTTTCCTATTTTCCTGAAGCCAAAATAACAACCGCCATTCACCCGCAACGCCAAGGGATTGTCGATAGCTGGCCGGCCGATGTGGATGATACCGCAGCTCGCCGCGACTGGGGTTTTGAGAATCAGTATGATTTGCAGCGAGCTTTTCGCGATTATTTAATACCAGCCATCACGAAGCGATATGCTTCATAAGCTCAAACACGAGCTGCATAGGGTAGGGCAGTGTGGTGTTATGATTCGGTATTAAGCCGTTCTTTTTGCTGAGGAACGAGGACCATCATGGATTTACTGTTGTTGGCAAAAGTCAACGATCAATTGCAACAAATTCGCGCAGCCGGCACCTACAAAACGGAACGTGTCATCACCAGTCCGCAAGGGGCAGACATTGAGGTGGCCTCACGCGGGCATGTCATCAATTTTTGCGCCAACAATTACCTTGGTCTTGCAAATCATCCTGAGATTGTTGCTGCTGGTCACGAAGGATTGAAGCAATATGGCATGGGTATGGCCTCGGTCCGATTTATTTGTGGAACGCAATCGCCACATAAACAACTGGAAGCGACCATCGCCCGTTTTCTCAACAAAGGCGACAGTATCCTGTACAACTCGTGCTTCGATGCCAACGGCGGCTTGTTCGAGACGCTACTGGGTGAAGAAGATGGTATCATCAGCGATGAACTCAACCACGCCAGCATTATTGACGGCATTCGCTTATGCAAAGCGAAACGCTATCGCTATAAACATTCTGACATGGCCGACTTGGAAAAGGGTTTGCAGGAGTTGGCTGGATGCCGGGTGCGGATGATCGCGACCGATGGCGTATTTTCCATGGATGGCGACATTGCCCGGCTTGCAGACATATGTGACCTAGCCGATCGCTATAAAGCAGTGGTGATGGTCGATGATTGCCATGCCACGGGGTTTCTTGGAGCCAATGGCAGGGGATCTATTGAAGAATGCGGTGTGATGGAGCGGGTGGACATTGTGACCAGCACCATTGGCAAGACCATGAGTGGCTCGGTGGGTGGGTTCACGGCTGCCCGCAAAGAGGTCGTTGAATTGTTGCGACAGCGATCGCGGCCTTATTTGTTCTCGAATGCCATGCCTCCATCAGTGACGGTAGCTGCCATCAAAGCATTTGAATTGATTGATCGTGCCGTTGAACTTAGGACGCAATTGCATCGCAACGCCCATACCATGAGAGAAGGGCTGACGCACGCGGGATTTACGCTCAAACCTGGTCGACATCCGATTATTCCCATCATGCTGTTTGATGCGAAATTGGCCACGCAAATGGCTGATCGGTTGCTAGAGCGCGGTATCTACGTGATTGGATTCAGTTATCCCGTTGTGCCTATGGGGCAGGCGCGTATTCGCATCCAACTGTCTGCAGCCCATACTTCCGAGCACATAGAGCAGGCACTTAAAGCCTTTACGGAAGTCGGCCGCGAATTAGGTGTCCTCTCCTCATCGTAAGACGGTGAGACGGCATGTTCATCGATTGTCCATATTGCCAGCGACGTCTGGAATATTCCAAGGAACCACCACGTTATTGTGGCTATTGTGGTCGTCCTTTGGGTTCCACGGTCGATTTGCAGTCGGCTTCCAGTATCGAAGTGGCCAATGCACCAACGATGCTGCCAAAGATGCCCGGACAAACGCATGCAACGACCGGAGATGAAGACGTTACCCTTATTAAGCCAGCTGAACCTGGCCGCGAGTTTCTATTTGCAGCCGACCCAGAAAGAATTGGCGCTTATCGCTTGCTTCGCCGGCTGGGCGGAGGCGGCATGGGCACGGTTTACGAAGCTCAAGAACCGCACTCCCATCGTCGAGTAGCCATTAAGCTGATTTCTCCAGAGTTCGTCAGCCATACAGAGTCGTTAGCTCGCTTTCGGCAAGAGGGCAGACTGGCGAGCCGCCTGGCGCATCCACGTTGTGTGTTTGTTTATACGGTCGATGAAGATGCTGGTCGTCCTTATATCGTCATGGAGTTGATGCCGGGAAAAACCCTCCTCGATCTCGTGCGTGAGAATGGTCCACTTTCTGCTGAACAAGCGGTCGAGAAGATTCTCGACGTCATTGATGGTCTGATGGAAGCTCACAAGCTAGGCCTTATCCATCGCGATGTCAAGCCTTCGAATTGCTTTCTGCAACGTGATGGTCGGGTGAAAGTGGGGGACTTCGGCCTGTCAAAGTCCATGCCCCATGCTGCAAACCTCGCGCAGGAAGATCCAAGCCTCACCAAAACAGGAGCTTTTGTGGGGACACCCTTGTACGCTGCTCCCGAGCAGGTCAAAGGTGATCGAGTTGATCAACAGGCAGACGTTTACGCAGTCGCGGCAACTCTCCATTTTTTACTCACGGGGAAAGCACCCTTTGAAGGCTCGCCGGACGCCATGGCTACAATGGCGCGTATCGTGTCGGACGATCCGCCCTCGGTGCGCTTGAGCCGTCCAGAAATCTCAACCAGCCTCGATCAAGTGATCCTGAGAGGGTTGTCGCGTGATCGCAAAAAACGCTGGAAAGACATGGCCGCATTTCGCAATGCTCTACTGCCATTTCTGCCTAAAGCAGCGTCTTATGTTGGCTTGGGTTTAAGAGTCAGTGCCGCGCTGATTGACTTGATCGTCGTCTTTGTCATGATCCTCTTGTTTGAAAAGGGTTGGCAATATGGCGTCGGGAACATCACAAAAGCCGATTACCAAGCAAGTGAATTCACGTGGGAGTATTGGATAACTTGTTTGAATGCATTCATTACAACCCCTGTTATTATGATCATCTATTTCGCATCGCTAGAGCATTTTGTTGGTTGCACGTTGGGTAAGTTGTTGGTTCGGTTGCGTGTCCATAAAAGCGTTAGTGGAGAGAATCCGACGTGGGGACAGGTCATTGTGCGCTCAACAGTATTTGTTTACGCACTCACATTGTTGGAATTCATTTTGTTTTGTAGCATGCCCTATCAGGCTCAACTCAATCCTGAACCTCAATCGACCAATTCTACATCAAACAAAACCGCTGCGGCCTTAAAAAATAAAAGCCAGTCAGTCAATGAAGTTGCCACCACGGATTTGCTGACCTTCTTGCATTGGCCCAGTTGGCTGGTTGGCATGATGCTTTTGTCCATTTCCATGCGAGCTAGCAATGGCTATCGCGGGTTACACGAGTTTTGCAGTGATACGCGAGTTGTCAGCCTGCCCTGGCAATGGAAGCCGAAAAAATTAATGTTATCGCGTGAACATCGACCGAATCTGGGCATTACCACCGATATGCCCCAACGGATTGGAGCGTTTACGATCAAGGGCATCTTGTCGATCAACGGCCCCAATGAGATTTACATTGGCCAAGATGATTCTTTGGCGAGGCCGGTCTGGATTTGGCAGCGTCCAAGAGGATTCAGCCTTGGCAAATCGTTGACATCTGTGGATCGTGCCGGTCGTTGGCGCTGGCTGGCCAATGGCACCGAAAAGGACAAGGAGTGGGATGCCTGGTTAGCCACTCCAGGCACGTTTCTTAGGGACATCATTGCCCAGGGAGGGGCATTATCCTGGCAAGAAGCGCGCCATTTGCTGCACAAACTGGCTGAGGAATTGCATGCCTCTTGCTTAAATCAAACGTTGCCATTCGTTTTATCAACATCGCAAGTTTGGGTTCAACCTGATGGTAATGTCCAGATATTGGATTTCCCTATGGAAATACAATCCGTGGATTCCAGTGCACAATTGCCTGTCGGCGATGAGCCTAGATCTCACTACTTTTTGCAGCAAGTGGCCATACTATGCTTGGAAGGTCAGCCCCGTGCGGTCAATACCCGCAAGAAAATCCGCGTAGCCTTGCCTGTGCATGCAGATCGGATTGTGAATCGTTTGCTTGGGTATGCCCAACCTGCGTTGTCCCTTGCCCAGCTATTGAAAGAATTACAAGAGACCGCCACGATGGCGACGGAAGTGACACGCATGCGCCGAATGGGCCACTTCTTGCTGCATGGCTTCTCTCTCCTTGTGTTGCTGATCATCATCGTTGGGATCCTGACGCCCTTATATATGAAATATAACGTAGGCAAACTTAAGATCTTGTCGTTGAATAATCAAATCGAATACCTGGTCTTTTTCCTGTGCGTGATCCTCATTTCGTTTTTGACACGCGGAGGCATCACCTATCATCTCTTTGGCTTGGCTTTATGGAATCGGTTTGGCGGAAAGGTAAAGCGAAACCAAGCAGCTTTGCGAACCATTATTGTTAGTATGCCTTTGTTGATTTTATTTATGATCGATAATCATTTGCAGACTTTCAACGAGGATAGGACTTTATTCATCATTCGGTTGATTAACAGTGGTTTGATTTTAGTTTACATCTGCGTTCATATCGTTTTTCTGCTCATCAAACCTTCTGAGTCCTGGCATGATCGTATTGTGGGAACCGTGATTGTGCCGAAATGAAACGCAGGAATTGTTATCGTCCCTAGATCGAACGGGTCGTTGGATAATGACGCGGCAAGCTCAATAATGTGCCGAGTAAAGACCCGCCTATGACCATAGGAATGCTCACGAAGAAAATCAGCAAGAGTTGCAGCGTTGATTGCCAATTGGGAAGATGCGTTACGTCGATGTTGATGGTGTACATGATGGCAAAGCCAATTAACAGACCCCAAAAGGCACCGAGAACCCCTAATAGCATATTGCGTTGGAGTGCGTAACTCAACAAGCAGGGAACACCTCCCAATAACACACCAAACAAGATGGGGAAAACATAAGGGTAAGGGCTTTTTATGAGCATAGCGCCAATGATACTGCCCAGTCCCAAAAGACCACACAGAATCAAGGATAATGGTTGAGGCGACAGAAAAGCACAGACTATGGCAAAAGGTATAGTGATGAGGTGGAACGCTTTACCTTCAGAGTAGTAGTTGACTAATACAATCAAAAAACCAAGCAAGGCCAAAGAGAATATGGCCAAACCCGTGGTGAGGGGGCTTTGTGTGACCACTTGATTTAAACTGGGTCGATGTTTTTTCGGGCCAATCTCTACGCTCGGAGGCTTATGAGCCAAATCGACAATCGAGGTATCCTGCAACTCGGCAGGTGTGTTCATTGGGATGACGGGTTCCATTCGTCCAGAATGCTTGCCACCTTGCTGAATGAAATGGTTCAATGCTTCTGCCAGAGCGTGGGCAGTCATATAACGCTCAGTAGGATCTTTGGCCAAACAACGCATGCAAATCTGTTCTAGTTCTTCTGGAATTTGATCGTTGTATTCGCTGGGCAACACTGGCGGCGAAGAGACCACTTGCAGCATCGTGTCGAGGAAAGTCTCTTCCTTAAAAGGTGGCCTCCCTGTCAACAACTCATAGAGAATGGCACCTAAACCATAAACATCGGTCGCAGCAGAAACCGGCAATTTGTTGGCTCGGGCTTGTTCGGGAGCCATATAGCTGGGGGTTCCTAAAATGGTTCCCGTGGCCGTTGCTCCCATCTCTTCGTCAATGCGTTTGGCCAACCCGAAATCGGTGATTTTGGGGACACCCCTAGCCGTTAATAAGATATTGCCCGGCTTTAAGTCGCGATGAATAATGCCATTGTCATGGGCAACCTGGATGGCTCGGGCCAATATGTGAATGAGCTGGGCTGCTTGTTTAGGTGGTAACGTTCGGCCGCGCAACTTTCGATCCAAACTGCCACCATCCACATACTCCATGACCAGATAAGGCTGATCTTCGTATTCACCGACGTTATAGACTTGGACAATGTTTGGATGGTGAAGTCGGCCAACCGCTTCAGCTTCAATTTGAAATCGCTTGAGTTGCGTTTGATCGGCGTGTTTGCCGGAGAGAATCATCTTCAAAGCTACTATGCGGTTGAGCTTCGTTTGGCGAGCTTTGTAGATCACCCCCATGTTGCCACGACCAAGTTCACCCAGAAATTCGAATCCTGGGAGGTTGATCCGGTCCATTGAGAAGGGCAAATCCAACTGGGTTGATTGACTGGAAACCGGTTTGGTCGTCTTGTTTTCAGGTCCTTTTTCACCAGAAACAGGCTTGAATCCGGAAGTTCGTCGACCTCCGGACGGTCCCCCAGGCGACCCGGCATCGGGACGTTGCGACGAAGTTGGTTTTTTATCGTGAGGGGAACCCGGCATGGTATCCTCGATTGCATCTTTGCTTAAGCTTAAATCATATCAGATGATACGTTAAATGCAAAACTATATATAGACGGCAGAACGGTTCGATAGGCACGGAGCTTCGATCTGGCTGAAGAGCCCTAATAGTCGATCCATCCCACAAAACGTGCCCATTGGAATAGCCATGGGTGTTGCCAGGGGTTGATCCCTGGGTACCAGGCACTAAATATGGAAATCGACAAAGCAGCCATGGCAAAAGATCGCCCCAGCACGGTATGACGCAATTGCTTTATGCCGGGCAATGAGCACCATAAAAAAAAGGGTATCAGCCACATTAGCCAACGAGGTCCACAAGTCCATCCGCCATAGTTGTTTGTTTTGAGCACATAGAAACCCAACACGACTGCAAAAAGAAGCCAGCTCATCCCAGAGACGACTTGCAAGCGCTGGTATTCAGAACGCTGATTTTGCCAAGACAAACAAGCTAATAGAAAAGCAGGGGTCAGAGAAAACCAGCCATGATGTCCCAAAGTTAGGTGGAAGCAATAAACGAACCATGGTTGTTGCAGGGCGTCGATTTCTTGTGGGTTTTCCCAGTAGGAACCAGGAAAGTTGTACCAAACCGTGCCAAATTTAGCATAGGCAGGTTGCCAATCTCCTAAACTGAGCCAGATCAACCCTTCCTCTACAGCCAAAAATGGTATGACACCCAAGATCAATACGGATGCAGCCAGCCAGCCATAACGGTAAAAGGCATACGCCATCAGCAAAAGGACCATGGATGCGGCGGGTAATTCATTGGCCATAGTGAATCCGGCTAGTAACCCTATGGCAAACCAATCACGCACATGCAATGTTTCCTTACGTAAAAATAGGACTAGGGCAAAACCTGTGCTCCAAGCAGCGACAACGTGATTGTTAATGGTGGTTTCGAAACTGAAGATCATCGTGCCAAAACTTGCCAATCCAAGCCAGAACACTTGCACCCAAAGATCTTGGGTTTGACATTCCAAAATACTTAGCGAAAACCACAGCACGAGCAGCCAGGGCATTACATTCCATGTCATGAGCAATGCCCGCAGAATCCAAGCACGATGGGTTGTCCAATCCCATGCCAGCAAATGACGTAAGCAATAATACTCAACAGCCATCAACAGCGGCAGCATCGGCGGCTTACTGGAATAATAAGCCTTGCGTGCATGAGGTTCGCCCGGCACGGGTGATGGATTCGTCCAGAACGGCTTGGGATTCAAAACGACATCAATGGATAGTCGTTGGCCTTTTTCAAAGAGCAAACCAGTATCCAGAAATGTGCCGTCGGCAAACTCCAGTCGCTCGCCAATCTGGAATGTTCCGTTTTCTGCGATGGCACGCATCGTCAGAATGCGGGAGTTATCGTTGTCGCCAAAAGTTCGCGCCAACAGCATGAGCCGCGTCAGAGAGATCACGCAAATCATGCAGAACAGCAAATGCAAAACGAATCGATTGGTCGAGTTGGAAGCGGGGGCGCTATTGTCGGCTGACGCAATCATTGACGCCATGCGGGAATCATCCTGCTCGTTGTTCATTGCCTTTGCTACTGAGTCTATCGGGTTCTGGTTGGAGATCAACGGAAGGGGATGCCGTCTCTTCTGCAATACTGTAAGGAAGTATCGTTGGATTTTGGTTGGCCATGATTAACTCAGCAATGAGGCCCATCGACATCAATTGAGCGCCTAACAAGAAACTGGCCACGGAGTAAAGCAGCAGGGGGCGAGTGTGAAGCGGGTCGTGGGCTTCTGGCTGAAATAAGCGTAAACACCAAATGACGACCAGGTAGAGCATGCCAATAAGACCCACAGCAAAGGCAAGCAAACCTGAGAATCCTAATAAATGCTGAGGTCGATAGCCAAAGTCGGTCAGAAATTTGACCGTTAACAAATCGAGGAAACCACGAGCAAAGCGCTCCATCCCATATTTTGATCGGCCAAAGCGACGTGGCCGATGTTGGATGGCCAGTTCACCGATGCGAAAACCCCGTGCATGAGCCAAAACGGGGATAAATCGGTGCAATTCGCCGTATAGCCGTATCTCCTTGAAGACTTCCCTACGATACAACTTCATGCCGCAATTGTGATCGTGCAGATGTAAACCCGTCAAGCGGCTGACCATCCAGTTGAACACACGGCTAGGCCAGACTTTATGCCATGGGTCATGACGAGTCTTTTTCCAACCGCTCACAACGTCATAACGATCAATGAGCATATTCAGGAAGTTTTGAATCTCGGCAGGGACATCCTGCAAATCAGCATCCATGGTTAGAACGAACTCACCCTGAGCAGCTCGAATACCGGCCAGCAAAGCGGCTGCTTTGCCAAAATTACGGCGTAAACGGATGCCATGCAGCGATGGGATCTCTTTGGCATGAGATTGGATGATTGCCCAAGTTTGGTCAGTGCTGCCGTCATCGATCAGAATCAGTTCCCATGAGCAATGTAATGCGCTGGTTGCTTTACAAATTTCGTCAATCAAAATCGGCAAGCTCTCTGCTTCGTTATGAGCCGGAATGACAATGGATAATCGCATGGGGCTATCGGTAATGGTCATGCGGGATGGGGGTCAAGAAAGTCGGATCAGAACAACGGTTGTGTTGTCGTTGCCGTCGTTTAAATTAGCTAGGTTTACCAGGCGACGTGCTCCATGCTCAGCTGAATGCGTTTTGGCAATTTCGCGGCACAAACATTCATGATCGACATGGTTGTTTAATCCATCCGTACAGATCAGAATTGCGTCCCCAGGTGCAAGTTCGACGTGATAGGTCAGTGGTTCCACAATGGATAAGCCCCCCAAAGCCTGCTGTAATTCATTGCGTCGGGGATGGTGCATGGCTTCGTATTCAGTCAAGTGCCCTAACTCAACCAGTCGGTAAACCAACGTTTGATCCCGGGTAATCAGCTTGAGTTGTCCTTGGGAATAGTGATACGTTCGACTGTCGCCCACGTGAGCGATGTACATGTGACGTCCATCGATATAAACGACTTCAGCCGTGCAACCCATGCCATGATGGCGATGCAAAGGATTCCGCGCAGCCTCATAAATAACGCGATTGGCTTCTGTCAATGCGACGACGAGTAAGGACAAGATGGCTGCGTGATCCCATTGCGCTGCGGATTCGGCATGATAATGCACCAAGGACTGAAACGGTTGTTGATTGAGTAGTCGGTCTTTGAGAGTGTCAATGGCCAGTGCGCTAGCGACTTCGCCTGCTTCGCAGCCACCCATGCCATCGGTTAGCAGGATCAAAGCTTGATCGTGTAACTCGTCCTGCCGAGATTGGCATGAACGAAACACGGCAAAAGCATCTTCATTGCCGCTGCGAACCAAGCCGGTGCTTGTCCAGCAGCCAATTTCCAATCTTACACGGTCCATTACCGAAGCGGCGGTACGCAAGACACTAATTAATTCTTGAAAACCCGTAGGATCGCTGTCGGCATGATCTTCGGTTGGGAAGCGGCGATTCACTTCTCTGGCCAGAGTCTTCATGACAATTCGGGCCATTAACGGGTGTGCATCTGGGAAACGATCGATAAATGGCTTGGCTACACCGTGCATTTCAAAATCCATTTCGGTCAATTCCCGGCCTAAATGCAACGCATAGAGCATGGCACCAAAACCATACAAATCAGCTCGGGCATCGACACGGTTGGGGAATAAAATCAACTCCGGGGCTGTATAATAATTTGCTTTGATTGGAGCATTATCGGGTAGTGGCAAAGGTAATAAATCGCTCAGGTCAGCCAGAACCAACTCTTCTCGCTCATTGATGACAATCAACTCTGGCCGCAACCCTTCAATGATGCCGCCTTTTAAATGCAACTGGTGCAAGGTTTCGGCCAACGTTATTAACCAACCAATCCGTTTCTGCATGGGGGTTTGCAGATCATCCCAAGCGTCCCAAAACGACCGACCTTTCGCAATCTCTAAAACGAGACATTCGAGTTTGCACTGAGTGAATTGATCCAAAACACGCGGCAAATGGGGGTTAGTATTTTCAAGAAGCAGTTGTTTTTCCCATTGTAAGCTCGGCCATTTGATTGTCCCATGATGCACGGCTGATTCCCGTTGAATGATCGTGCTTGAATCACGCGAGGTATCGCTTTGGCCTATATCGACCCTCGGATCCGCTTCTGGATGCGTGACTTCGGTAGGCGCTTGATGCAGTCCAACCAACAAGAGGACGTCTTGGTGGATATCATTGGCATCGATGCTTCGGGCTAAAAACCGTTTAATTCCAGGTCGGCAAGACAAAGAACGGATAATTTCATAGCGACCAATGAGCTGGCCAATTGGAAGAGTTAGTTCGGGATCAGATAGTGAGCTGTTTTCTTCGGTGACGGCGATTGGAAATTGCCAACCACATTCTGAACAGTACGGACGGTCTGCGCTTCGCATCGTTTGGCACACAGGGCATAGGTTGATTTCAGCTTGGCTATTCTGTTGGGTTATCGGCATCTCAACCGTAGACTTCTTCGCCAATGCCATCTCGTCGTTGACACGGCTATGCAAACTTGGTAATTCGGTCACGCTTTGGTCTTGAATGATTGGAATAGCAAACGGAGGTGGACTAGATGTACTGTCGTCAAAGGCTGGCATCATTTCTTCAGGGCTTGTCGGTTGCGGTTCAGGGGAATGGTCAGGAGGTTGCGGTTTCATCGGTACTGACCTTCCTACCCAAAAGCGAGACCAAAAACTTTTCTGAGAGCCAGGTGGTTGTGGATCGTGAGAGGCCATGAACGATGTCTCTTCCTAACGTAAACGCGAACCACATTGTGTACAAAACCGGCTTCCCATGCGATTCATTTTACCACATACCGAACAGGGTGGGGTGGGATCCGTTAAAGGATTGGCACATTGACGACAAAATGGATCACGCACAACATTCAAAGCTCGACAAAGAGGGCAAGTAACTTGCGTAGTGATCCGTTGTTGGGTCAGGTCCTGCTTGATCTCCTTGGCTGAAAAATAACGATCATTCAAGTCTTCGGATAAATTGATGCGGATCAGCTCATACAGCCATTCATAATTCTTCGGCAACTGCTGGCCTTTCTGATCTAAGCGATCGCGAAGCTCCAATGCGGTATAATGACCTTCTGGGGCTTTTCCAGTTAATAAATGAAAGAGAGTCCCTGCCAATGCAAATAAATCGCTGCGAATTTCAGGTTTACCAACGATTTGCTCTGGTGGCGCGTAGCCTTCCGTGAAGACGCGCGTTTTGGCAGCTATCCGGGTTTTGCTGGATTTGCCCAAGTCGCGAGCAGTGCCAAAATCAATCAATTTGATGTTTTTGCCATCCTCGAGCAACATGATGTTATCGGGCTTGAGATCACGATGAATGATAGGTGGATTTTGCGCATGCAACAGCGAAAGCACATCGCATATCTGTTTGCCCCAGTCAATGACCAGCTTTTCATCAAACGGATGGTAATGCTGCGCTTCCAAAACTTTTAATAGATCACGACCTGGAATATACTCCATGATTAGATGGGCAGAAGTGCCTTTTTTTACGAAGTTATAAAATCTTGGCACAATGGGGGAGCCATCCAACAGTTTGAGGATTTCGGCTTCCCGTTCGAAGAAATTCAATCGGATTTGAAATTCTTCTCCATCCGCGGAGATCATGTCCTTAATGGCTACTTTTCTGCGTGCTTCTACGTCTTCACCTAAATACACAGCTCCAAAACCACCAATGGCGATCAGTTGATCGACGCGATAGCGCCCATGAAGCATTGTTCCAGGGGCGGTCGGGAGAAGGGTATGGCAACGTTGGCAATAATGTTCTGCTGGCGGGTTGGCCACTCCGCAAGCTGGATTACTGCAGATGAGCGGTTGTTCATCCGTTTCAAGCGTGCTGATGTTGCCTTGCTTCACCCAGCCGCATTCGTGACAAAGCGTTTGCCCCTGTTTCAACGAGGCACGGCATACGGGACAATGAGTAAGGATTACACTCGAAGTGGAAGACGACGTAACACTCGAAGCGAGTTGTCGATGGTTGTTGCTCAGGGGTACAGGGGCTGCTTTCAAATGGGTGGGTGGTTCGCCAGAATCGCGACGAGCCAGAAATACTTGCTGGCAATGCGGACAACGTACCAGCTTGTCCGCAAAGGTGTCTGGGACTTGCGCGGGTTTCTGGCAATGGATACAGCGGGTGACCACTGACATGGTTCAGTCCGTCTTGATGAATGACCGGTACGGCCGGGTATCCTCACAATTTCAAACGCAATTGAACAGTACCAATTTGAATGACATCGCCGACTTGTAAAGCCCTCTTTTGGTTCGGGTAAACGCGTGTGCGATTTACGAAGGTTCCATTGGAACTGTTCAAATCTTCAATAACCAAGAAACCTGAATCGAAATGGATGATCGCATGCTGGCGCGAGGACCAGATGCGGTCAGGCGGTTCTTGGTCTTCCAAATCAATATCCACGGGCTTTTCATCGGTACGGCCAACAAAATTTTCTCCCACAAACAAGGGGTATTCAGCATTGATGCGCAAGCCGCGAACCACCACCAACTTGGGTTTGGCGTCGGCGGGTAATGGTGCTATGGTGGCTGATTCTGCTCCGGGAGCAGGAGTGGCAGATGGTGGCAAAGCATCCGGTGAAAAGGCAGCGGTTCCTGGAGGCAAGGTGTCAGCGATGGCGGCTGCGATTGGAGCGCCGCGCAGCGTGTCGTTCAGGCTTGACCCTGATGTCGATTCGGCTGGTGGCTGAGCTGAATCGACGGCGCTTCCTTCCACTGGAGCAGCCATTGGTACGGCACTGGACTGTACAACGGCCAGGTCGGATTTGCACTGCTCGCAGAAGAGAGTGCCATCTTCGTTGTCATGAGCGCAGTAAGGGCACTTGATCATTGGATTTTCCTTAACAGTGACTCTGTCAGATGGTTGTCCCATACGGGATTTCAACTGTTATTGCTTGGAGTTTGCATTCGAGCAACTATCAACTCACAGGCATATCCTCTGCGAGCCTTGCACAATCTTCCAAGGCTAATTGGGTCTTGCGTGAAACGCGGCCTCCTGCATTCATCTCTTGAAGCACTTGTCGAGCCAACATCGTTTTTTTATTGCCGCGTGGACCCATCAATTCGCCTTTCTTCTCGATACTAGTTGCTAGTCGCTGTACTTCGATGGTGTTTGCATCCGTGATGGCCTGCTGCAAGCTGCGATTCATTTCAAAAATCTGCACCTCATCGATATGTTTGGCCACTTCGGCATTGATGTAACTAGGGCTGTCAGCTGCATAAACGATTTGCAACGGAACTTGTCCGGATGATTCCTTGCTGGTTCTTGTCGCATAGCTGAGTTCAATTTGTGCCAAAACGTAGTTGCCATCGGGCCGGGCAGGCAAACTTAGGTCGATCACATAACGAGTTGATTTATCCTTCTCGAGTGTGCCAATGGTTGCCGCCAAATGACGCTCTTCAATCTGCTCAAGTTGGAGTTCTTTGATTTCGGGAGCAACCTGCCGACAGCGTTTGACGCGCACGTCTTTAACCGGATGAATATGGAGTTTTACATCGGTAAAAGCGGCTGCAGCCAAATGGCCAAATTCTTCTTTGAAAATGCGTTCCGTTTCATCCGCTTTTTCCACATCGATGTAGTACCACTTACCCTCACCGATTTTCGCCAAGTCCTTGATGAGATCGGCATTCCATTCTGTGCCCACACCCATAAGGGTCAAAGTGATGTTTTGTTTGGCCAATTGCTCGGACAAGTCTCGACAAACTTGTTCGCCCGAGGTTTCACCATCGGTGAGCACCAACATCTGGCTCAAATGGCCGGTTTCCTGACGCTGTTGCAGCAGTTCTAGGGCTTTGGACATTCCTAAGTTCATCGAAGTGCCACCGGGATCAACTTCAACCCGATCAATTCTCTGAATCGTTTCTGCTATTTTGTCTTTATGCACCAATGGGGTAGGCTCAAGGACAACAGCGGCGTCTTGTCCAAAAGCCACGATGCTCAGTTGGTCCGAAGGACGAAGCAAAGGCAGTGCAGCGAGTGCCGCATTTTGGACGCGTTTGAGACGGCTCAAGCCTGTGCCATCTTCCTCATACATCGAACCGCTCACATCGATCACGAGGGCTAAGTTCAAGGGCAAAGCAGCTACTTCTTCACTGGCAGGAATAAGCTTGATCAATGCATAACTGGCTGCCGAATCGCCTTTGATAGCAATGGAATTACGGTGCATCATGCGTTCGATATGGATTTTGGCCGTCATACAGTCCTCTATGCAAAAAACCTTTTGGTAGGAATGATGTCATCAAATCAGTGAACATGAGTTCAGTCGTAAGCCCGAAGCCTTTAGGTGACTGTTATTATGCCAATTCGTTCATGGGGTTGCACCGTTTAAGTGATGAAAAGTAATTGTTTTACGTCACGCTTCAGGAACGAAGAAATTGGGCCAATCGGGAAAGCCCGCATTTCTGACAGAGATTGGCACCGACATGCAGCCATTCAGCAAGCCAATAGCGCGTTTGGGAATTCAGCACCCAAAGCCCAAGGCAAAGGGACAATCCCATGACACTCCACTGCAAGAGGCTAAGCAGTAAGATAGGCAATAAAGCAATCCCCTGCAGTTGCTGCGAAAGCCAATGGTCGCAGAGTATGATGAAATTTGCCAAACTGGCACTGATGATGAAGGTCGTCACGCTGCCAAAGAGCAACCCTGCGGGAAGGTCTGCCCATTTACCTCGACGCCAAACGATGTAACCGCCCGCCAGAGCCCCTATCCAAGTCAAGCACAAACAAAAGCGCTGGACATAGCCAGGCGGGATTTCGCCGTTGAATCCACGCGCCAGCAAATCCACGGGAAGCAACACAACTCTAAAAAACAACCCACTTAGCAACCCCATCAAGATCACTTGCAGAAAACGTTGATAGAAATTGCCAACGCTGGGTGCGACTTGTACTTGAACAGGAACATGAAACGCTTGATTAGAATTGCCAACGACATTAATCATGCCATGATGCGCTTGACCGGCTGTCATGTGGCGGCCATCAATTTGTAGTTGTATCCCAACCCGTTGGGCACCACTGACGTCCGATTCGTTCAATTTCAACCAAGGTTGGTCAGCTTCGACATGGGCGTAAACCCATTTTTTGACATTCGTTTGCAAGAGCACATCGAGACGGCATTGAGATCCTGCTTGGCAATCAAGCTTGATTTCTGTGGGTTCAATTTGCAGAGTAGGGGGTTTGGAAAGGCCAAGCCCTTCGAAAAACTGTTGCACCGCAGCGATACCCTTGGCTTGAGCACCTGTAACCGGATAATGCCAACCATTCATGATGAACCAATCGCGAATGGTGCCATTTTCCAGCAAATGATAAACTTGTTTAGGTATTTCCTTCATGGAGGTTGCTAACTCGCGTGGTGTTGCAGCTCCTTGAAGAGGTGGCAATTGGAAGGGCAACGGAATCACATCTACCGTCAATGGAACTTCGGCCACGCCACCATTGGTGATCAGCGTCAACTTGGCCGCGTAGCGTTGCCCTGCAGGCAATCCTGCGGTTTTGATGACGAATTGAAATTGCTGTTTTCTGCCAGTTTTGATGGGAACGTGATGCGCGACTTCATCGCCATCGGCACTACCGCGCAGAAGTAACCAGGAGTCCCCTTCAATTTCCATGGTGCCATGCAATAACCGAGCACCTTGATTCACAATGGTTAGGACAAACTCACGTTGTTCGCCCACATTCAAGGCAGGCATATGCAGACGGCGTGGTGCCAAATCAAGCTTTGGCCTGGTTTCTTCACTGGTCGGAAGCTGACCCAGGAGTTGATCTAGCCCTAAATCGGGGTCTTGGTGTGCAGCCGCTCGATCCGCTGCACCCGCAAGGTCCATTCTGCCTATGCTGGCAAAGAACTGGCGAAAAAGGCCTTGCCGGAGCATGTGCTTGGCACCTGGCCAATCCTCTGAACAACCAACGACCAATTCATCATAAGTGCGCGATCGCAAACCCGAGGGAAAAACAAATTCCCTGCCCAGATCAGTGGTGATCGGCGTCCCTGGGCCACTGCCTTTGAGGTTGATGCCATCAAAGTAGCAAAAAGACGCATCCGAGGGGTTGGCGCGTTGGCATCGGGGGCAAATGATCGGGGGCATTCCGTTCCTTAACGATTAGAATCATCAGCCTTCAGGCTGGGGATTGGTTAGTTGGCCATTGCTTGCCGATTGCTTTTGTGACGGCATTGATTTTCTTTGTTTAAACCTTAAGACGGTTGCTCCAATCTGTAAACGATCGCCATCTTTCAAACTCTGCCCGGAATAAGCAGGTGTGCTATTAATCAGTGTTTGTTCTGGTCGACCTTCCTGCAAGATAAGGACGTAGCCATGTCCTTTTTGCGAGATCACCGCATGTTTTTTGGCAATGTTCATATCGCGTAAAAGCAGGATGTCAGCACCTTCGTCACGACCGAGACTGTTTTGTTGTTTGATAACCCGAAATTCGCGACCTTCGCGCCAACCGCGCACAACTTGCAGGCAGGCCGGTTGCAATGCCTGTTCGACCAGTGCTGAGAGCAAGCCTATGCAAGCACCGAGAATAATGAGGCCGAGCGCTTGCCCCCAAATGTAACTATGTTCGCTCGGGTCCCACAAAACCATAAGCAATCCAAAGACAGCACCACCCAAAGCGCCGCCGAGCATGCCACCTAAGGCGCCAAAGCGGCAGAGGCGAACGGATCGCAACGCCAAACCTTCACTCATGCCAACCGCTAAGCCAAAAAAGCCCCAGCCCAAGGCACGTGATATAATCAGGGTCGCTGTATTTATCCAATTCAATTCACCCGACGAAGGCAACAGCCAGTAGTGAATGCTCTCGCCTAACCAGAAACCAAGGGCACCTCCCATGGCTCCTAACAAGGTCCCCATGCTGGCAAACCGGATAAACCGCAGGAGAACGGCATCATGAAAGGCTTCAACGCTGGCGATACAGTAGCCAATCATGGCTCCAATCAAGGCGCCGCCCGCTAACGCTATCATCCACCAATTCCAACGGGCATCGATCCATTCGCCGAACAGCATCCAGCCCAATAACCCTCCCAAGGCACCAAATAAGGTGTTGTAGTAGATGCGGTGCCAGCGGCTCATGGGCCATAATCCCTAATTTCGGAACAAAACGATTCATACTCTTTTGTAACGGGAGCGATTCCTGCTTGCAACGGTCCAAGCCTTCTGACAGCATGATTCGGGATCGATTGCAAAGCATTTAAGGATTTTATCCAACCATGTAAACATCTTTAAAGGGCATTGTTGACTCACAGGTGTCATTATGGCAAATCGAAATCCGCGCAAGCGAATGCCCGTCAATGGATCAAGTCGCACCTTTCCAAAACCATCGTTGACGGTCGACGTGGTTTTGTGGTCGACTCAAAAGGGTAAACTTGGCCTTTGGTTGATCCAGCGAAAAACAGACCCATTTCGCAAACATTGGGCCTTACCCGGTGGGTTTGTCGATGCCTACGAACCACTGCAAAAGGCAGCAGCACGTGAATTAGCGGAGGAAACGGGCTTAAAGAAGATGGAATCCGCTTTCGTGGAGTTGGGAGCATTTGGCGATCCTGGGCGTGATCCGCGTGGATGGACGGTTTCCGTCGTATTTATGGCATGGGCGGAAGCAGGTCAGCTAAAGCTAAAAGCAGGTGATGATGCATCTAAGGTGAAGTGGTATCCAATTAACAAACTACCCAAACTCGCTTTTGATCATGCTAAAATCATCGATCGAGCTCAAGCGTCGTTGAGTGATCAACTGCACAGGCTATTATTCAACTCGCCTCATTGGCCTAAACGTTTTCGCTGGTCCAAACTAAAAGCAGTTTACTCTCACTTTCATCTCAATGCTGCCGACGTCAAAGCCTTGAAAGCAAGGTGGATTAAAGAAGGTCTGTTGGTTAAAACCAGATCCAAATCAGGTAAGAAACGCTTCGAGCTAAAAGCCCCAAAACCCTAGGCATTGGAACGATTGAATTAAGGTATGTTCCAAAGTTGCAGGATTCGATCTGCAATCATAGAAGTAGGTTCGTGTTCTGCTATATCCAATCGAGTCAATTCTTGCAAATGGCGAAACCAGGTGACCTGTCGTTTGGCCAATTGGCGGGTACGGGTTTTTGTGCGTTCAATAGCTTCCTCCAAGCTGATTGCCCCAGCCAAGTGGGCCAGCATCTCTGCATACCCAGCTGCTCCCTGAACTTCATTGCTTAATGGGTGAAATTGAAGCAGAATTTTCTGAACCTCCTGCACAAAGCCTTGCTCTACCATCTGATCAACTCGCTTGTGTATTCGTTGGTGAAGTAATGAGCGATCAAGATTGAGCCAAACGGGTGGATAGGGTCGTGGGCGGATGGTGTCAAACTGGGTTTGCCATGAACTGATGGGGCGTCCCGTCAATTCAAACACTTCCAAGGCTCGAATGAGCCTGCGTGTGTCATTGGCTTTGATTTTATACTCGCTGACAGGGTCAATGGAGGCGAGTTGCTGGCGTAAGCGCTGTTCTGGCCATGATGCATACCGTAGTCGAATGGATCGGTCAGCACCAGGTCCTTCAAAAATGCCTCGTAATAGTCCTTTCAGATAAAGAGGTGTTCCGCCAACAACTAGAATACGTTTTCCGCGATTACGAATCGTTTGCCCCGCTGCGACGGCTGCACGCAGCCACCAGGCTAATGTGGCGGACTCGGATGGCTTCAAACAGTCGATTAAGTGATGTGGGACTTGGCGTTGCTGTGCTCGATGAGGTTTCGCGGTGCCGATGTCCATTTCTTGATAAACAGCCATGGAATCCATGCTGATGATTTCGGCGTTGAGTCGTTCAGCCAAATGCAAGCCAACAGCAGACTTGCCGCTGGCCGTGGGGCCAGTGAGAATGAATGCATCTTGTAACGCTTCTGGGTTCATAAGGCATTTCTGCTCATTGACTTTTGCCTATCAACTTGGGTTACTATAGGAGGGAACGAGACGACGTGCATTCTTGCCTCCCGCCGTTTTGGAGTGGCTCACATGTCCGACCATTTAACAGAGCAAGCACGCATTGAAACCGACAGCCGCTTTCCTAGCGGTCCCTGGACAGGTTTTTATTTGCAGCCACCGTTGCCTGGTCGATTTTTGATGGAAAAGCTGTTGTTGTTCAAGGACGGTTCCCTAACCGGTTCGGGGCGTGATCTGATTGGTTCATTTATTTGTAAGGGTCGATACGAAGTTGCATCGGGGCTATGTCATTGGACCAAAAGCTACCTGGGAAAGCACGACGTGTTTTATCAAGGCCAGAATCAAGAAGGGTTTATTCATGGCGAGTGGACAATACCCGATGCTAAGATGATCATGAAGGGGGGATTTGTTATTTGGCCTGAAGGCATGGAGGACCCAACCAAGCGGAGATTGCATGAAGCCGTTCCGTTGGAAGAACTGCTGATTCAAGCGAAAACGGTACAGGAACAACTCCTACCCATAGGCAATCCCTCGATTGGGGATGCGGAAGACTCAGCCATGGAATAAAATAAGCAGTATAGAGGAACGATTTTTAACGATGGAGATAAGCATGCAACGGTCATGGCTGCTCGGAGGGGGTTTGGTAGCAATTTTAGCGGTTGGAGCTTGGATCGTTCAAGCGCAAGAACCGCCTGATAAAGAGCAAAAAGCCAAAATCAAGAATCAGTTGATGAAGAAAAAGCTGGAAAGTGCTCAGAAGGTGCTGGAAGGTGCTGCTCTGTTGGATTTTCGCACTATCGAACGATATGCGGAAGAGCTGATCCAAATCAGCAACCAGGCTGAATGGCGCGTGGTCCCCACACCCGAATACAGCCGATACAGCGAAGATTTTCGCCGCAATTGTGATGCACTTAAAGTGGCTGCCAAGAAAAAGAATGGCGATGCTGTGGCGATGGCTTACGTAAAGATGTCGATGAATTGCTTTGATTGCCACAAATACATTCGCGAAGTGAAGATCACCAAAATCGATGCAAACGACGCAGAAAAGATCGGTGCCTTGCTTAAGCAGCCATCGTTGACTTCAACAAAATAAATGAATCAGCTTCGTCGTTTCTTTTTTGCCCGGCTGTGAGCAGCCGGGTTTTGTTTGCGCACCGATGGATAATCTTTCAGTTTTATGCTTAATAATTCCAGATAGTGACTTTCCCGTTTACGCATCGCCTCGCGATCATGTGGATCGTGATCATCGTAACCACATAGGTGAAGCAAGCCATGAATCAGGTAAAGTGCTACTTCATTCTCCGCAGGATGAGCAAACTCGGTTGCTACTGCCTGGGCTGTATCGGTGCTAATGACTATTTCACCCGTTAGGCATGAAGCGCCCCTTGCACTATACGGAAACGTAATCACATCCGTTGGCACATCATGTTGAAGAAATTGACGATGGATCCGTTGAATGTCGGAATCGGATACAAGTGCGATACTTATTTTTGCGGAAGTAACTTTTTCACCTGAAAGCACTTGATGCACAATGTTTCTTAACCAAGCGGATGGAAGCTTCAAGGTCGATTGTTGATTGGCGACAGTGGTTGCGATTTCCCCATGTCTTTTTGCCATGATTTCAACTTTCCATCAAAAATAAAGAAATACCAAAAGTTTTGTGCATACATCAAATTTTTATAGTAGACTCGTGCAGAACTGCACGGGGGAATTCAGCGGGTAAAGGAAGATTCGTCCATGAAAGGACGTGTCGGAAAGCTAACCAAACCCGCTCTCAATCGAGAGAAGGTCGAACTTCACCTCAGCCAACTTCAAGATTGGTCCGTGCCGCCGCGCGTTTGTTGCGTTTTGGGTGATGCACGGTATCGACTTGAAGGAACTCTGTTAGCCTTGCATGTTGGTGCAGACGGCAACGCATGGTCAATCGAGGAACCCGGAGTTTTGCGTCATTGGTTGATTGCAGCAGGTAAGGAATACAGTCGCATCGTACTCAGTGAATTCGAAATGATGTGGGCCTTTAGTCCACGACAACCCTATTTGGCTTCAGCAGGGAACGACATTTCGATATGGGACTATAATCGAGGTGAATGGTTATATTCCATAACGCAGTCGAGTTGGGTCAATACGCTAGCCTTTTCGCCCGATGGACGATGGTTGGCATCAGGTCATGATGATGGCAAGGTATTGTTGTGGGACGTTAAGCAAGGTATTTGTGTGCGAACTTGTCAAGCAGGCGAAGTGCCTGTTTCGGTAATCGCTTATAGTCCTGACGGTAACACCCTTGCAGTAGCAGATGAATGGTGTGCTATTCATCTTTGGCATGTACACCATGGACTTAATATTGGACATTTGGACGGCCATACAGATCGAATATGTGATTTAAGCTGGCATCCGGACTGCCAACATTTGGCATCGTCCGCGTGGGATACGACTGCCCGACTTTGGAATTGCGACACAGGCAAGTGCCTTTACCTTCTCAACGGACATTCTCAGCAAGTTCATCGCGTCTTGTTTACGCCGTCAGGCCAGTTATTAGCAACGGTCGACTGCGAGCAAACGATCCGGATTTGGGAGCCTTTCGTGGGTAAAGTCTTACACCGTTTGCGTGGCCATCATGGGGAGGTGACATGCATTGCATTTACGCCCACCGGAAAGGCTTTGATTTCAGGTGGAACGGATGGCAATCTTGTTGTTTGGAACGTTTCCGAAGGCAAAAAAATAAACCAGACCGTGGCGAGCTTGTTCAATACCGCACGGTTGAGTATTCGGCCTGATCTGCAGCAACTGATCGGCGTTTCGGGCAGTCGTGAAGTTCATGTGTGGAATTATCTGCAAAATGACGCAGATCATGTGGCTATTCCAGTTGAGAGTGAGGCCACAACAGTTATTCATAGTTCTGATGGTCAAACCTTTTTTACAGGCCATGCCAATGGCAGCATTCATGCCTGGGAATCGCAAACCAATGTTCCCTTGCAAACGTTAATTGCCCATCGCTTTAGCATTTCGGCGTTGGTTTATGAACCACAGCAACGCTTACTCGCATCCGCAGGGGGAGGGGATGGTTACGTTTACTTATGGCAACCACCTAAGAGTGAACCGGTGTTGCTGATTCCCGAAGCAGCCCAAGGGGGCACCGTCGAGGATCTCGTCTTCGTTCCAGGTAAGCCGTGGCTGCTAGCAGCAGGTGTGGATTGGCTGTGTTCTGGTTCATCTGATGGTGTCATTCAATTATGGGATTACCGGCTCCCTGGACGTCTGCAAGCGGCGGACTATGGTGCTACTCGGCTTGCTATTCACCCCCAAGGATCCCACTTTGCTGCAGCCTTATTGACAAACTCTATCGGTGTGTTTGCCGTCGATTCGATGAATCTCTTGTTTGAATTGGAAGGGCATCAAGGTCGAATCAATGCCCTTAGTTATAGCCCTACAGGCCAATGGTTGATTAGCGGTTGTGAAGATGGCTTGATTCGGATTTGGAATACACAATTAGGCACTTTGCAAACGTGTGTTGAATTAGATGTGCCGATACGCGACTTGAAATGGATAGGTACAGAGAATCTTATTTGCTCTGCCAACGCCAATGCAACCTATTACTTAATCGACCTGGTCGATGTATTTTCGTCCGGCTTCCCAGCTTGCCAAGTAAAGTCTTGACACAATCTCGCTTCGACGGCATAGTCCTCGCCTCGTACCGTCCGTCGATTGCTTCTCATGAAGTATTGATGGTCGTCATGCCGATTTCTTTCAACAAACAATATCTGCAATGACCGACCAAACATGCATTGGCTTGAGCTTGGGGAGACCAAAAATGCGATTAATTGCAGCGCTACTGATGTTCAGCCTTGGTTTGAGCGGTTGTGCAACGCACACAGAAACCGGTGCGGCTGCCGGTGGATTGCTGGGTGCTGCGACGGGGGCTTTGATCGGCTCGCGCGGCGGTGATGCGGCTGCAGGTGCATTGATCGGTGGAGGGGTCGGGGCTTTGACAGGTGGTTTGATTGGTGCTAGCGCAGATCAAGAAGAACGCCGAGAAGCGGCTCGCTTTGCTGCTGCCACGGCTCCAGGCCCTATGACCGTTAACGATGTCATAGCGATGACTCAGAGTAACGTGAAAGACGATACTATTATTACTCAAATCATAACAACACGCTCGATTTTTCAACTAACGCCGCAGGATGTAATTAATCTGAAAAATCTTGGCGTGAGCGAACGGGTCATCCAAGTCATGCTCGAATCCAACCGTCGTCCAATGTACCCGGCACGCACGATGGTTGTACAAGAACCAAGTTCAGTGGTATACGTTGAACGATGCCCACCGCCACCGATTCATGTTGGATTTGGGTACTCAATGATGCGAGTTCGACATTATTAGTGCATTCATTGATGACATACAGCCCAATGTCGGTTCGGCGTGTTTTTTATTGTGGATCGGCCCATTCAGTAATTAAGTTTTGAAGACGGATCCAAGCCAATTGCTGAAGCGGTCGGCTTATAGCTGGATAGGCACCTGCGTTGATGAGCAACCGATCCAGCCACTGCGCTACGCCAACAAGTCTGCCAGTCCATTCAAGTAACCCTAACAAGGACCAGGTTTCTTCGGGCAATCGCCGAACCGATTGATATATCGCTAACGCCACAGACCACATCGGCCGTTGCATGGGGAGCCATGAGCCCAGCAAACGTGCTAGGTCTACTGCAGGGTGATCCATGCGGCAGCTTCCATAGTCGACTATTCCAGTGAGATGTTGATGCAAAAATAATAGATGTTCCGACCAAAGGTCACCATGAACGGTTTGCACGGTCAGTGGTTTGTCTAACCATGGCCAAAGTGTCCTTAATGCATATCCGCGCCATTTTGTTATAAGTTGAAAAGCTCGTTGTACCCACGAAGTCCGGTTGCGACTTAGTTTTTTTTGGTGCAGTAGGCTCAGTATCCACTGTTCGTCGAAATGGTTTAATTGTTGCCATCGTTTATGGATGCACGGTAGTGGATGAATGGTTTCTGCTGAATCTGCCCATGTTTGGTGCAGTTGGGCAAGGCCCATCATCGCTGCTGTCAGGTGAGCATTTTCAACACTGTTAGACTGAACGGGGGCACCAGGCAACCATTTGGAAACATCCCATAAACGATTGTCGTACTTCAGGGTGGTTTGACCGTCATGGCGTATCCAAAGCTGTGGAACAAAACTCAGCCTAGAACGCTGGGCATGTAATAACCGATTATGGATCCACTGCAATTGCTGCCGCTGTACAGTACTTGGCCAGGCGCGTAATACCCACTGTTCAGATTGGGCCTCAAAACGCCACAGGCAAGCCCCACTCCAGCCTGAATAAGCATTGATCCGAATGAGCGGCGAGGATGGCCGTATAGACATGAATTCATGGGCGATTTGATCGGCTGCCGAAAAACCGTCCAAGAGATTGTCTTCCATAGTTCCTAATTTCTCCGCGTCGAAATTAGAAAAATCAATTAGAAAAATCAAGGGTTTGCGTGAAATCAGCTGAACCCTCATTTTTTTCCTTGCAAAAAATGAAGGAAACAGCAAAGTTAATGGAAGGATTGACTCGAAAACGACTGATTGTCAGAACGGTTTATTAACTTGCTAAATAGCACAAGGCATACCTAATGCCTGTCGTTACAACTTTTGAAAAATTTGTAGAAATCACTCGCAAAAGCAATCTCATTGAAGAGGCTCGATTTAATCCTTTTTATGAGAGTTACATGGCATCTGGGGGTGACCCCAACCCCGCTCCGTTCGCGACCAAATTAGTTCGGGAAGGGTTGCTTTCAACATTTCAGGCCAAGCAACTCTTGCAGGGCCGCTGGCGCCGTTTCATCATTAACAATAAATACAAAGTGCTAGAAATGCTTGGGCAAGGCGGCATGGGGGCGGTCTACCTGTGCGAACATATGATGATGCGCCGGCTTGTAGCATTGAAAGTATTGCCTGAAGACAAACTTTCCTTACCCGGATCGCTTGAGCGCTTTCAGCGCGAAGCTCGTGCGGTTGCCACTTTGGATCATCCAAACATCGTTCATGCCTATGACATGGACCGAGATGACAACGGCATGCATTTCATGGTCATGGAGTATGTGGATGGGATCAGCTTGGAATTGTTGATCACCAAATTTTACAAAAATGTTGGCATCGATCCGGTGCGTGCCGCACATTACATTGCCCAAGCGGCCATGGGATTGCAACACGCATTTGAATGTGGCTGGCTTCATCGTGATATCAAACCGGCTAATTTATTGCTGGATCGACAGGGCGTGCTCAAATTATTAGACCTGGGGCTATCACGATTATTTGTCGGTGATGAGGAAGAGTTGACGCGCAAATATGATGGCAACACCGTCTTAGGAACGGCTGACTACATCGCTCCTGAACAAGCATTGAATGTCAGCAGCGTGGACATTCGAGCGGACATCTATGGCTTAGGTGCAACGTTTTACTTTTTGTTGGCTGGGCGACCGCCATTTGACAAAGGCACCATCACTCAGAAGTTGATGTATCACCAAACACGCGAGCCAGATGCGCTGACACAGTTGCGTCCAGAAATTCCTGGCGAGATGGAACAAGTCGTCAAAATGATGTTGGCGAAAAATCCCGATCATCGTTATTCGACTCCAGCTGCCGTTGTAGAGGCTTTAGCACCTTGGACCCAAACCTTGATTCCGCCGCCTGCGGACAAGGAAATGCCACCGTTGTGCCCATTGATTCGGGATTTACTACCGTATTCTGTCTCAGGATCGGGTCGTTCTTCCGGAAGTTGGTCCATCAAGCAATTGCAAGCCATGACGACCCCGCCATTGATGCGGACGCCACTCTCGTCGCAGTCGTCATCAGCCATCATGATGATGCCGCAGAGCGGAGCCGCTCAAGGGGCGCAGCGCCATGTAGACACGGTTGTCGACGAGCATTCGGGCTCGGCCACGACCCCTAAGCACATGCCACGCTTTCAAGGCGAGCTCTTGGATGACCATTTCAGCGATCAGCCTCGTGATGCTAACAAAAAAAAGCAGGTTCTCGTCATTGCGGCAGCGGCAATCAGCCTGTTGGCATTGGTCATCTTTCTGATTGTGTTTATTTTCTGGTGGGCGCAACAAGACGACGATAAGTCAAATGATTCGAAAGGAAAATCAAGTCTTAATGCCGGACGACCGACCCAACCCCAGATCACGAACACCAACTGGTCGGAGGGGTGGGAACAGCTGACATGGATCAGACCATCTGACGCCAAGCAACATGTGCAGGCGGATGTCGTCGTGGAAATGATCGTCGCAACCACAGCCAAGGATAATCAATTCAACTTGTTGTATTCCGAACCAACACGAATTGCGCCGAATCAGTTCACGGTTTCCGTGACTGAAAGTGTGCTTGAGCGCTTTTATGAAAAGCTCGCTATTACGCAACTCGAACAAGCAACCGGGCGTGCTATACAAGTTCGCGGCGTGGTGAACATGTACAACGAGCGTTTTCCTTTTATTCGTGTGACCGATATCAATCAAATTCGACTTGTATCCGTAATTCAAAGTAAAGAAGCCAATCAAAACATTGGAAAAAAGGTCGTTGTTGAATTCACGATCAAGTCGACAGGCGAAGCGACTACGCGCGTCTTCTTGAATAGCCAAGCTTCTCACAAAGCTACGGATAATTTTACAGTGGTCATCAACTCGCAGTTGTTCAATGCCGTATTAGATCGACTGCATCTTAACGATCGCTCGGCCTTCGAACAAAAAACAGTCCTCATACGTGGTAAAATCACGACTTTCGAAGGAAAGCCACAAATTGAACTGGTCCACGCTGATGACATCTATGTCATGCCTTAATCAACTCTTGCTCGGGCTTTGTCGCTCTCTGTTTCCACTTGCCTTTCGGGGTCCATAGCTCGAAGGACATCGGTGAGAACTTGATCGCGTACTTCATTCAGTGGTGCTTGCACAATAGCGCCAGCGGCGGCAGCGTGTCCACCACCGCCAAAACGCTCAGCCAGGCGACCCACATTTAGGCCTGCCTTTGAACGAAAGCTGATCTTAGTCCCACCGGCGGGTTGTTCAATAAACAACAAACCAATCGTTACTCCCTGTAAGCTCAAGGTCCAGTTGACCAAGTCTTCGCTATCTGGTGGTACGGCTCCGGTTTGGGTGTAATCACTGAGTAGGATATAGGTGTATGCCACTAAGCCATTGGCGATAACCGTGGTCCGATCCAAAATACGACCTGTCAACTTGTGCCTGCCTAAGGTGTTGTTTTCGAATAATTCGCGATACAGCTTTTCCGGTTGCACGCCGGCTTTGACTAGCTCAGCGGCCAGTTGAAAGGATCGATCCGTCGTGTTGCTATGTCGAAACCAGCCCGTATCCATAGCTAAGGCTGTGAATAGACAAGTGGCCATGCGCGGCGAGATCGGTTGCTGTAATGCTCGTATAGCTTCATAGGTAAGCCTGCCCGTCGCTTCTGCTGTTGCATCTACCAAACGCAATGCACCCAGGTCATCTTGAGTCAAATGATGGTCCAAAACCAATTTCGGCACTTGCATGGTTTTCATGAAATCGCCGAATTTTCCCAACTGATTCCATGTTCCGGTGTCCATCACCATTATGCCATCCGCGTCTTTCAGTTCCTCTCCATGCGGTGTGTAAACGATAACCTCTTGTTCAGGATCAAGAAAACGATAACGAGCAGGAAATGATGTTGGAATAACCACCCGCACTTTTTTTTGCATCGCACGCAAGGCTTCAGCCAGAGCTAACTGTGAACCGATGCCATCCCCATCAGGCCGCATATGTGTTACTAAAATTACATTGTGTACATTCTGAAACCACCGAACAAAAGACTGCCAATCGATTGCCATTTTTCGCTTTCCTGAGGGAATTAGAATCTTGGTAAGCTATTATAGCGATTAGTTTGTGATGATAAAAAGTAAGGCAATCGAATGCGCTCCATTGCAGACTATTTTGTAGCTGAAACGGCCATTGTCACCGGTCGTGTCGTCATTGGTTCTGCGTCAAACATTTGGTACGGCTGTGTATTGCGAGGAGATGTCGCTTCGATCACTTTAGGTAAAAGGGTCAACTTGCAAGATGGATGTATCGTGCACGTTGACCATGAGGCGCCTCAAGTGATTGAAGACGGTGTGGTGGCTGGCCATTTGGCCTTGTTGCATGGAGTTCGGATTGGCCGCGATACTTTGTGTGGTATTGGCTGTCGTATCCTTGGCGGGGCGCAGATAGGTGAAGAATGCATCATTGCCGCTGGCGCCATTGTCACGGAACGATCGGTCATTCAACCACGCAGCCTGGTGATGGGAATACCTGGCAAAGTAGTAAGACAGGTTTCAGATGCTGAAGTGGAGCGCACTCGAGCCATCAGTCGACGTTATATGGAGCTTGCCCGACAATATGCGGATGGCGTTTATCCGCCACCATGGATCGGTCAATGAACTTTCATGATGAAACCTAGGATGCCATGGAGAAATCTAACGACCGTCGCTTATCGTTGTCACAAAGAATCTGTCGGTTGGTTCGTGAAAAAGGCTGGACGCAAAAAGCATTTGCGCAAGCTGCCCATTTGAATCGGCTTACAGCTCGCAATATCATGACTCAACCACTTGTGCGCTTACGAGGCGATACCGTGCGCGCCTGTGCAATGGCTTTGGGATTCACGGTCGAAGAAATCGTTGAAGCACCTCTTCAAGAGTTGCTGCGACGTTTGCGGGGTCCTAAGACGCCTGTGCCTCGTGAAGAAATTCTTGCGGAGCAGCCAGAGTTGCTTGCCTGGATGGAAGCTCATCCAGATCGTGCTGCCCAATTGGGACCAGCCGAGATCGATGAACTCATGTCTCTTCAAGGTATGGGTGGACCATTGACATCGGAAGGTGTTTGCTATTTCGTTGATCGGCTCGAGCGCAAACGTGAACTTTTGCAGCAGGTCGAGATGATCGCTGGGACCGATTATTTGCCTTTATTGGAGCAGTTTGTCAGCTTGATCGTTGATCGGGTCGACGTGCAAAAGAATTTAAATAAGTTACGGCATGATCCCAAGAATGGGCCATCACCAAAGATGCCGTGAATCATTATGGTTGACTAAGTTAGTTGCATTTTTTTGATTCCATCATTTGGTTATGACTAATTCACCCAGTAGTAACCGCCTGTCAACGAACGTACGTAGCTATTGATTGCTTTGGTTACTTAGCAGCTCATTGCAAAGTTTCGCGCGTGGAAAAGGTCTCAAGGAGTTGTCTTCTGATATAGTTGAATGGAATTCGTATTCGTTAGCCGATCAAAACCGTAGGGCAGCCCATTACAATCACGCCACCGTGGACGGTTGGATCACCTAGCCTGGCGGCAGCCATGCCGCCGATCAGCACCGTAACACTTCCCATGGCGATTGAATCGGGTGGCCCTACACAAGTGGCCATATCACCCACGCGAGCGGCAGGCATGCCGCCGATCAGCACCGTGGGACAACAAGGCGGCAAAATGGGGCCGCCGACATGGGGAACAACTCCTGTTACCATCGGGCAAACATGTGGATCATTCATGCGAGCGGCTGGCATTCCCATTTCGAACTCCCTTGAGAGAGCTATTTTTTCCAAACGCTTTTACCTGTCGCCACTTCGACTCCTAGGAGATAATACTGTTGCAATTTCTCATCTGCTTTTTCAGGCTTGGGCAATACGCTACAAGATTTCACGGCTGCCCCAAGCAATAGTGGCGTGATATGCTCAGGGGGATAAATCTCTTCTCTAACCTTGTCAGGAGCGATGCTGCCTCCGCTCATAAAAGCTGCCAAAGCGATCATTCCTGCTGGGCTGCTCATTTCAGCGGCCTCGGCAGCGGCTTGGGTCGCCCGACGCGATTGCTCTGTCGGCTCAATAACCCATTTCTCGGTCACTTGAATCGCATTAGCAATAGCCGGCGCTGGTGCTTGTCCAATCGCTTGCTTGCAACATTGTAAAACCCACCAAACGGCTTCCCGTTTAGGCAAAGCAAAGGCCAAGAACATGGTGGCATCGTGCCACATTTTTTTTCCGGCAAGCAATTCGATAAACTGTTCGGGTTTGTGTGAGGGCTGCATCAGCTTCAGCGCCTCTTCGCTCAGAGGCGGCGGCTTGCCAAAACCTTTGCTGACGTCTTGCACTTGCTTGTGCAGGATTTTGGTTAATGCAACCATGACTGTCCAACCCAGATGCTTGATCTACGAATTAGTTGATCATGACGACGCCGCCCTTAATCGTCGTTTTGCCGCTGCCATTGACTTCACACATCGCACCGCTGACCGTGACACCTTGCTGTTCGATTTTAACGCTATTGCTACCGACTTTGAGTTCGATTGATTGACCCGCCTCGATAGTGATTTTGCCCGCAGAGGCATTGATATCGATGTTACCTTTGGCAACGGTTAGCTTCTCGTTGCCTTTATCTAATGTGACTTCACGGTTGCCCTCGTTGAGCTTTATGGTTTCGTTCCCTTTTTCAATCGTTTTCGTTCGATCACCCGTCTTGATCGTCAAGGTTTGATTTTTCCAAATCGTTTCGGTCTGACTGCCATCCTTATTCTGACCTTTGCCGTCGCCAACGGTGATGTCTTGATTGTTCCAGATTTTGTATGTTTGGTTGCCGTCTTTGCATTGCCCTTTGCCGTCGCCAACGGTGATGTCTTGATTGTTCCAGATTTTGTATGTTTGGTTGCCGTCTTTGCATTGTGCTTTACCGTTGCCAACAGTCAGTGTTTGATCGTTCCAAATTTTTTCTGTTTGCGAGCCAAGTTTGCAATCTTTAAAGCCGACTTCAATTTTCTGTTCGTTGTAGATTTCGACCTTTTGACTTCCATCCGTATGCGTTTTGATGCCGTCTTTCACGCCAAAGCCGACCTTTAGCTCGTCGTTGTGCTCGACAACGCGGAAGAAGTCTTTTTGGGCGTGGAAGTAAATATGTTCTGAATCCTTTAGATCTTCGAAGCGTAGTTCGTTGAAATCGGTAGGGGTACCCTTGAGTGAACTGCGGCTCTTGATACCGCTTTGGGTTTTATTATCAGGTAGCTTATAAGGGGGCATCATGTCGGAGTTGTAGACGCTGCCAATGATGATAGGTTGGTCGGGATCACCTTCCAGGAAATCCACAATGACTTCTTGGCCTATGCGTGGGATATGAATCATGCCCCAGTTTTTGCCGGCCCAGGGGGTGCCTACACGCAACCAGCAAGAACTGTCGGCGTTATTCTTCCCTTCTCGATCCCAATGGAACTGCACTTTGACACGGCTATATTTATCCGTGAAGATTTCTTCTCCAGATGGACCAACCACCACGGCTGTTTGAGTGCCATGGACGACAGGTTTCTCGGTTTTCATTTCTGGACGGAAGGGCAAAGCCGCAGGCATGCATTTGAATTCATTTTCATAGTCCGTGCCACCCCAATCTCCAGCCATGTAATTGCTGGACAATTTGCATTTATGTTCGACATGCGTAATGACGTACGACCCAGCCGCTTTCATGCCGGTCGAAGCGGGATCGGAGGCGGTGGCTTGAAATGTAAATTTGAATCCAGCGGAGACGTTACGATAACTGCTCTTGGCCTCGGCATAAAGGGTAGGGGAGGCCACGGCTTGCATGCGAATGCCAACGGTGCGGGCATTATCCTCAAAGATTTTTTGGAGGTCAGCTGGTTTTTCACCGCCACCCTTATCGATGCCATCGAATCGTTGAGCGTATGCTCCCGGATAATCGTAGATTTCCAATGAGCCGTTGGCGCTTAATTTTAATTTGTGGGTTACTTCACCCATCGCGGCCGATTCCTGGATCGGCTTTTCAGTTTCGAGGTGTTTGTGAGGCAATTCGAAACAATGATCCCATAAAGTCACTTTGCCCGAGGTCAGTTCTTGGGTTTTCCTCCAGCCGTAAATGCGGCTCATATTGCCTGCCACGCCAGCATGAGAGGTATGAATCAGCGTTGCGTTCTCGGGTAGATTCTCATGACTCATTGGCGTATTGGCCAAAACCATTTGATGGCCACTTTGTGTGTGCTTGAAATAGTAATAAATGCCCTCTTCTTCCAGCAGGCGACTTAAGAAATTGAAATCGGTTTCTCGATACTGCACGCAATAATCGCGGGGATGAAAAGTTCCTTGTATGTTGTAGCTGACATCAAAGCCGGTCAGCACTTTTTTCAAGATATCCGGAATGTTGATATGTTGGAAAATGCGACTTTGTGCCTTTTGGGTCAACAACCATATTTTGGGGACAATTTCCAACTTGTAAGATGTGAAAAGGGTTCCGACATCACCACGACTAAATCTCGAACAAATCCCATTAAAGTAGCGTTTTTTATTGTCGGGAAGATTGAGTCGAATCGTAATGCTTTGACCTATGAGTCCATCGAAAGGAATATCGGTATTAGCTTCAGAGACACAATCGATTTCGTAATGGAAAAGATCAGAAAGAGCCTCAGTCCCTGAGAAGCCGACCATTAAAAGCTTATCTTGGCCTAACGGAGTAATTAACTCCATTTGCCGATTGGCTTGCGTGTAAGTTGCCATGTTGTATTCCCTTGCTTAACTTACATTAACTTCAATGGACGCTGATCGATTACGCAACGGCCTGGCCAGCATTGTGGCACACGACGCACCGTCCCGCAAGCGACCAAACGTTCCCTATAACATTAAAATGCCCTAAACGAAGCAAAGCGAAACAGATTTCTAAAACAAAAAATGTGTGATCTTGCAAAAGCGTATAGGGAAATGCTACTCAAACAGGAGTCATCTCATGAGCCATGAATTAGCCAGCCAGTTGACGGGGAAAAAATGCGTTCCTTGCGAGGGTGGAGTTCAACCGCTTTCTCTAGAAATGGTGCAATCTTACCTGAAAGCGATACCGCAATGGCGACTAACGGCCAATGGTAAGGGCATTGAAAGAAGCTGGAAAGCGAAACATTTCATGGCTGCTATGGATTTTCTTAATCGTATTGCAGCCATAGCCGAAGAGGAAGACCATCATCCTGATATTCATTTAACAGGATATCGACAAATTAAGATCGAGATGACCACTCATGCATTGAACGGACTGTCTGAAAACGATTTCATCCTAGCCGCCAAAATTGACCAGATTCCCATTGAGTTGAAGCAATAAACCTCGGAGATGTTCACATAGAGCCTGTCATTGGGCAGATACACCAGCCCTCGAATGGATGAGCACAAACTGTAGCCATGCGGCCCAATTCTGTATGGTCTGGATGCGCAACGCGCGAACTTTGCCTAACAACAGGAAGATTGGCCACAAAAAATGCCCCACTTGAACCATTTGGACGGCCTGAACTCGGATAGCAGCATCGGCATTGGACACAACAAAGGTGAGCATTATCCAAATGGCAAATCCCAATACGCACAGCCCGAGAAGTTGCAGAATAAGTCCACCGATGAGCCAACCTCTTGGCGGCCTGGTATAGAGCACAAAGTCTATCTGTGTTGCTTTTGAGTTAATCGGTTGAAAAAACTGCATACTGAGATAAGGAATATGTGTTGGTAACGGTGCCGAGTCAGAAAGCGTCTTCCTTTCGATGATCAATTCACTATTTGAATACTGTTTGATGGTCAAAACGGGATAATAAGGATTGAGTTTCGAATCATCAATTGCTGATTTAAGCCGATCAATGGACTCTCGAGGGGTTTCTTGTACAAACGTCTGTCCTGCCAATCGGTCGCAATGAGGTAAGAAATTCGCTTCAGCCATTGCGACTATAGCCGATTCGGGCAGTGGGTCCAGGCGTGTCCAGGCGCGAAACAACAAAGTCAAGCCGAACAACCAAAGCAATGCCTCGGCCACGGCCAATGCCACCATGATCATCAAAGCGGTGTGTTCATGCATCGCGAAAGCATTTCATTCAGTGCGTTTACTTGGCGGGAGTGCCTCGAATGGAAATCGTATAATGTTTGCTGGAGCCACCAGGGTTGCTGATGACCACGGCAAATTCCTTACCTGCGGAAATCTTGCCTGTTAACTCACCGCTCCCGTTGACTTTGGTCATCGCGAGATAGCTGTCCGCTTGAGGAGTTCGGCCGTTTTGCAACAGTTCGACAATTTTGCGAGGCTGGCCAAGGACGAGGTAGGCTTCGACGTCGCCTTGTCCTTTCAACTGAACATGGACGGATTGATCGGCTTTAGGCGCATCCACAACAAATTCTTTAACGCTGCCACCCTCAAGAGTGACTTGATGGTCAATGAAGGATAGGGAGGCTTTTTGGCAGCTTGTTACAACAGCACAAGCAACGAACAAAAATGCAAATCGCTGCAACATATAAGCTCCGATCTGGTTTAGGATTTTATTTACGCATATGCTTGTGTGGATGGAGTGATGATCAATTCCGGCACATTCACTCCTGGACGAAGCGAGGCCACAAACACAACAGCTTCAGCAACGTCTTCGGGCTGAAGGATTTGCTTGCGTCTTTCTGCTGAAACGGGCTCAGGGCGTTGGTCGAGGATCGGTGTATCCACTTCGCCAGGGATAATGGCGGTGCAACGGATACCATGTTCTTTCTCTTCAAGTCCAACGCAAAGGCTTAGGGCTTGCATGCCAAATTTAGAAGCGGAGTAAGCTGCTCCGCCAAGTTTGGAGGCACGTTTCCCAGCGACAGACGTTATGTTGATGATTAAGCCATCTCGTTGCTGCGCCATAATGGGTATGGCGGCGTGAATGAAATAAAACGCCGCATTCAGATTAACGGCAATCACTTGATCCCATTGTTTGGTTGAAAGACTACGGGCTGAGCGATCCTTCGTATTCAAGCCAGCGTTATTGATGAGGATATCCAATCGACCACCGAAGAGCTTTAGGGCCGATTGCATGGCATGATTTACTTGTTCTGCGTTGGACCCATCGCAAACAAGGTAATGAAAAGGTGCGCCACCTGTTGCGGCTCTATGGACGTCTTGTAGTTTTTCAACATGGCGTCCCGTAATCAATACATGAGCGCCTGCCTGGTGCATTCGCAATGCGGAGGCACGACCAATGCCACTGCCGCCACCCGTAATTAGGACACATTTTTGGCTTATTGAAGTTGTGTTCATGTGCACCACGATCGGATCAAAGCAGTCATCTCTGTGATGAGCATTTGTGTCAACTACATACCAGATTAAGGGATAAGAGAAGTCGGGTCAAATGTAGAGCTGATTATGGCCATAGCTGAACAGTGAAAAAAAATAGACAAGTGGGCTTGAAAGTGCCATTTTCCCCACCTATACTCGCCCTTCTCTGTGTTATAAGGCTTGACCTCAGGGACGAGCGCGGCCTTAACGGTTGAACGACAATTGAATCCGCGCACTGCACATTCCAAGGAGGGAATATCATGGGTAAGCATCCTGTCTCCAAGCAAACCCGTCCGATGATCGGATTGAACATGGACTATCTTCCCGCCGGGAAGAATGGTTCCGCTCAGTTGCGTATCCATGCTGGATATGCGGAAGCAATTTATCAAGCTGGTGGGATGCCGATCATTCTCTCGCCTTCCCTGAAGGATCGTGATTTGGAAGACATCATGCATCGCTTGGATGGCTTTTTGCTTACGAGTGGCCCGATGGATATGGATCCCCGTCGAATGGGCCTGAATCCGCACCCTGCTGTTCAGCCAATGCCCGTACGACGAGAAGAATTTGATCGGACGATTTGCAAGATCATTTTGGACAGGCAAATGCCAGTGTTGGCGGTTTCGCTTGGCATGCTTGAGTTGAATGTCGTGGCAGGTGGTTCGATCTATTTGCATTTGCCCACCGACAATCCGAAAACGTTTCCCCATAAGGATTTGACAGGTGGTGTGCATAGGCATTTGGTGTTGCTGGAACCGGGTTCGCGACTGGATGCCATCTACGGCGGCAACGAAGTGCGCGTAAACAGCTATCACCAACAAGCCGTGAATCAATTGGCTCAAGGATTCAAAATCGCAGCCAAGGCCAGTGATGGTGTTATTGAAGCCTATGAATCGGTCGATCGCGACTGGTATTGCATTGGTGTGCAATGGCATCCGCATTCGGAAACGGCCTCAGCCCTGGACCTGCAACTCTTCGAATCCTTTGTGCAGGCTTGTGCACGCAAGGAAATGGCATTGCAACTGGCAGCATGATTTACTCTTTGGCTCAAATCTGTCATCCGTGAGGCCGAGATGATCAAGCGGCTGGTCATGGGGCTTTCCTGCGGGGCATGCCTGGATGGCATTCAGGCTGCCCTTTTGGAAGTTTTTGGTCAAGGGGATGACATGCGTGTTTTGGTTCGGCGAACTCATGCCGAACCCTTTGGACTGGAAATACGTCAGTTGCTGCAGCGAGCCACCCAGCCGCAACACGTCGATTTGTATCAAGTCGCCATTGCTCATCGTGTGTTAGGTGAAGTGGCGGGGCAGACCGCCAATCAACTTGCAGATCGAGCAGGAGTCAGTTTGGGCCGTATCCTATGCGGCGGTTGGCTTGAATTGGCGGCATGCCATGACTGCAGTGGAGCCGTCTCCGCGCATTTAGACTTAGGTGCTGCCCATGTTATTGCCGAACGGACAGGGCTGACGATCGTTCACGAATTTCCATGGCGTGATTTGGCGGTTCAAGGTCAGGGCTCCCCAATTTCGGCCAAAGTGGATGCCCTCTTATTCCAAGTTCCCGACGAAAATCGCTTGATACTACATTTGAGCGGCATGGCTCAATTGAGTTATGTCGATGCTGGAACCGATCCAAACCAGGTCGAATCGATTGAAACAGGGCCAGGCGTGGCCTTACTGGAAAGCCTGCTTGTACACCTAGGACGTAAACTCGATCGCATGGATGCACTAGGGCACTTGGCGGTACAAGGAAGGCAAATCCCTGAACTGTTTGAGCGCTGGCAACAGCATCCCTTATTGCATAAAAAGCCTCCATTCAGCTTGCACCGTCATTACTTTAGCGAAGATATGGCTCGACAAACGGTCACACTCGCCAAGCAACAGCATTGGCCAGCAGAAGATGTCTTGTGCACTGCTCATCATTGGATGGTATGGTCGATGCAGCATGGCATGAGCCTGCTCACACGGAAAAAAGACCGTTCGCCTCAACGAATCATCCTGACTGGAAGGGGTGTCCGCAACGGTTTGCTGTTGAGATTAATCGAAGAGCATTGGCCTGGAATTGCCATTGATCGTAGTGATCAGTACGGGTTCCCAGCAGATAGCTACATGGCAGCCGTCGCTGGTATTTTGGCATGCTTTTTCATGGATGGTGAACCTGCTAATTTACCTAGGGTAACCGGTGCAACCGGGAGCAGATTATTAGGTAATTTAACTCCAGGAAATCGGTCCAATTGGGGTCGCTGTCTGGCATGGCTAACTGGGCAACATGAAGCAGTCCATTACGATTCCGAAGATGAGTGAGGTATTTCGTGCAGTTAGCGCCAGCAACATGCCTATTGCTATCGATGTGATCGAATTTCGATTTTCCGAGGTTTGGACTTTTCTGCCTTTGGTAGGAACAAAGTCAAAACGCCGTTTTTGAAGTCGGCTTCAATTTTTTCAGTATCCACTTCTTCGCTCAGGATGAAGGAACGATAGAAATCCGCGTGTTCAATTTCGGCATGCAGCGTTCTCGTATCGTTCGGTATGGGCCATTCCACTTTGCCATAGATCTGCAACACGTTGTTCTGTACTTGCAACTGCAAATGCTCTGCTGATACCCCTGGCAAATCAGCCTCCAGCACGAGTCCTTCAGGTGTTTCATGGATGTCTAAAGCAGGAGAATAAACAAACGTTCGTTGTGCAGAACCCATTTCCTCGGTTGCTTGCGGTCGTGCTGCATTGAGCGGATCAGGCTTATTCATGGGCACCGTTCCTTTCTTGTTGCACGGAACTGTCCGTGGGAACCGAGGTTGGGCCCGTGTGTGACTGGCGAACTTGAATAGGCATCACCTGGGGTTGGGTGAGTGGCTGCTTGGGGGCCCGAATGAGTAAAAGGCCGTTTTCAAGTGAAGCATTGATTTGAGACAAGTCAGCACGGGAAGGCAATTGGATCGCACGTTGCCATCGACCCATCCAACGCTCTTGTCTACGATAGGCTTCGTCTGGAATACGATCAGGACGCCGCCGGTCACCTCGTATCGTGATCTGATTACCTGCAACTTGCAACTCGATCTCTTCTGGGTTAACGCCTGGTAGCGGAATCAGAAGATAATACTCGTGGGCATTCTCATAGAGGTTGCTTTGTAGAAATGCCTGATCGGTGTAGAATAATTGTCGACCAACCAAATTCATCGTCATATCGAGCAGTTGGTTCATCTGCTGCTCGAAGTTGGACAGGGGGTGTGAACCTGGTCGCCACATCCAAAAATTCATTTTCTAACCCTCAATTATTCCGGAGTCATTTAATTCTGCAAATCATGCACCATATTTTAGAATAATGGGTATCTTTACATAACTGCATGTACTTCAATAGCTTGTGATGATTGTTGCAAGCCGTTTTCTGCTTGATAGTATAGACTCATGCTGCCATATTGACAATCGCACACGGCATCGAACGAATGGGTGTTGTTATTGAGCACATGTTTTGGTCCACGAACTAAGGTAAATGCATGCCTTTGGAATACCCCCCTCAACCATTAACAGCTGTTTATCCCGGGGCGTTTGACCCAATTCACCTCGGTCACGTCGATATCATTCGTCGTTGCAGTTTGATTTTTCCCCGGTTGGTTATTGGTGTTGGAGTCAATCCAGAAAAACGACATAGTTTTGCAATTGCTGAAAGGCATCGGATGGTGCAGGAAGTAGCACAACCATTTCAAAACGTTGAAGTCCACATTTTTACAGGCTTGGCTGTGCACTTTGTTCGTGAAGTAGGGGCGCGAGTCATGGTTCGTGGCTTACGAACGGTGAGTGACATGGAATATGAATTCAGCATGTCACTGACGAATCAAACGCTGGACCCAGCTATTCATACCATCTTTCTCTTGCCTAGAGTTGATTTCACGCATTTAAGTAGCACACTCATTCGGCAAATTGCTGCCTTGGGTGGTGACCTCACACGCTTTCTACCGCAGAGCATCATCCCGCAAGTGCTGGCCAAATTCACGAACGATAAAGCACAAGAATCGGGAACGGATTGAGTGGAGCATTTCGGTTTGTTCTTGATTTGGCTGTCCGGTCTCTAATTTGTGAATAATGATATCTTTACAGCTATTTACTGAAAATTGACCTCAGACGATAATCCAGGAATTAATCATGATTGATTTTACAAAGGCTGGTGGGCTAGTCCCTGCTATTGCACAAGACGTCCATACCGGTGTTGTTTTAATGATGGCATGGATGAACCAAGAAGCTTTTTACGAGACATGCAAATCGGGACGTGCGGTCTATTTCAGCCGTAGTCGAAACAAGCTATGGCGCAAAGGCGAAGAGAGCGGTAATGTTCAGTTGGTCCACGAAATGTGGATCGATTGCGATGCCGATACGCTGTTGCTCAAAGTCGAACAGATAGGCCAGGCTGCTTGTCATGAAGGGTTTCAGTCCTGCTTTTTCCGCAGGCGCAAGGATCAAGAATGGGAGACGATTGGCACACGTGTTTTTGATCCAAAACTGGTTTATGGAAGCAAGCAGTAAAGGGCAGTAGCGGCATAAAGCAACGGGATGTCTTAGTGCTTAGTAAAGGAATGAGTCCTCCATGTTAAAACTTGGATTGCCTGCAGGAAGTTTGCAAGATGCCACGGCGGAGTTGTTTCGCAGAGCAGGGTACAAAATTACATTTCCTAGTCGCAGTTATTATCCATCCATTGATGACGCGGAAATTCAATGCACCCTTTTAAGGGCCCAGGAGATGGCCCGATACGTTCAGGACGGAGTGTTGGATTGTGGTTTGACGGGATATGATTGGATCATTGAAAACGATGCCCAAGTGATCGAGTTGGCGGAACTGGTTTTCAGCAAGGTCAGTCGGCGACCTGTGCGTTGGGTCCTGGCAGTACCCAACGACTCACCCATCAAGGAAATTAAGCACTTAGAGGGAAAACGCATCGCGACGGAATTGGTCAACACCACAAGGCGTTGGTTAGCCAATCATGGCGTGGAGGCACAAGTTGAATTCAGTTGGGGGGCGACCGAAGTCAAACCACCTCATCTGGCGGATGCCATTGTTGACGTCACTGAAACGGGCAGCTCATTGCGGGCCAATAATCTGCGTGTTCTCGCTGAATTACTCACGAGCACAACCCGGTTTATTGCCAATCCGCGTGCTGCCATTGATCCTTGGAAACAACGCAAGATGGAAGACCTGGTCCTGATGCTGCAAGGCGCTATGGCGGCTGAGGGCAAAGTTGGGCTGATGATGAATGTCCGCAAAAAAGATCTGCAGCAAGTGCTTCAACTATTACCGGCACTCATGAAGCCAACCATCGCCTCGCTATCGGATCCTGAATGGGTGGATGTCAATACGATTATTGATGAAAGCATCGTTCGCGTCATTATTCCCAAGTTAAAGAATGCAGGGGCGAGTGGTCTCGTCGAATATCCCCTAAACAAAATCATTGACTGAGACGACGACTACGAGTGAACATTATTCCACCCATTGCAAAACTTCCATCCAACGATGTGGCTTATCCAATATGATCGGGCCTAGCGTATGTGGCTTTTCAGTCCAGAGGGCAATGGCTAATCCAAAGGATCGTTCATCAAAGATGACTTTCCCTACGACGAGGAGCCATTTTTTTCGCTGACTGGAAACTACTGGAAAAAGTGTATGGCGTTGAACAGCAGCAGCAAAACCTTGGTTGCTCAACTGCGGTGGCCAAATACGAGCTTTGGCCTGATCGCGCTGAACGATTTCGGTCAGATTAGGTAATGCTTCGTTAACAATCCCCGACGCTAACTCAGCATCAATAGAGGAATACCTCTCTTTCCCCAAAGGGGCGATAACGATCAGTCGTATTCGTGCTGGAAGTCCGTGTACTTTTAAGGTTGGCGATGCAACGGGCAGTGGCGGGGCAGGTGGGTATTGACCCAAATCTTCCAACAGCGATAACTCTGCGAGGGGGGCAGACGATTTCGTCCAATGCCGGATCGCTACACTGATAACCAGCAACAAAATGGCAATGCCAATCACAAAACCAATGGCCCATGCCGGGTCTTGATTCAAAAAATCCAGCCATGAATTGATAGGATTGTTCATGCTTCGATCCCTTTGATGAGACTACTCTGGATAAGATTGATATATTCTAAAAGAACAGATAGGAGAAATAACTTATGCGAATCCTGAGCATTGGCGCGTTGGTTTGGATCGGTGCAATGGCTGCTTCCGACAAGGATTGGGCATTGGAGGAAGCACGCTATCTTAAGAACATTAAACAAATAACTCATAACTTTGTGCGTGCGGGCGAATCCTATTTTTCCCCCGATATGAAGCACATCATCTTTCAAGCAGAAGAGAAAAGCGACAACCCTTTCTACCAAATGTTCATATTAAATTTGGAGTCGGGCAAATTTTGGCGGGTAAGTCCAGGTCTGGGCCGTACTACTTGCGGTTTCTTTCACCCCAATGGACAGAAAATTATATTCGCCAGCGGCCATACCAATCCCAATTATAAGAAAGAGGTCACCGAAGAATTAGCCAAGCGGGATGAAGAGAAGCAGACGGGCAGACGTAGACGATATCAATGGGACTTCGACCCCTACATCAAAATTTATGAAGCCAACTTGCATGGCGATCAGCTCAAATTGCTCACGGACGCGCCTGGTTACAACGCGGAAGGCTCTTATAGCCCCGATGGCAATCAAATTGTTTTTTGCTCCAATCGTGATGGGAATCTGGAATTATACATCATGGATAGCAACGGCCAAAATGTCCGTAAATTGACCAATGCACCGGGATGTTACAACGGCGGGCCTTTTTTTTCACCCGATGGCAAACGCGTGATCTTTAGGGCGGATCGTGATAAGAAGGACTGGTTGCAGATCTATGTTATCAACGCCGATGGCACCAATGAACGTCAATTAACCAAAACCGATGGTGTGAATTGGGGACCTTATTGGCATCCCGATGGTCAGCACATCATCTATTCAGCGGCCGATCATTCCAATCCCATGTTGCGACCCAACTATGACTTGTATTTGATGCACGTCGACTCGGGTAAGAAATGGCGCATCACATTTGCTCCAGGGGCAGATGTGCTGCCGGTCTTCAGCCCCGACGGGAAGAAGTTGCTTTGGACTTCCACCCGAGATGGCCGAATGACGGGTTCGCAGATCTTTCTGGCTGACTTTGTAATGCCAACCGAATAAGCCAAATACCGGCCAATAAACAAAAGCGGATATTTCTCAATATCCGCTTTGCTCGCCTATTCCTCTGTCGATTGGCCAAAAGGCATGCCGTCTGTGCCTTGATGTGTCCACTCCGCACGGACATGATTCAGGCCATAGGCACAAAGTTCAAACTCATTGCTCAAGCGTCTGAGCACGGGAGCTTCTTCGCGACTGGTTTCATCGTCGAACGTACTGGCAATCAAATAGGATCGTTTTCCCTGGGTGCAATATTCGATAAAGAAATCGTGGTTAAAACGCGATTGCATGCGTTTAAGCTGCTCTGGAAACAAGCCTGTCCAAAACAGTGTAAAGTCCCCGATGTGGCGGTAAACTTCGCGGCGCGTTCGACCTTCCGGTGGATAGCCCTCGGCCGCCATGATCATCGCGGCCAATTCTTCCATCTGCTGGCCTTGTACATTTCGCACAAGATAGATTTGATCGATGTGGACAAAACGACATAACAATTCGGAAAGATAATCAATCAATGCTGGATCGCCGATTCCTAACGTCGAAATGAACGTTTGCTCGGTGAGGCCTGAGAAATAGTGGCGCAGCATGCCTTGGGGATACATGTGGGCCATGATTGATAATCCCTCTCAATAAGTCATGAATCGATTCCTGTAAAAAACGTCTATCGTTCAGTCTGTTTCCTTGAACGACCAGCAAACCTAGCAGGCTTTAGCGAAAATTCCTGTATTCGTCTAGTTCAATTATTCGCTCGTAGTCCGCGAGGGTCAAATGAGAGAATTTGGGTAAAGAAAAACCCACGAGAGCAAGCTCGTGGGGTTATTGGTTGGTGTCGGGTAGTTGAGTATCGAATTACTTTTTCTTTTCCTCTTCTTTTTCCTTTGGTTTTTGCCGTTCGGCTTTTTCCTTGATGGTATTGAACCACTGCTCGAAGCGCTCGAATCGTTTCTTGCGGGTTTCGTCCACTCGATCCGTGAGCAAGGTTCTGGCAATCATTCGTCCGTTGGGTTCAACGATCAGCAACTCCGCAGGCACATCTTCCTCCCATGTGCCGCGGCCATCAAGCTTCTTGAGCCGTTCTCGGTGGCCACCTTCGAAGTCGGCGAGCAAATAGCGGGTCAATAAATTGGGCGTATTGACCTTTACGAGTGATTCCATGCCGAGCTTATTGGCGTCGCCGCCAGCGGCCATGTAGGAAAGCCAGAAGATCAAAGATGTTTCCCCATTTTCTTTAGCCGTGGGAACACGGCCAATATATTCACCCCGAGCAGCGTGAATGTAATCTACCCACCAATCGCCAACGCGTTCCATTTCATCCTGCGAGTTTACCGTTGGCTCCACAAAGCCCAACCACTTATGAAGTTGAATGGGAACGCGGTCTGAATCCAAGTCCGGCGAATTTGGTCGGGGACGGCGTCTTTCGCTGGTATAGATGTATTCGTCATTGGGAAATGTGACGCGGCAAACCGGGCTCCATGGACCATACAATTCACGAATGTTGGCAAATTCAGGGACAGCAACCATATCGGATCCAAAATTGGGATTATCCATCACAACTTTGATGCGATACTCAAAGGTTCGACCACCCACCGATTCGGAATCCAAGGTGAGGTCCAAGAAGCGAATTACGCAATAATCGGGCACATAGCTGAGTTTAGACAAATCGACCTTGCTTTTTTCGCCGCTGCCTTGGCTGCCACCCACACCACGGCTGCCCGAGCCACCGCCGCCTGGAGGATCGGACAGGCCAGCCGTACCTGAACCGCCACCTCCACTGCTTTGGGTGCTGCTCGAACTGTTAGTGCTACCACCTATATTGCCAAAGCCGTCATCGGACTTATCCATAAACTTATTTTTCTTGGGTGGTGGGATGGGCGTGTTGTCCTTGCGGATTTTTTCAACCAGTTCTTCCAAGTCTTTCAATTCATTCGTGAGGTTTGGATAGTCGCTGCGGAGTGGTTTGGGAATACGTTGAACCAGTCGATCCGACAGTGCGAGCAGGCTGCGCAAAATATTGTCGGGTTCCTCGTAGGTTTCGACGGCATATTTGACCATTTGGCCAAGCAGTTTCTTGTCTACATTGATCCAGCCTGCAGCTGCCATTTCATCATCTTTGACTGGGTTTTGTGGTACGCTGGATAAGGGGACAGGAATCATCGAGGCAGGATTTTTCGGATCCTTTACCATAACCATGTCTTCTTTGGCGTAGCTGCCATCCCGCATTCGCGTTCCTTGGGGAATGATTTCACGCCGCTGGATATCCAAACCTTTGTAATAAGATTCAATCTGACTTTTCTCCATTTTCAGTGCACGTGAAAGCTCATCCAGTTGCTTCCCATATGGATAGATTCCCACCACATAAGCAGCGCGGGTTGGCATGATATTAATAGCGACCAATTCATCTCCCAATTCATTCAAATTGATGCGGCGCTTTTTATACATGGCATCTTTGGGAACGGAACTCGTCGTATCATTTTTGTTTCCCTGATTCTGTTTGCCTTTATCGCGACTGACACCCATGCCACCTGAGGGCATATTGGGGCCGCCGCCACCATCGCGCAACTGGTTATTCTTATTCTTATCGCCTTTGAGATTGAGGCCTTCTTTCAGTGGTTCCAGAACGATGACCTTGTCACCTTCGATGTCATACACTTTGTAAGCCATGAGTACGGGGGCGGCCTTCAATGCCAGGGCAGCAAATACCTCCGGGTTTGACCGAAAATTATCCTGGCCTGGAGGGACGTATTGGAACGGGAACATCGTAGCGAGCGTACCGAACGGCACTGGCTTTTTCATACTCTCCGACAATTTGGCAATTTCCTCTACACTTTTTACTTCTTTGGGTTCCAGTTCTTCCTTCTTGACAGGGAAATTAATCAGTGCCTGACGAGCTTTGTCCCGTTGATCGCGTATTTGATCGGAGGACAAGGACTTCTCAGGGCCAATAAAACTATAGGCCAGCAACAACAGGATAAATATGCCTGCGATGCCGACACCAATGCGATCCCCGTAATTCAAGAAGAACTGTTTAAAATCAATGTTCAGGGATTTTTTCTTAGCCATCGGAAACTCCTCCGGTAGCAACGGAGCCAAAGTTGAATGGTTGCCAGATCAAACGCATCATTATAGAGCTGAAGGGTCGTTGTGGCGTTTGAGAATTCCGCTTAACGAGAACCTCCGCCCTGTTTTTCCTTTTCGATGCGAACATACGCATCGGGACTCTCATATAACGTTACCATGCCGTACACTTGCAAAATCACCACGGCACTGTCATCTTCAACGCCGATCACCTGTGCTGGGTTCTTTTTATCGCTGCTGCCGGTGCCTGTGCCGCTACCGGGAAACATACCGCTGCCCGGCCGCTGTACATTCATTTGGCCGCCGCCTCCGCCCCCGCCGCCAGCACCGCTCATCATAGGAGCACCGCTAGAACTGCCCGTCGAGCCACCGCTGCTGCTGCTGGGTTGACCAGGACTCGCCGGCTTGCCCAAACTGGCGGTTCGATTCCACACCGCCTGTGTAATTTGAAACCGCAAGCGAGAGTTGGAAAGGCCTGTCAGGACTTCGTTGACGGCTGACGCATCTGTGACAAGAACGAGGCACACAGGCAGACGCCGCACTTCGTGCGAGACTTCCAAGTATCGTTTCATCAACACTTCGTGATTGGCAGAATACGTAGGTAATTCCGTAGGAGTTGAACCACCAGGTGCTGCTTTGGGATCTTTTTGTTTGAAATTGTAAGCGACCAAGGGCGTAACCTTGGTTCGGTCAGAGTGTTCATGTGCAACCACTCCAATATCCATTGTGTCAATACGCTTGATGGGTGTGTTGCGCCAGTCCATGTTTTGCCTAACTTGCAAGATTTTGCGCATCGCATATGATTCTCTGAACTCCTTAATGAATGTCTTGCTTTCACCTGCATCCAAGGCATCGACGGTGAACCGGATATTCTTTTCAGGATTTTTGATGTTATCGCCCTTCGTTGGCGTGCCATCTGACCATTCGATATTGAAATTGGGAACGGAAGTTCGGCGTGGGCTTCGGTTATGCAGGATACATTGAACATTAGTGATCGAGCTATTCGGTTCGCCGCGAAAACGCACTTCCATCACCCAGTTTTGGTTATAAACACAGGCTTGGTCCAAGCAAGGCTCCTCAACTTTGCGGACCACGCGCGAGATGCGTATGGAGCCGGGCTCCAGATCTCGGGCACGCAAGGCTTTTTCACTAACTTTCACAACATTGCCATTGGAACTCTTAGATGGCTCGAGTTCACCGGCATCGTCCAATTCAATAGGAGTTGCTTTTTCCTGTTTGGTTTCGCCATCTATGACATAGACGAGCAGCGTGGCCTTGGGGATGGCATAACGTGTGGAATGATTCAGGCTTTTGCCATCAAGTTTAATTTTGTTGCCATCCACAACCAACTGCAGTTGTAATTCCCAACCCTGCCAGCTTGGGAGTGTTGGTGGAATGGGGACGTTAGGTGTTCGTCGTGGAACGTGGTCGACTTTCGTCTCGGCTTTCGGAGGCAAAGTCCAGGTCCAAATGTGGTTGTAGAAAGTGCGCTCATCCAAAAGGGATTTGGCTGTTTTGGGAGCGTTGTCATTTGGCGTAGTGCCCGTGGGGGTATTGGCATCGGTTGGGTTGGCACGCGAAATGGGTTGCCATTCCGGACTAAGCGTTCCTGCATGGTCGATGACATTCGCCAGGCTCTTGAACAATTCTCTACGAATGGCTAATTCTTCCTGCAATGTCCAAGCTTCTTCGGATAAGACCGTGCGATCAGGTTTGAAAGCAAACGGCTTAATGAGATCAACCTTCGCCTTATCGCGATGATGGCCTGCTCCGTTGAGAACCCGCACCGCCCCTTTGCCCGTTTTTTCATCGTACCATTCGATCAAATCCAATACGGAATCAAATTGAAGCAGGTATTCGTTTTTGTAATCGATCGGGACGATGCCCAACGGATCGCCAAAATCCAGCAGTTTCAAACTGCGTCCGGGTTTGTCAGCTTCCCATAATTGGGCTATTTTGTTGGGCCAAGTGATCAATGGATTACGAATCTCGACTAACTCACCTGGTACTTTAGCACCTGTTTTTGGACCTGTGTTGTTCCCTGTGGCAGGGGCCCGTCGAATCACATTGTTTTGCTGATCGTAACCTTCAATCCACAACTCATTTTTTTGATCGAGGGAAACGATTTTCTTTTCCTTGATCGCTGATATCCAAGTTTCGTTGCGCTTGGTCTGATCGCCGACTAGCGATTTGAGTTGATTATCGACGGAGCTAGCGTCTTTTTGGAATTGTTCGGTTTGTTCGCGTACCCCTAAAACACAAATCCAACCGACCAATATAGCAATGGCGATGCAAGGCAAAAGCAGCCAAAAGCGATGCTTGATCATGAATTCCTTGTCGAACTTCACATTAGCGGCCATTGGTTAAGCATCCTCATTGATGTCGAAAGTTGGTTGATATTGCTTGCTGCTTGTATCCAGGAGTCACAAACTCAACGGGTCAGCACGACCGATGCTTTACTTATTTGCCTGCCGGCAGAACCTGAGCTGGCGGTTCGGTTGGCAATGGTTCAACCCAATATAAAACGATGACGAACTCAGTTCGCTTTTTGGCATCTTCTTGAATTGCACCCCTTGAGCCGGCCGCCAAATTGTCGCCCACGTTGCTCCCTATGGGTGCCAGACCCGACCACTCGGAATTGCGTGGGAAACTGGTGGTGACGTTGCCTTGAGAAGAGGCACCGGAACCCGAGGCGACATCTCCAGATCCAGGAGCATCTCCTAATTGCATCGCACCTGCACCACCACTTCCACTCGTGGTCGTGGTTGAACCACCGCCGCTTGATGCACTGCTCTTGAGCAGTTCGTTCAAGAATATGTTGGAGGAAGAAATTTTTGCGAATGGCGGATTGGGGTTGTTCGTTACGTCTTCCGTGTGGAAGCCAAGAATCGCCACGTGGCTCGTCTCCATTTGGATGCTTTTGGCGTAAGGCGAATTCACAGGCCAAAACACGGTTTTCTTTTTCTTCAGATTTTCAAGGAGCGATTCACGGACAAAGTGGTGTGAATCCGAATGGTATGTGAAGCCGCGAATCTCAATGGCCCAACCCGGTTTCTTGGGAGCTTCTTTCCAGTCCGGGTCTTTATCTGGTGCAACCGTTTCTGGAATGGCACGTTGTTTCACTTGAGTGAAATAGTTCGTCGCCATGGCGGTATCGCAATAACGTGCCCAAACGGATTGAATATTGATTTGCACCAATACACTGGCATTGATTTCATCGTTGCGAATGCCAGCTCGATCGCGTTCTTCCTTGATGGTCCAGGCACGCTGGGCACGGTCATTCTGGCCGAAGTATTTTTCAAATGGAACCACGCCGTTATCCAATCGGTAATTCGGCAGATTCATACCGTTGGGTTGAGGCAAGCAATCGTTAAGCAGTCGATAAAATAGAGCCCAATTGACGCGTTCCTCGCTGCCACGCAAGATCAGGGTGGCTGCTTGTCTGGCTTTGATTAGCTCTTGCTCTTCTTCTTTGAACTTTGCTTTTTTGGCATTCGAATCATTGATCACCGACTTGGCATTTTCCGCTTCTTTCTTGGTGGCTTCGGCTTTGTTCCATTGCGCACCGCTGCCTAATGCGAACACACCGATGGCGAAAAGCAAGCCGGCGGCTGCGGACAAGGCCCAAGGTTTCTTGGAACGCACCAACCGCTCCATGCGAATGTCATGCGGCAGCAGGTTCGTTGAAATGCGCGTGACACCCATGCCTTGCAGGGCCAGGCCATAGGCCACGGCAAAACTGAGCACATTGTCGGCATAAACCGGAGATTGACGGACTTCATCGCCCACGATCCGATTAAATTCATTCAGCTTCTCGACTTCGATGCCCATGCTTTGGCTGACGAACTTTTGCAAACCAGGCAGTCGAAAGGCGTTGCCAAGCCCAAGCATGCGCTTGATTTGTGCATTGCGATGGGAATTAGTGAAGAAACTCAATGATCGTTGCAATTCACCAACGAAATCAGCAAACACAGGTTTCATGCTTGCGAAGATTTTCTTGGGATCTTCGGCTTTGGTCGCATTGCGTTTAAGATGCTCGGCCTTGGCGAACGTTAGTTTCATTTCTTTTGTCAGTGCACGGGTAAAATGGTTGCCACCAATGGGGATGGCTCGCTGCCAAATGATGCGCTCGCCATCGGTCACGACTAAATTGGTGTTATCAACACCCATATCCAATGCCACGACGCAGTCATGGTCGCTGCCGCCACCTCCCATAGCGTCTTTGCCTAACAAATCGTAGGCAACAAAATTGCAAAGGCTGAGTGGTGCCATCTGCACCATGTGAACCTCGACTTTAACGTCCTTGAGCGACTGCAAAGCCCGATAAACCATGTCTTTCTTAATGGCAAACAAGCCGATTTCGTTTTCGATGGTGCCTTCCGCACCCCCTTGTGAGCCAATAATCTGCCAATCCCAAACCACATCATCCAGCGAGAAGGGGATCTGCTGTTTGGCCTCGAACTTGACAATGTCAGGTATCTTCTTCGTTTCGACAGGTGGTAATTTCACAAACCTGGCCAAACCGGTTTGACCGGCCACGCTGATGGCAATTTGATCGCCCTTGATGTTGTTGCGTGAGAGAAACTGTTCCAATGCTTCGCGGACCAGAGCGTCGGGCTCAGCATCGGGTTGGCTCAGAATTTTAGGGTATTCGATAAAATCAAAAGCCGTGGCCGTGATCACATCGTTGATTTTTTCGAGCCGAAGTGCCTTCAATGCACATTGCCCAATGTCAATTCCCCACACGCCGGGTTGTTTTGTGGCCATGCGGACTACTCCTCCAGGAGAACGTTCATTTGCAAATGCAGGATAAGGTCAAGCCGATGTGTCTCGGATAAAACCTGATGCCCGTAGATTTGAAAACCACCATGCTTCACGATCACCATCTTGATCTGAATTGGAGATGGTTGATGACTTCATGACTATTTAATCAAGGATATCACAGGTCGGGAAAGCCCGTCAATAAGGCAACGCAAAAACCTTACCTTTTTTCAGGAAAAAAGAGATGATCCCCACTCGTCAACAGGAATTCAGACACATCGTTTTATTGACGATGGTGCGTTTCGACGGTGACTGCCATGATCACCGGGGCCGTGATATCGTTCCCTTTGATGAACTCGATTTGCTTCAATGATTCGGCTCGTTTCGGATTGATCTGAATATGACGAATTTGCTGGCCTCGTAGGGAAAAAGCAAACTCCGAGAGTGGGACATCTACTCGGCGAATGTAATCGGCAAAGTGTTCACCATTGCGCAGTTCATGATTCTCGGTTTGACCATCCTGATAGTGCAATCGGACGGTGAGGGATACAGACCCTTTGGGTGAATAAGGATAACCCCAGCCACTGATACCGCTCAACATGTGAATGGCTTTGGCAGGGGTATGGCATTCCAGAGTCACACGCTTGGGCATTTGGGGAGGAAATTTACCTTGTGGTCCATGAAATAAGATGACGTTTAGCGTTCCATCCGTTCGGGGATCAATCAAGTGAAAAGGAACGCCATTATGCGTTTTGGGGCCCCAGTCGCGAAAAATAAGCCGTTCGGTGGTTGCTTCTTCACTGTAAAACATCCCTGTGGTGCTATTGATGGTTGCCACCTTGGCTAAGCTCAATGGAATGAACTGACTGCGTTGGGTCAGAAAAGTAATCAAATGAACCAAGTCATCTTGCTGGATTTGTTGTTCGAATCCTTCTGGCATAAGCGATTTGTTCGAAGCTTTGAGTTGGTCGATCTCTTCGCGAAGCACGTTATGTGATTTTCCTTCAGAGTCTATCAGGGTGATGGCCGTGCGCGACTCAGAAGCCAAAAGCCCATTGAGTAGTGTTCCCTTGGTCGTGACGACGGTATATTGGCGGTAATTGCCTTCGACACTCCGGTTGGGGTCGAGAATATCCACGAGTAGTTGCTCTTTACTATGGGCAGCCATGCCTGTCAGGTCAGGCCCCACCTTGTTTCCTTCTGTCCCATGCACATGACATTTGGCACATTGGTTCATGAAAACCAGCTTACCTTTGACAGCATCGCCCGTTTTTTGGATTAAGGGCAAGTACTGCTCGACAATCTTTTGTCGATCTGGATTGGGCACGCCACCTTTGCCGGAGAATAATGGTTTGGCACGGAAAACCACGGCTGCATCTGGATGATTGAGCAAGGCTTGAATCTGGTCAGGTGCTAAATCGTTCCAGGGCAACTCCTGTTTCTCAATGGCTCTAAGCAAAGCAAGAGTGCGTTCGCGGCGTTGCAATAACAGTTGAATCAATTCACGCTTGGCTTGAGGAGTCCAAAACGATGAGGCGCGTAGTAGTATTGGGGCCAGTTGTTCGGAGGTCGATCCCGCGAGCGCTTGCAGCAACCCTGCATTGACGGCGGGTGAGTTACGCGGCCCAATCTGCTCGACCAAGGCCTTGATGATTGTTTCGTCGTTGGGCTTCAGTTCAATCAGTTGCTTGGCCATTAAGACTTTTTGGTCGGCCGGTTGCTTTTCGTCCTGAAGCGTTTGCAATAGTGTGTTAACGACCTGGTTCATTTGCTCAGCTAGGGCGTTGCTACCCCACTTGGACGAGATTTTCACAAGCATCGATTGGCCCGTTGGTCGAAGCTTGGGGAATAGCTGACTGAGATTCTGGTTTTGAGCATCGGTTAATGCCAAAGATGCATGATCGGGCCAACCTTTATTCAGGCCGGAAAGGATCGCTTCCACGCTTGTTGGCGGGGAAGTGGCTAGCTGGGGCAGTAGAGCCGCTATTGCTTTGCGCTTTTCGGATCGCGCCAAATGCTCAGCCACAATACGGATGGGTTCGACCATTTCTGAGGGGAAACGGTCCAGCCGAGTAACTGCTTCCAGAAACCATGCGCTTTGACTTGCAGCCGCACAAATGATCGCTTCGCATAACCAGCGATCCCTAAGGGTATCGGGTTGTTGTAACATGGTCGCCAAAGCATGGGCGGCATCTTTATCTTCTGGCATATCCGCAAGAGCCAATAAACTGGCTAAGCGAACTTGCGGATCGCTATCCGTGAGCATTTTTGCTTGCAACAAGGCCTTTAACCCAACCTGATTGTGCGGCAAGACTAAAACCGCATTTCGCCTGACACCGGCTGATGCATGCTGCAATGCCTGTACCACGGCTTTCATCACCAAGGGATGCGATTCATGAACAACGCCAAGCCCGTGCAGCGTCCAAAGGGCGTGAATCGCCCCTGCATTCAACCCGATGGCATCGACCTTCTGATCCTGGATCAGCGTGAGTAGTTGAGGAACAACATCGATCTGTTTCTGTTCGACGAGCAAGCGCTGAGCATGTAGTCGCCAGAACATGTTGTCGTTGGTTAAGGTCTGCACCAATTGTTCAGGTGTAGCTTTATGCAGGTTAGGAGTAGGAACGGGAGGGCTGTTCTTAGCTACGAGCCGGTAGATCCGGCCATGTTTTTTGTCTCGCAAGTTGGTGACATAGGCATTGCCTTTTCCCGTTTCAAATCCGCGGGGCGTTGGGTTGTGTTGCACGATGTAGTTGTACCAATCAATGATCCAGACATTGCCATCCGGCCCCACCTCAGCCATGCTCGGGGCGGTCCATTCATCACGACTGGCAAGCAAGTTCCAGCCATTTTGGGAACGAAAGTCTGAACCGTTGGGTTGCAGAAGCAAAGTAGCGACGAGATGCCCTGTGGGTTCAGCCACAAAGGCAGTACGATTCCAGTAATAGGCTGGGTAACGTCGGGCTGTGTATAAAGCATGGCCAGCGGCTGCTGTGAATCGACCATGATAATCGACCTGACGCACCTTGTCCGTGATCGGGTGTATGGCAATGTCTCCCGAAATGCTGCCAAGCACTTTGGCAGACCAGCCAAGCACTTTTTCGTAGTATCGATTGGGTATAGGCAAGTAGACACTCGGGTTGCCATTGGCCGTTGAGCCAAAAATGAACCCTTCTTCGCTGATGCCGACACCCCAGGAATTATTGCTCGTGCTGGCGAGGAACTCCAAGTATTGGCCATCGGGCGTAAAGCGATAAAAACCTTGACTGAAGGAGTGTCGCTGTTGCCCCACTTGGCCCCGGAAGCCTGAGTAGCCTACGATACCCCAAAGCCAATTATCTAATCCATAACGCAAATTGCTCGGACCAGCGTGTGTATCGCCGGTGTTCCATCCCGAGAAAAGGATGGAGCGTTCATCGGCTACATCATCGCCATCGATATCTTTTAAAAACAAAGTATGCGGAGCTTGATGTACGATCACGCCACCACGTGCAAAGATGAAGCTCGTGGGAATACTGAGTTTGTCTGCAAAAACGGTAATTTTGTCGGCTCGGCCTTTTCCTTGAGTGTCTTCGCAAATGACAATACGGTCGTTCCCTTTGCCTTGGGGTTGCAGGTCGTTTGGATAATCCACCGTCACAGCTACCCATAAACGGCCTCGCTCGTCCCAGTTCATGGCAATGGGTTTGCCGCCTAATTGCGGCTCAGCCACAAACAACTGTACTTCAAAATCAACCGGGTGAACCATATGTTTCTGAGAATCGGCAGGAGCAAGGGGCATTTGCATTTCACCGAGTTGATCGCTGCGTGAACCGCCACCGCGAGGCGGATAAAAGGGAACCTGAGCAGGGGTGTACGCAAAGGGTTTAAAGTCTTTGGAAAGCTCGGTCATTTGTGGTCGGTCAGTGTAATCTGGCACTTTCGTGGACTCGTCACGCAGCACCCAGCGCAGCCCACGTTCGATCAAGTTGTGAAAACCAGCATGACCCCACGTTCGCTCATCGTGTCCCCAGGCGGTGTAGAACACTCGTCCTTTTCCCTGCGTGCGAATCCAAGTCCAGGGCTCGATCTGACCATTTTCTTCACGCACTTCAAGAACGGTGCGTTGGTCGGTGTTATGGCGATGATGCGTGTAAGTTTCATCCCAGCTTTCAAATCCTTGAAAGCCTTTCATAATCGGATGGGTAGGTTCGGTGATGCGGGTTCGAAATGTTCCCGTGCCATGTCGTTGAAACTGGGCTCCAACCAAAGAGATATATTTTGGCGAGTTGAGAAAGCAATACGATGCACAATGGAGAGGTACAAATCCCTTGCCTTGTTCAACGAAGTCGATCAAGGCTGCTTCCTGCTCAGCGTTAATTGATGTGTGATTGGCAAACACAATCAGTCCGTCATATTGGGACAGCGTTTTTTTGTTGATTGAGCCAACTTGGTCGGTATAAGTCAGATCAAAACCGCGCTTTCGAAGCACAGGTTCAATCTGACGGAAGCGCAACAAAGGCTGGTGGTGGCCATTATCGCCGAGAAACAGGATCGACTTTGCCTTGGCATGGTCTTCGGCGCCTATCCTCGGGTAACTCATGAGGCTGAGCAGAGCCATTAAAACCAAGCCTAATCGTCCTCGCATGTGACTAACCTTTAGCTAAGGAGCGTACATGTGGGATCATGCAGGGATTGAATGCAACATTCGCAATTAATCCCGTTGTTCCCGAACATTAAATTCAAGCTTCCATTTCTGATCGCCTTCTCGGCTGACCAACCATAGCTCGAGCGTGCCGATCGGCGTGACTTTGCTTCGTAACCGTACGGGCACTGTGGCATTGGCGTTGCTGGCTGAGCCAGGTAACGTCATTGTCAGCGGGCTGAGTTCAGTGAGTTCGTCTTCCCAGTTTTCGATAACTGTCCCGACAGGATCATGACGTCGTTGACTAGAACCTAAAAACCGAAATTGCACGGGTTCACCGACGATGAGACCAAATTCGTGATTGGGTAAGTCGGCTTCGGTGTCTTCTTCCATGCCAAAAGGAGCAACACAAACGGCACGCAGGGGAGCGGGCATTCCTGGAACGGCAGGGAGTGATGTTTCCACGCCGATGTAATAGGCCTGCGCGGTACCACCGCGAATGCGGATGCCGCGGCCATGTTGCACCAAGCCGTAGTAGGCTGCGCCCCGGGCAACGGCTTGATCCAGGTCCGTGCCTTCAAGCATTTTGACAGGGCCGCCACCTGCTGCTTGTGACCATTGTGTCAAAAGCTGATGCAGCCGCTCCCTCAATTGCGTGGCCTTGAACACGCCGCCGTTGCAGAGCAGGCAATTGGGCAAGGTGCGAATCTTCGTACCGGTTTTGGTGAAATGTTCCTTCAACACGGGCTCATTACGACGCAAAAAGCTGGCCAAGTGTTTGGAAATCACCGGATCAGCAGCATAAGGCAAGCCCAATTCCTGCAAACCCGTGGCTTGAGTTCGTTTGACCTCTGCATTTAGTTCGCAAACCGGGAAAAAACCCTCAACCAGAAGCTTTTCCACATCAGCACGAGTTAACTCCGTACGCAAACTGCCGCCAACGACACTTCTGCCGCGGCCAAGGACCGTGACCGGTACGGACGCAATGGTTGAGTCGGAGAGCAACTGCTCCTTGGCGGCGCGACATGAATGACTGAGGGCTTGCATTTGCATCAAATCAAGCTTGGCCCCTTGTAGTTTCTGCATGGCGAAATGGGCCAGGGCTAAATCCATATTGTCGCCGCCGAGAAGGATATGATCCCCAACAGCCAAGCGGTGCAGTTCCAAACGCCCTTCATGGTCGGAGACAGCAATCAAAGTGAAATCGGTCGTGCCGCCACCTACGTCGCAGATCAGGATGACGTCGCCTACTTTCACCAGGTCGCGCCAGTCGCGATGATGCGCATCGAGCCAGGCATAGAAAGCAGCCTGTGGTTCCTCAAGCAGGACAACATGTGGCAGCCCAGCAGCTTGTGCAGCATCAACGGTTAAGGTACGGGCCACAGCATCGAACGAAGCCGGCACAGTGAGAATGATTTCTTGCTTATCCAATTGATGCTCGGGTGGAAGTTGTGCATGAGCGTGTTGCCAGGCTTCACGAACATGCTGCAAATACATGGCCGAGGCATCGACTGGGGAGACTTTTTTGGCTTTCTCGTCGGCTTTCCAAGGGAGGATGTTGGATCGCCGATCCACACCAGCATGGCATAACCAGGATTTGGCGGAAGCAACCACACGGCTCGGCGTCAGGCTGCATTGTGATCGTGCCAACTCGCCCACTGTATGTTTGATGGCTGGGTCCCACGGTAATTGCAAACTTCCTTCCGGAACCTCACCCCCTTGCGGGAGGTAAAGGAACGAGGGGAGCAATGGGCGTGATTCGATTCGGCCTGGTTGGATCACTTGGGGAATCGGGAATGAGTGAATGGGCACGGCTTCTTTGCTGTCCACCTGATCGCTCGTAGCGAATGCCAGTGTTGTATTCGTGGTACCCAGGTCGATGCCGACGATGAATGGCGAAAGAGCCATGTTGTTGCCAACCTCCATGTGGTTCTATTTGCAAAGCAGTGCCGAATTATCGGCCTACCAGATGATATACACTGGCAGCCACTACAGGCCAGCAAGAAGATACTTTTCGTTGGCCAGGTCAACATTACGGGTTGCATTAGCGCATACGCCAAAGATAATGGTCGTCAACTTGCAATTGTGCTCGAAGAGCGACGGTTGCTTGCCACCAACGCTGAGCATCGACCGGATAACCAGCCGTAGGGGCCAACTCCGGCATCAGCCCGCACCAATAGGCATTAAACTGCTGCATTAACCGCTCGCGTAGATATTTGCTGAGCATCGAAGCCAATGCCACGGGCAATGACTGTTGTTCGGCATGGACTACGAATTGAATCGTTGTGTCTTGGCCAAGACGATAGCGGCTCAGTTGAGGGGATTCTTGCAACAGCGTGACGAATCGATCGGGACAAAGTTGTTGCAAAAATGCATGATAATGTTGCCGCCCTCCCAGTCGGTCTATGGTAACGGCTGCTTTTTCGGGCCAGGGGGAAGCCTTGTAGAGCTGTTCGATGCTGTGAAGTGGCAAGGATGCTTTTGAGTTCCATTTATGAATCAGTGCATTGCAATGGCGCGGGAATAAGATGATGCTATGCCAAGCGATGAATCGATATCCTGCTTGGTGTGTGCAGGTGGCTAATTGTTGAACAACCCTAGGGTTTATGCATTCGGGGTTTAATATCCAAGGTTGCTGCAACTGTAACCAGGGTGCATCTTGATCTTGCAAGGGCTCGTGCAACACGCGATCAATCCAAAGATCAGAAAAGGTTGCAGGTTGATCTAACGTATAGAGGAACGGCCATAGATTTTTTTCCAAATCCAACAAGCCTTGTCGACGTGAATAAACTTGTTTGGAATCATCAACAACCAGCCGATGGTCTTTAGGGTCCTGTTGGCGACGGACGATAGGAGCTAACTTTCGCCAACCATCGTAAAGAAGGGGTGCATCCTTGGTCTCAAACATGACCATGGTCATGACGAACGGCCCTAAGTTAGGACCATAGCCTGCTTCATCCAAACCAATTTCGTAGGGCATTATTTGCTGGACACCAACGCCGTGGCTAAAAACACTAGAATGCCGACTGTTAGAGCCTTTTGGATGATCCTCAAAAGTGCATTGACCCTGCTCCTTTGGCGATTAGGAGGCGCACCCCGCATGATGACGGACAACATTTTCAAGAAAATCATCGACCGCAAGATCCCCGCTAAAATCATTCATGAAGATGAACTATGCCTCGCGTTTCATGACATTAACCCGCAAGCGCCAGTGCATGTCCTGATTATCCCTAAAAAGGTGATCCCTACTCATGCGGATCTAGAGAAGTCAGACCAGATGTTATTGGGCCATCTGCATCTGGTTGCCCAGCAATTGGCCATTCAGCTTGGTTTAACGTCCGGTTATCGCTTGGTGCTCAATTGCATGGAGCAAGCTGGGCAAACCGTGCCACATTTGCATTTGCACCTTTTGGGTGGCAGGCCGATGGGTTGGCCGCCGGGTTGAATGGGCCAGACCAGCATTATTCGGGAGTCGGCAAAATGTCTGGCTCGATTTGGTATGCATCTGCCAATTTGTTCATGGCATTATAAAGACCCACGACGGCTAACACTTCGCCTAAACCTTCGTTGTCAAGGCCCAGTTTTTTCACGGCTGCTGTGTGCGAATTGATGCAGTATGCGCAGCCGTTGGTTGCAGAAACAGCTAGAGCGATGATCTCCTTGGTGAGCATATCAAGCTTACCCGGCTTCATGATCGCTTTAAGCCGCGTCCAGCAAATTTCCAAATGTTCTGGGTGCGTTGCCAAGGCTCGCCAAATGTTTGGAATGCGGTCAAGGTTTTTGGTTTCCTTAATGTCCTTAAAAACAGCTTGGACACGCGGATTTTGGCAGTTTTCGTCCACGAGTTTAACGGTCGGCGGCATAACTAGCTCCTGATGGTTAATTTATTGGGCGATTTTCAAAAGGTCGTCCTGTAAGGGGGGGAGTGATGCCAGTGGATCGCACCAGAAAGTAGCGAAATACCTTCGAAGTGTTAATTCCAAATGATCCGCCACTTGAGGATACTGTGAAACGACGTTGTTGACTTCGAAACGATCGTCGGGCTTGATGAATAACTGCCGTTCACGGCCAGTCTCTTCACTTTGAAAGGGTAAAATAAAACACCATTGATGTGTCCTGATCATCCATTCCTTAAACTGACCCCGTCGGGACTGACTACAGATATAATCACGCTTTTGTACCAGTTGACCATGCAGCAATGGCACCAAGCTATTGCCATGCGTAGAAGAGGTAGCCCATGGTAGGCGGTGCAAATCAGCCAATGTGACCGGAAGATCGACGGGTTGCGTCAGGTGATGTACACGACGACCTGCTTCAGCGCTACCGGGCAGATGGATTAACAAGGGCAAATGTACCAGCTCTTCGTGCAATTGAGGGATGGCGTCTCCAACAATACCATGCTCACCCATTGGCCAACCAATATCGCTCGTTATTATGAATGTCGTTTTGTCGTATAGCTCCAGCTCTTTCAGCAAGTGAACAAATTGCCCAACCAAATCATCTACATACGTCATGATGCCGTTGTATGCCCTGAGCCATGCTTGCAAATTCCGTGCGATGGATTCATTATCTTGACGGCGAATAATCCCTGAATGGCAGTTGAAAGATGGTTCTATATCATCGATTTGATCGGCGTCATCGAAGTTATTGGATGTTGGCTGGGGCTTTTCTGATGCTTGCTCTGAAGTATCTTCCCTATCTGTTTCATTTTCATCTACACGAGCCGTAGCGTCTGTTGAGGACTGGGGACTTTCTTTGGTCGGTTCCCAATGGCTGAACTCGGATGGATCCCATGGGGGGATGAGGGAATCCACCTCCAACCAAAGACACCACTTTTCCTGGGCGGCACCATGAAGCTCAAGCCAATCAATGGCCAACTGCAATGTGCCATCCACCAAAGTGGGCTGATTCATAGCTGCCAATTGCTCCTTGCGCAACCAATGGGTCGTTTCCCAGCCTTGTGCAAAGGCCGTTCCTCGGGTGGGGCATCGTTCGCCCCCAATTAACACCGTTCGGACGTGATCTTCCCACAATCGTTCTGCCAGTCCCATCGGTGCACGCAAGCCCCCAGGGTTGGTGCAGCAACCCATATTCCAGGCACGCCGCGCTCCTCTGATGTGAGGCAGTTCCGCATAGTGTTGATCGAAAACAACACTCTCGCTTGCCAGCCGATCCAAATGGGGCGTCATGGCCGTTTCTGATCCATACAAGCCCATGGCATCCAGGCGCGCACGGTTGATGACAAGCACAATGGTTCGCATGGCAAAATCCCGTTGGATGACGGATATCGGACTCGTTAAAGTCCGTTCGATCTAATCAATACGATCCAGCTCTGACGGAAACGGCAGCAGAGTTTAGCAATCGTTTGACGCTGCATCTGTCGAATCTAAGATAAATGCATAGTTCAGTTAGGTAATGCCTTGCCCATCTACCTGATTCAGAACTAGCATCCATTGAGTAAAGTTATACGACTCGCAGCCACGGAGAGCAGTATGAGTGAATCAACAAACCATCGGCGCTCGAAGTGGGCCAAAGCCAAGAAACATGACGTGGATCTGCGTCGCATCGAATCCGCGGTACGGGAAATCCTCATGGCCGTTGGAGAAGATCCAGATCGCGAAGGATTAGTCGAAACACCAGCACGCGTGGCACGCATGTATGCTGAGCTTTTTTCTGGCTTGCATCTAGATCCTGCCCTGCATTTGCGTAAATGTTTTACCCAAAAATACGATGAAATGGTGCTCGTCAAGGACATTGATTTTGAGAGCATGTGTGAGCATCATTTGCTGCCTTTTAAAGGGCGCGCCCATATCGCTTACTTGCCCTCGGGCAAAATTGTCGGCTTGAGCAAACTCGCCCGAGTGGTCGAAGTGGTGGCTCACCGGCCGCAAGTTCAAGAACGAATGACGGAAGACATTGCCGACTTGATCATGCTTGAACTGGAGCCTAAGGGTGTAGCGGTGGTTTTGGAAGCGTCACACTCCTGCATGACCATTCGTGGCATTCATAAGCCGAACAGCCTTTGTACCACCAGCGCTATGCGCGGAGTGTTTAAAGAAAAATTGTCTACTCGTGCCGAGTTAATGTCTCTTATTTATGGGAAATCCTACAGTTAAAGTGAGACGTTCACAGCTCGCAATAGCGGTCGCGGGTGAGGCATGTTTGAGACTTTTGCATTAAGGCTGGCGTTGGGTTTGCTAGGATCGCTGGCACTGCTCCGCAAGCAAGATATCGACGCTAAGTTCTTTCAGATTCATCACCTGATCGCTATTGGTCTGCTTGGTGCAGCCGGTGCCTTTGCCTGGAGCACGGATGCGATATGGTTTTGGCTACCTTGGACTATGGCCCTTTTCGGCACCATGGCTGGCACATGGGCATGGTCCATCCAAGAATTGGCCGGACTTCGCTGGTATCTATGCGTATGGACCATTGCCAGCGTTATGGGGGCGCTGCTCACCTTAGCATCAGCCAAAACAGAGACGTTGGGGTGGGGGCTAGAGGTCGCCCAGGACGTTACCTCCGCTGCTCTGCTTGGGCTTGCTATCACGGCCATGTTGTTGGGTCATTGGTATTTGAATAGCCCAACAATGAGCATTCAGCCCTTGATTGCCTTGCATCAAGCTATTTTCATTGCCTTGGTAGGCCGATTGGTTGTTTTTGTCTGGATATGGGGCCAGGTAACGCACTTTCAATTCAGGATGGATCAGCTAGGGTGGTTATGGCTAAGCATGCGCGCAGGCGCGGGCTTTATCGGTGCAGCAGTTCTCAGTTACATGTCTTGGGCAACCGCCAAAATCCGCTCCACGCAGTCAGCGACAGGCATCCTTTACGTGCTCGACATTTTCGTCATTTTGGGCGAGATTGTCGATTTGATGTTGGTTGAACACTTAATTCTGTGGGGTGGTTCATGATACGAGTCATGTGTCCTGCGTGCGATCAATATGGCTCGGAGCATCTTCCGCAATTGTCGCCGATGATATGCCCGCATTGCCAGCACGAAACCATCCCAACGATCGAAGCCAAGGATTTAATCGAAAAACAACTAACCGTTTGTCGGTTTTGTGGCCATGATGAACTCTATACCCAAAAAGACTTTCCACATTGGTTAGGTTTGTCGATCTTGATTGGAGCAGTTCTGGCATCTTTCGTTACTTACAGTTATCATTTAATTGCCTGGACGTGGGTGATCTTGTTAGGCTCAGCCGCGATAGACGGTTTGCTCTATTATTTTGTGGGTAATGTCACTGTTTGTTATCGATGTTTAACACAACATCGCAATTACCCAACGAATCCCTCACACCACCCATTCGAGCTGGGCACATTTGAAAAATATCGTCAAGAAAGGCTGCGGAGACGTCAACATATTATTTCTGAAGAGACCCACGCGCGGTGACCGTTAAACCTTCTGACCTTTACAATGATCTCCATGACTTGGTTCGCGGTGAACTGGTCGTCGATGCCATTCAGCGATCGCTTTACAGTACAGATGCCAGTCTCTTTGAAATAATGCCACTTGGCGTTTGCTTTCCTCGAGACGAAGAAGATGTCCAGACGATTGTGCGCTACGCTGCAGAGCACCGGCTCAGCTTGCATGCCCGCGGCGCAGGGACAGGACTGGCGGGCGAATCGCTCGGTGCGGGATTGATATTGGATTTTACAAGACATTTCAACAAGATCATTGCTCAAGAGCACGATACCGTCCAAGTCCAACCCGGCGTCATCTGCGCCCATTTAAACAGGTATTTAGCCCAAAATGGCCGACGTTTTGCGCCTGATTCGGCCAGCGCAGAAACGTGTACCATCGGCGGCATGGTCGCCAATAATGCCTCGGGTTCGCGTGCTTTGCGTTGGGGGTATACCCGAGATCATATACGACGACTACGAGTGGTGGGTTCCGATAGCACCTGCAATATTTGGGGCAGGGTGCCGTTGCCGCCAACGGAGTCGGAACGCGAGCAGTTGCTCGAGCCGCGCCTCTACCGTTTAGTCAAGTTGTTGGAATCAAATAAAGAACTGATTCAAATATGCCAGCCGCAAACGACATTTAATCGCTGTGGCTATTTACTTCAGGATATCGTATCGACGTCGGGGTTGGAAATGGCCAGGCTGTTTGTCGGGTCGGAAGGTACTCTAGGAATGTTAACGGAAGCTACCTTGCGCACCGTGCCATTGCCGACGGATCGTTGCGTATTGGCTATTGGTTTTGCCAGCCTGGATACCGCTGCACGTTGCGTGCCATTGTGCTTGCCATCAGAACCCACTGCCTGCGAATTGCTCGATCGGCGGACGCTCGCCCTCGCGGTTGAGCAGGATCATCGTTATTCCAGTTTTATTACTCCAGGGGTTCAGGCTCTAATGCTCGTTGAGTTTGAATCCGAACGACCTGGCGCTGCTCATCAAATGGCTGACCACCTCATGCATCGCTTGAAGCCATTGAGCGCACACGGGTTGACGGCAATCTATGTTGCCGACAATCAGGCCGAATCGGACTGGTTGTGGCAACTGCGTACGATGACATTGAAATCGCTTTACAGCCTGCGCGGTTCAGAAAGCCCATTGCCCTTTTTCGAAGACATCGCCGTGCCCGTCGAGCATTTGCCTGAATTTCTACAAAAACTGCAGAGCATCTTGCAAAAGCACCAAGTCACAGCGAGCCTCAACATGCATGCGGGAGCGGGGCAGATTCATGCACGCCCCCTCTTGAATCCGAGGCTAAAACAGAACCAATCCTTGCTGCACGAACTGGCTGGTGAGATTTACGACGTTGTCTTTGCCATGGGTGGTACGATCAGCTCGCAGCATGCCGTCGGATTGGCCAGACGGCCGTGGGTGGAGCAACAGGTCGGACGTTTGTATCAGTTGATGAAAGAGATCAAGCAACTATTTGACCCCATGAGTTTGTTTAACCCTGGCAAAATACTCGTTGATGGACAAATCGATGTAACCGAGCATTGGCGGCATTGGGCGCCGGTTCAAGAAACGCCTAAAATCGAATTGCAATTGGTGTGGTCTCCTTCTGTCATGGAGGAATCCGCAAACCGTTGCAATGGCTGTGGTGATTGTCGAGCAACCTTGAATCAAGAGCGCATGTGCCCAATTTTCCGTGCCGATGCGCTGGAAGAGGCCTCTCCTCGGGCAAAAGCCAACATGATGCGGCATCTCCTCGATCACACCAACGGATTGTCGCTGAGCATGGAAGAAGTTCGGCAAGTGGCAGATTTATGCGTTAATTGCAAGATGTGCAAAGTGGAATGCCCTTCCCATGTGGGTATACCTAAGCTGATGCTCGAGGCTAAAGCTCAGTATGTCGCTGAAAACGGGTTGTCATGGGAAGAATGGGTATTGGCACGCACCGAATCGCTCGCAGCCTTTGGCAGCCGGTTTTCCTGGCTGACGAACATGGTCCTGAAGAGCCGACCGCTACGTTACTTATTATGGAAACTCTTCGGCATATCACGCCGAAGACAATTACCTGTATTCGCCCCACAGAGCTTTATGCAAAAAGCCAAACGTAAAGGTTGGACAAGGCCATTACACCATCGACAAGGATTAAAAGTCGCATATTTCGTGGATTTGTATGCCAATTACAACGATCCAGATATAGCCGAAGCTACCGTAGCCGTGTTGCACCATCATGGTATTGATGTGTATGTGCCCGAAGATCAAATCGGCTGCGGCATCGCTCCCTTGGCCCACGGAGACATTGTGACTGCTCGCCGCATGGCCCAACGCAACATCAACCTTCTGGCCGATCTGGCGCGCTTGGGGTATACGATTATTTGTTCCGAACCAACGGCAGCATTAATGCTCAAACAAGATTATCGGGATTTGATCGATGATCCAGACGTGGATCGCGTTTCGCAAGCAACCAAGGAATTGACCAGTTTTCTATGCGAAATCAAAGACGATGGTCGATTTCGACGTGAACTGCAGCCTATTCCTTGTCGCGTTGGACATCACGTTCCATGCCATATGAAAGTATTGGATGGGGACATTGCTGCACCATCATTGTTAAAATCAATACCAGAGCTCGAAGTGATACCCATGGACATCAGTTGTTCAGGCATGGCCGGAACATTTGGGTTCAAAGACAGCTTTTTTGAATTATCGCTGGCTGCAGGGAAGCCCATGCTCGATCGATTGCGGCGTGAGGACATTCATTTTGGCTCGACCGAATGCAGTGCATGCCGCATGCAAATGGAACATGGTTCGCGCAAAACAACGTTGCACCCCATTCAGTATTTAGCACTTTCCTATGGCTTAATGCCTAAATTGTGGGATCGTTTGTTACCACCATCGAACTAAACCCGATCGCTATGAACGAGTCTTTGTATGGCTAATCACATTCTTTTTTTTGCAGGTATGATGCAATTCACAGGCGTCACAACTGTGCAATGGGATGACGTGGCCGGTTTGACCATTGCCGAGATTCGAAAACGCATTCGACAAAAATGGCCAGATGCGGCCAACTTGTTGTCAAACTGTCGCCTGGCAATTAACGAACAATACGTTGAAGATGATGCCATTGTTCCCATAGGCGCCGTCGTGGCGGTTATCCCGCCGGTGAGCGGGGGATAACATGATCCAACTGCAATACGAAGCGATTGACGCCGCCGGTTTGATGAACCAGGTTATCCGCAAGGATTGTGGTGCAGTAGTATTGTTTTTAGGAACAGTTCGTGAAATCACACATGGGCAAAAGACGCAGGCGCTTACCTATGAAGCATACCCAGCCATGGCCGAAGCGGAACTGGTCAAAATCGAGTCGGCTGCGCGCGCACGTTGGCCCATTGGCGAATTGATGATCGTCCATCGCCTGGGAAAGCTCGAGTTGATGGAGTGCAGCGTCGCCATTGCTGTAAGCACGCCTCATCGTGTTGACGCTTTTGCGGCTGCGCAATGGATCATGGAACAGATAAAAGTGATGGTTCCCATTTGGAAAATGGATCACCATACTGATGGACCATCTGTTTGGATACATCCAGTTCCATTCGATGCTGGAGCACCGTAATGTCCATTCAGCTACCTCAGATTGATGGTGCTCAAGACGAAGGCAAACTCGTCGATCGCTTTGGTCGCAAGCATAATAATTTGCGGATTAGCGTCACTGATCGGTGCAATCTTCGCTGTACTTATTGCATGCCGGAAGAGGTTGAATTCCTGAAGCGGAGTGCATTACTGACATATGAACAAATCACTACCTTTGTTGGATTAGCTTCGACGCAGGGTATTAACAAAGTTCGCTTGACCGGGGGTGAGCCCTTGCTAAGGCGTGATCTGCCGCGCTTGGTGGCCATGCTCAAGCAAGTAAAGGGGATCGACGACCTTGGCCTGACCACCAATGGGCTATTGTTAAGTGCGATGGCCAAGCCCTTGTTCGATGCCGGCCTGCAGCGAATCAACATCAGTTTGGATACGCTGAATCCAGATACCTTTAAACAATTGACTCGGCGTGAAGGTCTGGATCTCGTGTTGCAGGGAATCGAAGCAGCGCAGCAGGCAGGATTTAACCCCGTTAAAATCAATGCCGTCAGCATACGTGGAGTGACTGACCGTGAAGCCGTACCTTTGGCTCAATTTGCCCGGGCCAACGATTTAGAGTTGCGGTTCATCGAATACATGCCCATTGGCGCCGACGCTTGGGAACGATCGAAAGTTTATTTCGCTCATGAAATCATTGCCCAACTTGAAGAAGCCATCGCGCCACTCATGCCCGCATCGGATTATGACCATCGCAATCCATCGATGGATTTCCAATATGCCGATGGCAAGGGCAGGGTTGGCTTCATCGCATCCATCTCGAGGCCCTTTTGTCACCAATGCAATCGCATTCGGTTGACAGCGGAGGGCAAACTGCGGAATTGTCTGTTCTCTTTGCAGGAGTTCGATGTCAAACCATTTCTTACGCAAGCTGGCCATGAAGCTGCCCTACTTGAAGTTATTCACAAGTGCGTGCAGGACAAATGGGAAGGCCACGAAATCAACACGTCACGCTTTATCAAACCTACACGCAACATGCACGCCATTGGTGGTTGAGATCCCTTGCGCCCAAAAAAAGAATCCCGAACATTTCTTTGGGGCTCCGATGACTATTGTTCATTATTTGAAGCCGATGGCGTATAGGTTATCGTAGCCGCGCAAGTAAATGCGCCCATTGGCAACTATCGGCGACGATGAAATCTGGTCGTTTAATTTGTTGACGGCCAAGGACTCGAACTGACGACCTGCTTTAACAACCGTGACCGTGCCATCGCGAGCGGTGCAATAGATCTTGCCATCGGCATAAATGGGCGACGCTCGATAACGGGCAGGGTGCATGCGTTGTTGATAAATCTCTTGCCCGGTGGCAGCGTCCAAGCAATTGAGTACCCCGTTTTCCCGGCACAGATATACCAACCCGTCATGATACAAAGGTGACGGTACATCCGGCGTGCCGCGGGCTTTGCGCCATTTTTCGAAACTGCTACCCGGACCAACATTACCTTTGGCATCCGGCTTGAGGCCAACCACCTGGCCATTCTTGGCAGTTGGCACGATGATCAACTCGGGCGTCGCCAACGGCGTGGCTACAAACCGCAGAGTGTTGTTATACCGATCTTTGGGATTGAGTTGTCCCAAACGCCAAATCTCCTTGCCATCCGCAAGCTGATGGCCTGTCGTGTAATCATTGCCATGCACGATCAGAAAGGCTTTGCCGTCGTTCTGCCAGATGGTCGGCGATGCGTAGGAATGTTCGCATTCATCTCTACCATCGCTAGGACGCTCCACCTTCCAGACTTCATCACCCGTCTTTTTGTCGATCGCAATCACCCAGGCTCCACCCGAATGGATCAACTGTAAATAGAGCCGATCTTGATAAAGTACGGGTGTCATATGCATGCCAAACTGTATGCGAAAACGGCCATATTTCTTCTGTATATCAACATGCCATTTCTGCTTGCCGGTGAAATCGTAGCAGCACAAATCCCCCGTACCCATAAACACATAAACGAACTCGCCATCAGTGCTCGGCGAAGGTGACGAGGAGTTGCCTTCGTCGGAGCGCACCTTGCGTCCTTCACCCGCAGCGACTTTTTGTTTCCAGACCAGCTTGCCCTCGGTGTCGATGCACAGCAGCATCAAATCCTTGCCTTCTTCGCTTGTCAGAAAAATGCGCTCTCCCCAACAGCAAGGTGTTGACCCCGCCATGCCTGGTAGCTTGAACTTCCAGAGTATGTTTTTCTGATCGTTCCACTCGGTGGGTAAACCCGTCTCCTGGCTGATGCCGTTTCCGTTTGGGCCACGCCATGCAGGCCAATTGTCAGCTAACAACGGCCATGCCGTCAGAAGACCAGACGTAATTATTACAATGATGAAGCGCATCTCAACCTCGATTAAATGAAGTAGACAAGGTAATCAATCGCTTTCAGTGTAATCAATTCCAACCGAGGTGTATGAGAAATGTATGGGAATGTGGTTCAGGAATGTACCTCGTAGAGCATGTAGCCTCTGGTGTGATACGAATTCGATCTTTAACAAGTTTTGTCACCTGCTACTTACATTGTTGTGCCTTAGAGATCACTAGAGCAGTTGACTGGTCAATCAGCAATTCCATGAAGTTGTTCATAATAACATTGCCCTCGTTTCTGAATTTGACTCTTTCAACACAGAAGATTCATACTTTAGGCAAAGCTAATGAAAAAGGGAAATTGGGGGAGTGACTTTTCGGGTTATCCCGAAAAATCCGTTGTTAACTATTTGGAAATGTGTGCCGATCATTCAAGTCATAGGCTTGATTAAGCCGACAATGGGTAAAGATTGCCGATTATTCCAGACGGACCTGGTGGTGGACGACTGGTCAGGCAATCGACAGGGATCAAGGTGCTCACGTTCACTTCGGTCCAGGGTCGCGAAGGAGCGAGTTTTAAGCATCTTGCTTCATGGAGGAAGGTTTCCATGAGAAGTCGGACCAGATGGTTGATTGGATGGGTTTGTGCGGCATTAGCCATTTTGCCTACGACGGCACGAGCACAGAATCTCGGCCGCCCGGTTGTGGAGCATCCACTGCCGCTGATGTGGGCTGAGCGCGATGAGGGCTTCTATTTTGGTATGGAAGCTCTGATCATGCGTATGAACAATGCGCTTGATTCGCAAGTCGTAGCTGTGCGCGGTCTTTGGGATGAAACCGGTTACATACGCGGTTCCGGCAACCAAACCGTCGATATTTTGGACGGTCGTTTGACCACAACGCCGTTTATCACGACGTTGCTGGCCAATCCCGGCACATCGGGCCAATTCCTTGGCAGCGGTGCCGTGGCCTTGACCACGCAAGACGTGGGGGGTGACAAATTTGTACCCGGTTCGCGGTTCACTTTAGGCTACCGCTTACGCAACGGCATCGCCTTCGAAGGTAACTACATGTCCCTGGTGGCTGCTCGTCAAACAGCCACGGCGGGCATTCTGCCTCCACGAACGGGTGGCGTGGGATTGGATCTGTCCAATTCCTTTATCTCCGCGCCATTTTTCAATGCGTCGCCCTACCTGGCTGGAGCAGTGCAAGACGTGGTATCCAATGTCATGCTGTTGCCCACGAACGGTGGCGGTGTCGTCTCCTTGGTAACACCAGGTGCTCAGAACGGCGCCAATCAGGTTATTACCGATGATGCAACCATCGATGGTTTGATTGCCAATCGTGGGTTCTTCATGGCAGCTTTCGGCATCTTCAATGGTGCTGAAATCATGGAGCAGGACTTGCGTCAACGGTTCGCTTCATCCGAATTGAATATGCGGGTGCCTATCTTCCAAGGGGAAGTGACCCGGACCTACTGGACAGGTGGTCTTCGCTACATGGGCAGTGAAGAACGCTATCGCTTGCGGATCGTGGATTTTGACATTAACAGCAATGCTGGCCCCGATAGCTGGATGGTTTACTCGAACAAGATCAAGAACCATTACTATGGTGTGCAGTCGGGGTTAGGCACGGAAGCCTACCTTGGGTACGGCTTCGCTTTTAGCGTCGATGCCAAGGTTGGCGTGGCTGCTGAAAATAGCAAAGCCAATGTTGAAGTCGAACGTGGTGATGGACTCTATTCGCTCAAGCACAGCAACAATCAATTCCAAGTAGCTCCGATCGTGCAAGGTGGAGCTTACGTATGGTGGTATCCGATCGAAGGTGTGCAATTACGAGCGGGATATGAATTCTTAGGCATCTTCAATGCTCGTCGCTCGCCGAACCCCATCGACTTCGACCTGGGTCGTTTGCAACCGAAGTACGAGAATATGTTCATGTCGATCGACGGGTTTACGCTCGGGGTCGCCTTTATCTTCTAACCAAACACCACCCTGGTCCGACACGCACGGGGCGGGCTTAAAAAGCTTGTCCCGTGCGGCATTTTTAGCGAGAAACTTGCGGACACATCACGGACTCATCTGAATGATCCATTCCACTTCTTGAGTTGGTTTGACACCCTCTGGTATGGCATCCTTGGCATAATCCAGGTCCTGCCAGCGCAAACGCCCATTCACGCCATAAGGAATCAGCACCATCCGGTTTCTGGACTTCTCAACACGGATTTCCATAAAACTCTGGTGAAATGGTGCAACATTGGAATCAAAGGCGGCAGACAACCATTCGGCTGAAAAGGGCCAACCCTTAAACTGTTTGACCCACCACCAGGCAGGCCATTTCCATCGTGGTGTGGTCGCATCAATTTTAGCCACGGTTTGTGCATACGAGGGGAAATAGGCCCAAGTCGATGTGGCCGGTTCCTTAGGCCAATCGAGCGACGTGCCATAACTCAAATAAGCACCGCCGCCGCCATTGACGAAGTGGACCATGGGCTTGGGTTGGTTGGACTCGCGTTCTACATAGTATTCCAAGTCGTGTGTGTCGCCCGCCATGACGACGGCAACGTCATGCGCTTTCAACAACTGATGGATGGCACGGAAGTCGTCATTTTCCTCAGCCTGGTAGCGTCCACCTGCATAAAGTGGATGGCCCAGAATCACCATTTTGGTCTTGCCCTTGGCTGCTATGAGGGCTGATTGCAACCATTTCATCTGTGCCGCATCGACGCGTTTCAGCACGCCCGTATCCACGGCAAACAGTGCGAAACTGGCTGTTTGCATTTGGAAAAAAGGTGCGAGCTGTTGCTGCGTGGGCACACGGTAATGGCTCTTCAATCGCTCAGCCTCGGCAATGAGCCGATCGATTTCTTGGTCGGAAGTGCTAGTGACGTGATTATCGGCTATCACTCGAGCCTTCATGGCCAGTCTCGCCGCCTCGGGGGTGAAAAACGTGGCCACGAATCCTTCTAAGGCATCATACCAATCATGATTGCCCGGAATGGCATAAACCGGTTTCGTGGTACCCATGAACGGCAGCCAGAAGTTATTTTCGTAGTCGCGCATGCGGCCGGTGGGGTAAACCACATCGGATGAAATAACAACGAACTGAATATCGGGCCGGCGAACAACGTCCAGATATTGGGCTCGCAAACTGTGTTGCGAAGCATCCCCTTCACCGGTATCGCCGATGACAATGAAGGCGAAATCTTGTTGATCGGCTTGGGGCAGGGGATGGACAGCAAAAACTTGGTCTGCAGGCTGCCCCTTTTGCGTGGGTAGCACGGCATCAACCATGGCTTCACGCCAAACGTCCGTTCGCTCTTCGGCCCAAGAATTCCAAATGCCAGCCGCCCAATTTTCGGTGTCGAAATACCAGCTCATACCCCAAACAGGAACGGTGGCGGCCACGATCGCTGCCAAGGGCAACCCTGTCTGCAAACCTTGGCGCAAGGCAGTGCGGAGGGAATAGCGTGAATACTTGAGCCGAATAGAATAGCGTAGTTCATAACTCAATAATGATTGCACCATTCGCCGTATCCATCCCCTTTGCTTTGCCTCCGATTGAAGGCACCAAAGCCATAAGTGTCGTACCCTCCCCGAAGTCAGTTTTTGCAGCAGCAAATGACACGGCAGCACAACGAGAAAAGCGAGCAATAACCCGATAACCACATCCCCCAGCACCGCGAAGCCAGGGGCGATTATTCCCAAATAGGTTCGATCTAACCCCATCCGCCCCAAATGGATAGCTAACAACGTGAGGATAAAGCCTAGAATCCAGCCACGATCGATGGGAGCACGAAGCATTTCTTCTTCGGTCATTTGATTGGCGATTTGCAACACTTCCGGATACTCTTGCAATTGCATGTCCTGAACGACGGATGATCCTGAATCTTCTGTTGAATAATATTGGGATCGATAAACCAAAAGTGCTGCACTGAGGATTCGAAGTGAAATGATGATGGCCAGGCTAAAGATAAGAACAGAACCGTGGATAAACAGCAAACCGACGGCTACTAACAGCCAGAGCAAGCCTTTGAGTGCACTATAAAACCGGTTATCCTTATTGTGTTTGCGAATTCCAGAAGCTTGCAGAAGCAAAATGACAGCTTCCAAGCCAAACCAACCGGCTAGTAACAGAATAAAAGCAGCCTTGGCCACATGAGGCGAATTAATCAACAAAAACGAAATAAACAGTGAAATAATGCCTTCGAGTTGTATGGAGCGCTGCCCGTCTTTGGCCACTTGCCGAAAGCCAAAAAGCAATTCGATGAATGCGGTCAGCAAAAGCAATACGCCCAGACGAAACTCATAGTTGGTGCGGCCAAATGGGATAAGGGCGGCGAGTGTTGCTGTAAGAAAAAGGATGATAACAACACTAAAACGCACGCGCTGATAAGTGCGAATCGACTGTTGAGTTGCGTCAGTCATGACCACTCCTTGATGTCTTGGATCATTGAACCATTGCGGTCTTTACAGACAACAAGGCATGTGTACTCGAATTATGGGATCGATGCATGAGTCGATCAGAATTAACCATGAAACAACTGAACCTGAACGACCCGAATTGCATCCATTACAACATCTGGAAAAAGGAATAACAATCAATTAGCTATCAAGCAGTAGTTCGAGCAATTGTTAAGCAAGGTACTGAGATGACCTTGAAAACATCTCGTTAATTGATATAGATTCACCTTGGCGTGAGCCATTCCCCGATAGCTCAATGGTAGAGCAACCGGCTGTTAACCGGTTTGTTGTAGGTTCGAGTCCTACTCGGGGAGCT
>JBDHUG010000012.1:0-81312 GCA_039809045.1 Gemmatales bacterium | reverse complement strand
GCTCTGGGCGCATAATGCTTATGTCCTCCCTAAGAACGCGGCTCGCGTCAGTGGCAGGTTCCCAAGAACCGCTAAGGCAGGTCAGGTGCTCTATCGCACTGGTGCGAATGGCAAGGTAACGAACTATCAAGTCTACAATCGCCTCGGATTGCCGGTGAAGCGCGTCGACCTAGTCGGCAAGGCCCACGGCGGCGTACCCACAACGCATGTGGCCGTGTACATTTACAATAAGGCACCGGGCGGCTTGATCCCAACGCTTCCGAAAAAAGTCCTGTCCGCTTTTCCTTGGGAGATTGTGCAATGACCGATAGACCGTCATCTGATGTTCTTGCTGATCTCAAGGACTTCCAGCAATGGAGCCGTGCTGGAAAAGGGCTAAGCCTATTTGATTATGCAACGCATCACCTAACGGTCGATCTAGCCATCGCCACCACACAATTGCTGTTCCCGGAGTTTCGGGAAGTGGACGGGTATGTAACTATCGCCACTAGTGAGTCAGAACGCTCCATACGACAAACCATTGCCGGCTGGAAGAGACGCTTTGGCTCTGACAGGATCGCAATCGAAAAGCTGATCAACCATCTCCACCTTTGTGATGTCCTGCCCTGTCTCCATGACGCAAGCCGCGAAACGCTGGTGTATTTCGGAGCGTTCTTGCTGCGATGTTGGAAGCACGAACTTCTTCAGCGCTTTCCAGAGAGAAAGATTGAAACACAAGGGGAATGGTCAGAAGAGGATTGTGACTTTGTCTTCACATTCTTTCAGGATCGCGTTGGCTAAAAGTAATTGCTTAAACTCGTGACGCCTATTGCCCTGATACATACACAACAATGATGGCAAAGTCTGGACGGCGGCCAAGGAATTGCCGCCGGGCAACCTTAGCGGCAAGAGCGACGGCAAAGACCGCGATTCACTGCAATGCACCAGCGCGGTTCGGCCGTGGCCGATGCGGCCTGTGTGTTGCCGCTGTTCAGTCTCTACCAACACTGGAACGTCCAGAACATCACGATGCAGACCAGATTTCGATGCTCTTAGCCGAGCCGTTTTCACAAGCGGATAAGTCGCGTTACTTCGATCTGGTCACCAGCTGATGGGCTTCGGTTCGGTTTTGGCTTCTGAAACACCGTTCCAACCAAGAAGCGATGACGCCGAGGACGTAAGCAGTTGACCTGAAAGGTTCCCCCTCTAAAAGCATGAATTGAATTGAGACAGCCAATGGCGTAACGGTTGTTCGAGCGTTTATTCGGCCTTAGAAGACGCGGCGGCTGGCAAGTCTGGCGAGAGGTTGGATCACATGGCAGTACGGTAAGTCAAGATTCTCAATGAAACCTTCGATGTGATCAGTAAAATTGGCAAAGGGAGCGAAGTTCATGTTCACTTGCGACACGATAATGCGCAGACACTTACACAATACGGGGATATTTGACAGCATCTCGAGGCGAGTCTTAAGTAGCCAAAGCCTGCCTAATTAGAGAATAATCAAGTAGTTTATATGCCGTGTTCTGATTTGGTCGATGTTACCCAGAGCGATGCCACATGATACGCTTCGGCGGTTGTGAGCATGGGGGGCTTGCAATGAACTGGGTAAACTCTGTCAACAGAATATGTTGTGTGGCGTGCCTGCTCCTACTCCACTTGGGCTGCGCAACTCCACAGGACCATACCCTTCGCTCGCAGCAACCCAATCCTATACTAGTCGTTGGCACCAACAAGACGAAGGCCAAGTCACAAGCTGAGGCATGGTCGAGTGCATCTAGTTCTGATATGAAGGTCGTGCAAGCCTCGGCAAACGAACTGGAATTACGGTCTGATCCATCACCGATGCCTCCCGAGCAACTGTCGCTTGAGGCCACGCTGCAATATGCATTGTCCCGAAACCCGCAACTGACTGCGATACGCCAAAAGCATGGTGTTGCTACGGCAGGTGTTGTTATTGCCAAGACTTATCCTTTCAACCCGATCTATCAAGGAACCTTCCTTCATGCGAAAGGAGCGGCGGCCCCGGTCGAGAACTCATTCTTCAACAGCCACGAGATCACACTCGAAGTTCAACTGTTCCATCAGCAAAGGTTCCGTCAGCAACAGGCCTTCGCTGCCCTCACTCGCACCGACTGGGAGATTGCCACGCAGGAACTCACCTTTGCGGTCAACGCCATCCGGGCGTACGATGCTTACTTGTACCGGAAGGGTAAGCTTGCAGTCAGCGAGGAGTTCTTGCGTCTCAACCAGAAGTCGGTCGAGCAGGTCAAGGAATTAGTCGAACAGGGTAAGCTCAAATCGGGAGATCTGATCGTGGCCCGAGCCGAGGTCAACGATGTTCAAACGCAAGTGAACCTCAACCGGACAGCGCTGATTACCGCGCGTCGTGATTTCTATCGAGCACTTGGCGTGCGCGAAGGGGAGGTGGAGCCGGTTGGCACACTGGAACGAGCAGCTCCGGCTGGAAATCTAGATCAATACTTGTCCGCGGCTAGTGAACTTCGCCCCGACCGCTTCGTTTGGCTGGCGGCCGTTGCCGAAGCCGAGGCGGAATACCAGTTCCAAACGGCGGGTCGCTTCGGAAATCCGCAAGTCGGCCCCGTGTACGAATACGACGATGCTCGGACACAGTTCATCGGGGCCAAAGTGCAGTTGCCGTTACCACTGTTTAATCGAAAGCCCGGAGAACGCATGCAAGCGCAAGCCCGCCGTGCCTTGGCATTAGCCACTGTGCAGCAAGTCGATGTGGAAATCAGCCAAGATGTGCGTTTGGCTTTACAGCGCCTAACCGAAGCCGAGAACTGGGTTGAGACCTATCGCAAGGAACTTCTACCGAACCTTAAGAAATCACTGACAGACGCCGAACTGCTCTTTGAGCAAGGGCAAGGCGGCATGGATATCCTGAGACTGCTCGATGTTAGGCGGAAGCTTCTTCGTGCTCAGGATGGCTATTTGGATGCGTTACTGGCGTATACATCGACACTTGCCGACCTTGCACAAGCTGTCGGCGATCCCACTTTGGCTATGCAACCGACACCCGCGGCAAAGTCTGACGAGTCGGGTAAGGGGGAAAAGAAGTGATGCGGACGCTTGTGAGAAGACTACTTCGATTCGCCGTTTCGATTCTCGTGCTCGCCGGTATTGCCACCGGATCGTACTACGGATTCCGCGCCATTTCGGCTGCTCGCGAGGCACATGCCCAGAAAGAGACCGACCACGCGGTGCTGACACCCGTTCCAGTGTCCATCATGTCCGTTGAACGGCGAACCCTCGTTCCAACCGTGGAAGTCATTGGTACCGTCTTGGCAGATCCAGAACGCTTCGCCACGCTTACCGCCGCAACGTCCGGCCTTGTTCAGCAACTCGTTGCCCATGAAGGAGATCGCGTCTTAGTTGGTGCGACGCTCGTGCAAATGGACGATAGGCTAGCCCGAAACGCCCTAGCCCAAGCCGACGCGGCCTATGCCCGCTTGATCGCTAAGCCGAGACCGGAAGAGTTAGCCCAAGCGCAGGCGCTGGTCGCAAAAATGAAGGCGAATTATGACGCGATGCAGGCACGCCTCCGCAAGTCTCGTGAGACGCGGGCGCGTAGCCCTGAACTGGTACCCGAGATCCAGTTGCTCGACGACGTTCGCAATGCGGAGACAGCCAAAGCCGAACTGGACATGGCGGAGGCACAATTGCGGTTGCTCGAAAAAGGCCCCCGCGAGGAAGAGCGAAAGGAAGCCCGAACTCGAGTCGATGCCGCCCAACTCCAACTCGACTACTGTAAGGTCGTTGCGCCGTTCGGCGGGGAAATCGTTGACATGAAGGCCAGGGTAGGTCAGAGGACCGACGTAGGGACGCCGCTGGTCACCTTGCTCGATTCTTCCGAGGTGATCGTGCAAGCACGCATTCCTTCGAATCGATTAACCTTTGTTACCGGGATGTTTCCGATACCCAACGGTCGGGTGATTGCCCACGTCCATTGCCTGGCGTTTCCGAGTCGGGTTATGCCTGCCACCACGGGATGGCTCAGCCGGCAGACCGAAGGTCTCACTGGAGATGTCCCGCTCAAGCTTCGCGTTACGAACGGCCAAGGCACGCTACGCGTTGGTATGACCGTGCGCGTTACGCTTCTCGGCCATCCCGTGGAATGCCTGGCGATTCCTGAAACGGCGTACACCGTGAATGAAGAAGGCAAGACTGTCGTCGTTGTCGTTCGCGAAGGCAAAGCCGAGTCGAAAGTAGTGGTATTGGCTCAAGTCGGAGAAGGCGAAGTGAAAGCTGAGGGTTGGGTAGCCGTGGCCAGCGGGCTTCAAGAGGGCGAACAGGTTATCGTCGAAGGCGGCTATGGGCTTCCTGAGGGAACGCCAGTCAAGAATGTGCATCCACAAGCAGGAGCCAAGTAACCTGATGGCTACTCCAACCTCTGTCCCATCATCCGGCTTTGGCCGATTCATCGCCGGTCAGTCGAAAGCGATTCTTTTTCTGACGCTCTGCTTGTCGTTGGCGGGGGTGTTTGCTGCCCGCACGATGCCATCGTCGGTCTTCCCGCAGACGAACTTTCCACGTGTCGTTATTCTGATCGACAACGGCGTCATGCCCGCCGATCAAATGATGGCGACGATCACGCGGCCCGTCGAGGAGGCGATGAAAGACATTCCCGGCGTCGAGAGCATCCGTACCGCAACGGGCCGAGGTTCCGCCGAAGTGAATGTCTTCTTCGATTGGTCGGTCGATATGAAACAGTCGGAGCTCTACGTCCTCGGACGGCTCGCACAAATCCGTGCGACATTGCCGTCGACCGCAACGACCAATGTCTACAGGATGACCTTCTCCGCGTTTCCGATCTTGGGCTTGTCCCTGACCAGCACGACTAACCGCAGCCAGACTGAACTATGGTCTCTTGCCCGTTACATCGTCAAGCCGCGGCTTATCCGCGTCAAGGGGGTCGCTCGAGTCGACATCGTGGGCGGCCGTGTTCCTGAATACCACGTTCGCATCGACCCGGCCCGACTCGAGGCTTACAAAGTTTCGCTCGGTGAAGTCAGTGATGCACTCCGGAAGGGAAGCCTGATTGCCGATGCGGGGATGCATGATGAGGAACACCAGCTTTACCTCACACTTGTGGACGGCCGGGTCGCGACAGCGGCTGATATTGCGGAACTCGTCGTAACTCAAGGCGACAGCGGCCCGGTTCGGGTGAAAGACTTCGCCGAAGTCGTGCCTGGCCAGGAGCCAGACTTCAAGATCGTTTCGGCTGACGGTAAGCGAGCAGTCCTCCTTAACGTACGCAGCCAACCAGACGGCAGCACCCTCAATATTAAAGACGACATTGAGCATGAACTGGAGCAATTGCGGAAAGAATTGCCTCCCGACGCGAAAATTGCGTTTTTCTACGACCAATCGCTGTTGGTACATGACGCGGTTGGCGGCGTCTGGGAGAGCGTCTTATTTGGTCTCATGCTCTCCGTTGCGATCATGTTCGGATTCCTGAAAAGCGGGCAGTCCTGGTTTGCGACTGTCCGTACAACTGTGATTGCCATCGTCGTCATTCCGGTCGCTATCCTTGCCGCACTTGTGGCGATGAAGGCTCTGAGCTTGAGCTTTAATCTGATGACGCTTGGCGGAATCGCTGCTGCAGTCGGACTCGTTATTGACGATGCCATCGTCGTGGTCGAGGCCATCACTGCGCATATCACGGATGGAATGGCCCCGCTTCAGGCGGTTGAGGCAGCGGCCCGCGAAGTGATTGCCCCGCTCGTTGGCTCAACCCTAACGCCCGTTGTTGTCTTCATCCCTCTGGCCTTCATCGACGGCATCCAGGGAGTGTTCTTCCGTTCGCTGGCGATCACGATGGTGGTCTCGCTACTCACTTCGCTAGTATTGGCGATGACACTCACGCCTACCTTGGTTTCCCGCTTTGCTCGCGCACCAAAGACTGCATCGGCAGGGCATGACCATGCTGGCCCGATCCTACGAGTGCTGATTGCCCTTTACGAACGGGTCGCTCGGCTGGCATTACGCAACTCACTGGCAACAGTGACGTTGTCGATAATGACTCTGGTCGCTGCGTGGGGGGTATACCACCACCTGAAATCGGATTTTCTCCCGGAAATGGACGAAGGGGCGTTTGTCTTAGACTATCGTATGCCACCAGGTACGGCCCTTTCCGAAACCGACCGCGTGCTGCGTCACATCGAAAAGATGTTGGCGGATACACCGGAAGTCGAGAGCTATTCTCGGCGCACGGGAGCACGACTGGCCCTTGCACTGGCAGCCCCGCATTTCGGCGATTTCCTCGTCAAACTGAAGAAGGATCGCACACGCAGTGTTGAGGAGATCAAAGACGACCTGCGCAAGCGGATCGAGGAGAGCGAGCCGGCTTTGAAAGTCTCACTCGCGGGCATTCTCGGCGACCTCATCACCGATTTGATGTGGGCACCTGCACCCATCGAAATCAAAGTCTTCGGCACGGATGTTGCGAAGTTAAAGGAAATCGCGCCGCGGATTGCCACGGCCATCGAAGACAAGGACGGCAAGGGTATTTCAGGTGTTGTGGATGTGAATGACGGACTGGTCTACACGGGGTCCGCCCAAATCTACAAACTCAACTGGCATGAATTGCCCCGCTACGGGATCAAGAGCGATGACGCGGCACGAACTCTCAATATCGCCTTGCTGGGCGAGACCCCGACGAATGTGCTCGAAGGGGACCGCATCATCCCCATTCGCGTCGTCGTCGATCCGCGATACGTGCGCGACTCGGCTCAAATCGAAAGCTTACTGGTCCGCTCCGAACTCGGTGGATCGGGCACGCGTCTCAGCGCGATTGCTGACCGGCGCCGTGAGGCGGGGCAACTCGAACTACGTCGCGAGGACCTGCGGCAATACGTTGCTGTTGGCGCCAGAACAAATGACCGAGACTTGGGCAGTGCCGTGCATGATATCCAAGAGAAACTCGATCGGGAAATGCCTGACCGCGTTGGCTATACGCTCGAATACGGCGGGTTATATCAGCAGCAGCAGGAATCATTCCGCAACCTCACTTTGGTGCTGGTACTGGCCTTGGTGCTGGTCTTCCTGGTGTTGCTCATCGAGTTCGGCTCGCTCCTCGCTCCGCTTGCCATCGTCTGGGGATCGCTCCTCTCACTCTTCGGCGTGACACTTGCCCTTTGGCTCACAGAGACGCCCTTGAACATCATCTCGTTCCTCGGTGCCATCATCGGGCTAGGCATCGTGGCCAAGAATGGCATCCTGATGCTGGATCGTGTCGAACACCTTCGGCAAACTGGATTATCGCTCGAAGACGCCTTGGTGCAATCGGGTCGAAGGCGTTTGCGTCCAGTGCTGATGACCTCTCTTGCGGCGGCGTTGGGCATGTTGCCACTCGTGCTCGGACATGGCACCGGAAACCAGATGCTTCGTCCACTGGCCATTGCTGTCATGGGCGCGCTGGCCATATCGGTCCTATTGTCGCTGATCGCCACGCCAGCGACCTACTTTCTGCTTATACGACAGTTTGGCAGCGATCCTGCCGCTTAGAATCTCTCACACCCCCGCTCGGCGGAGGAATAGGCTGCATCATGCGAACATTCCCAATGCACTGCTTTGACTGCTCCTCGAGGTAATGATCCAGATCTGCTTCACCAACAATTGCCGATGCATTACGGTCTAAACAGAAGTGACTCAGTTAATTATGAGTAGCTGGATCATGTATCGCGATCTGACATATAGAGCTAGACATATACTGCTACTGATTTGCCAATTGCTCAAGCGTTGTGGAGAGAGCTTTATGCCAATGCGGGGGGATGGTTCGTTTGGTTGCAAGGAGGATTTCCAATATGTTGCGACGATCCATGGCCGATAAGTGGGCAAATTCTGATGACGAGTCCTTGCCCGACAGGATTTCGACCATGCGTGAATAAATATAATCGAGCATCGATTCAGGCAGAGCATCGAAAGCGTCACTATAGATGAGGTAGCTACAAGGATATTTGAACAAACGCTGCTTAAGGTCAAGATCTTTTAAGGAGCGTCCCTTCTGATCGCGAGCACCTTGCAGGCTAAATGTATGTGTGAATCTCGAGGTGCCAACGATAGGCTCGGTCAATGGGGTTTCCTTGGCAAAGAACATGTATTTCACAAGTGGCTCACCTTGAGCTCGTAATCGGCTCCGCGTGCTTTCGAAGACGTGATTCGGAGGCAGTTTGAGTTCACGCCGCAGTTCAGCTTCTGTATAGAGTGCCTGTCTGGTTTGTAGATTTGCTCGTGTCAGGCGGTTATGCATTTCCGATTGGTGCTCAAACACCATCAAGGCCACGATATCACTATGGGGAGTAGGGTACGCGGCTACATCAAAGAAGTTGTTCAACTGTTTCAGGTTTGATCCTGTGCTTAATTCGATTTGCTCCACGCGGCGTTTGTCTTGAATGATCAGATTGCCCATATGCCATTGTTTGCCGCTGCTCCCCGTGACATACCAGCCACCCCAACGATGCTTGAATGGACTGGTTTGATCCGTGCGGTAGGAGGCTGTCGACAAGATCGGTTGACCCTCGGTATCGGAATAAACAGAACGAACCAAATGACCCGGGTAGCCCTGCATGGCCGATGATCCGTGACAAATCAAACATGAATCCCATTGCCTTCGGAATAGGGGCTTTTTCTGCGGCTGTTGATCTAAAGTGTAAAAGACAGTTCCTAAAAGGGGGTCAACTGCCGCTAGCTCCATCACGTCTCCCTTTTGGCAGTAGCCGATATAAACCTCATCATTGAAATAAACAGCTCGCGGTGAGCGAGGGGCAATACGGTGTCGTTGCAGGCTGGTTTTGGAATAGACAAGCATTTGCGAATCGACTGGAACGTGTAGAGCATCCAATACGGAGCGAAGGTAGCCCCATTGTTGATCGAAACGTAATTGGATTTGTCCGGTATCGATTGCCTTTTGCAATTGCGAGACACGATTGTGCGGGGTCGTTTGCGAATAACGAATGGGATCGGCCTCTAAATCATCCGATTGAACCTTGCCTGCCAAAGTGAAAAAGCAGAACATAAGGCTGATCACGACGATTCTCACTCGCAAAGTAAAACCGCTGGCAAATAGGTTCTGCATCATGATAGAGCGCCTCGTACCCTAACTTATTAACCTGACCATTCATTCGATAAGCTGGCTAATTAGCAATTGCCTCTAGAGGAAAACCATGTCGCAAATGCCTTCGAGTCGTGCAGCAGGAACGCCCTCTGAGGTGTCCCTTTCGGAAGATGCCTTGTTGGCAGAGCGTTGTGCCTTTCTGCAATTGACCGAAGACGACAGAGCTAGGGTGCGAGAACTGAAGCCATTGTTCGCTGCGGTCAATGACTCGTTTGTCGAGTTGTTTTACGAGCATTTGATGCAATTTCCGGCTACCGCTTTTTTCTTGCGTGATGCTCGCTTGGTGGAGAGGTTGAAAGCGGCGCAAAGGCAGTTTTTTGATAGTTTCTTCGAAGCGAACATGGATGCAGCTCGTGTGGCTGAACGGCGTCGAATCGGCGACAGGCATGCGGCTGCAGGCATAGAGCCTGCTTGGTTTTTGGGAGCGTTTAATCAATACATCCAATTGGCTTTTCAGCGAATCAAGGAGTTGCCGAATGCGGAGCAGTCTCTTCAATTCGATGCTTTGGCCTCGCTGATGAAGCACATAATGCTGGATATTGGCTTGACGTTGGATGCCTACTACGCGCGTTCGACGATGGACTTGCAACAAGCGTTGACGTTGTATTCCCAATCGAATACTGAATTGCGTGAATTTGCGCGGTTGGCCTCGCATGATTTGAAAACGCCACTGGCCACGATAGCCGGGTATTGTGAGGAGTTCCTGGATGAGTTTGGCGCGCACGTGCCAGACGAAGGTCGGCAACTGATCGCAGCAGCCTTGAAGCGAACCAGCCACATGAAGGGTTTGATTGATGAGTTGTTGTCGATCAGTGAGGCCGCTGCTCAGCCGGGCCAACGTCAACTGGTCAACTTGCAGACACTCGTTGATGAGGTCCTTGAACGCGTTCGATTGGATTTCGGCACACAGTCTATTCATTTTGAAATACAGGACCCCATGCCAAACTTGAATACGCACCCAGCCCGTTTGCGGGAGGTGTTGTATCATCTGATCTCCAACGCGGTCAAATTCATGAACAAACAGCCTGGGCTTATATGGGTGACGGCCCATGCCGAGCAGAAGCAAGTGCAACTGGCTGTGGGAGATAATGGTCCGGGTATCAGCGATGAGGATCAGCAACGCATCTTTGCTCCCTTCCGGCGGTTGAAGCAACACGAACATTTGGCTGGTCATGGATTGGGATTGTACATGGTCAGACAAATCATAGAGGAGCAGGGCGGGCGCATTTGGTGCACATCGCGATTGAACGAGGGATGTGTCTTTCATATCATTCTGCCTCAATGAAGCCATGGCGTGGTCGGTTTAATTGGCCTTCAAGCCATGTTTTTCAAGCAGTCGATAGAGTTTACGGCGACTAATCCCCAACGATTTTGCTGCATGTACTTTGTTACCGTGGTGTTGTTGCAAGGTCGTTTGAATTAATTCTCGTTCGTGTTGCTCAAGACGATTGGAAGGAATGGCAGGGGGTGTCGTAGCTTGAACAGTGGCTGCTTCGTCGGATGAATTCCCTTTGGTCAATTGGTCAGGTAAATCGCAACAATCGATTTGCGTACCTTCCGCCAATATTTTGGCGCGTGCAATGACGTTGGCTAATTCCCGGACATTTCCCGGCCAGGAATAATTCAATAATGCAGCCATGGCTGCGTCAGATACGCGATTAGGCCCTTCTTGACTTTTCGCCAGGAAATGATCGATGAACAACGGGATGTCTTCTTTCCGCTCTCGCAACGGTGGAACATGGATGGTGACGACATTCAATCGATAATACAAATCATCACGAAAGCGTTTTTCTGCCACTTCCTTGGCTAAATCTCGATTCGTTGCAGCGATAATTCGAACATCGGTCTTAATTTCTTTGACGGCGCCTACGCGTCGTATGCGGCCATCTTCCAGTACGCGCAGCAGCTTGGCTTGCAAGGCTGCAGATAATTCACCTACTTCATCGATAAATAGCGTGCCCTCGTGCGCAACTTCAAACAGTCCAGGCTTTGCTGCTTGGGCCGATGTAAATGCTCCTTTCTCATGGCCAAATAATTCACTCTCCAGAAGCGTATCCTGAAAGGCAGCACAATTGATTGCGATCAATGGATGATCCGCGCGTGGACTGCATTGGTGAATGGTGCGGGCTACCAATTCTTTTCCCGTGCCACTTTCACCTTGAATAAGGACGGCGTTATTCGTGGGAGCGACACGCTCGATCAAATGCCAAACCTGGCGCAGGGCAGGGGATTGGCCGATCAACTGGACATTCGGCGTTTGCTGTCGGATGGCTACTTTCAGGTTGCGATTTTCTCGGCTCAACCGTGCTTTCTCGGCGGCCCGCTGAACATGCAATTCTAACTCAGCTAATTCACAGGGTTTGGTCAGGTAATCGTATGCACCCAATTTCATAGCCCGCACAGCGGTTTCGAGGGTGCCTTGCCCGGTCAGCATGATCACCTGTGTTTCGGGGGATTGTTGTTTGATATGCTCCAACACTTGAACGCCGTTCATTTCGGGCATGGAAACGTCAACGATGACGACGTCATAGGGTTGTCGTTCCACCCAGGATAAAGCCTCGATCGGCGAGCCCGTGTGGGCCACGTCATGTCCACGTCGGGTAAAACGTCGGGCGACAATCGAACGATAATCTTGATCGTCATCAACAAGCAAAAGGCTCAGTTTCCCTCCATTGTTTGGAGTGGTTGTAGCCGCGTTGGGTGGGGTATCCACTTTTTTTGGCCCTGTTGCGTAACTGTGAGGCATGAGGCCACCAAGTGAACAAAGTGTTGAGTTCAGCCAAAACACATCCTCTCCTCACGCACCGTGAGGAGAGGCATTAGCAAATTCTTCAACCAACTGCACTTCCTTTCACTTTACCAAATTCAGATTTCCCGCGCCACTAGGGAAGCAATTCACGGATCATTTAATCTTGATCGTACCTAAATCTAGGACACCATTGGCTGTCACATCAATGGTTTGACCATTCTTGTCGGGTACGAACCCAGCCATCTCGTGCCAAATAACCAATTGCCGTTTACCCGCGGGAGCCAGCTTGATTTCAAAGCGGCCTTCATCATCGGTGACCGCAAAATAAGGATGTTTAAAGACCCATACGTGACCACGCATCCATGGATGCGCTCCACAGTTGATCGTGATGGGACCTGGCTCATAATTGACATCGAAAGTGTACGATCCGCCTGCTGGAGTGGATACGTTCATTGAGTTGCTAAGCCCAGACAAAATGACATTGTGTGGAATCGGGGCTGGGTTTTTAGCAATCAATTTTTGCCCTTCACGCATGGCAATCACATGTGGTGCGAATGTGCAAAGAGGCTGATCCAAATAGGCTGGTTCACTTGGTACAGCTTTGAGGGAATCATGAACTGGTAAGGATTGACCTTTGGCAGGCTTCAAGAAAATCGTGACCCATTTTACTCCCTTGCTTTTAGGATCTACTGTCCATGCCTCACTCTTGATAGGGCCTTTCGACAAGCAGTGATCCGTATCTTTGTCCACTTTAAGGTTTTCAGGTGTTGGAGCCGTTCCGTCAAAAATGATTTGCCCTTTGATTGTACCCCATCCATCGGCCATTGGGTCAGGCATGGCATTCGCCAAACCACCGACAATTCCTATTAGACACAGCCCAACACTTGAGACCAAAAAAAGTATTAACCGTTTGATTGGTTGATGCGCCATTGTGTATGTCCTTTCGTTCATGGAGTGCCAAGAAACCTGCTCTGAAAAAATGCAAAATCTGGTCTGACGACGCTTTGTACTTCGCAGTTTCTGTGCCAAGGGCAGGAATTTGCTTCAAGTTGGTGATTGTCTCACCAAAGCCATGAAATGGCATGCTTCAAGTGATACTCATCGATGTGCACTGTGCAGCATCTGCACAGCAAATGTGCGGATTAGGTAAGCATGTCTGGTGAAACTTAGCCCCTTGCCACCGTGCATAGTCAACCCCCTGTAATGCGGAACATACTTTTCTAGTTCGAACGAGTATTGGCATTTCATTTGCGTTGTTGAGTTGACAACGGTAGCGACGATGATCCCAAGGAGCATAATCATGACGCAAACCATCTCAAAAGGGCTCCTGATTCTGGGAATAGGGATTGGGTGTGGGAGTGGTATCTGGGCTTGGGCTTATAGCAAGCCTTACGAAGCTGTTATCTTGCATCCTGTAACGCAAATTGCAACCCAGCCCGGCGATTCGGCTAATCCCATGCTAGCCATGGGCAAAGCCCTCTATGACCGCCATTGTGCTTCCTGTCATGGCGATAAGGGGGATGGGCTTGGCATTGCTGCTCCATTCTTATATCCGAAGCCACGCAATTTCCAGGAAGGCAAGTTTAAGGTTATCTCCACCATCAATCGCATTCCCACAGATGAAGATTTGATGCAAGTCATCACCAACGGCATGCCTGGTTCGATAATGGTGGCTTTTGGTCACTTGTCTGATATGGAACGCAAAACGTTGGTTCAATACGTTCGTGAGCTTTCTCGTTTAGGCATTGAACAGCGACTCAAGAAGGCTTATGAAGACGCCGGTGATGAAGTAGACCTGCAACAAATCAAAAAGGAATCCGTTCGGCAAACAACTCCTGGCGATTTGATCTCTTTACCCACAGACATGCCTAAAGAAGAGCAGGCCAGTGTGCTGCGTGGTCGGGCTTTGTACATGGCCAATTGTGCCACTTGCCATGGAGAAACAGGCCGTGGCGAGGGCGGCAAAGATCAACGCGACGACGACGGGACCCCTACGAAACCACGCGATTTCACATTAGGAATTTTCAAAGGGGGACGTGATGTGGCTTCGCTGTATCGCCGCACGCAAATCGGCATGCCGGGAACGCCCATGCCTGGTAGTCCGCAGCTAAAGCCCACTGAAATCATGGATATGGTGCATTTTATTCGTTCGCTTGCGCCAGAATCAGCCATGAAACAAGTTCAATTCAAGCGTGAAGCGTTGGTGGCCAGGCGGGTAGCCGATCTCAACCGTGTCGATTGGCAGCAAGTACCATCCACGTTCGTTGTCACAGCGCCATTATGGTGGCGTGATTGGCAACCGCCACATTTACAAGTTCAGATGGTGCACGATGGCAAACAGCTGGCTGTGCGTATGAGCTGGAATGATTCAACTAAGAATGACTCCATCCTGCGTCCTGAAGATTTTGAGGACCAAGCATCCCTGCAACTATTCGATGGACAGAACGAGCCCTTCATCGGCATGGGGGCACATGGATTTGGCGTCGTTGATATCTGGCTATGGAAGGCGAGCCATGCGGTTGATCAAACAGCCTCGAAACACATTTTGGACGACTATCCCTTTGATCTGCCTTTTTATCAACAGTTATTGAAGAGGCTGCCTAAGTCTGATCGCCCGATTCCTGACTTCATCACTGCTCGAGCAGCCAAAAATCAGAACAGTGCATCCGCCAATGGAAACAACGCGAGCAACTTGATGGCTCAAGGACCGGGCAGCACAACATTTCGACCGTTGAGCTCACAAGTCGTGAACGCACATGCAAAGTATGAATCGGGCCAGTGGTCGGTGGTGTTTACACGGCCATTACAGGTGCAAAACAATGAAGGCGTGCTACTGAACTCTGGCAAAAAATGCTTCATCGCATTTTCAATCTGGGATGGTGCCTACCGTGATCGTAATGGTCAGAAGCAAATTTCCATTTGGCACGAATTAACCGTGGAGTAATGGGCTAGAGACGTTTACCTCCCCGGAGAGGAGTTGGACATGAATCGTCGCGACTTTCTGGCAAGCAGCCTGGCCATATCAACTCAATCTTTGATGCTGCCACACCTTTTTGGGTTACAGCCGGTCAATATTGCCAATCCACTGGGTGTCTATCCCAATCGTGGATGGGAAGAAGTTTATCGAGATCAATATCGCTACGATCGGTCCTTTTCCTGGGTATGTGCGCCAAACGACACGCACAACTGTCGCATGGTTGCTTTTGTTCGCAATGGCATCGTCTTGAGGTCGGAACAACAATACGAAAGCGGCAAAGTCAAAGATTTGTACGGCCATACGGACACCGAGCACTGGAATCCGCGCGGGTGTGCCAAAGGATTTACGCAACAGCGTCGGCTCTACGGGCCTTATCGGCTCCGCTATCCATTGATTCGCAAGGGCTGGAAAGCATGGGCCGACGATGGTTTCCCTTCATTGTCGGATAACCCTGAATTGCGTGATAAATACAAATTCAATTCGCGTGGCACGGATACTTTCGTTCGGGTGACATGGGATGAGATCTATCGCTACCATGCCAAAGCGGTGGTTGCTATTGCCAAGACTTATTCAGGCTCTGAGGGTGCAAAACGTCTGAAAGCAGACGGCTATGAACCAGAAATGATCGATGAATGCCATGGTGCTGGCACGCGGACCTTCAAGCTACGCGGGGGCATGGGGTTGCTTGGCGTGATGGGCAAGTATGGTATTTATCGTTGGGCCAACATGCTCGCTCTGCTCGATGAGTCCATTCGTAAGGTGGCAGCGAAGGATTGCCTGGGAGGTAGGCTCTGGTCCAATTATACCTGGCACGGTGATCAGGCGCCTGGGCATCCATTCGTTCATGGTTTGCAAACATCTGATTGTGATTTCAACGACATGCGCAATGCCAAACTGCATATTCAGTGTGGCAAGAACCTTGTCGAAAACAAAATGCCCGACAACCATTGGTTCAACGAACTGATGGAGAGGGGTGGCAAGATTGTTGTGATCACACCCGAATATGGTCCGCCGGCGACGAAAGCGAATTATTGGATCCAGGTCCGACCAGGTTGCACTGATACAGCTTTATTTTTGGCCGTTACCAAGCACATGATCGATCAAGGCTGGTACAAAGCCGATTTTGTCAAAGCATACACGGACTTTCCGCTGCTCATACGCACCGATAATTTGAAGCGGCTACGCGCCAGTGAATTATTCCCTGGTTACCAACTCAAGCTGGATAAGAAAGGACCTTCCTTCAGCTATCAGCATCTCACTGATGAACAATATGCCAAGATCGGAGACTTTGTCATCTTTGACGAAAAGCAAAACGCACTTCGACCAATCACCCGCGACGAAATGGGCGAACGCATGCAACAAGCGGGAATCACGCCAGCTTTGTCGTACAAAGGAAAAGTCAAACTGGTGGATGGACATGAAGTAGAAGTAATGACCTTATGGGACGCTTATCAGATCAATCTGCAGGATTACGATCTGGATACGGTCGCGCAAATCACCGGTTCAAACAAAGAACTACTCGCTCAACTTGCCAAGGATATTTGGGAAACAACCGAACGTGGTCATTCGGTAGCGATTCATGTCGGGGAAGGCATCAACCATTGGTTCCATGCAACGTTGGCGAATCGGTCGCAGTACCTGCCCTTGATGCTCACGGGGCAATTGGGGCGCCCTGGGGCAGGTTGCTTCACATGGGCTGGGAATTACAAAGCGGCACTGTTTCAGGGCGCCGAAGGCACCGGGCCGGGTTTTTTGGGCTGGATTGCCGAGGATCCTTTCAAGCCAAATCTCGACCCGGCCACTGACGGCAACTCCATCAAGGTTTTGAAACTGACGAAGGATGAAGAGCCCGCTTATTGGAATCACGGCGAAAGGCCTCTTATTGTTGACACGCCGAAAATGGGGCGCCGATGTTTTACGGGCAAAACTCATATGCCCACGCCGACCAAATTCCTGTGGTTCACCAATGTCAATTTGTTCAATAATGCCAAGCATGCCTATGACATGCTCTTTGTCGTGAATCCCAAAATTGATTGCATCATCGCACAAGATTGTGAGATGACCAGTTCGTGTGAATATGCCGACATGGTCTTCCCGGCCAATACGTGGATGGAATTTCAAACGTATGAAATCACTGCTTCTTGCTCGAATCCGTTTTTGAACATATGGAAAGGCGGTATCGATCCGGTTCACGATGCTCATGATGACGTTCATATCCTTGCGGATACCGCTGAAGCCTTGGCCAAAGAAACGGGTGATGAACGATTTGCCAATTATTGGCGATTTATCCTCAAGGACAAAACACAAGGTGTGAAAATATACATGCAGAGGCTATTGGATGGTTCTACCACGACCCGCGGTTATAAGGTCGATGACATCATCAATGGCAAGTATGGCGAGCCGGGCGTAGCTTTGATGTTGTTCCGAACTTACCCGCGTATCCCGTTCTATGAAAACATGCACGATCACGTGCCCTTCTGGACCGACACGGGTAGACTGAACAGCTATTGCGACATCCCTGAAGCGATTCTACATGGTGAGAATTTCATCGTTCATCGCGAGGGGCCGGAAGCAACACCCTATCTGCCCAATGTGATCGTCAGTTCGAACCCAATGATTAGGCCTGAAGATTTTGGTATTCCCCGCGACGCCATGCATTGGGATGAACGCACCATTCGGAACGTCAAGTTACCCTGGAATGAAGTAAAACAAACCAAGAATCCGCTCTGGGAAGCGGGCTACCGCTATTTCTTGTTGACGCCGAAATCAAGACACCGCGTCCATTCTTCTTGGTCGACGGTGGATTGGCATATCATTTGGGATTCCAATCACGGCGACCCTTTCCGGACCGATAAACGGCTGCCTGGATATGGCGATCATCAAATGCACATGAATCCAGATGATGCCAAGGAAATGGGCCTCATGAATGGGGATTATGCATATGTGGATTCCAATCCCGCAGATCGGCCTTTCCGCGGCTGGCAGCAAGACCCTGCACGAGCCAAGGTGGCTCGGCTCATGCTCAGGGTCGTCTACAATCCGAGTTATCCACGTGGCGTGGTCATGATCAAACATGCTCCTTTCATTGCCACGGAAAAAACGGTTCATGCCCACGAAAATAGTGCTGATGGGCGCGCACGCTCCGCCGATACCGGATATCAAGCCAATTTACGCTACGGTGCGCAACAATCCTGTACGCGCAATTGGTTGATGCCGATGCATCAAACCGACAGTTTGTTCCACAAAGCCAAGGTGAAGATGGCGTTCATGTTCGGTGGCGAAGCCGACAATCATGCAGTCAACACGGTGCCGAAAGAGACCCTGGTTCGCATCGTCAAAGCGGAAGACGGTGGATTAGGCGGTAAAGGCCCGTGGGAAACCGCCGACATGGTCTTCACCCCTGGTAATGATTCACCGCTCAATCTGCAATACCTCAGCGGTGGACTGATTAAGGTGCGAAGTTAATCAAGGAGTGAATGGCGATGGATACCTTGGCTGACAACATGGTCCCTAAAGTTCATCCCCTGGATCGGGAGATGTTTCCCGAAGATCCCATGGAACTGATGACCAACGTTGTGAATGGCGATCCAGCATTGATGCTCCGCTGCATGATCGACGAATACTTGTGGATGGGATGGAGTCGTGAGGATTTGTTGAGCTTGTTTCGGAACGATGAATTTCCCGTGCTGAAGCAATTGTATGACCATTTTGGTGAAGCACGGGTGATGGCAGAGATCGATGAGTTGATCGCAAGCATGGCTGGTGTGCGAGTGACAGCAGTTGTTGACGAAACACCAGACCCAGATTTGATCGAAGCAGACGATGACATGGGCTTGATCCAACTTTCGTTGCGGCGACGGGAACATTCGGAAGGGCTTCTCTCCTGAAAGGAACCTGGCCATGGCTATGGTTTATAACTGGCAAATCGGCCGACCTATGAGTTACCCTTACGATGAAAAACACCCGCAATGGCAATTCGCCTTCGTGTTCAACATCAATCGTTGCATTGCTTGCCAGACATGCACCATGGCTTGCAAAAGCACCTGGACCTTCTCCAAGGGGCAGGAGACGATGTGGTGGAACAACGTTGAAACAAAGCCATTTGGCGGCTATCCGCGTAACTGGGATGCCAAACTGCTTGCCATGCTCGACCAGGAAAATCCTGGGAAACAAGTATGGGATGCCACAGTCCAAAGAAGTCAGGAAAAACCGTACGGTGAATTTACGGGTATGACCATTTTTGATGCTGCCAAAAAGCACGTAGGTCCAGAAGGGGCTCAACAAGTTTTCGGCTATTTGCCTACGGAAGCAGATTGGCGTACCCCCAATTTACATGAAGACGCGGCACAAGGAATGAGATACCAACCCGGCGCATTCAACCAAACATCACAACTACCCGAACATCGCGTCTGGTTTTTCTACTTAGCTCGCATCTGCAATCATTGTACCTATCCGGGTTGTCTTGGTGCCTGCCCACGGCAAGCTATTTACAAACGCCCTGAGGACGGCATCGTCTTGGTCGATCAAGAACGCTGCCGAGGCTACCGCAAATGCGTTGAGGGATGTCCCTATAAGAAGGTAATGTATCGTCCAAATACGCGCACGAGCGAAAAGTGTGTAGGCTGCTATCCACGCATCGAAGGCAAGGACCCGGAATTAAGTCCAAATGGGGAACCGGTGGAAACGCGGTGCATGTCGGTTTGTGTCGGCAAGATTCGCATGCAGGGGTTGGTGAAGATCGATGGAGATGGCCGTTGGGCTAAGGACCCAGAGAATCCCCTTTGCTATCTGATTCGCGAACGTCATATTGCGTTACCGTTGTATCCGCAGTTCGGCACCGAGCCAAACGGTTATTATATACCGCCCCGTTGGGTGCCTCGCGGCTATCTGCAACAAATGTTTGGGCCCGGGGTGGAACAGGCCATCGAGCAATATTGCTGTCCGGATCGGGAACTGTTGGCGGTGCTGCAACTATTCCGCGCCCAGCGACAAATCTTATTCAAATTCAAGATTGAGAAAGGTCCGAAAGTGGCCGAAGTACCCATCAAGATGCCGAATGGCCAAATCAAAGTGCAACACCTTTTCAACGACACGGTGATTGGCTTCAACAAATTTGGTAAGGAAGTGGTGCGCGTGACGATTGAGGAACCGTTGCACCAGCGTCCATTTGCCAAGCATGCTAATTCGATTTAGAGGTGAGAGCAATGGTCATGCAACGTACTATCCAGTGGGCACGCGAAGGCATTTACCGTTTTCTTGCCGCAGCGCTGACGGATCCACGTTACGCACAGACCGTGAATTACTTCACAACGGAAAACCTGAACTTCTTGCAATCGGCTGCTCAACTCCTTCGGCAGGAGGTGGCAGGTAAGCCAACAACTTTTGGCTTTGGCGAAGTGAAGGAGGATCGGTTAAGTTTTCAAACCTTATGGGTGCTGTATCATGATCTGACACTGGAAGAATATACCCTGGAATACGAGCGTGTTTTTGGGTTAATGACTTGCCGTGAATGTCCGCCTTTCGAAACCGAGTTTCAACCCAACAGTGAACCGTTTTTCCGTTCCCAACAACTGGCGGACATCGCCGGCTTTTATCATGCATTCGGCTTGCAGCCACCTGCCAGCCGATCAGTGCGACATGATGCACTGTCCCTGGAATTGGAATTCATGGCTTTTTTGTTTATGAAAGCGCGGCTAGCAGCGTCTGAAGCACAAGCCGAACAAAACGAAGCCATGTGCCTAGAAACAGCTCGTTCCTTCTTCGAGGCCCATTTAGCTTGGTGGGTTCCTTCCTTTACGCGTGGATTGCGTGCCAAAGCAGGTGAAGGCTATCTGGCTGAACTAGCACAGGTTCTGGCAGCCTTCATCACTATTGAACGTCGGATATTCGATTTGCCCGCACCAGAAATGCCCATGCAGCCCAAGCCCGATGCTGAGGCAGGAGAACCACTTGAATGTGCCAATTGCTCAGTTGGTAAAGGTATATAGGCTTTTCATCTCGCTCTTCGGAGGGCAGATGCTTAGTACACATCGAGGAGGTTAAACATGCAAGCCACGGCCATTTTGATGCAAGAGCATCGGGTCATTGAACAAGTCTTGGACTGTTTGGAAGTATTGACTCAACAAGCCAAAGAGCAAGGTCGCTTAAAGGGTGATCGGGCACGGGAGATTTTGGAATTCTTGCGCGAGTTTGCGGATCGGTGTCATCATGGCAAGGAGGAAGATCATCTCTTCCCTTGGCTGGAACGCCATGGTTTCAGTCGGCAAATGGGGCCGACGGGTGTTATGCTGCGCGAACACACCTTGGGTAGGCATTATATTCAACAAATGAACAAGGCATTGCCTGGTGCTGAAGCGGGTGTTGCCAACGATGTGCATGCTTTTGTCCATCACGCCAAAGCCTATGTTCAGCTTCTGCGCGAGCATATTAACAAAGAAGATCATTGCCTCTTCGCCATGGCAGAGCAGGTGGCCTCGGCTGAAGATGATCAGGAATTGCTGCAGGCTTATACAAAAGTCGAGCACCACGACATTGGTCCGGGTGTGCATGAAAAATATCTCAACTTGGCCAATGAATTAGCCAAGCACTTTGGCGTGACCAAACGTCTTATCGAAAATGACCAAATGACGGGTTGCGGTTGTGGACATGCGCATTAAATCAAGTAAAGTGATACACGCAGAATCACTTACCTGATCAGAAGGACGACGCTGCCATGACTGAACCCGCTGGTCCACCACCCACTTTTTTTGCGTTTATCGAACGCTATCCCTTGTTGGGAGAAGCATGGGATAAAATACACGAAGCCGAACGACAAGGCCCTTTGGATGAAAAGTCGATTCGGCTAATCAAGCTGGCCATTGCGATTGGCTCAATGAAGGAAGGTGCAGTTCATGCAGCCATACGCAAAGCCATGGCAGCCGGGGTATCTCAGCATGCGATTGAACAACTGGTTGCCTTGTCTGCCAGCACCATTGGGCTGCCTTCCGCGGTGGCTATTTTTTCTTGGATGCGCGACCACGGATTAATGTCTGCCACGAATGCTTAATTTGCTGGACATTGATCGATTGTAACAATGGAATTACGAATAAAGAGGAAGACGGCAAAGCCGCCTTCCTCTTTATTTGATAAGTAGTGATTCTTATTCAAAGTCTTCAGCGCTGAGTTTGCCGCCATCAGAGCGATGGCACAACCGTTGAAAGACCGTTAGATTCACAGCCGAACCCAACGCACCAATCGGAGGCGTTCCAACAGGACGCGATTCGATGGAGTCGTTGATGGAAAAGCGAATGCGCCGCACAGAACCATCTGCAAAAAGGGCATTCATCGCCAGTGGGTGAGCGGCACCGAAACCATCCGCTATGACCTGGTTAGCATTGCCAGGGATTTCCGATGGCAAGATCCCTCGAGGATAATCGCTAACGGGAGGCAGGAAGCCGGTTCGCAATGTGTCATTGGAGTAGCCAGCCACAAAGCCAAAACGATCGCCAACTTGCGGTTGGTTGAGATCGGACCCCGATTGAATCAGCATGGAATTGACTCGTTTTTCAGCAATCATAATGGTGTAAGCAACACCATCGCTGACATCGGTTGGGCGTAGTGGGCGATCCAGATTGGTGAAAGCACCTGGGCCGGTCCAAAAACGATTCTTAACGAATATGCCATTGCGATAGGGGGGATTGGCTGGAGCAAGGTTCTCAGTTCCATTGGAGGCACCGGTGGCATCCCAGAGCGGAAAACAGCCAGCATTGCCTGCGTAATCCCCGACCGCACGAATGCCAAAAGTAGCTACACCAAAAGCACCCAATGAATTATTGACGGACTGCGGATTACGACGGCTTGGACAAAAATAGGTGGATATGCGAGTGGTTACAATATTAGCGTCGTTGGCATTCCGCCAAATGGGGTCCTGATCTATGAAGGGAAGGATTTGATATCCCCAACCCCAATCTTGGAACTCGCGGCCTGCAGGGACACCTGAAGCCGTTGGTGCAGGGCTGGCTAATGGTCCAGACCTGGGCATGGGGTTACCAGCATAAAGCAAGTCGCCGCCACCTGTTGGAAAACTGTTGTTCCGGTCCCCTAAACTGTTGACAATACCTTGCCCAATATTTTTGAGATTATTGGTGCAAGCAACCATGTTAGCGGATTCACGAACGCGTTGAATGGCCGGCAACAACAGTCCCAAAAGCAAGACGATGATGCCGATCACAACCAGCAGCTCAATCAGCGTGAACCCATGTCTGTCGGGTCGAACATGCAATCGATTCATGATACATCTCCCCGGTCAATCGACCGTGAATGAACCTCGGCTTCAAAGGAAAAATGCAAGTTATTGACCCAAATAACTCAGTCCTTTGAAGCCATGATAAAATAATCCACCCTCCAGCTTAGACGTTACACCAACTTTGGTCAATGAGAATTCGAATGGGCTTATGATGGATATGACGTAGGACCCAAATTACATAATACCTGACAGTCGAGCGCTTGCATTGGGTAAGCTGCGAGGTTAATTTCTACACAGCCTGATCAAGCGAAGTCAATTCAAAACGAAAGCGAGATCAAACATGTACTTCTCACTTCATGGCGCTACGCGACTAACAACGATCGCGCTCTTTTCCCTGACAGCAAGCATTTGGGCGGATGATCGCTCAGGACGTGATGTTGTCGTCGGTTTGAATAACTTGAGGCAGATTATGCTTGCAATGCATAATTACCATTCGGATTACGGTTACTTGTGCTCATATGCGATTACGAACCCTAAAGCTCCGGAAAAGGATCGTAAGCCACTTTTGAGCTGGCGTGTTGCCATTTTGCCCTATTTGGAACAAGATTCTCTGTACAAACAATTTCGCCTGGATGAGCCTTGGGATAGTGAACACAATCAAACCCTGATCACGAAGATGCCCAAAATCTACCAGATGCCTGGAAAACCAGCCAACGTTGACGGGAAGACGCATTATCAAGTATTTGTCAATCATAAAGACTATAAGGGGAAGTACATACCAATCTTTAAGTTTGATTTAAAGGAAAAGCAAACGTTGGGCAGAATATCAGTGGCTGATGGTACCTCGAATACGATTGCCGTTGCTGAAGCGCATACACCCGTCATATGGACGAAGCCAGAGGATATGGTCATTGATTCCACTATTGAAGATGACACAACGCCATTCAAATTAATGGGCGTCGATTCTGAATGGAAGGTTTGCCTGGTGGGCTTTGTGGATGGCTCTGTACGTAGCTTGAAAATGAATGCGGTGGATGCCAAACAGTGGAAACAGCTCGTTCGAGCCATGATTGGATATCGGGATGGTGAAGTGGTTGACCTCAACAAAATCATCAAGTAATCAGTGGTGTTGTGACCAATCAAGGTAGCTGGTGATGCGAATCATAGGCTTGGTGCTAGGCTGGCTTTGGTGTAGTTCGCTCGTTGGAGCCGCTGAGCAAAAGCCGCCTAATGTTGTCATCATTTTCGCGGATGACCTTGGATACACTGATTTGGGTTGTTACGGTGCCAAGGGTTGGGCTACGCCGCATTTGGATGAGCTTGCCAACAACGGGATACGATTCACGAGTTTTTATGTATCACAACCGGTTTGCTCGGCTTCACGTGCTTCACTGTTGACTGGATGTTATGCCAATCGGATTGGCATTCATGGGGCTTTAGGTCCAAGTGCGCAACACGGGATAGCTGATGAAGAAACCACCCTTGGTGAGTTGTTTCAGTCGCAAGGATATAAAACGGCTGCCATTGGCAAGTGGCATCTTGGCCATCATGATCGTTTTCTGCCGACGCGTCATGGGTTTGACGTCTATCTCGGCTTGCCTTATTCCAACGATATGTGGCCGCATCATCCTGATAAAGTGAAGTACCCTCCCTTGCCATTGATCGAGCAAAATCGCGTCATTGTGGCCGATGTCACACCCGAAGATCAACGGCAATTGACGACCAAATACACTGAACGAGCGATGCGTTTTATCCATGACAACCACGATCATCCATTCTTTCTTTACGTTGCGCATACCATGCCGCACGTGCCCTTGTTTGTTTCGGATCGATTCAAAGGTAAGTCGCAGCAGGGGCTTTATGGAGATGTCATTGAGGAAATCGATTGGAGTGTTGGCCAAATCATGCAGGCACTGAAGCAATATAAGCTCGAGCAAAACACACTCGTGATTTTTACCAGCGATAATGGTCCTTGGCTTAGTTACGGCAATCACGGAGGCACTAAAGGACCGTTGCGCGAGGGCAAAGGCAGTGTTTGGGAAGGTGGCGTACGCGTGCCTTGCATTGCACGTTGGCCAGGGCACATTCCAGCAGGCGCTGTGCAATCGGAACCTTGCATGACGATCGATGTGTTTCCAACTTTAGCCAAATTGCTCGGGGCAGACTTGCCAAAGCTGCCGATTGACGGCAAGGACGCTTGGCCTTTGTTTGTCGGGGCAAAGGGGGCTCGCTGTCCCCACGAAGTTTACTACTTCTATTACGGTGACAATGAACTGCAAGCATTACGCAGCGGTCCATGGAAGTTGATTTTGCCTCATGAGTGCCGCATGCTTGAAAACCGAACCCCGGGCAAGAATGGCCAACCAGCAGGTTATCGCCAGGTGAAGCTAGCCAGGACGATGCTTTTCCATTTAGATTCGGACTTGGGCGAAACAAACGATGTCGCTGAGCAAAATCCTGAAATCCTGCAACGAATGCAAAAGTGGATCGATCAAGCACATGCGGATTTGGGCAATAGCTTGACCAAGCTAAAAGGCAAGGGCGTACGTCCACCAGGCCGACTAGCGAATTAACGGCTCAGGTTAAAGCAATGTTCAGCCAAATCGATCGCTTGTAGCAACACTTTCGCTTTGTTCAATGTTTCTTGGTATTCCTCTTCTGGCTGACTGTCATAAACGATACCAGCACCCGCTTGAATGTAAGCCTTCTGACCCATCATGACCAGGGTACGCAGGGCAATGCACGTGTCCATGTTGCCAGTGAAATCAATATACCCAATGGCTCCCCCATAGGGGCCACGCCGGCAGGGTTCCAACTCATCGATGATTTCCATCGCCCGCACTTTGGGTGCACCGGATAGCGTTCCCGCTGGCAGGCAAGATCGCAAGGCATCCAGTGCATGTGCTTGATTGCGTAACTGTCCCTGCACAGTGCTCGATAAGTGCATGACATGGGAGTATTTTTCAACGACCATGAGTTCGGTTAGACGAACACTCGCTAGTTCCGCGATGCGGCCAACGTCATTTCTGCCGAGATCCACAAGCATGATGTGTTCAGCAAGCTCTTTGGGATCGGCCAGCAATTCGGCTGCCAACTCCTGATCCTCGGTATCCGTTTGCCCACGGCGGCGGGTCCCTGCTAAAGGCCTTGTCGTCACAGTGTTGCCTTCCACACGCACCATGATTTCCGGCGAACTGCCGATTAGCAGCAAGGGGCTGTCTTCCAAGAAGAACATGAACGGACTAGGGTTGACGATCCGCAGGGCACGATAAATGTCGAACGGATCAGCCTGAGTCGTTGTCTCCAGGCGTTGGCTGAGTACCACTTGGAAGACATCCCCCGCACGGATGTAGTCTTTCGCCTTGGCAACCGATTGTTCGAATTCCTGCTGAGTGACATTCGATTTCCAAACCCGAGGTGAGGGCGTTGAACGCACAAGTTGTGGTGGAACGTCTTGCAACGGCCAAGGCGAAACCGTCGGTTGCAACCGCTCAACCCACTCATCGACGGCATCGCAACCATATTGATAAGCTTGTTCAAGGGATGCATGAGCATCGATACGTACATTGGCAACCACTGAAACGGTTTTGAACAAATGATCGAAGATGACCATACGGTCGTAAAGGGCAAAGGAAAAATCAGGCAGCTTGCGATCATCGTGCGGCGCGTTGGGCAGCTTTTCGGTATAGCGAATACAGTCGTAACCGGCACAACCAACAGCACCACCGCTGAACCTGGGCAGGCCCATGAGATGGGCCGCTCGAAATTGCCTGAGCTGCTCTGCTAGCACTAGAAAGGGATCACCTTGACCTTCGAATACGAATTCCTGGTCGGTGCTGACTGTCACCTGATGACCCCAGGCTTGAATGCGTAAGAATGGGTTTGAGCCTACAAAACTATAACGGCCGATGCGTTCGCCGCCAACCACGCTTTCAAACAAAAAGCGGCTGGAGGATCCACGTAATAGGCCAAAAGCTGTTACTGGGGTCAATGTATCACCGGTTAGTTGCCTGTAAACCGGCACGATGGTTGCATCTTTCGCCAACGAGCGAAAAGATTCAAAGGATGGTATATGGTGATAGCGAATCATGGAACTCATTCACAAGGGTAACTCGTAGTAGAAGCAACCGATCGTGGATATGATAAAGGGATAGGCTGATCTTTGCCAACAGAACTGTCCCATATGGAAGTTCCGAGATCTACGTTTCTATCCATATTGAAGTCGTTAAGCACTGGGTGACAGGAGTTTCTGAAGATGAAGAAACATCCATTGGTCTGGCTACTGATGAGCTTGAGCCTATGCTCGCTTGTGGTGTATGCGAATCCAGTCAAACCATTACCAGACGCTCAAAAAGGATATACACTGCTCACCACTCGAGCTTTCAACTCTGCTTTGTGGAGTCGCGATACCGTCGATCAAGCCTGGAAACAATGGGGGTATAGGGAAAAACCAGAAGCGTTTGAACAATTATTCAGGGAGCGCTATGGTTTGCATCCAGCTCCCTATTCCAATCAGGGGTTACCAATGGGGTTGCGGGAAACCAAAACCTTGATAGGTCGACCCGGAGTGACCAACGACTGCATGATTTGTCACGGCAGTTCGTTGCTCGGCAAAAGCTATATTGGTTTGGGCAATGCCAGTTTAGAGATTGAAGCCTTATTTGATGACCTTTATGGCTTTGGCGGTAAGCAGCGCAAGGCATTGTTTGCCTTCACCAATGTACGGGGAACGAATGAAGCTGCAGCCATGGCGATTTTCCTTTTTTCCATTCGTAACCCCGATCTTACCTTGCGCACTAAACCATTGGATTTAGGTCTCAAAGACAACTTGTGCGAGGATGTGCCTCCCTGGTGGCACATGAAAAAGAAAAAGACGATGTATTACGATGGGAGCACGCCAACAACGTCCGTGCGCTCAATCATGCAATTTACGCTTGGGCCATTAGCGACCCGAGATAGCATCCAGGCGATGGAGCCAGATTTTATGGATGTTCTGGCCTACATTAAGACCATTGAGCCGCCGAAGTATCCTTTTCCTGTCGATACAAACAAGGCTGCACAAGGCAAAATACTGTTCAATCACCACTGTTCGAGTTGTCATGGTACTTATGGTCCAGACGGACAGTATCCGAATAAGATTGTGAAGTTGGACGAGATCGGCACCGATCCAGTTCGTGCAATGGCCATCACTGAGCGTGCCCGAGATCATTATCTCTCGACATGGTTTGGCCAGGAAACCAATGAGCAAGGCCAGCCATTGAAGTATCAATTGACGCGGGGTTATCAAGCTCCGCCACTCGATGGGATATGGGCGTCAGCACCCTATTTGCACAATGGGTCGGTCCCGACGGTTTATCATGTTTTAAACTCACAGGCACGCCCCAAGGCCTATACACGATCGTTTCGGACAAATGAAGCGGATTACGACAGCGTCCGCCTAGGATGGCGCTTTCAAGAGTGGACAGGCACCGTAGATCCCCAGTTGCCGTCTATTGAAAAGCGAAAGATCTATGACACGACCCAGCCAGGACGCGGCAACGGCGGGCACACTTTTGGCGATAACCTGGCCGCTGAGGAACGCTGGGCCATTATTGAGTATCTAAAAACCCTTTGATTTTTTCGGTAGTTTGCCTCCATGCAAACAATCGAGCAATGGCCTCTTGTCTCAACAGGGCTACAATTTGCTTTGTGATTTCATTTGTTGCGTTTGGAATGATTATTCGAACATGCTTCAGCCAACAGCGATCCAAAAAGATGGCGACGATCGCATCCGCATCGAGTGGAATGATGGCAAAGTCGGTGTGATCACTTGGCGCCATTTGCGGGATAACTGCCCGTGTGCCGGTTGCCGTGAAGAACGCTTGCAACCGCCAAATCCTTTTCGCGTCATCGACATGAAAGACATTTCCGCTGGTCCGCTTCGGCCCGTTGCCATGACACCCGTTGGTTATTATGCCTATAAAATCGTTTGGAACGATGGGCACGACGCGGGCATTTGGACGTTCGAACAATTACGTTCATTGTGTGAATGGATTAAGCCTTCAACCTCGCAGGAGTAGACATGTCGCATGCACCACACGGTGGCCCCGCTGGTTTGCCGCCCAAGATTCAATTAACGGGTGTAAAAAATGTCGTCGCTGTCGCTAGCGGAAAAGGTGGAGTAGGCAAGTCTACGGTGGCGGTCAACCTGGCGATGGCCTTGCAGGGCATGGGCCATCGAGTGGGTCTATTGGATGCCGATATCTACGGACCGAGCGTGCCGATGATGCTTGGGTTGGAGGGGATTGATCCACAATCGACTCAGTTTCCGATCGAAAAATTCGGCTTGCGGATCATGTCCATGGGATTTTTGGTCACTCCGGAGCAAGCGGTGATTTGGCGTGGTCCAATGGTGGATAAATATCTGCGCCAGTTCCTCATGGCTCTCGATTGGGGGCAGCTAGATTATCTGGTGATTGACCTTCCACCGGGAACAGGCGACGCACAATTGACTTTGTGTCAGCATGCGCCGTTAACCGGTGCAGTGATCGTCACAACCCCACAGGATGTCAGCCTGTTAGACGCACGGCGCGGGCTCAAAATGTTTCAACAAGTCAATGTCCCCGTGCTCGGTATTGTTGAGAATATGAGCTATTTTGTTGGCGATGACGGCAAACGCTACGAGATCTTTCGACATGGCGGCGGACGCAAATGTGCCGCTGAACTGGGCGTTCCTTTTTTGGCTGAAATCCAGATCGATCCACGCATCGCGTCCTGTGGCGACTCTGGCAAGCCTATGGTCATGTGCCATCCTGATACGCCGGTTGCTGCTGCATACCGTGAACTGGCTGATAAAATTAACGCAGGCATTGAGGCAGCCAAGGCAAACATTCCGCAAATGCCCGTAGTTGAACTTTAGTGTTCTTCGCGTGTAAGCTCAGCTACGTCCATCGTGCAATGATCCATTCACCAAAATGCCACACCGTTGGCATTTCGTTTCGTTGTTATTTGATTACAGACGAAGCTCCCATGGCTTGCTGGGACGATCAGCCAGATCAGCACGATCTGGCTTTTTCGCTTCTCCATTGTGATTGAAATGAACCCGGTTTGGCCATTCCTTTGTTTGCAGTGAGGCAATATCTCACAAGCGGATTTCGCTGCCTGAGAGCGCGGATTCCAAACGACATTTGGTCTAAGTGCAGCAACAGTAAATGATGTTAAATAATCTGAGGAAAACGTATTATCTTGCATACAACACATGTTTGTAATACACGAGCGAATACTGAGCCAGACTATGGAAAGAAGTTACTAGAATAGGCTGAGCTAATTGGGATAGGTAATGGTCACTGAATGAAGAGAAGCACTCCATGAATTTCATGCATTTACCATCAACTTCGCGCAGCACGGCAACCAGTTGGAATTTTGTTCTGGGTTATCCAGGGTTTCGATTTGCAGATTTGAACCGCGTGCGTCGGCTCATGGATCTCGATCAGTGTTTTCGCGATGAATTACAAAAGTCTGATCCCGACTTGGTTAACAAGTTGATCGAGCTTCGCAATCGACCACAACCCATACCGCATTCGCCTGAGTTCAGTGAAACGTTGATTGCCTTGGCCAAACATATTGATCATTTTGTCGGCAGGCTCTTTCATATTGAAGAAGCTGTCGCGGCCATGAATAGCCGCTCGAAACAAGATGGTGTCGTCTTCAAAGTCAAACGCGAATTCCTTGATCGACGGATACTGAAAAAGCATCCAACGTCAGAGGAAATCGAAGCCATGAATGTTGAGGAATTGGAGTTTCGCTATCGAGAGGTTGTGGCTGAACTGCTTGAGCCAGGGGTCTTTACCACAGATCCAGAAAGGGAAATGGCGGAAGTGGTTTCCCGCTTAATGATGTCTGGGGCGAAAGGTGAAACGGATGGCAAACGCGCATGGAATGAACAAGCTTTGCAGGCCGTGACTGAATGGATGAGAGCATTGGCATTTCATCCAAAACTAAAAGGACGCAGGCAAGGATTCACTTCCTTTGTGATTCCTGAAAAAATGGACTTTGACGACCTGGTTCCCCGCCGTTTTCTGCAATCCTTGCCCATCATTTTTGAAGGCCCAACGGAAACGCGGCGTAACCGCGACGGATTCAATCTGACCGACGCGCGCATGACCCCTCGGGAAGCACTCCGGGAAATGCACTATTGCATCATTTGTCATCCTCGTGAAAAGGACTCATGCTCCCGAGGGTTCACGAAAGGCGAAAACGAATTTCAACCCAATCCCTTGGGAATTCCGTTAACGGGATGTCCACTTGACGAGAAGATTTCCGAGGCCCATCTGCTCAAACGCGAGGGCTATGGTATCGGCGCCTTGGCCATGATCATGATTGACAACCCGCTGTGTGCAGGGACAGGGCACCGTATCTGCAACGATTGCATGAAGTCGTGCATTTATCAAAAACAAACGCCTGTTAACATCCCTCAAATCGAGACCAGCATCCTGACCGATGTGCTGAACCTGCCTTATGGTTTTGAAATCTATGCATTGCTTTCGCGGTGGAACCCCATCAATGCAAAGCGGCCATACCCGTTAGCATACAACGGTAAGAATGTGCTCGTCGTTGGGATGGGGCCGGCGGGTTACACCCTTGCGCATCACCTACTGAATGAAGGTTTCGGCGTGATTGGCATCGATGGACTGAAAATTGAACCATTGTCTTTGCGCATGCGTGGGGCTAAACGGCGTGTGCCACAACCGATCAAAGATATTAAGGATATCGTGGGGCCTTTGGATCAACGGACCATACTTGGCTTTGGGGGGGTATCCGAGTATGGCATTACTGTTCGCTGGGATAAGAACTTTCTCGATATCAATTATTTGCTGCTGATGCGCAGGAAAAAGTTTGGTCTATATGATGGTGTTCGTTTTGGTGGGACCATCACCATTGACGACGCCTGGCAATTGGGATTTCATCATATCGCCATTTGTGCTGGGGCAGGGCGGCCAACACTCGTTCCCATGAAGAATAATTTGCTGCGCGGAGTTCGGCTGGCCTCCGACTTTCTCATGGGATTGCAGGCCACAGGTATCTATCGCAATGACAGCCTGGGCAACTTGCAAGTCGATTTGCCAGCCGTCGTGATTGGAGGCGGCTTAACGGCGATCGACACGGCGACGGAATTGCAGGCGTATTATGTCGTGCAGTGCGAAAAGACGTTGGATCGTTTCGAAAGACTGGTTGAAAAAATAGGCGAATCGGCCATTCGTGAACGCATGGACAACGAAGAATGGGCCAAGCTACAGCGTTGGCTCAAGCATGGGAGGGCAATCCGAACGGAACGTTCGGCTGCGGCCACGGCAGGTCGGGCGCCCGATTTTAATCGCCTGATCCGTGCTTGGGGAGGCGTCACCATTGCCTATCGCAAACGTCTACAAGATTCGCCGGCTTATCGACTCAATCACGAGGAAGTCATCAAAGCACTCGAGGAAGGCATCCTTTTTGCCGAATGTCTTAGCCCGGTTGAATGTCTGGCCGATGAATGTGGAGCTGTACGTGCCTTACGCTGTGAGCACCAAGACAACATTCAAGGGAAATGGAAGAATTCGGGTAAATTTTTCGAATTGCCCGCACGAACGGTGCTGATCGCCGCCGGCACCCATCCAAATACCGTCTACGAAAAGGAATATCCAGGAACCTTTCAATTGGATGCGGACGGCGAGTTTTATCAAGCCCATGTACTGGCAGAGCAGGAAGGCTCCTTACGGAAATTAGTGCCGGTCGATCCCGAAAAGCAAGAAGCCTTCCTGACATCCTACCAGCACGACCATAAATACATCAGCTTTTTTGGGGATGCGCATGCCAAGTATGCGGGTAATGTTGTCAAAGCCATGGCATCGGCCAAGCATGGATACCCGTTCATCGCGGACCTGTTCAAGCATGAATTGAATAAGCTGCAGCAAGAACTGCAACCAGAGCGAGAGCGTCAGTGGGTGCTTTTTGTTGAGCAATTGGACCAACAGCTGGTTGCTGAAGTGGTCGATGCCTTTCGGTTAACACACCAAATTGTCGAGGTCATCATTAAGGCTCCCTTGGCTGCGCGGCACTTTCGACCTGGCCAGTTTTATCGGCTGCAAAATTATGAAACGCGGGCAGAGGAAGTACAGGGCTTTCGTTTGACGATGGAAGGAATTGCCTTAACGGGAGCTTGGGTGGATCAGCGACAAGGTTTGATCTCCATCATTGTGTTGGAAATGGGTGGAAGCAGTCGGCTTTGTGCATTGCTCGAACCCAATGAGCGGGTGGTTCTGATGGGACCGACAGGTACACCCACGGAAATACCGGAGAATGAAACGGTTGTGCTGGCTGGCGGGGGGTTGGGCAATGCCGTGTTGTTTTCAATTGCTCTGGCCCTCAAGGAAAAGCACAACCGTGTGATCTATTTTGCAGGTTACAAGAAGCCAAACGACTTGTTTAAACGGCACGAAATCGAGAAGGCGTGTGATGTCGTCGTTTGGAGTACCGATGTTGCGCCAGCTATCGAAGCCAGGCGGCCACAAGACAAGGCTTTTGTCGGCAATATCGTCGAGGCCATGGCGGCCTACGGCACGGGTAAACTTGGCCCCATGCCTGTACCTCTCGACGAGGCGGATCGGATTATTGCCATCGGCTCGGATCGCATGATGAATGCCGTGCGCCAATCCCTCGATGGGCCATTGGCAGGGCACTTCAAAAAAAGGCCCGTTGCTATTGGTTCAATCAATTCACCCATGCAGTGTATGATGAAAGAAATCTGCGCCCAATGCATGCAACGGCATGTAGATCCCGAAACCGGCAAGGAAAGTTTCGTCTTTAGTTGCTTCAACCAGGATCAATTTCTGAGGCAAGTTGATTTTGAGCATCTGCACGCCCGGTTGCGGCAGAACAGCACCGCCGAGAAGTTGACTTCCCTATGGATCGATTACCTATTTACCGCACGATTGGTGCAGCAAGTCTGATCAATGTTGAGAGTTAGGCCGTGGCGGATTCAAGCATCGTCGCTTGTTCTGAACTTAGTTCAGCACGCATGGCATCCATGAGCGGCCATAATTGGTCTAGTTCATCCTTGTAAAGATCACCGATCAGCATGTCGGTGATATAGCCTTTCAGGTGTGGATGACGTCTGATGAACTGGCCAAAGCTAAAGCCATTGTAAAATTCACATACCAGACGTCGCATGCGGTTCATGCCCTTGATGTACTCCTCCGACCAGCAGCCCAGTTGTCGGGCTGAGACATCGTGCTTGCTTAATCCCTCCACGACAGCATCTGCTGCTTTCGCACCAGAAACCAAAGCCAGCAAGACGCCAGAGGAGTAGAGCGGATCGAGAAAACCTAATGCGTCACCAACCAAGACCCAGCCATCGCCCGCGATTTGGCGTGCTCGATAAGAATACTCTTTTTGTGCCCGAAAAATGTCGCAACGCGTGGCACCTTGCAAGCGCGGCTGAAGCCCTGGGCATTTGGCAACTTGGTCAAAGTAGATCTTCTCGAGATCTTTGCTGCCTTGTTCTTTGAACAAATCTTGCTCTGAACTGACCACGCCGACACTGACGACATCATCGTGCAGCGGGATGTACCAGAACCAGCCGCGCTTACCCTCGGTTTGAATCACGAGGGTTGCTCCTTCGTCGCGGCCTTGGTCGCGCTTGGCGCCCTTCCAATAGGTCCAAACGGCTGCCTTTTTTAAATCCGGGTCCCATTGTCGTAATTGCAAACGATCCATGAGGACGGTGCTCATGCCGCTAGCATCGACTACCACTTGGCACATGACATCCTTTTCTTGACCATTAGTGGTCTTGATGCGAACGCCCTTTGCCTTATTGCCATCAAAGATCACATTGAGCACACGCACGCCTTCATGCACATCCGCCCCCTTTTGCCGCGCATTGTTAAGCAAGATGGTGTCAAACTCATCACGACGTACTTGCCAGGTTTGTGATGATTCATAAGGCTTGTGATCCCAGAAGTAAAAAGGTTCGGAAAGCTTGCCATGTTCGGTGATGAATTGCACGGAATACTTCTTAACGAAATGTCCATGTTTCAGGGGTTCAATCAATTTTAAGCGTTGTAAGACCCAATACGTTTCGGGAATCAACGATTCGCCGATATGGAAACGCGGAAAATGCTCACGCTCAAAAAGAGTTACCCGGCGACCCTGCTCAGCAATGAGGGTAGCAGCTGTGGAACCCGCAGGTCCGCCACCGATGACCACGACTTCGGTGTTGCTGGGAATGGATGGAGTCATCTATCGTCGCTCCTTTCAACACGCCATGGACTGGTTGCGTTCTCATGGGGTTGTCGCGCTCGGCGTAACAGGTTGGTTAATTGTACAAGTTGTTTTTTGGTTAGATGTCCTAGTTGTTGTTCATGACATTGCCGCAGAGGGCGTTGAATCTGGCTCAGTTTAGCTCGGCCAGCCTTTGTAATATGAATCAAAACGGAACGGCGATCATGCTGCGTGCGAGTTCTACTGATCAGCCCTTGCTTTTCGAGTTTATCAACGATGCGCGTGATATCGGGTGCAGCCGAGATCAAACGTTCAGCGAGATGGAGAGTGGGGACGGGGTCTGGATATTTGGCATTGAGTATCCTTAAAACGTTGTATTGCTGTGCGGTAAGTTCGAAACGGTCGAACAGTCGCGCTTCTAACTGGCGTAACCGATCGTAGGTTCGCCACAGATTGATAAAAGCCTTTTGGGCAATGGAATCAAAGTGCATGCGGCGTTTATTCCAGGAAAGCAGTATTACAGCATCACCATATTTTAATTGTTTAAACAACTATTGTCTAGACGAGCAATCGCGTGGGTTGTTGTCGAGCACGACCATTGGCCCAAAAATGCAGAGAATTCAGATAATTGGCAATCTTGCAGCAACGTTAGGCCAAACGGTTGAAAGTGATTCGAAGTTGAATCAGATTGCTGCTTGTGTGTGGTCGTAATAAAACCAATAGGAAGCCAAGACGTATTCGGCTTTCAATTAATTCCAATGCCAAGGGTTTTTTTGCGTGAAGTATAGGTGCGGATATGGAACTTAATGATTTCATCAAAGAACTAGAAGAACAAAAGAAAAAGGCGAAAGAAGCGGTCAATCAGCAGACCGAGAAGGAAATAGCAGCGGAGCCGGAGCCGAGTGGAAACATCGCTGCTGCTGAACCCATCGGGAGTGCATCCAGCCCTGCAAACGTTGCGAGTGGCGTTGTGCCGGTTTCAGCAACGGACCAAACTTTAGAGGACTTGAAGCGAACGATACACAATGTGTTTGTCAATAATATCAAGCCCGAAGAAATCAATCGATTTCCAGAAGAGCAAAGACGTACGGAAATCCGATTTGCCCTGGAACAATTGATTGATACCCATGCCCATCAGCCGCTTACCTTTGCCCAGCGCAAAGAACTCATCGATGATTTATTGGATGATATCCTTGGTTTTGGTCCCCTCGAGAAACTGCTTCGCGATCCGACCATTGGCGATATTCTGGTCAATGGGGCCAAGCAAGTATATGTCGAAAGGCGTGGTATTCTCGAGCCAAGCGGCGTTACGTTTCGAAATGACGATCAGCTGATAGAAATCATCCAACGGATTGTCGCACGTGTCGGGCGTCGGGTGAATGAGTCATCACCGATGGTTGATGCACGCATGCCCGATGGGTCACGTTTCAATGCCATCATACCGCCCCTGTCGTTGGTTGGGCCCATGGTGAGTATCCGCAGGTTTGGCGTTCGCCCCCTCCGGATCCCCGATTTGATTGCCTTGAAGGCCTTAACGCCTGAAATCGTTCAATTTCTCGACGGTGCCGTGAAAGGAAAATTGAACATCTTGGTAAGTGGAGGAACGGGAAGCGGTAAAACGACCCTGCTCAATGCCCTTTCCAGTTTTATCCCAGCCCATGAGCGACTCATAACGATTGAAGACGCAGCCGAATTGCAGTTGCAGCAAGTGCACGTCGGGCGGCTCGAATCCAGACCGCCGAACATTGAAGGCAAAGGCGAAGTGACCATTCGTGATCTTGTCCGGAATGCGCTGCGTATGCGCCCTAATCGAATTATTGTGGGTGAATGTCGAGGTCCGGAAGCACTGGATATGCTTCAAGCAATGAATACGGGTCATGAAGGCTCAATGACGACTTTGCATGCGAACAGCCCCCGCGATGCATTGAGCCGATTGGAAATGATGATCATGATGAGCGGTCTTGATCTACCTTTGAAAGCCATGCGTCAACAAATAGCATCATCCATCAATCTCGTCATCCAAGTCGATCGATTAATCGGCGGGCTTCGCAAAGTAACTTCTGTTTCAGAGATCGTTGGAATGGAGCAAGATACCATCGTTACCCAAGAGCTGATGATCTATAAACAGACAGGCATTGATTCGCAAGGCAAAGCCGTTGGCCATTTTGAAATGGCAGGCATCAATTCTCACTATGACGTGAAAATCCGCGCGGCTGGCATTCATTTCTCCCCTGATATGTTTCGTAAACGAGTGATGCTGGCTTGCTGAATGATGGTGTGGGGAAACGATACCCCATCGGACTGCTTTCGAAACCAGATGTGCTTGCTGCAATGCTTCAACTTAATGCAATAGTTTCTTAGCCATATGCCAAAAGCCTTTGTGGTGTTCTTGAGGTTTGGCGCTGGCTGGTTCACGCGGACTCAGAATGTATTGAACAAGGTTATGGATATCTTTTAAAGCAGTGCAATGTGCATCATGGACTCGTAGTGGTCTGCCCTTGTTGATTGCTTCGCTTATGGCGGAGTAATCATTGTGTATGGTGAAGATCTTTTCCACGTTAGTCAGTTTGTGCAAATAATCCAGGTTTATTTCCGATGCCGAGTTATATCGATTGACGACGATATGCTGATGTCCCATAACCCCTTTTTCTTCCAGACCTTGCCTTGCCAAGATGAGCGAATGGAGTGAAGGGACTTTCTGTTCGGTTACTAGCACAATCTCGTCGGCAGCCGCCATGACCGCATAAAAAGTATCGTCTACCGCAAATGGGATGTCCACGACAATAATGTGCGCTAATCGCCGAAGGTATTCTAGCATATGAACGACATCGGCTATTGGGTAAGTTTGCACCTGACTCGTGAGATAGGGGCCTGCAAGAATCTGTAAGTGTGCGTCATAGGGATACAGATAATCGCGTATCAAATTCAGGTCCATGCGCGATATATCGTTGAGTAAATCATGCGTCGAAAACCGTGGTTTAAGGTCTAAACAAACGGCAAGTTTGCCGACTTGTTGGCCCAGCTCAAGCAAGATGGTCGAATGTTGCTGCGTGTGCGCCAACTCATACGCCAGATTAATCGCCAGTGTGGTTCCACCGGTTCCTCCGCTAACTCCGCAAACAGCGATTAATTTGCTTTCGTTATCCAATACGCCAAATTGCCGGAGCAATCTCGACATTGCGTTCTCAAGGTCATGCGGGCGAATGGGCAATGGAACGACTTGCGATGCACCAGCTCGCATGGCTTGAAATACCAAGTCAAAGTTATTATTCACGTTAATGAGAGCTAAAACAGGGCAGCCGATAAGCGTATTATTGATTTTTTCGATTTCCAGGATGTCTTCGCTTTGGCGCACTTCGATGATAAAAAGCGGCTTTTGTTCAGGCGTAGGATGTATCCGACCCATTGCTGCACGAGCGTCTGGAAACTCAGCATCGACCGTTGCTGCATGGTTCGCAGCTTCACGGTGAATTTCAAGTCGCGTCGTTTCGCTACAACCGATTAGAATGAGTTTTAGTGGGTACATAAAACGTTCCATTTATGTAGTTGCAAACGGCATGTCATTCACAACCACGTACATTTTATCTTTCAAGCGATTGCAATGAAGGCTGTGCTGAGGATTTTGCCACAGTAATGTCGTAATAATTCCGTATTGGGCAGATATTTCAGCTCCGTTCAAAAATTCGGCTCGAATATCCAAGGGCATTGTTGCATCTATTCATTCACCGTCTCAACTACAGGGCGACCTATCTGTTTAAGATCAATAAGTACATAAACGATTTAAAAGCGAGTTTTACGTTTATTGTCTTTTTGTAACTCGATGCAAATCGATTTTCCAACGGCGTTCGTCTATCATTATGGCTTTGGAGCGAACCAAACGGTCGCTACATTTTCAGAAAAACCGGAGTGCTGTGCCGCTGGATTCGGTCAAAAGTGTGAATCATCCTAATTTTGCGCGAGGTCTCCAATGCGTCGATTGGCCATCGTTAGTCTGATGTTGCTAATTTCCATACTGCCCTGCGTGGCCGATGAGATCGGTTTTATCGAAGATTTTGCGTTAGCTAAAGATCGAGCTGAAAGCCTGAAACAGTTGATCCCGGGCACAGAAGACTATTACTACTTTCATTGCTTGCATTATTTAAATACAGAGCAATTTTCAAAGATTGAACCAATGACGCGTCTTTGGCTGGAACGTCATGGAGAAACCCAGCGATTGCATGAGATTCAAACACGTTACGCCTTACTAACCTATACCTTAAATCAGCAACGAACTCTGGACTATTTGCGACATCGATTGGGGCTAAGTTTCAACCATGAACGTAGCTTGATCAGTGATGTTCCGAATTTGCCAACATCCTTGAATCCACAATTGATCGCTCGCGAAACATTGAAAGCTAACTCATTTCAACGTTGGCGATTTATCGAGAATTTTGAACCGTCGTCTTTTGATTGGTTGGCTAAAGAAAACCTGAACTGGGAACGTCGCAGGCAGCTTTTGCAGCAAGCCCAACTTCCCGATCTGCCGAATTTGCCGCAAATGATCGCCGCTGATATGCAAGCGGAGCATGCGGTACCCTTTGGCCAATATGCCATACATCGAAAACTGACCTTGGCTCAACATGAAGAACTGTTGCGCTTACGGCCCGACTTGCTCAATCAAACGGTTTTTGTTCAGAATATCTTACTTCGCTTGCAACCAAACGCAGATGAAAACTGGCGTTATGAACCTGAGCTACTCAAAGCCTATCTTGATCGCATGCTCACTTTTGTTCGCCGCTTAGCGCCGGTTCATAATAACTTGAAAGCCCATGTTTTGTATCATCGTTTGTTGTTGGATCGCAGTTTGGGCAATTATGATCGATCGCTGTTTTTGGAATACTTGCAATTGCCCCGCCAACAGCACTACATGTCCAAAAGCATGTTAGAATCGCTGCAAGCTCGCCAATATCCCGTTGATCTGAATGCAAACTTCACAGAATTCACGAAGCTGGCCCCCGTTGGTTTCGATGAACCGTTGGTTCGCGATTATCTCAAACACTTTCTGGTCAACGCCAGTTCGCCTCAAGAATTCACACCTTACATCAACGATGTTTATCTGCGACATTTATTCGCTGAAACAAAAATTGAAAACGGCTTAGGCGATGCGGAACAATGGGCATCGCAATTACCGCCGGAAGTGTTCCGTTCCTTAAAAGAACGAGTCGACATCGACTTTGATTCGACGAACAAGACTCATTTCAAAGCCAATGAGCCTGTGCAATTGCATTTGCTTGTGAAGAACGTGCCAACCTTGATCATCAAGATTTATGAAATCAACACGTCGAATTATTATCGGGAACATAAACAAGAAGTAGACACCGACATCAATCTGGATGGCCTCATTCCCAATGCGGAAAGAACGGAGAAATTTGCCGAGCCGCCACTTCGTCGAATGCCCCGACAATTCACTTTCCCGGAACTATCCAAACCGGGTGTTTACGTCATTGATTTCATCGGCAGCGGCAAAAGCAGCCGGGCGCTTATTCGCAAAGGGAGTTTGCGACCGCTCGTCTCTCTGACGCCAGCGGGGCACGTGGTACAAGTGATCAATGATGCAAGACAACTTGTGACGGATGCATCCTTATGGATCGGCGGCCAGGAATATCATGCTGAAAAAGATGGCTCCATATTGGTTCCGTTCAGCACCAACCCCTCTCGACAACCCATCGTGATTCAGCAAGGGGACTTTGCTTGTCTGGAATATCTGAATCACCAAGCCGAGAACTACCAACTGGCAGCCGGCTTTTACGTTGATCGGGAATCCTTGTTAAGTCAAAGGATGGCCCAACTCATTCTGCGACCTGGCCTCATGTTGAATCAGATACCCATCTCGCTGAAATTGCTGGAAGAGGCACGGCTTGTTTTGACAGCCATCGACCAGGACGGCATTGCGACCACTTCGGAAATACGCGATTTCAAGCTTTTTGAAGATCGTGAAACAACTCACGAATTTCGGGTACCGCCTCGCCTGGCCCACTTGACTGTGGCCCTGCATGCCAAAGTAAAAAGCCTGAGTCAAGACAAGAAGATCGACTTATCAGCGCAAGAAACCTTTTCGCTCAATGAAATTGATAAGTCGAACAAGATCGAAGATATGCACTTGGCTCAATATGGAACCACGTATGTGCTGGAGCTTCGAGGCAAGACCGGCGAAGAACGCGTCGATCGGATTGTTTATTTCAGCATTAAACATCGTGATTTCAGAGAACCTATTGACGTTACCTTGAAGAGTGATGACAAAGGTAGAATTCTACTGGGTGAATTGAACGATATTGATTACATCAAGGTAACCAATGCCGATGCCGTATCCCACACCTGGAGCTTGCCCAAAAATCAATTTACCTACCGACAGATCGTACATGCGGGTGTTGGCGAGACCATCCAACTGCCCTATTTGGGTCGAGCGCAAGAAATTACGCGTTCGGAGTTCGCATTTTTCGAACTGCGCGGCGCAGTGTATTATGCTGATCGCCTTGCTGCCCTAGCGATCAACAAAGGCGCCTTGGAAATATCGGGATTGACTCCAGGCGATTATCAACTGACGCTCAAGCAGGACAATCAGACCGTTTGGATACGCGTGGTAGCCGGTGAAAACTCGGCTGGTCATTGGTTAGGCCATGCTCGATTCGCTCGCCAAACCGGACTTAAACCACCGCGAATCAGCAACATGAGTGCCAATGAAGAAGAACTGGTCATCACACTCCGCGAAACCTCGCCGTTCACGCGGGTGCATTTGCTGGCTTCTAGGTATAAGCCAGCATTTTCGGCATTTGCTAATCTCAGCAAAGTACGAGATGCGGAACTGGATACATTTCGCCCTTCGATGGCTCTTTCGATGTATTTGACGGGTCGCGATATTGGCGACGAATATCGATACGTGCTCGATCGCAAGTTGCAAACCACGTACCCTGGGAATATGCTAGATCGCCCATCATTATTGCTGAACCCTTGGGCCGTTCGTTCGACCGAAACCACGGAACAATCCGTAACCGGCGGCACGGATTTCGAGCCCAAAGGACCAGGCAAGCCACAAGCCCCTCTAGCCCCCCGCACCTCGACCCGGCCAACGGGGCCAATTTTGGCTGGCGACTTTGCTAATTTGGATTTTCTGGCAGATTCCTCGGCCGTACTGCTGAATCTGATCCCCGAAAAAGATGGAACGATCAAAATCAAACGCAAGGATCTTGGAAACCACTCCACGATCCAAGCGGTCGTGGTTGATCCATTGCACACTCTGACCAGGACGATCGTATTGCCCGAAACGTCCATCAAAATCATCGACCAGCGTATGAAACAAGGATTAGACCCCAAAGCCCACTTTACCCAGCAAAAGCAGATCAGTGTGCTTGGACCTAAGCAGACATTGGTCATAGCCGACGTGCTGTCCAGTCGATTTGAAGTGTACGACAGTCTGCCCAAAGTTTATGGGTTGTATAACACGTTGTCGCACAACACGACACTTGTCGAATTCAATTTCATTCTTGGCTGGCCCAAACTCAAGACCGAAGAGAAGCACTCCCTGTATTCAAAGTATGCCTGCCATGAATTGAACTTCTTTATTTACAAGAAGGATCCACCCTTCTTCCAGAACGTAGTCAAACCCTATTTGGCGAACAAGAAGCACAAGACGTTCATGGATATGTGGTTGCTCGAGATGGATTTGAACGAATTCCTTCAACCTTGGGCGTTTGATCGGCTCAATACCGTCGAGCGTGTCTTGTTGGCACAACGGATTGTCGGAGAAATGACTAAGACAGAACGCTACATGAATGATCTCTATCGGCTACAACCCCCCAATTTGGAGCGGTTCCAAGTGTTGTTTAACACCGCCGTTCAAGGGAGCCTTTTGGATGTCGAAACACGGTTAGGCATGCCGGTCCATGCGCCTAAGCCGGAATTGATGGAAGAATTAAGGAAAAACAAACGGGATGAACAGTCTAACAAAGTCCAAATGAACGCTCCAACAGCACCAACCTCTGGTATCGCAGGCGGTGCGGGGGGGCTTGGCGGTGGAGGTCGCGGATCTGGGCTGAAGGATATGAAGGAAAAGGGCAAAGAGGAAGTCGATTCTCTCAAAAAAGGGGATGCATCGAAGACGCGTTCGGGAGCTACCGTGCCAGAGGATAAAGCGCTCAAAGAGGCTCCACAGCAAGACGCTTATTTCTACAGCAATGAACGTGCTCGTCGACAACTACAGCAACTTTACCGTCGCCTGGATGCTACCCAGGAATGGGCAGAGAATCACTACTACCAAGTCCCCTTGGCGATGCAGATCGCTGATTTGATCAAGGTGAACCCATTCTGGCTGGATTTTGTTAAGCATGACGGTCGAAACCCATTTTTATCACGTCATTTGGCTGAGGTTGCTGGCAGCTTTTCGGAAATGATGCTTGCCCTATCCGTGCTGGATGTGCCATTTGAACCAGGTAAACATGAAGTGAAATACGAAGGTCAGCGAATGACCTTTACCGCAGCTTCGCCCGTGGTTGCATTTCATGAGGAGGTTCGCCCAACGCAAGCAGGCCAGGCTCCAACAACGATCCTCGTGAGTCAAAACTTCTATCGCCATGGCGACCGCTATCGCGTCGAGAACGGCGAGCAGCTCGATAAATTCATAACGGACGAATTCGTTATTCAGACGGTTTATGGCTGTCAGGTGGTGGTCACGAATCCTTCGCCCACTAGGCAAAAATTGGCGGTATTATGGCAGTTGCCCATCGGCGCGCTGCCCGTTGAGCAAAGCCAATACACACGAACGGTTTTACTTGATTTAGAACCCTACCACACCAAGACGATCGATTACCTGTTCTATTTTCCGTTTGCCGGTACATTCCAGCACTACCCTGTCCACGTGGCCAAAAACGAAGTGCTCATGGCTTTTACACAACCTTTTACTTTCAAAGTCGTGACGAAGCCAAGCAAGCTGGATACCACTTCGTGGGATTATGTCTCTCAATTTGGTTCGAATGAAGATGTGTTGGCGATGCTAACACGCGAAAACCTCAACACGATTCAGTTGGACAAAATGGCGTTCCGCATGCGCGATCGAGCCTTTTTTGAGACGGTTGTGAAGTATCTGGACAGCAGGCATGTGTATAACCCAACGCTATGGTCCTATAGCATCTATCACAATGCACCATCGCTGATTCAGCAATTCCTATCCATGAACGACACAATCATTCAGGAATGCAGCGGTCCCATTCAAAGTCCCTTGCTGCAGCTGGATTTGGAAAAGCGGCATCTGTATGAACACTTGGAATACAAACCCCTGGTCAATGCGCGTGCACATGCTTTGGGTGCACGGCGACAGATCGTCAACAAACGATTTCATGAACAATACGAAAGTTTCTTGAAGCTGCTGAGCTACAAGAGCACGCTGCAAGATCAGCATCGGCTGGCTGTTTGTTATTACTTGCTCTTGCAGGATCGTATTGCCGAGGCCTTCGAAGAGTTTGCCAAGATCGATCCTAACCAATTGACCACCCGCATTCAGTATGACTACTGTGCTGCCTATATGGACATGTATCATGATCTGCCCACCAAGGCTCGAGCGATTGCGACCAACTACTTGAAGCATCCGGTTGATCGCTGGCGGAACGCCTTTGCCGCCATTGTGAGCCAACTGGATGAAATCGAAGGCAAAGCCGGCAAGGTAACCAATCCTGAAGATCGCGATCAGCAGCAAACTCATTTGGCTTCCAAGGAACCGAGTTTCGATTTTGCGATCGATGCCAAGACCATTCAGATGACCTGGCAGAATCTCGAATCAGTGCGCATCAACTACTATTTAATGGACGTCGAATTGCTGTTCAGTCGCAATCCATTCACGCAACAAGCGACTGGCCAGTTCATATCCATCAAACCGAACGAAACGCAAATCGTTCAATTACCAGGTGGCAAACAAAAATTAGATGTTCCCTTGCCGACTCATCTGACACAGCGCAATGTCATGGTAGAAATTCAAGCAGCAGGCAAAACGCGGAGTTTGCCCTATGTCTCCAACGCCATGAATGTGGTCATGAATGAGAACTATGGGCAATTACGCGTGATGACAACAACGAATAATCAATCATTGCCGAAAGTATATGTCAAAGTGTACGCTCGTTACGCTGACGGCGAAGTCAAGTTCTACAAGGATGGCTATACGGATTTGCGGGGCCGCTTTGATTATGCCTCGGTGAGCACTCCTGAGCTTAAACCCATCCAGCGCTTTGCCTTGCTCATTTTGAGTGAAAAGCATGGTGCTCAGATAAGGGAAGTAGCTCCGCCCCAGCGATAATGAGCAGTAATTGATCGAGATCGGTGATGAACACAATAAGACCTTGCGGGCAACCGGAAGGTCTTTGCTTTTGTGTTGTCAAGCTTTGTAGTTGACGGAGGGTATCGGTGCTTACTTTGGTATTGCTAATTGAAAACAAGCGCCGCACCCATGTTTGCTGGTCAGGATATGCAAATGGCCCCCTAGGAGGTGTGCCCAACGCCTAGCCAGGGCCAGCCCAAGACCGACACCTGCGGAGGTAACATCCACCGTCTTGCCTCGTTGAAATGGCTGAAAGATGGCTTTCTGTTCGGCCAGGGGGATGCCCGGACCGTGGTCTTCGACCAGAAAGTAAACCTGGTTGCGATCCTGAGTGACACGCAGCCAAATGCGTGTGTCGCCTGCCTTTTGGCTATATTTGCATGCATTGTCGATCAAGTTGCCGAGGATCTGTTCGACCAGAACCGGATCGGTATGAACCATTGCTTGTAAGTCTTCTGTCGCGGCTTCCAAGGTTAATTGTTTGTCGGCTTGCTCACAGCGGTCTTTCCATGCTTGCATGATATGGTCGCAAATCTGTTGTGCTGGCATGGATTTGCGTTCCAGTTTCAACGAGTGGTTTTCGAGTCGGGAATAATCGAGAACGTTGGCAATCAAACGATGCAAGCGCTCAGCCTCTTGATGCAGAGTCGATAAATACTCGGTCTTCTTTTCTTCATCCTTGATCAGGCCATTGGTGAGCATGTCGGAATATAAACGCAGCGTCGTTAATGGGGTTCGTAATTCATGGGTGACGGTTGAGATAAACCGAATACGGCGTTCGGAAAGTTCGAGCAAAGACCAACCGCCCAAGCCCACGGCCAGCAAAGCCAGCCCAGCCGCACACCAGGCTAAAAGCAGACTGATGCGCATGGGGGACCATGTTTCTTGCGCATGAGTGGAAATAGGTTCGTTGGGTAGCAACTCCAACGGCAAGGCCGTCATCGTTTGTTCGGGACGTTCTGGTATTTCAGTGCGTATGGCTGCAAGGGAAGCTTGTGGAAACAGGTCTTGAACACTTTCAGCCAATTCCTTGGCTAATACGGGCCAATCGAGGACAAACCCTTGGCAATAGTACTCTGAGCCTAATTGTACTAACCTGGTCATCAACAAGGTATCCGGTTGTGTCGTTTGTTCGTTCGGGAGCCACAGGGGTTGGATCACTCCCATGCGAATCGTGGTGGTGTCGTGCAGGTTCAGCGCATTGGCGGATTGTTTGTAGTTGGATCGATTGCCTTGGAGCTGTTCGATCTGCGCTTTTTGATTAAAGCGGCTCTGGAATTCCTGGTCCATGGAACCGCGTTGGCTAGGCACAAATTGCTGCGGCGGCGTCTCGTTGACCTGGTCGTTATTCGACACTTGGGGGGTGACGGGTTTATCGACAACCGTTTGAATTGGCGGCTCGAGTGCCAATAGCGGTATTTGTGCGTTCATCCAAGTCTGAAGCAAATCGGTTTTCAATCGTTGTTGCAAGCGTTGAAAGACTTGCTTGCGCTCGCCAGTGACATTTTCGCATGTGGTCAGAATGGGATTGGCATTCAGACAGGCCATATCGACTTCATTGAGAACCTGTGGCGATTCCCACATGATCGGTACAGCTTGTGTTGAAACCTGAAAATGAAGCAGCACCCATTTGGGCAGAGGTTCATTCAGCAAGGGGGAAGGTTGTAATGCTTCGCCCGCGCGCCAGGATTTGCCCTGGCGTATTAATGTTTGAGAAGTGGAATACAAGGCCCGGTAATGTTGGAAGGGTCGATTGGCCTCACGGGCCAGCACCGGAAAAACGCGGCTATCAAGCCGCCAAAGGGCCAGACGCAACTTTTGATTACGTTCATTGATAGCTCGGCTCGTGCGCTGGTCATGTTCCACTTCGAGAGCCATGTAAGTGGCCCAAGCGAGTCCGCCGGTGACGAGCAAGCTGATGGCCAGGAAACCAAGCCAGGCCTTGCCGCGGATTTTCAGTTTTCGATTCATGAGGAGGTTCCCTCACTATCAGAAATGATCCAGTCTGGGCCAGCCATGTATCCTTGTGCACGGACAGTGATGATGGCTTCTGATTCTGTGCGGCCTGAGAGTTCACGAAGTTTGCCGCGCAACCGTGCAATATGCATGTCGATGGTACGGGTTTCAATGTCTTTGCCGTTCATGCCCCAAAGCCTGCTTAGCAATTCTTCTCGGCTCACCACCCGTTGGCGTTGGGACAGCAAGTAATGCAGTAAAATGGCTTCGGTTTCCGACATATCCTCACTGGATTGTTTCGAGCGAATGAGCTTGCGTACCGTAAAATCAATGGTGAGCCTGCCCCATTTGGCGGTTTGCAATTCATCGCTGGCATGTAAACTGCGCCGCAACACGGCTTCCACCCTAGCTAGCAATTCACGCGCTGAAAACGGCTTTACGACATAATCATCCGCACCCAATTGCAAGCCACGGACGCGATCATCTTCCGTACCTCGTGCCGTCAGAATTATGACGGGTATCGTCGGCTTCTGCTCACGTAAGCCCACAAGCACATCAAGCCCATCCCGTTTGGGCAACTGCAAATCAAGAAGAACTAAATCGACTCCAGGCGTGGTGGCTTTGGTTAAACCTTCGTCACCATCGACGGCGGGGACTGACTCGTAGCCAGACAACGTCAAGGCATCGCAAACACCTCGGCGAATGGCTGGATCATCTTCAACAACCACCACACGTCGTTTGTTCATAATTCACCCGAATGGAAGGCAGGTCCTTGACCCGCGCGTCAGGGACCTGCTCCTATTATAACGTAAGGTTTTGCTTACGGGGCCGTTTGGCTACTTCGTGGTAAATGCACTCAATTGCATTTGCCGATCCAATTCCACTTTGAATTGATAGTTGATCGCCAGCGCCTTTTCGCCGTTGGTATTGGGGTCGACCGTGACGTCCCAGCGCAAGAGATTCTTGGTGCGCTCTTCGCGCAGGTACAAAGGATCTTTACTCAAGTCTGGCGTTTGATTCACCAAAGTGACAGCAACATTCTGGTTTTCAGAATAAGGCAGGCGATCCCAAACTTGCAGCTTAATCGCTTGGGCTTTGTAGCTATTAACAAGTATGCGGTAATCAAAACGCTGAACCTGGTTGCCACCCTGCATGGTCTTGGATTTATCAATCAAGCGGCGTTGTACTTGCAATTGGGGGTCAACACCGAAACCAGCCGTGAACTGCTCGCCGATGGCCACGAGGGGCAAAGCGGTGCGACCGACAAAGTCTGTTCCGAAATACATCGTTGCTTCGCCTGGTAATAGAACGTAATCGCTTTTATTGACGAGATTCGCCTGGCGATAGACATGCGAAGTCAGCACAGGCACTGCCTTGTAGTAAAAGTCAGGAGCAAGATCAATCCGGGTGATTTGCAACACTTGCTCGTCTTGTCGTGAAGGAATGCTCAGACGCGAAGCAAGCGTGTACGTAACCGTGGGGCCTTCTTTAAAGCTGGTGCTTTGATCGTCTTGCTCTTCCAAACGTTGTGGCTCTTGGTCGCGAAGCATGGCGATATCACACCATTGCTCCAGGGCTGCAGCGTCGTTAATCGACTTTGTCGCATCCCATGCTCGATTGGCATTGTATTCCATCTGGGCTTTGCCGCGTAATTGCTGGGATTGCATTTCAAGTTGCTTGTAGTTGACAGGACCCGCCTGGCCTGCCGTTTGAGGTGCTGGAACTCTTGTCGTGATGACCGGAGCAACGGTCACTTCCAGCTTTTTCAAGGAGGGGGGAGCAGCATTCAGCATCGGTTGTGCCGTTGATAAGATGAGCTGAACATTGTTCCAATCTTCACCCGTGTCTTGTGCCACAGCGGCCAAATACTCCAACTGCACCGGTTCTGTCATTTTCTGTGCACGCAATTTGTATTGAGGATTCCAAGTGGCATTCGTTACCAAATAATTGAGACGGACTTTGGTTGCAGCCTGGCCAACTTTATCTACAACGATGATCGCATCATTTTCAGTCCGTCCTCCACGCGTTGAGACCGTTTTTAATTGCCGTTGGGTAAAATCGATCTGCTCTTGATTGGTAGCTTTTTGTTGTTTCAAGGTCACGACATCGGCTGCTCGTTGTTTGCGGGTGTTCATGATGAACTCCGCTAATTTGATGGTGGCTTCGCTGTTCATCAAGCCTTTGTCGGTGATTTGCTGCAAGGTGGCCGCCGTGAAGGCTTCTAGCTTTGTCAAGGTTTGCATGTTTTGCTCGAGTGTGGTGATTTCGCTTTGCATGCGGTCGCTGATGGCTTGCAGTTCTTTCAGTTTATTCTGCAATGTGCGCACTTCTTCGCGGGTGTCTTCAGCGACGACCCTGGTTCGGGAACGCGTGGCCAGAATGCGCGTGCCATTTAAAGCTTCCGAATAAAGCGATTCATGCTGAACAGCGTGTGGCAAGCCTTTGATTTCCAATTCAAAAGTGCCAATTCCCTCCGGAACATCGACTTCACGTGTAATCAATGCGTTCGTGCGGTAAACCGTCACGCTGACGATCCGGCTGGTGGTTTCTTTAGTGATGATCTTGGGTTCGCTGCAATAAACCCAAATCGGGGTTGTGATCAACCACGCTAATACAAAAAGACTACGACGATTCATGGTTCTTCCTTTCCCAAAAAAATACACAAGGTACTTCATGCGTGTTTCACGCTGTGTCTATGGATGATTTGCTGACCATGCAGCAACGATCCCATTCTAACGGGATCGACGAGAAATGAATGTAACAGCTTTGTAAAGTCCGTTCGTGAAGACTAAGATTGGATTCAAAGAATCAAGCGAAGCAATGAACGGATTCGGTAGTGTGCTTTACCGTCGCTGGAGGTCGAAGTCAACCCGGCCCATATACAAATTCTTGCGATCACCGCGCTCATAGAAGTCATCAAGCATCACGTTCAAACTGGGCTGTACCAATTGTTTATACGTCTGACCGTACGTCGATCCCGGATTGAGCCGAATTTCAACAGGGATTTCGAAATCAACCATGCTGGAATGCAGCCAAACGCTTAATTGCTTAAACCCTGCTGCTCGAATAACAAACTCATTGCCGCGGATCTGCTTGGCGGTTAACATGGCCGGGCGATTCAATGACCCTGACAAATCACTGCTGGTAATCCAATAAAAGCGTTGATCGCTGGTACGAATACTCTTGATTTCATCGCCGAGATTGGTTTTGGTCATGTCCTCACGACCCAATTCAGGCAAACCGCGCGAGCGTTGTTTACGGCTCATCCAATCGACGATTAGGGGAATTTCTTGTTCATAGCGTTCAAATCCTCGGCCATAGTATTCGACAAAAATGCTGGGGAAGCTGCGCTGGATCCAATAATCGATGATGCCCTTGTTCTCTTTGGGGCTGTCAAAGTTCTTTTCTCCATCGACAAGATAAAAGGGGAGATACTGTCCGTTGGTGCGTAACATTTTGGCCAATTTGCTGGGTTTGCCGCAGATGATGGCAACGGCAGCAAAGCGGTCTGGAAAGGATAACCCCAAATCGTAAGCCAAGGTGCCTGCTTGATGGAAGCCAGCCAGGCAGATGCGCTCGCCATCAACGAAGTAGCGGCGCCGCACATCGCGAATGACTTCGAGCACGGCTTCCTGTTCACGCAAGGTGCCTCGGTACGTTTTTTGGTTTGCAGCTAACCATTCTGGGATAACGAGCAAATAGCCATGCTCGCCAGCGGCAGGTCCCCAAAGTTGCTGGATATGCTCGCGAGTGCATTGCAGTGCATCGCCATAGTCGCTTAATCCCGGGTCAGGGAGCACGACCAGCACAGGATAAGGTCGATGTTGGTGATATTCGGGAGGGCGCTGAACGTGATAAGTCACGCCCTTGGGCCATTCCTTGGTAATGGGTGTTTGATGTTCTTTGGTCAATTCCTGGCTTGGTTCCTTGTTGGCCAGCGGTGGTGGCAGCAGTTCTATGAGCTGCGCCATTTCATCCACGCGAAGGGGATTGTTTAACTGATACTCATAAAGTTGTTTATCACGAAGTTCCTTGCTCTCGGCTTTCAGGTATTGCAAGACCATTGAGCGAGCTTTGCACAAACGAGTGGCATATACGACGTTGGGTTCTGAACCTTTGGCTCCCATGATCCAACCCGAAACCGCCAAGGCGAGTAATTGTTCGGGTTTGTATTCGCTGGGTTGCTTGCGTTCAGATCGTTTGTCTTCCTGGTGGGATAGGGTGGTGAACACATCCAATCGCTGGCACGTTTCCAGGTTGAGGCCTTTCTCAATTTCATCAAGCACTTCCGTCCATTCTGCAATAAGACCGGGTTGGGCAACACGTTTGCGCACGAGTGTCAATTGGCGACGGGCAGCTTCCAATTGTGCATTCAGGTCTTGCCATAAGGTTTTGGCATTACGCATGCGGGTGCGAACGGCATCGCTAGCACCTTCTTCCTTACTCGTTTGCAGCAATTGTTGCAGTCGAACAAACTGGCCTGTCCGTATCGCTCGTTGAATGTTCTGGTCCGCCTGCAAAGCTTGAAGGCGGCGTAATTCCTTGGTCAGACTTTCCAACTCCGGTTCCATCTCGGGGAATTTTTTTATCAGGGCTGAGCGTTCTGCCTCAGCTTCTTCGTACCATCCCGCTTGCATGCAAAAACGGAATAGCCTGATGCGGGAGGAGGCACTTTCAGGTTCCTTGCCCAGTGCATCTGGATGGGTGCGCAATATGTCCAACAATTCTTGCGGTTGAAATTCGCTGGGCAACATGCCTGTGAACCAGCGATGCAAGCGCGCTTGCGTACGGACGGCGAGTGGTGAGACTTTGACAACGAATTGCTCGACGGTTAACGGTAGGGGGGTTCGAAGCTGCAGTTTGCGTTCACCGTTCTTTTGCCATGGCTCCGCTTTTTCGAAAACGACGTTGGGAATCAATGGCTTAAACGGATTGAAAGGTTGCTTCAACGTAAAAGTTTCTAAATCCGACTTATGATTGGGAGGATCCTTCTGAGCTTCAGCGACCAGTTTGTAGCTGAAGAAGACGCGCCGCGCCTGGTCGTCAACCAGGTAACCAGCATTGGGAACCCAGATGTCAATCCCGCTAGGATCTTCGATGTAACGGCCTTCTTTTTCAACCTTACCATAGAGCGTAAAGCCATCGGTCATATAAACGTAGTCGGCCCAGGCTGAATGGAGCAGCAAGGGAAATACAAGCAGCAGCAACACCAACAACCCATGCACAGGTGTTGTCCAAGGTATGATCCGTGCTTGTGGTAGGAATCGAAACTCCTTGACCATCCATGAATCCCTTTGCTTTAGGGCAGTTTCGTAATGAAATCGTGGCCGCTTATTTTAATGATCCAACCCACATGCCTAGCAGAAAGCTACCTGACACACTGAGCAAAAACACGAAAAGCATGAAAATGGCTCGTGCAGGTGTGACACGGAATAACGTTGGCGGTTGTGCCAACTCGGACAAGGCCATTGGCACATCATCGTCATCATCGATGGGAATCAACGGTATCGAAGCCGGCTTAGCGGCATTCGGTTGAACAGTCGCCGAAGCAGCGGGCAGCGCTTTCATCTCTAAGGGATCAGCAATGGCCGCCTTGCCACCGCCTGCTGGTGCGGATGGCTGATTGATGGGATTGCTCAGCAATTTTTCGACATCGACGCGTTCAAGCAACGAAAACGAACCAGGCTTAGGGGCAGCAGCATGACCTTTTTTGCCTTCATTGGGCTCTAACGATGAGCCGTTCTCTGGGGTTCTTGGAACGATGGTTTTTCCACCACAAGTCGGGCATGCAACCACCGCGCCTGCCTTGCGTCGGGCGATGCCTAGGAGTTGTTTGCAATTGCCACAGCGAAATTGAATAGGCATACTTTGCTCTTTGATTTTTCTAGACTAAGGTCAAACTAACTCTATTTTCATGGACCAAGATTGAGGATGCAATCAACAATCTGCTTGCACCCCCGATTTTATAACACGCCTTACGATCCCAGTCCTTTGGTTAGTCCCAGATCATCCGCATGCGGCAATAGCGCATCAATGACAAATTGGATATGGGTGTCCAAATCAACACCGAAATCAGCTGCTCCTGTAATGATGTCTTCCCGCTTGACCTTGGCCGCAAACGTTTTGTTCTTCATTTTCTTACGTACGTTGCTGGCGGTCATTCCTCGCAGGCCTTCTGGACGAACGAGGGCACAGGCTGAGATAAAACCGCACAATTCATCACAGGCAAAGAGTGCTTTTTCAATCGGACGTAGCCTTGGGCAGTCCGGCAAATAATCGGCATGCGTTTTGATGGCATAGATGACATCTTCTGGATAACCTTGTTCAGCCAGAATTTTCGCTCCTTGCAAAGGATGATCGGGTGGGTCAGGCCAGCGCTCGTAATCAAAATCGTGCAACAAACCAACCATGCCCCATTTTTCCTCGTCTTCCTGCAGTTGCCTGGCGTAAGCTCGCATGGCAATTTCAACAGCCAACATGTGTTTGATTAAGCCAACATTGGTCGTGTATGCCTTCACTAGGTTTAATGCTTGATCACGGCTTGGTGACATATTAACTCCCAATCCCAACAACTGAAGGGACGTTGCGAAAAAATCAAATTACATTGCAGCTGGCTATTGTTCACCCATTTCCTTGCGTAATGCTTCCAAACGTTGCTTGAGTTGCATCTCCAACTCAGCCCATTCGGGTTTGCTGTATAGATTGAATCGTTCTTCCGGGTCTTTTTCCAAATCGTACAACTCAAATGCTTCAGGCGGATCGAAATAGTGAATAAGCTTGTATCGTTCCGTGCGAACGCCTCTTTGCTTGCGAACTTCATGCGAGGGGTCTGGATATTCATAATAGGCATAGAGCCAATCTTTCCGAAAGGGTGCATGTGGTTCCTTCAGCAATGGCACGAGGCTGCACCCTTGCATGTAGTCTGGAATTTTCGCGCCTGCCAGTTCCATCAGCGTCGGCGCGATGTCGATGTTCAACGCCATACGATCGGAGAGCGATCCAGCTTTGACGAGTTTGGGATATCGAATAAGCAAAGGCACGCGAATAGACGGTTCGTGCATGAAACGTTTGTCGAAGCGTTGCCATTCACCTAGGAAAAAGCCGTTGTCCGAGGTAAACAAGATGGCTGTTTGATCTAACTGCTTGAGATCCGTAAGTGCATTGAGCAAAAGGCCAACGTTTTCATCTACGGCGGTGATGGTCGAATAATAATCCTTCATAAACGATTGATAATCGGTGACATCTTTAAACATGCCGATTTTGTTCTTGGCCTCCAGAAATGCTCTGGGCTTCCCAACACCTGCGTCGTCAAAGGTGGCAGGTTTTGGAACTGTAATATTCGCGAATAGATTTTGATGACGTGGAGCACGGACCCAGGAACGGTGCGGCGCCTTAAAAAACAAGAACAGACAAAAAGGCTTGGTACGCGGTTGTTTCAGCCAAGCGATCGCCTTGGCGGTTACGATGTCATCCATGTATCCTTGATGGATTTCATCTTGACCTTTAACTCCCTCGGCAATGCGCGGCTGTAAATACTGACCTTGGCCCTGATAGCCGAAGTAATAATCCCAGGGGCGATCACGCAACGCACCTTTCATGTGCGATTTTCCGCAAAATGCCACCTCATACCCTGCATCCTGTAATTCCTCGGCCAGCGTTCGCTGGTCGGGTTTGAGTTGACGGTTCATATTATCGACAACGCCATGGCGATGCGCATACATACCAGTGAGCAAGGTCGCGCGGCTTGGCGCACAGAGAGCATTCGTCACGAACATGTTGCGAAAGCGGATGCCTTCGGTCGCAATTCGGTCCAGGTTGGGGGTGCTTAAAACGGTGTTGCCGGCGCAGCTCAACGCATCTGCGCGTTGATCATCAGTCATCATGATCACGAGATTCGGCTTGGTTGTTTGGGCAGTCAGCATGCTTGGTAGCAGCCAGAGCATGCAGCAAATGCATCGCAACAAAGGAATCATCTTAACCTCACTATGAATGCGAAACACTGGTATGATGATGAACTTAAACCAAAGGTTCCAGGGAAAAGGATCCGCTTATTCGTGGCGTAATGCTTCAATGGGATCCATGTGGGCAGCCCTTATGGCAGGGTAAATGCCAAACAGCAAACCGAGGACTAAGGACACAGCAAAGGCCAAAGTGAGCGACCAGGTTGTAAGGATCGTGGGAAATTGAAAGAACTCGTTCACGCTTATGGCTCCGCCGACTCCCAAAGCGACACCGAGGATGCCGCCCGCGCTTGAAAGCACCATGGTTTCCGTCAGAAATTGCCAAATGATATCTCTTTGCTTGGCGCCTAACGCCCTGCGGATGCCGATTTCTTTGGTGCGTTCGGTAACGGTGGCTAGCATGATGTTCATGATGCCGATGCCGCCGACCATTAACGAAATCGATGCGATAGCACCTAAAACCATCGTAAACAATCGTTGGGTTTGCTCGGCCTTTTCGATCAGGTCCAATGGGATAACGACAGCAACGTCTTGATCGGGATGATAACGATCCATCAGGTCTTGAATGACTTCGGCCGTTCGTCGCACGTTTTCGATACGGTCGATGGCCAGGCTCACCTGACTCATTTCCAGCATTTCAAACTCAATCGAACCGGCACGCATTTGAAAGAGCATTTTGCCTACGCGTGCCTGATCGGTGGCAAACGGTATGTAAATATCGCGATTGTAATCTTGTGCGGAAAGGCTGCTGCCTACCCCGGCTGAGGCAGCCCGCTTTTCCGTCACGCCAACAACGACGAAAGACAGATTGTTGACGGTGACAGCTTTACCAATAGGGTCTTGAAATGGAAATAATCGGCTAGCCGTTTCCGAACCGATCACGGCATTGTTGGCGATGAGTTCATGATCGCGTTGAGTCAACCAGCGCCCTTGAGCGATTTTGAGGCCGTTCGCTTCCAGATATCCAGGCATGACGGCCACAACCCGGCCTGATAGCTTTTGATTCTGAAAGCAGATGTCTCGCCTAAACTCACGCAGGGGCGTTATCGAACGCACATGGGGAATCTGCTCGATTTTCTCCAGGTCAGCGAACTTCAAACCGTAACTCAATAGCAGTTGACGTTGATTCGATTGCTTGGGCTTATCCAACGGTTTGACGCTGCGCACGATGATATTAGTGGCACCTAATTGTTCAATTTGACTTAATGCCTGAAATCGGGCGGCTTCACCGACGGCCAGCATGATAATCACCGAAGCGACACCTAAAATAATGCCCAGTACCGTTAGCGCGGAGCGTAGGCGGTGCACAAGAATGTTCTTAAGGCCTAAACGTAATAGGTGAATGCCCGTATCGATAAACATGTTGGGTTATCGTTAATGCGCGTTCGACGACGTTGGAAGTAGAGGACTCGTTGAAGTTGTTTGCTGACTTTGCAGTTTTTTCATTTCAGTGATCAGCCTGCTGCGTGCAGTTAACAATACTTCGTCGTCAGGCTGAATTCCTTGGCGTATTTCGATGAACTTGTCGTTGTTTTCGCCGATGGTTACTTCGGTTCGAACGGGCTTGCCCGCACGAATGAGAAAGACATAATGCTTGCCTTCCCATTCGGCAACCGCCTGCAATGGAAGCTGAACCACTGATTTTAGCTCTTTTATTAAAATACGCACTTCGGCGGACATGCCAGGTTTCAGGCCAGAATCGGTCGGTAAATCATCGATGCTGACGCTGGTGACATATTCCTTGACGCCGCGTTCGTCGAAGAACCCCATGGAATCGGCCAGCGTGGCGACCATTTGGACTTTGCCATGCAGCACCATATTCGGCAAGGCAGGGGTGCGAATTTCGGCAGATAATCCTTTGGTAACTTTTTTGATGAGCGACTCATGGATTTTGAGTTTGGCCCGCATCTTGGTCAGATCGGGAATGCTGAAAACCGTTTGTTGATAAAAAACCATCGCCCCGGGTTGAATGCGTGAGTCGATGTCCCAAGGTCGCTTGAAGTAAACAAGAATGCCGTCTTGAGGAGCACGCATAACACCAGCTTCCAATTGCTTTTTAATGCGTGCCAAGCGTTGATTTTCCAGCTCAGCCGTCACCAGGGCGGCTTGGTATTCCGTGTCCGCTTTGGCAATGCTAGAGGCGGCGCTGCTTTTCGTTCGCTCCAGTTCCCGCTCTGCGTCTTCTGCTTTGGCTTTGCGTTCCGCGATTTGACGTTTACGTGTAAATTTCTCCAACACGAACAATTTGGCTTTATTGCGATCCAGGAAATGTTCAAATCGGCGGACTTCCATTTCCTTGCGTGTCAATTCATCGGGTGTGCCGAACCCTTTGCGTAAATAGTCACGATATTTTTCCAGTTTATCTTTCGCTTCAAGCAGATCCTTTTCCGAGAGTGCGATCTCACCGCGCAAATTGTCGAGTTCCACTTTATAGTCGCCTTCGAGATATTGCTCATAATCGAGGATGGCCAGTTCCAGCTTCAGTTGGGCTTGGCTGATATCGCTTTCAGCTTTATTTTTTGCAACGGCCAACTCTTCTTTAGAAGTTCGGGCTTTGCCTTCGGCTTGTTTGACTTTGATCGTTTGGTCGGATAGCTGTGTATTCAATTTGTCCAGATCGAAGCGAACGACGACTTGGCCTTTGGTGACCATTGTGCCTTCAGGCAGGATTTCAATAATTTTGCTGGCTTCACCTTCCATCTCCACCCGAGCGTCAACGGTGGAAGCGCTTTCGATGTCGGCCCGCTCCGTCACCGTAATCTGCATGTCGCCTATGGTCGCCCGCACGGTGACTTCTGCTAAGGCATTGGCTTGATTGGGCCAATACCAATATCCAAGCCCGCTAGCCGCGGCTAGCAACAGCGCGATCACCATCGGCCAACTTAGGCGTTTTCTTTTACGTTTGAGTGGAGTGGCAGGTACGGTTGATGAACCATTGAACTCATTGAAGACGAGGCTGTTTAATTGCTGGTGGAGCGTGTGATTTCTGGTTTGTTCCAGTTCGGCTGCTTGTTTAGGGTGCAGGGGATGCTCCAGCGGTTGGGTTTCCGAAGGGAGACTCATGGCTGAAAAATCCTCGATCATCGAGTTCCAACAATTCCAAATCGAACAAGAGTTGCTGCCGCCCTATCTCATAACTAACCCAAATGCTAATCAACGTCTGTTTGGCTGCCAATAAGGAGTCCAATGCACGCAATATATCCAGCGTACCGGTTTGCGGTCCACTCTGTCCACCCAAAAGTAAGCGTTCGCGTGTCGCTTCCACTTGACGGGCCGCTGCAATCAGGCTTTGACGCGCTATGTTGAAATTGAGCCGATCCGTTTCCAACTGCCGTAAATTCCTACGAATCGACTGCACAATCTGGTCTTCCGAAGCCATATAGAGTCGACGTGCGCGCTGGTAGGTAATTAAACTAGCGCGGTACGAATTGCGCTCAGCTTGCCGGTTTAAAGGGCCATCGAATTGCATGCCGACACGGTAGCGGCTGGCTTGGGCTGAAAAATCGAACAAGCGGTCGGAGCCGGTTTCGTTGTTTAAATTGGCGTTGACAACTAGATTGAGACCCGGTTCCAAGCCATCCGCGGCCACCGTTATTTTACGCCAGGCATCGACCACGCGCGCTCGCTCATTCTTCAAGTCCAACCGCTGGTCCAACGCAATTCTGACGGCTTCAGGCTCCTTGAACGGGAAAGGGGTCAACTGCACGGCAAAAACGCGTATTTGCGTTTGGATGACAAATAGTTGTGAAACCAAATCACTCATCTCGCGCGTGCGCCTTTGCAATCGTTCCCAATCCTGCTGGCGATTCGCTTCGCGCAGTCGTCCCAAGTCGGTTTGAATGGCGCGTAATTTGATCGGCATATCCTTCGCCACCAAATCGAGCTGTTTCTTCAGTGTCTCTAGTGACTGAAGTTCACGCCGTGCTTCGTCATTTTCTGGCTGCGCTTTCGAGCCGATGCGTTTGGCCCAATTTTGATGTTCTGAAGCGACTTCTCTGAATTGAATCTCGGTTTGCTGGTAAAAATTCAGCAACTCTTCGAATCCTTTCCGCAATTCGTCCATGTTGGGTGCCGCACTTTTTTCGCGATAACGAGACAAAAACTGATCCAGGTTCTCTTGCAGGTCGCTGATTTCTTTGGAATTGAACTGAAATGGTTGCAACAAGCCATCATCCAAACGGATGGGCAGAGCGGGTGGTAAACCGAGAGTAAACTTGTAACCATCGAAGCTGTTTTCTAAATTCGTGCGTGCCTGCAGCAAGGCTACCTTGGCTTGCTGATAACTCAAAAAGACCTGATCAACTTGCACCAGCGAGACTTCGCCGGCCGCGTAAAGCGCGTCGTGCAATCGGAGATTCTGTTCTTGGCTGATCAGATTGGATTCGAGATTGCGAATACTTTGCAATTGAAGCAACAAACCGCGGTAGCCAATAACAGCCACATTTAAATAAAACTGCTTGCGGAAACGAGCAAAATCGCGCACTGCGTACAGCAGATCACGCTCACCTTGGGTCAAGCTCTCCAAGCGAACCTCTCGGCCTGCACGTCGCAAGAGGGGTTGCACAAAGGTGATGGCCAAATTGCTTGAGATGAATTCTTGCCGTCCGGTGTATTGCCAGACCATGGAGTTGGCCAGATCGACAAATAATTGGCCTCCAGCAGCAAATGCCTGGGAGAAGCCAAAGTTGGAATTGAGGCTTAGGGTATTGCTTTCATTGGGCAAGCTGCTCGCACCTGAATGATCATAGAACAAGGCTCCAGTTAGAAACCACTGGGTAGAGAACTCGAAGCGGTTTAGAGTCAAACTCAATGCATTGAGGTAAAGTGCTTCAACCGTGGTTTGATATTCGCGGCTGTTGAGCTGCCCCAGTTCAACTGAACGTTCTGGTGTCAGCAAAACAGTGCCATCGGGTTCGCGCTGCAGTAACTCAAGCCAGGTAGGGTCTTCGACCGAATCGAGCACGCCATGATCATCCCAATGGCGATAGCCTTTAAAGCGAAACACTTTTTGCATGTACCCGTTGGCCGTGGGATCGTCTGGAGGCCTCGGCGAGCGATCGGGGTTATACGGGTCATGTAAACGGGAAGCAGGGGGCTTGCTGAGGTTGATGGATGGAAACTGCCAGGTTAGCTCGTTGCGTTCCAAAATGGCAGGATACGTTTCGCGGTCGGCATCTCTTCGATACCAAGAACGGCTGCAGCCAATCAGAAACAAGAGCAACAGGATGACAACAAACCGCCAACGCATAAACGAAGGCCTCCAGGCCATCCTGCCTGATGATGGGATTGAAACAAAAACAAGCGACGCGAGCACAAGACACGCTTAGTAGTTGATGCGGAATTCACAATGAAACGCATTATTAAACCAGGCAGGGCCCGTTAATGCTCGGCTATAACCCAGATAGAAATCGGCTGATCCTGAACCCAAGCGAATGCCTAAAGCACCGTTGATGATCGTATCACGATTGGTTTCCGAGATGATGTTAAAGGATGAACCTAATTGATCGGCTGGGTAACTCGAGGAGGCCTCGCCACGCAGCACGGTCCATCCCACGATTTCGGCGACGGGTCGAATCAACCAACCGTTGTTCGTGTGCATGAGATCGTGACTGAGTCCTAGTCCGTAGCGAAGTACATTGCCTGCGGTAAGGGTGCCGTTGATGGGGATCCAGTCACGCAGTTCTGCCTCTAAATTGAAATGAGGGGTCAATTTCTGAAAAATGAGCAAGGCAGGTTCAAGCGTGCAGTGTCCCGTCCCCATGCCGCGATCATGGTCGCCGGTCGGCGTATACAGACGTAATTGAAACGTACGCCAGACGGTTTCATCCACAGCAAACATGAGCTTGAAACCGCAATTCAAATCGCCCACACCAAAGGCATTGCTGTTTTGCTCGGGGTTTAAATACCGTGACGACATCTCCAGAAAAACCGAAAAACGCGAGGACAAGGCTGATTCCAGGTACAACGACAAATCCTCGCCGTCGATGCTGGTTTCCGGCTTGGCCAGGCCACGACCATTGAAATTTGCTCGATTGCGGGCTGTGTAATATTCGGCTCGGTCATATCTTTCCATGTCGTAGCCGACATCCCAGCGCAAGCGCATGCGATTGCCGATCAGAGCGCTATCGATGTGCCGTGCCGCGCTTTCCCAATTGGGCAAATAGTATTCAGGCGTAGGCCATCCCATTTGCGCGCGACACCAATCAACCGCCAATGTTGGAGTCAGTGCTAAACTTATACTGTACGATGGTTGCGAGTCGAAAACGGGTTGCGTCTTGGGTGTTGAGGGATCGATGGCTGTTTGTTCGATCGTATGATTTACAAGAACAAGAGATCCATCCTTGTCTATTTGTGCTGTTGTGGTTGGCTTGGTTGCTCCCGCAGGCATGGCCGAGTCTTGTGCGTGAATATTGAGCGAATGAAAACCAAGGCTCAGGCAACCCACCAGCAACCACGGAACTGTTCGCCCCATCATGAGCCAATCTCCTCGCTGAGGAAGTAAAGTGCACAAGCAAACGGCGTATCGCTTCCCCTAAAGAGAAATATCGTCGGTAAGTTCGGATAGCTTTGTTTGATCAGAATACTAATGGCAATCGGCAGGATCGATTCACGCGGATTAATCGATAAATAATCCCTAAACTAACCAGCTTAAATGCACAAAATGAATCATTATTTCTCAAGTTGGATCGAACGCAGCCACTCTTGGAACGGTGGCCATTGCGTCAGTTGCTTTAGTTCGATGTTTTGCAAGTCACGTTTGGTAAGTGTATAGCCATTTCGGTATGCTTCCTGCAGCGCTAATAGCGCTTCCTGTAAACACTCCATTTCCGTTGGGGCTTTTCCACTGAATTGGTACTTCGAATGAAAGGCACAGATGTTCATGTACAGCCTGGCCGCGATGAATCCCGAGTAAGGATGGCGCGGAATGAGTTGGCGTAGGGCTTCGATCGAATGCACACATTCCTTGAATTGGCCCGAGTGCATGTAGACTAAGGCAAGTAAATGGAAGTGATTATTCTGGTGGAGCAGGTATTCAGAATGGTTGGGTGAGGATTGCAAGGCTACTTTCTGGTGATGGATTGATTTTTGCAGGAGATCGACGGCTGCGCCGTATTCTTTGCGAAGGTAAAGCAGAGATGAGTGATTATGATAGATGCCGGCTAGAAAATGCTGCGTGAGATGCGTGTTGTTTTCAGGAATCTCTAAAGTTGAGAGCAGTAATTGTTCGGCACGCTCCCTTAGCTGCAAGCACTCGAGAATGGATTCAGGATGAAAGCGATAAAGATACTCAGCTTGGCGATCCAAACACAAAGCTAAGGTCTGTTTATATCTGAGAACGGCAGGGTAATCCCGCACCAATAAATCGGCGATTTGCGTAGCAGTGACAAAATGGGGCAGCACCTTATCTTCTTTAAAACCCAAATTGGCTTGCAACTCGCCGAAGCGCTTTTCCACAACTGCTCGCTGATACAGTGATTCGGGCAATCGTGCCTGTTTTGACGTCAGTTTATTGAGTTGTGCCAGGGCTTGCGTGCAATAGTACAGGCACAACGGGTCGCCTTCCTTGAGATCCTTGGCCAGGTTGGAACTCAACATGACTGCTAATCGACGTACTTTGAATTCATTTGGATGATCCGTCTGAATCAAGGTTACCTGCTGATATCCTTGCTTCAGCACGGCTATGGCCTCTTTGTCACGGCCTTGTTCCATATGCAATGGGTACAGGTGATCGTTGAGCAAAGCGGCCATGTCTATACGCAGATCCAGACGGTCTGGAAAATGAATCAGCCTATTTTCGCGTAGTTGTTGCAGCCGAGTGACGACATTCTGCGAAGCGGAATAATTGCCTATAGCACGTTTGGTGCGTGCCAAATTGTGCAAGGCAGTATCTAAACTATCCTGCCAGGCTTCGTTGTTGGGGTCTTGCTTCAGCAGTTCTTCGTGCAAGCTCCAAGCTTCTTCAAGGTGATGTTCGGCCTCTTTGTATTGGCCCAAGCGCTCCTCAAGAACTCCCATAACCACTAAGTATTTTGCAATTTGTTGCTTGAGTTGCGGGCGGCTTGATTCGTCAGCGAACAACTCTTTGAAGCGATTGAGGGCATCGCGCAAAATGTCCCGACGAATCTCGTCCATGTAAGGGACATCCTCAAGCCGCTCCGCGCCAATGCGAAGTAAAAACTCTTCAATCGTTTGTATGGCCCGACTGAGATTGTGTTCAGCACGTTGGCGTTCCTGCTGTTCGTCTTTCCTTGCCTTGATTAAATCCAGTAAGGCTTGTTCTAGTTTATCCGTGTAAATCCAAACAAGCATGGTGATCGATGCCAGGCTTAGCAGGAAGATCAAGCCAGCCAACGTCCATGAAGGATGACGACGCATCCATTTGATGGCTTTTTCAAATCTGCTAACAGGACTAGCCAGAATCGGTTCATGGCGAAGGAAACGCTCAAGGTCGTCCGCCAATGCCGATGCGCTCACGTAGCGTTGTTGCGGCAATTTGGCCAGACATTTCAGACATATGGTCTCAAGGTCTTTGGGAATAGACGGTTGTAAAACACTAAGGGCTACAGGGTCTTCTGTTCGGACGCGGATAAACACATCAATGGGATGCACCGCGTCAAACGGTCGACGGCCTGTCAACATTTCGTAAAGGATAACACCCAATGCATAAATATCGACGGCTGGTGAAACAGGCGCCGAACCGCCACTAGCTTGTTCGGGAGCCATGTATTGCGGCGTGCCGACGACGGTTCCAGTTTGCGTCAGTGAATTGACTTTCGAATCGTGTAGCTGCGATTGTTCTTGTAAGAGTTTGGCCAATCCAAAGTCGGTGATGTGTGGGTTGTTATCCGAATCAAACAGGATATTGTTGGGTTTTAAATCGCGATGAACGATGCCCTGCTCATGGGCATGCTGTATCGCTCTTGCCAACTGGCACAACAACGTGGCTGTCGAGCGTGGGTCTTGCACGTGACCCTGGATGCGTTCGGCAAGCGTTCCGCCGGGCAGATATTCCAATGCAAAAAACGGCCTGCCCGACAGCTCACCAATGCTGTAAATCTGCACAATGTTAGGGTGTCTCAATTGGGCGATGGCTTGGGCTTCCGTGCGAAAACGCTGCAATTCCTTGGCGTCGGCAAACTCGCCCTGCAAGACCATTTTAATAGCAACAGGTCGTTTCAGAGCTTCATCGAATGCCTTATAGACCACCCCCATGCCGCCGCGACCGATCATGGCATCGACGCGGTAATTGGGGATTTGCGGCAAGGGTTGCGCAGTTGAGGTGCTCCAAGGGAGTGCGGTCTCGGAGCCAGCCACCGTTTGCACATTGGGTGTAAACCAACTCAGATTCTCTGAGGCAGAAAGAGGCCGGTCCTGCAGCTGTCCCGCCAAGGGTGCTAGACCATCATCAGAGCTTGAATTTAGTTTGGTAGACGAGTCAGAGGGAGACGCCATATCCGCAATTCCGAAAACCATTAGTAGCCAATAGCCATGCCATCTTTTCTAGCTTCGGTCCCGCCCTTGAGGACATTCGTGACTGGGTCGATTAGTATGCCTTGATAACCGCCACCGTTGCGGCGAACTTCCTTCATGACATGGCCGCGTTTGGTTAATTCTTGCACAATCTTTGGGTCCAGGCCAATTTCATATTCCACACGGCCGCCCTGGGGTTCTTCAGCGGTGCCCGTTGGGCTTGCGGAACCCAGATGTTCGAGCCTAGGGGCTTCGCCAGCCGCTTGGACGTTCATGTTAAAATCGATCAGGTTGTTTAACACTTGGACATGACCTTGAGGTTGCATGTCGCCGCCCATGACGCCGAAGACAAAATAGGGTTTACCCTGATAAGTGACAAACCCTGGAATGATGGTGTGAAACGGTCTCTTGTGTGGTTCCAGACGATTGGGATGTTGTTCGTCGAGACTAAACAGGGTACCGCGGTTCTGTAAGCCAAAGCCTAGCCCTGTCGGGAAATAGTCTGAGCCAAAACCTGCATAATTGCTTTGAATTAAGGATACGCAATTTCTTTGTGCATCGACGACGCACAAATAAGTCGTGTCGCTTTGGCCGATTAGCGGATTCCCAGCAGATAGCCCCACCGCAGCCTGGTCCATCTTGATGAGCTTTCGTCGTGATTCGGCGTAGGGCTTGCTGATCAAGGCCTGGACAGGAACTTTTGAGAATTCCGGATCCGCGTAGTACTGTGCCCGATCCGCGAACGCCAGTTTTTTGGATTCGAGAAAGAGATGCCAATAATCCGCTGATTTCGGCCCCATTTTGGCGAGATCATATGGCTCGAGCATGTTGAGCATTTGCAAGGCCGCGATGCCTTGCCCGTTGGGGGGCAGTTCCCACACATCATAACCGCGATAGTTGGTGCTGACTGGTTCAACCCAAGTGGACGTATGGTCTTCGAAGTCTTTGAGACTGAACAAGCCTCCCTGCTTTTCGGAGAATGCAACGATATCCTGTGCGATTCGACCTTTGTAATAGCCATCACGGCCATGCTCAGCGATTTCACGGTAACTTTTGGCCAACAAGGGGTTCTTAAACAGAGTTCCAGCCCGGGGGGCACGACCTTGGATCAGAAATATGCCCGCGCCTTCGGGTGACCTGGCCAACGTTCGTTCAGAAGCTCTCCAATACCCCGCAATCACTTCCGTTACGGGAAATCCCTCTTCGGCGTATTGGATCGTTGGTTTGAGCAATTGCGAGAATGACCACGTACCGAAACGCTGTCTTAATTGATCCCAGCCATCAACACATCCAGGCACGGACCAACTCAAGGGGCCTTTGTAGGGGATGGCTTTCAAGCCTTTCTCTAGGAAATACGCACGTGTGGCTTTGTAGGGTGAACGACCACTCGCATTTAACCCATAGAGCTTTTGGGTTTTGGCATCCCAAACCATGGCGAATAAGTCCCCACCAATGCCACACGAGGTTGGCTCCATCAAGCCCAAGGCGGCATTCACGGCAATGGCAGCATCCATCGCATTGCCACCCTGTTTGAGCACGTCCAAGCCGATCTGAGCGGCCAGGGGATGGGCACAAGCCACCATTCCGTGGGTAGAGAAAGTCACGGATCGTCCAGCCTGGAAGGGAGCAGGGGTCGGACGTTGGCTCCATACCATGGTCGTGAAGGTCAGCATGAGGGTAAGGAAAAGAAGGAAGCTAAGACGAGTCGGGGCCATGGTTCAATGCCTTTCGCCTATTTTGCTATTCCATCCGAATCGAGATTGATTAGGATGGTAAGGACGCTGCATTCCTACCTTTAGTGACAGCCCTTCGGCCAACCATGGGCTAATCAAGACCGCCTCTGCTCAGGAGGATCAATGCAACGATTGCTTTGTGTACTCACAGTTATCGGTATTGCAATCCTCGGTGCCAGTCTGCCCCTTTCAGGCATGACGATTGCATCTGAGGATGCTCCTTCACAATCGCCAACGACCAAGGTTGATTATAACCGCGATATTCGTCCCGTGTTGTCAAATCACTGTTATGCTTGCCATGGCCCAGATGAAAAAAAACGCAAAGCAGGTTTAAGACTTGATCAAAGCGAGTCGGCACTATCAGCATTGCAATCAGGCCATCATGCATTGGTGCCGCATGATCTGGAAAAATCGGAATTGTGGCTGCGCATCAGCAGTGAGGATGATGCTGAACGCATGCCGCCCCCGGAGTTTGGCAAACCGCTTAAGCCTGAACAAATTCATTTGCTCAAACAATGGATCGTCCAAGGGGCTTCTTGGAAAGGACATTGGGCTTACCAGCCTGTTCAGCGGCGCACCTTGCCAGACGTTAAGCAAATGGACTGGCCTAAGAACGGGATTGATTATTTCATCCTGGCCCAACTGGAAAAGCGTGGGTGGAAGCCTTCCCCTGAAGCGGATCGCTCCACATTGATTCGTCGAGTCACGTTCGACTTGATCGGCCTGCCACCTACGCAAGAAGAAATTCAAGCATTCTTGCAAGATCGATCTCCCAACGCATATGAAAAGGTGGTGGATCGGTTATTGGCTTCGCCCCGTTTTGGCGAACGCTGGGCTGTTCATTGGCTCGACTTGGCACGCTATGCCGACACCAATGGTTACCACATTGACAATCACCGCGACATGTGGAAATGGCGTGATTGGGTGATTCAAGCACTCAATCAAAACATGCCATTTGATCAATTTACCATCGAGCAATTGGCAGGTGACTTGCTGCCGAATCCGACGATGGAACAGCGCGTTGCCACTGGTTTCCAACGCAACGTGATGGTTAATTTCGAAGGCGGGGCAGATCCAGATGAATACTTGACCAAATACATTGTTGATCGAGTCAATACCACCGCCACGGTCTGGCTCGGTAGCACCATGGCTTGCGCCGAGTGTCACGATCACAAGTATGATCCATTTACGCAGCGTGATTTTTACCGACTCTATGCGGTTTTTCACAATGTGCCCGAAAACGGTTTGGATGGACAGCAAAGCAACCCCGTACCCAGTTTGAAAGTGCCGTCGCCCGATCAAGTTGAAAAACGGCAATCGCTTGCACAACAGGTGGAACATTTGCAAACGCGGATGGATAAGGAAATCAAGTCGATCCCATGGCCTGCAGAAATGGAAGAAGGGCAGTCGCTGCCCTTTCGTGAATACGTCTGGGTGGATGATGATGTTCCCGCGGGTGGACAAGCCAACAGTGCAGGCGAATTAGTTGGCTGGCATTGGCGAACACGCCAGGAAATGGAGATTTTCTCAGGTACACGCTCCATGATTCGAACGGCACAAGGATTGAGTCAACATTTCTTTGAAAATGCACATGCACCCTTGCGCATCGGGCAACGGGATCAGTTATTTGCCTATGTATATATCGATCCCCAAAACCCGCCCAAACAGATCATGCTGCAATGGAACGATGGCCATTGGGAGCATCGTGCCTATTGGGGCGAGAGCCACATCCCTTGGGGCAAGGAGCGTTCGCCGAGCCGTTTCTATGCTGGTCCATTACCCCCCCCGGGGCGATGGGTTCGCATCCAAGTGCCAGCAAAGGCGGTTGGTTTGGCAGCGGGTTCAAGTGTGCGCGGCATGGCCTTCACGCAATTTGGGGGTACGGTTGCCTGGGATAGGGCGGGCATTCAAAGTCAATTACCTCAAGCACATTCGACCTTCGACTCCTTTGCTGCTTGGCAACGCTGGGAATCGATGAATCGTCAAAGTCAATTGCCGCCAGCCGTCTTGTCCGCCATGCGCAAACAGCAACAGCAAAGGAATGATCAAGAAAACGTGGCTTTGCGCGAGTATTTCTTGCAGCGAATCCATCCACATACGCGTGAACGCTTTAAACCCATGGTTGAAGAGCAGGATCGTCTACGAGAGCAAATGACGGCTTTGGAGAAGCTAATCCCAGCAACCATGGTGATGGTTGAATTACCGCAACCGCGTATGACGCACATCTTGAACCGAGGCGACTTCCGCGCGAAAGGCGAGAGAGTTGAGGGTGGGATGCCTCAGTTCTTATTGCCGTGGCCCGAACCCAAACCAGCCAATCGCCTCGACTTGGCTCATTGGCTTGTCGATCCCAAAAATCCATTGACGGCCCGAGTCACCGTGAACCGCTATTGGGAACAGTTGTTTGGCAATGGCATCGTCAAAACCACGGAGGAATTTGGTGCTCAAGGCGATTGGCCAAGCCATCCGGAACTGCTGGATTGGCTGGCTGCTGAATGGATGCAGCCAACGCCTCGGCCCAACGGTTCGGGAGCCAATAGGCCTTGGGATATCAAAGCCATTCTCAAATACCTGGTCACTTCGGCAACGTATCGTCAGCAGTCCAAAGTGACTCCTTTGATGTTAAGCGTTGATCCGAACAATCGCTACTTTCTGCGTGGCCCGCGGCAAAGGCTAAGTGCGGAAATGATTCGTGACGCGGCCTTATCCATCAGTGGGCTGCTGAATCCACAAATGGGCGGACCCAGCATCAAACCCTATCAGCCCGCTGGCTTGTGGGAGCAAGTGGCGTTCGGAGCTGGCTTCAGTGCGCAGACCTATGAACAAAGTCACGGGTCCGACCTGTATCGTCGCGGTATTTATGTGTATTGGAAACGCTCAGCTCCTCATCCGAGTATGACGGCCTTTGATGCGCCCAATCGTGAGATCTGTTGCGATCGTCGCCCGGTGACCAACACGCCCTTGCAGGCTTTGGTGCTGATGAATGATCCGATATTTGTTGAAGCCGCACGCGTCTTCGCCACTCGGATCATCAAGGAAGGGGGGGACAACATTACCAAACGCATGACCTTCGCTTTCGCACAATGCACCAGCCGGCCGCCAAACCCGGAGGAGTTGAAGCTGCTCGTCGGCTTTTATCACAAACAGCTTGAAAAATGGCAAAGCGATAAGCTGGGAGCGAAGCAATTGATTCAAGTGGGTGAGTATCCTTTACCTCAGGACATCAACGAATCTGAATTAGCAACCTGGACAGCAGTTGCCAATCTCTTATTTAATTTGGACGAGACCATCACCAAAAATTGACGCAAAGGCGCATGTGCTGAAGGAACAAGGCATGAAATGGATCGATTGGACTTGGGCGGTGAATCGGCGAACGTTCTTGCGCCACAGCACATCCTGTCTGGGCAGCCTGGCACTCACTTCTCTCTTGCAGGCTGGTGATAACGCGGATCCTTTGGCAGCGCATGGAATTTTGGATCGCTTGCACCATGCACCTAAAGCCAAACGCGTCATTTATCTGTTCCAGTCGGGGGCGCCTTCGCATTTGGATTTGTTTGATCCCAAGCCTGTTTTGACCCAGCGAACTGGCCAGGAATTGCCAGACTCCATTCGCAAGGGCCAGCGCATCACCGGCATGACCTCTGGACAAGATAAACTGTTGCTCGTTGGGCCAGCCCACAAATTTGTTCCGCAAGGCAAAGCGCGAACCTTGATCAGCGAAATGCTTCCGCACACAGGGCAAATCATGGACGAACTTTGCCTCGTGCGCTCCATGTATACTGAACCCATCAACCATGATCCTGCCGTTACGTTTTTGCTCACCGGCAACCAGCAACCGGGCAGGCCAACGGTTGGGGCTTGGGTGGCCTATGGCTTGGGCAGCGTCAATAAAAACTTGCCTGAATATGTCGTGCTATTATCGGGCGGTGGCGGGCAGCCATTGCAGACACGCTATTGGGGCAATGGTTTCCTACCGGGTAAATATCAAGGAGTGCAATTCCGTTCGGGCGGCGATCCAGTCCTGTACGTGCAAAATCCACAAGGCATGGACGCACAAACCAGACGGGACATTCTCGACGGCGTACAGGCTTTGAACCGATTGCAGTTAGACGCAATCGGTGACCCGGATATTGCAACACGCATCAATTCCTATGAAATGGCCTTCAAGATGCAGACCAGCGTTCCGGAGCTTATGGACTTGTCGAAAGAACCAGCCAAGGTTTTAGAAATGTATGGTGCTGAGCCGGGGAAAGCCAGTTATGCCAACAATTGTCTTCTTGCACGGCGATTGGCGGAACGTGGGGTACGTTACATACAGCTTTACCACCGCGATTGGGATCATCATGGTAATTTGCCAAGCGAGATCAAACGACAATGTGAAACAACGGATCGTGCCTCGGCCGCGCTCGTTCGGGATCTGAAACAACGCGGCATGCTCGACGATACGTTGGTCATTTGGGGTGGCGAGTTCGGCCGAACCGCTTATTCACAAGGCAAAATATCCCCCGGCAATTTTGGCCGAGATCACCATCCGCGCTGTTTCTCGATATGGATGGCAGGCGGCGGCATCAAAGGTGGTTTATGCCATGGGCAAACCGATGATTTTGGCTACAACCTGGTCGATGGCGGCATTCACGTGCATGACTTCCAGGCGACCATCTTGCATTTGCTGGGTGTGGATCACACCAAACTTGTGTTTCGGCATCAAGGCAGGGACTATCGTCTGACCGACATCAGCGGACGTGTCGCCAGTGAACTCCTGGCGTGATGGCATAATCAAGCCAACGCATGTGCAGATTAGTTCGCCACTTCAAAGATGCATTCGATTTCAACGGCCATGTTACCAGGCAAAGAGATGGCGCCCACCGCCGAGCGTGCGCCTATCCCAGCTTCCTTGCCAAAGATTTCAGCCATCAATTCAGAGAAGCCATTGATGACTTTGGGTTGATCCTTAAAGGCTGCAGTGCAATTCACCAAGCCAAACGTTTTTACAAGCCGCTTGACTTGATTAAGCGAACCTAAATGATTTTTGAGTGTGGATAAAATGGCCAGTCCGGTTTGTCGGGCGGCTTGATACCCTTGTTCAAGCGTCAAATCACTGCCGAGGGTGCCCAGAATCAATTGGCCGTCTTCCTTCAGCGGGCCGTGGCCGGAGAGAAAAAGCAATGATCCCACTGGCACCGCTGTACGGTAGACCGCAACGGGCTTAGGTGCAGGGGGTAAGATCAAATGCATTTCCTGCAATCGGCGTTCAGCATCCATGTAGGCACCCCTTCGATGATTTTGACCTGGCAAAACGAAATCGTGCTTATGCTAACTTGCCTTTGGCCGATGGGCAAGTGTTTATTCATCAATCAAATCATCGAAGCGGGTCACGGCTACCACTTCCGCGGTGTTGAGATAGACTTCGGTGCGATTCCTTTTAATGCCGGTCATTTTGGACTCAGCGACATAGTTTTCGCGATTGGTGGGTGTATCCCGGAGATCGTGCAAGTCAGCGTCGGTCAGAATGAACCATCGGTCATCCACGGTTTTCAATGTGCCTAAACAAACAAATGTGCTGCGCATGTCCACAACCACATCTTGTCCAATCAAGTTGCTCAGCAGGTTGAGTGCGTCTGGCATGAACATCAAATTCCTGTTCAAGAAACCTTCAGAAGAAAGACCTGGTGCCGTAGAATAAAGTAAATCACAGGTGAATACGAAGCCATCTAAAGGATAGCAGAACGGAACAGCATGGTCAGGGAAGAAATCGTCACAAAACCTCATGAATTGAAAGTCGTTTGTCGTCAGTTATTACAAACGAAGATCTTCGGCTTTGATACAGAGTTTGTCGGCGAAACGACCTATCATCCGATCCTCTGTCTCATTCAAGTCTCAACGCCAGAAGCATTGTATCTCATCGACCCGCAATCGGTCGGCCCATTGTCCGAGTTTTGGGAGTTGGTCAATCATCCTGATACTTGTGTTGTGGTCCATGCCGGACGTGAAGAAGTGCGGTTGTGTAAAGTCGCTTCAGGAAAACCGCCGGGTCAATGCTTTGATGTACAGTTGGCTGCCGGCTTGGTCGGGTTGAATTACCCAATGAGTCACGCCAATTTAGTCAGCGAACTGATGGGCGTGCAGTTGCAGAAATCGGAAACGCTGACGGATTGGCGACGAAGGCCACTGACGGATGCACAAATCCGCTATGCATTTGACGATGTGCGTTACCTGTTGCCCTTGCGTGAGCAGTTAGCATCGAAGCTAGTCCAACTACAGAGGCTACCTTGGGCCAACGAAGAGTTTGCGCGTTTGATTCACTTGGTGATGGACGATCAGCGCGTTCTAGAACGGTGGCGCAAGCTTCCGGGTCTAGGCAAGCTCAATGGGCGCCAACTAGCGATCGCACGCGATCTATTTGCCTGGCGGGAAGCTCGAGCAGAAGAGCTTCAGAAACCCATCCGAGTGATTTGTCGGGATGAAATCCTTGTCGAAATCGCACGACGAGAGCCGCATCAATTGCAAGAGCTTGCCAGCTACCGGGGGCTGGCCAAGCGTGATTGGAGTGAAATTCTCGAAGTCATTCGTAAAACCCGTCAATCACCGACGAGTTCATGGCCTTCGCGTACCATCAAGGAGCCTGAGCCGCCCCAGCTCAACATGCTGGTTCCATTGTTGCAGGCCATTCTAACGCAATTGGGACAAGTGCTGAGTATCACACCCAACATGATTGCCAATGTCAGTGATTTGCGGATGTTGGCCCATCATTTTCTGAAAAATCGACCGTTGCCCGACGAACAGCCATTAGCGCGGGGCTGGCGCGCACAGCACATTCGGCCCATCCTTGAGAATGTACTACGCGGTAAACTGGCTATGAGGCTGAAGCAGCCTGTCTCTGAGCTGACCATTGAATTCTTAGCTCATGTCAATGAAGTAAGTCCCTTCCATTCGGCTCCAAAGCAAGCCGATACTGTCGAGAGTAAGCCACCTTGCTATACTGAAGAAGATACACAGACTAATTCATCGGAGCAAACAACGTGCGACTCGTAATAACCGGGGGAGCAGGATTTATCGGTTCCCATTTATGTGAACGATTTGAATCTGAAGGCCATGATGTTGTAGCCGTCGATAATTTTATCACGGGTTCGGAAAGAAATTTGGAAGGGTTGAGGCATTCACCGCGCTTTACCTTGATCGATCACGATATCTCCGAGCCTATTCAGCTCAATGGACCTGTCGATTTTGTCCTGCATTTTGCCTCACCGGCCAGCCCGGTGGATTATTTAAAATTTCCCATTCAAACTCTGAAAGTCGGCTCATTGGGTACTTATCACTCTTTAGGACTTGCCAAAGAGAAGAAGGCCAAGTTTCTTCTGGCTTCTACCAGTGAAGTCTATGGTGACCCGCAAATTCACCCCCAACGAGAGGACTATTGGGGGCATGTGAACCCGGTGGGTTATCGGGCTGTTTATGATGAAGCCAAACGTTTTGCCGAAGCCATCACCATGGCCTATCATCGCCACCATCACGTGGACTCGCGAATCATTCGCATTTTCAATACCTATGGTCCGCGTATGCGGCTGGATGATGGTAGAGTGCTCCCCAACTTCATGGGGCAAGCTTTACGCGGGGAACCGTTAACGGTCTACGGCGATGGATCGCAAACGCGCAGCTTTTGCTATGTGGACGACCTGGTCGAGGGCATTGCTCGCTTGATGCAAAAAGACTATCACATGCCGGTCAATTTGGGGAATCCGGATGAGGTGACCATTCTCCAATTTGCCGAGGAAATCAATCGCTTAACAGGCGGCAAGAATCGAATCGTGTTTCGTCCTTTGCCTGCGGACGATCCTAAACTGCGCCAGCCGGATATCAGCTTGGCTAGGGGATTGCTCGGCTGGGAACCCGTCATTAAGCGAGCTGAAGGCTTGAACCGTACGCTCAAGTACTTCATGAACCTGGTCAACCAAGCGGCGATCCCGGTTTAATAAATCTGACGACTGGGCATGGCCAGGTAATCGTCAAACACTTTTTTCGCTTTGGCACTACAGGCACGGATCATGGGGATGTGCCGTTGCTCCATGGTCCGCATCATTTCTTCGTAGAAAAAGGCGTCATCAAAGCCGATGGCAGCGGCTTCATCTCGGCTGTTGGCAAAGTAGATGGCCTTGATACGCGACCAGTAGATTGCTCCTAAACACATCGGGCAAGGCTCGCAGCTCGTGTAGATGACGCAATCATCCAATACATGCTTGCCTAAGTTTCTGCTTGCTCTGCGAATGGCCAAGACCTCTGCGTGCGCAGTGGGATCATGAGTTGCAAGGACTTCGTTATGAGCGGCAGCAACGATCTGTTCGCCTTGCACAATTACGGCTCCGAAGGGGCCGCCCATGCCTGTTTGGATGGCTTGGCCAGACAAGGCAATGGCTTGATCCATGAAAGCGGAATGATCCATAGTGCACTCTTGGGTTGCGACCGAATGGGTGCTAACAAATCGAGCAATGTATCATCAAGACAGATTATCCCCGGTCATCGCCGATGTGCAAGTTGAAGTCGTCTTTTCCGGTTCAATCGTCAACTCGCCGTTGCGGCTTGGTAGCGGTTCAATGACCCGCATGGTTCTCCAGGGACCCCAGATGAAGCGTGCCAGGAAGATAGCCGCTTGGGCCATCAAATAAACGATGACCGCAGTCCAAGCCCAATAAAAGTCAGAGTGATATCGGCAGATGAGGAAAACGGGAAGCACCAGGAAGACGCCTCCGATAACGGCTGCAGCCGTGGAAACGAATCGCGTATCGCCTGCCCCGCGCAAAGCATATCCGAGGGTAATGCACAAGCAGTCGAAGAACGTATACAAGGCCATGAAAATGAGCAATGAGGGAACCCATTGCTCGACTTCTTGCCAGCGCGAATCGATGACATAGGGCTGAAACAACCAAAGGCAAAAGGCAGGAAAACATGCCAACCCGATGGCGGCTGTTGTCATGAAACACTCTGCGATGCCGATGCCGATCCAGGCAGCATGTTCGGCGAACATTGGCTGATTGGCTCCGAGCCGCTGCCCCACCAGCACACTGACGGCCTGGCCAATCCCGAGCATGGGAATCAAGAAAGCGGCATTGACATTAAAAACCAGCATCGTGGCAGCAAGTTGTGATGGCCCTAACCAACCAATAAACACCGTGAATAATGTCCAAACGGTCATGTCTAGTGTCGCTAGCAAACCATTGGGAACGCCAAACTTCAGCAAGCGAACCATGCGGTGGCGATCCAGATGCCATACGCGATGGACATGATATTCCTCAAAATAACGAGGCCTGAGGTACAGCAGCAATGCAATAAACGTCGAAGCCCAGCAGCCAGCCACCGTCGCCCAGCCAGCGCCTCGGATGCCCCATTGGGGAAAGCCCAGGTGTCCGAAGATGAGCAAATAATCCAAGCTGCCATTCACCATGGTGCCAACGATCTGAATCCAGATAATCGTTCGTGTATCGCCCCGGCCGGCAAAAAATGAGGAGATCGCAGCCGTGATGGCAATGGGCATGGCCGCAAAGCCGATGCATTCCAGGTAGGCTGTTTCATGGGCTAACAGCCGTTTATCGTGACCAATGCAACGAATGAAGGTTCCAGCCATTGGAATGAGCAGCATATACAAAGTGCCGCCCAGGAACGCAAAGATGATCGCTTGATTGACCATCGCGCCTACTTCATGCTTGCGATTCGCACCGACGTATTGCGCGACAAAAGTAATCGCAAACAAGGCTGTGTGTTGCAACAACTGGACCAGCGTCATCCCGAGCATCGAAGCCGCCCCAGCGGCGGCCATGCAATCGCTGTCGAACCAACTGAGCAGCAGACGATCGATCAATATCTGGGCTGTGAAGAACAAATTGCTGATGATCAAGGGCCAGGCAAGCTGTACGACTGCTTTAACATCACGCTTTAGAGCGTTTGTCGAGGACATGGCATGAAAGGGAAGTTCCGAATGCGTCATACCAACCTAATCAGCTTTGTAGGCTATGCAGCAAATAGCTCTAAGCGAGCGTGAAGAATCTGCGCTTGTTGGCGCAAATGGTCAGTTCGAATGGAAGACAGCAAAAGGAGGTATTGGGTTCAGTCCTTCATGGAATCAATAGGCATTATCCAAATAGCACGGTACTGCACGGGATTGCCATGGTCCTGCAACATGATGGGACCGGGTTGCGTTGGATCACCACCCAAACCTGCTCTTGTATTATCGGAGTTGATTTCAACATGATCGTGGATCAATACGCCATTGTGCTTCACACTCATAATGGCTGGTTTGACTTTCTTTCCGTCGATAAAGACTGGTGCTGCGAAGTCTATGTCGTAACTTTGCCACACCGTTGGAGCCTTGCAGGCGTTTACCTTAGGAGCAGCAATGCCATAGATGGCGCCACAATCATCATCTTTACTGACAAGTCCATAGCTATCCAAAATCTGCACTTCGTAACGACCTTGTACATAGACACCACTGTTCCCCTTTGCTTGTCCCTTGGCATCAGGCATGTAAGGAACACGAAATTCAACATGCAAATGGAAGCGGCCGGCGAATTTCTGCTTCGTCATAATCGAGCCGCCTTGAACTTCCATGATATCCGGTGCAACGAGTTTCCAAGGGGCGGGTGTCTTGCCATCCACTTTGGTCCAACCATCGAGCGATTGGCCTTCAAACAAAACGATGGCACCCTTGGGTGCTGGAGTAGCTTTGACATGCACGAGGTCTTCCGGTTTGGCTACCGTCAAGTTAGTAATCGCGCGATAGGGATCATCAAGGGGAACAAACATAACAGCAAGCTGAAGCAGCGCTATGCGCATCATGACGACATCCATTCGATGCAAGGAGTGAGGGGTTACGAAGCTGGGGCGTGTTTATCATCGCCAGTTCGGTTTGGCTTGTTAGATGACCCTTCAGGATCATCGGATTGATGCTCTTTTTCGAATTGGCATTCCGCTGCGATGCTATGCAAAGCGGCCATGCCCGCCGACAGCGTGATGCATAATTGGGCGAGTGAAGGCTCATGCTTGGGGGCCATTGCTGTTGTGGCTACTTGTGCAAAAGCAGCATCGGTGTTGGCCCGTTCGTGAGTTGTCCAAATGGGTGCTTCCGTGCCAATCATCGGCGAGGGAGGTTGGATGATGGACTGAGAACTGGTGGCACCTTCGGAGACAACCAGCCCGCCTATGACAGCCACGATATCCATGATGCTACTCCTGAGTACATCTAGCGTTTGTTTTAGTTTATCGTGCCATGGTTGTGCATGCTACGTTTCGTTCAAGCTTTTCCCAGCAATAAGATGCGAAGCATTTGCCACAATCCCTTCATTCTCCCTTTCCAGGTTCGTGCATGCTCCCAACGAAAAATACCCTCATAAAACTGCGGCTGCGTCATGCGTGATGAGGCTGGTGGTTCGAAATGAGGTCGAAACGATCCATGCCGTAAACTGACTGTTTGCGGTATGGTCATTTCCAAAAGACCCTCGCGTCCCTGAGTGGTTCCCCAACCGCTGGCTTTGCGTCCGCCAAAAGGGGTTGCTGGATGGGCCGTCGGTGCAACGACGTCATTGATGGTGCATTGCCCAACACCTAGCCTGGCTGCGATCTGTTTGGCTCGCTCGGGAGATTGAGTGAAAATCGACGCTCCCAGCTCAAATGAGCATAACTGGTTCAGGTTCAAGGCATCTTCCAATGACTGGAAAGGGACGATTGTCATGACAGGAGCAAACAAGTCTTCTTGCCAAATCCGCATATGCGGTTGCACATTCGTCAAAATGATTGGAGGCATCTGTTGGTTCGCACTGGTAAGCACTGGTAATGGCGCGATCGACTGGGCGCCTTTGGCAATGGCGTCTTCGATGAGCGCCTTTGCATGATCGATTTGTTTGCTCGATACTAAATGCAATGGCGTTGCCGTTGCTAATTTATTTTGTAAACGTTCAACCAGTGGGTTCGCCAACGGTTGTGAGACCAAGACGCGGCGCACGGCAATGCACGTCTGACTTGCATTGACGGTCAAACCAAACCATGCAGCCCGGACGACAAGGTCTAGTTGTGCATCTTCCAACACAAACATGGCATCGTGGCCGGATAATTCTAACGTGGAACTGATGAGCCGCTCGCCAAGTCGCTGCGCGATTTTGCGGCCCGTTTCGACATGGCCGGTGAATACCAGGTGATCAATGTCGGCTTCAAGCAATGCTGCACCATAGGCTCTCTCGGGAGGTAAAACCTGGAACAAATCGCTCGGCCATTCGACACGATGCAACCAGCGACTCAGGGCCGCTGCTGAATGGGGTGCCATTTCAGATGGTTTCCAAACAAGCCCATTGCCCGCGACCAATGCTTGGATGATTTGAATGCCATTCAAATACAACGGAAAATTCCATGTGCCAATAATGGCGACCACTCCCCTCGGTCTGCGGTAGACCCAGTCCGCCTGGCTGAACAGCCATATGGGCCGATCGCGTCGAGATATTTTTCTCGGCGCTAAGATCTGTGAGGCTCGTTTCTCCATAAATTGGCAAGCCGCTGCCAGCCCGAATAATTCGGCTGGCAAGGTCTCATGGCTTGGACGACCCAGATCAAGCTCTACCGCATGACACAACTCATCTTTGCAATCGATCAGCTGGTACCGTAGTTGCTGGATCAGTTTTAAGCGTTGATGGAGAGGTTGCTGGGCCCAGTTTTGCTGCGCTTGATGGCAACGTTGTGTCAGTGCAGACATCGAGTCGATGGGTGTTTGATGCATGCAGACATTCTATAATTCTTGCATGATTGCAGATGTTAAAGGGTCGCTTCACGACAGAATTGCGAGTGCACAGATGTTGTTGAGTTGGAATGAACCACGTCCATGGATCACGGCTGAATTACCAGGCATCGGCGGCCAAATCAAACAAACACCGGAAGATTTCATCGTTGAAGAAATACCAGCTTATCTGCCAAGTGGGGAAGGCGAGTTCATTTATTTGTGGATCGAGAAACGGGACATGGGTACCGATTATTTTCTTAGACAAATGAGCCAACGATTGGGCATCCCACGTGATGAGTTCGGTATGGCAGGCTTGAAAGACAGGCATGCGGTGACCCGGCAGTGGGTTTCCTTGCCAAAGCAGGCTGAAAGTCGCATTGATCAATTAGAGGGTGATGGTATCAAAGTGCTACAAGTCAGTCGTCATGGCAACAAATTGAAGCCGGGACATTTGCACGGCAATCGCTTTGAAATAACGATTCGTGAACCAGACATCAATCACCGAAAACTCACGCCATCCTTAATCGCGCGAATCAAAGCGTTGGGAATGCCTAATTTTTATGGCGACCAGAGGTTTGGCGCCGATGGCCAAACCCTTCAATTGGGTAGGGATCTGCTGCGCGGCGGGACTTTACCGGGAAATCAACGCTTCCTACGCAAGCTGGCGTTGAGTGCCGTGCAGTCCTTTCTGTTCAATCGTTATTTGGCTCAGCGGATGCGCGATGCGCTTTTGCATACGGTAATTCAGGGAGATGTGATGGCCAAGTATCCCATGGGGGGGATGTTTGTTGTAGAGAACCGAGACACCGAACAAGCACGCTTTGACAAGCGGGAAATTGTCAGCACGGGGCCCATGTTTGGGAAGAAAATGAAACAGGCCAGCGGGGAAGCTGCTTTGCGGGAGCAACGCATTTTACCAGAGGTAGGACTACGAATCGAAGATCTGCAGGGCTTTGGCAAATTGTTGCAAGGGACGCGGCGATTCAATCTGGTCTACCCGGAGGGGCTGGAAGCTATTGCGGACGATGCAGCGGTTCGAATCAAGTTTGCTCTGCCGGCGGGGAGTTACGCAACGGTGCTGTTGGATGAAATCATGAAAGTTAAAGGCGACGATCTTGACGAATCGGCGGATTGGTCCTCGGTCGATCAGGATGGCGGTGCTTCACCCGAAGAAGCTTCGAGTTGAATCTGGACATTGGTTCCCGGTAATAGACTTGGGGCTTCTACTTTGCGATAGCCCATAGCGAGTAATACTTCCAGTACTTCACTCCACGTCGGAAACGGCCGATGATTGAGCCGTTTATAAAGCTCCATCACTTTCATAAATTCCACTTCAGCTGCGGAGTATTCTTTTTCGCACGTCGTCGGATCCACTTGTCGCCGTCGCTCGTTTTGACGTCGGTCCTTACCGCTGCGGCGTTCAAAAGCAACGGGGATATTTTTCTTGCGTCGATCACCCTGTCGTCGGTCTTGACCGCTGCGACGATCATTTGGATCAGGTTGTTCACCAGGAGGTGGTTGAATGTCATTCAAGGGAGCCGTCCTTGTGGTTCGTTTTCATCTAAGGATGACTTTGCTCGGCACGCTGAAAGATGATTTCTGACTCAACAGCTTACTGGTCTTTATGTTATCCGATGAATCAATGTGATGACAACCAGTATCGATTCGAGGTTGAAAAAATGCTAGACCTAGTGAAAGAATAACCAGCGATATCGACTTTTTATGTTCCGATTATGTCGAATCTGTGCGCGGCAACTACTCTGTGAACAACAGGCAATTCATCGTGAAAACGCCTTGTT
>JBDHUG010000011.1:0-81994 GCA_039809045.1 Gemmatales bacterium | reverse complement strand
GCCCGCGGTTTTACGCAACAAGAGTAAATCGCAGGCACCGCCTAACGGCGACCGCCGCAGCTCGCACCAACGACCTGCGGTTTTTTTTTGTAATATGCTACTAATGGGTTGGTAGCTTTGATGCTTTGACGACATTGCTGAAAGCGGTTATTTCTTCAGCTTACTTTTCAGTTCTTTGGCTTCGGCGGCGGCCTTGGTGTTGGGGTATTGCTCCAGAATCTCATCGAGGGTTTCAATAGCGTTGGCCAACTGGCCGAACGATTGAAACGATTTGGCTTGTTTCAGCTTGGTGGCAGCGATCCGCTCTGCTTTGGCCTGCGGGTCTTCCTTGGGAGAGGATTCCGACTTGGTGGAGGTTGTTGCTTTCTTGTCTGACTGCTTTTCGGTAATTGACGAGGTTGTTGAGTTGTTGTCATCGTCATCCATGCTGCCGTTCTTATTACCGCGGGCCAAGGCCAGGCTGTGGTTGCGACTGATTTGCTGAGCCAGGGTACGCAACTTGGCCTTATCGAGCAACGCCCAGATCTCCTCGACAGCAATGAAGGTGGAAACGGACTGTGCGTCCACGCTCATACTCTGAGCAACCCCCACTTGCTCGAAACGGTCGTTCACCAATGGTCCGCCCGAGTCCCCTTTGTTGATGGGGTTGGAAGTGTCGATGACGCGGGCTGTGACTTTGAGCATCTCGCCGTCGATATTGAAGTTGGCGTTCTTTTCAAACACGGTTCTAACTTCGCCTTTGGTATAACTCCACATGCCAGAGGCAGCGGGGTTCCCCATGGTATGAACGACAGTTGCTTGCCTTGGGGATTTCTCAGCCAGGGGCAGCGGTTTCAAATGGTTGGGCAAGCGAATCGGGCCCAGGTCGATAAGGGCCAAATCCTTTTCGGGCCAGGTGGCGATAACCTTGCCAGGGAAGGACACCGATGGATCTTTTAGATTGTTGAGATAGGATTGTGGTTCTGCGATGAGGTCGCCATTGGGCTTGCGGACCGGGAACATGACAAACGCTTCAGGGGATCGCGTGACCACGTGATAGTTGGTCAGGACGATGTTGCGGCGTGGGTCTTTGATGATAAGCGAACCGCTACCGCGGCGATACATCGTGCGGCCATTCCGTTCTGAAAGGGTTACGATGAAAGCCGTCGACCGCTTCATGCGATCGATGATGTCCTCGCCCTTGGATTGTTCACTCAGGAGAGGCGCTGTCAGCATCCCACAGGCCATCAGCCAAACCGTAAACATCCACGATAGCCAGTGTGGCGAGCGGTGCATAGGATCCCTCGTCATTTATGAAAGACTGTGCTCAGGCTATTATTTCCATTTTTTCAGTAATTCCTTGGCTTCGTCCGCGACCTTGCTATCGGGGTACTTTTTGATAATCTCCTGCAAGTATTCCCGCGCTTCAGGCACTTGGCCACCTTCATACAGCCTTTTTGCCAGTTTCAGCTTATTGGCTGCTGATTTTTCCACATCTTCGCCGCTGCTGCCCGTGGAAGACTTGGTTGGCGCTTTGTTCGATGGTTTGCTGGGTGTTGATTTGCCAGATTCCTTTTTACTGCTATCACCCTTAGCGATGGGGTCGCCACGTTCATTGCCTTGAATGATCTGGATTTGCCCTTCATAACGGTCATTGGGATTTTGTTTGCGGTGGATAACGTAGCCCAAACCTGAATCCTTGAACATGGTATCCAGGACTTCGCGTAAAGGTTTATCCTTGGCGACGATGGTGAAGCCTTTATGTTTAGGTACAGCAACGTCAAAATAAAAGGTCACCTCAACTTGTTTGCCCAATTCCGTGAGCAATTCTTTCAATGGCTGGTCTTTAGCATCGATACTAACCTCTCCCTCGAGCTTTTTCCGTGTTTTTGCGACAATAGGGGAGTCATCGCTTTTAGAGGCTTTGTCCGAGGGTGGTTCTTTATCCTTATCGAAAGTAAAGCCCATCCCAATCCAGCAAAGTGCTAATCCAAGCACCAGGCTGATCCGTCGAGCTGTCATAGCATGTCCTCACAAAATCAGCGTTTCTTAGATATAGTCCATCCTAAATATGCCATGAGGGAAACGCAAGCCTCTCGGTAACTTGCTTGGGTTTCGATGGAATGAGGGCGGGGTGAGTTAACAATTGATTCTGAGTAGAACGAAATGACTGTAACAGAATTCCTTTATTAACACCTGCGGAGAAAAAGCTGTTGTCGAGTGTTGTTGATTGGCGAAAGTCGCTTACTTTTGTGTGGCGGCCCATTGCATCCACTTGCGGAGGTCTCGGCCATAGTCCCGGCCACTGAGTTTTTTGAGAGTTTCGTAGGCTTCATCTGCAACCAGTGTGTCTGATTCCTTGATTAGCGGCACAACTTCGCTGGCTAATTCGTTCAGTTCTTTACGGCCAACAGCGGCAGCGGCAGCTCGACGCAGCTCGCGGTCTTCATGTTGCAGGTAGCCGGACAGTGTATTCTTGGTCATGCGAGTGAGTCTTTCAGTCAAGGCTTCGCGAGCACGATCACGCATGGAACCGGATGGCATTTGGTTGATGGTATCAGACAAGACGCGTGTATAAATCAACCCCTTGCTTTCACGGAGTTTTTTCAAGGCTTCTTCTTGCGTCGTTCCGCGAGCTGAACGCAACTCAAGCCCAGCTTTCAGTGCTTCAGCCTCAGCATTTTGCTCGGCTAGTGCTTTAAGTTTTTCGGCGTCGGCTTCCGATTTTTTGGAGTCGGTGTTGTCCGCCGTTGCATTTGTGGATTTATTACTGGCAGTCAGATCGGGCAGGGGACCAGCCTTTGGATTAGTCACGCCTATTTTGGCAAGTAATTTCTTGACTTCGCTGATTTCGACAAAGGTAGAAATCTGAGCAGCATCTACAGCGCCACCTTGCGTCACGCCTACCATTTCGCCTCGGTCGCTGATGAGTGGACCTCCTGAATCGCCATGATTGGTTGGTGATGACGTTTCAATGATGCGTGCTTCCATTTCAGCAATTTCCGTCTCTGTGAGTTGCACGTGCCATTTTTTGTTATAGACTTGCCGCACTTCACCTTTGGTAAACACCCATAGCGCTCCACTGGCTCCTGGGTTCCCTAGTGAATAGACGGTTCGACCCGGAGTTGGCGGTTCTTTAGCCAAGGGCAGAGCTGATACACCCGGCGGTATTTTGGGCAATTGTAACAGGGCCAAATCCTTCTTTTTGTCACGAATCAACACTTTCGCCACAAAATAGGATTTGTTCAACAGCCGAGGGTTATTAAGAATGGCCCGATAACGATCGCGTTCGGGAATGAGGGCTTTGTTGTTATCGTATTGCGGGAATACCACCAACACATCTTCCGATTCCATCACGACATGCCAGTTGGTTACCATGAGGCGCTTGTCCATATCGATCATGCCAGCCGTTCCGGACATAGCGCCTCGTAGCACGCCATTTTCGACCAGGGGAACGATAACCCATGCCGTCGATTTTAATAAATAAGGGAATGCTTTATCCGGTTCCAAAGCCTGAGCGAGGCAAGTTTGCGGTGCCAGCCTGAATGCCAAAATAAGAATGACGATTAGCCAGGGGCGTACGGCATCGATTACTTCAAGGCGTACCATAGTCAACCTCGTGAGGCATAACTGGCGAACTAAATGGCGGCGAGAGAGGGATATCATTTCAAGTTTAGCTTGCCTGTGCATTTCTCGTCAATAATAACTTGGGTCTATTTCTCAAGATAATATCCACCTAGATTCAGCATTTGGTTTTTACATCAAACAGCATCAACACGAAGGTTGTGGCGCTTCAGCAAATAAAGGCGTAGGGCATTCAAAGCCGATTTGGCAGTGCGTTGCTGTACATCCAAACGTGTGCCAAACCAATTGACTTGCCAGCTTTTTACTCCTTCTGTGGAAGCTAGGCCGATATAGGCCAAGCCTACGGGTTTGGTGGAGGTTGCACCGGTAGGACCGGCAATGCCAGTGGTGCTGATAGCCAGATGCGAACCAAACCGCTCACGGCAACCCTGGGCCATCGCTTCAGCAACCTGACTGCTGACAGCTCCATGGCGTAAAATCAGTTCGCTCGGCACACCCAACAAGTTGACTTTCGCTTCATTGGAATATGCTACCACTGCCCCAAATAGGCTAGCGCTGATGCCGGGAATGCGGGATAGTAAATGGCTGACCAGGCCACCGGTCAAGCTTTCCGCAATGGAAACGGTGAGCTGTTGCTCTAACAGCATGCTGCCAACGACATCTTGCAGTTCTTCATGATCAATGCCAAAAACCAACTCGCCCAATCGTTGCTTTAGTGCTGCTTCAACAGGTGCGATTTGATTATGTGCCTCTGTTAGCGTCGCTGCACATGCACGGATGCGAAACGAAACGACCGCGTCACTGACCGTTATGCCAACTTCAGGCACATGGCCGCGACGAGTAAAATCCAGCGCTTTTTCTTCGATGGCCGACTCGCCAGCTCCAAAGCAGTTCAGCTTACGCTCGACGATCACCTGTTGTCCTATGCCAAGCCAGGCTTGCAATCGGCTGGCAATAGATGCAAACATCGCCATCATCTCAACGGGTACGCCGGGCATGGCCACGAACAGCACCGTCTTCTGTTGTTGGTGCTCTTTACGTTGTAATTCCATCCATATGCCTGGGGCAGTGCCGTTAGCATTGGGAATGGGCTCTGCGCCGCGCGGGAAAAGAGCTTGCACCTGATTGCGTTCAGGCATGGGGCGTTGACGACTGGCGAAACGATCGCGAATGGCTACCAAAGAAGGTTCATGCAAAACCAACTCCACCCCCGCCAATCTGGCGAGAGCTTCACGTGTCAAATCGTCTTGTGTGGGACCAAGACCGCCAGTCAGAATGACTAAATCAGACCGCGTCAAAGCAGCGTGAAAGGCACAGATGAGATCTTCGAGAGCATCACCAATGGTGGTATGGAAACGGACCGGACAACCTATGCGGGCTAATTCTTGGCTCAGCCAGGGACTGTTGGTGTCGATGTTTTGGCCGCTGGTTAGTTCAGAACCAATCGCCAGGATTTCCGCATGCATACACGACTCAGTTAAGGAGTGTTGCGAAACCGGAGACTTCAACTGGGTTACTTGTCCTTCTTTTTCTTTGTTTCAAACTCTTTGATGTACTTCTCAGGGTCTTCATTGAATGCATCTCTGCAACCAGTACAGCAGACATAATAAGTCATCCCTTTGTAACTCACGGCGATTGTGCCCAAACCGCCACTCACCACGCATTCGGGTTGATTGCTTTTCTTGGAGCCGGCTAATGATTCACCTTCACGCGTTGCAGTGACCGTGTATTGTTTGCTGAACTGCTTACGGGAAACTGGTCTGCGTTCCATCGAATAAGAAGCACGGATTTCGCCAATGAGTTGCAAGGTTATGCGATGAACTTCTTTTTGTTCTTCATCGGTTCTTTCGGCAATAAATCGGCGATTGTTGCTAGCGAATTGGCCAACGTATTTTTCTTCGGGGGCGTTTTTCTCTTTCGGCATGAGCGTGAGTTCATACGCATTTGCTTTTTCTAGGTAATGAATTGAACCGCTTTGATAGTGCTTGCCATCTTTAATTGAGATCTGAATCCAGCATTGCTTGCCCTTGAACTGCCAGCCGAATTGCCAGGTCTCTTTCCAAAAACCCCGTTGCCGCTCCGCGGTGCTTCCCGATTCTGGAGTGCCCGTTGCTTTCCATGCGCCGATCCACTCATTGAACGGTTGCAGAGCAGTGCGTGCATCGTCCGGTGTATCTTCAGCCCTGAGCCACGGACTGCACAACAGGGCGAACCAAATGATCCCGAGGATGACGGTGTTGATGCATTGCATGGTTGAGTTACCTGGAAAACGTCGTTTAACTTAGGTTACCTTGCGGTTGGTTTTGCTGCAACCATTCATGCAAACGATCTAGAAAAGGTTTTTGGTCGGGATGGATGATGCGAGATGCTTCTTCGATGGTCATGAAACGGGCATGGTCTACTTCCCAGGAAGCACAAAAAGGAGCTGCATCGCTCGGGGCAGGGGCAGCATAGCAATGAATCGTTTTCTTGCTTTTTTGATAAATGATGGTGCCTAAGTAAATCAAGTCGCCATCGACCACCACACCTGCTTCCTCACGGGTCTCTCGACGTGCAGCCTGCTCTAGCGTCTCGCCAGGGTCGGGCAACCCTTTGGGAATGCTCCAGGGTTTGTCTCGGTTATAAGCGCCTGAAGGATGAACCAGCAGAACTTCCCACCGGGCGTGCAAGTGGCGATAAAGCAAAATTCCTGCAGCGATTTTATCTTTAGCCATATGGTTCAGTCTCAAGGGAATCTCGATAGTACGATGCAAACGGAGTCATATTCTACCGTTGACCGATGCCAACACTTATGTCGATCCATCAGTACGGCTGGGTTCCGTTTGGGCGGTTGAGTTGCCATCTTGTTGTAAAGCATGAACAAACGCAGGCACGGTTTGAAACAGATCACCAACAATGGGATAAATGATCGGCTTGGGTTGTCGCTGGTTTAAAGTCATCAGTGGGGCTTCAGGGTCTTTGTTAAAGCACAGAATATGGGCGCGTGGGCCAATGTACTGCAAATGCTGGGGAGCACCGCTGATACCAATGGCCAGCAGAATCTTGGGGTTCACGGAAACACCCGACTGTCCAATCTGTCGATCGATAGGCAAGATGTTCAGTTCTTCCGTTACCTTGCGTGAGCCGCCGATCTGCACTTGCTTGACGCCTATTTGTTTCAGAGCTTTTTCAAGCGGTTCGATTACGGCTTCGTAGCCATCGCGATTGGCGACGCCGTAACCCACGTCAATGATGTATTCCGCTTCACTGAGACGTATGGTTCCAGTTGCACTTTTCAGTTCACCGAGTAGCCGAACCATGTCTTGCTGGCCAAACAATCGGTCGAGGTTTGGCGACCAGCGAAAGACGACTGGCGGCGATGCAGTTTCAACCATAGCCGCAGGGTCGCCTTCGAGCTCAACATCGTCCGTCACGGTGATCCATAAGGGCTTTTTGAAACTAGGCTTGGACCAGGTTTGGCGAGCGAGCAGTTTGGCAGCATGTCGGCTGCTTTCTGCACCGATGAAGTCTTTACCAAGTGCCAATCGTTTCAACCGTGGTTCAAAGTTGGGCTGCGACGATTGAGTTCGGCGGATTGTAGCCAAGGCCAGGTCTGCCCAACGCTCGGCTACGATGAATTCAGGTTCCTGTTTAAAGTTTGGCCAGGCTGCTTGCAGCACTTGTGAACGCAATACTTCAGACTCGGTCAGCAAAGGGTGCTGAACGATATGGATGTGACTTAAGCCTAAGCTGAGTAAGGTTTGTGTGGCTTTTTCCTGTGCTTCAGTATTGGCAGGGGTGAGCAACAGACAAGCGGCTGAATTGGCTTGCCTCTGTGCGGCACGCGAGCAAGCAAGCGCAGCATGGCTCAGACGACCGTCTGCATCACAGGCGATGATGGCCAAGGCGGCAGCATGATCGATGCGGCACGGCCCGCTTGTATCAGAAAAGGATACTGCTAACGGTTCAGCAGGTGCATTGCGTTCTCCCTTTACGCCCAAGGACTGCAGAAGCCAATCGGCTGCCGCACAAGGTTCGAGGCGGCTCGGGGCGAGCGCATCTGAAGGCAAGGTGCCCGCTGGCTTGATCGATTTCCAGGTAAGTGTTTGGGGCAAGACTTCCAAAGGCCAAGGTTTGATTTGGCAAGGGTTGGCAAGCCCCTTCAGATATCCCTGAGTCGAGTATGACCGCAAAGCGAGCCCGGGTTCAAGAGTAACTGCCGCGGGCAGGTTGCGCTGCCGAGTTTGATCATTGCTTTGTAGAAGCAGCAATTCACTTGACTCTTGAAGGTGTCGTACGGCTAACTGTGTGGTGGAGCCGGCATAGGGTAATTTCAATGAGCAAGTCATAAGTGGAACTAAAAGCCCATCGGCTTGATCTTTTGCACTCGATGGTCCAATAATCAAATCCCATGATCGCTCGCGCATGACTTGAGTCAAAGCTTCAGCAGCAGCGGTTACAGATATCCCATCTCTTGGTGCCTGCACGAGCAGTGTCTCGACACCTCGAGCTGCAATCTCACGCATGAGAGAAAGTAAACAACGTCCCCCCACCATGGCAGCAGTGATGTGGACTTCTTTAGGAGCTTGATCACGCAGCCGTAAGGCAGCTTCGAGGGCGGCTCCATCAGCTTCACTCAATGACCAATAAGATTCCAGCAATTGGCCATCGTGTACAGCCGGTTGTGGAACGGCTGCAACGTTGGGTTCAAGTACGACGAGCACATGAAGGGGTTTTTCAATAACGCTGGACCAAGTGACACCATAGTGTGAGGCATGTTGCAAGCGGTCGAACATCAAATCGGCTGTACGGATCGTGGCTGCATATTGGCATGCTTCGATGCGTTGCCATTCTTCCGCGAACCACTGCAACCGCCAACGAACTTCGTTCAGGCATCGTGCAAGGGCCAGCTGGCCCGTTTCTGTGCAGGACGGTTGCTTTAACTTCGCCTTGCATCCTTTCAACCAAAAGAGCCGACCTGCCACTGCTTGCGCTGCCAAGAGCCAGGCCGAAGCTTCGGCCAACCAGAAAACGGTTGGTTGCAGATTCGGATTCTGCCACAGGCCTTGCCCAAAAAGTTGGGCGGCAGCTTGTAGTTGCTCGCGGAATCGTTGATGCAGATCCAGCAATTGCTGACTGATTGGGTCACTGTTCAAAGCAATGGGCTCTTGTTGCCATCGCGGAAGCACATCGCCCACCAGTTCTTTTACAAGCAGGAAACGCTGCACCTCATTGGTGCCTTCGTAAATATTGATGATGCGGGCATCCCGTTTGCGTTTTTCCACGAGATGTTGTCGCGTTTGACTGGCCAAGCCAAACAAGACTTCTGTGTGCTCGATGCTGCTATGCAGCAACTCGCTAACCAGCATCTTGGCGATGGCGGACTCCATGCGCACGGCTTGGGTCGATGGATGTTCAAACTGTCCGATCACCATGTAAGCCAGACTTTCGGCAATCCAGGTTTCTTCACGAACGATAGCCAGGTGATGGGAAAGGGGCTTACTGTTGGCGGCAGGTTGTTGACAATGGTTTTGTCCCATCTCGATCAGCGTGCGCATCTGGCTGACCGATGACATCGCTAAACCTGCCCGGCCGACATTCAGTGTTTCGAGAGCATTGACTTGCCCCCGGCCTTCCAGACCCAAGACGTTTTCCTTTGGCACACGAACAGCTTGCAAGGCGATTTCGTTGGTGGGGGAACCGTTTTGCCCCATTTTGGCTTCGTCCTTGCCCACAATAAAGCCTTCTGCATGCCGATCAACGATGAAGCCGGTCACTCCTTGGCTTGTCTTCGCGTAGAGGCTCATAATGCCCGACATGCGGCCATTGGTGATCCACATCTTCGCGCCGGTCATTTCCCAATAATCGTACCAGGTTTGTCCATCCCGTTGGCGCAGGTAGGCAATGTCGGTGAATGGAACTTTTCGCTGTCCATGTTGGTAATAGCGGAAGCGGTTGGGATCATCGGTTTCATAGTCGTATTCATCAAACATGATGCGCGCAGGCTCAGCATTCTCTTGATAACGGTAAAACGCTCCATCCGGTCGAAATTCAAGTCGGGATGCATCGAGTAGAACACGGCGGCCACCGCCATCGGGAAGTTGAAAGGACAACACGCCATCGTCATCCTTTGTCACAGGTACAGAAACCAACTTGGCCCGGGTGGCCACACGAGCTGTATCGGAACCTGCCGAAGGTTCGGTCAAAGCGAATGCGGAGATTTGCCCGCTGGCAATCCAGCGCAATCCTAAATCGCAGGCTTGGAGTCGAAGGTCCAACTCGCTGACCAGATCCTTTGCGAGAGCAACGCTTTTTTGCCAGGCGTCAGGCAAGTCTTTCGCTTTGCTTGCTTTTTTCAAATCGCCTAAAGGCACGGCTCGAGTAACACTTTTCCAAATATCGATGAGGGGTTGAAGACAAGGTTTGAGAGCGCTCGATTTCATGGCGCTATCGAGCAGCGGTTGCAATTCCTTAAGTGTGGCTTGAGCGCCAGCGACATCTTGGACATGTACACGCTGGGCCATTGCATCGAGCAACAAACCAACTTTGGCATGAAGTTCTTCATCATGTGCAAAGGGCTTGCATTCCTTGATCGCTTTGGGCAGGTCCTTGTCACGGGCAAACAATATGGGGGATGTGCCGATGCTCGTGTTGGCCTGTATGAGCAGAGACATGGTCGCGTCGGCAAATTGATTCGTTTGCATGACCAAGCTGTAATATTCCGCTTTCAACTTGCCTTCGCCACCCAGGCTGGAGGGAATGGGCATGCGGAAAAAGCCGTGCTGGCGGCAATAATCTAAATCTGCATTATCAGGCAAATGGTTGGCTTCAATGTAGCGTTCAAAGAGCATTTCTTTTCTTAATGAGCCGAATTGCTGTATCACCAGATCATGGAATTGGCTATCTGTGGCGGCAAGCGTTTTATCGGTTTCGATCATTTCAGGCGTGTAGCGTGGCAATGTGAGTTGGATCGGTCCGACCAGGAAATCACCAGTCTGGTAGGCCAGGGCTTTCTTTGTGGCAGGATCAGAAACATTAGGCTTGCCTGATGGCTGAACCAAGGCCTTTATGGGTTGTGCCAGAAATTGACGATAATCATCGATAGACTGAAAACCATTCACCTGGACTTCGAGTGAACGAGTGCTCATGGGGGATGGTTGAATCATTTCCCAATAGCGGGCTAACCATCGTTGCAAGAAAGTGTGCCACACCTCCCACATCGACCAGGTAAGTTCTGAATCGAACCCTGATGCTAATTGAGCGAATAATCGCAGCAGCAACGACTTGCTTGCAAAAAGGAAGGCATCGACCCAACCGCGTGCTTCCGCAATCGCTGATGATATCTTGTTCAAAGGTTGACGCAAGTCTTCAATCTGCTGCAGTAGCGTTACCGCTTCACCCTGCAGTACGTTAGTTGCTTGAATCTCTTCCATCCAGGCCGATTCCCGTTCATGACAAGCAGCATGGGCCAGTTGTTGGCCATGCAAATGCATGGCTTGATGACTATCCACTGCCAGGAACCGCCACGCCGATGCATCGCGGTAATACTTGGAAAGGATGTCGTCTTCGGAATAGCCAGTCCCGCCGAAAATCTGGCCGGCATTATATGACAGGCTCCCAGGCGATGTGCCCAGCAGTTGGGCCGTGGCTGCCTTAGCGAGCGTTACTCGCTTCACGGTATCAGGCTGAAAATCCTGCGGTGATAGATTGTAACAAAGGGTCTCGATCACTATTCGATGCGCACCCATCTCAGCCAACATTTTCTTCACTGCACCAAATTTACCAATGGTATCGCGACTGCGCTCATCATGAAACATCCCTGGAAATTGAACCCGATTGGCAGCATGTTGTGTGCAACGGAGGGTTAACTGATCGGCCATGCCCAGGGCGATAGCGATCAGATCGGTTTGACTGATGACTTCATAAGCCGTTGATACCTTGTTGGGTTCCAATTTCACAGCATCGTTGGGTAATGGGAAATCGTTCAAATCGATCTGACAAAGAGGCGTGCCACGCAACCCCAGGCCGATGACGGGTTGGAGTTGACTGCCTAATTCCTTGGCGGTTACCCAAAACAGTCGATCATGGATGCGAATCAAGTAAGCATCGACAAGTGGAAGCATGGTTGCAGAACCGCGGCAGCCGTCGCTTTGAATGGAGCCATTGTCAAGATTCACGTAAGCAGACCACTGCTTCTGTAGAGTGAGTTGCCGCCAAGCATGGCGTTGCATATCAGAGCCGAATAGCTGTAACAAATCGCGGACCCATAAGTGATGGGCAAACCGATAACCTATGGAAGGGTCCCGCCTTCCCAATTCAGCTAAGATTTCCTTGCGTGCCGCAGGGTGCAGAGTTTGATCGAGCTGCGTAGATTCCAATTCAGGCACATAGGCCAAAGCATCGGCCAATACTTCATTTTGCGGCGGCGTTAGTTTGTGTCCTTGGTCAAGTTCACGCCATAAGTAAGGTCCCCATAGCTCTTCAATCCGCTGACGCCATGGTTGAATCGCTCGGTTGGCTGATGAACGCTGCGTATCCGCCTGCAACATAGGTTGCAGTGGTAGATCCCACGCTGCGTTGTCATTCAACCTGTCAACTGCAAGGGGGCAGCCCAAAAGCGCTTTGAGCCCTTGGAGGTGGTGTTGCTGGATATGTCTGCACGCACTGGCCGCCCAGGCAAAGCGTTTTTGTTCGATGTATTGCTGGATGTGTCCGATCCGCTGTGTCATGTCGGCGAACAAGTCACGCTCATGGCTTGGTTGAGTGGTAGCCTTATGTTCAGGCAACCTGTTTGGAAGGTGTTGTTCCAGGTCGATTCGTAATCGCTTCGCCTGTGCATCAATCCAAGCTGCGAGCTTGCTTAAGAACTGGCTGCGAGCGGCATCCATCGTTCTCGGCTCGGCACCAAGAGCGGAAATAAAGTTATCAAGCTGTCGTTCAAGAGAGTGGATGTGCGATAGGATCTCTCTTGGCGGTTTCGTTGAATTGGCTCGGACGTCAAGCCAAGGATCGGTTTGCTCCGGGGACAATGGTTTACGCAGTTCCGGTGCATCTTGAGTGGCCAGGAGCTTGATCGTCACAGGAGACTGCACGGCATAAATGAAGCGATGCAGGCCATCGCGACCCCAATCGACGAGGTCGCTCGTACGCCAACAGGTTTCGCATTTGATGCAATTTTCGTGATTCACAACGATTTGCAATTGTCCCAACGAGTTGGTGCGAGCCTCATACACATGAGCTGGACAGACATGCCAAAGGCCAGCTTCGGTGATGTTGTTTTTGTTATTCAATTGCTGAGGCCAATACACGTGGATATGTGAACGCCGATCAGACAAGTAACCTAGACGGCCCAAACGGTCTTCCCATTTTTGTTGTGCTGGAGCAAGCCAGGGCGTCAGGTCGGGTTGCGGTGCCAGTTGTTCGAGGTCAATGCGGTGTGCAAGGGCGGGGGATTTTTTGAACAAGCGCCAAACCTGTGGCAGCAAACGCCAAGAAAGCCGCAACAGCGCTGCCCAGGGCAAATGCAGTCTAAGTGATTGAAGGGCTCGATTAACTTTTTGGGGTAAAGGTGTGTTGTCATTGGCATACAGCTCATAAGCAGCCCGCGCCAGGCTTGGCTGCATTTGTTCCATGGTTTGCTGAATAATACTGGGAAAACCATGCTCGAGCATGGGTTCCCCCCGAACGCTGTAGTGCCAGCGAATTTGACCCACGTCTGGTGCTGGCTTTTTGAGACCAGTCAATTGTCCAACAAAGTGCAGCCAGCTTTCGACCAACATCAGTGGCAGCGGTGGTCGCTTGAATACCCTCTTAATCGGTAGCGCTTTCTCTAAGTGATGAAGGTCGTGTTGGATCGACGCTTGTGCCTCTTTGGACAGCCATTCTTGTTTCAAAAGGTCAGTGACATGATTGAAGCGTGCACTTTCTTCCTGGCCCTTTTGAGCCAGTAATTGTGCGCTGCCCAAAAGCAAATCCACTTGGCGGTCGAAAAAGAAGTGCGTGCGCTCGACATAACCGGGCCAATCGCGAAGAAATGCAGCATCTTGCCAATAGCGTGTCGCTTTCAAAGGTCGGAGATAATGTTGTTGCAGTTCGGCAGCCGAATAGGTCCCTTTTTGGGAGCGGATCTTATGCACCGCTCGCACCAACTCCAACCCCATGCGTGTGGCAGGGCCAGTGTAATTTGGGTAAGGGAAATCCACGCCTAACCCGGTAGCCGCGCCGCCAATGGCCAAGCCATCATCGACCATTTGCGGGAATTCGCGAGTCCCCCCGCCGCGAATGAGCTTGGCTCCAAAGACGCTGCGGACGCCATCACGGAACCAAGGCTGCAAGTCTGGCAGATTCTCAAACCATTCCAGTAGCAGATGCGGATCACCAGCGAAGTGCTCATGCAAATGCTCGGCGGGCAACACCAGACCCATGGACAGACTAGCATGGTTGGTGTAAATGAAGCCTCCCATATTTAGATGCAGTGATTTCCCATGCAGCTTTGCATTGCGCAAAATAACTTCACACGCAGCACCTTCGCCCGGCTTTAGACCAAAATTGCGCTCAATCAACTCTGGGGGTAGTTCGAGTACCTGTTTGATTCCATGTAGATACTTGGGATGTTTTTGGTCATGCGGAATGCGTTCATAGCCCTCTTTCGTGACTAAGTGTGAAGCATCACCCTCAGCCAAAAAAACAAGTCGGCCATAAAGCGGGCCGCGCTGGGTGGTGATGCCGATGACGCGTTGACCTTCACGAATGAGGCTCTCGGCGGTGGTTTGATTTAACAAGACCACACCGTGTTGCATGGCGATCTGCGCTAGGTGATGGTCAAAAATGGGCCTTAACACTGTGTAACAATGGCGAAAACAAGCGGCATTTTCGTAGGATATGCCAAACAAACTTTGGCCGTTGCCGACCCATGCACCGCGACGAACTAATCTCCTTTCCCAGGCAAGTTGTTGCAGGCCTTCGGGGCCAAGGAGCTCCGGCTCGACCAGGTTTTCACAGAAGTAAACGCATCCCGACCAATTTTCCGCACCGGGGTAAATAGCTGCCTCAACGACAGCCACGGAAATGCCAGTTTTAGCCAGCCCGATGGCAGCACTGAGTCCTGCACACCCACCACCCACGATCAAAACTTCGAATTGACCTGTGCTCATGAGGTGCCACCTTTATGAATTCTTGAAGTTGCAAGTGAATGGTCGAGTCCAAACCAAACCGATAGCAAAGCGTTGCTCATTGGCTCGTGTTGATTCGGTGATCTTTATGGAAAGATTACGGATTACCATTCATGCGGCGACATTTGAAAAGAAAAGAAATTTATCCTTGCACTTGAGATGAGCTTCAAGTTAAGGTATCGTGAGTATTGAAGTTTTGTTTCATGGAGTTTGCCCGCTGAGGGCAATGTGTTCGTTTCATAGGCACATGGACGTGTTGGATTCAGGCATGACTCATGGTGTCTGAATTAAGAAGCAGCTCCAGAGCAAGTCACATTCATCAAAGGAGCATGGAATACTCATGAAGTTGAGCTTGGTGGTTTCACAAGGGAATCCGGCTGGAAAGGAAATCCCGATCCGACAAGCGCATTTTTTGATTGGTCGAGATCCAGATTGTCAACTACGCCCGGCCAGTCCGCTGGTAAGTAAGCGGCATTGTGCCATTTGCATTCGCGGTGAGCAAGCTTATGTCCGCGATTTCGGCAGTACCAATGGAACACTCATTAACCAGGTTCAAGTCAAGGGAGAAGCAGAAATCAGGGATGGTGATGAGCTTAAATTGGGGCCGCTTTGTTTTCGAGTCAAACTCGTCCCGACCCCCACTTCTCCATCCAATTCTGACACAGTTTCTGATAAACTGAACGCGACTTTATCTGATACGAACACACAAAAAAAATTAACCACAACTGGATCTGGAAGTAACCCAGCCCTGAAGAAACTGCCTACCACTCCAGCAAATGCTGGCGGCGGCTCTGAAGAAGACGACATTGCTGAGCTGCTTTTTAACCTTGAAGGTGATGATAGTACTCGGTCAAATGAGATACCTTCTGGCACCACTATCATGCAGCCCATTGCAGATCAAGCGACGCAAACAAACACCGAAGATGCTGAACCTGAGGAAGACGCCAAAGCGAGTGATGCCAAACCCGATACCAAAGTGAAACAAAAAGTATCTGACAGTCGAGCAACTTCGGACGCTGCAAAAGCCATTTTAGAAAAATACATGCGTCGGCCTCGAACTTGATTTTTGCTATAAGCCTCTATGGTCGATCGACAATTTCCAGCTACTCTTACCGCGACGAGAATTAAACTTCTTCGTCGCGGTTTGCTTTCCTGGTTTCGTCGTTATGCGCTTCCTTTGCCTTGGCGCGCATCGCGTGATCCCTACGCAATTTGGGTTAGTGAGGTGATGCTTCAACAAACCCAGATTCGGACAGTGATCCCCTATTACGAACGATTCTTAGCTGCTTTTCCAACCGTGACCGCATTAGCCCATGCTCCCTTAGAGCGGGTGCTGCAATTGTGGGAAGGATTAGGTTATTATCGACGTGCTCATCAATTGCATGCCGCTGCACAACGGATCATGGTCCAGCATCAAGGAAGAATTCCAAACGAGCCGGATCGATTCGCAGAATTGCCGGGTGTCGGACGCTATACATTGGGAGCGGTGTTATCGCAAGCCTTCGATCTACGCTTGCCCATTCTTGACGGCAATGTTGCCCGTGTTTTAACGCGTTATTGCGCATGCCAGGCACCCATCAAGTCGCCTGCAGCCCAAACGTGGCTTTGGTCGGTTGCCGAAAAAATACTGCCGAACAAAAACGTTGGTGCGTTCAATCAAGCATTGATGGAACTTGGTCAACGCATTTGCACATTAAAACAACCATCCTGTTTGCTCTGTCCCATATCCCGAGAATGTGCTGCACGCCAACTTGGTATTCAAAAGCAAATACCCAAGGCTTCGCCTCGCGTTCGGTTTACTGCATGTGCAATTGATGTGGCCATTATTGGGCGGGCCGACAAAGTTCTCGTCGTACAACGACCAGCCAAAGGGCGTTGGGCCAATCTGTGGGAATTCCCACAGTGGGATCGTCAGCAGGACAAAGTTCCCAACCAGATTGAAATAACGAGGCAATTCAAAGAGTTAACTGGGATTCAAGTTAGCGATTGGCAACCAGCCGATCAATTGCGACATGTCATCACTCGATTTGTGCTAACCTTCAACGTTTGGCGGGGACAAGGAGTCAAAGGCCGTTTTGTTTCCAAATTATATCAGGATCATCGATGGCTGCCGGTTTCCAAGTTGTCTGGTTTACCGTTTAGTCGCCCCATGCGCAAGTTGGCGCAGGGGTTATGCGACGGCCATCAATAAAGGTTGACTGCAATCGAAGCGGCTCATTGGTTTGACCGGACCACAGGATAAAGTCCGCAGGTTCGCCGGCTGCCAATGTCGGAATGGGTAAGTTCAATAGTTGTCGAGGTTGCTGCGAAGCCATGGCCATCGCTGCGGCCATGTTAACGATACCCGTCGCGACTAATCGACTCACGCAGGTATCTGTAAACGACCAGGATCCTGCCAGCACACCCTGATCGCATAAAACTATCTTTCCTTCAGGCAATACTTCAATTTCCTGATCCCATTGCCCATACCGACCAGGAGGCAACCCGCCCATTTCACTCACGTCGCATGTAATAATGATGCGTTTGGGCGTTTTCATCCGTATGAAGCATTGAATGATCGACCAAGGTAAATGGTGGCCATCAGTAATCAAACTGGCCGTCAAGTCATCAGCAGCCAATTGTTCCCACAGCAAATTGGGGTGCCTGGGCAGTAAGCGATGGCAGCCATTGCCTAAGTGAGTACTGAGCCGAGCTCCTGCCTGCACGGCAGCGCGTATCACGGCGGGTTCCGCTGCAGAATGGCCAATGGACACAATTAGGCCTTCGCGAACTCGACGTTCAATAAAGGGTATTGCGCCTTGCAGTTCGGGAGCCATGGTTAACAAGCGAATTCTGCCATGAGCGGCTTCCTGCAGCTTTTGATATTCTGTTTCATCTGGCAGACGGACATAGGCCAATGGGTGAGCCCCACGAGGCCCATTTTCGGGTGAAATGTACGGGCCTTCCATGTGAAAAACCGGCATGGCTTTGGCTAAGCTTGAATCCTCATGGCATGCCTGGGCCAATTGTTCAAAGCTGTGCTGCATGACGGCAAAGGAATTTGTAACCACGGTTGGAGCAAAGGCGCCAATTCCATGACTTTGATTGAGTAGCACGACCCAGCGAATACGTTCGAAGTTTAACTGCAACGAAGTAAAGCCGACGCCGCCACCACCATTGATTTGCACGTCGAAAAAAGTGGGAGTAATCCAGTCCGCTTGTTCGGCGCATGCTTCCTCATGAGCAGGTTGGACCGCTACAATTTGCTTGTTTCTGACATGAACATCGATCCATGCCTGAGTGACGTAGTGTCGAGCACGGTAGATGGTTAAAGGATGTGGCATGGTAGCCATTTTATGAATGTCATTTCGTTCGCCTAACGGAGCCAGGTGGATGTCAATCCTCTTGGCTCTGACCTGCAAAGAGATGGTATTCCATGTACAGGAGATGGCGGTAACGTTCGCTAATTTCGATCAAATCGTCATGATGTCCCATGGCTTCGAGTTGACCCTGGTGCAGCAAAACAAGCCGATCCGCTGAGCGAATCGTCGAAACCCTGTGGGCCAGGAAAAGGGCTGTTCGTTTCTCCAGAAATCGCGACATGGAATCGTCAAGCAACTGCTTCGTAGCCTCATCCAGGCTGGAGGAAGGTGGTTCTTCGATAATCACCAGGGCAGGGTCGCGCAGGATGATGCGCGCCAATGCGATACGATACTGCTCACCCAATGTTAAGGGGTGACCCCAATCGCCGATGACCGTTTCGTAGCCATTGGGCAAGGTGCTGATGAACTGATGGGCGTGGGCTTCTTTCGCAGCCTCGATGATTTGCGGTAAGGTAAAGCTGGCATCACCGCAGCCAATGTTGGCGAGCACGGTATCGTTAAATGTTAAATCGGACTGCATCACAATACCGATCTGCGAGCGCAAGCTCTCCAAGCTGACCCATGGCAGACGATGGCCATCAATGCGAATTTCGCCTGAGGTGGGGTCCAAAAAACGCGGAATCAGGTAGGCTAGGGCATGTTTACCCACTTCATCTTGCCCGATGATCGCCCACCGTTCGCCTGCGGGTATGCGCAAAGTGATTTGATCCAAGACGGGCTTGTCTCGGCCAGGCACGAGCAAGCTAACCTGATTGAACTCGAGAGCGGTCGTCATGGGCGGCAGGAACTCTGCGCCAACCACTTGGCGTACGTCACCTTCCGAATCCAAAAACTTAAAAATGGTGACCGCTGCACGTTCTGCCACGTGAATCTTTTGCTGGCGATGAATCAACCTTTGGATGGGTAGGTACATGCTGACAAAAGCAAGAATCATCGTCGCGACTTGTGGCCACGACAGGGAGCCGTTCAATAGATTCCAGCCAATGGCATAGGCCAGAATGCAACCTGATGCGCCAATGAGCAATGTTAAGCCGACTTGATACCAGGCTCTTAACTTGTACCTGCCCATCATGTGACGTTGGTATTGGCCAAGGAAGCGTTCCATGCGTCGTTGTTGGAAGCGATCCATGCCAAACGCCTTGATTAACCGCGTCATTTGCAATGCTTCTTGCATGGAGGCCATTTCATCCGCAGCCAGGCTTGCTTGTTGACGTTCCTTACGCCTGAGGGCATGCGCCAGTTCACGAGCCATCAGCCAAAGGAATATGGCCAAGGATGTCAAGGTCATCGTCAACCATGGGAAACCATGGCTGCAATCGAGCATCAACACAAATCCAAAGGCTAACAATAAGCGAGCGGGTTCAACCACGGTGACCGTCAACCAGCGGTAGAGTGCTTCTTGCACGGTTTCCAGGTCATGCGAAAACGTTTGCATGGCATCACCGCTACTGATGCCAGGCAGAGTCATCCGGCCCAGGCGCAAGTTGTGCTGATACAAGGAACGTCGTAATCGTTGCGTTGCTGTTAAGGTCGCTTTGGCAGCAGCGTACAGCAGGTTAAATCGTAACGCCGCGTACAACACGGCCGTGAGTAATAATAAAACTGTCAATCCCGTGAGATAAGATGCATTGGAATGGGTCCAGCCTGGGATGGATGCCATTTGTGAAATGATGTCGGCATACCAATATCCTTGGCTGCGGATGGCTAAGGCTGCTAATCCAAACCCTTGATCGTGCTGTTGTAGAAAAGTTGCTTGGCTTTCTGCAGGCAGCCACTTTTCGGCCCAAAGTTTCGCTTGTGTTTCCATGCCGGGCGGTAGGACACCTTGGTAGGCGAGGAGGTCAATGACAAGACCGATCAGGCCTAAGATCACGACGAACAGGATGGCCATAGCGAAAGATGAGAATCTCGTGTTCCAAACAGCACGAGCATCGTATTGGAGATACTGTAACGCACGGGCGAAGGCGATTCGAAACACAAGTCCCCCTGAGCGTTGGGCATTTCGAAGCTGACATGCGCCATGTCATGGCCCCTGATGACACAGCCAGTAGTTAGGCACAATCTACCAGACTGCGTATCACGCGTGGCTTGTTCGCCATGGTCGCACAGAAATGGATCGTCATCGACCCTCTTGGCCTACCGATATTACTTCTAATTGCATTTTACCGACCAGTCGTGCTACAGACATCATCGGAGCGAAGGAACTTTGGTCATTGAGGTGGTGATCCGTTATTTTAATGTGGTCCGCTCCGACCCCGCCAAGTCCCTGGGTGGGATCCAAGCCGATCCATTGACCCTCAATCCAAACTTCTAACCACATATGAAACCCCATGGCTTTTTCACGTGGCACATAGACCAAGCCAATCGCGATGCGGCTGGGCACGCCTGCGGCTCGACACATCGCAGCAGCCAAAACTGCATGGCCCTTACAGTCTCCTGAGAGTTTTTGGGCAACCTCGGCCGCCGTGGCAAATCCTTCCGTTGTTTGAAAACCTTGCATGTTGCGCTGAACCCACCGCTCAATCCGAAGCGCTTTTTGCCATGCATCGCGTTCCAGGCCAACTGCTTGTTGGGTCAGTTGCTTGACAAGCGCATGATCGGCTGTTAACCAATCATTGCTTGTCAAATACTCGCGTGGCGGAGCGAGTGGCTCGGTTGATCCAAACACGGTTTTGGCCATCGGGCGTTGCCATCCCATGACCCGAATTTCCACCTGCTGTTCGCCTATCGAGCGGACCGTTTGAAATGAATCACTTGGGAAAGCTTTGCTGATATCGTCAAAGCCAATCAACGTGGCCCGGTAGGTCGCGGTTGTTAACCTTTGGGGCTGGGGCAAAGCCCGTTCCAATGGGAAAGATGTGTTGCGTCCTATATCCAATTGAGCAAGGCCTGTGGATCGCTTAGCTATTGGTTCGGTGGTCCGATAACAGATCATTTCCCCTAACAGCGACAAACGTATTTGGCGTTTCAGGCATTCCCCCTGTTCATTGATCCATACCCATTCGGGTGGTGCATCCTGCTCGGTTACACCTTCCAGCTGCCATTCAGTCTTCACTAACTTTTTCTTTTCACTTTGCAGGAGCTGGGTTTCCTCGGGTTGTAGAATGGTGATCTTCACAGGCAGAATCGTGTCGAAAACAGGCTCAAATCGATGAATGAGAAACTGCTTGTCGTTTTGCTTGCGTTGGGACAGTACGGCTTCCTGGGCATACAAACCCAAGGCTTGCTCTTTCCAAGGCAGTTTTTTTTCAGAAGGTGCGCGTGATCCCATTTGCGTCGTCCAAATCAAATGTTGGCCATCCACGCGTCCCTTCCGATAAAGACGCTGTGATGATCCGACTCCTTCCTGCAAAATAAATGACCGCAATTTGCCGCTCGGGCTTTCGTGAGTGGCGTGAATCGTATGCAATCGCACGGGTTGGCGATTGCGTTGAAATGACATATCCAGCTCGATGGTGCTTTCCACTAACACTTGATTGTTGATTTTGATTTCACGAAATGTGCGATGTTGATGGCCAACATGATGTCCATCGAGATATACAGCCTCCCAAATGTCCTTCAGCAATGGCTGTTCTTTGGTGTTATGAGGCGGAGTGGATGTTGGGGAAGAGGGCGGTGCCGCGTTAAGGGATAAAATTGATCCAACACAAACCAGCAGTGCACAACTGGTTTGGTATAGGCTCCCTTTTAGGGAAATAGACGACATAATCTGGACCCTCCGTGTCGACGGTCAATCACATCCATGCTCCAGGATAACCGCTTACACTGGCTCTTGCTGAAAATGCAAGCACATTTGTCTTTTTTAAAGTCATCGTATTAGCGAACGTATGGAATGTATGGAATGCATTGACCAAAGGAGCCATTGGAATCTTGGTCATATTCCATTCCATAGATACTCGCGGTATCAGCCTGTCAAATACAGCCTTTAGATCGATGAAATTCCCTATCTTAACATGCCGTAAAAAGGCGAATTACTCTGTACAGCTACAAGAGCGACATCGGCCGCGGTATACTGATGTAAGTTACGTCAAAAAGACGTTTACTTTTAAGGGAGTACATTGTGGTCAAGGATGTCAACCAGATGTCACGCCACCTTGCCCGGGATCGATTTGGTTCATTTCGTTTGACCGAGGCCGTACGGCCAGGCCTTAACCGTGGGATTAGCCCCCGGCAAGCTTATCGCATACAAACGCATACGAACGATGGGCAGGATAAAAAGCTGCCTGTCCTTACTGCTGCGATAAGCCGCGAAAAGCTGCTTGAAGTGTTTGTGGATTTGCTCGAGCCACTAGGCCCCATGGTGGATGTCATTTTGGAATCCAGCCATGAGCAAGACGATGGCAATAGCGTGCAGGAAGCTGAGCGAGAAGGCATCGATTTGCCGATCTTGATCAGTCATTGTTGGGATTTCGAAGAATTGCTATTGAATGATGGCTGCACCGGCATGGCTGTTTTGAACGAGAATCGGCGAATTGAAGTGCATTTTGACGAGCACAAACTGATCTACGTGTATGCACCCCGTTTACACGTCTTTGAAAGGGTACTGCATCAACATGGCATCGAACGTGATGATCAATTGCGCATCATCACCGAAGCCGAGCACATTCACTGTACGCATCCGCATTTCGAAGAAGAGCATCAACAGTTTGGTTGTCGTATTGGCGTGGCCAGCCTGGCTGATCAATGGCTGTAATGAAAGCTCAAAACAACTAAACTCATCATTGCATTAACACTTGTCGCCAGAGTCTGGCTAGCTGGCATCGTCTCGTTGTTGAGCGGCCATTGCGGAGGAGTTGCGACGCCTGGCAACCTATCTCTGCCGGTCGCGCCAGCGCAACAATGCTTGAGCAGCAGCTGTTTTGACTTGGTCATCCGGATCCAGCAGCGCGGCCTCCAGCGCTTTACCAGTTTCTTGATCTCTGGGTGCAATTTTCATCAAAACGTCGGGGACCAGTCGACGAATGCGTGGGTCAGCCGTTTGCATGGCCCGCAAGCAGACGTGAAGAGCAGGATAAGCATCGCGGCCTAGCCAGCCCAGCGTGGCAAGGGCGGCTTCCTGTTGTTCTGGTTCAGCGTTGCTGACAATTCGCATTAAGGGATGAATAATAAGCAGCATGGACGCTTCCATATTGCCATGCATAGCTTCGCCTTTCATGACAAATGCTGGCCCAACGGTCGCTGCTTCTTGATCCGCAACCCAGGCGAGCAATGTCTTGGAGGCAGCTTGACGCACATCCTGATCGGCATCCTCTAAAAGTTGGACCACGCGTTGCCATTCATCGCCTTGTCTAGGTGCACCCCATTTGGAAACGACGCGCAAAGCCGACCAGCGCACGAAGCGTTGTTGACTCTTTAAGAACGGTTGTACTTGGCCACGGACGCCATGTGAATATTGATTGAATGCTTCCAATACAGCCAAAACGCCTAACTGGATACGTATCGGGTCTGAGGGTAACCCGTCAACCAAATCAGGTAATTGTTCTTGGATAGCTCGAAGGTGCGCCATCCATTCCTGTTTTTCATGTCCTTGTAAGCCAGCAGCCTGGTATTCTCGATCAAAGTCCATGGTCCAATCGATAAGAATCTCGAGCGTACGCGCAGCTAAAAGCCGTTCCGCTTCCTTACCGTGTTTGACGCGAGGAATCAAATCACGGCTGAGTTCGGACCAACTTTGCACCCACAGAAACAGCTTCTGTCTGGTCTCTTTATTTGAAAAGACCATTGTCGGATTGCGTGTGTGACTTGGGAACAAGGTGAGTGTTCGTTGCAAAGCGTTTTCCAAGCCGGACATGGCAGACCAACGCACCGATGCATCAACATCGCGCAGTCCCATCGCGATTAAGGGCGCAAACAAAGCGGCGTCTTGCATGAAAAGGGACATTAACCGGGGTCGAAGATTACCTACCGATTGTTGCGTGAGCCGAGCATTTTCCATGAGATATCGTAAAAGGGCATCCGTTGTCGTTTGCCTCATTTCTAAATCCGGGCTTTCCATCGCCTTGCGGAAACAGGGAACGATCGTTACACCATCAATGCCCATGCGCCCCAAGGCACGGACGCTGGCCAGGCGGACATCTCGGTTCGCATCATTGGTCAAGGTAGCAAGTTTGGAGAGCAACCGGGTCCCTTGCATTCGTTCATCGGGTGTCAGTTCCGAACCAGCCCATTGAATGATTTGCACAACGCCTGCTAAACGAACACTGGGAACTTCACTGTCGAGTAATTGCAGCCAAAATTCATGCGGTGGTTGCTCGGCATGTGCATGCAGAAAGCCAAAGCAACAGAGCCAAGTCACGACAGCCAACCTGGGGATCGCTTGCATTGGCGAACGAACGGACATAATGCTCCCCCTCAAGGTAGCCGCATGGATGATGCAGCCCTTAATCTCGTTATCGGCGCTCAAGTCGTTCAACTTGACCACGCCTTACAAATCAGCGAAAGATAGTCAAAATAGGTAAAAGCAAGAGGCGATGATCAGGCGGCTTGTTTCTTCGAATGAGTCCGGACAAGCCTGCCAATCGTATCACAGACATATGCGATTTGAGTCGGTGATAGATTCAGGGCTGAAGGTAAATTAAGACCGTACTTACCTAAATGGTAGCTGATCGGATTGCGTTCTTGGGCACCTTGCGTACTGGGTTCCTCTGCATAAGCTGGCAAGGAACTCAAGGGATAAAAGAATGGGCGGGTATCGATGCCATGATCCGCCAATGCCTTCATCCATTCCTCCTTGGTAAGTCCCATAGCCGAATCAAAGATGGCTGTCACCATCCAATAGCCGTTTTTGGTTCCGGGTGGTTCGGCATTGATTTGAATCTGTGGGTACCGCTGCAATTGCTCACGGTAGCAAGCGAACATTTGTTGCTTGCGGTGCATAAGCTCATCGATCCGTTCCAACTGAGCCAACCCCAACGCAGCTTGCAGCGCACTCATCTTATATTTGAAGGCAACCTCGCCATTCCAGAATTGTTTAGGACCAGCAATCCGTCCATGATCACGCAGTTTCAATACTGAATCACGGATGTAATCATCGTTGGTGACGAGCATGCCGCCTTCGCCTGTGGTGAGCGTTTTAGAGCCGTGAAAACTGAATACGCCTACATCGCCAAAGCTCCCGGCGGGCTGGTCGTGATAGAATGCGCCAATAGCCTCGGCAGCGTCTTCTATGACCGCCAACTGATGTTCGCTAGCGAATGATTTAAGTGCATCCCAATTGGGCATGCCACCATAGAGATCCACGGGAATAATCGCTTTGGTCCGCGGCGTAACGACCTTGGCGCAACTGGTGACATCGATGCACCAGGTTACAGGGTCAACATCGGCAAATACCGGCCTTGCTCCCACATAATGCACAGGCGCAGCGGAGGCGATCCAAGTCGATTCCGGCACGATCACTTCATCCCCTGGACCGATGCCCAAAGCTGCGAGTGCAAGATGTATGGCTGATGTGCAACTGGGCAGAGTGATTGCGTACTTCATGCCTAAATGCGCTGCAAATGCCTTTTCGAACCGAACATGAAAGTCATTTGCATGCTCATACCAGGCGGTTTGGGCTGCTTCGGTGACGTAAGCGATTTCTTTTTCCGTTATCCAAGGACCTGCAACAGGGATGCGCTTGCCTGTGGCCATGAACTGCTCCTTCTGTCTGTTCGACTGACTGCTTCCTGCTATCGCCATCAATCGCGTATGCAGCGAAGATAGCCGCTTGGGGCCGCGCTGACCATGAGGCGAATCTCGAGTTCATGATCGATTGCAAATCGCTGGTTCGATTGCAGAAAGGCTTTCACGGCTGTCTTCGGATTGTTGCCAACACCCCAGGGTCGATTCTGGAATAAATCAGGTGCTAAATCCTCAACGGCTGTGTCATACACCACCAGATAACTGCCAACCGTTACCAAGGGTGAATACAGCTCAAGTTCCCTCAACACATGCTCGTGAGTGTGATTGGAATCCAGAACCACGAGGATAGGCCCTCGTCCTTGGGCCTGTTTGCGCACTTGTTTGATCATGTCATCGTCAATGGATGAACCCTGCAGCATGTCAATACGGTGAGCCAAGGGGTGGGCCTCGATGGCTTGACGATTGTGCGGCCGAATGTCGATGTCGATGCCCAACACGCGGCCAGTACCGCCGATCAGTTGCAACATCGACGCACTAAAAATCAATGATCCTCCGTGAGCGATGCCCGTCTCGATAATCAATTGCGGTCGAACCGTCCAAATTATTTCTTGCATGGCAAGCAGATCTTGGGGGTACTGTATGATGGGCCTGCCCAGCCACGTAAAGTTGTAGGAATAATGATGCCGGCTTGATTCTTCGAGCCAATCGCGGCTGAGTGTGCGAAATTTAGCTGAAGGAGTTTGCGGCGGGGAAGCCAATTGAATGCTGTTGCCTAAACCATTCCCTTGTTGGACCATTGTAAGCTCCTTCCATTAAGCAGCACGTGTATCGGCAGGGGCTTGCATCATGGCCCAAGAAGGCCAATCCATGTTGCCATCGCCCCGAGTCACATAATAGTTGGACATATCGTCTGTGGCGGCGATGCCCGTCAAAGGATCGCGTGGACTCGAAAATAACCAGCCGGGAGGACTATCATGCTCATCCCAAGGTTGCAACAGATGGGGTAAACGAATGAGTTCTTCCTGCCAATGAAAACCGCCAGCCGCGATAAACCCAGCCACAAACTTTTCCGACATGCCGAAAAAGTCGGCATAACAGCAGCCTTGCTCCCGGCCGTAGTCAAAGAGGGCATGTGCCAGGGCCACTTGATGTTCGGGTTCGGCGATGTACTCGAGAATGCGTAGGACTTGCCCGGGCCGTCCCGTTACTTGTTCACAACGCACCACGGCCATGCCTTCGGGCTGAAAAGCCTGCCCCAATGTAATGAACCGATAATTGTGAATGGGATGTTGCGTATAACGCCAGACCAGATATTCAGGTGTTCGGGCAAAAGTCGTGGCCGAACGTAACACTTTCCAAGTCAAGCTGCCCGCTCCGGTCGGCGGCCGATTGCTCACTTGATAATGGCGCGGTGATACACGCTGAACTTGGCGTGCTTTCAATCGTTTAGTCGTCTGTGCGTGTGGTTCGATGACCAGAGGAGCCGCACGATCGGCATCCAAGATGGCTAACCAGCGTTGCGAGTGTTGTAAATAACGAAAGTCAAACTTGGCATACACGGACTGGGATGCAGGTGAGAGTGAGCGTCCCATCCGGAAGGCATAACGATCACACATCATGGCCACAATGGTTGAGCCAACGCCCTGACCTCGTACTTCTGGGTGATTGAGGCAACTGATCAGATGCACGCCAGTCCGCTCGGTTCCATGGTTCCAAACACTCATGGGGAACAACGATAAGGCAGCCACAACGCGGCCAAGTTTATCGACAGCCACAATCGACTGATCGCCTCCTTTGCGTCGACTTTCCGGTGGTTGTTCCAATTGCCAGCGGTAAAGCGATGGATTCATCAAGACACAATGCGGTCGCCAATAGTGTTCGCGATAGAGTTCAGTCAGGCTTTCGCGGTCCGTTGGTCGTATGTTGCGATAAGTCAAATTCGACATCAACTTGCCCTCCGAAGGGTCGTCGTTGCAGGTGCCTGATGGTTTGGCCAAAGGGGAAACTGTCGATCGCGATCTGAGATAACGATTTCATCAATAGGCCAACGAATACCAAATGCTGGATCATTCCAGCGGACGCCACGGGCCGACTCAGGATGATACGCGGTGGAAATCTGGTACATAACCTCGGTAGCATCCGTCAATGTTTGAAAACCATGGGCACAACCCTGCGGAATGTACACCATGCGATGATTCTGGGCTGACAACTCGACAGCGCGCCATGAACCGCGGGTAGTGGAATCGAGGCGAAGGTCCAAGATCACATCATAAATAACACCCTGAGTGCAGCGGACGAGTTTGGCTTCTTCGTGAGGTGCGTCTTGATAGTGCATGCCGCGCACAGTGCCACGCTTGCGGTTGAACGAGATACTGCATTGTGCAAGTGCGGTCGACAGACCATGCTGCCGAAATTCTTCCTGGCACCAAATGCGGGCGAAAAAACCACGATCATCGCAATGGGGTTCCATTTCGATCAACCAGGCGCCAGGAATCTCAAGTTCGATGAACTGCATGCTGTTTAAGCCACTCGCAAATGAGGAATCGGGACAATGAAACGGCCGCCACGACGGCGATATTCGGACTGCTGCTGGATGATCTCATCTGCAAAATTCCACGTGAGTAACAGCACAAAATCAGGCTGCTTCTCCAGCAGCTGCTCAGGCGGCAAAATAGGCACGTGCACGCCGGGCATATAGCGTCCTTGCTTGTAAGTGCTGCGATCGACCACAAAATCCAAAGTCTCCCGACCAATGCCCATGTAATTCAAGAGAGTGCTACCTTTGGCTGCAGCTCCATAGGCCGCTATGCGCTTTCCTGCTTGCTTCAGGTCGGAAAGCAGATGCCGCAATGATCCTTTGAGTGCTTCCACGCGCTGGCCGAATTGGCGATAAAACCCAATATCAGCAACTCCCCAACTTTGCTCATCTTCGAGCAGTCGCTGGGTTTTTATGGATGGTTGGATATTTGGGTTAACGCTCATCGCCGATGCAAACAAGCGCAAACTACCTCCATGGATTGGCATGCGTTCGACGTCATGGATCAATAAATCGTGTTTGCGGAAAAGGCGATCCAGTGCCGTAAGCGTGAAATAAAACACGTGCTCATGGTAGATCGTGTCAAATTCTCCATGATCAATCATGTCTTTGGCATAGGGAGCTTCGACGACAATCAAGCCTTGATCCTTTACAGCCAGTCGCAGTCCAGCCACGAATCCATTCAGATTAGGAACATGGGCCAACACGTTGTTGGCATGGATGACATCGGCCAAGCGGCCTTCCATGCGAAGACGCTGACCGAGTTGGTCATCGAAAAACTCAGTCCATGTGGGTATGTGTTTTTTCTCAATGGCGATCTTGGCGATGTTCGCAGCGGGTTCGATGCCCAATACTGGAATGCCTGCTGATTGGTAGTATTGCAATAAGTACCCGTCATTGCTGGCGATTTCAAGCACCAAACTGTTGCGGTTGAGCGACCGTTCGTCCACCAGCCGATTGGCCAAGCGTTCGACGTGCCGCAGCATCGTTTCCGAAAAGGATGAAAAGTAAAGGTAATCTCGAAATAAATGCTCGGGATGAACGATTTGTGTGAGTTGTAATAGAGTGCATGCTGGGCAGAAGGCAACTTCCAATGGATAGGTCGGTTCTGCTTGCGTTAAGTGTGCTTCCGTAGGCAGAGCATTGGCCAGGGGGGTCCGACCTAATGAGAGGACCAACTCCATGGGTTGATGCCCACAGCCACGGCATGGGATTGTTACGCAGCCTTCCATGAGTAACCTCCCAAAAAAGATTTATACCAGTGAATAGTTCGCCGCAAGCCTTCCTGCATCGTGAACCGTGGCTGCCATTGCAACATGGTTCGGGCTTTCGTGGCCGAGAGATGTTGGTGCCGAATTTCGCCCGTCGCCTCATTGCGAATATCCGGTTGCAAATGGCTGCCCATGAGTTGGGTGATTGAATGAACGATTTCAAGAACGCTGGTCGGTTGCTCGGTGGATAAATTAAAAGCTTCACCATGCAGTTCAGGCCGTTCCGCTAATTTTTCAGCCAACATCATATAGGCCGCGGCACCGTCCTCGACATAAAAATAGTCGCGCAGAGCCAAGCCGTCTGAACGGATGATCGGGCGTTCGCCTCGCAAGATGGATCGAATGGTTCCTGGAACAATACGATTCCAGTTCAGATCGCCCCCGCCATAAAAGTTGCCGCAGCGAGTGATTACCACGGGCGAAGCATATGTTTTGGCATACGCTTGTGCGATCAAATCTGCACACGATTTGCTCACGTCGTAGGGATGTTGCCCCCTTAGAGGAGTCGATTCGTCGTACGGGAGTTGTTCATGGTCGCCGTAGGCTTTGTCTGAAGACGCCATCACGATTTGCTTGACCAACGGGCTACGACGGCAAGCTTCGAGCAAAGCCCATGTGCCGGTGATGTTGCTTTCGAAGGTGGAAACAGGATTCCGGTTCGCCACACCGACAATGGTTTGGGCAGCCAGGTGTATGACAGTTCGGATTTCGTATTCTCCAAGCGTTCGTTCAAGCAAAGCTTGGTCGGCAACGTCGCCGCGCACGAGCTTTATTTGCTGAGCAGCTGGGCCACTGAGAAGCCGTGATTGTGGGACCCAATCACGCACGAGGCAAACCACCTCGGCACCGGCATCCACCAGTGCAGGGACTAGCCAGCTACCAACAAGACCCGTGCCACCAGTGACGAAAGTAGGACGATCACGCCAAAACATACTCATGATGCTTTTCGCTTTCGTGTACGATGTTGGGTAGTTCCAGCGATGGGTTTATTCCAAATGCACCAAGGTGCCTGTCCGCTTTGCCAAAGTGACTCGAGCCATTTTTTGTCACGCAGCGTGTCCATACACTGCCAGAAGCCTTCGTGGCGGTAGGCCGATAACTGACCATCGGCAGCCAAGGCTTCCAGCGCATGAGCTTCCAAGCTGCTTAAGTCGCTGTCGAGATAATCAAAAACTTCCGGCTCGAATACCAGATACCCGCCATTAATCCAGCCTTCGCCTGCCTGAGGCTTTTCAGTAAAACGATCCACGCGATTGCCATCGAAAAGCAAACCGCCAAAGCGTGCAGGGGGGCGCACGGCCGTGACCGTGGCCAGGCGCTTTTCGCTGCGATGAAAGGCGATTAGCTTTTTCAGATTCACATCACTAACACCATCACCATAGGTGACGATAAAGGTGCCTTGGCTACGGAGACAGGCTTCTAAGCGCTTGACCCGTCCGCCGGTCAATGTCTCTTGGCCGGTGTCGATCAGATGCACGATCCAATCATCCCGCTGAGGTCGCTGCACCTCGAAGTGTCCTGAGCCGGTGTGCACCGTCAGGTTGCCATTCAATGTCGGATAATCGAGGAAGTAGCGTTTGATAACTTCGCCCTTGTAACCCAAGGCAATATAGAAGTCTTGCAGCTGGTATGCTGCAAAATGCTTAAGGATATGCCACAGGATTGGACGGCCACCAATTTCGACCATCGGTTTGGGCCGAACTTCAGTCTCCTCAGCTAAACGTGTTCCCAAACCGCCGGCTAGTATTACCACTTTCATGCAATGAACCTCCCCAGTCGTCGAGCTTCAGGCTGCAGGCCTGAAGTCAGTGGTCCATTTCAACTTGGGCCGAATGATGCCCGGCATCGGGCCAACGTATTCGCCGCGTGCCGTATCGCCTGTTTGTCGATCCACTACTTGAAATCCGATAGCATCTCTTTCACAGGCATGCACCACCAATGGCTCCAACGTCGTTACAGCCACTTGCACGCTATAACGACCTTCACTCAGCAATTGTCGAGGTACCCATGCCGTGCTGACATACCGCCCGCGCGGACGTGGTCGTTGCCGCCATTGCTCATCCTGATCGCCGGTCACAAAAACGCATATGCCATCTTCATTGATCAATTGAAAATTCGGCAGCAGCAGGTGATCGGGCTCGGCCACATCAAATTCCAGCTCGATGCGAATGCCCTGACGAATGTCGATGACTTCATTGACTTCATTGGCTTCATCGCGAATCCGAGCAGCACGCAAACGGAGGACGTGATTACCAGGTGCAGCATGGTTTTCAGGCCAAAAACGGCAAGCGGACGTACCGTTTTCACTGTTGAGGTATTTGCGAACGACATCTACCGTGGAACCGTCGGCGATGATTTCGCCCTGCTCAAGCAGTATCGTGCGGGGACATAGCCGGGTTGTGGCCTGTAAGTTGTGCGATACGAAGAGCACCGTTCTTCCTTGGGCAGCACGATCCTGCATTTGTTGAAAGCACTTCTTTTGAAAGCGAGCATCCCCTACGGCCAGTACTTCGTCCACCAGGAGTATCTCCGGCTGCAAATGGGCAGCTACAGCAAACGCCAAACGCACAAACATGCCGCTGGAATAACGCTTGACTGGAGTGTCGAGAAAACGCTCGACTTCCGCGAAAGCAACGATTTCGTCGAAACGCCGACGTATGTCTGACCGCTTCATGCCCAATATGGCACCGCTAAGAAAGATGTTGTCACGGCCCGATAACTCAGGGTGGAACCCTGTGCCCACTTCGAGCAAACTGCCCACGCGCCCGCGAAACTCCACACGACCTTGTGTGGGTTCCGTGACACGGCTGAGGATTTTCAAGAGTGTCGATTTGCCGGCACCATTGCGCCCGATCAGGCCGACCACCTCGCCGGCTTCGATCGTGAATGAGATGTCTTTCAGTGCCACGATTTCGGAGCCGTTCGACGGTTTACTGCCTCGGACCCAGCGATGGAGTTGATGCATGATTGTTTCGCGCAAAGTGTTGTACCCGGCGGAAGTGCCCAACCGGTAACGTTTGCTCACATGATCCACTCGCAGTGCTGTGTAACTCACGACGTTCCTTTCCCGCATTCCATCATGCTCAAATCACGTCAGCAAAGCGGCGTTCCACACGCTGAAAATAATACCAACTGCTTAAATTCAAACCTGCCGTAAGAACGATCGACGTGGCGAGCATGCCACTCACCCGCCAATTCCATGACTCAAACAGGCATGCCCTGAATGCTTCAACCCAGCCAGTCATTGGATTAACCAGCAAAAACCACTTCCATGGAGAAGGCATTTGCTCCCATCCGTAAACCACGGGCGTGAGAAACATGCCTATTTGCACCATGAATGGAATGATGAACCGAAAATCACGATAAGCGACTGTCAGAGCACTTAGCCAGGTTCCCATGCCGGCGGCCGTGGCCATGATCCCCAGCATGCATAGTGGTAGCAACAAGGAGGTCCATGTGAGTAATACGCCATAAAAGAATGTGAAACCTAGCAGCAGGATCATCATGATCACGAAATCCACACCACACGCCAGTACCGCGGACAAGGGTATGGCCAGCCTGGGAAAATAGACTTTCGTTATTAGTTGCTGGCTACCAACGATGCTTTGACTACTCGATATCAGCGCATTGGCAAAGAACATCCAGGGAACCAGACCGCTTAATAGAAACAGCGAATAGGGAATGGTTGGCGCAGCCACCAATCCTGCGACTCGGCCCAAGAATAAGGCAAAAACGAGCATAGTCAGCAAGGGCTGCAATAGCGCCCAAAGCACTCCCAGAGCCGTCTGCTGGTAGCGTACTTTGACGTCGCGCCAGGCCAGGAAACCCAGCAGTTCGCGATGCGTGTACAATTCCGTTGCAAGACGTTTAATGCTGAAGGACGCAGATTCCAGAATGGTGAGTGGCGGAATGAAGGGCTCAGTTGCCGGAGGCGTTAGCCTAACGGTCGAATGCAGGGCAGTGGTTGAATTCGTCAGAGTTGGCGTCAAAGTTCGTTCCTCATCCATGAGGGGTGAATCATCGTCCTGATGGATCACGATTCTTCAAACGGGCCTAATCATCCTTCGCATGAATCGGGATTAGATCGACATCCTCGATTTCTATCGCAGCACCACGCTGGATGAAATCGACTTTAACCATGAAGCGTTGACCCCGGCTAGATCCAATGATCGTTCCTCGTAGCCCAGTTAATGGCCCCACGCGAATTTCAACTTCATCTCCTGGTTCCAACGCATTGACCGGCATGATCGGGCGACCCGTGTCGATCAGTCGCTTTACTTGCTTCAAATCCTGCGTTAAACGATCTTGGTCTTTGACATTAATGGCTTGCACAACCCGATTCGTCTGAAAAGCCTTTTGTCGTTCGACGATGGACCCCCAGAGGAAAACATACCCATCAAACAACGGGACGTAAGCAGTCATCAAACGGCCACGAATGCGATGGCGCTTAGGGAACAGCGGAAGATAATAGGCTAACCCCAGTTCCATCAATTGTCGAGCAAGTGCCTTTTCCTGTCGGGGCTTGGTGTGCAGCACCCACCACTTTGCAGGGTCATCTGCATGTTGTGCGGTTGCATCGGTAGTCAAACCCGCGAGCAAATCTTCCGGATTTATCGCAGGTTCGCTGGGCAAAATGGGCATTGCAGCCACCATCCAAGCCAAGATGGGAAAAGTTATAACTTTAATGGATCAGGCTGTCAACTTGGGATTAAAGCTTGGTAGGCCAGGCAAAATGGGTCGGCTATGCCATGATTATGACCCTTTGACACGACTCATGGACGTGCTTTTGCTTTGGTTTTGGTCGTCGATTTCCGCTTTATATTTTCCTGACCCGTCGGGCACAATTCCAGCAAGGGGCAGCTTTGGCATTTAGGGTTGCTTGCCCAACAATAGTCATGCGCTATGGCGCTGAGCATTTCTGAAAAGCAACTACCCTTGGCTTTGGGGACGAGATGTTCGAGTATGCCCTGGGCGGTGCTGGTGGAGTCGTTCTCAGACACCAAATGAGTGCGCACCAGGGTTCGGTGCATATCCTCATCCACGGGCATGGCATGCCCACCCAAGGCATTCTGCACAACAAAGGCGACAGTGTAGTTGGTTGAACAGTCAAAGCGCTCAAGCTGCTTTTCTGCTAGTTTGAGACCTTTCTTAAGCATGCTTTCCAAGTCGTAATTGTAACTGGTTTCAAAGACTTGTTGCAGAAGGCTGATGATGCGGCTGGCACGATCAAAGGTATGAGTGAGCCCTGTTAGCGCACGGGCTACATCGCGTGCTGTGCTGACGCGGATTTCATTCCAATCAAAAAAACGTTCACGCAGCTGTTGAAAACCATGATCGGCTTTGGCACGGCTCGATCCTTCGCGGAGGATGGCATAAATGATCTGCTCTAGGACAGGCCTGGCTTCGGTTTCTTGTACGCCCAATTCTTTTTTGAGGGTTGGCCCAAAACGGGCAATGAGTTTTTGTTTCGAGTTGGTATTCGTGCTTGACATAGTTGTGGAATTCCCTTTCAGCCTAACGAATGGCATCGTTGGTTTCTTATCCTTCATCGGCGCGATCATCATCCTCGTGATCAGCAACAGATGCTGTATCATCGCTTGTATCGGCTTCTGCCGATGATTGCTCTTCTTTTAACAACCGAGACACTTCCAGGCTGTTTTTCACACCCTTGTCGATCGTGAAAACCAGGGCAGGGGTAAATCGCATGCGCAAACGATCTGCAAGCTGCTTTTGCACGAAGCCAGCAGCATTTTGCAATCCTGACAAGCAAGCTTTTTGTTCCTGATCCGTGCCCATGATCGAGACATAAACTTTGGCGTGCTGCATGTCCGCAGATACTTCCGCACGGGTGACGGTCACCATCTTAACGCGTGGATCACGCAGTTTGAATAGAATCGTCTCGCTGGCGGACTCGCGAATAGCTTCGGCCACACGAGCTCTGCGATATTGACTTCCCTTCATGGGGCGTTTCCCTACACATTCATCTCGTATTTCACCAGCTCAGCAACCGGATGACTTCGGCAAGCTTCCACGATTTGGGTTAAGCACTTGCGTAAATGGCTCGAATCATTGCTTACCATGGCAAAACCGAGTGCGAGCGTTTGTCGATCATCCAAAAAATCCACTTCGGCCACGGAAACGTTGTAGTGGTTGCGTAATCGATCCTTGATACTATTCACGACCTGCCGTTTATCTTTTAGGGATCGGGCCTCGCGAATAATCATGCGGACTTCCAAGCTTCCTACGTACATGCTCATTGTTGCAGCTGTTCAGGCAGTCTGATGTTCTGCAAAACTAAAGGGTTCTCTGCACCTTTTCGATCTTATAAGCTTCGATGACGTCGCCTTTCTTGACATCGTCATAACCCGCGATCTTAATGCCGCACTCAAACCCTTCTCGTACTTCCCGAACGTCGTCTTTGAAGCGTTTAAGTGAATCAAGTGAAGCGACACGATCGGCCGGTGGGTAAATGACAACGCCATCACGGATGAGCCGAACATGGGCTGAGCGTTCGATGGTGCCTTGGGTGATATAACAGCCAGCAATCGTTCCGACGCGGCTGATTTTGAACGTCTCCCGCACCACGGCTCGCCCCAAGTTGATGATTTCTTCATGAGGTTTGAGGCGACCTTCAAGAGCTGCACGCAGATCATCAGTTAATTGATAAATGATGTTGTAATGCCGAATGTTCACCCCTTTTTCGTCGGCGAGTGCTTTGGCACGATCATCGGGCACAACATTGAAGCCGACGATCAGCGTATCTTCTGGTGACGCCAGCGCCAGGACAACATCGCCTTCGGTGATTGCGCCTACTCCGGAATGAAGTACCTTGAGCCGTACTTCATCATGAGCGAGCTTTTCAATTTCTTTGGCGATGGCTTCGATGGAGCCGCGCACATCCGCTTTTATGATGAGCTTTAATTCAAATGCTTTCGCCTTACCGAGGTCCTCCAGGCGGAAGGTTGACTTTTGAACGGGTTGCGTCATGCGGCTGCGGTCACGACGGACAACGGCCATTTCGCGAGCTTGGGACAAATCAGATACGACGTAGAATTTATCATCGGCATTAGGTGGTTCATCCAACCCCATGATGCGAACAGGAACGGATGGTCCGGCTTCATCAATAGGATGTCCTAAATCGTTGAACATGGCTCGAACGCGACCATAAGCTGGGCCGCAGAGCATGACATCACCTTTGTGGAGAGTGCCGTTTTGTACGAGTAAGGTTGTCGAAACTCCTTCATCGCCTGTAACACAAGCTTCCAAGCAAACCCCCGACGCAGGCTGATTGGGATTGGCTTTCAACTCTTTCATTTCCGCGACGAGCGAAATCATGTCGAGCAACTCGGCAATGCCGCGAGCTTTTTCCTTGGTTGAAACGGTTTCGAGAAAAGGCGTGTCGCCCCCTAAATCGTCCGGGATCAACTCGCGGCTGTAAAGTTGCTGTCGGGCTTTCTGTAAATTGGCATTGGGCAGGTCGACTTTGTTTAAGCAAACGATAATTGGCACACCGGCGGCTTTGGCATGACTGATGGCTTCATCGGTCTGAGGCATGACGCCGTCATCGGCAGCGACAACCAGAACAACGATATCCGTCACGTTGGCCCCGCGTGCTCGCATTTGCGTGAATGCTTCATGGCCGGGGGTGTCAAGGAAGGTGATAGGTCGGCCGCCATGTTCGACACGCCAAGCACGCAAATGCTGGGTAATGCCACCTGCTTCCGTGGCAACGACATTGCTTTCACGAATGCGGTCCAAGAGGCTGGTTTTACCGTGATCAACGTGACCCATGATGGTCACAATCGGAGCTCGAGGAACCAACTGACCGGGTTCCGCTGGAACCGAAAAACCTTTGAGGAGTTGCTCTTCCAAGTCCATGGGCTTCTTGAATTCAAGTTCATAGCCCAATTCCAAGGCGATTTCCTCGGCCAACGATTCGTCAAGCACGGCGTTGATGTTGACCATCATTTTCCGCTCAAGTAGTTTGCGTAAAATATTCTGTGCGGGAACGCCCATGGCCTCAGAAAGTGAGCGGATCGTAAAAGGTGGTTCAACTAAGACTTTGTTGTCTTTACGCGACTGTGCCACTGGTTTTTGCTGATGACGGAGCCGATGCAGCCTTTGCTGTTTTTGTTCAATGGCTTCCTCGTCATCCAACTCAATCTTGCGGAGATCGACTGTTTCATCCGTTCGCGATTTCGCTCGGAGATTGCGCTTTTTATGACGTTCTTCACGACCTTTAACCGCGCCAGGGCGACGCTTCTCTGCATCTTCATCGTCTTCGTCTTCTTCGACGGCACCGGGTACAAAGGCTGGCAGTTTGACCCCTCGACCGCCTTCCTGCTCGGAGCGGACTTTTTCTTCGATTTTCTTCAGCACTTCTTTAACGTTCAGTCCACCACCCTGCAGCATTTCAGGCGAAAGCTTCATCAATGGCTTTTGGGTTGCGGGTTGTTCTGCTTTTTTCTCATCCGTTTTGCCCGGGACGGGAATGGCCAGTTTCTTTTTCTGTGGCGGTGCCAATACCCTTGGTGGAGCGACTTTGGGCCGATCAGGTTTGTCCTGCTTCTTGTCGCCTGTGGTTTTGCTTTTGTCTGCACCGGGCGTGCTCAGCGACGTTGGCGGACGGCGAATCGCATCCAGATTGCGAATTTTGCCCAAATCTGCAGGCATGCGCGGGGGAATGGAGGGCGTCGTGGTTGATGGCGTTACGGGTTCCATAACCACAGGCGGCTCCGTTACAACAGGCTTAGCGACTTCAAGCTCGGCAACGATGGCTGGCGTTGTTTCAGGCTCAGCGGGCTTGATGCTTGCAGGAGCCGTTTGCGGTGTTGGGATTGCAGGTGTCGGTGCAGTGACCTTGGGTGTGTGCAGGACAGGGATTGGCTTAAGAATGGGGGGGGGCCTGTGTGTTGGTTGCGTAGCCGGGGCGGTTGGCGGGGCACTCGTGCCGGTGCGCTTTTGCTTGATCATTTGTTCGATCATGCCGCGCTGATCAGCATCAATGCTGCTGAGTTGGTTTTTCACATCCAACCCAGCCTGTTGACACATGTCGATTAAATCTTTGCTTTCAAGATTTAATTCGCGTGCCAAAACATAGATTCGCACTTTATCCTTTGTCAAGGACCACCCCGTCGAAAAAGTTACATAGGCCATGCCTCCCGATGATTGTTCGGAAGAAGCCAAACCATAAACCCCAATAAAACACCTGACGAGCTTACCGCTGGCAAGCTCGAATCGGAGGAGTTAGCTATAACCCGATTCTCCTATGTATTATAAGACTCTGGCGGGTTTACGAAAAGTACCTCACATCGCCAAAGTAAAACAGATATTTGCCCAAAATCACTAGCTCATGGCAAAATGTGGATTTTATAGCCAATCATGCAAAATACCATTTTTTGTATCCCGAGTCTTTTCAGTGACTGAGTATCGAGTCCTTTTTCGAATTAAACCTTGCTTTATAGGTTTTCTAGTAGCTTGATCTAGTTGAAGACCAGATAAACATATGCTTTTGATGCGAAGCCTTAATTCATACTACTTTTGTGAACATCTCCATTGTTAAGGGTGTTCTCATTGGTCATCGAAAAAATCGTCTCAACTTTCTTCCATTTATGAGCCGATAAGAGGGTGATGGCTGGTAGCAGACGCGCACAGCCGCGCCTTGCGTCCGTGTGGACGGCCAGCCGTCGGGCTACCGTCGCCGAACCCGAGGAGGTCGGTCATGACTTATGCCGACTGGCTCTTGGCTGCTGCACTCATTACGAGCAATCCCCTCCTTGATCTTCCTGATCCAGGTGCCTTGGAAGAACGCTTCCACGTTTTGCGAGGCCCGTTAATCTCGCTGGCTTTGGAATGGGAAATTCTCGATCCGCGCGAGACACGCTTTACCTTTGCATCTGCCAAGGATTTCTATGCGGATCTGATGAAGATACGTCGCAACTATCAGGAATTACAAGACGCGCCAGGGTTAGCGGATGCTGTTCGCTTTCCAGATCGCACCGTCGTCAATGAACTGCTTGTCTTCAATCGTGCCTATCGTAAATACCTGGAGGAAAGACAGCCCATTGACGTAACCAATGCGGAGGAACTTCGCAGAGCAATTCGCGAAGTAGACCAGCTATATCAGATCTGGGATGCCGTTCGTGATTCACGCTGTGAATACTATTACATTACCGTTCGCAGACAGGCCCTAAAAAAGCTCCGCGAAATGTTGCCGTCGCAGGATTACCAGGTAGGCAGGCTACCTCCACATGTTCCGATCTGGCGCTTTCAGCAAATTCCATAGCTTTCGATGAAAGAAAATATGCACGCAAGCGGGGCAAAATAAAGCTAAATTTGCCCTGCTTGCGTTGCTTGCACCATTCGGGGATGCTCTAATGAAATAGAGTTTTCATTTGCGGCTGTGGTGCATCATGGCGGAAATATCCTGGCTCAATTTGACCTGTCCATCGTGCGGAACGGGCTTCCGGATCAAGTCTGAGTATCGTCACATGCGAGGCCGTTGTCCTGAATGCAACCTACGCATTCCACCACCTGAGCCACTTGCGCCCCCGATCATACACTCGAGTACTTCGGAAGTGCCATTGGGATTGGTGCCCCTCGATGAAGAAGATTGGCCCGAACCTGCACAGTTGCTACCTAACGAATTGGAGCAGAAGGTCTATACCCTGGCGGGCTCCATACCAAATGTCCTTTCCACACAACCACTTGAGACATCATCTAATCAAATAATACCTGAGCAAGAGCATCCGATTTTCAAATTAGCTGACGAACCGAAGCCTGCCCCTCCAAAGACGGCCTTTGACCCTGCAGCTGAAAAGGCCAGGGAAATAGCCAAAGCCAAAGCACGCGAAGAGGAAGTTCGAAGAAAGAAGCTGGAAAGTCAGTTTGAATCCTTCTTGGATGAAACGCATGGCCCTGGCAAAAGCAAGGCCGAGCTTCGGTCGAAAACAAAGCAAGCAGATGCCGACCATGCAAGCGACAGCAGTCCTGAAACGCCCATTTTGCCTGAGACCAAGGCTGGTGAGATCGATCCACTTTTTCTCGATGAATTGAAAACGGCAAAAACTGAACCAAAGCGTCGTCCTACACTTGATTCCAAAGACAGCAAGTCGGTCGATCTTGAAAAGCCGCCATCACCTCTTTCAATGGATCCACTTGCCAATGAAGTGCCGACTTCGAATGTCAGCAAAGCAGCAGTATTGGACATCCCTACTTATTCGTTCGCTAATACACCCGATGATCAGGCTCAGAAAACCAATACCGAAGCACCGCCTATTGCCCGATTCGCTAAAGAGGATTCGACATTAGTCACGCAGCCTGCTGAGCCAGAACAACTGCAGGCTTCAGGTTCGCAGGCCACCAACGATCTGCAAATGTACAAGCTCTCGAATGCGGAACTGAACCCCGAAAAACCGGAGCCTGTGCCTGAGCATCTGTTCTTCGATGGCGTTTGGAATCTGCCTTTTAAGACAGGCAACATTGGTGCTTGGGTATGGAATAGCATCGGCATGACATTGATCTTCATGCTGATGCAAGGGATGGCTGGGCTGGCTGCTAACTTGGGTGGCAGCACAGGTGGCAATGTGGCAAGCGGTCTGGGCTTGGCTGGTTTGGCGGTTGCATTGGTCTGGGTTGTAGCGTTGCTTGGATCATACTTCTCTATGTGTTTTTTCAACATCGTGCTTGATACGTGCCATCGAGCGAAAGAGATTGCTTGGCCTGATGGATCCTGGCGTGAATGGTTTTGGGGGTTAATCAAATTCCTTTGGTTGCTAGGTTTGAGCATCGGCGTGGCCTATCCCTTCTACTGGCTCTTCGAGGGCATAGGTTGGGCCCTTGGGGCAACCTTTGCCTTTCCATTGGTTTTGTTCAGTTCCTTGATTGCACAAAACGAGTGGTTTCCCTTCAGTGCAACAGCTCTAGGTAAGATCGCTCTCCGTGCTCGATTTTACTTCACATTGTGTTTGATTAGCGGTTTATTGGTGGCTGTGACGTATGGGTTGAGTGTTTTATGTTTTCCATACGTTATTGCAGCCCCGCTGATCGGCATGTTTTGGGCGGCTGCGGGCATGATCCTTGCGCGATTAATGGGGCGTTTTGGATCATTGCTCTACGAAGATGAAATGAAGTACAACAAGAAAAAAAAGAAACGCAAGAAACGCAGAGTGACAACCGAGACTTCCGATGCTCCCGCGAGTGAACACGATTCAGAAACTGAATCTGACATTGAACCAGCCAAAGAAAAACCCCAAACCCGATTATAGGCTAGGGGTTTGTGCATCATCGGACTAGCGTTTATTGAGCAGGCTGAAAGACCTTGTCTTCCATGGCTTTCAGAACCGCACCCGCAACAACTAAACCCGAACAGGCGAGCATCAGATATGCTCCAATGCTTTTACCTGCACGCATGTTGAAACTGGGTGCAGAGATATTAAATGATGACGTGTCACCTGAACCTTGGAAGAACAGCCACAAAGTCATCACGGCCGCAAGGCCTGCAGTTATTAAAGTGCCAAAAATCAATTCACGCTGCTTCGCATGAGGTTTATCGCCAAACATCAGATAGGTCAGGCCAGCACAGCCAGCAAAGGCAAGCAATGCGATAATCCCTTGCCAAACATTCACCGCCATTGAACTCCCAGAATTGTTTGATGAAATGTTAAAACCGGCTCCAGAAATGCTAACGGTGTAGAACGGCAGGAAACAAGCAATGACTCCAAGGAATCCTCCCACTAACAATAACTTGCCTGCGATGGTCAAGCGGCCAAAGAAGGCTTTCCCCATCGATTGCAATTCATTGGCTGATTTCCCGCCGAGTGAAAACCCTTGATTGTTACCAGGCTGATTGGGTGATGCTTGTTCCATGGTAGGGCCGCCTTTTGTGATGAGCTTGGTTGACATGTTCATTTGCTTAAGCCTAATCCAACCTATTACCCGACGCAATGGCGGATTGAAGCAATGCGATTTCCGACATGGCAAGCCTATTGATCATCCAGTTCAACGACCGTAGATACGGCTGGATTGTCCTGAGGGTATTCCGAGATAGTCTGCATTAACTTTTGCAAGTTGCAACCTAAGTGCAGAGCCTTGTTCGCTTGGACCATTTGAACGTGATGGAAAAGCTGTTTAGCTCGTTGTAAATGACTTCTAACACCAGCTGGAATGCCTGCCAACTGCTTAACACCGGCAGCGGCCAGATGAATAAAGCCTTTGAGCAGATCAGCAAGTGGGCCCTTTCTACCAACAGCCACCCAAAGACCTTCCCATGCCTCATGTGCTTCCCAGTAATAACCATGGTTGAACAAATCGACAGCATAACGGAATTCTTCGTTGTTTTTGCCAGTATGCCAATCGATCGAGCCAGGTTGTGTCCGCTGTTGCCGAAAACTATGTCCTTGTGGATCGGAAAAAGGATGGGGCCGTTGACCAGGCACATAGGTATAAGGTGGAAACGGCCGATGCGGTGCATAGCGTTTCAAGGATTAACACATCCGATTTAAAAAAGGCCCAACTGCACTTTGGCCGCTTCCGTCATGCGGCTTTGGTCCCAAGGCGGTTCCCAAATCGTTTCCACTTTGACCGCCTGAACACCCGGCAACGATAGGACTTTGTTTTGGACCATAATGGGTAAAGTGCCTGCCACTGGACAGGCCGGAGATGTCAAAGTCATTTTGATATGAATGGCCTTTTCCGGGCTGATGTTGATTTCATATATCAACCCCAAATCATAAATGTTGACGGGTATTTCAGGGTCAAAGCACGTTTTGAGTGCATCGATGACTTGCTCATTTAGTGGTTTGGAAGGATCAACGGGAGGCATTCCTGAATCCAAGGGAAAGGCCGATCGTTGTTGATCGGTTGTGGTTAAGGGAACTTTGCCGGGGCTAGGCATTATTGCCTCCCAAAAAATCAAACGGTGATGCGATCATCTTTCTGACAATGGGCACAATCTTGGTTGGTGCACGTGGCGGCTGAATGTTCCAGCGCCAGGGCCAATTGCTGAATACGCTTAACCATTTCGCCCAAGCCGATGCGTCGTTGCATGGCTAGGTTTTGATCGATGCCTAGTTGTTGAAAGAACCCGTCAATGTCAAATGCCAAAATGTCTTTGGCCTTTTGCCCAGAATACACACGCTGCAGAATGGCAATCAAACCACTGACGATATCGGCATTGGAGTAAGCCAAGAAATCCATGATGTCATGGCTGCCGGGGCGTTTCCGTGCAGATAAAAAGACGGTGCTTTGACAACCTTTTATGCGATTGGCTTCGACCTTTTCCGATTCTGGCAAGGGAAGCATCTTTTTGCCCAAGTCGATGATGTACTCGTAGCGTTGGGGCCAATCTACGAGAAATTGAAACGCATCGATCAGTTCCGACGCTGCGGCATTGGGCGTTGAAGCAGCCGCCTCGGGATACCGCACATCTGCTTGCATGGGCAATTCAGCACAGCGGGGAATCTCAGCTTGTTTTTTGGTACGAATGCGCTTGAGCGAAGCCACGATGGCGTCGATCTCTTCGATAGTGTTGTACAATCCAAACGACATGCGAATGGTGCCGGTAATGTGCAAGCGATTCATCAAAGGCTGGCAGCAGTGGTGGCCTGTCCGCACAGCGATTCCATCCAGGTCCAATTCCGCCCCCACGTCAACGGGAGCGATGCATGGGCTTTCCAGCAAAAAGGAGATGACGCCTGATTTTTGCGGGGAAGTGCCAACCAGCCTCAGACCCTGCACTTCTTGCAGCCGCCTGGTGGCATGAAGCAGCAAGGTTTCCTCATGGGCAGCGATATTTTCCATGCCCAACTCACGCAAGTAATTGATAGCTGCATGAAGTCCGATCACGCCTGCAATGTGCGGTGTGCCTGCTTCGAATTTGTTCGGCAAGCCCGCGTAAGTGGTTTTCTCAAAGGATACCGATTCGATCATGTCGCCGCCCCCTTGATAGGGCGGCATCTTTTCCAGCCATTTGCGCTTGCCGTAGAGCACACCGATGCCCGTGGGGCCATAGAGCTTATGTCCAGAAAAGGCATAAAAATCGACATTCAAATCCTGAACATCGGTGGGATGATGTGTAACCCATTGCGCGCCATCAGCCAAAAACAGTGCACCTTGCTCATGGGCCAAGCGGGCAAGCAGCTTAATGTCATTCATGGTTCCCAAGGCGTTCGACTGGTGCGTCATCGCCACCAGTTTGGTGCGTGGGGAAAGCAATTTTTGATATTCTTCCAAGATCAAAGTGCCGCGGTCATCGATGGGCGCCACGCGGATGATCGCACCGGTAAGCGCACAGCACATCTGCCAGGGAACAATATTGGAGTGGTGCTCAAGGGCGGAGAGGATGATTTCGTCGCCCGCCTTCAAGTTCGCTCGTCCCCACGTGCTGGCCAGGAGATTGATGCTCTCGGTCGTTCCGCGTGTAAACAAACATTCGTGAGCATCCGCAGCGTTAATAAAGCGTGCAACCTCTTCGCGTGCTTCTTCGTAAGCAGTGGATGCCTCCAGGCTCAATTGATAAACCCCTCGATGGATATTGGCGTTTTCCCGCTTGTAATAATTCATCAAGGCGTCAATGACCACTTGGGGTTTCTGGCTGGTCGCGGCATTATCGAAATAAATGAGGGGCTTGCCGCGAATCCGCTGCTCCAAGATGGGGAAATCGAAACGAATCTGCGACACGTCAAAGCGATTCGACCTGGCTTTGGCGGCAGCAGATGTGGTTAATGTTTGATTCATCGGACGGTCCTAGAGGATTATTCCTCCGGTAAGTGATGCACCGCCAACAGTTGATGCTCAAGCGCTGACCGCAAGGGCAGCAACTGAATGCGATGAATGATATCGTTAGCAAATGCAAACGTCAGCAACGATTGGGCCTGTTCCTGGCTGATCCCTCGTGAACGCAGATAGAACAGGGCTTCTTCCTCTAACTGTCCAACCGTGGCTCCGTGCGTACACTTCACGTCGTCGGCAAAGATTTCTAATTGTGGTTTCGTGAGAACTCGACCATTGGGGGATAGTAACAACGTTTGGTTGGTTTGTTTGGCATCGGTTTTTTGGGCATCCTGACGCACAAAGATTTTACCGTTGAAAACGGCCTGGCCATCGCCATCAACGATGTGCTTGAACAATTCGTGGCTTGGGCAATTGGGCTGAGCATGATCAATCACCGTGTGATGATCAATGAGACGCTGGCCGTCAACATGCACCAGTCCATTGATGGTACACTCTGCATCTGCACCATCGAGCACAGCCATGACATCGTTGCGGACGAGTTTGCCACCCCATTGAAGTAAATGCGATCGATACTGGCTTCCTTGAGTTAATCGGGCAAACTGCGTCGAGAAGTGGAATCCATTGCGACTAGTCTGCTGCACCTGATAATGATCGATGTTTGCACTAGGATCCAGCAGATATTCACTGATGCAGTTGGTAAAAGGAACACCGTTGTCCAGACTCAGGTGTGTTTCTAAGACGGTCGCCCGACTGCCTTTCTCTGCAATGAGCAGTTGCCGTGGATAGTTGACTTGTGGTTGTTCTGCCGTGCTCAGGAAGATCAGGTGAATGGGCCTTTCCACCACGCATTGTGCCGGCAAATGGATGAAGACGCCATCCTGAAAGAAGGCTGTATTGAGTAGGGCAAACGGCATACGATCCACTTTGACATACTTGCCCAGGTGAGATTCAACAAGATCCGCTTGTTCGGAACACGCCTTGGCCAGTGACCCGATGGACATACCTTTGGGTAAGTCTTGAAGAGCGGAGGTTCGCGCGAGAAAGCCGTTCACAAGCACAAGTTTGATTGCATCAGGGATTTCGATGGCATGCTTCAATGCAACGCAATCATCGACGCGATCATGGACGTTCGCTGCTGCCATTTGAAACGGAGTTTGCAACAATGGCTGGATCGGGGTGAAGCGATATTCTTCATCGCGCGGTCCGGGGAACCCCAAAGCATCCAAACGCGCGATCGCTGCTTTGCGTAAATGACGGAGCGCTGGTCGCCAGGCAGAGCCGTGGGTTCGCTCAAATGCTGCAAATGCATCCAAGTATGCGTGAACAGCTGCCCGATGCAGTGGGAGATGAGCGGATTTCAACGTGTTAGGCATGGTTGCTGATCTCCCGGGTTAAACTGAGGCCAATTGACTTTGGCGAGCTTCTTTTTCAATCCAACCATAACCATTGCGTTCCAACTCCAGGGCCAGAGCCTTGTCGCCGCTTTTCACGATGCGTCCTTGATAGAGGACATGGACAAAGTCGGGCACGATAAAGTTGAGCAAGCGTTGATAATGGGTTATGACAAGAATGCCGCGATCTTGGCCGCGTAGTGCATTTACCCCGTCGGACACGATTTTCAATGCGTCGATATCCAAACCCGAATCCGTTTCATCGAGGATGGCCAAGGTTGGATTCAGGACCGCCATTTGAAAAATCTCATTGCGTTTCTTTTCACCACCCGAGAAGCCTTCGTTCACAGCCCGTTGAAGCATGGCTTCGTCCATTTGCAAAAGCTTGAGCTTGGAGCGGACCAGTTTCAGAAACTCGACCGCATCGACTTCAGGTTGTCCATGGTGCTTGCGAACAGCGTTTAGGGCAGCGCGGAGAAAGTAAAGGTTGCTTACGCCCGGGATTTCGACGGGATATTGGAACGCAAGGAACACACCTTCACGCGCACGCTCTTCGGGATTCATTTCCAGTAAATCCTGACCTTTGTAGGTCACCGTGCCGTTGGTGACTTCATAGGCATCACGCCCTGCAAGCACGCCTGCAAGCGTGCTTTTGCCGGAGCCATTGGGCCCCATGATGGCATGGACTTCACCCGCGTTGATTTCCAGATTTAAACCACGAAGAATCTCTTTATCTTCGACGCGAGCGTGTAAGTTGTCGATCTTTAGCATAACCCCTACCTAGCGTTGAAAATGTGTTGTTGATGTTCCTATTTCAATGACTAGCCAACACTGCCTTCCAGGCTGATGCCGAGCAATTTCTGTGCTTCGACAGCAAACTCCATGGGCAGTTCGCGGAAGACCTCTTTGCAAAAACCATTGACGATCAAGCCAATCGCATCCTCGGTGCTGATGCCGCGTTGATTACAGTAAAAGATCTGGTCCTCGCCAATCTTCGAGGTGCTGGCTTCATGTTCGACCCTGGCTGATGGGTTACGCACGTCAATGTAAGGAAACGTGTGCGCTCCGCAGCGGTCGCCTAGCAGCATGGAGTCGCATTGCGAATAATTACGGGCGTTGTCAGCCCCTTTCATGACTTTGACTTCGCCTCGATAGGTGTTTTGGCCATTGCCCGCCGAGATACCTTTCGAGACGATGGTGCTTTTGGTGTTTTTGCCGATGTGGATCATTTTCGTGCCCGTGTCGGCCTGTTGCTTATTCTTGGTCAAGGCGACGGAGTAAAACTCCCCGACGGCATCGTCGCCCTGCAAGATAACACTTGGGTACTTCCAGGTAATGGCGGAGCCTGTTTCCACTTGCGTCCATGAGATTTTGGAGCGCTTGCCGCGACAAGCTCCTCGCTTCGTGACGAAATTATAAATCCCGCCCCGGCCTTCCTTGTCGCCCGGATACCAGTTCTGAACGGTCGAATACTTGATTTGGGCATCATCACCGATCGCAATCAACTCAACGACGGCTGCATGGAGTTGATTCTCATCCCGCATGGGGGCTGTGCAGCCTTCCAGATAGCTGACATAAGCTCGTTCCTCAGCAATGATAAGGGTGCGTTCGAACTGACCCGTTTCTGCTGCGTTGATGCGGAAATAGGTGGACAACTCCATGGGGCACCGCACCCCTTTGGGGATGAATACGAACGACCCATCACTAAAAACAGCAGAGTTGAGTGCCGCAAAAAAGTTATCATTGTAGGGTACAACGGAACCGAGGTAGTGCTTTACCAAGTCCGGGTGTTCGCGAACGGCTTCGGAAAAAGAGCAAAAGATAATGCCCTTTTCCTTTAGTGTTTCTTTGTAAGTTGTGGCCACAGACACGCTGTCAAACACAGCGTCAACCGCCACACCAGCAAGCCGCTTTTGTTCGTCCAAAGATATGCCCAACTTCTCGAACGTCCGGCGAAGATCGGGATCAACTTCGTCCATGCTGGCCAGTTTCTTCTTTTGCTTGGGAGCTGAGTAGTAACTGATGGCCTGGTAGTCGATGGGGCCTATTTCCAAGTTAGGCCACCAGCGTGGTTCTTCCATTGTCTGCCAATGGCGAAATGCTTTAAGCCGCCACTCGTACAACCAATCTGGTTCTTGCTTCTTGGCAGATATTTGACGAATCACGTCTTCGTTCAAGCCCTTTGGCAGCGTATCGCTTTCAATGGAGGTAAAAAAACCTTCTTTATAGTCACGGCTAGCCAATTCCTTAAGGGTATCCGTAGAGGTTGGCATTTCTATTCTCCCATGCTTGGTCTGCTTCTGGTGATTTTGCTTTGTTTTCCTATAGCGGGTGTTCGGTCGATACCGGTTCCAGTCGCCGATCAGGGGCATTCAATGAGATTAAGTTCAACGACTGTGCTGAATGTTGAACAGCATTAAGAAAACGGCTGCGCAACAAGTTCGTTAGCTGTTCTTGATCACCCAGCAAATCGGCCAGTGAAATATGATCCAAAGCTGTCCGCATTAAATCTTCGACCATCTGCCAGAGAGCACGCAGCGAACATTGGCCATGATGAATGCACATACCTGATGGATCAGTGCCTGCATGTTTTTCACAGTAAGCTGGATCTTCGAACAGCGGCTGGCTTAATGCCTGAAGAATGTTGCCTAAGCGAACTTCGTGAGGAGGTCGGGTCAGACGGTATCCTCCGCTGCGGCCGCGTACGCTTTCAATCAGCCCTTCTTGGCGTAGAATGGACAGCAGCTTGGCCACATAAGGACTGGACATACTCTCACGCTCGGCTATTTCCGTAATCGTGAGCGAGCGGTCCGGTGTCCTAGCCAGTTGAAGCAAACAACGTAAACCATACTCTTCCAGCGCTGAGATTTTCATGGTACACTCATGGTCGGAGAAGCATTTAATTCGCTATTCTTATTCCTATTAAATATCTACCTTTTTGTCTATATTTTAGCCGTTTTTTCCATTAAGTCTAATCTCGTAAAGACTTATGTAAAAGGACGAATGTGTGACCTGGCCAACAAGTGAACGAACTGAGCAACTGTTAGAATTGGCAAAACAGGGTCGATCAGAAGCCGTTACGCAACTGATCATGGAACATCGCGACGCGTTGCGTCGAGCAGTAGCGATGCGATTGGACCCAGCACTTGCTCGGCGTGTAGATGCCAGCGACATTGTGCAAGAAGTGATGTTGGAGGCTAGCAAAAGGCTTGATGATTACTTACGGGACGCCAAGATGCCGTTTGGTTTATGGTTGCGTCATCTGGCACGCGACCACATCATCGATGCGCATCGAAAGCACCGTGTCGCTCAACGGCGGAGTCTCGACCGAGAACAAGCCTTGCAAGCTGCTCATGATCAATCGTCCATGGACATGGCCATAGCGTTTATCGACCCTGAACGCACGCCAGCGGCTGAAGCAATCCGCCAGGAAATGCTAGACCGCTTTCGCCATGCTCTGTTACAAATGGATGAAGATGATCGGGAGATTGTCGTTTATCGGCATGTTGAGCAGCTCACCAATCAAGAAGTCGCTCTGTTATTGAATCTGACCGAAGCCGCTGCTTCCATGCGATACTTGCGCGCACTACGGCGCTTGCGAACCTTATTAGGGCCCGAAGACAGTCAATTGATGAATCCAGGTCCAACCGCGTGAACCATCCACCTCGACTTAGCGAAATCGATTCAAATGAAGCAGCCTTGGACCGGCTATTAGCTGAATTGACCGCTTCTTTACGAAGCGGTGAACAACTCGACTTGGAAAAAGTCGTCCAATCGAATCCGCAATGGGAAGCTGATCTCCGTGAATTGTGGCCTGCCTTGCTCATGCTGGAGGAATTGGCGCCCCCGCTTCTCAGCATGAAGACCACACCTTCATATGCTGCCAGCCATGGCGTGTCTCGATCGCTGCCACAAGCATTTGACGATTATGAAATCATTGCAGAGGTTGGACGCGGGGGCATGGGCGTTGTTTATTGCGTCCGACAAAAATCGCTTAATCGTCGTGTAGCGCTCAAAATGTTGACCAGTGGGGAACTGGCCAGTTCTGAGGAAATCTCGCGCTTCAGATCTGAAGCTGCAGCGATTGGGCAATTAGATCACCCTCATATTGTGCCGATTTATGAAACAGGCGAGCATCAAGGGCGTGCTTATTTTACCATGAAATACATTGAGGGAGAGACATTGGCTGCCAAGGTAGCCCGCGGTCCTTTCCCAGCGATGGATGCAGCTCATTTGATGCTGATTCTGGCATCCGCTATCGATCATGCCCATGCCAAAGGCATTTTTCATCGCGATTTGAAGCCGTCGAATGTGCTGATTGATCAAGCTGGTCAACCGCATATCACTGATTTTGGTTTGGCCAAGATCAACCCCATCATAGCGGCAACGTCTGAATTCAGCTCGACCATCAAGCCGATGAAGGCTTTATCCCTCACTCAGTCGGGGGCCATCTTGGGCACTCCCAGTTACATGCCCCCAGAACAAGCAGGCCGATTTCGCGGACAGTTGACACCGGCATGCGACGTATATAGCTTGGGGGCGATTCTTTACCATTTGCTCACAGGCCGGCCACCGTTTCAAGCTGCCACCTTGGTCGATACGGTCATGCTCATGCTTGAACAAGACCCCGTACCGCCACGTTTGTTGAACCCTAATGTGCCTCATGATTTAGAATCGATTTGTCTGAAGTGTTTGCAAAAGCCGATCGACCTCCGTTATGCCTCAGCTGCCGCTTTAGCTGCAGACTTGCAAGCTTTTCTTGAAGGCAGGCCTATCACTGCTGGACCTGAGAGTTTGGTCCAATTTGTCTTTCGGATGCTCCGGCCAACGCACCATGCCGCCGTATTAGAGAATTGGGGACTCCTTTGGATGTGGCATAGTTTTGTCGTGTTTTTTTTATGTGCTGTAACCAACGGATTGAAGGAATTAGGGTATGGATCACATGTGGTCTATATGGCCCTGTGGGGTACCGGTCTTTCCGTTTGGGCTTATTTTTTCTGGAATATTCGGCTGCGCGGTGGGCCTATCAATTTTGTGGAGCGACAAATTGCTCATGTTTGGGCAGGGGCGATTTTCGCGAGCATTGCCTTGTTCATGGTTGAAATACTATTGGACATGCCTGCTTTAAAGCTATCGCCTGTGCTGGCGATCATCGCGGGAATGGTCTTTTTGATCAAAGGCGGAACGTTGTCAGGTTCGTTTTACTTCACTGCGGGTGGAATGTTCCTGTGTGCCATCGCTATGGCCATTTGGCCTCGCATCGACGTGCTCTTGTTCGGAATCGTTTCGGCAGTCGCTTTTTTCACGCCAGGATACATGTATTATCGTCAACGTCGAACGGCACAGCACAAAGCGCAAGCAGAATATGCACAAACATACGTCAAGGTTCAGAATACCTGATCTAGGTCATCATGCTAATCAGGTTTTGGCTTGAGTAAACCGGCAAATGGATTACCTTGCCCCAGTCCACCCTTGAGGTCCGTTCGCCGAGGCGCGGGGGGCTTTGCGGGCAGTGCAGCTTCCTCGGCCTCAGCCTTAGCTTCTGCTTCAGCCAGGGCTTTCTCTTCGGCGGCTTTGGCAATGGCTTTTATAGATAAACCGATGCGTCTTTGTTCGGGTTCAATTTTGATGATCTGCACGAGCACTTGCTGGTCGGGTTTCACAATATCGCTGGCCCGATGTACACGCTTCGTGGAAAGTTCCGAGATATGAACCAATCCTTCCAGCCCTGGATTGATCTCGACAAAGGCACCGAAATCCATAATCCGAGTAACTTTGCCCATGACTTGGGTACCGACGGGAAATTGTGATTCGATATCATCCCATGGGCTGGCTTCCAAGTGTTTACGGCTCAAGGTGATTTTTTGATGTTCGCGATCGAGTCGCAACACTTCGACATCCAGCCGTTGCCCCATTTTTAAATGTTCGTCAAGATTGTTGACACGCTGCCAGCTGAATTCAGAGATGGGCAGCAATCCATCTACCCCGCCTAAATCGATGAAGGCGCCAAAGTCCAGGACTTTGCGAACCACGCCGCTGCGAATCTGTCCTTCAGCCAATTCGGTCCACAGTTTGGCTTTTACGGAATCTCGTTCTTGTTCGAGCAATGCGCGCCGACTGAGAACCAGGTTTCGTTCGGAGGGAACGGCTTCGGTCACGATGCAGGTCAGGCGTTGGTTGACGAATGGTTGCAGATCTTCAACGCGCATCAAATCAATTTGACTGATGGGAATGAATCCGCGAATGCCGTTGACCTCGACTTGCAATCCTCCTTTGTTGTGGCCGGTGACCTTCGCTTCGACGATCATGCCTTCCGCAACCGAAGACCAATCGACATGGGCTACAGCAGCGCCTTGGCGGCTCAGCACCAACAAGCCATTAGCATGGTCGTAACCTTCGATGTGCACATCCACGTCTTGACCAATTTGTGGCGGTTCGCTGAATTGATCAAGGCTTAAAACGCCTTGGCTCCGTCCACCGACATCCACGAAGACATCATCGCCATGAATGCTGATAATGCGTCCTTTCTTCCTGCCGCTATCTGCGGGTGTCGCCGCCGACGCGGGTTTGGTTCGGGCTTGATTCACATCGCCCATGAGCGACTGTTTGTCAAGGCCCGACATGGCGGCTTCCAACTCCGCTTCAATTTCGGCATCGAACGATTTTCGCAGTGCCATTCCTGCAAGTTTGGCGGGCGGTTCCGTGAGTGGTGGAATGGCTGGCTGCTTCTCGGGCTTGGCTTTTCCCTGAATAGCTTCCTTTGGCGCCTTGGGCAACGAAGCAGCTTCACCTGATGGAGCAGGGGATGGTTGATCGGTCATGAAAAACATCCTTGATGATGCGAAGAAAGGTTAAGACGGACAGTGCTCACTTTCCCAGCGGGTGATTTTTTCAACTCGGCGTTGATGCCGGCCTGCTTCAAATTGTGTTTCAATCCAGATTTTGAGCATTCGCTCGATGAGTTCTTCTCCGAGCAAATCGGCTGAAATACAGAGAATATTGGCATCATTGTGTCGGCGGCTCATCTCAGCGGTGATGCTATCATGGCATAAAGCAGCTCGTACACCAGCGATTTTATTGGCTGCAATACACATGCCAATGCCTGTGCCGCAGATCAACACACCACGGTCAACGTCGCGTTTGCCGACATGCTCTGCAACCTTGAAAGCAAAATCGGGATAGTCACAGCTATCATGATTGAATGCACCGAAATCTTCGACTTCATGATTCCACTGGCGCAGGGCATTGATCACTTTTTGTTTAGTTTCGAAACCTCGATGATCACTGCCAACGGCAATCTTCATACATCACCTGTCGGAATATCCGGCCCATGAGTAGGGGCCTGGGCGGATGCAGACGGTTCCTTGGATGCAGAACGCATTTGGTTCAGCAATTCCTTCACGCGATACTGAGTGACTTCCTGGATTTTTTCAGCACAGGCGTCATAAGTCGCCTGATCGCTCCCATATGGATCCATGATATCAAACCCATCGGGAGAAAGCAGTTGTAAGTTCGAATGCAAATGGGGCAAACGGCCCAATAATGCTTTTAGGTGGCTTTGTGTCATTGCGTAAATGTGATCGGCTTCATCAAGGAGGGCAAGGTTAATAGGTTGGCTACGATGCGTTGCTAGAGAAATGCCTTGGGCGGACATCGCGTTCCTGGCCCCTTCGCTAGCTTCCACGCCGACAGCAGCCGACAAACCAGCCGAGATGACCCTCCAGCCACGTGCTTCCAATTCTTCGGTGGAGCAATCCAGTGAAGAGGCCAGATGTTTTTGGAACGTAGCCGCCGCCATGGGGGAACGGCACGTATTGCCCGTGCAGAGAAACAATACCACGCACCGTTGCAGATGAGCTAATTGTGATGGAGACATTGAACCTTTCACAAGTTGACCTTGCTCGTTTTTCCAAGCCAAAATTGGGCCTTCGGCTTCCGCTTCTTGATCCGAGGACGTCAACGAGAGCATAGCATCGACTTGGGGTGCCAGGTCTTGATTGGCCTCATGCGCCAAAAACAATAACGGTTGCGACAAGGCGAGTGACAAATCACTTAGGATATCTTTATGTTCATGCATTAAAGTCAAATGGCCTTGTTGCATAATCCAGTTGCGCAGCCGTTTGGGAAACCGGGTGACCAGGCCTTGTTGATAGTGATCGTAAAACCGTATGCTGCAGCCTGACTGGAATGCACGCCGACAAAAGCGTTTGCCGTTGAGACTTAAACCCGGCACCCAATCAGACATTTCAGATGGTCGCCGCAGCAATATCCGTAAATCCTGACTTCCTGAAGTTTGGGCGAGTTGTAATAATCGATCTGCTCCTGCCAATGTGGTCAACGCCCAGGCATGTGCTGATGTGTTCCAACCAAGCAGATCGCCCCGGGTCAAAATATCCAGCACAGGTAAATAACCCTGGGGCACGGACTCTGCGTCTTTGGCAATGGTTATGTGCATCATCGCGTCAGATATCCAGACGCATAATAACAAGAAGTTACGACGACGGTTATTTGCCGATGCATGCGAGTCGAAACAGTTCATGCAACCGGGCTACCCATTGATCGTAAGTCCTATGATTGGCTTGGTCAAGGGAAGGAATACGGTTTAAACGGCGCAGCACACGAACAACGACGCAAAAAAATCCAAGGATTTGTGTAAGAGTGCTGCGCTCCATTTGTGCGGTTTTGCTAAAATCGAGGTATGCCCCGCCTGCGCATCAATCCTGCCGAAGGAACAGAAGGACTGTATATGAATTTCTCGAGAAAAATAGGAATCTGGCTCATCGGTGCCTTAGGTGGTGTGGGTTCGACCGTCGCGCTGGGTTTAGCAGCCTTGCAGCGGCATAGGTGCAGCCCGGTGGGTCTCGTGACCGAGTTGCCATTGTTCAACGGTATCGACCTGGACCCGCCGTCGTCCTTCGTTTTGGGTGGCCACGACATTCGGCAGGCTCATTTTGTTTCGGTATTACAAGAACTGCAACTTCGCTCAGGCATCTTTAGCCATGATTTGATCCATTCCTGTAGTGATCAACTCCAATCATGGACGGAGAATATTCGTCCTGGGACTGCATTAGGAAGTGGTAAAACCATCCAAGAAATGCTCAATTGGCATGCTGCATCGAAACCGCGTTCGCCTCGTGAATGGATGTCGTTGATTCAAGCGGACATCGATGCATTTCAACGGCAGCATCGCTTGGATCAAGTGATTGTCGTTAATGTGGCATCCACGGAACCACCGGCAATATTAAACGATGCACAACACAATTGGGAAAGCTGGCAAGCTCAGCTTGGCGCGGTTTGTGAGCAACCAAGTTTGCCGGCCAGCTCTATCTATGCCTTGGCCGTGATTGAGCGAGGATGGCCTTATATCAATTTCACGCCTTCCCTGGGGGCCTCCTTCCCGGCTGCGTTGGAATTGGCCAATACCAAACAAGTACCTTTGGCTGGTCAGGATGGTAAGACTGGCGAAACACTGCTCAAATCGGTTCTGGCTCCCATGTTCGCACATCGCCATTTGAAGATACTGAGTTGGGTTGGCCATAACATTTTTGGCAATCGCGATGGCATGGTTCTGAACGACCCCGCGAACAAAGCGTCCAAAATTCGAACCAAAGATCAAATCATTTCGGCCATCGCTGGCTACCAACCACAAACGCATGTTTCGATTGAGTATATCGAATCGCTTGATGACTGGAAAACGGCTTGGGATCACATTCACTTTCAAGGTTTTTTGGGTGTGAAAATGACCATGCAATTCACCTGGCAAGGCTGCGATTCGATTCTGGCGGCTCCATTGGTGATAGACTTAGTTCGGCTAATGGCCCTGGTGCAACGTCGGGGAGAATACGGTATCCAGCCATCGCTGGCTTGCTTCTTTAAGAATCCCATGGGCGTTCAGGAACATGACTTTTACAGACAATTCCAAATGCTCGAAGCGTACATCCAAAAGGTTCGATCCGCCTGATGCATGATTGGATTTGGTTGCCCAGCTTAGGAGTCATCGTCCTTGCCATCTGGGCGGTCATGCGCCAGATGGAAGTTCGGTTGATTTTAATGGTCGCGGCCATTGCCGTGGCGAGCATCGGTGGAAAGCCTGAAACGGTTTTGCACACTTTTTTTGCTACTTTGGCTGAAGAAAAATTCATTGTGCCCATATGCTGTGCCATGGGATTCACTTATGTCCTGAAGCAGACGGGCTGTGATCAACATTTAATCCACCTCCTCACTGGAACTCTAATCCAATTCCGCTTGTTCCTCATACCAGGTGCTGTGTTGATTGGCTTCATGGTCAACACACCCGTCATCAGTCAATCCAGCACGGCATTAGCATTAGGCACGGTGATGGTGCCTTTGCTGCAGCGGGCTGGAATGACCATGGCATCGATTGGCGCTGTGCTCTTATTAGGTTCATCCATGGGTGGCGAGTTGATGAACCCAGGTGCACCTGAACTCAATACCATCGCTCGTGAATTAAAGATCGGCTCCCGTGATTGCATTCAAACCTTGCTGCCTTTTTTGTTTGTTTATATTGTCGTTGCAACATTGGTCATTTGGTGGCGCGAACGGAAACAACCATGGCATCAACAAAGCAATACAAATGAAACGGAACCACGGTTCAAGGTTAGTTGGATTAAAGCTGCCATTCCGGTTCTGCCGCTGATTTTGCTGTTTCTCTCGGGACCGCCATTGAATTGGATTCACATTCCAAATGAATGGCTGGTGGCCCAAGGCACGAAAGGCTATGAAGCACGCCTTATCGGGGCCGCCATGCTGGTGGGGATCGTCGCGGCAGCCATCACCGATCGGAAAAGCATCCGACAAACCGCCGTCAGCTTCTTCGAGGGAGCTGGCTATGCCTATACGCATATCATTTCGCTGATCGTGGTTGCCAGTTGCTTTGGTCAGGCCATTGAAGTGAGTGGACTGACGATCGTGCTCAAGGACATCATCCTGGCGTTTCCGCATCTACTGATACCATTGGCCACGCTGTTGCCGATGGGCTTTGCCTTTATTTGCGGATCGGGGATGGCCTCAACTCAAAGCCTTTATGCCTTTTTTGTGGGACCAGCACATGCATTGGGCGTTGATCCTATTGCAGTAGGAGGGCTTGTTGCAATCGGGTCAGCTGCGGGTCGGACCATGTCACCGATAGCCGCTGTCACATTGATGTCATCCACCTTGGTACAATGCAAACCAGCCGAGTTGAGCCGGCGCGTTGCCACACCATTGCTGACTGGGATTGTTGTCATGATTGTTCTAGCGATGGTGATTCTGTCTTTCGAATCCAAAGGTGTGTCAACAGCCCAGCCTCAGCCAAGTCAGCGGTTAGAGTCGCAACCAAGGCAAACAGGTTCCAAACCTTTATAAAATGAGCCTATCGGTTTGCTTAACGACATCATTTTTAAGTAAGGGCCATCATGCGTTTGGCTTTCAGTAGCAATGCCTATTTGCATTACAGTTTTCCCGAAGCTGCTCGACGCATCGCGAAGATCGGCTATCGCGGTATTGAGATCATGGCTGATGTACCCCATGCCTGGCCCGCCTTTTTGCTCAACGAGCAAAAACAAGCCATCATGGCTGCGTTAAACGACAATGGACTTGCCATTGCAAACGTCAACGCCTTCATGATGAATGCCGTGAACGATGCTCGTCAACGCTATTGGCATCCATCATGGATTGAACCAGACCTTCATTATCGACAAGTGCGTATTGATCATACCCGCAGGGCCCTGGATTTAGCGGCTGAATTGGGTGCACCATGCATTACCACCGAACCAGGCGGCCCTTTGGCGGCTGGTCAATCATGGGATGACGGCCTGGCTATGTTTATTGCAGCTTTAGCACCCGTGGCCGATCACGCCCACCGTGTTGGTGTGAAGCTATTGGTGGAACCGGAACCGGGCTTGTTGATTGAAACCGCAGATCAGTATCTACGCTTCGACGCCGCTTTTAAGCATCAGGCCATCGGGTTGAATTTCGACATCGGGCATTTCTTTTGTGTTGGGGATGATCCTGTAAACACCGTTCAACGACTTGGTCATCTCATCGAACATGTTCACCTCGAAGACATCGCCGACAATCGGGTGCATCATCATCTGGTACCCGGTGAAGGGGCTATTGATTTAGCGGAAACATTGCAAGCGCTTCAGCGAGTCAACTATAGGGGCTGGGTTACCATTGAACTTTATCCCTATATCGAAAACCCAGATCTGGCTGCACGCACGGCACGAGAGCGTGTTTTGGCGTGGATGCCTTCCTTGGCGGAATGAGGCTTTGCCTGATGCAAGGGCGTGAACATATTCGAGCGTTGGCACAACTTGTGCGATTGCCCAATGTCTTTACGGCATGGGCCGATATCGGGCTTGGTTATGCTGTTACTCATCAAGGTTTTCCTTCTTCCATGGATGCGTGGTGCCAGTTCAGCCTTGTGTTGCTCTGTTCCAGTTGTTTTTACACCAGTGGCATGGCCCTCAATGATTTTGCAGACGTCCAGGTGGATGCCAAAGAGCGACCGTTGCGGCCCATTCCTTCTGGTCGTGTCCAGCGCAAGACTGCTGGTTGCATCGGTTGGGGATTGCTGGCCATTGGCCTGCTTGTGTGTTTATTTTATTCCCTGTGGGTTGGCCCCGGACCTTGCATTGCTGGTGGTGCCTTAGCCATTAGCATTGTTGCTTACAATTTCGGCTTGAAAGCTTATTGGTTCGGCCCATGGGTTATGGGTCTGTGCCGAACATGGAACGTTTTGCTGGGTGCTTCCGATACCCAACTTTGGAATCAATTCGCTGCGTATGCAGCACTGATCGTGGGCATGTATATCGCTGGTGTTTCGCTCATGGCAAAAGATGAAGCCAACGAATCCGGTGGCCGACTGATCCCTCTGGGGATTGGCGTGATGGTCACAAGTTTGCTCTTGGTACTGCTTCTTCCGTGGATTGCTCCAGGAGCTTCTGGGGCAGCTCAGCAGATGTTTGTAACCCTGCTCATGGTCTTGGCATTTAGCGCTTACCTCACCGTATGGGTTTGGCGCAAGGCGTTAGCAACAGAGCCAACCAAAACGCAGCAATCCATTAAATGGGCCATTCTTGGCTTGATTGGCTTAGACACGATCTTGGCTTTCATCGTAATCGGTGCGACCGCATGGGTGTTGATGATCTGTGCAATCCCGGCTTGGGCGCTCAGTCGATGGTTATACATGACTTGAAAAGAAAACCCCGATGTAGCATCGGGGCAAATGCTTTGTGTTGTACTGTAGCTTGGCAATAACGAGAAAGTTTATTTCAAAGCGGAGGCCGGGAAGAGCTGTTCTTTCGGCATTTCGCGCGCCCAGGCTTTGTAGGCATCTTCGATATTGCACTTGAAGTTTTCAAATTCTGGGACACCTTCAAGCACCATCAACTTTTTGTCCCCTTCCCCCAGGATTTCGAGATCGGCTGATAAATAAAAGGGCATTTCCGAGCCTGCGACGGTCTTAACACTGCGGATGTCCGTCAATTTGATTTCCTGAATGGGTTGAATGCCCTTTGCGGGATATTTCTGAATGACCAGCCGTTGATTCGTGAGCAAATAGCGTTTGCCCATAAAGGGCAAGACGCGCAGAAAGTAAAAAGGTGCTGCCAAGAGCCAGGCGGCCATGGCAATGCCCAAACAGATGAGCGTGACGGGGATGATGATCAGAATAGACAACAAAAGCGGCAAGCGAATCGTGGACATAAACAACGAACGGGCCAATCCCTGGATTCGATCCACTAATTGGGCCACCCCTCGACGGGCTGCCAAAGAGGGTACGCGCCATGCTATCATGGCTTCAGCCACGCTGGGAGGAATAACACCCAAAATAGCATGGCTTCGCATATCGGTCATGGGTAGGCTCCACGGCTGTATAGACGACTTTCAATTAGCTCGTCGTTGTCAGAGTATCATCCCGCGGGCGAAAGGCTATAGGGACTGTGAATTTTCAATGTTGAAGTGCTGGAGAATGCATTGGAGGCATATGATGAACACAGCCTAAACCGCCATTCCATGCATCGGTGTGCTATCAGGAGCAAACATGTCAAAACGGGTATGGGTGCTATCGGCAGCCGTAGGCGCTGGGCACATGCGTGCGGCAGAAGCCGTGACGTTGGCGTTGCAGCAGCTCGATCCGACCATAGAAGTTGTTCATCGTGACGTTCTCGAATGGGCGTCAGCCGGTTTTCGCAGGGTCTATGGAGATGCTTACTTGGATTTAGTCCATCGAGCTCCGCATGTGTTAGGGTATTTTTACGATCGGCTGGACCGTTCACCGGGTAAAGGGATACAACGGGGCAAATTGGACGATGTCCGTTTATTTGTTGAGAAGATGAGCATGCGACCGTTTGTCCGAGCCATACGGCAATCGTCCGCGGATTTGATCATCAACACCCATTTCCTTTCAGCAGAGATTGTTGCATCCCTCAAACGCAAAGGGCAATTGGACATCCCGCATTTTACGGTTACTACCGACTTTGAGACGCATCGGTTGTGGGTGAATCAACCATGTGAGCGTTATTTCACAGCTACTGCTGAAGGCGCTGCTTACCTGCACCATTGGGGCGTTCCGATGGAGGATGTCGTCGTTTCTGGAATTCCCATCGACCCTGTCTTTGCTCGCCCCAAAGACAAAGGTGCTTTGATGGCGCAACGACAATGGCCAGCCAATCGGCCCGTGTTGTTGCAGTTGGCAGGCGGGTTTGGCGTCGGTCCGATGGCACAAATTCTCAATGGTTTGACGGAAATTGAGGTTCCCTGCACCATTTTGGTAGTCACGGGCCGTAATACCAAAGCCAAGGAACAACTCGAACGCAATGCGGTTGCACGGCATCACCATTTACAGATTATTGGTTTTACGAAAGAAATGGATGAATGGTTGGCTATGGCTGACATTGTGGTCAGTAAGCCTGGGGGCTTGACCACCTCCGAAACGTTGGCCCGCGGAGCGGTCATGGCCATCGTCAACCCGATCCCAGGACAAGAGAGCCGCAACAGCGATTATTTATTGGAAAATGGAGTAGCAATCAAAATCAATAATCTGGCCACACTGCCCATGAAAATAGAACAATTACTGCATGATCCGGAGCGACTGGCCACCATGAAAAAGCGGTCACGATTGCTGGGGAAGCCAGACGCCGCCCTAACGATTGCTAAACAGGCGCTGAATTACCTTCGTTCGGACCGATACAAATAGATAACCCCCAACGATGTTATTCCTCGTTAGGGGTATTGGCGGACCGAAGTTAGCCAATCGCTATTTGCCAGCCCGTTTCATGACAAAGTAAAAGGCCCCGTTGTCTTTGGTGGATTCGAATTTCGTTGGTCGATCACCCATGGGGTTGTAGCAAAGTTTAAGCGTGTCGTCCTTTAGTTCGATAATGCCTGATGCTTTGCCTTCCTTGACCGGGCCATCTTTGATTTCCATGTCAATTTCGATAGGAGTTTTTTGGCTGTTGATTTTGTAGGACATGATGAACTTGCCTTCCGGGCCGGCTGGGATGTGGATTTCATCCTTAGTGAACGTGATTTCTGAGTTCAGCCGTTCCTTTTCCAGCGCTTCACCCATCTTATGGCCTTCGGATATCTTCCATTTACCAACCAACTTTGCAGCATCAAAGCGGCTTTCTTTTTTGTCCTCGGCTTCTACATAGCAGCAGCAAACAATCAAACAGCATAAGGTGAACACAAGACGCATGGAACACTCCTTGAAATGAGATGGAGAAAGGAACTCGCCTTCGCGCGATTGGTGTGGCAATCATAGCAAAAACCATTTGCTCGACAACAGCTGATGGGACCAACTTCTCAAACATCCACTTTGGATTACATAACAAAACGACACTTTGGCTGCAACGCAGGCTAGCTTCGATCGTTGATCTTGAAACAATTCCAAGCCGAGCACTTTCTGGTAATAGGCTTGGACGGCATTCAGGTCTTCTGCATAAAGACATGATGCGAATACTTGTCGTGCTTGCATGAAATAATCGTTAGAGAATGGGGGCTTATTTACATCGAGACCTACCCTTGCTATGAATAACAAACCGCATGATCGGTCGAGTGGGTGATCCCCTGCCAGCTTCATGAAAACCTGCTTTAAGAAACGAAGCGGCTAACCCTGTCCATGCGAATACATCCGGTATGGAGTTTTTTTGGGGTTCGACGGGATAGCCTTCTATGATTTGCCCACCATGCTTGCGAACGTGCTCAATCGCTGCTTTTAACAACTGCACACTGACACCTTGCCGTCGATAGCTCTTGTGAATGAACAAGCAAGAGATAGACCACACGGGTTGTTGATCGATGGGCTTCAGCACCCGCGCGCGTGCTAAGGCTGGATAGTCTTCTCTCGGCGCCAAGGCACACCAACCGATAGGTTCATTCTGATCATAAGCAAGTAAGCCAGGAATGAGCCCATCGGCGACGATCTGCTGCATCGCTGCTTTGTTGCCGGCGCCTTTTTGTTTTTCAAAATCAGCTCTTTTCAATCGCCAGAGCATACACCAGCAACCACCACAGGCACCGTTCGCACCAAAGAGCTTTACAAAATCGGGCCAGCGACTTGGTGTCAATGGATGAACTGAGAATGACGCTTGGGGGAATTGCTTGCGAGGCATTGATTGTTCTCATTGGAATACTGTGTGAATCAACGTGTTAAGCACTTGGTTATCGGACGGCACGCCATACAGTTCCTAACATGGTCCCGCAATGAATCGCTGTTTATTCACTTTTTCGTGCGTAGCTGCATAAGCCGTCGGGCGCCTGCCAAGGGCATGGCAACGCTGGCGACATAATTGGGCACTGCACGCTTGCTATCATAAATCCATTCAGCTACGCCGTTGCACTGGAAATCTTGGACCAAAGACACGATCGTTCGCTCTGCGAGTTGTGGATTCACACGCTGCAATGTCACCGCAGCCCAACCAGTGGGCGTCGCCCAAAAACCGCCATTTTGATAGGCATCTCGAGGTCCAGCTTCCTGCCAATAAACACCTGCGGGCAAATGCCTCAACTGACCACGGTAAAAAACTTCTCCATGATGCTGGACCAAGTACTGGGCAATACGCTCGGTTTGTTCAGATGTCGTTAGGCCGAGATGCACGGCAAATGCAGAACCCCATAGGTCGTGTTCGCGGCAGCGATGTGTCGCAGCTCGAAACAAGCCTGCTTCTGCATCCCAGAAGATTTGGTGAATATGTGAAATTAACTTTTCAGCGTCACGACGATATACTTCAGCTTCATCGATTCGGCCAACGATGGTCATAAGATCGGCCAATTGTGTTTCGGCTTGAACCAGCAACAATGAACAGAAGAAAATATCTCCCTGCTGATGCACCGTATCCATGAATCCATATGGACACCGATCATAACCTGTCGTTGCGATATGGATCAGCTTAGTCGTCGGCGAGCGCGGCGCCGCTTTCAAGATGTGTTTCAACCGATCAATCATTTCAGCCAGGTAGGCTTTGTCATGGAGTATTTGGTGCGTGTGCCAGGCTAAGGAGATCGTGAAAAGGCTGCCATCGGCCACGGGATTTTGGCCCATGGTCCCGAAGCCAGGTTTATAGATGGGCGTGCCATCCAATTTGATGCAGTCGACACCAGCTCCATCCGTCCGTGCAGCGGTAATAAACAGGGTGCAAGCCTGTCGAAGCTCATCGGGAGTAAAGGCGTTTGCGCAGCCTTCGAGCATGTACACATAATCCCGCAGCCAGAATGCATCGTATCCTTTTCCTGCCTGCGGCAGGAATGCCTGCACGCCATTATTCATCGGCCGTCTGGCTGCCCGTATCAGTTCTTGACACTTTTGTTCGAGCCAGTTCGTTGCTTGTTCAAGGTTCTGCACGATTTGCTTGGGCGGAACATGACAACTCAGCGTGGTGCTGAGAGAGGGAAGCCATAACAGCACAACCACAATCAATCCGATGAGGACTTTTAGCGGGTTCAACATCAGTGATTCCTTGCCGCGAAGCCTGAGTGACATGCGGATACAAGATTAGATCACCTCGATCATTCCATGGAGAAGCCAATACTGAAGTGCGTCGATGCAGGGTTGCTGGATTTGTTCGACCTCAACATGATGACTCCGTGCAACTTCGTGAAGGATCTCGAGAACAGATAGCTTTTCCTGGCCGGCCAGTATTAGCAAGCCCTGTGTGATGGGATTGAGCGGGGTTGAAAAAGCGAGTCCCGAGGTCAGCCGTGCCTGGCTGGCGGCGATTTCCCATGATTGATGGATGGGTTTTATGGTTTGTTCAATTTGCAGATCGGCGTGCGGCTTGACACGTAAGCTGAGCCAGGTTGCAGCGTTGTGTATGTCCCGGACGCGATCGTGTGCTGCGAACAATCGCAACAGATGCTGGCCAATCGCCGGTGAAGCTTGAACATCGGGAATTTCATAACCAGTGAAAAAGGGTTTGCCCTGATGGAGTTTGCGAACGATGAGGCTGCCGGTCGCAATGGCTTGGATGTTACGTTGCTTAAAATAAGCAAGCCACTCGGAGGTTGTGTTGGCTAGGCTTTCGACCGTTTGATGTTCTTGCCCTTGCCAGTGCATGGTGTAGCCCAAGGGGTCCGCTTGTGTATTGAGCAAACCAATGACATCGACTTGTTGGTCGTGCAGCCATTTTTTAGGTTCAGCCGCCCAATCACCCTTGGGATGGAATGGCCAATTGCCAAGCAAAACACCAAAACCACCAACGTTGAGGCGGCTCGCAGCATCTTGAACCACCATGCGGCAGATCTCGTCACCAGGCTGACCGCTATCGCGATACGTGAACTGCGATTTTGGTGAAATCACAAAAGGTGGATTGCTTACGATCAAATCAAACTGTTCGTGTAAAACGGGTTCAAACCAGCTACCGAGCCGAAAATCAATGTTGTGCAGATGATTGAGGCGGCCATTGACAGCGGCAACATTCAGGGCGCGAGCGTTGATATCGGTAGCAATAACACGCTCGGCATGACGAGCAGCCAGAAGGGCTTGGATGCCGTTGCCTGTGCCTAAGTCACAAGCACGCTTAATGGGTTGTCGCGGTGTTATCGCGGCTGTCACAATGGCCGAGGGATTTAACCGAATGACATGATTGACAGATGGGGATTCGCTTGGTTGATCTCCAAGGATGTATAGGTCCTCATGCAAGTTCAACATGAATGGGCTGCGAAAACCAGTTCCAACGTCGACGATCAACCCCCAAGATTGCACCACAGCGGGTGACAATGGAAAGAACGCTTCCTCGAGTTCAGACTTTTCGAGAGTATGTCCTAAGCGAAAGAGCCTGATGAGCTGCCGCAGCGACCCTGCAAGAGGAAGCCGATGCTCAACTTCCAGCAAATTGAGGTTGGTCGATGAGTCAAGGCCAATGACATGAGTGGCCTTTTGCAATCCTTCTTTTGTATAGCCTGCTTGCTGCAATACTTGTCTTAGTGCTAAATAATCAGCCTTGGCATCGAGCAAGAGAGGTGAATCTAAAGCCTGGGCAGCGGTAAATGGATCCATGCCTGGTTCGCTTTCATGCAGTAAACGCTATAGCAATCAGTGAGTTGCTGATCCAAAGAGTAACAAGCAATCTCATGCCTGGGCTGATCATAACCCACGGTGCTGTTGCAAGCTAACGCATAATCGGGCAGAGTCATGCATCGAAGCGATAGGGGCAGTATCATCGAAGTCCATCGCAAGAAAAATCCCCGGAGTGATGCTCCGAGGATTGAGGCTTCGAAAAAGAATGGTTGAATTATTCAGGCTGAGCTTTACGTTTCTTGTTGGTAGGCCGAACCATCAGGAAGCTATTATTGTGACCAGGAACGGCGCCACGAACAAGCAACAGGTTGTTTTCTGAATCGACTTGCACGACATCAAGATTGCGAATGGTAACGCGTTCATTGCCGTAACGGCCAGCCATGCGTTTGCCCCTTTTCTTCTTACCGCTGTTGCCGCGATCTGTGGCGTGGCCGGATTGGCTGCCGGGGGCTCGGTGGTGGCGCTTCACACCGTGGCTGGCTGGCAACCCGCCAAAGTTCCAGCGCTTCATAACGCCGGTCGTGCCCCGACCTTTAGTGGTGCCGATAATGTCAACGGCTTTGATGTCGTTAAACAGTGTTACCGTTAATTGATCGCCGACTTTATGTGCCGCAGCATCATCAATTCGGAATTCACGGATGAAACGTTTCGGTTCGCAGTCGGCCTTAGGTGCTAATGTAACACCTGCCGCCTGCCGCGATTTATTGCGTTTTGATTCAATGCGGGCGACATGGCCGCGCTCGGAGCGTATGGCATTACGGCGGGGCTTGTCCATATACCCCAACTGCAAAGCCGTGTAGCCTTCTTTGTCCTTATCTTTCACTTGCAACACCGTACACGGACCCAATTCGAGAACCGTAACAGGAACGGAAAGCCCTTTGTCATCAAAGACTTGGGTCATTCCAATTTTTCGACCAAGCAAGCCGAGCGGCATGACAACTCTCCTGACGCAATCGAAAGCTCTTTAGAGCCAACCACCTAAACAATCGGAACTGTAATCATAGAAACCATTTGCACCAACGGAAAGGCCGACACATTCATTTTGTCGTGAACGGTCGGCCTCATGGCGCTTTTATCTAGACCATCGCATAAATGGTACTTCGCGTGGGGTTACTTTTTACCACCTGCCTGAATGATGTTCGAAAATTCCACGGTTTTTACCATGGATTGATCCTTTGTTCCCAATTTTTCAACATGGCTGACTTCGGTTGTGAAAGTAAACATGACCTGATCACCCCGCGGGCCGCTGATCGCATAGGCATTTTGCATTAATGGCAAGCCATCCGCTTCGCCCACGGCCGAAAGGCGGTAAAGCCAATATCCTGGCTGTCCTGGCAATTCGCCTTGTTGTGCCACGCTTTGCAATTTAAAGCCTGGAGCTTGAGCAATATGCTTTTCCACCTCACTTGGTTCCATGTGTTGGCCTGGTTTGGCCATTTTCCAGGGGGTGATGTTGAGCTGACTGATCAATTCTCCGCGATCCATTTGCCGCATCACGGTGAATTCGTTGGTTTGGGCGACCAAATACCAGTTGCGCTCGTGCAGGAATGAAAAACGGCCTTGCTCATCGCGATAGGTAAGCATGAGATGACCAGAGTTTGGTTCGTCGGGAATGGTTGCGATTAACGCTGGGGTCAATTCCTTGGACGGTTGTCCATACGTCCATTGCACACTTGTAATGCTCTCGAGGAAAGAAGCTTGATTGACGGGACCTTGAGCCCGATCCTCCCTTTGTTTCCATTCGCTACGGAGCAAGCGTTCATCGGCCAGACTGTATTCAAGCACCGCGGCGATGGTCACTTTTATCTCGGAGCCGTGTTGAATGCCATCGACGGAGCCAATGACATGAATCAGGGCGATTTGATTGTTGACTTGTGCTAATTTGCCTTTGATTTTCGATTCAGTAACGCCGTCGAGATCCGCCAATGCTTGCACTGTCGGGATGGCAATGTCCCATTCTTCACCAACCGCAACTTCCTTGTTGGGTAGCGTTCCATGAATCGCCAAGGTATCGAGATGATCCCCAGTAAGTTCCAGTTCATCACGCGTTAACGGGCCGACGGGGGAATAAACGGTCGTTCCCTCGGCAGTGGCTTTGGCGACTTGAAAACGGCGATCTGTCCGCAAAGTGCGTTGACGTGGCTGGCCGTTGTTAAACACGATATCTGCTTTGGCGACATCGTAAAAGCGTGCCATGCTCGTTGGTGTACCGCCCAGCACGGTTAATGTCTGTTCAGCAAAGCGGTGCTCGGCATTGGCGCCAATTTCGATGGTAGTGGTTTTATCGCCACTTTTCATGACGATGTTGCCTTTGACTTTCATTTGCATCGCAATTTGCCATTGGCTGTTTTTCTGAATATTGGCTTTCAGCGCTACTTTGTCTTCGCTGCGTGCTTGCACCGAGCCAATACCAATCGTCAGACCAAGGCCAAGCACAAACCAAAAGAGGCGATGGAAGGTGCATCCTTGCATATGAATATCCCTCGTGTGATGAGTTTCGCTAGACTCACATTCAGGTGCAGTCTACCGCCATGCCAACAAATGGTCAATTCCCAGTGCTGAGTTCGCCTTAGTAGAGAAACAACTGTTGAAATGAATCGAACAAGGGATATGAAAAAACCCGGCACTTGGCCGGGTTTACATGGTGATTCGTCGAATGAACGTGCATCAACTGTTGCTTTCAGAGGCGACGGCAGGTGCAACAGGCTGCACTTTCTTCGTTTTGCGTGTTTCGCCTTCTTTAACAAACTCAATGATGGCCGTCGGAGCAGCATCTCCAAGCCGACGATAATTGCGTTTGACAATACGTGTATAGCCGCCTGGACGGCTTAGATAACGTGGAGCCAACTGGTCGATTAATTTCTTGGCAGCTTCTTTGCGATTGCCCAAACGGGAAACGATCAGCCGGCGACTGTGCAACGTGTTCTTTCGCGCCAAGGTCACGAGCTTTTCGATATAGGGCCGTAATTCTTTAGCTTTGGCAACCGTTGTGGTGATGCGTTCATGTTCGATGAGGCTGCAAGCCATATTGCGAAACATCGCTTCACGATGTTCAGAGTTGCGACCAAGTTTGCGGCCGCGTTTTAAGTGTCGCATGATTCAACCTTTGCATGTTTCAAGAGCAAAATGCTCATTACATTGTACGAAAAGGCAAATCGTCGGGCAGCGGGTAGCGAGCAAAAAGCTGTCGTCGCAACCGGCTGCCTTCATGATTTAGCGTCGAGCGGCTGAGATTTTCATACCCAGATGCAGCCCGCGTTCAGACAGTTTCGTTTTCACTTCCTTGAGCGTGGTTTCGCCAAAATTGCGGACTTCAAGGAGTTCATCTTCAGTGCGTATCACAAGATCGCGGACTGACGTGATGCCCTCTGATTCCAAACAGTTGGTAGCACGGACGGACAGTTCCAGTTCCGCAAGGCTCATGTTGAGTTTGCGTTCCATTTCGGTATCGACGCTAGCGGTGCTGGTTGTTTCACCAACCTCGACCGGGATTTCCTGGCTCAATTCGGTGTATTGAATGAAGGGATTCAAGTGTTTGCGTAAGATCTTCGCGGCTTCCACCAGTGCCATTTGTGGCGTCGTGGTCCCATTGGTCCAGATTTCCAGAATCAACTTGTCGTAGTTGGTCTTTTGGCCAACGCGTGTTTCTTCGATATCGTACTTCACGCGAATGACAGGCGAGAAGCTGGAATCGACGGGAATAACGCCAATTTCACGATCTTTTTCGGCATTTTCCTCGGCAGTGATATAGCCGCGACCATTTTCAACGGTCATTTCCACATCAAAGGGAACGTCCGCCGTCAGTGTGGCAATCACATGTTCTGGGTTAATGATTTGCACTGCCTCGTCGGTTTGAATGTGAGCGCCCGTCACGACTCCCTTCTCATGGCGATTGATCTTGATGACGCGGGGGGTGTCGCTAACGTTTTTGACGACCAGACTTTTGATGTTGAGGATAATGTCGGTCACATCTTCGACAACGCCAGGGATCGTGCTGATTTCGTGTTGCACGCCTTGGATTTTCACACGGCTGACGGCAGATCCTTCAAGGCTGGAGAGCAAGATACGCCTTAGGCTGTTGCCGATGGTGACACCGAAGCCGCGTTCAAACGGTTCCGTGATGAATTTTGCATACGTATCGCTTAGGGTTTCTTTTTCGACGAGAACTTTTGTGGGAAGTTCCAAACCACGCCAACGAATCCGCATGAGCATCTCCTCGGACAACGGGGCTGTGTCGCTCGTCGGCTGCCTACAAGCCGAGTTCGCCTAGACCCCTGAACAACCTATGTTAAGCGTGAGAGTAGGCTCTCCTCCTCACGAAAAAGCCAATGCCGGTGCAATAGCTGAAAGTGATTTGTGAACTTGCGATTGCGATTTATCGGGCCGCGATTTCAATGATCAACTGTTCGTTGATGGACTTTATGTTTGGATCGACGTCATCGCGGTTGGGCAAACGCACCACGCGCCCTTCAGGAGGATCGACGTTCACTCGTTCCAGGTAATCCGGTGGCTTGGGCGGATTGTTTTGTAACACAACACGAACTTGCGCCCGACTGGCTGGACGGTTTTTGACAGTGATCACATCCCCTTGGCGGATGATATAGCTGGGGATATTAACATAGTGGCCATTGACAACGATGTGCCCATGGCTGACCAATTGGCGTGCTTGCCGACGCGAAGTCGCAAATCCGAGACGATAAACCACATTATCCAGACGGCGCTCCATGAGGCAGAGTAGTACTTCGCCGGTGTTGGCAGGCGAGCGTGAGGCAATCTGGAAGACGCGGCGGAACTGGGCTTCCAACACACCGTAAAAGCGTTTGAGCTTCTGCTTTTCGCGAAGACGCACGCCATATTCACTTAATTTGGCGCGCTTGGCACCGTGCATGCCCGGAGCGGAATTGCGCCGTTCGATCGCACACTTGGGTGAATCGCAACGCGATCCTTTGAGATAAAGCTTGATGCCTTCGCGGCGGCATAATTTACAAACAGGGTCAATTTGACGGGCCATTTTGGTTTCCTACGCGACTGCTCTGATTCAATTCACTTTAAGTTTCGATGCAGCGTTATCCAAGAATTAACAACAGGATGATTCGCGACTAAACACGGCGACGTTTAGGTGGTCGACAGCCATTGTGGGGCAGGGGGGTTGCATCCTCAATAGCTTTGATGATCAAGTTGGCTTGCTGCAAAGCGGTGATGGCGGACTCGCGACCGGCACCAGGGCCTTTGACTTTCACGTCAATTTCCTTCATGCCGAATTTGGTGGCCTTCTCCGCACAGACTTCAGCGGCTCGCTGAGCGGCAAACGGGGTGCTTTTGCGGCTGCCCTTAAAGCCAACGGTGCCGGCCGATGCCCAGCATAGCACATCCCCATTCGTATCCGTGATGGAAACGATGGTGTTGTTGAACGTGGCTTGAATGTGACAGACGCCGCGACTGACATTACGCCTTGCTTTTCGCTTCTTACTTTTAGCCATGGTTTCTCAAGTTCTCTCGCAAATGGTCGATGTACTGTGTTGGGTTATGGTTAATAGGTATAAGAACAAGCTTAGCGCATTTCCTTGACGCCCTTCTTGCCGGCCACGGTCTTTCGAGGGCCCTTGCGGGTTCGGGCATTGGTGCGGGTACGTTGACCTCGCACCGGCAAGCCGCGCCGGTGCCTGATGCCACGGTAGCTGCCAATGTCCCGTAATCGAGCAATGTCCTGCTGAATTTTGCGTCGGAGTTGACCTTCAACCATGAATTCTCGGTCGAGCAAGGAAGCAATGCGAGCTACCTCGTCGTCCGTCAATTCACGAGCTTTTTTTTGCATGTTGATGTTGCACTGGCGGCAGATTTGGACCGAGGTCGTTGGCCCGATGCCGTACAGATAACGTAACGATATATGGACGGGCTTTTCGTTCGGAATGTCCACACCCATGATACGCGGCATATGTGCTTTTCCCTTTCCTCTAACCTTGCCGCTGCTTATGTCGCGGATTGGTACAAATGACGTAAACTTTGCCTTGGCGGCGAACGATTTTGCAATTTTCGCAGATGCGGCGAATGCTAGCTCGCACTTTCATTGTTACAGCCCCAATACATGGAACGCCCCACCCAATGAGATGAGGTAGAGGGAAATCCTATTTGCCTTGGCATTCATCGACAAGATGAATATTGACTTTTTGCAATGGTTAAGGCCAAAAAGCATCTCTTTTTGGCTCAATCCCCTGTCACGAGGGGGGCGTATCTGTCAGCATTTTCTTCTTCTTCTCAAACTTTTCCTTCGTCTCGCTGATCTGCCGGCGAATGCTGACACTCAACTGTTTAAAAATCGGGTCTGACTGTACTTCACTCAGTAGTTTGATAGCTTCGTCGCATTTCTTGAGCAAGTCTTGTCTTTGGGCTGGAGTGTCGTTGGCGGGGTCAAAAATTTCCTCGAGGTATTGTTGCGTTAGCAATGATCGCCAAATCCATGCCTCAGAGTAGTTGGGTTTCAGCCGCAAGCCTTCCTTGAGAAATTTGACGGTTTTTTCTGTGTAAGACCGCTTCAATTTTTTGAGTTCCGATGACGTTGGTTGATCGGTATTGAATTGTTTGAAGATCAATCGACTGTAATACTCACCAATTCGCCCATTGAACACACCGATTAACGCAGGATTGATTTCATTCGATTTCAGTAGTTCTTCACAGCGTTCCAAAACTTTGAGAATCTGTTCTGGTTTGATTTCATTGGCGGATGGCAGATTTTCATTCAACATCAATTCGGCCTGTTTGAGGAGCAACTCCATTTCGGCTGGCTTAATGGCTTCTAGGGATCGAGGCAGTTTTTTCTTAGACAATTCATAGGCTTCCTGCAATTTGCCTTGATAAGCAAGCACCTCAATTTCAAGGCGGCCGCTCTCTGCCGTATCGCCGAGCTCGGCCAGTTCTTTGATCACGTGCAGGGATCTTTGATAAGCCTGGTTGGCTTGGTCTTTCTTTTGTTGATTTTGCTGAAGGAATCCAACATTGGCGGCCGTTTGGGCTTCCAAACGCAGTACGATTATTTTTACTTCTTTGCCCGACGGGGCGTGGAGCTTTTCAAGTGCATCGATATACTTGCGGGCCAAACTGAACCCTTGCGTTCCCAGTGGGTCGTTGCCAGTCAGGCGTGTGGCCACGGCATTGCGTGCGGCATTGATGGCTAATTCTCTGTAACAGGCAACGACCCAATCGGTGCGGCTAAAACGCGTGAAGGAATCGAGGGACAACTGGAATTCTTCTTCGGCCCGTTGATACTGTCCTTGTTCAATGAATATCTTGCCAAGCCAATAGCGGGCTTCCGCGCCGTAGATGGTGTCTTTCCCTTTGTTAATGGCTTGATTCAGATAGTTGATCGCGTTTGAATAGTTCGTCTTCTGCTCGGCTTCATCCATGATAGCGCGATACAAGCACCTCCCCCGCGCGACATACGAATGCGGCAAATCCCGGCGCGCTCGAATGGCTTGGTCGAAAGCTTCGTCGGCTAATTTGTAATGTTCAAATCTATGTGTGAACATGGCCATATCTTCATGGGCATTCCCCAGCGCTTCATAGGCCAGTTCGGGGTAATTGGGGTTATTACGAATGGCTTCCTGCGCATCTTTGATGGCTTTGTCCAGGATGTTGCCACGCTCGGTTTTCAATGTTTGTTGGTTCTTGTCTGAAAGGGAATTCGCCAATTCGACGTAAGCACTGCTGCGATTGATTTTCCACGTCGTCCATTCCGTTTTGTTTTGCTCCGACGTCGATGACAATTGAATGGCTTGATCATAGAGTTTCAGCACGTCACGGAGCAGTTTTTCCTTATTTTGCAGATCGAGTTGCTGGCGTGCCTGTTGATGCCGGGCGTAGCCAATCCAACCATACGATCCAGGCAGTTCGGCGTTTAAGGATCGCGCTTTCTCGCCATCTTTGAGGATGGCTTCCAACTCATCATTGCGATTAAGCTTGCCTCGAGCGGAAGCGCGATGGATGTAGTATTCGGGTATATCGGGCTGCAAGTCGATCGCGCGCGAGAATTCATGCACGGCACGTTCTTTGTGTTTTCCTTCAAACATGGGCATGGGTGTGTACAAATTGTCCAAAATCAACATACCCAGTTGATCATGCAGCGTGGCCATGTTCTTGTGATAGTTGGCTAAACTCTCGGCAGAAAGCTGCTTTTCTTGGGGTGTGATTAATGATTCCAGTTTGAACGAAGGCTGGTAAACGTTGTTAAACAACTCAACAATATCAAGATTCGGTGCTTCTTTCTTTAGCAAGTTCAGTAGTTCAACAGCCATGTCGGCCGTTTTCACTTGCTGGTCAAGTTCTTTGGGTGGATGTTGAAGTTGTAGGCGATAAACCTCGGCTCGTTCGATTCCAGTTGTCGTCGATTTGAAATCGAGCCTGGCCGTTACCCGCTTCAACAATTCAGAGATCGTGTCTACGGGTTGTTTGGTGGCCTCCGCGGCCAGCAGCTCCGTGATCTCTTGCGACGTCGGCCAAGTTTTATTCGGCTGGATGAGCCTGGCATGATGCAGCCATTTCCACGCCGCTTGCGCATCTAAATCATTTGCGAAAGGCGCACGAAAACTCTGTTCGTTCGAGCGCAACGGCAACGTCGCGTCAAGGAGGATGCCAACGGCCTGAGCTTTACGATGAGTTGATGTTTTAAAGAATGGATCATCAACCGGTATTTCCATAATCTTGTCGGCACTAAGGCGCGCTGATCGATTATGCCGATCCAGCAATGCACGTATATATGTCGCGTAATTTTTTTCCAACGTTGCCTCATTCGCCTCGGCTAACAGATCGCGAACGGCTTGAACGGAAATCGGTGTAGAATCATTGCTTGTTTCAATCAGGGCCTCGGCCAAGGCGAGCTTTACTAAGAAATCTTGGGGAAACTTCAGTTGTAGTTCTTTGCATTGGTTCAAATGCTGTTTCCAATCGAACGGGTCACTGACGTTCTTCACAACGATACGAAATTGTTCAAGAGATCGATCGGTTTGCGGCACCGTCGTGACAGGTTTGGTATCTTTCGGTTGTGTGGACTGTGTCGGTTGTGTTGGTTTGGTTTGATCGACCTGCACGACCAAACTCGTTAACCGTTTTTTGACGTTGCCGAGCACGTCACTAATTTCAGATGATTGAGGAAAGTAGCCCAAATAATCTTGGCTTGAAGTTGCTAATTCTTCCAGGTCGGTTTTCCCTTGGATGTTCTTATATTTTTCGATGATGGACCGCGACCATGAATGACCAACTTTCGAGCGCCATTGCTCCTTTTGGGGTTCCGGTAGTTCGCGTTCTTGGTTCAATCGATCAAGGATTTCTTTCCATTGTCCCGCTTCGAAAGGTTTGGCGACCCAGGTTTCAAACGGCTCGGGTTTGGGTTGGTTCTTGAGATAAAGCCACACACCAACGCCGCCCCCTGACAGAGCCAAGACGATCATCAAAACCACGATCAGCGGTGCATGATTGCTTGACGGTTTCCTGGCGCGAGTTCCTGCGTCTGCTTGTTCTTGCCAGCCTTTTCTTTGGGGTTCATGGCGTTTTGGCGAAAAGCCAGGGTGTTCGGAAATGCGGACGGTAGCACCGTCATCCAATTGGTCAGACCGAACAGTGGAACTCGCACCTCCATGGTTTGCTGGCGATCCCGCACCAGGGACCGTTGGCTGCTCTCGGCCAAAAGCAGGTTGCGTGCCTTCATGACCTGTATAAGCAGTATCCGCCTTGGCAATGGCTTTATCGGTTTGAACGGACGAGCGGCTCGTTGATTTGGGAATGGCTGACGTTGAACTGGACCTGCCTAATCCTGTTCCCGAACCTGAAGTGATTGAACGACGAGCCAGGGCACCGGAAGATCCAGGGGGAACCTCCATGCCTGCTTCATCCAGCACGTCTTCGGCCAGGCATGCTTGGTAAATATCTTGATAAAAATCCATGCAGTTGGGGTAACGGTTTTCAGGAATGAGCGCCGTGGCCCGATGCAGGACGTTGGCTTCAGGTTTGGGAACGCGATCAAACACCAACTTGCCTTGGACATGGATCTGAACGACATCATTAGCCGATGTCACACCGGAAAATGGCAGCACACCCGTGCGGAGTTGATAATAAGTAATGGCCAAAGCGTATTGGTCGGTCCACTGGGTGACCCGCCCTTTGAAAAGTTCTGGGGCGGCATAAGCCATGGTCAGGCCGGCACTTTCACTATGCACGATGGCGGAAGTATCTTCCAATACCTTGGCCAAGCCGAAATCGGCAACCTTGGCCCCGCCTTCCGCCAACAAGATATTCTCGGGTTTGATGTCGCGGTGCTGGATGGCGACGATTTTGTTGCCCAGTTGATGCTGAGGAGTATTGAGAAAATCCACGGCTATGGCCGTATCCCGAATGTAATTCAACAGTTCGCCAACAGGGATGCCTTTGCCCGTGGCTTCCTGGCATTCTTTCAAGCGCTGGCCCAGATTTTTCTTGGCTAATTTGCCAGCGATGACCAGTGTGGCTGCTTGTGGGGCTTTGGGTTGCTCGCGCATGTCGTCCGTGATGATCTGTCCCTCACGGTCGATTAACCAATACGCATGCAACTCCATCAAGTTGTTGTGGTCGATCCCTTTGATCATCTCCAGGGCTTTGAATTCCTGCTTGCCCGCTGGAGCATCCAGATTGCGAATAATCTTGAGGGCGACGTGTTTGCCACCGGGGGCGGTGGCTTCCCAAACTTCGCCAAAGCTCCCTTTCCCAAGCACTTTGATCAGCTTGTAACCAGGAACCAATTCGACGCCAATACGAGCTTGGCCGCCATATTTGGTCTTGATTGAAACTTCAATCGGTGTTGTTTCTTTGGGCGAAAACGCTTGCCTCAACGCCTTAACCATATCCAAACAGGTTGGATAACGATCCTCGGGCTTGGCAGAAGTGGCCTTGCGAATGACAACTTGCTCCCCTTCGGTAAGCAAATGCAAATCCAACTTACCTTGAAGGTGGGCATACAGAATGCTGGCGGGGAAATTCGTATTGAATGGCAAACTGCCTGTGCGCAATTCGATGTAGCTGATGGCAAGAGAGTATTGGTCGGTGAAGCGGCTGGGTTGATTGCTCGACAACACCTCTGGCGCAGCATATGCGGCTGAAACCGACGCTGCTGTCGTGCGGGAATCGCTCAAGGCACGCGCTAGACCAAAGTCGCAGACTTGTGCTGAACCGCCTACGATTAATATGTTCTGCGGTTTGATATCGCAGTGTTGGATAGCGACGGGACCGGAGCCTAATTCGTGGCGCGGACTGTTTAAGTAGTCAATGGCCTTTGCCGCTTCCTCCATGTAATTCAGCAGTTCTTCTGGAGGAATTCCTTGTTTGCCCTCCGCTTGACATTCTTTCAGTCGATCAAGCAGATTCTTATCACCCAAGCCCATAACGATGAGCAGCTCTTTGGCTTTGGACATAATCATCGTGCTGGTATTGCCGTCGGGATTGTCCGATTCACCAACGAGATTACCTGCTTCGTCCTTCAGCCAAAAGGCAGTGATGGGAGCTAAATTGGGATGGCGAATTTGCTTAAAAAGGCGAATGCCTCGGAATTCCTTGATACCTGCACTTCCTTGCAGGTCGATAATCTTCAGCGCAACCTCGATACCGCCTGGACCAATCGATTTCCATACCTGGCCGAACCCTCCACGCCCCAGAAAGCGCACTAACTGGTATCCGGGTAACGGTTTGTCACCTTCGTTATAAGGTTTACCCATGCCCTGGCATTCATCCCGATAGCCAAACGTCAATCATACTATAGCTGAATGTAACTAGTTAGGGCCTCTGTGCAAAGAGAATATCCTTTGGGTTTCAACTCGGAACTTGCTTCGTGCTGAAGGCACTCTTACAAGGCACGACAACCGTCCTTTGTTACGTTGCCAACAGTGCAGTTCCCTTACAGTTCAAGATGTTGGGCGCGATTTTTGACGGATCTGACTGCTGGGAGTAGGGGCGGTGAGTTGGCTGTTTTCATGCAATGGCACAGGAAATTCACAAGAAAGCAAATGGGGCGGAATCTGCTGGTCTTGTGCTTTGGATTCGACATATTGGCCTGGCTTAACCACGGCTGGTGACTTGACCGGAATGGAGGACTGTTCCCAAGCGACGCGAAAGCGCAAATTACCAATCCACAATTCATCCCCATCTCTTAGTTCGCTCTCATCAACTTTTTCACCGTTCACCCGAAGTCCGTTGGTGCTTTCCAGGTCGCGAATAAACAACCGTTGATTCACCAAAGCCAAAAAACAATGCCGGCGTGAGATTTTACTCGATTCGAGTTGCACATCGCACTCGGCATGGCGACCTATTAACAGAATGGATTTGTCCACAAGCAGGCTAAACGTGTAATCCAATGCTTGAAGTCGTACGGCCATGGACTTGTTTACTCTAGCGAACCGGTGAATCGGGCAGTTGGTTGTGTAGATCGGTTCTGGCAAGCAGCCAAGGACACTTACAGATTATAACACGTTATTTTCAGGGGAACTAGCGTATTTTGGGAGGGAAAGCTCAGAGGAAAGGAATTACTGTTTCTCAACAAGCAAGGTAACTGTGTTCTTTGTGAACTGAGGCTGCGAGGTGATTATCTACCTAATAGATAGGACTTTTTTATAATCCCCTCATCGGCAGATGGAGTTCAATCGATTGAAGCCATTTCATTTGGAACAACGAATAGGATTGGTGCAAACATGGAAAAAGTAAGCGTTCAAGCGGCACGACAAGCTAGTGCCATTGGCAAGCATGCCTTGGTGCGCGGGTGGGTACGCACGAGGCGCGATTCCAAAGGCGGCTTCAGTTTCTTGGAAATCAATGATGGCTCATGCCAAGGAAACCTCCAAGTTGTTGCTGACGGTAAACTCCCCAATTATGAATCGGAAATCAAAAAACTCAACGTTGGCTGCAGCGTAGCGATCCAAGGGACGGTCAAAGCTTCCCCTGCCAAAGGACAAGCCACGGAGCTGCACGCGACGGAAGTCGCGGTCATAGGCTGGGCAGACCCCGAAAACTACCCGTTGCAGAAAAAGGGGCATTCATTCGAATTCTTGCGGACGATTGCCCATTTGCGGCCTCGCACCAACACTTTTGGCGCTATTGCCAGACTTCGCAATTGCGTCAGCAAATCCACCCACGACTTCTTTCAAGAGCAAGGTTTCATTTACATCCATCCGCCCATCATCACCGCCAGCGATTGCGAAGGGGCGGGCGAGCTATTCAAAGTAACCACCTTGCCGCTTCAACAGGTTCCCATGCAGCCCAGTGCGCCAGCGAAGGCAGGGCAGCCGGCGGAACGCGTTGTCGATTACAGCAAGGATTTCTTCCATCGCCCGACATTCTTAACCGTGAGCGGGCAGTTGCAAGCCGAGGCGCTAGCCTGTGCCTTGGGCCGCGTTTATACCTTCGGCCCAACGTTTCGTGCCGAAAACTCCAACACGCCGCGCCACCTGGCCGAGTTTTGGATGATCGAGCCTGAGATGGCATTCTTCGATCTGGAAGACAACATGGCTTTGGCTGAGGCTTATATCAAACGCATCATTCATGATGCTTTGACCCATTGTGCCGAGGACATGCACTTTTTCAATGAGCGTATTGATCAGACGCTCCTCGAACGCTTGGCAAAAATCTTGCAAAGTCCATTCCTGCGGATCAGCTATACCGAAGCCGTCCAGCATTTGGAAGCGTCTGGGCAAGCGTGGGAGTTCCCGGTTGGCTGGGGACGCGACTTGCAGTCCGAACATGAACGTTACCTCACCGAGAAAAAGTTTGGCTGTCCGTTGATTTTGCATGATTATCCACGAACGCTAAAACCGTTTTACATGCGCGTCAACGACGATGGGAAAACGGTTCGGGCCATGGATGTGTTGGTGCCAGGTGTGGGTGAAATTATTGGTGGCAGTCAGCGCGAGGAACGTTTGGAAGTCTTGGCTGAGCGCATGAAAGAGCAGCACCTGGACCCGGAAACCTATGGCTGGTACCTCGACCTGCGCCGTTATGGTACGGTGCCGCATGCGGGCTTCGGTTTGGGGTTGGAACGAGCCATCCTGTTTCTATCGGGTATGGCCAATATTCGCGATGTCATACCGTTTCCACGCACGCCGGGCAATGCGGAGTTTTAAGTTGCCTTGGCTTGGTGTTGCACGGCCATCTCGGCATGAGCTTGGACATAGATAGGTCACTTATCCATCTCGTTCGAGCGCATCGCTGTTGCAGTAAGGATGGGATATTCCGACAAAAGAGTGTAGTATCGATCAATGCAAAGTGGGTTCAACATTGATTCATTTCACAGCGCAGGGTAAACTAGGGATTACGCAAACAAGTCTATTCCTGGGCATTTTTCAGATTATTGACCTAGGGGTGTCAAATGAAAGAAGGGGCAACACTCGTCGAATATGGCCAGGTGATTAACGCCCAGGCCATGGTTGAACCGCCAGAAGCAACCGAACTCGAACTGGAGCCAGGGCATCCTGGACTAGGCGACGATGAGTACATTCAACGTCGCCGATATTTGTTTGATCTTTGTCGCCAACATCGTCTGCAAAACCTCGGGCCGCCGATCATCGAATATACTCCTGAAGAAACGCGCATTTGGCGTGAAGTCAGCCCCAAGCTGGATGAACTGCACGTCAAGCATGCCAGCAACATTTACTTGCAAGCCAAACGCACGCTTGGCATCAGTGAAGATGAGATCCCGCAATTGCGTCTGCTCAGTGATCGGGTGAATCAGGAAACACAAATGCACCTGGTCCCAGCCGAGGGACCGATACCGTATCGCATCTTTTATCAATACATCGGCAAACGAGGTTTCCCCGTTACGCAGTTCATCCGTCATGGTTCGCACCCAGAGTTTACACCCGAACCCGACATGATTCACGATTGCCTGGGGCACGTGCCACCATTGATGAATCGCGATTATGCCGAACTGTTGACGCTCATCGGAAAAGCTGCCTCCACCACGAATCGGGGCGATTATGTCCTCGCGCTCAAACGCTTCAGTTGGTTCAGCATTGAATTCGGCTTAATCGAGGAAGAAGGACAAACCAAAGTCTTTGGTGCGGGTATCCTCTCTTCAACGGGTGAAATTCCTTACTCTTTATCCAAGGATGTTTACCGAAGACCCTTTGTTACGGACACCGTGATCGAAACCGACTACGATCCCTCGCGGATGCAGGATAAGCTCTTTATCATACCTTCGTTTGCTTTTCTCCGTTCGGAGATCGAAAACCTGATACGTCGATTGAATATCCCGGTGCTCTAATCAAAAAGGTCATCGGGATTTTTTTGTGCTTTGGATCGCTCAATCGCTGGTTCCATGCCAGCGATTTTGCTTTGCAAGTGGTGAACCTGCTGCAACGATGGTTGCTCCAAGCATGTGGATGACCATAAAATAGAACCGGCGGAAATGTGCGGTTACTGGAATCGATGAATTGAGATTGGCAATGCTTGGCTCATTCAGCTTTTGGGATCTGTTGATTGTGAGCGTGGGTGGCGTTCTCATCTTCGGCAAGCAACTGCCCGATGTGAGCCGTTCGGTGGGAAAGATGCTGCTCGACATCAAAAACAGTCTGCAAGGATTAAAGGACAGCGTCAAGGTGGACTTGAATCTGCATGACTTATCGTCAACTCCGACACTTCGTCCGGCACCCGCACAAAGGGCCGCGACCGTCGCACCGCCCTTGGAACCCCCCAAACCGGTGCTCAGCACTGCCCCAAAATTTCGCGATGTCCCCATTGACTTGGCAGCAAAGAGTGTCTAATTCATAACGCAGGGGCGCTTAGCTCAGTTGGTAGAGCGCATGGATCACACCCATGAGGTCACTGGTTCGAGTCCAGTAGCGCCCA
>JBDHUG010000010.1:0-83685 GCA_039809045.1 Gemmatales bacterium | reverse complement strand
ATGCGTGGTCGAGCTTGCACCATAAGCCCATCAGGTTCTGCGCTGACGGTATAAGCCAACGGATCGACGATGATTGGGCGACCCAGTGAGAATTATTCAGAGATCCGGTCGAAGTGCCGATAATGACATTGGTGGAAAAGGCATCTGCGTTACCAGGCTTGCCCGCGGCTTGGGCAATGTTGACGGCTTCCGACACCAAGTCGCAGTGCTTGTCGTTCTCACCTAACAGACTCAACAGAGTAGCCACGCGGGCTAGGAAATGAGGTCGTTGAGGATTCGGCATTTCCCTCTGGCCCAAAGAAGCAGTTCGCTTGCAAGCTATTTTTCGCTTTGCATCATGTGTGTTCATGAATCAATCATCAATTGACGAAGATAGAACGCTAGCTCATAGGTGGCAGCGCACCCGCACCTGGCAAGGGTAGGTAGGTAATACGTCAGTAGTGGCGATGTCAGCTTGGGGGGAGCCAACAGGCACCAATGCGGGCGAAATCATCGAGCCGGGCGAAGACATCCTGAAGGAAGTGACTGATGGTGTAGGCGGAAGCCCGTTGCCTGCCTCGTTCGATGAGCTGGGCACGTTGATTGGGTTGCTGATGCAAATCGGCAATGGCCTGGGCAGCTTGACTCGCGTCGAGCGCGTCAACCAGGCGCGCCGCTTCGCCAAGCTGCTCATCGGCACCGGCCACTCGGGAAGCGACAACCGGACAACCCAAAGCGAAGGCTTCTAGTGGTGGCAGATTCTCAGGGCCAAACAGGGTCAGGTAGAGTAGGGCAAAGGCTTCACGGTAAAGGGCGATCAACTCCGACCGCTCAACGAAGCCGAGAAAAAAGACACGGTCGCGGATGCCAAGACGTTCAGCCGTTTGACGTACATGGGTCTGATTGCCATGGTCGGAGCCGGTGAAGACCATATGAAACGTCAGGCCATGTTTTTCCTGTAAGAGCTTGACCGCATGCAGCACGGTGACATGATTTTTATGGGGCCAGAACTGAGCAGGATAGAAGAGAAACGGCTTGGGCAACTTGAAACGGGCCAGAGCATCGGGCTTTGCTGGTTGCTGTGATTCCATGAGGGCGAAGCGGGGCGTTGGATGCGGCATTGGCCAAATGCGTTCGCTGGGCACACCATAGAACTGCTCGATCTCTGCTTGGCCTACGGCATTAGGGGTGATAATGCCTACGGCACGTTGCAATGCACGTCTGAAATAAGCTTCACGCCATTCCCAAATCCCGAAATGGCTGACTTCAGGGAAGAAGGGCTGGCGGCGATGTTGCAGGTCCCAAACGGTGGTGATCATCGGGCAATCGAAAATGGGCATGCCGGGCGACAGTCCCCAGATAATGTCGATGTGATGCGGTTTGAGCTGCCTCCAAACGGTGCGCGGCTGTAGCTGATCAAAAGGGCCATGGAAACGGCTGCCCTGCCAGAGGCGTTGCGTGTAGCAGTGGGCTTTGAAGCGGAGCCGGTCGAATAGCGGCGGGTAGATCGAGATAAAGGGGATAGGGCACGGTTGCTGTGCAGCAGGGGCGAGGCCAATGAAGGAGAAACGATGGCTGGACTTGCGATGGTGCTCGATGAGTCCTTCGCGAACTTCATCCTCAAAGGTGAAACCTCCACCCCACGTTGGCTTGAGATTGGAAAGAAAAACGCCAACGTGCATTATGATCTCTACCGTAGCAAGATTAGGGTGTTATTAAGAAAGTTTAGTAGCGGCGACAACGACGTGGAAGGTGCCGCTGTCGATGGTTCGTTCTCGATCGTAGCCTGCATGCCAAGAGACAGACTTGAAGCCGGTGGTCGTGAGTAGCAGGTCCATCTCCTGGACGAGGAAGAAGCGATTCGTTTGAGTTTCTGTGAAACGATGACAACGACCATCAGTCAACAACTCATGGACGCTGTATTGCACGTGGCAAAGCTGGCGTGCGACATCCACCGTGGTTTCGGAGATGCGGACGATCTGTCGGTCGGGCAGTGTCCAACGGCGAATGCGAACGGGGTCGTAACTTTTCAGCATGCCCGCGGCGTGCCAGAACTCCATCACCAAAAGCCCGCCTGGACGTAGATGGGCGTGCATGCAACGCAGAGCTTCGAGCACGGCTTCGTTGGTTTGCACATACCCTATTGAATCGAACAGGCAAGAAACGACGTCGAAGGGTCGATCCGGAACGTTTAGTTGACGCATATCCTGCTGAGCAAAAGTAACATGGCTATGGCGCTGCTGCTTGCTCTGATTGGCTTGGGCCAGCTGACTGGGCGAGTAATCGACGCCGGCTACGTTGAAGCCCAGTTGTTCCAAGGCGAAGGCATGGCGACCCGAACCGCAGGCGACATCTAACCAGCGAGCGGGTGGAGCAATGCCCTGTTCACGTGCCAGGCTAGCCGCGAATCGTGCTTCTTGTTCGTATGCTTTATCTTGATAGAAGAGGTCGTACAATTCAGCGTGCCGACCGAGGTATGAACTCATGCTCAGGATGCCCCACGCTGGGCCAGACGAATTTGCTGGCAAACCGATAGGATCTGCTCTTCCGTGAGTTTGCAACTGGATGGCAGATAAAGGCCGGTCTGCCACAAACGATCCGCAACCGGGCAGGGCACATCGCGAAAGCCGTTTTGTGCTCGAAGGAAGGGCTGTTGATTCATGGGGCAAAAGAAGGTGCGCGACTCGATATCGGCCTTTGTCAAATGCTGCATGAGTTGGTCGCGGGTACAGCCGAATTCAGGCTTAACCACGATGGCATACATCCAATAGACGTTCTTGGCCCAGGGCAGCTCAGGAGGCAATTGCAAGCCGGGTACATCAGCCAGGCAGCGATTATAGGTTTGTGCCAGCCAGCGCTTGCGTTCGATGAAATGCTCGATGCGTTGGCACTGAGCCAGTCCCATAGCGGCCTGGTAACCGGTCATGCGGAAGTTGTAGCCGGGCACTTCATGAAAAAAGCGGGGTTTGGTGAAGGCTAGATTGCGAAGCAGTCGCAACCGCTCGGCCAGTTGATCGTCATTGGTCATCACCATACCGCCCTCGCCGGTGGTGATGATCTTGTTGGCATAGAAGCTGAAGCAGGAAAGCTGTCCGAAGCTGCCCGATTGCTTGCCTCGGATGGTGGCCCCATGGGATTCTGCACAGTCCTCGATCACCCAAAGGCGGTGTTTGTTGGCGATGGCCATAAGGCGATCCATGTCCACCGGATGGCCGTACAGATGCACCGGAATGATGCCCTTTGTTCGCGGAGTGATGAGGCTTTCCAGACGGTCGAGATCGAGGTTCCACGTTTGTGCTTCAGAATCCACTGGAATGGTTATGCCGCGGTTGTGGTAGACAGCCAAAGCGGTGGCGATGTTCGTGGAAGCAGAGACAAGGACTTCGTCGCCAGCTTGGATTTGCATGGCCGAGACCGCCGCATGCAGGGCTGTGGTGCCGCTGCTCATGGCAATGCCGTGTTTGACGCCGATAAAGTCAGCGAAAGTCTGTTCGAACTTCGGTATCGTGGCACCAAAGGAACCGGAAATTTCACCACGTTGCAAGGCTTCGGTGACTGCCTGGATTTCGCGTGGGCCGATGTCGGGCTCGAACACCGGAATCATGGCTTCACCTCAACAATCACTTTGTCTTTGTCAGGTCCGAGGAACGGTCCCTGCTTGACGCTGATACACTGCATGTCTTCCAGCACACGGATGGCATGCACACCATGGATAAGGACAATGGCATCGCCTGCACGGAGAGTGATTTCCCGTATTTTGCTGCCGTCGTCGGCATAAAGTTCGACGACCACGACACCCGTCTGAACGACGAACATCTGCTGCAGATCAGTGATGCGGCGTTCGAACTCTTGGTGATAATGCGGTGGCTCAACAAAGCCTGCCTCATGGGCGAGCAGCCCGAATTGAAACGAGCTTGCCGGAGGCGAAAAGAAAGTGGTCTTGGCCACCTTGGTGTCGCGCCAGATGATTTCGGCATAGCGCCGACCCTGATGTTCTACGGCTTCCACCGCCATAACGGCCTCACTCGATAAGTTCTGCTAGTTTGATCATCTTTTGTTGCTCGACATCCCATATGGGCATGTCCGACATCAAGCGGATCCGTTCCTTGCCGCCGACAAAGCTCAAGCGGCCTTGCGGATCGCGCGATTCACGAAACCGCGAGTTGACATAGCCCGTTTCAGCAGTGAGTGGCGATAAGTCACCCAAGCAATCCTTGCGGACGAAATAGGCATTGTTACCTGCGGAGTTGCAACCGACGAAGCCATAACCCTTGCGTTCGGCGAGCAAGCACAACGCTTTGAGCGAAACGCCCCAATACAGGTAGGAGTAATGGGCTTTGGAACGCATGAACTGCGGGTCGTAAGGAACGGTTACCGCACGTTTACTGCCATAGACGGCGTTGTATTCGACGATAACAATACGCGGTTGCACGCACTGAATCGCTTCCCAAACCCAATAGTCGTTGCCATCGATATCGACGCTGAGCAGATCGATGTCACCCGTGAAGCCGTGTTGGGTGAAAAGCTGGTTGATGTTGTCTTTGGTGACAAAGGCAGCGACGGCGGTCAAATCATTACGCCAATAGAGCGGCTCATGACGAATGGCTTCCATGGCTTCGGTGCTGCCATCCAGGATCAAGCCTTGCCAGTTGTCGTTGAGAAGCAGGAACCGAGTATTGGCTTCAACGTATGATTCCACCCCGAACTCAATGAAGCGGTGGCTGAGCAAGGGCACGCGCTGCAGGAGATATTGGATGATCCCATCATCGCCGAATTGGGAGAACACTTTGAACTCAGCGTCTCGTAGATGGTTGAGCCGGCCGCGCTCCCGCAATTGGAGGATCAACCCCTTGGCCGTGAGCATTTTGGCCTCATCGATATGGCCTTTGAGGGTGGCAGTGTTTTTCGAAATCGACAGGCATTCGGTCAAAACGCGGCGAAGGCCTCGCATGATTCGTAGCACGGGATGGGCACTCTCTTTTTTCACCAAAGAACAAGCTTATTGCTATCTTACAAGTTCAAATGGATTAGCCTACTTGGCTGATGCTGACATCGTAGCGGGTGTTGGTTGGCCTGGAGTGTTCGCATCCAGAAACAGAGACTCATAACGCACACGAGGGAAGACATCAAGCAGACCGCCTTGGGTTGCGTTCCAGATTTCTTGTCCTTGCTCGATGGCTAACTCCATCAGCAAACGCAGGCTCTTGAAGTGATCGCTTAAACAACGCAGTTCCACTTCCATGCCGAAGTCCGTCAGGTTGGACTCACGCTTCATATAGGGATTGCGATCGTAAAAGTGGTCGCATTCCCGGTCAAACTCCTCTTTGGCCATGGCTTGCACAAACCAGTTGCAGTCGCAACCGAGCAGATAGATTTTTTTGAAGCCCATGTACAACGCGGCAGGGATGGCCACAGCGGCCACCGTCCCCATACCGTTGGGGATGATGCGATCCAACTCGGCCGAGGCACGGTTCAATTCGGTGCTGATGCCTTTTTGCATGACATACCAAAGTCGGCGTCCCGCAAACCACTGTTGGGCAGCGATCACGTCTTTAGCAGCATAGGGCACGAAGAACTCGGTTTGCGGTGCCTTGGCGCAAATATCCACAAACCAGGCGGTGCGATCAATCTCCAGATTCTCGTTGAAGGTCTTAGGGATAAAAGTGTTGGCATCACCGAAGCAGTAAAAGGTAGGGGCCAACTCGGCCGCTTGCGGATGCAGATTGAAGAAATTACAGGCGAAAGTGACCTCGTTTTTCAGTAATAGCAAGTTTTGCTTTTTGATGGACGGCCCATTGCCCAGAATGAAGCATCGATCTGGGTTGGGAAAGCGCTGTTTCAATTGACGGTTGCGTTGCACCTCGGCAGGCACTTGCTGCCAGCGCTCGCGCAATACGCGCAAACCACGCATGAGCAAGGGTGGCGTGCATTGATGGACCCAATAGCGAAGACCTGTTGGAGGCATGTTTACTCGCTTGCACCGCCAATCATTGGCCAGTCTAGGGGAGTGCCTGGTTCCAAATCCTGTGTGGCTTGGCGGCCTAAAACCATGGCGAAATATTTGGGGGCCAACCCATGACCCGGACGAATGCTGCGGATATTCTCTTGGTTGAAGCGTTCGCCTTTTTTTACAGGTTTAACAACAAACAACGAACGCCGAAATGTTCGGCTTGCCTGTTCTTTTTCAGTCAGTCCATAATGCACTTGACCCAAGGCCTTTTCGGTCATGCGGATCGCATCCACCATCAAGCGAAATTCAGCCGGCTCCATCGAAAACGCGCTATCTGGACCTTTCATGGATCGCGACAGCGTGAAATGCTTCTCAATTATGCAAGCACCGAGCGTCACAGCCACGACCGCAGCTGTGTGACCCATCGTATGGTCGGACAACCCCGTCGGCACACCGAAAGCCTGTGCCAAGTGCGGGATGGTGTGCAGGTTCATTTCTTCCGGCGGGGCAGGATATGCGCTCGTGCATTTCAGCAAGGCCAAGGATGGATTTCCCGTCGCACGTATGGTGTCAACGGCTTCGCTGATCTCCGCCAAAGTGCCCATGCCTGTGGACATGATGATGGGCTTACCGGTGCGGGCAATTCGAGCAATCAGTGGCAAGTCCACTATCTCAAACGAAGCAATTTTGTGCACAGGCACCTGCATCTGTTCAAGAAAATCGACGGCGGACGCATCGAAGGGCGTACTGAATAGGAGCAAGCCCAAGTCATCGGCGAGGCGTTTTAGTTTGGGTTGCCACTCCCATGGCGTATAGGCTTCGCCATAGAGTTGGTGCAGATTCCTGCCCGCCCACAACGTGCCTTGGCCGATCTGAAATTCAGGGCGGTTGCTGGGAATGGTGAGTGTGTCAGCGGTATAGGTTTGTAATTTGACGGCATCGGCGCCAGCTTCCTTGGCGGCTTTCACCAACTCAACGGCCAAATCATAGTTCTGATTATGATTCGCCGATAATTCTGCGATTACGAACGTTGGCTGACCTGGCCCAACGCTTCGATGACCAATGAAAAACGGTTTGATCATGAGGAAACTCGCTGCAACGTTAAACGATAAGCTTCGCAGCCCTTGACCATGGTCGGCTGAAGATTCTGGAAGCCCGCTTTTTGGAAAGCATGAACCGAAGCCCTGTTTTCTTTGCGAATCAAAGCTTGGATACGCACCGATGGATACGTATCCAAAAATCGTTCACACGCAAGCTGTATCACACGATGACCTAACCCCAAGCCCTGATATTCCTTGCATAAATTGATCGAAATGGTCGCTTCATCCTGCTCCATCTGGAAGCGAACCAGTCCAATGGGTGTATCAGGAGTGCAGATGAGCCACATTTGCGTGAGTGGATCATGCAATCGATCAGTGTACCATTGTTGATGGACTTCCCATGGTATGGGAGCATTATTAAACGAAGCTTGTCTGATTTCGGGTTGGTTGGCCCAAGCATAAAGCAGTCGTGCATGCTCTTGGGTGGCGGGCTGCAGCTCTAATGGCAGCGGATGCATTTGGGCTAGCACTCGCTGAACCCCCCAGCCATCCACCAACGCTTGCCCGCCCCGAGCCATTTGTTGACGTTTGTCAAAGTTGTTTATCAGTTCATGCAAAGCGGATTGAATGGAGGCAGTTGAACTCTGGACCACGGTTGCCAATTGTCGATCCTCTAACGCCTTTGCTATGGACACCTGATTATCCGCCAGGACAACCACAATACTCGGCAAGCCAAGCAAGCAACGTTCCCAAGTGGTTGTTCCACCTGCAGCAATGGCCACATCGGCCCATTTCATCCATTCGGGCATATCAGTCACATTGCTTCGAATATCAACATGTGGATGCTGTTTTGCCCAATTTTTTAGGGTTGCTAGCTGAGAAAAGCTGCTGCCGACGATGGCCGTACATTGCAAGGCGGGATCGTGCAACCCGACAACTGCCTCTAAAGCCTTTTGGGTCACATTATCCGGGTCAGAACCACCAAGGGTTATGAGCACATTTTTTGCTTTAGCTGGGATGGTGCGATGCAATCCACGCCACGCCCAAAACTCACGACGCAAAAGCGCATATTTCGGTCCGAGAAGCAATCGAGAGGCGGGAGAACGCGATTGGTACAACTCCCCTTTGGCGCCAAGATTTTGGTTCAGTATGAGTTGTGCCGTATAGCGTTCGGCATGGCCATAATCATCCACAAAAAGCACTTTGCAGCCCGCTTCGCACAAGCGGGCTTGATAGTCGGCACCGAAGTGATAGCCATCAACCACGATCCAAGTGCAGCCGTGTGTTTTAACCTGCTCAATGAGTTGTTGCACATCTTCCGTTGAGCCTGGTAATGCTTGGAGATAGAGCGTAGTTATTTGGTTATGGGCTAACCGCTGGGCGAGACTATCGGGCAGGTCGATCGTGGCAAAAACAACCGACCCGCCAAGGTCCTGCCAACCCTGTGCCAGGGCCAGGCAACGCATCACGTGACCAGTGCCCATTTGAGCACTCGCATCGACGCGTACCATCAATGTTCCGGGTGATGCCATGATCTAGTGCGACTTTTGCGTAACGTTGACATTCAATGCCGTCCAGCTGGGGTGCTGGTCCAGCAAAGCCAGTACGTCGCGCCAACGGAATCGGCCATGGCCATAATGTTCATAGATCTTTTTAATCAGTGCATAATCTTCAGGAGTATCCACTGTCCATCGGTGCGTCGAGTAATCCACCTCATTCACCAAGTTATGCAAGTGAAAGCGATCGGGATTTCTATAAATAAACGGCGTCACGTGCTCACGCCATGCTGCATTTTGATCATCTTGCCAGGCTGCTTCTAGCGCGTTCCTGCCAAAGACCTCAGCATCCAAGCCTCGTGGATAGGTTCGTCGCGGCACAACATTGCTTACATAGGCCAATGGATCGTTGGCTTGCAAATACATCTGCACCAGCTGTTGCACGATCTCGGGATCGATCAAGGGGCAGTCGGAAGTGATGCGAACAATGACGTCTGCCAGTGTCAGTCTGGCGGTTTGGTAGAAGCGATCCAAAACATCATTTTCGCTGCCGCGAAAGACTAACCAGTTGTGGGCCTGGCAATACTCAGCCAGTTGGTCGTCTTGACGTTCGCTGGTCGTTGCAACGACGATCTGAGTCAAGGAGGCGACTTCTTGCAAGCGAGCCATGACTCGTTCTAAGATCGAACGGCCTGCCAGATCGAGCAGGATTTTGCCCGGCAACCGCGTGCTGCCCATGCGCGCTTGCACGATGGCCACAATGTTGGGTGCCGTGTTCATCGTGTATGACGTAAAACGACCTGGCGAAAAGTGTCAATCGTTCGGCCCACATCGGCATCGGTCATCTTGGGGTACATGGGCAGTGACAACAAGCGTTCGTAGGCGTTTTCGGCCTGTGGACACAAGCCCTTGCTCAAACCCAAACGCTTGCGATAGTACGGATGCCAATACACCGGGACATAGTGCACATTCACGCCCAAGCCGGCATCCCGCAATTCCTTAAAGATTGTCTTGCGATCCACATCGAGGCGTTCGAGCTTGAGCAGAATAACAAACAGATGATACGCATGCCGCTCGACCGGCCCAGGGTTCATTTGCCATTCGACCGCACTCAGGTCGGCAAATGCTTGTTGATATTGCGCTGCGATGGCTTGCCGGCGAGCGACCCAGTCATGCAGTTTTTTCAACTGGCTCATGCCCAGGGCACATTGAAAATCAGTCAGTCGGTAGTTGAACCCGAGCATCTGCATTTCGTAGAACCATGACCCCGTAGCTTCGCGTTGGCGGTGGTCAGTGGTGATGCCGTGGTTGCGAAACGCCCGCATCAAGGTGGCCCACTCTGGGTGGGCGGTGGTGACCATGCCGCCTTCGCCTGTCGCGATGTGCTTGACCGGGTGAAAGCTGTAAGTGGCCAAGTCGGCTAGTGCATGTGCATCACCAGCCCCGTGCCGAGCGCCCAGAGCGTGGCATGCATCCGCAACGATCTTGAGACCATGCGTTTTCGCCAAGGCTGAGAGTTGATTGTAATCACAGAGCAACCCAGCGTAATCGACCGCAACCATCGCTTTGGTCTTGGGTGTTATATGACGATTTACTTGCTGCGGGTCAATGCAAAGGGTTCTTGCATCGATATCGACAAAAACGGGTGTTCCGCCGCAGTACAGGACACAGTTGGCAGAGGCAGCAAAGGTCAAAGCAGGCACGATGACTTCATCACCAGGCCCAATGCCCAAGGCCGCCATGGCGGCGTGCAAAGCAGCGGTGCCGCTATTCACGGCCACGGCTTCGTTCGCCCCCACCGTTTGGGCAAAGGCATGTTCGAATGCCGCGACATTGGGGCCGGTGGTCAGCCAATCACTGCGCAACACCTCAACGACGGCGGCAATGTCATCGTCATCAATCCACTGTCGGCCATAGGGAATCGTGGACGAGCTCATGGACAATGCTTCTCCACCAGTTCCCGAAGCTGCGGGACGCTTAGCCATTGGCTATTATTATCGCTGGCATAGCGAAAGCCTTCAGCAACCGGTTTGCTGCCTGGTACGGTATCAATCTTCCACCAGGGATGCAGAGGCTGGATCAAGTACATATCGTCCAATTCCAGGGTGCTACGGGACTCATCCTCGGAGACAAGCACTTCGTGCAGCTTTTCGCCAGGTCGAATGCCCACATGATCCACCTTACAGCCTTCAGCAATGGCCGTGACCAGGTCCATTATGTTCATGCTTGGAATCTTGGGAATGAAGACTTCGCCGCCGTGCATCCTTTCGATACACCGTATGACAAATCGGACTCCCTGTTCGAGTGTGATCCAAAAGCGCGTCATGCGACGGTCGGTGACAGTTACTTTTCCGGTTTTTTTCTGTTCTCGAAACAGCGGAATAACGCTCCCGCGACTGCCAACAACATTGCCATAACGTACACAGCTAAAACAAATGGGATCCGTTCCCCGATAAGCATTGGCTTGGGTAAACAGCTTTTCGTGAACCAGTTTGGTTGCACCATACAGGTTGACAGGGTTAACGGCCTTGTCGGTACTTAAGGCGAGTACCCGTTTGACTTGATTATCCAGCGCGGCATCGATCACATTGCGGGCACCCTGGATATTGGTTTGAACCGCTTCGAAGGGGTTGTATTCACATGCAGGGACCTGCTTGAGCGCTGCTGCATGCACGACAATGTCCACGCCATGCATGGCTCGACGCAACCGATCGGCATCACGCACATCTCCGATGAAATAACGCAGGCTAGGATGATCAAATCCTTGCACACGCATTTCGTGCTGTTTCAATTCGTCGCGACTGAAGACGATCAGCTTGCGCGGGTGATATTCGCGAAGCATGATGTCGATGAATGCTTTGCCAAACGAACCCGTAGCCCCGGTGACCAAAACGGCTTGCTGTGACCAATTCATGCTGTTTTTCCTGAAGCTGTGAATCCTTGTACAGTGATGGATTGCCCATCGGGCATCTGCCAAGTATATGGGATCAATACGGGCGCCGCTTCCCAAGCCAAGCTGTCAGCGTTTTCACTCATGAGGCCATAGTCGCGCATGCGACCGCTGATGCTGAAAAAGCCAGCTTCTTGGGTGGCTGCAATGGGTGTGGCCCCGTTGGCGGCCCGGGCACCAATGCGAAGCGTATAGGTTTGAGGTAACAACGGCAGTGAGTGAAACGTGCAGCGAATGATCCCATCCCCCTCAATGACATCCGCGCGGCGGCCATCAAACAACTGGCTGGCCGTTATGAGTGGACCATATTGACTGAGAATGCCAATCCAAAAATGAGGTTGCTCGATGCGCTGTTGCGCATGAAAGCAGATTTCCACGGTGAGTGCATCGCCGGGATTGAATTCCGTCGTCGTTTCGCCGTGACGATTTCTCAAGAGGACTTTGGTAAAGACCAAAGGATCGTTGGATCGATGGCCCGTGTTGAGTTCGAATCCTGCCTCACCGCTGGTGCCGAGGTATTTGGCGATGACTTCGTCGGGGGAGCCATCCGCAGCCAGTTGGCCTGCTTCGATCATGATGGCCCGGCTGCACAGACCGCGAATGGCTCCCATGTTATGGCTGACGAGCAAGACGGTTCGCCCAGCCTTGGCGACTTCCTCCATCTTGCCTAGGCATTTCTTTTGAAAGGCCATGTCGCCGACGGCTAGAACTTCATCCACCAACAAGATATCCGGGTCGAGATGCGCAGCAACGCCGAAGGCCAAACGCATATACATGCCGCTGGAATAATGTTTGACGACGGTATCGAGAAAAGGCTCAACCTCCGCGAAAGCCACAATTTCATCGAATTTGCGCGTAATTTCGGCCTTGCTCATGCCCAGAATGGCACCGTTCAGGTAAATGTTTTCGCGGCCGGTCAATTCGGGATGAAAGCCTGTACCGACTTCAAGCAAGCTTCCCACACGACCGTGGAGTTCGATACGTCCTTCCGTTGGCTCGGTAATGCGGGAGAGCACTTTAAGCAGCGTGCTTTTGCCTGCACCATTGCGTCCAACCACGCCCACAACTTCACCTGCATGAACGTCGAAGTTGATGTCGCGTAGCGCCCACAGGGTGGTCGATGCAACCCGGCTGCCATTGTTTGATGGTCGGGTGATATGCTTCAGCCAGCGTACGGGCGCGGTAAAACTTCGGGTCAAGGTGTCGCGCAGTGAGTGATAACGCTCACGCGCCCCGATTTGATAGCGTTTACCGATATGGCGAACTTGAATCACTTGTGCAGACATGCGCTTCCCGGCCGAAAGAATATGCGAAACCTATCAAACGACATCAGCGAAAGTTCGTTCCATGCGGCGGAAATAAAACAGCCCACCAATGAGCATGACCACCATCATCACGAACGATACCAACATCATCAGTCCTGGTGGGGTCGTCCCAAACAATGCCCAGCGAAAGCCATCGACCACTCCGGTCATGGGGTTGAGCCCATATAGCCAACGCCATTGCTCTGGAACAATGCTGCTGGGATAGGCGATGGGAGTGAGAAACATCCAAAACTGAGTCAAAAAGTTCAAGGTGTATTGCACATCGCGATAAATGGCGTTTAATGCCGCAAGCCATAGTCCAACGGCTAGGGACGTGATCAATGCCATCAACAGGAAGAAGGGCAGTAGCAGAATAGGCCAGCCTGGCATCACCTGATACCACACCATCATGCCCGTGAATAGAACAGCGGCTATGGCAAAATCCACCAAACCACTCAGCAGGGGGGCCAAAGGTACGATTAAACGCGGGAAATAAACTTTGGTGATCAAATTGCGATTGGTCACCATACTTTTACTGACCTCATTTAAGGCAAAAGCAAATAGCAACCAAGGAAGCAGTCCTGAGAATACAAACAAGGAATAGTTGAGATCACTGCCAAGTTTTTGGTCGATGCCCCCTAGTCTGCCAAAAAAAATGGTGAACACAATCATTGTGAACAACGGCTGTATCACCGCCCAGGCGATGCCTAGAACCGTTTGCTTGTACCGCACCGAAATGTCACGCCAGGTGAGGAACAGCAACAGTTCGCGATACCGCCAGATTTCTTTGAAATCGAGAGTGCGCCAGCCTTGGGTGGCTTCGATGATGAGAGGCGGATCTTCGTGATGTGCGATGTTGTAATTTAGAATGGCTTGAGGCTGCTTGGTTGAAGTACTATTCATGGAAGAACATTGGTTGAGAAAAACTAAGCCATCTTGGCTTTTGAATTCACGGATTAGGGCAGACTCCGTCCCCGTCGGTTGTCGAATTTATACAACCGTAGCGGCTATTAGGCCTCATACATCAAGAACCGGCTTCGTGTGAATGTGAATCATGTCCTTCGTGAGCTTGATGCGTAAAGAAACACCCCAAGCTTATGAAGATGCAAAAAGAACATAACAGCACGATGCGGGTCATGATGTGATGTCAAGTGTTCAGTATAACTTGCAGTAAATCCACCGGCAACGACGGAAGTTCGCTTCATGGGATCTTTATACCCCGTCAGCTCATTTTATTGGTTCACTCAATCAGCAGCGTGTTCTGCATGCATTTGGTTTGAGCCAGGTGCAAATGTCCTAGCGCTGTCTTTGGGACTGTTCGTGCAGTAATAATTTGTCCAGGTCGTGAAGGCGTAACAATAAAGTCAATTGGTCGGCAAGCTGCACTTGATTGGTTGGCCAAAGTGCCATGGGGATGACGTGTTGATCCCGAATCCATTGTAAAGCAACAAAGCCATACAGCTGAGCCAGCGACCCAATACTTTGGCCAATTAAATGTGTGTGTGAAGGCTCGATGTTGAAATTGACGGCACCCAGCAATTCACCCTTGACCCAAAATAAGCCAAGTATGCGCTCGCGATACAAGGCCGCAACCAATGCTGGCGCAGCTAAAGATGCAACAGCATACGCATGCCGTATTTGATTGGTTTCGCGGAGGAGTTTAGCGAGTTGTGCATCTTCCAAGCGTATGACAATGCGTTGCTTTGGATTGGCCTCAGCAATCAAGAGGGCAATTTCGATGTTCGTTAGATCATTGCTCGTTGCCACAATGCAGGCGCGTGCCTCACGAACACGGGCACGGGTCAACATTTCGGGTACTGTCGCATCGCCAAGCAACACAACGACCTTTTGACGCCGAGCATCCAACGTAAAGCGTCCCTCGGCCTTTTCAATGACGACGACAGGAATTTGCCGTTTCCGCAATTGTTCGACGATCCTAATACCAAGATTACCCAGTCCACACACCACCACATGCCCGCTATCGGGAATTCGGCCGATCACTAAGGCACCGCCAAGTTTGGCTCGGACCAAATAATTGGTTAGCAACGCGGTCAATGCCGCTGTCAGGACAATCCCAGCGATACGCAGACAAGTGATGAATAGTTTAAGTGCTTCATCCTTTTGATCCGCTTTCATATCCGCCGCGGTGGCCATGACGCTGACCGTTCGGTACATGCCTTCGGCCAGGTTGGGTTTGTCGTAAAAATAAAAGATCAAGGCACTAATCAAAATGACGGTCAAAAAGACGCCAAAAACCAATTTCACAGGCAATTCAATTTCTATCATGGTCCGCCAGAGGATCCGACCCAATCGCCGCACCCAACTGGCCCAACGCAAGACCATTTGGGTTTCATCGCTTGCTAATTGGCGCAATTGAACGATCTGCAGTTCTGTACCGACGGCAATGAAGCGATCGCCAGGCAACAATCGACAATCCTGACGTATTTCCTGGAACCAGCGCCAGGCGGTTGCATGAACGGGCAGGGATTGAATATTGGCGACAACCGCGGAAGTGGAATGCAAAGCCGTATCGGCACTCTCATGAGCAACCATTTGCACGCCAAATTGCTGAGTTAATTCGGTGAGTGTTTGGCCGACCCAGGGATGGCGTTCTGCTACTTTTACTTCCGTGATTTCATAATGGTCATTCAGCGATTGAAAAGAACCTAAAGTGTCGCCCGCCAGAGCCGTTAATGCGAAAAGGGGAGCTGTCAATGCAGACTTGCTTAGTAAGGTTAACTGCGGCAACCCTTGGCCGAGTCGATGAATCAAGTTTTGATTGAAGAAGCGAGCTACGATTCTAATTTGACTGTTCAATCGGCTGACAGAGAGGGCCGTGGTCAGATTCACAACGTCTTGCTTAGTCAAAATCAAGACGGCATGAGCATTGAGCACACCAGCTGCCAACAGGTTTTGGGGATCCCGGCAATCACCGCGAATTAATTTAGTATCGCCAAGCCGGGCATCACTGGGATCGCAATCCAAATCGACCGCCGCGGTCGACCAACCCAAACACTTCAAATGTTCAAGAACGATCCAGCCTACCTGTCCCAAACCACAAACAATGACAAGCCGTGATTCTTGCATGATGGCCCCTTCGCAACGGACGGTTGCCCCTATTGTAACTGGAATCGATGGGCAATCAGCGAATTCCCCTCAACTTAGACTGAAATATGACTTAAAATAAGAGAAAGGATGGCATACCTAAGCTCTGCAAGGCGCAGGCCACGGAGACTGGCATGGTGTTTAGAAGAATAACATTGACCATTTGTATGATTGTTCTGGGTGAATTGTCTATTCAAGCAGAAACCGTACGGGATTTTCAAACCTATTTGGATGCAGGCTACAGAGCTTTAGAAGCGAAAAAATGGGATCAAGCTCAAGGTTTGTTTAACAAGGCCATTCATTGTGAACCAACCAATGCCGAAGGATTTGTGGCTCTAGGGCAGTTGGCTCGTCTGCAAGGGGAATGGCGGCGAGCCCAGTCTTATGTAGCAGAAGCATTGCGCTGCGAAGCTGACAACCTCAATGCCATGGTCCTTGACGCCGAGATCAAGCATTTTCGCGGATATGATGACCTGGCCCTGGAGCGTTTGCAACTCGTTTTGCAAGGGCAGCCACTCCACCCCAGCGCCTCAATGCTACGTGCACGCATTTTTATCAAACAACAAAAACCGCTCGAAGCCATATTGGACCTTAATACGCATTTGCGCATTAAGCCGAATGATGTCGAAGCACGCCGTGTTCGGGCGCAAACCAATTTGCAAGTTCAACAATACGTTGCAGCCCTTCAGGATTTTGATGTTTTGGTTCAACTCGAACCTGAATCATACACCGTTTGGAAAGAACGAGCACAGGTATTAAGCCAATTGGATCGTTGGTCGGAAGCGGTTGCCGATTTGTCCAAGGCTTTGAAGCTTAAACCGGCGGAATATGAACTCTATTGGATCCGCGGGCTGGCTTACTATCAGCTCGAAGATTATCAGCAATGTGTATTGGACTTGAACCGCTACTTGGTTACTTATCCACAATCAGAAGAAGCCTTGTTCAAGCGAGGCGAAGCCTATTTTCACATGGAAAAATGGGATGCGGCACTCAAGGATTTTCAGGCTGCCGTGAAAATCCGCCCCGACAATGATAATGCATGGATTGAGATTGGACGCGTCTATGAAAAAATGCAACGAAATACTGATGCCCTAGCGGCTTATAAACGTGTGATCGAACAAGAACCCAATCAACACCGGGCAAGATTGTATTTGATTTTGCTCCAACAAAAAATGGACCAATTGGATGCTGCTCTTGATGGCGCTAATCATTTAGTCCGTGTTTTTCAGAGTTTTGAAAACGTTCCCCAAATGCCAGTGATTCTTCGATTGCGCAGCGGTGTTCTGGGGCTGATGGGTCGTGACATTGAAGCCCTGAAGGACATGAACCGCGCCATCGAACTTGCCGATGACGATGCCTTGAATTATGTCGTTAGGGCGGCCATTTATCGGCGTCAGAAGCAAGACCCATTGGCATTAAATGACCTAAACCACGCAGCGCAACTTGATCCGAAGGAAAGCCATGTATTTACACAACGCGCAAGTTATTTCATCAGCCAAAAACAATGGGAGTTAGCCAAAGCGGACTACGAGCGCGTATTGCAAATGCCTCCCAAACAGGTCACCGAAATGACACGAACTTATGCTCGCATCAATCGGCATTTCATGGATAAGGAATTCAGCGAAGGCAAGAAATTGGCTTTGCATGCTCGTAGCAATCATGCAAAGGATCCAGACTGGCTCTATGATCTAGCCTGTGCCTTGGCCATTGGTGCGGAAATGGCACAGCAAGCTGGTCCTGGTTATTCGACGGAAACGGCTGAATTACAAAATAGTGCGTGTGAATTTCTTGAACAAGCCTTTGCCAACGGCTATTGTCACAAAGCTCATGCACGCAATGACCCTGATTTCAAGAGCTTGCATAACGTTAAACGCTTTGTGGATTTAGTCCAGTTTCAGATGGACAAATAGAGGTGAACGAAGAGTCAATCATAAGGAATGATGAGCCTCTTTTCATTCTTAAGTAAAAGTTGATGAGAACCGCTACTTTCCGCAGAATCCGTTGTTAGAATGGTCGTAGTTGTGGTTTTGTCTAACACATCACGAGGGTGAAACATGACTGGCTGTCGTAGTTTGTTGGCTGTGCTCGCGTTTGGATTGATTATTTGCCCGGCATTGGCCCAAGGGCAAGGGCGAGGTCAGGGCCGTGGTCAAGGCATGGGTATGGGGGGCGGAGGAGGCGGCATTATGCTGCTTTCCAGCAAGGATGTCCAAACGGACCTCAAAATGACTGAGGACCAGATCAGCAAAGTCAAAGAGTTGCAAGAAAAGCAACGTGGTATGTTTGGCGAATTGCGCGACTTGTCACCCGAAGAACGTCGCGAAAAGATGCAAGAAATGCAGAAGAAGATGACCGAAGACCTCAACAAAATCCTCTCCGAAGTGCAACAAAAACGTCTGAAACAGCTTGGCTATCAGAGCACGCATAAAACGGCTGGCTTAGGTGCCTTGTTGCGCAATCAGGATTTTGCCAGTGCGATTGAACTCAATGACGAACAAAAAGATGCACTGCGAGCGATTCAGGAAGACATGCGCAAAATGATGGAAGAGATGCGCGGTGGCGGTGATCCACAAGAAATGCGTACCAAGATGCAAGAAATGCGCAAAGCCAACGACCAGAAGCTCGAAAAGCTGTTGACGGATGCTCAACGCAGCAAGATGAAAGAGCTGATGGGTGAACCATTCAAGGGTGAATTCCCAACGTTCGGTCGTCGTCCTGGTGGCGGTGGTCGTTAAGCGTTCATCACAATTCAACTATCAACGGTACGACCCACGGACTATTACGTTCGTGGGTTATTTCATTGCAGGAAATCAGTAATGCACGAGAGTATTGCCTTTCTATGGGACATGGATGGTACCTTGGTGGATACTGCTGAACTCCATTATCAAGCCTGGCTGCAAACTTGCCAGAAGCTTGGTTCTACGTTCACGCGGGATCACTTTGCCGCCACGTTTGGTAAACGAAATCCTGAGATCATTCAATACCTGTTTGATTCACGCTTTACTGTGCAAGAAAGTAACCGAATAGGTGATGAAAAAGAACTTACCTATCGTCTTGCAGCTCAGCAGCAAGGTGTTGGACTTTTACCCGGTGTCGAAAAGTTACTCGATCAAGCCAGTAAACAAGGCGTTCGCCAAGCAGTGGCTTCCAGCGCGCCGCGTGCCAACGTCGAGTTGATATTACGATTGACGCAAACATCGCGCTATTTCCATACACAAGTAGCGATGGAAGACACGCAACGCGGCAAACCCGATCCAGAAGTATTCATGAAGGCAGCTGATCGACTGCATGTGCCTTACCATCGCTGCATTGTTTTCGAAGATGCCATCGCAGGCATACAAGCGGCCAAAACAGCCGGTATGTGGTGTGTTGGTGTTCATTTCGTTGGGCACCATCCGCCTGAACGAATGAGATTAGCCGGGGCGGATTGGGTCGTTCCGTCGCTTTGCGAGGTCCTCTTCGACGAATTGCTCAGGCGGGTTTACTTCCCCGTTTTTCCGGTCTAATTGCAGTTTTTCTTCGGTTGGAGCTGCTCGCGGTTCAGCATGGTGTCGGTCCTTTGTCATCAGGGTCCAGCCATCCGTGAACAACGGCAACTGATGGTCAGGGTCGTTGCCGTAGTCCCAATAGGCGACCCATTGAGCCCATCTGATTTTTTGCAGTGTGTACTTGATGCGATCCAAGGGAATAACAGGCCAGGAGTTGGCTAACTCCTTGGGTTTTGATTTAGGCACTAATACACTTCGTAATGATTGCAAATCATAAACGATCATTTGTCCTTCTCGAGGTTCCGGCCAAATCGTCAAGCCTTGATCGGTTATGTCGTACGAAGGGCTGCGCGGTTGAAACAATGATTCCAATTGTTCGCGGATCATGTCGACGCCTGAGAGTTTGTATAACCCGGCCAAGGCATTGAGCATCTGGCGAGTTCGGTCTGTATCCAATTGCGATAACCAGCCAATTTTTTGAATACCACCCAATAACCAACCCGAGTGTTCATCCAGGTCAAGCCATAAGGGAGTCTCTACAAATTCGGCATGCTTAATTTCAATCGCGATCCGATTGCTGGATAACTGGATTTCGCCTGCGCTTAAGGGCTGCGATTTCCATTGAGGCATTTGGTGCAGCAAAGTGATTAATTCGCGATCGATAAACAGTCGAACAGAATTGGAAACTTCATGTAGAGACCGTCGATAAGTCCGAGCGGAACGCCATTGTCCCGAATAGTAAGCTTGCCGTTCGGCACGGCGCAGCGACGTAAATAATTTAGGAACGGTGCCAGAGTGAAAGCCTGGTCTCAGTAAAAGTGGCAGGGTTTCACCATGGTGGCTGATCATGACCGGTTTGAGTTTTTCGGATCGATTGGCGGCGAATAACCGCCAATTCCCCTTCATTTCCCAGACCAGAAACGCAAAAGCCGAAGGTAGCAGATAAAGCGTAGGTACAATGATCGTATAGGTGATCAACGCGGCTAACCCCCAGCCCATGACGATACTAAGCTGATTGATCATGGCTTCGTTTTCGGGTGTCAATGGCGTGAGTTGGCCGATGTAAAATGGATACATGAACTTGGCGGCAAGCGAAGATAATGGAAGCTTTAATGGGTTTAAGCTCGGTTCGATCATCGTCAGGAAGTACAAACGGATCAAATAACCAAAGGGGAACCAGACCACTCCCAATAAAGCGCGCAACATCATCAGCATCCGGCCTTCGCCGCTTTTAAACCGCAGCCATTCATCGACGGTGTATAGAACGATTTCAACGGCTTTCGAGATTTGTTGGAAAATCATCATGATCCATCGAAACAAGCCCTGAAGCACGTCAAAGCGAAGCCAACTGTAAAGAAATAACAATGCCTCCATGAATGCTTCACTGATGAGTAGTCCGTACTTGGAATTGACCAGAATGACCATGCCCAAAAAGGTCAGCACGGCCCACTCGGCTCTGGCGATCGTTGTTGGCCAAACGATCCAAATCAGCAATGAAGCCAATAGGGGCTTGAAGATATACCAAACAAATAATTTATAGCTCCAACTTTTAAGCACTTCTTGCAAGAGCGGCCATTGCAGTGCTTTCCTTGGCCATTCATAACAAACCAGACGCAAGGCTCGGTACATCCAGCGGCTCAGTTCAGCCAAGCCCTGGCGGAATGGTTCGCTATGGATGAGGGTCAAGAAAAATGCGCCAAGCACCAAAAAACTCCAATGGACGTGTAAACTCCATGGAGGCAATGGACTGGTTGCCAGTTTGGCGTCTTCAATGGATGATGAACTTGCAGTCGCCTCGGCGGACTGGTTTGGTGAGGCATGGATCAAAGGCTCTCTGCCAAACCAATGATTGACGTGAGGCAGAATCAGCAATTCGATGATGGCTAGCAGTACATAGGCACCCCCAAAGGGGATAATGACGTTACGGGTCAAAAACCTGCCTGAAAAGGTGCCAAACAGCAGGGCGCTCAAACCTTCGAGCCATCGGAGATAGAACTCGCCCCGCCGATATACTCCATCCATAACGGTGGTGAGCCGACGATCAAGCCGCAACAAGGAATCGCCTCGCCAGAACGAATAGGGGTCGTGCAAATCCTCGAGCTTGAGTTGGTTTCGCGATAAGATATCCCGTAGATCAGCAAAGGAGAAATAGCCGTATTCGATGATGCGATCCAACAATTCTTCAATCAGTTTTTTTTGTGCAACTCTTTCAGGCACGTTTTTAGGCAACAAGCCTACATCGTAGAGTGCGTCGGCCAGAATAGGCCGAAAGCGTTCGCGCAAGTGCTTTTCTGATTGTTCCTCAGCCACATGAATAAGCCGCGCCAGTGCTTGGCGATCATCATTGCTAATGCGAGCCATCGTTAAGCGCTGCGCAGCACTCCGCAAATGCTTTGTCATGCGCACGATGCGCAAGCTGTGGAGCGGTCGCTTAAGCGGCCGGTGGCCAGCCGAGATCACCCATTCTACGATGTCCAATGCGAAAAGCTCTTTTTCGAATTCGATGCAGACTTTTTGCAGATCGTAAAGCAGTCGCGCTTCGATGGGCCAGCGGCCTTGATCAGCCTTTTCGAGCAGCGAGGGCAGCACTTTGATCCAGGCATCGGTCGTTTCATCATCCATTTGCAGCGCTGCTTGTAGTCGTTGGGTTAAATGCTGCAAGTCGCCTAGAGCAGCTTCTTTGGTCTCTTGGGTTAAGGCAGCGGGGGCAACACGCGCTGCTTTGGTACGCAGAATGGCAGCACGCACGGAGTCGCCGGTTTTGGCAAAGCGGCGCGCTTGGTCTAATAATTTCAAATAATAGTCATTGGACTCATCGGAACTGGTGTCGATCCGAACCACTGGGTTGGGTGCACCCTCTGGCCTGGTTTTTTTGAACAAGGCATCCGCGTCCACATCATGGGCAATCAACGCATCGATCGCGGCCAGATTACGGATTGATGGGAAATACGTACTGCGTAAGTTGGGCCAAAAAAAACGGATTTCTAAATAAACTGCCACAAATTCCATATAGACATGTAAATCATCGCCAGCAGACACCAGATAGTTTTCATGGTCAAGCACATGCCGAATCTCTTCGAATTCAGTCTGGCCAATGGCATCGATGCGTGAACGAATGCTGCTTTCGGTCAGGCGGCCACGAGCTGCCTGTTTTTGCAACTCCATGTCGATATGTGCATGAAAAAGATAACGCCAATATTTTAGAAGCAATGTCTCGCGATCTGTCGGTTGTAGCTGCTCGGATGTTGGCCTTTGCAGCAGGATCACCGTTTCAGGCAAACGGCGATCAGCAGGCAAATCCAATTTTTCCTGTTCGATTTCGCGAAAGAGAATCTGACGATCGATGACATGACAATGTTCGTGAGGCACGTGCACACGCAGGCTGGGTAGATGGTAAACGCGCTGGATCAGGCCGCGCATGATGCGCGGCGTCACCAACAACACGCCTGGGTCCACCATCGTCAGGGTTTTCTGAAGCTCGTCCAGTTTCACATCGGCTCCAGATCAACAAAGCGGCTCAATTGGCTTCCGAGATCAATTGCACATCACCTAGCGGCGGACATGTGTAGCACGCATGTGTGCTTATACTTCATCGTGAAGCATCAACGCAAGCCTCGTTGCACAAAAATCAAATATTCCTAAAAGGGCCTCATTCAGCAATCGTGACAAATGGAATAGGTCGAACCACTGTCAACTTGGAGCAAGCATAACGAGCAGAATTCAGCGATCGGTAACTTGGACGAAGACGGGGATCACGTTATCCGATTATTTCCGATTCCGATTGGATCAAGAAAGCATAGGTGGCTTGTGGATTATCAAGATGTCTTAATTGATCGATGAAGCCTGGAAGCAACAATAAACGGGAAAGGCGAGCCAGCAGACGTAAATGAATCATGGCATCCTGGCCACAAACGAGGAAAAAAAGGTCAGTCGTTGCGCCACGCTCAGCCCCAAATGGAATACCACTGAGAGTGCGACCAAAGGCGATCACGGAATTGCCGAGAGCATGGGGCAGGGGGCGATGTGGATGAGGAAAGGCGATTCCAATCGCGAGGGCCGTTGATGCTAGGCTTTCACGATGTTCGATGGCTTCCAGGATGGCTGTCGGTTGATAAATATGGCCCGATGCTTCAGCTAATTCGACGAGTTCTCTCAGCAGGCTTGGTTTAGATCGCGAGTAAAGCGGTACCGCCACACATTGAGGCTGTAGATATTGCGCCAGTAATGGTTCCAACCCTTCTGGCGCAGGTGGGCCTTCCAGTCGTGATAGTTCTTCTTCAGTATAAGCGTGCATTTGGTCTTCGATCCAATGCGTGATTTCCGTTCGGGAAAATCGCCATTGATCGCCAATTTTGCGGCCGGGCAAATAACCACGACTAGCCAGGCGAATAACGTCTCTGACACTGCGACCGGTCAGTTCAGCAACTTCTTCTGGCTCCATGCTCTCCAACATGCTCTGATCACTCCGAATAGGATGATCCTTATGTTGAACCTGAACGATCCTGAGTTAATTGGCCTGGCAGGTTAAAACCTCGGCCGTCTTTGAGCAACTGCTGACGTGCTTGCGTTTGTTGGCCTAAGCCCCACAAGCGGATGAAACCCTTAGCTGCTTCATGATCGAACTGATCGCCTGTTTCATACGTTGCCAAATGCTTGCTGTACAAGCTGAACTCGCTTTGCCGGCCAACAATGGTTGCTAATCCCTTAAAAAGCTTGACCCGGGTGCGCCCCGCGACAAACCGCTGATTGCTGGCAATGAACGCGGCCAGGTCCTGATGCAAGGCGCTAAACCAAAGCCCGTTGTAAATCAAATCCGCATATTCCTGGCTGACGATTGATTTAAAGCGTTGGGCTTGCTTGCTCAGGCACATGGACTCCAATTCGCGATGGGCAAGATGAAGCAAAACTGCGGCTGGAGCTTCATAAATTTCACGCGACTTGATGCCGATCAATCGGTTTTCAATGTGGTCGATGCGTCCAATACCGTGCTTGCCCGCTATATGATTGAGTTTCTCGATCAGGGGCACACCATCCATGGGTTTTCCGTTTAGCGCAACGGGACGGCCATGCTCCCATTCCAGTTCCAGATATTCAGGTTCATTGGGAGCTTTTGACGGATCGACCGTCCATTGATAAGCGGCTTCAGGTGGTTCAATCCAGGGGTCTTCCAAAATCCCGGCTTCCACACTGCGACCGAATATATTCTGGTCGATGCTGAAGGGATTTTCTTGCGTGGCTTCAACCGGTATATTGTGTTTTTGGGCAAAAGCGATCTCTTCGTCACGCGTCATTTTCCATTCACGAACCGGAGCGATGATGGTCAACTCTGGAGCTAATGTCTGAAAAGTGACGTCAAAACGTACCTGATCATTGCCCTTGCCGGTACAACCGTGGGCCACGGCTTTGGCACCATGTTCTTTGGCGGTGTCAACCATCAGTTTAGCAATCAAAGGTCTGCCCAAGGCTGTCGCTAACGGGTATTTCCCCTCATAGAGGGCGCCAGCCATCAAAGCAGGCCAGATAAAGCAATCAACAAAAAGGTTTCGAGCATCCATGGCTACGGCTGTCACTGCCCCTGTTCGCAGGGCTTTTTGCCGTATCTTTTCGATGTCTTCACCTTGGCCCAAGTCAACCGTGAATGTCACAACATCCAGACCGTACTTTTCTTGCAGCCAGGGTACCATGACGGAAGTGTCTAAACCGCCGCTGTATGCTAACACAACTTTGTCACGAGCCATTGCCATCGTCTCCTGTTTGCCAATCATTATATGATAAGTTGCAAACCTGATCGTGAGTCAGTCATGGATTCATCGAAACCCAAGCGTATTTCACTACAGATACCCAATGGACTATGGAACGACATGCTTGAACATGCCCGTTCTGCTAAACCCAACGAATGCGTGGGTCTGCTGTTCGGCCAAGCAGATGGGTTGGTCCGTGAGCGCTTCCCTTTAGTCAATGCTTTAGCATCACCCACTGCATTTCTCTCCGATGCACGCAGTATGCTCGAAGCGGAGAAACGACGCAGAAAAACCGGTTGGGACTGGCTCGCGGTTTATCATTCCCATCCAACTTCGCCGCCTGTTCCCAGTCGCAAAGATCTTGCTGAACACCTTTCACCGGCTGTGGTGTGTTTGATTATTTCACTGATGCAGAAAGATCCCGACGTTGCAGGCTATTGGATAGAAAATGATTCGTTCGAGTCAGCTCTGATTTCGGTCATCAGCCATGAAGAAGAGGGGAATAGTTAAGTGGTTGACGGTGGCAGGCGAAAACTACGCACCATCCGGCCCATTTGCCACATTTCGGAGGATGCAATCTTCTGCAACTCCAGCGTCAGACGCTGTCGATAGTCGGGAGAAGTGTTGGCGTCCAAAGCACGTTTGGCTTCGGTCCCATTAACAACCGATTGGTAGAGTTCATTAAACACAGGTTTAAGGGCAGCGTGAAAACGGCGATACCAATCCAGCGCTCCTCGTTGAGCAGTGACTGAGCATTTGGCATACATGCCATCGATGCCAAACTCAGCGATCAAAGGATACAAACTTTGTGTGGCTTCTTCGACAGTTTCGGTGAATGACTCAATGGGCGGATGGCCATGTTCGCGTAACACTTCGTATTGCGCGAGCCACATGCCGTAAATGGCGCCAAGCAAACTGCCTCGTTCACCAAACAAATCGCAAATAACCTCGCGTTGCATCGTTGTGGCAAACAGATTACCGCACCCCACGGCATAGGCCAAGGCCTGGCAACGGTCCATACCCCGGCCAGTGGCATCCTGTTCGACAGCTATTCCGGCATGAATATACTGTCCCTTCTGGAATTCTTGACGCATGGTGCTGCCCGAACCTTTCGGTGCAATCAGCAGAACATCAACGTCCTTGGGCGGAATGACATCCGTCATGGATTGATAAACAATGCTGAATCCATGCGCAAAAACAATCGCTTTGCCCGATGATAAATGGGGACAGAGCAACGGCCATTGCTGCTTTTGGCCGGCATCGGACAGAAGATAAAACCAAACACTGCTCTTGGCCGCGGCTTCCTCCAACATAAACAGATTTTCGTTGGGTCTCCATCCATCAGCCAGTGCGCGGTCGTAGCTTGGACCGGACCGTAAACCCAAAATAACCGGATAACTCTGATCGCGTAAATTATTCGCTTGTGCTTGCCCCTGTGTGCCATAGCCAAAGACGGCCAAAGTTTCGCCTTTCAATGTTTCGTGGACCCATTTGACATCAAAATCATTGCGCTCCCAAATCGTTTCACGGAACCCATTATGATCGATGATGTGCATTGCCCATATCTCCTTTGGGACATTGTAGTTATTCGTGCAATTTGAAGCGAAAGTGATTTGCCATGACAGGTGCTTCGTCAGCAGATGCTTTGGGACAAGGAAAGTCATTATTTACAATCTACTTTCGGCAACGGGAACCGTAGAATGGCATCAGCCGAAGTGGATCGAATACACAAGAATAGGTTTTTTGGAAACGATATGGCCAACATTGAAAAATACTTAAAACCGCAGGTCATTCGGCAAGTCAGCCGACTGGACTTGCGAGCGAAGTTTATCGTTGAAGGCTTTTTGGCTGGTCTGCATGCGAGTCCTTTTCATGGCTTCAGTGTCGAGTTTAGCGAGCATCGAAAATATGTCCACGGCGACGACATTAAGGACATTGACTGGAATATCTATGCGAAAACAGACAAATATTACATCAAGAAGTTTCAGGCCGAAACGAATGTCAACGGCTACTTGGTGATGGACCTGAGTGCGTCGATGGCCTTCACCTATCGTCAAGAGTTAACAAAATTTGAATACGCCGTGTGTTTGGCTGCAGCTTTGGGGTATCTGATGATTCAGCAGCAAGACCCGGTTGGTTTGGTTACCTTCGATACAGACATCCGCACGTTCATCCCCCCCAAGAGCAAGCGTAAACAGTTGGGAACTATTCTTGGCGTGTTATCGCAATTGAAGCCAACCGGGACCACGGATATCGCACAGTGCCTTCATAAGTTGGCAGCGATGATTCGATCCAAAGGCCTCGTGATCATTTTTTCCGATCTCTTGAGTGACCCGGAAGCTATGATTAAAAGTTTGCATCACCTCCGCCATCGAGGGCACGAAATCATACTGTTCCACATCTTGGATGAAGCGGAAGTCAACTTCCCCTTTGCGGGCGTTTTTGAATTCGAAGATAATGAAAGCAACGAAAAACTGGTGCTGGATGCCAAAGGCATTCGCGAGGATTATCTCGATGAATTGCGACGGTTCACCACTTTCATCCAGCAAGAGTGCTTTTTGGCCAACATTGACTATGTGCCCGTCAATACCGGAATCAACTTTGACAAAGCGTTAACCGAATACCTGATTCGACGACAAAGGCGGTTCTAACAGCTTGACCAATTCACGTCGAGTCTTTGGTTTGGGATGACCTATGAGTTTGCATTTCTTATCTCCATGGCTATTGATCGGTTTGCTGACCTTGGCCATCCCCATCATTATCCATTTGATTCTGCGCAAGAAACCCAAGCATCAGTGGTTTCCAGCACTACGCTTTTTGCAGCAACGTCAGCGGACAAACCTGCAAAAGCTGCGTTTGCGTCATCTGTTGCTGTTAACGTTGCGCTTGCTGTTATTCGGATTAATTGTGACGGCACTGGCCAGGCCGCTGCTTTCGGGGGGACCGTCCGAGTTGGCAGGGCGACCTGATCTGGCCGTGGTCTTTCTTTTCGACACCAGCGGCAGCATGGATTACGTGCATGAGGGCAATTCGCGACTCAAATTAGCTCGCGACATAGCCACCGAATTCCTGAACCATCTGACATCTGGAAGCCTCGTTGCTGTTTTTGATTCCGGCGAAGCGCCCAGTGCGTTTGTGCCTGTGCGAGATGCCGGCAAATGGGTGCAGAATCGGCGCATCCATTTGCGTAATCGACCCATCACGACAACGATCGATCAAGTTTGGAGGACGCTGGAACAGGCTCCGCCAAAACTGCCCATACTGTTTTGCATTTTTTCTGATCGAACGGCTGCATCTTGGGATGCGGATCTGGCGTCCTTGTTGCCGAAAAAAGCTGAGATGGAAGAGAAGCTAAAAAATAAAATCAATACGGTTTATTTTGATCTTGGCGTTAAGGAGCCGCGCAACCTCGCTATTACCCAAACCGCTTTGCGGCTCCCCAGTGGGCAGTCAGTTGCTTTGGAAGATTTACGTTTAGGTGTGTCCAATCGTATCCCCGTCCAAATCCAAGCTACCGTAGAAGTCACCGGAACCTCGGTCAACACCGAATTGCAGTTGTTCGTGGAAGGCAAGCTGCATGACCAAAAAACCGTGAACCTTACGGCTAAGCCGCTCGAAACGATTCGCGAAACGGTATTGTTTAAGGAGTTAAAAATTGAGGGACAGCACAGCTCTGGCGAGGTTCGCTTGAAGAGCAGTGATGCGCTGGAAGTGGACAACGCCCGATTTTGGACCATGCGCGTGATCAAGCATCGCGTGTTGATTATCTCGGATCGTGAATCTGATGCCGATGATTGGCGGATTGCACTGAATGCTTTGGAAGAAGCGAATTTGCCAATTGAAACCAAAGTCATTCAACCCAACGAAGCGCCGGCTCAGATTTTTCCCGATCAATATCAAGCTGTTTGTCTATTGAACGTTGCTAGACCCAGCACCGCCCTTTGGGAAACGTTGAATCGCTATGTCACGATGGGGGGTGGTTTGCTGCTATTACCAGGTGCGGATGCCGAGGTGGCGGCTTATACCAGTCCCATGGCGTTGGCGTTGGTGCCTGCTCGTTTGAAAGCGCAAAAAAAAATCGGCATTCCAGGGACGTTTCTTTCGCCGGTTGAATATGAATCCCATCCCATTTTGGGGATGATACAAGCGTGGCAACAACCGCTCACGCCGGGGCAGATCTATCGCTTCTGGGATGTGGATCCTATTCCTAATCAAAGCAAAGTCATCCTTCCCTACAATTGGGAAAATCGGCCCGCGCTAGTCGAACGTGTCTTTGATCGCAAGCAAGTTCAAGGCCGCGTGCTCCTTTTTACAACCGCTTTGTATCGCCGCAATGACCGTCAATGGGAGGACTGGAACAATTTCCTCAGCGGCAGTGGCATGTGGATCGGCATCATTGCCATGCCCTATGTTAGTTTGCAATATTTGATGGACACTCGGGCAGAGCCTAACTTGTTCACTTTAGGCGAGGGCATTGGCTTTCCCTTGCCGGCTCATTTGAAATTGACTGATTACTTGTTAACAGGGCCGCAAGTCGCGACGCTCAAAGTTCAACCGACCGATCGGACCATCCTCTTGCCTGAACTGCAGCGGCCTGGGAATTACCAACTCAGCGATCCGACCGGGAAAGCTTGGAGCCGATCGTTCAGCCTCAATTTAGCCCAAAAAGAAACCCAATTGGTTCAAGGTAAGCCCGAAGTAAGCACCATTGAAGCTATTCTTGGCGAAGGGACAGTTCGCGAATGGAATGAAAAGATTGATCTAGGTCAATTGGTACGTGACAAACTCGGACAGGCACCACAAACCGAGTTGTTGCCGTTGCTCATGCTGTTATTGTTGTTCATCCTGGCCTTTGAAAATCTGATAGCGAACCGGTTTTACCGCTCCAGTCAGGAGAATGCTCAATGACAAGCGATTGGTATCATTTATTACCAAGCATCCAGCCTGTCATACCACTGACCTTTTTTCTGATCATGGCTGGGTTGATCACCATTTTAACGTATTGGACGTACGCCAAGGCCTCAGAGCTAACTAAGCGCCGTTGGTTAGCCCTGTGGGGTCTGCGTATGTTTGCGCTGCTGGTGGCAAGTTTGGTGATCCTGCGCCCGACCTGGGAAAAAATCGATACCCATCGCATGCCTGGTCGACTGGTCATTTTGTTTGATCAATCCAAAAGTATGTTGGTTCCCGATGAAGACCGTGACAAAACCCGTTGGGATGCCATGGTAAGCGATTGGCAAGCGGCCAAGTCAGCGTTGGAACAGCTTAAAGACGATCAGCTCAAAATAGTGACCTATGGCTTTGACATGCGTTTGCGTGACTGGAAGCCCGAAGAAAATGCCAACGGCGACCAGACCGCGCTCTTTTTGGCACTCGAGCAAGCCCTTGATCGCAACAGACCTCTTGAACAGGGGCAAGGTGATTCCTTGTTGGGAATCGTGCTTTACAGCGATGGGCGCGACAATGTCAATCGACCATCACTCGAATCCGTTTTGACCAAATTGACTCGAGCTGGCTGCCCTGTGCATACGATCGGCTTAGGCCAACCGGGTGGTAGTGAATTGCAGCAGGACTTGATCGCTCTCAGCTTAGATGCGCCACAAATTGCGCGGGTCAAAGACAAGCTGAATGTGACGGGTTTGATTCAATGTCAGCGCTTTGAGAATCAAGAAGTGGAGGTTTGGTTGCTCATCGACGGCAAAGAAGTTCCTGAAGCCAATATCGCCAATGTCGAACGTGCCAACAAACCCGTCCGCGTTGTCGTGAAACCGAACCAAGTCAATCAGGTCATCAAAGTCGAATTCCCGGTTGCTCGCCTTCCTGAAAAACCAGGTGATTATCGCATTTCCATGCGCATCAAGCCAATGCCTGGCGAATTGACGGATACCAACAATGAGGTCTCCAGTTACATGACACTAACCAAAGATGGTTTAAGTGTTCTTTATTTAGACAAAGATCGTGCCTTTGAACCCAAGTTCATTCGCAAGAACTTACGGAATGATGAGCGCATTTCGCTTTTCACGCTTTACTCTGGTGAAGATCAAGGGCCGATTGCTGAACGATGGCGAACGAATGTTAAGACTTTGATCCAAGGCAACAATTTTGATGTGTTTGTCATCGGTGATATTCCTGCTTCTCGCTTCATGGATGGCCCAGGTCGAAGTGAAATCCTGGATTTGATCAAAAAGAAAGTGTCCGACGGCGCTGGCTTTCTCATGCTCGGTGGTCATGATAGTTTTGCTGATGGAGGGTGGGATAAGACGGTTATCGGTGATTTATTACCCGTAGATATGTCTGAAAAAGGGCAGCTCGAAGGCAGTGGCGATGCGCATAAGCCAGTTCCTTTTGTACCCAATGAGATGGGTAGCAAGCATTTCGCATTGAGGCTGGATTTCGATGAAGTTCAGAATCTCAATTGGTGGCGCAAATTAGCCCCGTTGAATGGCGGCAATCGGGTTGGCAAACGCAAACCCAATGCAACGGTCTTGGTGGAGACGCCGGAGCATGAAATTCTTTTGGCCACGCAAGTTTATGGTGTGGGTCGAGTAGCTGCCTTATCGGTGGATACCACATGGATGTGGGTCCGTGGTGGAGAAAAGCGCAATCCAAACGATCCCGATTCACTGCCTCTGGGTGTTGAGGCGCATTTGCGCTTTTGGCGGCAACTGATCTTATGGCTGGCTAAACAAGAAGACCCTGGCAAGTCCATCAAAGTGGAAGTTGCACAAAGACGCGTGGCTACCGGGAAGGAGCAAACCCTTACCGTTTCGGCCAGACGTATCGTTCCAGGTGGAACCAAAGATAGTTCTGAGCCGCTTTTGGGTGCGAACTTTAAAGTACGGATCATACGGCCAAACAAGACGGAAGATAAATTGGATATTACCCCAGATGGTGGACCTGAAGGTAAATCGAAAGGCTCCTATTGGCGCACGGATGAGCCAGGAGAATATGAAGTGATTGTAACCGGCGAGTATCAAGGTGCATCCCTAGGTGAAGCCCGTGCTCGGTTTGTGGTCTATCGAGATGAAAGCGAATTAAGCAATCGTTCGACGAATTTTGCCGTTTTAGAACAGATTGCTTTGGCCACCTCGGGGAGCCACCGCTTGCATGGCGGTTTAGCTGAAATCCTTGCCAAATTGCAATCCGATCAGAGCAGGGACCAAATTGACGTGACTCGATTACCCAATTGGGCGGAGCCAAACCCTTTGCTGCAAGGCTTGCTCATGGCTGCATTCATTCTTGCGATTGCCATCGAATGGCTGCTTCGACGCTGGTGGGGTTTAGTTTAAGCAAGCAAGTCACTTGGTTTTTAGATCTTCGCGAAAGCGGTAACCTACACCTCGAACCGTCTCAATCATGTCACCCATGGAGCCTAATTTGCGCCGCAGCGATTTGACATGAACATCGATCGTGCGTTCCAGCACAATCGTGCTGTCGCCAATGGCCGTATCCATTAAATCCTGGCGCGTGAAGGCTTTTCCAGGTTGTCGCATGAGTGTTTCGAGTAATCGAAATTCCGTGGGTGTTAGCGCCAGCACTTGATTGCCTAAAGTGACTTTGTGGCTACGTTTATCGATTTTCAGCCGACCGATTTCAATCGTGTCGAGCAGGTGGTCTGGTGATTTGGCTCGTTTCAGCAGAACACGGACACGCTGCAGCAACACTTTTACGCTGAATGGCTTGGTCACATAATCCTCAGCACCAACAGCAAAGCCAACGATTTGATCGGTTTCTTCTGATTTCGCCGTTAACATAAGGATGGGTATGGCTGAGGTGTGTTGACCCGATTTGATTTCTTTACAGACGTCTAGTCCGGAAAGCCCCGGCAACATGAGATCGAGAATGATCAAATCGGGGAGGGCCATTTGTGCCTTCCGCAGTGCTTCCTTGCCGTCGTGAGCAAGTAGGACCTCATAGCCGTCTTTTTCCAGGTTGTATGACAGCACTTCAGACAGCGAGCGCTCGTCCTCAACGACCAGAATTTTTTCGCGAGCCATGGAAGGGTTATGTACTCCTACGTGAGTCGATGGATTAGTCCTTATTCCATTTCCTTTAACGCTTCTGGATGATGTCGGATGATGGCACCTTCGACCAGATAAACCACGTCCTCAGCGATGTTCGTCGCATGATCGGCAATACGCTCAATTTGCCTGCAGATGGAGAACAGGTTTAATCCTGGTTCGACATGATTGGGGTTCTTTTTCATGTATTCGAGGACAAGTTTGATGATTTCCACGTTGAGCCTATCCACTTCTTCATCCACACGGCAGACCCGTTTTGCCAGGCTCGAATCCAAGTTGACGAATGCGTCCAAGCCATCGCGCACCATCATATTGGTGAGGTCCGCCATCTGCTGAAACAATGGGGAAATCGGTACCGGATCGGCGTTTTGGGTTAAGGAATAGACACGCTCAGCGATGTTCTCGGCCAGGTCGCCCATGCGTTCCAAGTCGGAATTGATTTTGAGAATCGCCGTCACACGGCGTAAATCAATAGCCACTGGTTGATGCAATGCCAGTATTTTTAAGCAATCCTCTTCGATCTGATTTTCTTCCATGTCGATCAGGTTGTCGGCCTGCATGAGGGCATGAGCTAGTGCGGCATCCCGATTGAATAGTGCTTTCACTACTTTTTCGATCATCTCCTCGACATCGCCTGCCATGGTGACAATGCGCTTTTGCAGCCGTTCGAGATCGCGGTGTAAATGGATAGACATGCCAAATCCTTAGCCGAACCGGCCTGTAATGTAATCTTCCGTATGTTTTTTGCTGGGTTTGGTGAACATTTTGTCGGTCGGGCCATGTTCGATCAATTGGCCGTGATAGAAAAATGCCGTCTGATCCGAAACCCGTGCAGCCTGCTGCATGTTGTGGGTGACAATGACGATGGTGTAATTATCTTTCAATTCAAAGATCAGATCTTCAATGCGGGCTGTGGAAGCGGGATCCAGAGCAGAAGCAGGCTCATCCATCAAAAGCACTTCGGGATCGGTTGCCAAAGCTCGGGCAATGCACAACCTCTGTTGTTGTCCGCCAGATAAGCCCAGTGCCGATTCATTTAACCGATCTTTCACTTCGTCCCATAAAGCAGCTGAGCGCAAGCATCGCTCGGTGATTTCCATGAGTCGCGTGGAATTGCGCGTACCAGCAATGCGCGGCCCATAGACGACATTTTCAAAAATGCTCTTGGGAAACGGATTGGACTTCTGAAAGACCATGCCCACGCGCTTGCGCAAATTCACGACATCGACATTGCGACCAAATATTTCTTGCCCATCAAAGAATACTTGGCCCGTATGGTGCGTTCCATCAATCAAATCATTCATGCGGTTCAAAGTGCGCAAGAAGGTCGATTTGCCGCAGCCTGAAGGCCCAATCAAGGCGGTCACGCAACGGTTGGGTATTTGGATTTGGATATTGTGTAGAGCTTGATTCTTTCCGTACCAGAAATTCAAGCTTTTGGCCTCGATAACGACCTTTTGCTCTTTGAGTTCGGCAAAACGTCGCCCACTGGCATGACGCTCATCCATGATCTTGGCAAAGCCGATATTCCCAGTCACGGATTCCCCCGTCATTGAGTAGTAAACTTCAAGAGTATGTTAATGACTGATTGTTTAGATTTCATGAAGAACTTGTGTATGTTGCAAGGGAAAACTAGGGCTTCGGATTGGCAGCTAGCTACGATTGTATCATTTCAACCGTAGGCGATGAGTCCGTTTTTTGCCTGTGCAACTCGCTGTTGGCTAAAGGGAGCATTACGGTGAAGCATGAACCCTCGCCAATCTTGCTTGCAGCGTTGACCTTGCCATGGAGGGCTTGCACCATGTGTTTGACGATGCTTAAACCCAACCCGGTACCACCCAGTTCACGGCTGCGTGCTTTGTCGACCCGATAAAACCTCTCGAATATGCGCGTCAGGTCTTTTTCCGGAATTCCGCATCCTGTGTCGATGACGCGTATGGATGCATAAGGATTCGAGATTTCACACTCCACCGTTACCGTTCCGCCGGGTGGTGTGTACTTAATGGCATTGTCGAGCAAATTATCGAGGATATGATCCAAGGCTTCTTCATTACCTTGCACAAGGATCGGCTCCTGCTTCGCAGACCAATTGAGAGCAATTTGCCGGGAGGCGGCTTGTGGTTCATGTCTGGCCAGGCTTGAGGTTATGTTTGCTTGCACATCGATGGGCGTGACTTCAAAAGTCGTTTGTCCTGATTCAATACGATTTAATGCAAGCAGGTCCTGAACCAACACATGCAATCGATCGGCATTGTCTTTGATGTTATGTAAAAACCTCAGCAAATGTTGCGGCTCGTTGATAGCACCATCAAAAATGGTTTCAACGCATGCTTGTATGGCCGCTAAGGGGGTTTTCAACTCGTGCGAGACATTGGCGGCAAAATCGCTGCGCATTTGTTCCAGTCGGCGGATTTCGGTGATATCTTGAATCACCAACAGTGCCCCGCGCAAGGGGGGACCCATCAGGGGGGCGCCTTGCAACGCCAGAACCATGGGCTCTCGAGCGCTCAAAGCCAGCTCGCAGCGATAAGGAGTTGTCGCTTGCAAGACAGCCTCCGCTGCATCCACCAATGGGCGGTGACGCACTAATTCCCATAACAGCCGATCCACGCTTTCTTCATACGTGACCTTGAGCAATCGGCAGGCAGCTTCATTCATAAGTTGAACGCGCTGCTGTACATCGATGACAATTACGCCTTCCACCATGCATTGAAAGACGGTGCGTAATTCTTGTCGATCCCGATCAAGCCGGGCCACTTGCCGCGCCAGCGTTTGACTCATGTGATTGAATTGATGAAGAACTTCACTCATTTCCTTTTGTTCGCGAATGAGCAGTTGCTGGCCAAATCGGCCTTGGCTGATCAATTGTAAGGCTTGACGCAATTGACGCAAGAATCGATACATGGCATGAGAGTTAAGCCAACTCAGTAACAATACGATGGGCAGACCAACACCAATAGCCCCGATCCAGGCCAGATGAATGCCGCTTGGCTCAATGAGAGTGAAAATAAAAATGCCCATCATATAGGCAATCGCCAAGCATAAGGCCGTTTTCCAGAGAATGCCCGAATGCCACATGGTAATCCTGTATGTTCCATGAGGGATAGTTGGATGGCCTGGTCGATATTACATTATTGCAAATGAAGCCTTGTGTGGCGCAGTGCCTTCACGAATAATTCACAGAAAGACCGATGGGCTGTGTCTATGTTCCCCCCGATTACAGAAACAGCCATCGGTTGCGAATGGCTTGCACCAGGCAGTTTGGTTGACGCATTCCGGGAATAAGCGTAAGATTCGCATATTCATTCATATTGGCCGAGCTGCAGGATTTCATGCATGCCCTTTTTGCAACCATTCAATGACATCGTCAAACGTCAGGAACCGCTAGCTCCTTACACATCACTCCGCATCGGCGGTCCAGCCCATGCTTTGGTTTCACCGCGCAGTTTGGACGAGTTGATAGCTGTAGTGCAATCGGCTCATCAGGAAAAGCAAATAATTCGCATTCTGGGCGGTGGCAGCAACTTGTTGGTTAAGGATGAAGGGGTTGCGGGTATCGTCCTGCGACTAAATGCGCCCGCCTTTTCATCCGTGGAGATCCATGGCCAAACCGTCAAAGTCGCCTGCGGAGGGGCGTTATCGCATCTCATTTCTGAAGCGGCTCGTTCATCTTTGGCCGGTCTGGAACCGCTCGTCGGTATTCCAGGCACGGTGGGGGGAGCCATCAGCTGCAACATCGGGACGAAAGCCGGTTCTTTATTGCCCTATCTTCGGCGAATCACCATGCTCGATCTTTTAGGGCAACTGCAAACGTATGGACCTGGCGATTTGCCATTGGAGCAACTGCAAAGTCCAAACGATCATTCTATACTCATTTCTGCCGAGTTTTCACTCGAACAAGATGAGCCAGATGCCATTCTCAAACGCATGCGCAAATACTGGATTCAACGGAAAGCACGTCAACCCCTCAGCTTTCAAACCGTGGGGCGTCTCTTTAAGCATCCGCGCGGCATGAATGTGAGCGAGTTGTTGGAAGAAGTCAACGTGCGTGATGTTAAAGTAGGTGGAGCATCCCTGAGTGAGCGCAATCTGAATTATGTGGTTGTCGAACCTGGGACGACAGCTCGCGATGTCCTGCGCTTAATCGACTTGATTCGCTCGCGTGTTGATGATCGGCTCGGGATCAGCCTGCAATTGGCCATCGTCATCTGGTAACGAGCTGACAGTAGCAACGCGGCTAACTGCCTGACTCAGGTGTTTTGACGCGAAATTCCTTACTTGTGAACAAGTAGCAACCAAACATGGTTGCGAAGAATGCTATGAGTACCAACGTCATGATGGCACTTTGCTGATCTGGATAGGCTTCCAGTTTTTCGAATGACCAAATGGATTGCCCGACCCGTTTCACATCACTCCAATTCAAAAACAACAAACGCTCGTAATACATGACGGTGAATTGTCGGACGATGAAGGGAATGTTGGCCAGGATGCCTTCAAACAGCAAAATGTAGACAAAACCGATTAACAAGGAACGGCGTAATAGCAAACTCAGCAAACCGAAGATACCGGTATATGCCAAAGTCGCCAACGACATGGCCAGGATGACATACCCAGCTCGCGTTAATAACTCAGGGTAGGGCATCATCGTTTCCGACCAGAAAACCATCACAGTCAACAACGTAAAAATGGCATTGATTAAGCACGCAGCGAGTGCTGCTGAGCAGAATTTTGCCAAATAGATCGCCCAGCGCGGTATCGGTCGAATCAGTAAATAGGTAAGCGTTTGTTCTTCGATTTCATCTTGAATAATACCTGATGCGAACAACAGCGTCGTTATCGGTAACAGGGTATGCGGGATCATCATATAAATGATCCAAATCTCAATCCGTAATAAATCCAATCGGGCTGACCATTTCTCGGCTTGCAAATAATAGCGAAACAGAACCGTCAGCCCTATGGGTAGGCAGTAGAGCAGACTCAGGACCAGTAACCGTCGGCCACGCAGTAAGTTCTTGAAATTCAAAATAAACAACGCAATCACAGCCGAAAACGGAAATGTCCGCTTCAACTCTACGACGTCCATTGGCACAGTGGGCTTAGAGCAAGCATCGGTTGGCGGCACGGTCTTCATTGATGCACCAGATATTTGAACACGGCTTCGATGTTGTCGTCCTCGGAATAGACTTCGTCAATGCTCGAGGAGTCGCTCAAAGCCAGATCAGGCAACATATCGTAAAAGCTATCGGGACGCTTGGTTTGAACCAGCAAACGGTTCTTGGCATTGTCGAATTCCATGCCGACAACGTCCTCATGTTGAACCAGTTGGGCGGCCAGATGACGATAATGTTTCGAAACCAGAACGATGCGGTGTGGATGGTCGTCGATCAGGTCGCGGATTTGCCGCAAGTTGCCTTCAGCCAATAACCGTCCACGGTTGATTAAGATGATGTTGGAAGTGATGGCTTGCACCTCGTGCAGAACATGACTCGATAGAATGATGCTTTTGCCTTCTTGCGCCCATTTCGACATCAGATCCATCATTTCCCTGCGGGCGATCGGGTCGGTACCTGTGAACGGTTCATCAAGGAACAACACTCGTGGTTCATGAACCAGGGCTTGGGCGATCTTGATGCGCTGCCGCATGCCTTTGGAATAGCCCCGAATCGCTCGATTCATGTTGGGAATCATTTTGACTTCTTCAATGGCCCGACTCGTGGCTGCATGGGCTTGGGACTTGGACATGCCAGTCAAGCGTGCGCACGCATACACAAACTGCCAACCGGTCATCCACTCGTAAAAAGCATCCTGTTCGGGACATAGTCCGATGAAACGCAGAATATGGGGGTTATTCCAAACCGTATGGCCAAGGACGCGCACTTCGCCCATGCTGGGCCTGAGTTGGCCCGTAGCGAGTTGGAGCAGGGTGGACTTGCCCGCTCCATTGGGGCCAAGCAAGCCAGTGACGCCTGCCTTGATGCGCAGCGTCAGGTTGTTCAGGCCAATGACCGTCCCATACCACTTCGATACGCCTTCAAACGATACGATGACGGAGTTTATTTCAGGCGATCCAGCGATTTTACTCTGGTCGTTAGAATCCATAATGAAAGCCCAAATAGTCCTAAGAGAACGCCTCCCGCGACATACCATGGTTGTGGCATACGTATGCTGGGGGAATCGTCGTGATCCACCCTGGATTCGACGTATATACCATCCCGATTACGACGAGCAGAATTCCTCGATAGCATGCCCATGGCTGGGCTTTGCATTTCTGCCTTTTTTTGCAAATCCAAGACCTGCTCTTTGAGCCGGTTGAATTGTTGATAGGCAGGCTCCAGATGCAACAACGCATCGCAAACCCGAGTGAGATTGCTGGTATAGCCTACACTTGGCGCCCATTTCACGTCGCGTGCGATAAACAACATAATCGTGGCAAGGCTTGAGGAAATGAACCAGAAACCCAGCCAGCTTAGCATCACTAAACGCGAGTTTCGGCTTAGGGATGAGATGGCCAATATCATCATTCCGGCCGATAAAATGACGACCAAGCTGAAGGCAACGCTGCCTATCAACAGATGGATCGTATCTTTGAGGATGTTGAAATCGAGGCTGAATAACACACCCAAGGCATAAGCCAAGACCGCTGGTATGAGTGTGACCAGAGAGATGTAAAAGCCAATCACACCAAGCTTGCCTAGGAAATAGTCGAACCGCCGCAACGGTCTAGAAAAATACAACGGCATGGCATTGAAGCGAAGATCCTTGCTGATAAGATCGGGACCGACCAATGCGACAAGAATCAGGGCGAACGTCATTTGCGTGGTGAAGAAAAAATAGAACGAATAAGTCCAAACCATCATACGGAAGTCAATCGGTGAATTACGGAATTCAGGGGGCATGCCTCTGGAAAATAAATCCAGTAAGGGTTTGATGAACGCCACTTGATTTTCAATCAAACCCCAAATGATCAGCGCTGCCAGCAAAGCTAAAGAGGGCGTGATCGAGAGATAAACAACCATTCGCGTCCAACGGTTTTGAAATTGCGTTCGCACTCCACGCCAACTAATAACCCACCAGCGCCAAAGCATGCTGTTGGGCTGACCTTGCCAGTGCTGGTATCCTTGATCAAAAATCGGCATTAGGCTAATTCCTGAGACACAATGACTATCTATGCATGCAAGGGCCTGGTCTATGCCCCCAACGCATCAAGGAAGATTTCTTCGAGCGATTTTTGTCTGGCGCGCAAACAACGGATTTGCACTTGCTCGCGCCTGGCGATTTCCCAAATGAGCCTGGCGTCCGCTTCGGGGGGCAATACGACCGTCCAATCTTCACTCGATTGTTTCACCTGGCAGTGGCCGCGCAGCAAAGCGTCGGCGAAGCGTGGTTCGTTTTCTTTTGTGCGTACATCATAAACTTTGCCGCTTGACAGTTTGAGTTCGGCCAATTTGCCTTTGGCCAGCACGGTGCCCCTGCCCATGACCACGATATAGTCGCAAACGGACTCAACATCAGGCAGCAAATGGCTGGAAAATAAGAGACTCATGCCTTTTTGCCGGTGCATGTCTTGAGCTAATTCCAGTATTTCTTCTCGACCATCAGGGTCCATCCCGTTGGTAGGCTCATCCAGAATGACAAGCTTAGGATCGTGAATGATGGCAGATGCAATTTTGAGCCGCTGCTTCATGCCAGTCGAATAGGATTCTACTTGTCGATAACGCGCTTCACCAAGCCCTACATAATCCAACACTTCGTGCGCACGCTGCAGTGAATCATGGCCAGGCATGCCGCACAATTCGCCAGCATAAGCAACAAATTCGACCCCTTGCATTCCCGGAAACAAACACTCGTCTTCCGGAACAAAACCAACGAGTTGGCGTATCGCCAATTGGTCATGGCGGATGTCTTTCCCAAACACGGTGCCTTGGCCTTGATCGATCCGAATGAGGCCAAGCAGAGTGCGTATCATCGTGGTTTTGCCTGCTCCGTTCGGGCCAAGCAATCCTAATGCCCCTGGCTGCAATTCCAGGTTCAAATCACGCAGGGCAGTGACTGGGCCATAAGTCTTGGTGACATTTTGTAATTGAATGAGCATGAAGGCTCTTAACTCCAAACAAAGTACAAGCTCTTAAACTAGCATAAGCATGCTCCATCGCCGTGCCAAGCAAGGACCCCTAAGAAGCTAAGCACAATCATTGTGATTCGTTCTCAAGGAGCCTTTATTGGCGATTTTGGTCCCTCTTGCAGCATGAATATGGAAACGAACCATGAACTCGACATTCCTCATGAAACAACGTATAAAAAACATGATGGAGTGATCATAACACGGCACAAGGAAAGTGAGCCATGGCCAAGCATATTTTCGTCACCGGTGGGGTGGTTAGTTCCTTGGGCAAGGGGCTGACGTGCTCCTCCATTGGCATGCTTTTGGAAAGGCGCGGCCTTCGGGTTCGCTTGCAGAAATTCGATCCATACATCAATGTCGATCCTGGCACCATGAGCCCCTACCAGCATGGTGAGGTCTATGTGCTTGATGATGGGGCCGAAACCGATTTGGACTTAGGTCACTATGAGCGCTTCACCAATGCTCCACTGAATCGTCAGTGCAATCTGACCACCGGGCGGATTTATCAATCGGTTATTGAAAAAGAGCGCAAAGGTGCTTACTTGGGCAAGACCGTCCAGGTTATTCCGCATATTACCGACGAGATCAAGCAAGCCGTCAAGCAGTTGGCCAAGGATGACGTCGATGTGGTTATTACCGAGATTGGCGGTACGGTCGGCGATATTGAAGGCTTGCCATTTCTGGAAGGCATTCGCCAATTAGCCTTGGATGTGGGCAAGCACAATTGTTTATATATTCATTTGACATTGGTTCCGTATTTGAAAACGGCGCGTGAAGCGAAGACCAAACCAACGCAGCACAGCGTGGGCATGTTGCGTCAAATCGGTATTCAGCCCGATATTCTCATTTGCCGCACGGAGCGTGAGTTGTCGCAAGACATGCGCGAGAAGATTGGCTTGTTTTGCAATGTCGAAACCCGGGCCGTCATCGAAGAACGTGACAAGGAATTCAGCATCTATGAAGTGCCCTTAAGCTTAGCCGAAAATGGCTTGGATGAGCTGATCATTGAAAAGCTTGGTTTGCAAGCCAAAGCAAGGCCATTGGATCTCAACGAGTGGCGGCAGATGCTCAACCGTGTGATGAACCCAAACAGTGAAGTCAACATTGCGGTTGTGGGTAAATATGTCAAACATCATGATGCCTACAAATCCATTTATGAAGCACTCGATCATGCAGGCATAGCCATGGGGTGCCGTGTCACGGTACGCAAAGTTGATGCAGAGGACGTGGAAAAGGAAGGTGCTGAGAAAGTACTGAGCGGAGTCGATGGCGTGCTTGTGCCAGGAGGTTTTGGCGACCGTGGCATCGAAGGGAAAATCGAAGCCATTCGCTACGTGCGCACCCGGCAGATACCATTTTTTGGAGTCTGCCTAGGCATGCAATGTGCTGTAATCGAATTTGCTCGTCATGTCTTGGGATTGCAGGACGCCAACAGCACGGAGTTTGATTCAAAAACACCACACCCGGTCATTTGCATGCTGGATGAGCAGCATTCCGTGACGGATAAGGGCGGCACCATGCGGCTAGGGGCGTATCCTTGTGTCTTGACGAACAATACCAAGACGCAGCAAGCTTACAATTCGTCCTATATTGAAGAGCGTCACCGCCATCGATATGAATTCAACAGTCGCTATCGTCAGCCATTTTCGGCTGCAGGCTTTATTGCTTCTGGCGTCAGTCCGGATGGTGAAATTGTGGAAGTGATGGAATTGCAAGATCATCCTTGGTTTGTAGCTGTGCAATATCACCCTGAATTCAAATCGAAGCCAACCAAAGCCCATCCCCTGTTCCGCGAATTTGTGCGCGCCAGTATGCAGCGCAAGGAAGGGCGTAAGTCGGACCCGGCACCGAATCGCGGACGCAGCGACATGCAAGCCAAAATGGCCTGATGTGTTGATGGATGGGCGAACACAAGAAGCACATCGAAGTGAGGAACGCTAATGGCTGAAGATAAAAAAATCATTGTCGATGAAGACTGGAAAGAAGAAGCCCAAAAGGAAAAAGAGGCCTTGGCGGCTGCGCTCGAGCGTGAACAGCAGGAGAAAAAGAGCGTTCGATCTTTCGGGCAGCCAACGTTCGCCATGTTAATTTCCAGCTTCGCCTCACAGGCACTCATGGGTCTTGGGTTCGTTGAAAATCCATTCACTAAGAAAAAAGAAGTGAATCTTGGAGAAGCGAAGTTTCACATTGATTTGCTGGAAATGCTGGAGCAGAAAACCAAAGGCAACCTAAGCAGTGATGAAAGCAGTACTTTAGAGGGCTTGCTTTTCGACTTACGCATGCGCTTCGTGGATGCTTTGAATGCGGCACAGACGAAAAAATCTTCCTAAAGCATAAACAATTGAAAGACATGTCATGCATTGCAAGAGCAGGCTTGTTTGTCTATGGTTGCTTTGTGTGCTTCCTTGCATTGGGTCTGCCATTCAGAACCAACCTCCGCGTAAGGATCCACAATCTTCCTTTGAACCACGCTCTGCGCCGGGAAAAGGTCAACAATTTCTTGTGCGCATGGAGGGGCAATGGGATGTCGAGAAAACGTTTCACCCGCGCTCGGGCTCACCTGTTCGATTGAAAGGAACCGCATCGCAAAAAATGATCCATGAGGGGCGCTTCCTGCAATCGGACTTTTCTTTTGAAAGTGAGGGACAGGTAACGACAGGTACCGGGCTCATTGGTTACGAAGCTGAAAAAGATCAATTTACAAGCTGCTGGCTCGACTCACGATCAACCCGTTTTTCGTTTCGCAAAAGCCAGCCCCCATTCAATGGGGTAGAAATCATCCTGTTCAGCGAGAATCTCGGCGAAGCAACCAAGCCGCGCACACGCACTGTGACGAAATTCGATCAAAACGACCAACGTTTGGTTCATCGACAATACGCGATCAACGCTGATGGATCCGAACGCTTGATGATGGAACTTATCATGAATCGAGCACAAAAGTCGAAATAGCGATATCTATGAAAATCTTATCACGTGTATGGGTGCCTGCTTGCACAATCGATACATTTCGTCCCTGGTCTATAGTTTATCTTTCAAGTCTTTAAAATGAGTAACTTAGTCAAATGCTATAATTCATCAGTATTACTCACCCAATGCAAATGGTACAAGTCATGAAAACCATTCGTTCGCGCGTAGCTTTTACTCTTATTGAACTTTTGGTTGTCATCAGCATTATTGTGCTATTGTTGGCTATTCTGTTCCCCGCAATTCAAAAGGTGCGGGAGTCAGCCAACATTGCAGGCTGCAGCAATCATTGCCGGCAAATTGGCCAGGCCATCATTGGTTACCACACGGATAAAGGCACATTGCCGCCAGGGGGCGTTGATGGTGCATTTCCAAAGTTAAACGTACCAGCGAATGTAACCCCAAGCGGCCGTGCTATCACTCATGGTTGGGCCGTTTTTCTGCTTCCCTATTTGGATCAGCAGCCTGTCTTTGCCCAATATCACCGTGATGTCGATTTTCGCGATCCACTCAACGCCACTGTCATTCGCACCGATCTGAGTGTGTTTACCTGCCCATCGGTTCATCCACAATTTCGTCACGATGTTTTTTCAAGCGATGGCTATTCCAATTGGGAAACATCATCCATGGATTACATGGTCTTAAACGGGCTGAATACAGGCTTGGCCACATGGTTAGGGTTTACGCTACCGCCTAATGTCACTTCCTGGGGGCACAGTGGAGCCATGTTGGTGGTTGGGGTCACGTCGCCTATATCAAGTATTCGCCGAAATCAACTCGTGAAAATGTCCGACATTGAGGATGGCGCTTCGAATACCCTGGTCATTACTGAAAGTGCTGGCAGGCCCGATCTCTATCAGCTTCGTCAACAATTATTGGCCATTAATGGCAATCGCGTGCCTGGCGGTGGTTGGGCTGATCGAAGCAATGAGCATTTCTTGACAGGTTCCATGCCGAACGGCATCAAGCCAGCTTCGGGCAATCCCGCTGCCAATTGCGCTGTCAATTGTACCAACAACACAGAGCCTTACAGTTTTCACACAACAGGCGTCAATACGCTCTTTGCAGACGGCTCGGTACGATTTGTCCATACGCGCATCGATATACGCGTCATGGCAAGTTTAATAACTCGTAACGGAAGTGAGAGTTTTTCCACGACGGATCTTGAGTAGGACAAGATTTGACCCATAGCATTTGCAATGATAATGCATGAGTTAGGCCATCATCTTGCATTGGCTTTTTTCAGATTGCTATCAGCTCGTTCTTTTGACAGCCAATAAAGCAGAGTTTTCACTTCAAACGGTTGCAAGTCGGGCAGCCAAGAAAGCAAGCAAGCCACCCAACCGCTAACGTGCGGGGCCGCCCAACTGTTGGCAGGTTCCATGCAAAAGGGGCCAAAATAACCACGGCCGACAGCCGCGAATTCAATACCCTCATGGGCGACATACGCAAACTGATCTTCTTCCAGGGCGACACCTCTTTCCACAGACAATAGCGGCGGCGAAAAAACGGCAGGGTAGCTTCTGGTTGTGGGGTGGTCGTTGTGCGCTGCCGCGACGATTATGATTTGGCGATGATAGCATTCCTCGATGGTGCGCAGCAATAATTGGCGACGATGAGGAGAAGTTAACTGAGCATCCACCACCCCCAATGAGAGATTAATGACCTGACATTGCCAGGCATCCACGCAATGACGTATGGCTGTTACTAACAATTCGACATCGGGCGTGCCAGTCATGCCAAAGATGTCGGCTGAGAATAGCTGCGACTGGGGAGCGGTTCGCAGAATTATATCGGCCACAGTGGTCCCATGAGGAGCGCTGGCCAAGCCGCGATACGGACTTGGTGGACTTTTGGCTTGATGAAATATAACTCCATGAACAGGCGGCATAGAGTAGCCTCTTTGCTGTTGCCGTGCTTCCAGAATGGATTGTTCTATGCCAGTGTCCACAATGCCAACGCGGGTGCCTTGCCCCAAAGCGTTACATAGACGCAGTTGCTCTTTCAGCCATGCCGGATCGCGCCAATGCGGTGGATCAGATCCGAGAAAACGGCGATCAGACTCCGCCATCATGACTTGAAATCCTCCAATCCATGACGCGACCACGACATCAGCAATCGATCCAACTCCGTGATTAACTTTTGACAAAAACGGATTGCTTCCTGGCCATGCTTTTGCACCAACGATTGAATTTGATCCGTGAGTTGGACTATTTCATCCGTGGCTAGTTCTTTGAATGGACTGGCCTGCAGGCTGTAAACGATTTGTTGGCGTAGCTGGTGCTGGTCTTTGACGCTCTGAGGGTTCAACGTTTGACTCACTGCCAATGCGTGTTCGAGGGTGTTCAATAGCAGTTGCTGGCCTGATTGGGCGGTTAGCCATTGACGCAACATCGATTGCATGAGCGGTTGGAATTGTTGCAGGTCATTTTTCGCATTTGGGCTGAAGACATTGTGTTTGTCACTGCTTGTCTTGTGGCTTGCAAACAATTCGACGATGGCTAATGTTTGTAAACCAATATCCATACCTAGCCCGAGCACATGTGCGTACTGCTCTTCGAGCGGAGTCAGCTTGATTTCAGACTGCGACAATTGCACTGCTATGTCCGTCATCACGATAGAAGGTTGCAAGGTCGCGATGGTCGCAGCCAGGGATTGTCTGAATGGGATCGGCCAAGTTTGCTTGGGTTTGTTCAAGGTCCAGTAATGGATTTCTTCTATTGGTTCAGCAGGGGATAACGACTGTGATTGACGTAGGATCAAACAGCCTTCGACAGCACCCGTGAAACGGCATAAATGATTCAGCAATTCATGAATCAGGTCATCCTTTAACCATGACGATGGTTGATGCGCCACCGCACGGTTCAACGAAAGCACCTGCTCAACAGCTTCCTGAAAGCGTTGCAGGTGCAATTGCAACTGCTTTTGCACTTTCATGGGACGAATGCGATCCAACTGCTTGCAAACTGTGTGGAGAAATGAAGCGCGGGTCAATGCGCTGCCTTTATCCAGGTAGTCACGTACACCCATCCGCAAGGCATCTAAGGGAGTTGCCTGATTGGCATAGCCAGTGACTAAGATAGCGACGATATCGGGCTGAAAGACATGCAAATCTTCGAGCAACTGCAGGCCATTTTGCCCGGCCCCCAGATTCCAATCGATAACGGCCAGGTCGACTGTCTGTTCATTGGCCAAACGCAGCGCTGTCGCTGCATCGTTGGCCGTGAACACCTGGGCGCCGGGCAATTCTCCTTGCAGCCATTCCAAAAATGTTTGACGAACCGAATCTTCATCATCCACAATCATGATAACGTCAGCCATGCGCCACCTCGATTCATTCAGAGAATGTACTTCTCAGATTAACAGGTGAGCTGTGCAGGGAAAAGACAGACACCAATTGTAAATTCAAACTCGGTCTGGTCTTGCGCCAAGAAAGCACTTTTGGGGATGCTTGGAACAAAGGATCTAAGTGATCGAGTAGCCTGTTGAAATCGAAATAGTTGATTTATGCAGTTGATTTTTCGTTGGACTGGTATCGGGCCATTTTCTCAGCAATGATTTTTACTTCGTCCATGATCACGCATGAGCAAAGCCCCACCTGAGGTTGCAAAAATACGTCATTTGACTATCTTCACAGGCACGCGTTGGTGACTTTCCGTTCCGTAGAGGTAGGCTAAATGGCCTGGCAGGGAAAAACCGTTCTCGTTACTGGGGCAGCAGGTTTCATTGGTTCGCATTTGGCGGAAGAACTGGTCCGACAAGGCGCTAAGGTCCGAGCGCTGCTGCATTATGATTCCCGCTCCCATCGCAGCAACCTGGAATATGCTGAACGCCATCTCGTACAAGCAATGGAAATCTGGTCTGGGGATGTGGTTGATCCTCACTTCATGCTGCGAGCCGTGGAAGGCTGCGATGTCGTCTTTCACTTGGCAGCATTGATTGCGATTCCATTTTCTTATGTTGCTCCTTCTGCCTATGTGCAAACCAACGTGGTGGGGACTTTGAATGTCTTGGAGGCTTGCCGTTGGCACAAGACACCGCGTATGGTGCACACTTCCACCAGTGAATGCTATGGCACAGCCCGTTACACACCCATCGATGAAGCGCATCCGCTGCAAGGACAATCGCCTTACAGTGCCAGTAAAATTGCTGCCGACAAGTTGGTAGAAAGTTTTTACCTCAGTTTTGCCCAACCGGTGACCACGCTCAGACCTTTTAACACTTTTGGTCCGCGTCAATCCGCCCGTGCAGTTATTCCCACCATTCTCTCCCAACTGCTGGCGGGTAAACCTGAGTTGCATATTGGCGACACCTCCCCCATTCGCGATATGAACTACGTCAGCAACACCGTTGAAGCTTTTTTGAAGATTGCTGAATGCACGGAAGCTTTGGGCAAAGTGATCAACGCTGGTTCGGGACGTGGCGAAACCATCGGTACGATCGCGGATTTGGCGATGAAGGTCGTGGGCCGAACAGTTCCCATCGTCACCGAAGCAAAGCGTCAAAGGCCCCCGCAAAGCGAAGTGTGGACATTGATCGCTGGCAACCAACTAGCCAAAGAAGTCATGAACTGGGCACCGCGCGTTGATTTGGAAGCAGGTCTGGAAGCCATGGCTGGTTTTGTCAAAGAACACCTGCATTTGTATCGACCGAATGAATACACCGTTTGATTGGAACCACAGTCGGAATGGATATTACGAAACTGAGGCATGGACGCTGATGAATACCAAAGTCATCATTCAAGCGGGCGGCAAAGGCTCACGGCTATACCCATACACCAAAGTACTACCCAAACCGCTCATGCCCGTCGGGGGCATGCCGATTCTTGAAATTGTTATACGTCAACTCGCTGCTCAGGGCTTTCGTGACCTGACGATCAGCATCGGTTACTTGGGTGAAATGATCAAACTCTGCTGCGGTGATGGCAGCAAATGGGGTGTGCGCATTGGCTATGTCGCTGAGGAACAGCCCTTAGGCACCATGGGGCCAGTCAAGCTTGTTTCAGGTTTGAATAAACCCTTTATGGTCATGAATGGAGACTTGCTGACGGACCTGAACTTCGCTGAATTGCTCAGGTGGCATCAAGCTGGTATGGAACCGTTGTCCATAGCCACTTACCAAAAGCCTGTGAACATTTCGCTTGGTGTTCTGGACACCAATGAGCATGGCCGAGTGATTGGCTTTCGGGAAAAGCCGACGTTGCACTTTCCATGTAGCATGGGCGTGTATGTCATGAATCCAGAAATACTCGACCTGATTCCCGATGATACGCCCTTCGGCTTTGATCAACTGATGTACAAGATGCTCGAAATGAATGTTCCAGCACGGTCTTATGATTTCCGGGGAACCTGGATGGACATTGGCCGACCGGAAGATTTTCACGAAGCCTGCGAAGTCTTTGAAAAGAACCCCGAACGGTTTTTACCCCATGAATATTTGAAAAAGGCAGGGTAGGCATTACGTTTTGAGCATGCCTGCCAACCAACCCGTACTGAAAGCGGCTTGAAAATTGTAACCGCCAATGGGACCGTCCAAATCGAGCAGTTCGCCTGCAAAGAGCGCTGGTGGAAATCGTTTGCTGCGCATGGTGCGTGCATCTATTTCCGGTAACGCAATGCCACCTGCAGTTACCTCCGCCTTGTTGAAACCCAGCGTTCCGCAAATTGTCAGGCGCGTTTTTTTCAAGGTCCTTACTAATTGCTCGCGCTGCATGCGATTCAACCCCGCCCAACGACGATCGGATGCGAGGTTCGCTTGCCAACAGAGCATTTCGACAAGTCGGCGAGGTAGGATTTCGGCCAACGTGCTTGCAATGCTTGCCCCGCCTTGCGTTTGCGAGCAGTCTTTCAGCCACTCGTGCAATCGGTGTTCAGGTCTTTCGGGCAGCCAGTCGCACTCGAGTTCAAGTTGAGCTTTGGTGTTGAGCAAGGTGACCGTTCCGCTCACATTCAAAACCACTGGTCCTGAGCAACCAAAATGGGTGAATAGAAAGGAACCCCGCTTCGTAATGAGCGTGTTGGGCTGTAGGTCTCGAGCAATCACTTTGACTTGTACATCTGGCAGGGTCATTCCGGATAATTCACGACTCCATTTTTCACGGATTAGCAACGGGACCAAAGCGGGACGTGGAGCAATAATGGAGTGACCCAGTTTGGATGCCAATGGGTATCCATCTCCTGTGGTGCCGCACCCAGGATAGGATTGACCACCAGTTGTTAAAATAACATTGCGCGTTAGCAATGCGCGTTGGGAAGTAACCAAGTGCATTCCTTCTGGCATTGGATTCCAATCAACGAGATGCTCGCCTAAGATCAGCTGAGCCTGGCTTCGCCGCAACCGCTTGAGGATAGCTTGCAAGATATCGTTGGATTTATTGCTGCAAGGAAACACTTTTCCCGTTGCTTCGACTTTCGTTGCCACGCCTTCTGCTTCCACGTATTGAATCAATTCATTCGGTCCCAGCTCAGCCAAAGCCGAATGCAAGAAAGGACCTTGTTTGCCAAAGGCTTCCACAATACCTTTGCGATCCGTGGCATGCGTCAGGTTGCAGCGGGTGCCGCCGGACATCAGGATTTTAACGCCGGGTTTATGGTTCTTTTCCAACAGCAATACCCGTGAGCCTCTTTCCGCCGCATGTGTGGCTGCAAACAGTCCAGCCGGCCCCGCTCCTACAACGACAACATCCCAAGATGAATCCATATCGAATCGTTCCAGTTTTGATTGATCCCAAACACGAACTGCAGGATGATGAATAGCATAATCAATCAAAGACAATCGATCGCGAAATGAGCGAGCTAATTGATGAGTTGGCCATTAATATTCTGGATAGCGGTCTTGATCTTGTTCCTACTCGATTTGATCCGACGTATCCGCCAATTGCCTAAAGAACGACGTGCACGCGTAGCGTTCAGGGAAATGTCGTTCATTGCAGCATTTTATGTGTTTACGATGGTATTGCTTATGTTTCTTGAAAATAAGTTCATTTATTTCCCGACAACATCATCCAAGGATTGGCAGGAACCAACCGGATTGAAAGCCATCGATATTTGGCATGCCGTGACACTCCACGGTAAGCAAGAGAAAGTGCATTCTTGGTGGTGTCCGGTTGAGAAGAGCAAAGGAGTCGTTCTCTACTTTCATGGCAATGCGGGCAATTTAAGCCATCGTCATTGGGCCATTGTGGATTGGCAGCGTCAGGGTTATGCCGTGCTGATTATCGATTATCCTGGATATGGCCGAAGCAGTGGCTCACCGGATGAAGCAGGGTGTTACGCTGCAGGTCAGGCTGCCTATGACTGGTTGACGAAAGAACAACAGTACTCGCCGCAACAAATAGTGCTGTATGGGAAGTCTCTCGGCGCAGCCATTGCAGTTGAATTGGCGATGCAAAACCCACACCAGGCTCTCGTTCTCTTCGCCCCTTTTACAAGTATTCCAGACATGGCCCAAAAAACGTTGCCCTTCTTCCCAGCCCGCTACATGGTGCGGACGCAGTTTGATAATCTATCCAAGCTGAAACGATATGAAGGCCATTTGATCATCGGCCATGGTGAAACGGATTCGTTGGTTCCCATGGAGATGGGCAAGGTGCTTTACGCGTTGGCTAAGACCAATAACAAAGTGTGGTACGCAGTTCCAGATACGGGCCACGAGGCACCACCGGCTTCATTTTATGCCGAGGTCAGTAAGCAATTGCAGCGCTGGCAGCAGAAACCCTCGAATGTGACTAAGAGGGGACTATAAAGCATGAATTTACAAAGAAGCATCAAATGCTTTGGCTGGCTCGTTTGGATATGTCTTTGCCTCGCGGTGATTCACCTTTGGCCTAACACATGGAGTAGGAAAGATACCTGGCAGCGCAAGTCGTTTCTAACTTGGACCGAACTTCATCCGCAAACTTATGGTGATGTCAGTTTCAGTTCAGATGGAAAAACCATCTCCATCAAAGGGCATGGCCTGGCAACATTGGTCTGGGAAGCCAAACCCGGTGAGCACTTCGGTGAGGTAGAGCTAATATCTGCTGCTAATCAGGCACCGTTTCCACGAGAGCATTTGCGGTTGTTTTATACTTGGGATGTCCGTTCTTATGATTACCTGGAATACGATCAGTTCATACAAGCACGAGTAGCACCTCGCGACGACACCATAAAAGGGGAGCAATTCCGTTATCGCTGGATCATTCCAGCCCAAGCCAATCGGGTGGCTTTGCAATGGCAGGGGCCCGTGGATTGGAAGTTAGACCGCATTGAATTGAAGCAGCAAGGAACTCAGCAAAATGACGCACTGCTTGCCTGGGTGGAATGGGTGCCCTGGCTCGGCATGGCTGGAATCTTGTTGGCGTTAACACGTTTAGCGAATAAACGCTGGCCCAATCAACAGTGGTTGAGCGATCCGAAACATTTCATCGTAATCGGCATTGGCACAACAGCCTTGGTGTTGGCAGTGCTTTTGCCTCCTTTTCAGGGGCCTGATGAAAATCGCCATTGGCAAGCTGCCTTGTCCAAACACCGATGGCTCGGCAAGCAAGAAACGGCACTCTATTATTTGCCCGATGCCTTAAACGCATTACCGCTCCGCTGGCGTGGTGATATCCCGTTTGATGCAGGCCTGATGCGATCCCTGGCTGCACAGGAGGGGAATGAGCAAGCAGAAGTGAACGTTGGCTACGCCAATCGGTTGACGTATCCAGCGGTTGCACTGGTCTCTTGCATGTTCCCCACGGTTCAAACGATGGGGCAAGCGTTAACGTTTTACTATGCATGTCGCGTGTTGCCCATACTCGTGCTCATGGTCTTGCTTTTCTGGGCCGCTGCCAATCATTGGTTAAGCTACACATTGCTGCTCGTCATTTCCTTTCCGCTTTTTTTGCAGCAGATCGTCGTGGTGACGAGCGATACGTTGAATATCTTGGGAACCCTGGCCACTTTCTTCCTGTTTATTCGAGTAAGACAACGACCCACCATGGCCTGTCATGTGTTGTTATGGCTCGTCGCTTGGTGGGTGACATTGGCCAAGCCGCCGACATTCTTGCCGCTCTTTCCGATCATCGCCTTGCCATGGCGACGCATTCCCTACAAGCCCGTTTGGTTCATCGTAGCGTGCGTCCTTTTTCCTACCGTGGGTTGGTGGGTGATGCAAATAGGATTAAAACAGATTGCTGCATCGGACCCGCAAGTTGCCGAAAAGATTTGGAAACAACTCGATTTTTTCAAGACCTGGCAAGGACAAAAGATCTTTTTACGCTCCGTCAGCGACCGTTTGACTTACTCTGACCAGGTCATCGATGAATGTTATCAGCCCTTAGGATGGCTCGACACCGTATTGAATGAGCGCTATCGATTGCTAATCTACATTTCTTTATTGCTGGCCTTGTTGACCGACTTCAGTGAACGCAGCCCAATGTGGTTACAGCAATTTCAAGACAAGTGGCTGTCTTGGCTTGGGCTAATGTTTCTGGCTCTGATGCATGCTGTTTTGGTCATCTTATCTATTTGCTTGATCATGTATCTGACCAACTCTGAAGTAGGACAAGTGGGGCTGGTCGGGGTTCAAATTCGCTATTTCTTTCCTGCCATGCTCGGACTAATCCTTTTGCCAATGGCAACGCGTGCAGCGGATGCCCAAACCGATGCGAATGCTGAGCAGCTTGTGGCTGATGGGTTGACCCATTGGTTGGGTTTGCTCTGGCTCCTTTTGCTTTTCGCTCGCGGGATAGAATTAGTGGGTGATCTACTTTTCCGCTATTGGCGCTAACACGATACCTTTTCAAACGGATGCAAGCATGGCAACGACAACGGAGTCACTTCCCCAAAAACCCAAGCGCCGCTGGCTGAGAGTGCTGGTCTACGGGGTACTGACGATCGTTATTTTGTTGGCGGGGGGCATCTGGTATATCAGGCATTTGATCTTGGGCAGCCTGGCGGCTATGGACGGCGAACATCAAGTGATAGGCCTTTCTGCCACTGTGGAAATCACACGCGATCAATTTGGAGTACCAACGATCCATTGCCAAAACCTGACAGACATGGCCTTTGCCATGGGTTGGTTGCACGCTCAAGAACGCTATTTTCAAATGGACTTGCAAAGGCGGTACACCGCCGGTGAGATGGCTGAAATCCTCGGGGCAGGTCCCAATGGGGCAGTGATGAACATGGATAAGAGTGTTCGCGTGCATCGCTTTCGGCAGCGTGCCCGAGCAGCTTTGTTGCAAATTGCTCCTGAACAAAAAGCGACCATCGAAGCTTACACTCAAGGTGTGAATCAAGGTCTGAGCCAGTTGCAGCAACCACCTCTGGAATACCTCCTCTTGCAGTCTGAGCCATCTCCCTGGAAACCTGAGGACTGTCTGCTCACGTTGTACATGATGTTTCTGAATCTACAGCATCGGGCAATGGATGTTGAATCGACCATGAGCCTGATGCATGATACACTGCCCGCGAGTCTGTATCAGTTTCTGAGTTTTCCCGGGAGTCCATGGGATGCTCCATTGGATGGTGTCATGTTGCCACCTCCGCCGTTGCCCGATGCGAAGGAAATAAACCTGCGCCTCCAAAAACCCCTGGCCATTGGAATCGAGCACGCCCTGGAACCCGTTCATGTCGGCGGCAGCAACGCCTTTGCCGTTGCTGGAAACCTCACTGCCGATGGCAAAGCCCTGTTGGCCAATGATATGCATTTGGAACACCGCGTTCCGAACATCTGGTACATGGTTCGCATCGAGTGGCCTGACACGAAACGTTCAGAGAAAAAACGCCAAGCGGCTGGAGTCACTTTGCCAGGCGGGCCCGTTCTGGTGGTGGGTAGCAACGATGAGATTGCATGGGGTTACACCAATTCCCATGCGGATTGGCTGGATTACATTTGGCTGGATATTGACGACAAAAACCCGCAAGTCTACCTCACGCCATCCGGACGTGAATTGTTGGAACAGCATGAGGAAACCATCAAGGTTAAAGGCGGTGAAGATGTCAAAGTCTTCGTTTATGAGACTAAATGGGGACCTGTCTTTGATCTGGATCATAAAAAGAGGCAGCGGGTGTTGCGCTGGTGTGCCTATGATATGGAATGTGTCAATCTAGACATGACCGGCTTGATGACCGCACGCAGCGTCGATGAAGCCGTAACGGTTGCCAATCGCTCTGGTGGACCGCAAGAGAACATCCTTATTGCCGGCGCTGACGGACGCATCGTTTGGACCATCCTCGGGAGGATCCCCAAACGAATCGGCTTTGATGGCCGACTGCCACAAAGTTGGCGGGATGGGCGATGTCGTTGGGATGGCTATTACGCTCCAGAAGAAGCACCGCGCGTGGTTCAGCCAACTTCGGGGCGGCTTTGGAGCGCGAATGCACGCCAAGTGGGTGGAGCCAACCTGGCCAAATTAGGCATCGGTGATTACGACTTACCCTTTCGCTCCTTGCAATTGCGAGATGATTTATTAGCCAAAGGCCAATTGACAGTGGAGGACTTGCGTGAAATACAATTGGACGACCGTGCGCTCATGTTGCAGCGATGGCGCCAATTGTTGCTGACCACGTTATCAGCCATGCAAGACCAGAAAGACGGCTTACATTCCGAAGCGCAAGCAATTGTTGAAAAATGGAATGGACGAGCCACGCCGGATGCAGTGGGCATGACCGTTGTCCAACGCTTTCGTGACCAAGTGCTGAGCGCTGTCTTAGCTCCATTGGTAAAGCCGTGCCTTGAAATGGACAGATCTTTCAACTATTACTTTTTACCTAATTATGAAGCGGTTGTATGGCGGCTTGTGCTAGATAAGCCCATGCATTTGCTCGATGCTTCATATGCCTCTTGGGATGCTATGCTTCAACAAGCGCTGCAGCGTGCATTGCATAAACTAACGGCCAATGGCCAATCGTTAGCCCAAGCCACTTGGGGGAAAGTGAATGAAGTCCATTTTCGGCATCCCTTGAGTGCAGCCTTGCCAGAAATCTTGGCGGAACGGATGAATTGGCCATCTTGGCAAGGGTTTGGCGCACAGCACGATATGCCACGCATTCAAGGACCAAAGTTTGGCGCAAGCATGCGCATGGGAGTTAAAGTTGGAGACTGGTCAACAGGCTACCTGCACATGCCAGGCGGTGAGAGCGGCCATCCCATGTCGTCCCACTATCGGGACTTGCTCGTCGAATGGCGTGACGGCAAAGCCACCCCCATATGGCCAGTCGGTGTCGCTCATACACTGAAATTGACACCCTCTGGCCAGAAGTGAGTCATTAACCCCTTCCTTGACAACGAAACAGTTTGCCATTTCGATCTTGCTTCACACCGGTATGCTCGCTACGCTATAAATGAAACCTACCCGAGGTCTTACTGCATAAGACCTGTGCTTAACTCGCTAGGACCTACGCCTTAGCCTGCCATAAGTAACAATAGAAAACACAAACCGAACGCAATACGTTTCTGCGAACATTTTGACGTCGTATTTGAGGATCAGACTGGCGAACCTCCTGTAAAGGGGCCATCCAATATGTTTCATGGATGCTTAAAAACGGGGTGGGTATGTTGTTTGGGGTTGTTTTGGTTCTATGCTGTGCATGCGCAGCCCGCGACGTTGCCCCATGCTCGGTTGTTTCTTATTTCACCATGTGGTGGACAACTCGGTAAGGTTGTTCGCGTTACGGTTGCAGGGATTGATTTAGAAGAAGCACGCAGTTTGCATTTTAGCCATCCGGGGTTGAGTGCCAAACTTGTTCCAGACCCTGCCAAGCCTGGACAGTTTCTGCCCAATCAATTCGACATAACCATTGCCGCGAATACTCCAGTGGGCTTGCACGATGTGCGGGTTGTTGGCAAGTATGGAATCAGCAATCCCCGCGTCTTTGCCGTCGGGGCATGTCCAGAGGTCATGGAGAAGGAACCGAATAACGATGTGCCCCAAGCTCAGTTGATCACGCTTGACACCACAGTGAACGGCACGATTGCCTCGAATGTGGATGTGGACTATTTCCAGTTCGATGCCAAAAAAGGCCAGCGACTTATCATCATTTGTCAGGGCAAAAGCATCGATAGCCTGTTAGACCCAGAAATGCGTCTTTATCATCCATCGGGGAAACTCCTTGCTACGGAAAGAGCGATCGATGATAGTGATTTGTCCCTTACTTTCACTCCTGAGATCGATGGCCGATATGTTATTCGCTTGTGCCAATTTGGTCATGTGTTTGGCGATGCCTATCATTATTATCGCTTGACCGTGAGCACAGGCCCATGGATCGAAACCGTTTTTCCTCCGGTAATCCAGGCAGGCACGGAAACGCAAGTAACCCTTTGGGGTTGCAACCTCCCAGGTAGCCAACCTGATCCCACCATCCGTGGCTTTCAACCGCCGTTAGAGAAATGGACCACAAAACTGGCTTGCCCTAATCCGCCAGCTGGTGCTAGCCCATCATTCAGACATACCCTGATGCCAACGCGACAGGCACTTTTCGATGGTTTCGATTATCAACTGCAAGCGCCCAACGGATGGTCCAATCGCGTCGTTCTGAGCTCCACAATCTTTCCAGTGGTTATTCAAACGAACGGGAATACAGCGGCTGAGAAAGCGCAAACGGTTCCATTCCCCTGTGAAGTTGCAGGGCGCTTTGCACACTCAAAAGAGCAGCATTGGTATCGGTTTCAAGGAAAGGCCGGCCAAGTCGTCATTATTGAAGGCTATGCCGATCGGTTAGGTGCCCCACTTGACTTGTATTTCGAGATTCGCAGACCTGACAACAAGCAATCATTGGGTGAATTCGATGATCACCCTGAAGCCTATGCTCCCTTGCGGTTCTTCGCTCGGACTGAGGATCCAAAGGTTCGCATCGGTTTACCTGTGGATGGTTTGTATGAAATCATGGTGGGTGCCCGCAACAACTTTGAAGCTCGCTTAGCTTCAGCCGTTTATCGCCTTAGCTTACAACCCGATCAGCAAGATTTTCGCTTGGCGGTTCTTGACCATTACATTCAAAGCCCTGGTGCTTTGCATGTGCCGCGCGGAGGATTGCGGCATCTTGAAGTGTATGTTTATCGCATGAATGCATTTGGTGGTCCTATCCAATTGAGTGCGGAGCTGCTGCCTCCAGGTGTCACATGCACACCGCAATTAGTAAACCCAGGTGCACCGCAAGCCGTTTTGGTAATATCCGCCGCTGCCGATGCCCCGGCCTATGATGGGCCGATCCGGATCAAGGGTACGGCCTTAATCAATGGCAAAGAAGTGACGCGTTGGGCCCAAGGCGGATGTTACATCTGGCCCAATCCTGCGGAGCCAAATGGTGTCCCATCGCGCAGTCGTTTAAGTCAAGAAATATGTCTGTCGGTGCGTGAGCCCGACCCGTTTACCATTGAGCCAGAAATGAATGAGGTGAGCGTACCCGTTGGTGGAGCCATTCCATTAAAACTCAACGTCCATCGAAATCGGCCCGAGGCCAATGTACCGATCACGATTGCAGCATTGAATATGCCGTTGAACGCCGTCTTTAATGGCAACAATGCACCTATTGGCGTGGCGCCCAATGTTTCAGAAGTTGCTTTAACGATACAAATACCTGCCAATGTTCCACCCGGAGAATACACACTGACGATGTTCGCCAGTGCCAATGTGCCATTTAATAAAGATCCCAAGAACCCGCAGAAACCACCCGTGCTGGCTACCGTGCCCATTCGGCCAATCAAAGTTACGGTTTTTCCCCCCATTGCGATTAAGCAGCAGAAAGACCAGGCTCCCGCAAAGCAAAATGCCATGCTGACACTCGCGCCAAGGCAACCCTGGGTTCACCGCCAAGAAACGTATTCGTTCCAAAGATCAGCCAGTTTTTATGAGCGTCGGAAGGCTTATTTGGTTTAACAAACAGGAGCTGCAATGGTGAAGGTGCAAACTCCATTTTGCTCTGGTCCGATGACTCGAAGAGATATTCTGCAAGCGGGCTATTTGAGCTTGCTTACGAGCGGATTTGGACCGCTCCTTCTGCCAACGGTTTCACAGGCAGCTTGTAATCCGAGTGGATTTGGGCAAGCGAAATCTTGCATTTTTCTGTTTATGTGGGGTGGGCCTTCGCAATTGGAAACCTGGGATCTGAAGCCTAACGCCCCTGCGGAAATTCGCGGTGAGTTTAAGCCGATTGCCACAACGGTTCCAGGCATACATATCAGCGAGCATTTCCCGCGGTTGGCTCGTCAGGCGCATTTATATACGATCATTCGATCGATGACCCATCAGGACCCTGCACACTTATCCAGTGTCCATCATTTGATGACGGGGCGGCATGCTCCCAAGTTTCCATCCGATGCTGATCCACCTTCACGCAAGGATTGGCCCCATTTAGGGTCTTACTTGCTCAAAATGCGTCCGAACCCGAATCCACTACCTGGCTTCATTACGTTGCCTTGGACGGTAATGCATCCTGCCGCTCCAGGCGGACAGGCACCAGGGCAAAATGGCGGCTGGCTCGGCAGAGGCTTTGATCCTTTTGTGATTCAAGGTGATCCGAGCCAAGCGGGGTTTCAGGTTTCGGGACTGAGGTTGCCTGCTCATATCACTCCTGATGAGATGTCCCAACGCAGGTCGCTCTTGTCGGCTATGGAGAGTCAATCGCGGTTGTTGCGGGAGTTGACGGATGGGTTGGCCATGGATGCCATGCAGAAGCAAGCATTGGATGCTCTAGGTTCAAAACAAGTACGCGACGCCTTTAACCTGCAGCAGGAGGCACCTAAAAATCGAGAACGCTATGGCATGAATATTCATGGTCAAAGCGTTCTATTGGCACGCAGGCTTGTCGAACGCGGCGTCCCATTCGTGGCTGTGAATTGGCATCAAGACCATCACAATTTTTGGGATACGCATGGTAATAATTTTAATCGCTTGAAAAATGATTTGATGCCTCCGGCCGATATGGCGTTCTCAGCCTTGCTCGACGATTTACATGCTTCGGGTCGATTGAAGGAAACACTGATCGTATGGGTAGGAGAGTTTGGACGAAATCCGAAAATAACGGCTAACAGTGCTGGGCGAGAGCATTGGCCGCAATGTTATAGCGCGGTGCTGGCGGGCGGCGGAATGCGTGGTGGTTATGTATATGGTCGCTCGGACAGCATGGCAGCACATCCAGCGGAGAACCCGGTCAGTCCAGCGGATCTAACAGCCACTGTTTATTACGCAATGGGGATCGATCCCACTCAATCCGTGCGCGATCGTGAAGATCGCCCAATTCGTTTGACTGAGGGTGATCCCTTGACTTCCCTTTTTTCATGAATCAGGATGCGACATGAAACGCTTAAGTCTTGTCATCTCTGCTTGTGCACTATTTGGGGTGATGTGTCTGGCGGCACAAGACCAGGGCAATAAGAAGGATAAGAAGAAATCATTGCATGACCCGCTGCCACCACTCAAGGTGGTGACCTTGACTCGAAGCCTGCCAGTCAATTACGAAAAAGAAATCGCACCCATCTTAAGCAACAAGTGTGAAGTATGTCACAGCAGCAGTTTGCAAGAGGGCAAGCTCGATGTGACTGATCCCGCTAGCCTGCTGAAAGGCGGCAAAAGCGGCCCTGCTATTTTGCCCGGGAAGGCTGACGAAAGTTTGTTGATCAAATTGGCCGGTCGAACCGGAACTCCTCCGATGCCTCCCAAAGATGATGAGCCATTGACGCCGGAGGAACTCGCTTTGCTAAAACTGTGGATTGCGGAAGGCGCCAAGGGGCAAAAAGTGGTTGCCGATAAACCCAATCTGCAATTCAACAAATGGCCTGCTCGAGTGAAGCCCATAGGGGCTTTGGCTTTGTCGCCCGATAAGACCAGACTGGCAGTAGGGCAAGGCGCTGGCCTTATGCTGTATGAGCTTCCATCGGGAAAACAACTCTTTTCGCTGGTGAATCCCCAACTCAAAGACAGCAAGGATCAACCACTAAACCAAGCTCAATTGGACTTGGTGCAAGCGCTGGTCTTTTCGCCCGATGGCAAGCAGCTGTACAGTGCCGACTTTCAGCAAGTTCACCTTTGGGACGCCGTCACCGGGAAGTGGGTCAAGAGCCTGGCTGGCATGATGGATCGGGTAACGGCTTTGGATATCAGTTCGGATGGCAAACGATTAGCAGTCGCGAGTGGCGTGCCTTCTTCTGAAGGTGAAGCCAAAGTGTTTGATTTGTCGACAGGGAATGTTGTCACTGAGTTGAAACAACCACATACAGATATGGTTTATAGTGTCCGTTTCAGCCCTGATGGGAAGACGCTACTGACCTGCAGTGCCGATAAGCTGATCAGAACTTTTTCTCTGCCCGAAGGGCAACTACTCAAAACGTTTGAAGGGCATACTGGGCAAGTCCTCGATGTCGCTTGGAAAGCAGATGGCAAGGCCATTATCAGTGTTGGTGCAGATAATGTCGTCAAAGTATGGAGTTTTGAAACAGGCGATCAACTTCTCACCATCGGGGGACATGGCAGGCAAATCACCCGGTTGCAAATGATTGGCGCCAAGCCCGAAATCGCCACGGCGTGCGGGGATGCTTGGGTCCGTTTTTGGAATGTGGACAATGGTGGGAACATTCGCAATTTTGGTGGAAATGCTGACTTTCTATATGCCCTAACTGTGAGCTCGGATGGCACAATCGTGGTAGCTGGCGGGCAGGAAGGTGTCGTTCGAGTTTACAATGGAACCAATGGGCAAATTACGCTGACTTTGACGCCTGGCAAATGAACCGATTTGTAATAGTTGCAATCTTTGCAGGTTAGAGAAGTGTTGTGTTCCGAAAAGTCTATGACTTTTTCCTTATCGTAACCTTCGATCTAGACTCAACCTTAATCATTTCTTACCGAAGAATCTTGCATAGGGCTTCAAGCATGGCCCTGCTTTTGCGGTAACAATTGTTTGTCCAAGCAAAGGTGGGGTTCTCGTGCGTTTACCTCAAATGGAGGTGCCCAGAATGGTTAGATTGGGATGTATGCGTTGGACGATGCTGTTTCTTACTGCCCTTTTCTTTACTTCTGAGGGGTTGGAAGCAACCGAAACGGTCACCACGGCCAACTTCATCGTGCGTGCTCCCAATCGTCAAATTGCCCAGCAGGTAGGGCAATACGCTGAACGTTTCCGTAAAGAAAAAGCTTTGGAATGGCTTGGCAAGGAAATGCCTCCTTGGGGTCAGAAATGCCCATTAAATGTCAAGCTTACGATGGGAGGACCTGGGGGAGCAACGACATTTGCATTCGACCAAGGAGCCATCCTTGAGCAAGAAATGAATGTCGAAGGCGATCTCGAACGCATTCTAAATAGTGTATTGCCCCACGAAATAACCCATACGGTTTTGGCTTACCATTTTCGGCAACCACTGCCGCGTTGGGCGGATGAGGGCGGCTCGGTTCTCTCAGAAGATGATAAGGAACGTCGCCGTCACGATGACTTGGTTCGGCAGTCGTTGGCAGGTGGTCGCGGATTTCGGTTGCGCTATTTGTTTGAGCTTAAGGATTACCCCAGGTCGTCTGCTGACGTGATGACGTTGTATGCACAAGGGTATTCGATTGTTCGATTTTTAGTTGAAAAAAGCAGCAAGCCAGCTTTTCTGAACTTCCTGGCGGATGGTTCACGATACGGTTGGGATCAAGCTCTGCGTAATCATTATCGCTTTGACCGCATAGAGGCACTCGAGGAAGCTTGGCTGAATTGGATGCGAAATGGCATGCGGCATCAAATCGCTGCGAACGATGCGCCAGTCAGGAGTACGCATGCAACTTCGCCCACTTCTATGCCACAAAATACTAATCAAGCCTATACGGCCGGGTTGGGCAAACCTACCACCATTCGGGGTTCCACACCTTGGGAACAGGACTCGGTGCGAACAACCAAGGTGACTGCCAATCCATCGCCAACGGGCACAAACTTGCCAGGCTGGTCACCACTGGGGGGCACATCTAACCGAACTTCCAGTCAACAAAACAGCGTGCAACTGCTGCCACCAAGGATCGATGATTAGCGGCCTGAATACTTTTCTGCAATGATTACATTGATATGCTCAAGGGGACCGAACCATGGATAGTTTGTCAGCAGCATGACTGAGTTCTTGCCATGCTTGTTTGACTTCCATCGGCCAATCGTCGGGCGGCTGTTGCAATGGTGCATTCTCGGGCATGTGTTTCATGGCTTCCCTTGCTTTGCCACAGCGCCACAATGCAATCGAAGCAAGAATCTGCCATTCAGCATCCTGTTTTTTGGAAAATGCAGGTAACTTTTGTGCCAATTCCCAAGCCACTTCGGGCGACGTTTTGAGCAACTGAAGCAGCGCTCTTCTTTCCGGACCCACCCAACCATCTGCTGGACTCTTCATTTGGTTCATGCACTGCTCATACGTTGGTAGCTGTTGCCAGTGCCATGACATCCCTTGGCCCAATAAGTGATGTTCAGCAATGGCTTTGGCCATGGTTTGCGCCATGAGATGCTGACCCCAAGGTCGAGGATGACAGCTGTCGACGAACCACTCACTACCCGGCGGCTTGTTGCATTGGGCTTGAAATATAGCTGGAAAATCGATCAAAGGTACCCCGCGCATTTTGCTGATCGAGTGGAGTTTTTGCTGCAAAGGCGTTTGGCAACGAAAAGGCAATGCATCGAAATCACGGGCTTGAGCAAAAGCAGTGTTGGCCAAGTCGGTTTGGTTATCGAGTTGGGCTTGTCGAGCCTGCCAGTAATGGGTCATGGCCCAATGGGGATCGATTTGCATGGCCTTATCAAGCAATGTTTTGCCCGAATCGCCATGCAGGATCCATTCCTGGGCTTGATTTAGCCATGCATCACGCTGCGTTATTTGCTCTGCGGAGAGTGGCTTTCCTTGGGAAAATGCAGGCCGACACGCCAAGTTGCTGCCCGGAATACATAATAGCACTGGCACACCTGCCTGCTGGCATTGGACCACCATGTCATCGACTTGTTCGCCAAATTGCGAAACGACATTTTGATACATGGCGCCATCCACCGGTATGCCCCCATTAGGTCGGACGCCGGCTTTTTCCATGTGGCGACTGCGGAAATTGGTCACCACGTCGGACAGGCCACGATACAGATTGGAATGCAAATACCACCACCGATGCGTTGGATTCTGGGACAATGCCAACGATCGAGCCAGAAACTCATTGTGACCTACACAAATGACGACCAAGTCGGGTTTGTAGCGCAAAGAGTATTGCAGGGCATCATTGAGATGAATGGCACAGCGGGCAGGCTTGCCGAAATTGACAACTTGAGCTTGTATCTGCTTTGGCATTACTTCGCTCAAGATCATCTGTAACCAATGAGCGGTCGTGTTTTCAGCCGGATAGGGAAACCCGTCAATCGTGGATTCTCCAAACACGAAGATGCGTTTGACATGGTCAGCTTTCTCGGATGACAATTGTTGTGCACGAGCGACCTTGCGATAGTAGGTCGGGCTGAATTGATACACAGCCCATTCAGCCAATCCTAAAATGGTGCCATCGATAAACAGCAGGAATAACAGGACTTTGAGAATGCGACGCCAACGGGATTTCTGCTTCACGGCTTACCCTCGTTCAGTTCAGTGAGAACAACAGGACATTCATACCGGGATTTCAAAACGGGGTCGAGGTTAATTGATTGCCTCATTTATTGAAACTTGTCATCATGGCGAAACTGGAAAAGCTAGCTAACTTTAATGATGGACAGTCGTTTTAAGTAGAGTAGTTGCAGGTGTATGCACGGACTTAAGAAGGTAGGCAAAATCATTCCGGTCATTGATGTGGCAGGGCAAAAAGTTGTTCTAGCCAAAGGTGGCAAGCGGTCAGAATATCAACCATTGCAGAGCATTTGGACGAAAAGCACCGATCCCATCGAGGTCATTGGAGCTTTGTCTGGGGCATACCATACAACCTGCATTTACGTTGCCGATTTGGACGCCATTGAAGGGCAGGGGGTGGCTTGGGAGTTTATCGAAAGGCTCTCAGCCATGCGCTACACCATTCTGCTGGACATGGGTTTGCGTGGACCAACGGATGCAAGCAAGTTGAAATCGTTACCTCACATCATCCCAATCATTGCCACGGAGAGTTTGGCTGATCTCAGTGAATTGGATGCGTTTACATCCATACTTAGCGCAGATCGAGTAGTATTTTCGTTGGATTTGAAGCAAGGCTGCGTTGTCAGTCAGTCAAACTTGGTTCCAAAGTTGACACCACAAGATTGGATCGCCTATGCCATCAAACTGGGCATTACCAAGCTGATTTGCCTTGATTTGCACCTCGTGGGATCTGGCATGGGGCTTAAAGGGTTGCAACCAGCCCTCCATTTAGTTAAACAATTTCCCGAACGGGAATGGATCGTAGGGGGCGGCATCAATACCTGGGATGAAGTACAGCAATTGCATTCAGAGGGGATTGCAGGAGTTCTTGTAGCATCGGCCCTGCACGACGGGCGAATGATGCCGCTGCACCAGTCGCCAATTCAGTCAAGCATCCCTCCGCTTACGCTGGATTGTCTATAAATAGCAAATTGGCCAGGCCCTTCTTCAACAGTTACCGAAATGGTCGCTGGCTTGAAAGCATATTGTTGTTCGAGGTACGTAAGCAATTGCGAGGCTATATAGCGTGCCAACTCCTCTGCGGTTGTATTGGCCACGGGAAGCATAACACAATCTTCCCTGGGGAAACACCAAGTGCGTGTTTCAAACGTAAGGATCACTTTTTCCACATCGTGATGGCATTGCAATTGTTCGCTTTGGGTGGGGATGAGCATGCGATGGTCGAGCTGGCCGGTGATTTCTTGCATGCATTTTTTCAATGCAATGAAATCAAAGACATAGCGGTTGTCATCCAGGGGGCCTTCGAGTTCAACTGCAACACGGTAATTGTGACCATGCAAGTGCTCGCAGCGATGACCGGCAAAAGTGATGAAATGGGCGCTGCAGAAGGCAAATTGATCGTGATGCACCCGTATATGAAACGATGACGCCATGTTGCAACCTTCAGGTTCGAAGCCTAACCGACTATTCCAGGTGGAAGTCACGATGGTTGGCCAACATTCATTGTAGAGAGTGTTTGTGCTTATTTTTGGTTGAGTGTGATTTGTCCCTGGCTAATAAGGATTTCGATTTCATTATCACGTTGCTGGGCTACGATGCTGTATGCTTTGCCATTGACATAAAATGTCACGCCATTGGGAAGCGTGTTGCCTTCCCACACCGTTTGATTGTTGAGCGTCAATTTCATTTGATATTGGCGATTGATATTAGACCAGATGAGATCTTGCGGATCAGCAAGTTTGATCATTTGGCGTCCTGGAATGGTCACGGTGTAAGTAAAATTCTCAGTTGGCAAGGGCAGGCTTTGCACTTTTTCCTCGACCAGCAATATCTTGGTGTTCAATATCGCCATTCCCTTTGTTTCTTTAGGATCGATGGTTGCTGAGATTTTGGCTTCCTGTCCATTCTTGAGGATAGATGAAACCGGATGAATGACATTTTGCAGGTTGGTGTTTTGAAATTCGCAGCGCACGATTTTGGTGCCTGGAGTTGCTCGAATCGTGTAATCAATGCTGCGGACCATATTGGGCATGATCTGCAATTGCCGTGAGTAGTTTTCGATCCGGCTTTCTTGGGTTCGCTTTTGACCTGTGCCGGTCACCTGCAAAGCGAGCTGCACGGTATTGGCTGGAGCTTCTTGCACATTCACCGTCGTGGTGCGCTCGGAACGGTTCTTGCCATTAAAGGCCGTCAGTTTGACTTTGTAAGTACCTGGTTTGTCGAAAATACGAAGTTCGCGCGGCTCGCCTATGGTTAGCCCCTTACCATCACCAAAATCCCAGATGAGCAATTGACTATTGTCGGCCGTGGCTTCGAATTGATAGGTTGCAGGGGCAAACACAGGTCCATCTTTAATCGGCGGCCGAACAAGGAAGTCGATGATTTCAGGGGCAGGCTGTGCCTGGGCTATAGCCTGGTCTGCTTTGTCTATGTCCACCAATATGGATCGTTCATTGACTTGATCAAGAATGTTTTGCACGGTGAGCTTCACGTTGTATTTGCCTGGTTTTTTGTATACGTGCACAATTTGCGTGGTATCTTTCGGAGTGAATTCTAAAGGACTGCCATCTCCAAAATCCCAGCGAACTTCATCGCACCCGCTGGAAAGGTTAGCAAAAGTAACCTCCAAGCCATTGACTTGGTAGGAAAAATTGGCCACGGGCTTAGCGGGTTTAATGACTTTATCCAATAAGGGTGAAAACCACATGACCACGGCGCCTGAGATGAGACCTGCAATAGTGCCCAGGGTGGTTTTGATCCAACTTTTAACATGGTTCTGAGCTTCTTTGACGACTTCCATATGCACTCTCCGGCAATCGCCACAGCAAAATCTGTTGATAGGAAACTGGCAAACAAGTATGGCCAATCGTTCAATGGCAGCAACATAGGCGTACCCATTCTTCGTAAAAGATCAAGATGAAGTGTCTCAGGAACATGAGTCATTGGCAAACCCGGCGACTTGGGGCATTTGGCAATGAGAAGCTAGTTCGCCTTTGATAATTGGCCTACTTAGCTGGGCACCCTCAATCTTGATTGAGCGATTGAACCATGGTGTTTGACACGGACAAATCCGGTCTTGACAAGATATTTGATTTTGGTCATAGGCCCAACGTCGTCAGGGGAAAAAGCCTAAACCATGTCGAATTGATGTTTGGTTCATGGCAGAGCGATCAACTCGTATGGGGGGACGCGATGTTAGCCCGATGGTGGATAGGGGGCGTTGGTGTGCTGGCCGCCTTTATGGTGCCAGGTGTGCAAGCCCAAGATCGAGATACATATCAATCGGTGCGTGGAACCAACGGCTTGCGCAAAGGAACCATCGCGAAATCCATTGACGATTCTTGGTGGCCCTTTGGAAGATCCGAGATAGCTGAGCCATCCTTGACCAACAAGGAAAAATCAACGAGTACTACCTCTACTCAGTCATTAACCAATCCAACTACGGTACAGACAAAAGATAATAGCTCGCCCAATGTTGGACGTAGTGACTTGGCTGTTAAGTTGAAGCAAGAATTGCAAACGTATTTGCGCCGACAAGAAGTATGTGATCGGCTCAAACAAATTGCTGAGGAAACCGGCGACACGGCACTCGAGCAACAAGCGGAGTTAATGGCTCAGAGAGCTTGGTTTGTCTATCAACAAAAAACCTCAGCCATGCGGTTGCCTGGGTTATTACCAACGTCGGAACAACAAGCGGCCGATGCGCTGCTTTCTAAAAAGAACACCGAGTCGGTAAATGTTGCGGAAGCTCCCATTCGTAGCATCCGTGCGAATCATCAACGTGATCTTATGCGTGACGGAAAGGAGTAAAACTTGAAAAGAGCACTCATTCTCGTCACTCTGAGCTGGGTTATCGTGGGGTGTGAAGTATTGCGTCCGCGCACCGATTTGGAAATTGCACCCCCCATCATGCCGACCGCACAAGTGATTCAAGTACAACCAGCTGAAATTACTGCAGCTAACGCCAAGACCAAAGTGAAGCAGTTGCAGGAAGAATTGGATCGTGATTTAGAGACAATTAACAGCGATCCATTTTAATCAATGATGGATTGCGCTCCAGAAATGCTAGCAACTAACAGCCAGGGTAAAGCCTGGCTTTTTGTCGTTTAACCAAAATGAAAACAGTAGCACTGTTAGGCAAAGCCGAATAATGCGTTGGCATTATCATGAAGCAGCTGCCTGGCCAACTCGATGGCTTGAGTTTCAGTCCAACCTCGTTGTTGAATAAAATCCTCAGCAAGAATACGGACCAGTGTCTGACGATACATATTGTATTTGGGCAGGATAAACTCCAATTTATAAGCATCGCTGTAATAGCCAATTTGCTTGGAGATTGGCACTGCCTGCAAGCGCAATTGACTGTCACGGTAGATTAGAGCAGGGATGTTTGAATACCACCAATGTCCATGCGTCAGCACGTTCGGGAAAATCCAACTGTAACTGGCCAACTCTTGATTTTGCATGCTCGTTAATACCGAAATGAAAAACCGGACATCGGGAAAATGGTTGAATAATGCTGCGTATTGAATGAGGGAAGTGCGCTGATCAAAAAGATCCTGCCCTTGATAAACGCCCTGTGGGTAAACTTTCCTATTCACCCCGATCATCAATTGCATAGGTAACTGATGCTCGTTGCACTTCTCCGCGATCAACCAGAACACACCATTTTGCAAGCATGTCAAATCCTTGGCATCCAAGGCTGGTTTGTGCAGCAAGGCGTCCAGTGTCTGAGCAGAGACCGGTTCAGGTGCAAAATCAGGAGGTAATGAAATGGCACAGGCTCTTGCATTATGGCTAATGAAATGCTGGAAGAGTAACGACAATGATCGCGACAAACTGCGTGTGTCGCCCCATCCATTGTTCGTGAAGCGGGCTAGCCGTTCGCGCGTGCCAGGTTGATGCAAATGAAAAACGAGATCGTCAACCCTTAGGCATGGGATATAAATGGACGAATCGAAGCCCGTTAATGGATCGTCGAAATCATTCGTGAGAAAAATGCGTTCGATGCGACTGTTGCGGAGGACTTGCGTCGCCCAATCAGGCTGGCTCATGCGTCGCTCCGCCAGCGTCCAGAGTTTGTCGCCATCATCAAAAGTAATTTGCTCGCCCATGAAGCCGATGAAATTGCGGGCGATGTCTTCTAACCACTCAAATTGCACAGTGTTGCGAAAATGGTTGGCAAATCCAAGAATGAGTCTGGTTCTTTCTCGGGGATTGGTTTGTGCTTCAAGCGTTTTCTTTGCTAAACCCGATGAATGGGCTAGCTCGGTGAAATAATGGTACCCCAATAGATCATCCAATGATTGAGCAGCAGGGCTAAGTGGGTTGATGTGTGAATGAGTATCGAGAATGGGGATCTGGGCAATTTCATCAAAAAGCAAGCGTTCAAGTTCATTCAAACGGTGCATATCTCGCCTCAAAGTCAGCGTAAAAGTTACAAATGCCAAGGTCGAACTTACAAAGCGACTTGTCGCGAAGCCGTTGACTGATCTTTTTACTTATTCATCTCGATACCGAATAGTGATTCTAACTGCTTGACGGGTTAGATAATCCGTTAAATGTACAAACTTCTTTGGACATAACAGCGACAAATGGCATGCAGGTTGCTTTAGTAAGCACTACATCGCGGCCAACCTCGCTGAAGTCCTGTAAGCACGATAAGTGGGGTAGGACGATGGCGTACCAAAAAGAAATGGCCAATGTGGAGTTTGACCGCTGGAGCGCAAGCTATGATCGCAGTATTCTCCAGAATTGGTTGTTTCATCCATCGCACGAAACCTTGATAGCCCAGATCGAACCATCGGACACGCGATTATTAGATGTGGGTTGTGGTACGGGACAGTTTCTTGTCGAGGTGTTGCGAAGGAATCCGCAGTTGACAGCGGTTGGCCTGGATCTGAGCATGAAAATGTTGGAACAGGGAAGTGCTCGGTTCCAGGCCTTTGCGGATCGCATGCAAGCAGTACGTGGTGATAGTGAACACCTGCCCTTTGCAGATGATCAGTTTGATGTGATTACCTGCAGCCACAGTTTTCATCACTATCCCCGACAGTCAGCCGTTGTCGCTGAAATGCACCGTGTGCTTAAGCCAAACGGCAAATTGCTCGTGTTGGACGGATTGCGTGATACCTGGTGGGGCTGGTTTATTTTTGACATCATGGTGACTTGGGCTGAAGGTGGTGTGCATCATTGTTCTTCAGCCCGCATGCGACAGCTTTACCGTAATTCTGGCTTCAATGATTTGAAGCAACTGAAGAAAAAGTGGTTTGTACCCTATTTATTAACCGTGGGTTCAGCCCATAAAATGGCCAAAGCTCAGCCGAAACCGAACTTGGCCAAGGCTGCCTAATTGAAAGGAAAAACGAGTTTGGCTTCATTCCCCCGTGGTGTCAAACTCTTGTTCGTGACGAAGGATTTCTATTGGTCAAGTCGCATTCCCCCTTGTGCTTGACCATCCCCCAAGGAAATCCTTCCCCATCTAGGTTGGATCCTTCCACCTATCCTGTCGCATTCCCCAATCCCCCGAGAGGGTCAGTTCTTCTTTCCCCGGAAGAGCTGACCCTGTTGTCTTTCTCTATCCTCCTTGTTGTTGATGGGGAAAGACTTTCACTTCCGATCCTTCGGCCAGCATGACATGCCAGGGTTTTTCCTTGTTTAGCCCCAACCAGTTTGGCGCATAAACCATTCCCCAATTCAATGCTATCGAATAGTGCTGTACTGAATAAATTCGCCAGATAGGATGAATCACTTCGTAACGTTGAAGGTGACCTTGTCTGTCTTGGCTAAAGCCCCAATGCAGTTCTTTCAGATAGTGCTCACTGGATGCCTTGGCAGGAAAGGAAGCACTCGACTTGCACTCAAAGGACATTCGATGCTGCTTCCCTTTAAAGCTGAATTGGCAATCGACACCAATCATGCTGTCATTCTCAGTGATGTCATGCGTGAGCGGTACAGTTCGATAGGGTTCGTTATCAAACCAGCGGGCTACCCAACTAACATTCGCAATGGCACAAACTCGCGAATAAACAATACGCCACGGTCTTCGCCCTGCTTGACATAAAACCGCAAATTCAACTCTGGAAATCGATGATAACCTGGCCATCGAATGCCAAAAATCGGGTTTCACTAAACCGAAATGGGACCAAGCTGACCATAGCCTGGCCATCAACCAGGCCAGTTCTAGCCCCTTTGGCAGGAATCGCTCAAGTTGGCTGGGTGGAACGAAATAAGTGAGGAGCACAAATGGGTCCAATGAGCAGTGAGGAATGGACGCTTCCTGTTTGATTAACCGGGTTTTAGGCGCTGCTGCAACCACCACCCGAAAAAGAAAGCGATGACTCCTGCTCCGGACAAGACAAGCGAGTCCTTCAACGTCAATGCATTTTTTGCATCGACGAACTCGACCAAATTACCGGCCACGGCGACCGGGATGAGGATTAAACCAATGAGTTGCAAACCGCGCGCAACCCGAAACATGATCATTTCAACTCTTCAATTTGTTCTTTCGCATCGCTAGCAGAAGTTAACGGTGCGGGTACCGCAAAACCATCCGCTTCTCTTTTCAAGGAGAGCATCACAATAAAATCATACAGCCCGTGCACCAGCATGACCACCACGATGGATTGGGTCCACCACAATAACAAGCCAAGATAGCATCCAATAAATGCCACAGCCAAAATATACACCCAACCCAGGGGGTGTACTAAGCCGAAGAGAAGATTGCTCAACAGTATGGCACCGATTGGGGACAATGGCGATGACAATGCAGTCTGTATGACGCCTCGAAAGAGTAATTCTTCGCAGACACCGGCCAGGATCGAATAAAGCAGGATATCGAAGTATGTTGATGCTCGAAGCATTGGTAGCAAAATGTCTTCTTTGACTTGCTCAAGACTACGAAATGCAGTCCAATGGTACTTCTGCACAAGCCAGAAGAGCAGGAGCAGGGGCAACGTGCCGCTAATGCCGATGAGCCAAATCGATGGCTGCAAACTCCAATTAAGTTGAGCATACGATTGCGGAAAAAGGAGGAGAATGACGCTTGCAATGCCTGCAATCAACAGCTCGAGAAGCACACCGGAAATAAAAATGGTCCTGCGATTAAATTCTCTAATAGGCTTCGGGCTTTCGACAGGCTCGTCATTGGCGGTTGCGGGAGGCGGCAAGCATTCGTGGCTGGGAAGATCATGGTCCATGGGTGTGAAAGCGTTCGGGTCATCAGGCATCGGCATATCAACTTTCATGGTGTAGCATGTCGAGTGGTTGATGTTGCAACAGTTTGGATAGATGGTTGGCTGACAACTTCGGTTCATCGAGCAAAACCGATTGCATTTCTTGCAGGATAAATGGTTGTACATCTTCCCCAAACCACCCTGCAGATTCCAGATGCTCTTTGATTGTCGCTAGAAACTGATCTCGCAATTGCGCAATTTGTCTGGAGATGGTTCCTTCATGAACATGAAAGAGGTTTGCAATTTCCCGTTGGCTCAGACGATATCGCCAGCGTAATCCTAATATAACCAATGAGCGGTCGGGTAGAACGTGCAGCCATGATTGGGCAGCTTCGCGAAAAGCCTCCTGCCACCTTGTTAGGTTTGGCGACCGCGGCTGGGTATCCAATAGCAGGTCGTCTTCACTCAACGACTCCACTCGGTGATGAGGCGAGCGGAGCTGTGAAATGATGCGGTTTTGAAATACACGGATCAGCCAGGGAATGAGCGGCCTCATGCCATCATATCGGTGTAGAATCGGCATTCGATCGGCGACTGGGGGGACCAACAGGTGGCCCCAAAAATCTTGAACGGCCGTTTCTTGCTGCTCTTCATTTCCGGGTAACAATCGGGCAGCACGCTGGCGTAAGGCATCGACGAAAAGTCGGTCCGCCCGGCCAATGTGGGCACTAAACAAAACTTCCCAGGCCCTGGCTTGGTTGCTCAGGCAACCCATGGCAACCAAGGCATCGATCGGGAATAGGCTATCGATGAATCGGTTCAAGGATAGTGACTCTGCGCGATGGCGTTGGAACATTCTTTCTAAATGGTGCACATATTCGGACCAGCTTAATTCGATGAGAGGCTGCTGGATGCGGCTAAAATGGTAAAGCAAACGCACACGCCGCTCCTGGTCCATGGATACGGATGCCATGCTCATTAAGATGATGTCCCCGGTGGAACAAAAACGATTATTTCCAAGCGATTGTTAGGAGGCGGTGGAGAAATGGGTTCGCCTGGGGGGAGTTTCGTTCCCATGCCCAAAGCTTGAACCGTTCGCCAAGTGAACCATCCAAGCTTGTCGATTTTATGATGGTCAATCAGGTAAGTACGCACAGCTTCGGCTTGTCGCTGTGTCAGTACTTCGGCGGCTTGTGGATCTTGAGCCCCTTGCTGATAGGCAACGATAACGATTTCCGACCCTTTTTGTTTAAATCGTTGCAACTCTGTCTTGGCCCATTGATCCAATCGCCCTAATCCGTCTGGGGTGAACAAAGCCCGTCCGGGGGGGAAGAGGTCTTCCTCTTTGAATTGGATCATATGCTTCTCGTAATTGGGTCGAATCAACAAGCGCGTACTGACATCCAGGTAACGACCAACCACGGGCATTTGTTTAAGAGCCTCGAGGCTGAATTGTATGCTGGCGCCCGTACTTTGCAATTGCTTGATGCTTGTAACGATTTCTGAGCCTAAAGGGCCTTGGCCTGTACGTACTTCGCGCATCAAGTTTTCAGCCTCGGCGAGTGCAGATTGCGTGCGCTCAGATAATTTACGCAAGTCTTCAACCAGGGATTCACTACGTTGACTTAGTCGGCGTAATTGCTGTGCCAATTCTTGCATGTCATGTAGAACGCCTTGACTTTTCTGAGCTAAGCCACGCAAGTTCTCCATTAAGGGATCGACCTGTCCAGGGATGATCGTTGAAGGTGATAGCACACCGGCACTGGCAGAGCCTGGATGGATTTCAAGGACTTTACCACCAATCAATCCTTCGCTTTGTATCTCAGCGCGTGCATCCGCGCCCAGCAATCCGCGAAACCGTTCTTCTAAACTGAGATGCAACAGCACTGGGCCGCCACGTTCTTGGGGTAATTGCACCTTTTCAACTTGACCGGCTTGAATTCCCTGGATGCGCACGCGCGTGCCAACGTCGATACCGCCTGCGTTCGGCATCTGAACAACAACCGTGAAATGGCGTTGCCAGATTTGTTGCTTTTGGCCAATGGCAAACAGCCCAAGGGTAGCGAGGATGAGCCCGGCTAAAGTAATCCCACCTAAGAGCAGTGAGCGACTGCGAGTTAGGGGATTGGTCATCGTTATTCTCTCGATTGATAATCGTCCAAAAAAACCAAATTCAGTCAAACGTTAGAATAGCATGAACAAATTCGCAACCATTATACCCCGAATTAAATGAGGTTGCTTGTTCTGTTATTTCAAAAACCTCTATTTGCCATTTTTTGCTTCATTGAGAGTGCGTTTTAAGTATTGACGAATGCGCTCATGATCAACTTCCAGTACCCAATCGACGTTGGGTGGTTGGCGGTGTGGCCTATCGTCGATTACAGTCATGCCACGCGTCAGCTCGCCATGAACCTCGATGTCCACCGTAATCGGCTTCGCTTTATAGCAGGAACAGTCCACCAAGGCCACCACGCCAAACACATCTTCCAGATACAGGCTTTCTTGTCCGGTGGTTTGTGCTTGAGCGTGCACGCTGGGGATGAGCATTTTCTTCAAGGTCTGACATGCTGCATTGCTCCCGCCAAAGTACTGGTCCAACTCGCTAGGCGAAAAGTGAATGGAGCGTGTGCGATCCAGGGGAAGCATCGTGATGGGAACACCCGAGTGTAGGACTTTGCGGGCAGCGATGGGATCGAAAAACATATGACATTCAGCACAGGGCGAGGCATGCCCACTGACGGCTTGGGTGCCGCCCACAATGACAATATTTTTGATCATTCTGGGTAATTCTATGTCGCGATCAAATGCTCTTGCCAAAGCTGTCAAAGGCCCCAAAGCCAAGATGGTGATCTCGCCTGCATGCCTGCGAATTTCTTCATTGATGAACTTGTCAGAAGGATGCGGGTTGTGGAGCGAGCATGGTTTGAGCATCGTTTGCTCAAGACCCATATTTCCGTTGCGTGGGCAAGTCTTGGTGGCACTCAAAAATGGCAATGCCGTGCCTATCCGCGGTAATCGGTCTGGGTCCAGCAGCTCAATGAGGGAATGAATTTGGCAAGTAGCTGTTTCCGGGTCCACGTGTCCAGCAGCGGCCGAAACCATTAGCACATCGATCTCGGGATCGAGAAAGGCACAACTCATGGCCACGGCTGCGCTGAATTCTGGCTCAGCGATCAGGATCACTTTTTTTTTGGCCATTGGAGTCGCTCCGTCCGTAAGCACCGATCAGTTCATAACCCAAAACAGTGGTCTACAAGGTTAGGTCAATGAAACTTACGTAAGTTGTGCAGCAACTGCAATGCTGCACCTGATGCCAGAGCATTTTTGGCCAGCGTTAATCCCTCTAGCAATGATTCTACCCTGCCAGCAGCCAAAAGCCCAGCACTTGCGTTAATTAAGACCAGTTGCGCTCCTGGTGCGGTTGGGTCGTGAAAGATCTGTTCGATGACTTTAGCGGACGATGCTGCGTCCGTGATCCGACAGGCTTCCAATGGCTCGCTGGGCAAACCAAAGTCTGAAGCATGCCATGCGGATTGATGTAACTGGTTTCTTTCGATGGTCCATACATGCGTCATCCCTTCTAGACTCACTTCATCCGAGCCATCCGATCCGCTGACAATGATCGTTCGTTGGGTTCCAAGTTGACAGATGGTTTGCGCGAGCAACGCAGCGAGCCGCGGGTGGGGGCAGCCGATCAATTGATGGCTTGGTTTGGCAGGGTTTGTTAACGGTCCGATCAAATTAAAAAGAGTTCGAAATCCCAATTGTTTCCGGACGTCAGCCACTCGTTTCATGGCAGGATGATAGTGTGGTGCGAAGCAGAAAACAAATCCGGACGAGCGCAAGCATTCGCTAGCTCGTTCAGGGGGAAGGTCAATTGGGATGTGCAATGCGTTTAAAACATCAGCGCTACCAGAAGCGCTAGAAAAGCTGCGATTGCCATGCTTGGCGACGGGGGTGCCTGTTGCAGCAATGAGTAAAGCTGCGGCCGTGCTGACGTTGAAATACCCCTTGCCATCACCTCCAGTACCGCATGTATCGAGCACTAGTGGCAATGCCGCATGTAGTGGTATCATGTGCTCACGGAGTATCTCAGCAGCACATGTCAAAAAAGTTACGGTTTCACCACGACAGCGTAAATAAGTCAAGAAGGCTGCTTGTACAACGGGATCAGCTTCATGGTTCAAGAAAGTATCAAAGGCTAATTTGATATCGGTATCAGTTGGCTCAGCATCATGTTCAAACCAGCGTCGCAAGATGGGGGCTAGTGCCATGGTCGATCCTTGAACTCAAGCGCATTGTTTTTGTTATTGTTGGTCCTTGTCATTTTCGAGCTATGGCTGTTCATCATAAACGGGCGATGGCTTCGTGTCGCCAAAGAACCACCAAGCTAGAACTATGCAACCGCCAAACAATCGTTGAGAGCAAGCGGGGAACATGAAAGAAGATGCCCTTGCGTGTACGAACGTATGTTATATACTATAGTTCATGTAATGAGGGATTGTCCATGACACGGTGAGGATCACCAATGAGCATGCCAGACCGCACCAATCTGACCAAAAGGCAATTGGAAATCTATGACTATATCAAGGAGAAGATTGCCAGCCGGGGATATGGGCCGACAGTACGTGAAATCGGCACGGCCTTTAAAATCCGCTCACCCAATGGCGTGATGTGTCATCTGAAAGCCCTTGAAAAGAAGGGCATGATCCAGCGTGAAGGTTTTGCGGCACGAGCTATTCAATTAGTAGGATATAAGCCTGGATCAGTCCATATTCCTTTGCTCGGTCAGGTCGCAGCTGGGACCCCGCTGCCAGCCATGGAAGAGTTTGACCAGCTCGACCTAACGCAATTAGCTGGCAATCAAGAGCAATACGCTCTGCGCGTCAAGGGCGATTCCATGATTGAGGACCACATTCAAAATGGCGATTATGTGATCATCAAACCGCAAGAGACGGCGAGGAATGGTGAAACCATTGTTGCACTTGTCGAGGGTGAGGCAACACTCAAGAAATTTTACAAGGAGAGAAATCGCATTCGCCTAGACCCAGCCAACGGTCAATTCAAACCCATCTATATTGATCCCGACAAGGACGTCAAAGTTTTAGGCTCTCTCGTGGGTGTCATTCGTTTCTGCAAAAATTAGTAGTTCGATTGCGTCCGTAGGTCACTCCATGGGCGCTCTGATTGGCATTCGCTTAGGTTGTGCTGGTATGGCCTTCTTGCAAATGCAACTGAATTGGTCATGCCAGGTTCACGACCGGTTTCGATCATTTTGGCTGACGCATGAACCAAATCAGTTAATCGTTTGGGATGGTCAACAAGAGCTCGCTTCCTTAGATGCTTCTGGTCAGATTCGTTGGCAAAAGCAGCTCGATAGTCAGACCCAAAAAATTGCCCTGTCGGCCAATGGGCGGGTTTTGGTCCAAGCAAGGGGTGATGGGCGCATCACGTCCGTTGATTGCACGACTTGGCAGCCCGTTGCTGAATGGCATCTCGAACATCTTCCGAAATGCCTCGGCTTGGATGCTTTCGGACAACATATCGTAGTTGCTACGGATAAGCGCTGGAATTATTTATTTAAAGTCACTGGGGAAGAAATTGCTCGTTGTCAATCAGCTCGACGATGGCACCATCTGTGTTTATTAGAGACACAAAAACAATGGATTGGGGTAGCCGAGCAAGGGTGTATTCAACTATTGAACGATCATTGTCAGGTATTATGGCAAGACATTTCTACTTACATACTAGGGAACCTGGCCATAACGGTGGATGGCCATCTTTGGGTGGCCACATTTGGCCATGGAATACGCAAAATCAATTTGAACTCTGGCCAAGCTAGCCAGATCAACACGCCTCATCCAGTTGCTTTGGTCGCCTCGAATTGCGTAAATTCCCATCTTTGGATGGTTTCTGAAGCTGCTCTCCATGAAACAGCAAATCTGTCTTTACTCCATCCTGATGGTCGGGTATTAGCTACGATTACACTGGCAAATCGGCCTCAGTGTATTCAAGTGGCTCCTAGCGGCGATAGCTTGTTCTTGGGTTGGGCTTCAGGCCATATCGAGAATTGGGTTCTCTCAGCGATTCAAACGAAATGACCTGGCTTGATGTCGTGCACCAGCCATGGTCGCCGCTCAGCAAAACATGACTCACACACCTGCCTCGGCAACATGCGTCATGCAGTCGTATTGCATCGATATGTTTGAAAGAGGGCGTTCATGTTGCCAGGGTTTAATCGACTCAAAAAGGCTCAGCCAAGACACTCCGCTCGTTGGACAGCCATCTCGCAAACCTTTTTCGATTTTCTCAGTCGCTGTGTGACCCAGCATCCGTGGTGGATGATTGGTGCTTGGGCAGCAATGTTGCTACTGGTCACGCTGTCCGCCCCTGCTTGGAAAAGTGGTTGCCAGGACGATGATATTCGTTTTATGCCCGATCGATGTTTAAGCGTTCGAGGTTATGATTTGCTTCAGAGGGCATTTCCCAAAGAAGTTTATGGCAGCAAATTAATCGTTGCCGTGGAACGCAACGGTGCATCACTTAGCGAAGCAGATGAACTACTGATCAATCGCTTGTGTCAGAGCATTGAAAACATTCGCAAAGATCAGCCTCGGCTCGGCATTCGGCAAGTGCGGGGGCCAACGGATCCCCTTATCGGCGCACGCCTTTGCAGTCAGGATGACCGATGTCGATTGATTGTTGTCGGTTTGGAGACGCCATTCTTAGCAGAGCGCACAAGACTGACTCTGGAATATCTCGAATCTCAACTACGCCGTGAGTTTGATGCATACGTTCAGCAGCATGACATGATCGATGGCATGCGCATGATATTGACCGGGCCAGCCGGAATGGGGCGGGACTTGAACGATGCCATCATGCGCAGTTTTCATGGAACGACGATTGCCACGATTGCACTGGTGATCGTTACTCTGTTATGGGTTTATCGTTCCATCATACTAGCCATGATTCCGCTGGTTAGCATTGGGGTTTCTGCTTGGATCTCATTGCAACTGCTTTCTTGGCTGGCAGTGCATACGGGATTGAGCCTGGTCAATATCACCCATGTGTTTATCGTGGTTATTTTGTTTGGTGTGGGAACGGACTATTGTCTCTTCATGATCAGTCGGATGCGTGAAGAAGAGAAAATGGGGCAGGGTGGTCCGGAAGTAGTTCGACAATCGGTTGCGAAAGTGGGCTGGGCCATTACAGCATCGGCAGCAACCGTCATTTGTGCGGTGGGTTTGCTGGGGTTTGCTGAGTTTGTCAAAGTGCGCTCCTCTGGCCCAGCAATCGCAATCAGTTTATTCGTAGCACTCATTGCCTGCTTAACACTGACGCCGGCATTGTTGGTGGTCGTCAATAAATGGCGAGCACGGCCGGGGTACTTCATGAAATATGCCGCACGCTCGTATCGACAGCCAAAAAGTCGATGGAATGGGTTTGTTCAACGTTGCTTAAAGCGAAGCCCAGCCAAGGTCATGGCCTGTTGCTTAGTGCTCTTGCTGCCTTTGGCCTTTGTGGGATGGTCCACCGAGTGCGTTTATGCTGTGTGCAATGATCTGCCACCAGGTTCAGCCAGCCGTCTTGGCTTAGAAATGATCAAAGATCACTTCACGCCAGGCGAAACGGGCCCATTGTCCATTATGCTGAGCAGCCCGATATCCTGGTGGAGCCCCATATCGAGAAACTGGTTAACCCAAACCCTCAATGAAATACAGAGGCTTGACGACGTTGCCGACATTCGTGGGATGACAGCCCCCTTAGGATACAGAACAAAAGACCATGGCGATAACCAGATTGCAAACTGGCTGCGCACCGCGAGTGTTGCCTTTGCAGGGTTGTACATTAGTGAAGCCAAGGAAGGTCATATCACGCGTATTGAAGTCATTATGAAAGACGATCCCTTTGGAGTGGAGAGTCAACGAACATTAGAGCGGATTGAAAAGATAATCAATGAACAAATCCATAGAGCAGGCATTCCAGGGTTGAAATATTGTCACTTTGGTGTCACATCCATCATGCGTGACATCGCTGTCGTGCAGAGGCAAGATAACAGGCGCATATCGATACTGGTGATTCTTTGTATACTGGTCATCATGTTCGTACTCGTAAAACGTTTTTGGCTTTCATTGTTCCTGGTCGGAACTGTTTTATTTAGCTATTTGGTGACTGTCGGATTTACGAGTATGACTGGACATTTGTGGTTGGGCTCTGCTTGGGCACAGCTGGATTGGAAAGTACCCTTTTTCTTGTTCACGATCCTGGTCGCTGTCGGTGAGGATTACAACATTTTCCTGGTGAGTCGCATCCTTGAGAATGAAGCGCAGTGGGGGTTGGCCCAGGCTACTTTGATATCAGTAGAGCAAACGGGATCGGCCATCACGTCTTGTGGACTGATCATGGCGGGCACGTTTGCTTCATTGATGCTAGGGGAACTTGTTACCCTAAGACAACTTGGCATGGCGCTGGCCGTGGGCGTGTTGTTGGATACATTTGTCATGCGCCTATTTGTCGTGCCTTCAGGGTTGCTTCTCTTTGCAAAACTGCAGAGAAGCAATTTGCCGATGACTAAACTCGATGCTGCTCTGACACAACCAAACAGCAAAATTGAATTGGTTCATCAAAGTAAAAACTAAAAGGAAGGATGATTAAGCTCAACCTTCCTTTGTCATGTTCGATTGAATCGATCAAGCTAAGGTTATTTTTTCAGTACAAAGAAATAAAGAATAGCAAACATACCACCCATACCGATTACTAGACTGAATAACATGGCCAGGATCAAAATCAGTATGGTTTTGCCCGACAACCCCGCTTGGGGCTGCATCATTTGCTGCATATACTGGGGTTGTTGCATCGCCACTCGGATATTGTCTTCAGCCATTTCCCGAGCCGACATGCGCAGGGTTTGCGGGATCATTGCGGCATTGTTGGTCATGACCGGGTCGATATGTGGATGACTCGGTGTGGCAGGTTGCTGAACCGCGGGTCTAGACATCATTTGGCGATCGGGCAAGGGTGGCTGGGAAGCACGCGCTGCCGGTTGCCGCACGGGTTGCTCAGGTGGTGGTGCTTCAGCCTTGGCAGGTGAACGCAAGGAACCAGGGGTGCCTGCAACCGGGCCAGCTCGACGCAAGGCTTCGGGCACGGCTCGGAGGCCACTTAGCTTCGTACTGCTGCTTCCTTGAGCAGCCAAAGACGGTTGCATCACCATCGGGCGAAGGGTGACGATCACGTCGGATATGGAAGGATAACGATCTTCAGGCCGCTTCTGCATTAGGCGTTCAATGACAGCGATCAACTCATTCGGGGTTTCCGGTGCGATTTCCTTAATCGGCGGGGGTTGTTTGCTTTGATGGGCCATCATCTTTTCAACGGCATTATTGCCAGGGAATGGATAGTTGCCCGTCAAGCAATAATACATGATGCAGCCGAGGCTGTATTGATCGGAGGCAAATGAGGTAGTCGTTGGATCCATGATGCTTTCCGGGCTGGCACAGTCCAAACCGGCAGCCATGGTATTGGCTGTGGACATGGTATCGACGACCGATTCGCCTTCTGTTTCACGTAATAATGAGCCGACGCCAAAGTCAAGTATCTTAACTTGGTGGTCGCTCGTGATCATGATGTTGGACGGCTTCAGCAACCCGTGAATGATATTGCGTTGATGGCAGCTCTCCAACCCTTCAGAGGTCAGCATGGCATACAAAGCGGTCTGTGCGGCATTCAGCCGTTCCTCTCGTTCAACGATTTTGTTCAGAGGTTCACCTTCCACCAATGGCCAAGCCAGATAGTGCATCGCTCCTGATGTGCCAACGTCAACAAAGGGAATGACCGCCGGGTGCTGGAATTGTTCGAAGTCACGAACTTTACGGCGTGCTAAGCGAATATTCCACATGCTGCGGCGTGGCAGCACTTTGACTGCGTACCATTCATTGTTGACCTTGGACATGGCCTTATAGACCGTGCCCATGGTGCCTGTGCCCAGAACGTCGTGAACGATGAATGGCCCAAGAACCAAACCCTGACTTTTACCATTGAGGAGGCTGTCTGCTTGGAACCGGGTTAGAACTTCCTGTTCAACCAAGTAACTGGCCAGTTCCGCTGGTTCAGCATTGGGATGGCGCATCATATATTCAGAGACGATTTGCTCTAATCGGCCACGTTCGACAAGATTGCTACGCCGCAAATCCCAAACAAACCACTCACATGCACCCAGATCAGCTGTCATCATGGTGCTCATTCACCTCCGAGGGAAGGTCTTGCTGAACAAAATCCTTGATTCAACAAGACTTACGTTAAACGCGCGAGAAGCATCGAGTCAGTAGACAAAGGCTCGCAGTCGCTGCTTCATAATTCTATAGAAGCTTTTAGATTACCATTCATACAGGCGCTTCTGGAAGCAAAAAATGGCTATTTTATTGTTGGAGAGCATCTATATGAGACTGCACAATCGCCAAGGTGAACGCAGTTTGTTCACGTCTGAGCTGAAAGGCGACTCGCTCAGTGCCATTGGTGATGGTAATTTAGTCAGATTTATACGAAAGCTTGTTGAATTTGAACAAGACACTTTACCGTTAAGCGTAGCCACACCAAAACGGCTGTCAGCATGCCTTTTCTCATCGTATGTGCTTGTCTGCTTCATTTGGAGGACCGCCCAAAGCAATGAATGCACCTGCGGCATATCTGCTGGCGGCGGCAACATTGAATCGCGATCTGGGCCAAGGTCCTTCAAGCCTTTTTCACTTCTTCTGCGCCTACACTCTTGCAACTATAGGTTCTTTTCGAGAAGATGGGGCATCGGCTATCGGATCAACCGATGAAAACATCCGTTCCTATTTCC
>JBDHUG010000009.1:0-107023 GCA_039809045.1 Gemmatales bacterium | reverse complement strand
ATGGTAATAACGCTAACGAATGTGCCGGCCCTTCGCTTCTTGACACACAACTTAACAAAAGAGCAACTTGTTACACCAACAAGCAAACAATCAAATTGCACATACAAGTGGAATCACGCATGCACACACATCAACAAGCAGCCATTCCTATGACGAATAATAATGACGTGCCGATGACATGCAGATGATAACGCGGATGCATTCCATCACAGAAATGGTGTAATTTTGACATTAAAAACGGCTTATGCGTAAAAGAGCATGAATTGTATGATACTTATGAAATGACATCGAATTCATATTATTGTCTGACATAGATACATATTATGAGTACCTATCTATTAGCAGATTATCTGATTTATATTAATAGTCATTCAATATTAAATAGTTATACATTCTTGTCTATCATCAATACCGCAAACTATAGTAGTGACTATTAATGATGAAAATCCCATGCACGCTCAAACAAGGTGAAAAAGAAAAAGGCCTGGATACACTCCAGGCCTTAAAAAAGCATTGAACCGTTTGCAGGGCAGAACCAAGGAAGCAAACTGCTTAGTAAGCCGAACACGAATCAACGGCGATAAACCCGCTTATTGTTTTTCTCGAGTTGCTGCCCATTTCATTTTGCTAACTGGACCGCAAGGTCGAGTCGAACTGCAACATGCCGTCATAGTACCGATGAATGCTTCGTATACCATTATACAAAGCAAGATGATAGCCTGCAAAACAAGGTCAAACAGATCGATCACTCATCGATCGCTTGGCTGTAACCAGCGCAAATCGACCATCGGTACTTAGCGACGTTATTGCCGGGTCCACGTGGGCTTCACGACCGTCATTTGCATCATTTCGCCTTGAGACGGAGCCGTCATGGAGACGGATGGATAGACCACTTTCTTCTCACAACCGATAGCACCAGCAACCAAGCTGATCATCCCGATGCAAAGCACGATTAGACGAGACATTGTTTAACCTCTGTGTGAAAAAGGATAGATGAGTCCAAAAGGCCTTCAACCGTTAAGCTTACTTGGAAGGCGAGCTGGTATTGGGAGTCGTATCAGCTTGCAGAGTTTGCGTTGCATATTGAGCCTTCTTTTCGCAAGCGATTCCCGACAAAATGAAAGCCAAGCCTAAAGAAATGATCAATAACCGTTGCATCTTATTCCTCCCTACGTTGACCAACCATGAAAAAATCGACTTTTCCCCTAAAGTGAATCCATCTTGAAGGATACAAAAAAACTTGCCCAGCGTACAGCTGGGCAAGTCGTTTTTTTCAATTTTTCAGGCTCTTTAGTTAGTCAACAATCAACGTGACGTCATTGTTGATGCCGTCTTTGCGGCCGGCTAATTGAGCCAGGATCTGCCATGCTTGGCCGTAGTAGTTGCCAGAAACCACAGCGCCTTGAGGAGCGGTCGTCGGGTCAACCCACGTGGCGGGCTGGAAACGCAGACCACGGACGGAGCCATCGCCGAAGCAGAACTGAACAACCGTAGCATGACGGCTGGAGAAATGCTTCCAGCTCGACCAACCTGGAGCCGTGCTGGCAGGCGTGCCTTCGCCAGGATAAGGAACGGTGGAGCGAGCCAAGCCGTAGAGGGTCGGCAGCGAGCCAACACCCATCCAGGACCAAGCCGTGTCACGGTTACCGGCGCCAACGCCACCCAAGCCTTCACCAAACATCAACGTGTTGCTGGTGCCGTCTTGGACGGAGATTTGACCGAGTGACAAATCGGTACGGTTCGCCATGATGCCAGTGTATTGAGCATCAAAAGTGACCAACGAATTCGGCCATCCGCCAGAAGCGACGCCGGTGTAATTGGTGCGACCGAGAGCATTACCGGTTGTGCCAGGCATAATGTTGCCTTGCAGAGCCGTGACCGCAGGAGGTGCACCAGACAGCGGCGTACCGCCAGCACCGATCGAACGAATAACGCCTGGAGGAGCGCCACCCGACAACGTTGAGTACAACGCAGCGGGCGCCAAACGTGCACGCAGAGGATTGTTCACGTCATCGGAAGGACAAGTGAACATCTTGAAGCGTGAGGAGGCAATCGTCAGATCGACGGAGTTGGTCCACCAGGGAGCTGATGCGGTGCGGAGACCGAAATCAAAGCCAGGCTGACCAGCAGAGCCACCGCCACCGAGTGGGTAGGTGGGCGTGGTGGTTTGCATTTGGTTGTACAGAAGCTGTTGTTCCATGTAGGGCAGCAGCATCGTCAAAACACCGATGTGCTGAACATTCAGCGTACCCGTGTAGATGGTGTACGGTGAACCCGTTACCGTCAACTGAGCCAGCTGACCGGGAGGCAATCTGCCGTAATCGCCGTGGTAATTGTGGGAGGCAATACCGATTTGACGGATGTTATTGCCACAGAGCATTTTGTTCGCGGCTTCGCGGACCTTCTGAATGGCCGGCAGCAGCAAGGCCATCAGGAGCGCGATAATCGCGATCACCACCAGCAGCTCGATAAGCGTAAACGCTGAGCGCCGGCTCGTACGGGATTTCATCATCGACCCTCCAGAGAAAAGAAAGAAGAAAACCATTAATTGACAATCGCTTCAATAACATGAAGCAACAACACTCTGAATGTTAATGCAACCTCATCAGTTTTGCAAGCAGGAGTTGCAAAACTTTCATTTTTTTTCTTGAGGCTGCATTTTGGGATTGTGTGTCAAACAAGGATGCGTTCCAAAATATCAAGTATCCCCTCGTCGAAACAGGCCGCCGAAGAAGCTTTTGCGACTGACGCCTTGGTCCGACTCTGGCGCTTTGCGGTCGATCTGTGGAATGGGTTGCTGAGGAACAGGCGTTGGTGACGAACCCGGTGCAGGGGTAGGCCTGCTCGCCGGCCGGCCGCCGCTCTGGATGGATTGAATTTCTTCACGTAAGCGAATGAACTCACCCATGTCCCCGCGAACCTTGGATTCGCGTTCCAGAATATCCATTTGCCTTTTGAATTCCGCTTGAAGACGTTGAACTTCGCTGCGCTGCTTGGCAATGTCAGCGCGTTCTTTAGCCATCTGTAATTCGAGTGTGCGGAATTGCTCTTCCAGTGCGGCGCGGTCATCTTCCATGATTTGCCGTTCGCGTTGGAGTTCCTGATGCAAGGCCACTAATTCATCCTCGCTGGGGCCATCCTTCTGCGCAACCGGTTGAGCACGCAGTTGTTGATTGAGTTGGCGTATCAGCTCCGATTTCTCTTCCAGCATGTTTTCATATTCTTTTTCGCGTGCTTGCCACAATTCGGCATCTTTTTCTGCCTGCTGCACACGTTGCCTGGCCTGTTCGACAATTTGTCGCAGACGCTCGTTGTCTTTCTTGAGTGCTTCAACCTGCTGGGGCAAATCCGTGTCTTCCGCTTGGGAAGCATGGGCGGAATCTGCCAACATTTCTTCCAGCGTCGGCAAGCGATTGCCGCCGTGCAAATCCGCTTTTAGCTGCATTAATTTCTGCTCAAACTCCTGCTCGCTCATCCCACTCAAGTTTTCATTCGCGGGTTCCGGTGCCGCTTTCGCGGGTGGTGCTGCGGTTGCTGGGGCATGGTGCTTGTTTGGATTATTTTTCCCCATCGACATTTCTCCCAGACTTGCGCTGATGACTGACCAGACCATGTTGTGAGCTCGTGCGAGCCAATCCATGCCTGGCAAAGCTGCACATTGTTTCGATTGTATTGGGCAAAAAAACTTCGCCCGTTCCACAGGCGTATCAATCGGCTTTTGAGCGATTTAACCACGCCGGATCAGGTGCATCGGATCAAAAACATGAACGCGACTCTGTCCGTTTACCGGCTGTTTTGCTTTATCCTCCCTTTTTGGAATGGGATTTCAGCATGCATCAGTATAAATGGCTTGCTTCGGAAAAGATAGCATCTTCTCTTTGAATCGAAGATTTTCCATGGTCCAGCATGGTTTAACCCTGAAAGCTGGACGAGTCTCTCATTTTTTGCCCATCAAACGTTGGCAAATGCCCCTCCGGACATTTTCAGGCTTTGCATCCTCAAGGTTTCGGAATTATACTTAAAGTATTATTCATTTCTTTGTTCTTTGGGAGATTGCCATAATGGCCACGATGGTTGCACAAGGGGAACTCGTTCCCGTGGGAGGTGGAGAGACCATCAGTCTCGTCCGCCCCAAATTGTCTGTTGGGCGCAGGGAATCATGCGACATTTGTCTTCGTTTTCCCAATATCTCCAGCGTCCACTGCGATTTGGTGTTTCGTGATGGTTATTGGTACGTATACGACAAGGGCAGTACCAATGGCACGAAAGTCAATGGTGTTCGCATCCTGAAGAAGGTGTTGATTCCGGGGGATGAAATATCCTTTGCCAAGCGCAAATATACCATCAAATACAACATGCCGTCTGATCGACGCATCGAAGATTTGATGGACGACGAGGATATCCTGAATCAATCGCTGCTCGAAAGAGCCGGGCTGCAGAAAAGTTCTGACACGGTGTCGGACTATGATAACGATCACCCGCTGCGAGGTCGATCGTTTTAGAAAAACAGTTCGTTCTTAAAACGCCAAGGTGGAGGTTGTACCTCCACCTTTTTTTATTGCAGGTCATGGCCAGGTTTGATCGTCGGGCGGTATCGTTCTTTGCAGCCAGGCCCGCAAGCAATTCCAGGCTGCCATCAGTAAAGCGATCGACCCCATCCAACGATGTTGTTCCAAACTCTGTGGTGTTTTGGCCAGCAAGCCGATCAGAAAAATAAGTCCCGTCACCAGCCAAAGAACCGCTAACCCAAGACTCATCCACACGCGACGGTTCATAAGCTTCGGCTATTATGCTTGGTTGAGTTCCATGCCAAACCGGCACATCCGATGAAAAACAAAATGGCCAAGCCATCCACAATCATCATCGTCACATTTTCCTGGGAATAATCATGAATCAGCAGGCCTGTCCAGATCACGATCAACAATAAATGCAGCCACACGTATTTCATACCTGACCCCTAGCGGTGATCGGGCCATAGAATTCGGGTCGTCGTCCTGACATGCGATCGAGTTCATATTCCCCGGGAATTTGCACCACGCGTTTTTGCCGTGCCGCGGCCGGCTCGATGGTGCCAATAAACGCACCTTCGTTTTCACCCACAGCCCCGGCCAGGGTTTGGCCATGCCAATCCACGAGCCGGCTCATGCCAATGAAATGGAAGCCACCTTCCGTGCCGACCCGATTCACCGCTAGAAAATAAACATGATTCTCATGTGCACGCATGGGGGGGATGTGGCTGGCGCTGCATTTTCCCCCATTGGGCCAATTGGTAGGCAACACAATCAAGTCAGCACCCAGCAAACTCAATACACGCGGTGCTTCTGGGAAACTGCCGTCATAACAAATGAGCATACCCAATCGCAGGTTTTCGATTTCATGGACCGCAAAGGGTCGATCCCCGGGAGTCACGAAGCGATCGACGCCTAAAAAGGGCAAGTGCACTTTACGGTAACTGCCCAAAACGCCGGTGGGCCCGACCAAGACGACGGCGTTGAAAAGATCGTCTCCAGAACGTTCCAGCAAACCATAAATCACGTACACATCAAGCGCTTGACACAATGCAGCAAAGCTCTGTGTGCTGGGGCCAGGGATCGTCTCGGCAACGGGCCAGGCTTGCTCCTTGCTGGCAAAACAATAACCACTCAAGGCCGCTTCGGGGAACACCACCAGTCGTGCACCTGCCTTGGCCGCAAGCCGGGTCTGTTCAAGCATGTAGTTCAAGTTGTAACGCAGATCGCCTTGTCGGCAGTTGAACTGCACACCAGCGATCGTCCACTGCATACCCATGCCAGTTCCTTACGAAAGGCGGAACAGAGCCGCTTTAAGTGATCGATTTCGAGATGGACGCAGCATTTTGCGACGGTTGGTGGCCTTTCGTCAACAGCGATTCCCGCGGTTCCGTCAGGGCATCGAGGATCGTCGGAGCCTGCCCATCATGAATAAACGTTCCATGACACTCCATCACCTCTTTGCGGTAGCGCTCATGATGTTCTTTGAGCAGTCGATGCGCTTCGGGCAGATGGTAATGAGGAATAGCAGGGAACAGGTGATGCGGTATATGCATATCTTGGCCATAGACAAAAACCGCCCAACGTGTGAACGGGTCGCAATAAAACACACGCGAATTGGTCAGGCGGCCCTGATCGGCGTTGGCATGCTGATAGACGTCGCGTAACAGCATGAAGTAGGGGAAGGTCGTCAGGGCGGGGATAGCCCAGAGCATCCAGAAATATATGCCCCAAAAACGACCGGTCATGGCGCGCAGCAGGGCCAGCGCTAACAGCAACAGCGTGAAAAAAGTGATCCGCATCATGGATGCCGTGCGTGGTGAATAAATGTTTTTCAATGGCGAAGCAAACAAACCTCGCCGCGGCATAAACGCGATCACCGTGATGCCGATGCCCCAAGCAATGCAGGCAACGGCAAGCACCCAGGCGGGTTGATCCCAGGTAGCAATGTAGCTGAGCAGTCCTGACAATGAAAAGAAATAGACCCACCCCAAAGCAATGGTCAGTTTTCGAACCCAAGGCGTGCCTTGATCACCGTGCATGCGGCGCATGTAGGTATTGCCCGCATCGCCAAGCGTGCCAACATAGATGACATCCCACAAATAGCGCAGCAGCGTGGGCGGCCAGAAAAAGTTCACGAAGTACGTAAAAATCACCTGACGACGGGTCATCGGAAACTGATCGACCTTTTTGCTATGGCCCACCGTGTGCAGATCCGGATCGCGTTCCCAATCATTCGTGTATTGATGATGGGCCATGTGAAACAGGCGATACTGATGCAAGGAAGCAAATATCGGGAAGAAACAAAGCCAATCCCCCGCCAGGTCGTTCAGCCATTTGTTCTTGAATAAAGAGTAGTGCGCTGCCTCATGCCCCAAACCAGCAAAACGGTGTTGCAAGCCGCCGACCAACACCATCGCTACGGCAAAAATCGGGATGTTCCAATACCACGAGATGCCCCAAACTTCGCGATGCTCGGCATACCAGACCACCGACCCCACCATGACCAGGAGCGTCAGGTATTCCCGAGCGAGATAGAACCCATTCGTGTGATTATCGACGCGCCGTAATTGTCGAAGCTGCTTGTCCAACTCAGGGCTAGGCATGGACAAACCGGCCGGCTCTTGGATTGCGGTTGTTGTCATGTGCATTACTCGTTCAATCGCTTTGGCATCATGTGCATGAGACAGGTGATCGCGTCAATTCCTATCTTATGCAGTAGACAGGCCAACGGATGCTATCAACCATCCATGACGTTTTCCTGGGTTTCCTTGATCAAATGTTCAACCACGGCTTTGTGATTCTTGGTCTGATTGAATACCGCCAATTGACGATCCGCACTGGTCCCCCCTTCGAGGATGGTAAAGGCATATTCCACTTCTTGCCGGCTGCCTAGCTCATCGACGACATCATGCAGGAACCAACCGATCAATTCGCGGATCAAATGCTTGGCTGGCCTTTCCTCCTGCCTGCCTAAATCAAGCAGGTTGCCGTTGATGCCATAACGAACCGCCCGCCATTTGTTTTCCTCGATCAGGGCTGTGGGATAATGGCGAAACGTCAGATTATCGCGGCGCAGCTTCCACAGTTTGGCAATGATGGCTTGGAAGATCGCTGCCACACAGACCGCTTCATCGACACGCGTGCAAACATCACAAATGCGAAATTCGAGCGTCGGATACCGCCAATTGGGACGCACGTCCCACCAGATTTTCGTGCCATCGGGTATGCTTTTGGTTTTCGTCAGCACATTGACATAATCGCTGTACTCATTCCACGAATCCAACGTCGGCGGGATGCCCGAACGGGGAAAGTGCCGAAAGATGATGCTGCGGTAGGAATGCAAGCCGGTTTCACGGCCCATCCAGAAGGGCGAACTACAAGATAAAGCCAACACGTGCGGGGCAAAATAACGGGCGACGTTCATGCAATCGATCAGGAAATCCTTGTCCTCGATGCCTATGTGCACGTGCGTTCCGAAGATCAGCAACTGATGCGCCAGGTCGCGCATGTCTTTCCAAACGCCCATGTAGCGTTCGAACGGGGTGATCTCTTGTTCGACCCAACTGGAAAACGGATGCGTGCCCGCTGCTGCGATTTTCAGGCCATTCTTGCCCGCGAGTTCCATGATCGCTCGACGCAGCCTGATCAACTCGGCACGGGCATCGGCTGGTGTTTTGCAAATCTCCGTCCCCACTTCCACCATGCTCTGATGCAGTTCAGCCTTGACCGCTTCACGCAGCAGCAATTTGCCTTCATCCAGGATTTGCGTGATGTATGAACGCAGCTCCCCGGTTTTGGGATCGATGATCTGATATTCTTCTTCGATGCCAATAGTTAACGATGGCGGTTTCATATTTGATCCGAAGCAACGGGGTTGAAAATGGCTTTGACCTTGTCTTCACGTTATCCGTGATCAAACGCCATTTTGCAAATGAAACTACTTAGATTTCTCAAGAGTTTCCCCTGCGTTCCTGGTTTCTTTGGACCAAGGAGCCGCAACCAAAGGGTGTCGTTACAGCATCAAGAGCATGCTTGATCTGCCATGCCCACAAGAAATGATCGAGAAACCATTCCTGCTATGAAGCACGGTGAGCCTGGCGAAAATGTATTGGTTAAACGTGGCAAGCCGGGATGGCATGATCGTGGCTGGTCGTTTTTTCCTGCTCGGGGCGAATAGCAGTCCGCATGTGCATGTCACCCGCACTCGGACAAGCATCTCCCGAAGTCGGGCACTGCCCAAGCTCGTTGGGCCCGGTCGAGCCGCATTGATGCATGAACGGCCTTTGCCCCACAAAGGTCATGATGGCATCGCTCACCGCTTCCGGATGCGTGAGCATGGGCAAGTGGCCGCAATCCTTGATCTGGAACATGACCGAATTGGGCAAACCCTGAAAAAGCATGTCTTGGTGGTGATGCGGCACAAGATAATCGCGATCGCCGCACAAAATGAGGACCGGCTGCTTGATTTGGGACAGCACAGGCCGCAAGTCAACTCGATGCAGTTGATGCGCCCAGTGGCCCACGGCACGCAACGGTGAACTGCCGGTTTCATCGAGGAAAAATTGCCAGCGTTTGGGTTCATGGTGGTCAAACGCAGGGTAATGCACTTTTTTCAAAGCTACTTCCCGGCCGCGCAGGCTGGCCAGTGTGGTTTTACCCGCAAGCAATCGGCCAAAGGCAGCCATCCACCAATGCCAGCGCGACAGGGGACGATGGGCGAAACCGCACATCGAAATCCCCCGCACCCATAACTCAGGGGATTCCCGCAACGCCCGCAAGGCAATCGTGGAGCCGAACGAATGGCCCATGATAGTCGCCCGCGGCAAATGCAGGGCTTCCACTAATTGGTGCAAGTCATCCAGCAGATGCTGATGATGATATCGCCCCAAGCGGGCCTGGTCGCTGATGCCTTGTGGCTGTTGATAAGCAATGCAGCGGAAATGTTGACTCAGATGAGCCATCAGCAGAGCAAAGGAACGCGGATTGTCCCCCAGCCCATGCAGAATCACCAATGGCTCTCCCTGCCCCCAGTCGATGAACCGGCAGAGATAACGACCGGTGTGAATGGTTCCCTTAACCGCTTCCCTGTCCATACGGGATAAGGCTTCTTCCAACGCAAGCCGCGGCCTTGCACCTTGATCTACATTCATTTGTCTTCGTTTCCCGACTTTCCGAATGAATCACCCAGCGAACGACCCGGATCCTTCTTCAATTCAGCCAACTTTTGGCGTTGCAGCTGGGAGGCACGCAAACTGGTTTGCACACGCAGTTTCGTGAGCAAGCCAGCATACTTAGTCACTTTCAAGCCCGCTCCGACTTCCGAGCGGATGAAGCTCAGCACATAAGGATCATCGCAACTGCGAATCAACGAATCCAATTTGGCCGCCAACACCGTGACGGGGCATGAATGGCTCAACGTGGCAGAGTAATTGATGCCCCGCACCAATGCAGGAATCGCTTCCGGGCCTAAATCCCGCAAGGCATCCACGGCGGACTGGCTCGGCTGTACCCCCAAATCGTGCAATATGAAATTGTGCACAATGCGATCCAGCTTGTCTTCCTCTTCCCGGGTCAATTCACCCGGCCGACCGGTCTTTTTCTGTGAAGGATTGCGGTTCGCATCGACTTTGCCAGAACTTGTTGCCTGGCCCAAGGTCTGTGGTTTGGTCGGGTTGCTGTTGGAAGGAGATTGCCCCGGCCAAAGCAATAAGAGAGCGGCTACCGAGTAAAGGAATCCAGAAAACACGATGGTTTTCCTTTTGTGAAATCTCCGTGAAGGAGCGACCCCCTGAATCCAATCCTATCGGGAAACGATTAACGATACAAGAACTTGCAGCCGTTTAAGTCGAATTCAGAATTCATCATCATTGGATTATCCACGTTTCTTGGCATGAATTCTTAAACCCTTGCATTCTATGGTTGTGCTTTATTCATGTAATCGACTTTCATCGGTATTGCTCTTGTACTATCTGCGTAAACCCATGTAATCCCTGAGCTTCCGTCACCAGGTCGGCTTGACAGTGAAAAGGGGCTTGCTATTGTTTGCGACCTCTCATTGGGCCGAATCGAATGAACTCGATAGGCGAGTCCTTAGACGTATATGTCTTATAAATAATGACTTATGACAAATACACTTGTAAATCGAAACCGCCAGACATGATGCCAAGCCACGACCCACTCATCATTGGCACGACTGCTTCTACCCGAAAAGTTGTTTGTTCGGTTGAGCGTGCATGGCTGCTTGTTTGCGGACTGCTCCTGCCTGGTTTGCTGCTGCTTTCAGGGTGCCGGTCCATCGGCGTCAAACCCAGCGAGTTGACCGGTTTGGTCGATTCCTGGCGGGCCAGCCTTACGGGTGATGATTCCATATCGCCCCGCAGCCTGCAAACCCTTCGGCAATTGAGTTTGCAGGAGCTCTACGAAAAGGACCCCGTGCAAACGTTCGACCGCTTGCAATTCAAAGTGGTGGAACAGCCGACCCCCGATCTGGTCTTTACCATGGCGGAACTGAGCTATCAGATAGGCCAGGATCGGGAACGTCGGCAGAATCCCGAAGCGATCAAATATTACTATTTCTGTGCCGGGTATGCTTACCATTATTTATTCAATCGGGTGGATGGAGCAAACGCAACGATCAATGCCAACGAAGCGCCCGTCGAGCACCAACAAAAGTCCTATCCGCTGAACTGCTTCGATCCCCGTTTTCGCTTGGCCTGTGAGCTTTATAACACGTCCTTGGGCAAATGCATCCGTGCCGCCCAAAAGGTAGGCTCGTTGAATCCGCAAAAGAGCTTGCAATTGCCTTTGCCGTTAGGGGGAACGTTCACTCTGACCGTTTCCCATCATGGTTTTGCCTGGAAAGCGGGTGAATTCGGCGAATTGCTCTTTTGCAATGATTACCTGGTACAAGGTTTTGCCAATCATTACCGCACCTATGGTTTAGGCGTGCCCATGATGTCGATGCGCATGCCGTGCAAAGATGGTATGCCGCTGGCACATGCCATGGATCAGCAGGCCATACCGGTGACGGCCTTCTTCCGCTTTGCAGGCGGCCTGAAAGACTTGGTTGACCTGCGCAGCGGCCAGCTCGAGCTTTACAACCCGCTTGCGGTGCAATCCATCGAGGTGGCGGGCTGGTCTATTCCGCTCGAAACGGATCTAACCACGCCCTTGGCCTATTCGTTGGGTCATTCCGATCTGGAGTACATTGGCATCCTTGCATTCGCTCAAGCCGATAAGTTGCAGCATCGCACCGGCATTTACATGACCGAACCTTACCAACCTGGAAAGATCCCCGTGCTGTTCGTCCATGGATTACTGTCATCTCCCATCACCTGGGCACCGATGCTGAATGATTTAATGGCTGATCCCCAGATTCGTGATCGCTATCAGTTTTGGTTTTATTTCTATCCTTCTGGCAACACCTATCTCGCATCTGCAGCCGACTTGCGCGATCGGCTGCAACGGCTGCGATGCTTGCTCGACCCGAACCGCAACGATCCTGCTTTGGACGAAATGGTGTTGGTGGGCCACAGCATGGGTGGCTTGATCAGCAAACTGTTAACGGTGGACAGTGGCGATCGTTTCTGGCAGTTGGCTAGCCGCCAATCTCTCGATGCCTTGCCTTTGGATGCCGAGACGAAAAACGAACTGCAGCAAGTATTTTATTTCAAACCAGTGTCGCAAGTGAAAGCGGTGGTGTTCATGGGCACGCCGCATCAAGGGTCGGCTATCAGCCCCTCGTGGATAGGCCGACTGATTCGCAAGCTTGTGCGTTTGCCGATGAATGTGCAGTCCAGCATGATGGCACTGCTGCAAAACAATCCCCATTATCAATTGGGTGACGAAATGGGCCGCCTGCCCACCAGCATCGATTTGCTCGCTCCGGGCGCACCGGCACTCGTGACGTTGGCCAGTTTGCCCAAGCGGGATGAGGTGCGTTACTATTCCGTGGTGGGGGTGGCTCCGCCTTCCGACCCGGTGAGTTATCTCACGCGGCATTTGCGGTTGTCGGATAAATTAGGCGATGGTGTTGTACCCTTTGCCAGTGCACATTTGCCTGAAGCGGAAAGCGAAATCGTGGTGTCCGCGGATCACATGACTGTCCATCAGCATCCGCAATCGGTCCAATATGTCAAAACCTTACTGCAGGACCACTGGTCGCGAGCACAGCAAGCGTTCCACCAAAACGTCGTGCCTGCGCTGGTGGTCACGCCCAATGGCGACGGGCGACCGCTAAAGTCATCCCGCGAAAAGCCTGTCGTGGTACCAGCAGTTCCTTAACGCCCGCGGCCAGCATGGCCGCCGCTTCACTGCTCAGCGACAACCTGGGCTTGGACCGCACCGCCGATGGCTGGAGCAAAGCCAGTTTGTCTTGCGGATAAGCCAGCAACGGTATCGAGCGATCCTCGGCAAAATCAACCAAAGCCGCATGATGCTTCCGCTTCATCGAGGTCGCCAGGGCGGTGATGCTGGTCTCCATCAGGCCATGTTCCGCGAAAAAGTCCTTCACATTCTGGACGAGGTCGTCCATCATCAACTGCCGATGGCAAGCGACGCCTAGGGTCAGCGTGGGCGGACGGTAAATCAAGGTGTAATCACGCAGATGTCCAGGCAGATCAGGCAGGACGCGGTCACTGATGACCACCATGGCCTGCACCGCGCTCAGTGCAGACAGGTCAAGCACAGACCATCTCTGGAATTGTGGCGCCGGAAGGGTCGCAGCTCCCCAATCATTGCGTCCAGCCGTCTGCACAATGGCTACGGGTTGCCCCTGGGCGATCACCTGGGCAACACGGGCACGATTCGTGGGCAGTTCCTGCACCCAGCCCCAACGGTTGCCGAGCAGCGTGAGATCAACAGCACTGGCTTGCGACATAGCCACTCCTCATTTTCACTCGCATCTACCATGGCGATCCTTTATCTTAACGCATTCCCGAAGGCGTTGACTAGAAGGAGCCATGTTTCATGAAGCGATTTGATGCCATCATTCTCGGAGGTGGGCACAACGGCTTGGTCACAGCCGCCTATCTCGCCAAAGCGGGCTGGCAAGTGCTGGTGCTCGAACGCCGCTCCTTGGTTGGCGGTTGCTGCGTTACCGAAGAGCTATGGCCCGGCTTTAAGGTTTCGACGGCTGCTTATGTCAATAGTTTGCTGCGCCCAGAAATCATACGCGAACTGGACCTGAAGCGTCATGGTTTTGCCATGCTGCCCAGAAATCCATCGTCGTTTTCTCCCTTCCCCGATGGCCGCTATTTGCTGCTCGGTCCTGATGCCAGCCTCAATCATCGCGAGATCAGCAAGTTCAGCGCGAAAGATGCCGCAGCCATGCCGAGGTACGAGGCCATGCTGTTGAAAGCCGCCGAGTTTCTCGAGCCAATGCTGATGATGACGCCGCCCGATCCATGGTCGTTTCGCGTTGGCAACCTCTGGAACCTTGGGCGATTGGGCATGCGTTTCGCCAAGCTGGGTAAGGAGGGCGCACACGTTCTGGACATCCTGACGGGTGCCGCCAAGCCGATCCTTGATCGATGGTTTGAGTCGGAACAGCTTAAAGTGACTTTGGCCACGGATGCCGTCATTGGAGCAGCCGCGTCCCCTTCGATGCCTGGCACAGCTTATGTGCTGTTTCATCATGTCATGGGTGAGTGCGACGGCGCACGCGGCGTATGGGGTTATGTTCGCGGCGGCATGGGCGGCATCGCCAATGCCATCGCCTCGGCTGCCCAGTCGTTTGGTGTAACGATCCGCTGCGATGCCGAAGTCGTCAAAATCCTCAGCCATGAAGGTAAAGTGCGCGGTGTCATGCTAGCCAGCGGCGAAGAGATCTTGGCAGCCCGCGTGGCCAGCAACGTGGATGCCTACACCACCTTCATCAAACTGACCGATGCCAAGGAATTGCCCGACGATTTCGTCGAACAGGTCAAAGCCATTGACTACACAAGCATGACCGTGAAAATCAATGTGGCTCTGGATCGTGTCCCCAACTTTAAAGCCTTGCCAAGCGCGCAAGTAGCTCCCCATCACCGGGGAACGATCCATTTGTGTCCCGATTTTGATTATCTGGAACGGGCCTATGACGACGCCAAATATGGCCGAGTTGCGGCCTCGCCGATCATTGAATGCACCCTGCCCACTTCGTTAGACGAGACCATCGCACCGCCAGGAAAGCACATCATGGGCATGTTTGTTCAGTACGCTCCAACCCATTTGCGGTCGGGTTCCTGGGATGAAGCCAAGGAGCCTTTCGCCCAGCGCTGTTTTGACATTGTCGAGGAATATGCCCCTGGTTTTAAGGCTTCGATTTTGCATCATCAGGTGTTGTCACCTTTGGATTTAGAACGGGTTTACGGCCTCACGGGCGGTAACATCATGCAAGGTGCCATGAACTTGAACAGCCTGTTCTTCATGCGACCTGTTGCGGGATACGCCCAGTATCGCACACCCATCAAGGGTTTGTATCTGTGCGGCGCAGCTGCCCATCCGGGTGGCGGCGTCATGGGGGCAGCGGGCTACAATGCCGCCCGGGAAATGATTCGTGACGGACGTTGAGCGGCAGTACCGTTTGAACCATTCCCTGTGAGACTTGATTGACGGCGCATTGAAAGTCAACCGATTGCTTTCAGTTTTTTCGTGCTGCTCTCGGGGCAATACGCCGGGCTTACGGAAGGCTCCAATCCCTTCGATTGGAAGGATAACGAACGTTTCGGCAATACCATCGACTAAGCACTTTACGCCGTTCCTAACGACCTTTCGGATCGTGCCCTTCCGAATCCGCAAGCTTCCCAGAACTTCTAATTTGTCAGGTTTAGCTGATCGGATTAAATTAAATAAGGGAGAAGGAAACGGTTTGAACCATAAATAACAAGGATTGATCGCATGGCACAACGTCCCATCCCGCGGAGGGAAATACCTTCGTGGGTTTTGATGCTTGGCAGCCTGCTGCTGGTTTTGCATTTAAGCTGCCTGGCCATAGCGGCATTGGACGCACCGAGCGGCCCTTGGTCCACTCCTTTTGGCGAATCGATGGCCATGCCCCCGACGTTTGCGGAAACCACGAATCGGGTCACCGGCCCGATCGTTATTCACGGCCTGCGGATTGCCAACAATTATCATTACCCCAGCAATCGGCCAGCTTTTTCCGGAGTCTATCTCGAAGCTCGGCTCAAAGATGCTTCGGGTAAGCTGGTGAAGACCTTGCGTTTTCCCGATCCGGATGCCCCGATGGCGGTTCGGCATCGGCAATACATGCTCATTCGCTGGCTGGCCGATGACATCCCCGTCCCCCCACCCGAAGGCGAAGTGATTCCCGCTCCCAACCAGCGCATGAATACGCTGCGCATTTGGGACATTGTCGAACCACGCCGACTGCGTTTGCGGGAAGTGCCCGAGCATTTGATTCCACGCGACCGGCCTGTGTTTCGTCCAAGCGATTGGACCTTGCTCGTTTGCCGGTCTTATGCGCGTTACCTGTGTCGGACGGAGGGAGCGGCAGCCGTTGAAATGGTCCGCAAATCCCGTGAACCGATTTCACCCATTGTCATCATGGGCGGCAACGCAGCACCCGAAACCCTTATGGAGATGGAATCTTCCTTTGGGGAGTACCGCAATGACTAACTTAACGACAACGCACGATGCCAACCCTGGCGTTTGGCAGAGCTGGTGCCGGTTCTGGTTTGCGCCACGCGATCCCATCGCCCTGCATGCCGTTCGGTTGCTGGTGGGGTTGTGGATCTTGATCAGCTTCATACCCTACGCTGGATACACGGAATCCTTTTTCAGCTTGCGGGGCTGGTTCGATGCCCAAGCGTACCTGGATGCCGCCCGGTTCACCGAGGGCACCCCGCATCCGATCACCTGGTCGTTGTTTTACCTGCTAGGCAACCACCCGGAATGGACGCCTTATCTTTACTGGTTTTTCATGGGTGCCACCTGCTTGTTCACCCTTGGCTTTTGGACGCGCCTCACGAGTGTCATTACTTGGCTGGGCGTCGTCTCCATGACAGCCAGCCCGGCCGCGGTGGTGGAAGCCGACAGTTTGCTTTTGATGATGACCTTCTACCTGATGCTCGGCTATCTGGGTTTGCAACAATCGCAAGATCGAATCTCATGGTTTAACCGTATCTTCGGCTCGACGCCTCGGTGGTGGTCCAACCTGCTGCAACGCCCCCTAGGACCCGAACCCGAAAGTCATGCCGCTCAGTTGGCCTTGCGTCTGGTCCAGGTCCATTTCGCCCTCATCATGGTGATCAGCGGATTGCACAAGCTGCAGTTCGGCGATTGGTGGGCGGGGCTGGCGTTGTGGTTTCCCTTGCATCCAACGTTTGAAACCTCGCTCGAACAAGCGCGTGCGCATGCCGATGATGCCGTGCGCTATCTGAGCCTGTTAAGCTTGTGTGCCTATGCGGTTCTGATTTGGCAAATCGTTTTCCCGCTGTTCGCCTGGCGGAAACCCGGCTGGTGGGCGGTGATGATCGGCGTGAGCCTGGGCTGGCTGGGAGCCTCTTTGGGGTATCAACTTTTCATGTTCGGGCCTTTGATGTTCACGGCTGGCCTTTGCTACATGCCCGAAAGCTACTGGCGGCGACTCCGCTTTGGGGTGGATGCCGATTTGCCCAGCAGCAGTCTGCACACTGCAGCCACCACCATAAAAAATACCAAGGAAAAGTCACCCGCGGCTGTCTGATGTCTTTCGCTTTTGCCTGTTTACGACTCTCCTTGTGAATGCCCCGTCGGGGATGAAGCATGTCTCAGTTTTGTGAGGGGATGGCCAATGCGATTTGATGTTCGAGGACTTGCCGTTTTGGCCAGCTCGGGGCTGCTGCTAACGCTCAGTTCCTGCGCGCCAACACCACCCATGCCCACGGCTTCGTCACCTGAAATCATCCAGCTCAACGTCAAACCACATGCTTCTCCAAGCCAAAGTCTGGGTTCGGTGGACGTGCTGAAGTCGCGATTAGAACAAGCCATTGAATCCGTGCAGCGCCGCGATGTCCTGGCCACGCATGGCTTCTGGACGGTCTTTCACGGTATTCTGGGTTTAGGTCCCAACCTGACTTTGTTGCAGGAAAACAACCAGCGTGTGAAAGCCCTTGATTACATCCGAAGTGGGGGCGAACTACGCGGCCTGAACTTCCCCATCACGCCTTATGGACTTGACGTGCAAACAGGACCGCAATTTGTCGGACAGGGGCATCAGGATCAATTCGTTGCCGAAATGATTCAATGGGGCATCAAGCCCGATGCTCCGTTCCGGGTGCAAAACAAAGACTTCACTTTCATGGACTTTGTCCGCCATTCGCAGATGATTGCCCGCACCACGTCGGATCAGGAGTTGAGTTGGACGATCATCGTTGTCGGTCAACATCTGGGCACGGACATTTCCTGGACCAATTCGCACGGCGAAAAGCTGCATTATCTCGACATGATCCGTTACGAACTCAAGCAGCCGATGGACCCCGCGGCCTGTGGTGGCACGCACCGCTTGTTTGGTCTGGCTTGGGCTTATTACCTGCATCTTGAGCGCGGCGGCAAGGTCGATGGCGTTTGGAAAGAAGTGGAAGAGCGTTTGAATCAGCATGTCGATCTGTCGAAACGTTACCAAAACAGCGATGGCTCTTTCTCAACGAGCTTTTATCGGGGCCGAGGCAATGAAAACGACACCCAATTACGCCTCAATACCACGGGCCACATTCTGGAATGGCTCGCCTTCTGGCTTCCCGAAGAGCAACTCAAGGCGGGCTGGGTTGAGGATGCCGTCAACACGCTTTGCCAAATGCTGCTGGACGCCCAAAGCCAGGCGGTGGAAAGCGGCTCACTCTACCATGCCGTGCACGGCTTGATCATCTATTATTCCAGGCGTTACGATCCCGACCGGTTCCAGCAACGCTTTCTGCCTTATATTTTCAGCAACAGGGAATCCAAACCGCTGGTAGAAATCAAACCGAAGTAGTCCATCTCACACTTGACGGACGCGTTGGTCGTTCATCGATGCCTAACGTGGCTTGCGGCGCCATGATGTCGCACATACCCTGACCGTGCCCGCGTCTGTTGCGACCTGTGGCTGACCTGTTTGTCTTGCCAGCGACCATGCCTCACGGATAATGGCGTGGCCCTTGGCTATCTGCTGTCGCAAACGCTCGTCGTTCAAACCTTCAAATTCCAGTGAAGCACAGGCATTCTTGGCCTGGGCTGATGCATTTCCATGGTACTGCTCCCAGAATAGCAATTGATTCAAGCTTCATGCATGCGCTTGCAGCCCATCAAGCAGGATGCTACATTGCGCAAGCAATCATGAAGTTTGTCGTATCATCGGCACTTTACCTCGCCGGATCCCTGCTATGTCGCGCACGGAAATGATCCATGAACTCCTGCAGGAATTGCAGCGGCGTCAATCCGCCATGCCAGACCTGACGCCAGAGCAACTATGCGCTGAAGTAGGCAAACCCGAATTGGCCGAGGAATTGGCCAGACAATGGTTAGCTCGGCAGCAAACCCATCACCCCGCTTCAACATCCGCGTTGGACGGGTTCAATGATCCCACCAACTTTGCCGAACGGCAAACGATCATCCCGATCCCGGATACGGCCATGGCGCATGTGTCCATGGATGCAACACTGCAGCATTTAGGACGCTACCAAATCCTGGGTGAAATCGCCCGCGGGGGCATGGGTGTTGTTTATCGAGCCGTTGATCGGATGTTCGATCGCGATATTGCCGTCAAAGTGAATCAAGCACACGCTGCCATACATGTCGAAGCATCGCGCCGCTTTCTGGAAGAAGCCAAGATCACCGGCCAATTGCAGCATCCAGGCATACCTGCCGTGCATGAAATCGGCACGTTGCCGGATGGGCGACAATTCTTAGCGATGAAACTGATCAAGGGTCAGACCCTCCAGCAAATGCTAACAAGCCGTGCCGCGGATCGACCTGAACATGCTCGTTTCATCGCCATCTTCGAGCAGGTCTGCCAGGCCGTGGCTTATGCTCATAGTCGCGGCGTCATCCATCGCGACCTGAAGCCGCAAAATATCATGGTTGGCACGTTTGGCGAAGTGCAAGTGATGGATTGGGGCTTGGCCAAAATGATCCAGCGCTCAGCGACCGAACAGGAAGATTCCAGCCAGGGCACCGCCGCCCCAACGCAATTCACTGACCCAAGGGCTAACACCGATTCTGAAGACACACAACCCGGAGCCATCCTGGGCACTCCTGCATATATGTCCCCTGAGCAGGCCGCAGGGCTGGTCGAACAAATCGACGCGCAAGCGGATGTCTTCGGTTTGGGCGCGATTCTTTGCTGCATTCTTACGGGACAACCTCCGTATACGGGCACTTCCTCCGAAGGCATCCGAATGGCTGCCGTCATGGGCGACCTGCAGCCCGCATTTGCGCGTTTGCAAGCCTGCGGTGCTGATCCTGAAATCGTAGCGCTGTGCCAGCGCTGCTTGGCTGTTAAAAAAGAACAAAGGCCAAAGGATGCGGGAACCGTTGCCGTGGAGGTGGCTGCTTGGGGCGTGCAATCAGCTGAAAGAGCCCGCCATGCCGAAATGGAGCGGCAAAAAGCCGAACTGCTCCTGAAAGAGGATCGTCGACGACGACGCGTTTGGATTAGTCTGGCCGTGACTTTGCTGCTGGGCATCATCGCCTCAGGACTGCTCGCCGCCTGGGCCTTTCGCGCCGAAACACAAGCCCGCGTGAATGAGACCAAAGCCGTCAAAGCCCAAATGCAAGCGGAAGCGGATGCCGACATGGCCAATCGGGTCAAAGACTTCCTGAAATTCGATGTTCTGCTGCTTGCCAACCCGGAGACGCAAGCCCGTGACAAGAGGCTGCCCTACGATGCCGAAGTGACGTTGCGCGATGTCGTCTTGCGTGCATCCGAGACCATCGAAGGGAAATTCAAGGACCGTCCCTTGGTGGAAGCAGAGCTGCGCTGGACGTTGGGATGTGCGCTCCAAGGCATGGGCCGTGCGGACCTGGCCGTTGTCCATTTCAAGCGCATGTTGGAGCTTCATCAAAAGCACCGCACGCCGGACCACAAGGACACAATAACAAGTCTGCTCTGTCTGGCCAACAGTTATAGCGAGCTTGGTCAATACACCGAGGCGCAGCAGCTCTATGAAAAGACGCTGGAACTCGCAAAAGCCAAATGGGGGCCTGACCATCCCGAAACCCTATCCGTAATCAACAATCTCGCCGCGAATGACTCCAACCTGGGACGGCACGCGGAGGCACTGAAGCTTCGCGTAGAATTGTTGTCGTTAACCACAAACCAACGCGGCCCCCAACACCCCGATACGCTGAGGTGCATGCACAACCTGGCCGAAAGTTATTTGGAACTGGATCGACTTCCTGAAGCCATGAAATACTTCAAGGAAGTTTTAACGCTGCAACAAGCAATGCTTGGGTCCGACCACCCTGACACCCTCATCAGTATGCACAACCTGGCCCTGTGCTATTACAAACTCGGCCAACTGAATGATGCCCTCAAAATCATGATCAACGCCTTACCACTTTTTAAAACCAAGCTCGGGACCAAACACCCCAAAACACTGTTAAGTATGCAGACCTTGGCCAACATCTACGCCGCACTCAATCGACATGAAGAAGCCCTGAAACTCCGCGAAGAGAACTTGAAGCTGCATAAAATCAAATACGGCCACGACCACCCCTTCACCCTCGAGTGCATGAACAATCTGGCCAACAGCTACAGCGACGTTGGCCGTCATGACGAAGCGCAAGCTCTTTTTTATACGCTGCTCGAAGCACTTGAATCCCGACACAAAATGAAGCCCGGGGATAGCAAAATCACGATTATGCTTGGTGCCGCGTACAGCAATCTTGGCATATCATTAGCGGATAGCGGTAAACTTGCAGAGGCGCTCACCTGGTTTGCCAAGGGTAAGGCCCTCTTGGAATCGGTGTTGGCCAAAGAGCCACATGCGAGCAACGCTCGGCAATTCCTTTACTTCATTTATTGGAGCCGTGCGGAGACCTATGAGCGACTCCACCACTTTAAGGAAGCGGATGCGGATTGGTCCAAAGCCAACGAACTTTGCCCTGATCACGAAAGAACTTTGCTTAAAGAAACGCAAACCAAATGGTACACAAAGCGTCAGGGATCTGTTGAATCGACCCCAGTCCCCACATCTGGCAACAAACCGTCTCATTAAGCATGAACGAGGCCGCCGACCATTGCAGCAACAGAACGAAATGAACGCCCTTTGACTCACCTCGTGCTTGGGAAGTCGTTTGCGTAAAGTCCCTGAAACGCATCCAGGGGAGCTAGCGGGAGAGGCATAGCAGTTCGCTTATGGGCTTAGGCCAAAATGACATCGACCCATGTTCTTTTGTGTTTCACGGCCTTTAGTGCTAGAGGTATGAAGGAAAACTATTTCAGCAATTTCTCCCGAATGGCTTCAACAGCCTGGTCGCGTTGGGCGGTGGGTGCTGTTGGATCGTAGGCACTCAGCAAATTGGGTTGCACAACGGTGGTCAGGTTGCGGAAGGCCAATTCGCGAATGGCCAACCGAGGGTGCTGCATCTGTTGCAACAGGGCCGCGATCTTATCTCGATCAGGAGCATGAATGCCACGCAGGAGATCAAGCATCTGGGCCATGTCGGCGTCGTTGAACTGTTGTTGTTTCAGCGCATCGCGTACGCATTCCACTTGGCCTGGTTTACGGCCCATGAAATGCAACAAGGCATCCAATGCGGCCAGGCGCACATACGGGTTGGGCCCTGCATCGAGCGTGGCAACCAAAGCATCCGCCTGATCAAAAGCTCCCAGCGTGAACAAGGCGAGATACTGTTCCCAGGCTTTGCGGCTCATCATGGCTTCAGCGCAAGCAACTTTAACCCAACTGAAATCGCTGCTTTTGCTTAGCTTGTCCAGCAAGCGTTTTTGGAACAGGCCCACCGCTTCGCGTACCTCACCTGGATAGTTGGCTTTGCGCATCAGCCAAGCGGGTGCATCATCGCGAACGGAGCCAGGCCCCGGACCACCATAAACGTTGTCCCAAAGCAGCACTTTGCGGGCGGTGAGCGTTTCCTTGCTGTTGCCCCGCTCCACCTCCGCCACCCCCTTGACAACGTACAATGCCAATCGACGGTGCGGTTGTCCATCGTCCGCATGCGGCAAAACTCGCCCGGTCACTTCCACACCGATCTCCGTGTCCGGGGCCAACAGCTTCACCAGCCAAACATCATCGAGATAACGCAGGCGAAGGGTGGTCACATCATCAGGCTTGCGCGTAATCAAACAGCGGCCACGCTCGATTTCCAGTTCTAGATCAACCTCTTTTTGATGGTGGACGTTGACAACGGTTTCGAAGAAATAATTGACGCTCATGGCCCCAGGCAGCGAGCCGATTAATGTCAGCTTCATTTTGTTGCTCAGTTGCATTTCCGCGCGTGAAGCCGGCAGGGCCAGCAAAGGCTCATGCGTGAGGACAAATGCTTGGGGCTTCATCCACTGCCATCCTTGGCCTTCAATATGGCGAAAGAGCATGCCTTCTTTTTGGCTCTCAGGATCATATTGACCAATGGCGACTTTCACCCAATCGGGCTTGGGCTGCGTTTCCTTCGCAGATTTGGCGGGAGGCTCCATCAAAGGCGGCAGCACGGGCACTGGGGGCGGGATATCCCCCGCTTTGGCCTCCGGGTCGATTTCTGGCACGGCTTTAACAGGCGCCAGCGGCTCCTCTTGCCCCAGCGCCAGGAAGAAATTGGAGGGTAACGTTGGCCGAGCCGCTGCATAGCCAGCGATGCCAACCAGCAATGACTCTGGCCGGGTTGCAAACGCTATCATCTCCTTCCATTCATTCGGAGAAGGTTGCTTTTTGGTATCTTGTTGTTCTTGTTTTGCGATGGTAGCTTGGGGCACAGTGACAGCTTGCTTAAACGCCCACCTTGGAACCGGCTTGTCCTGGGTAGCAAAATGGATCAAAGCCACGATCGTCATGACTAGCACACAACATGCCAAGGGTATCAACCAGCGGCGATGGGCATGCCGTTTCCCGGCTCCATCGAGCTGTATTTCCAAAGCGGATTGACTAAGCGGGGTCAATTGCACCGGCGGCAAGCGATTCGGAAGCGACTCAGGCCCTTTGGCAATGGCATACATGCGTTGCGTGGACAACGGTGGTATCGTGATCGGATCTTGATTCCCCATGGACATCAATTGATGACAAGCGGCTAATTCGGCCAAATGAAGATCCGATTCCAGGCAAAGCTTTTCCATGGCTGACAGATCGTCTCCGGCTAAATCGCCATCGAGAAAAGCCGCGACCAGATTGGGATCATTGAGATGGTCCTCTTCACCTGAAAACTCCGGAGCGGTCAAGCGCCTGCGCCGCGTGACTTGATTTATCCTTTGAATGAGTTGTTGTGCGGCTGGGTTCGCCGCGATTTTCTCGCCAATCTCTTTGGCGTCTTGCGGACGAAGGGCGTCATCTAAATAAGCAAGCAATTGGCGCAGCGTGAGTCGGGTCATATTGGCGATCCCAGTGGGCGAAAGGCGCAAAATACTATCTCTGATTGATTGGTGGCCGCCTGGAGTGCTTTTCGTTCATCATTTTGCAAGCAAGTCGAGCAGAAACCACAGGGCCAGTCCGGATCGTATGGTCCAGGCCACGGCCCGCACGCTATTCGTAAGCACCAATTGGCGAATCAAAGCGGGGTTGTACCCTTGCAACAGCCGAACATGTTGCGGCACGTGCACCAGCAGCGTCATGCCCCAAATGACCGCTAATAAAGCAGCCCCAGCCCAGGCGGGACCTGACCACGATTGCTGATCAAGACTGACATAGACAAGCGCTAGCCCCGTACCCAACTCAAGCAACATGACCGGCAAGACGAGCCATGTTGTCTGCTTTTGGTGACGCTGTGCATAGGCGCTAAACCGCTCCGGCCCGACCCAAGCCATAAGCGGGTAATGCACGATCTGCACGAACCAAATCAATCCAGTCATGTATAGAGTTGCGACCAGATGCACAACGACCATGAGCAACAATCAGCACCCACTTTGGACTAAGCTAACACGGGCATGTGTTCCATCACCGTCTTTTTGATGACCGTGGCCGCTTCTTCGATTTGCGCTGCCGAGACATCCAAATGCGTAACCAGGCGAATGGTCCGATGGGCTGTCGGCAGCGCGAGCACACCGCGTTCCTTCAGTTGGCTGCAAAATTGTGCTGCCGTTCCCAACTCCGAGTCAACTTTCAAGAAGAGGATGTTGGTCTGAACATCCGCCGGCCACAACGTCAACCCGGGCACTTGTCCCAAGAGTTGAGCCAGCCGTTGGGCATGCGCATGGTCGTCCGCCAAACGGTCAATGTGGTTTTCCAGAGCATAGTGTGCCGCTGCCGCCAGCACGCCAACCTGACGCATGCCACCGCCGAACAATTTACGGATGCGTCGGGCCTTGGCAATGAACTCCATGGATCCCACCAAAGCCGACCCGACCGGCGCTCCCAAACCCTTGCTGAAGCATATGGAAACGGTGTCGAAATGTTTGGCCCATTCCTGGGCAGGTATGCCCGTTGCCACCACCGCGTTGAAGAGCCGGGCTCCATCCAAATGCCTCGCCAAACCCTGTCGCTGCGCCCAACGGCACAAGGCTTCGATTTTCTCGATGGGGTAAATCCGACCACCGCCGCGGTTGTGCGTATTTTCCAAACACAGCAACGTCGTATGCGGCAGGTGATCGCTCAGAGGGCGATTTAATCCCTCGACCTGCTCGGGCTCAATGATGCCGTACTCACCTTCCACCGTCCGGCACATGACCCCGGAAAGGGCGGCGGGGCCACCCGTCTCGTAATGCACAATATGTGCGTTGGCATCGCAGATCAGCTCATCGCCTGGTTGCGTATGCGTCTTGATGGCCACCTGGTTCGACATGGAACCGCTAGCCATGAATAACGCTGCTTCTTTCCCCAACATTTTCGCTAAATGGTCTTGCAGCCGATTGACCGTGGGGTCTTCGCCAAAAATGTCATCGCCCACTTCCGCCCGTGCCATCGCCGCACGCATGCCCTGCGTCGGACGGGTTACCGTGTCGCTCCGCAAATCGATCCAATTCGTGTTCAAGGCTCTACTCCTGCTGTGGGCTATTGGCTAATTGCTTTGGCAAGGGACCGCTCTTTAAGTTTATCTTAGCAAGCGGTTCAACCTAATAACGAAAAAGTTCCACTTCCCGCTGCGATTCAACTCAAAGCGCCTCCACGCCCCTTTCACCTGTCGGCTCTCGCGGAGATTCATATCATGTCAACAGGATTGCCATCGGTTGCTCATCTAGGCGATGCCCAAAATCAAACAAACCAATGTTTCTCTATCTTGGTAAAAGGGTGTGATCTCATGAGTGTTGCCACGCAGGCGAAGAAACACGACGTCAAGGATCTCAAGCTGGCCGCCGAAGGCAAACGCCGCATTCTCTGGGCCGACCGCGACATGCCGGTGCTGGCCAAAATCCGCGACCGCTTCACCAAGGAAAAGCCGCTGTCCGGCGTGCGGATGTCGGCTTGCTTGCACGTGACCGCCGAAACCGCCAATCTCATGCGCACCCTGGCCGCCGGTGGGGCGGACATGGTGCTCTGCGCCTCCAACCCATTGAGCACACAAGACGACGTCGCGGCCAGCCTCGTGCAGGACTTCGGCATCGCTGTCTTCAGCATTCGCGGCGAAGACAACAACACCTACTATCAGCATATTGTCGATGCGCTCGGCCATCGACCTCACGTCACCATGGACGATGGCGCTGACCTGGTCTCGGCGCTGGTCTTCGTTTCCTTGGGACGACTGGATGATGTGCATCCCAAGGTCCGCGAATGGGCGGCCAAAATGAACCCCAATGACCGCATGGAAATTGTCAAGAACATCGCTGGCAGCATGGAAGAAACCACCACGGGCGTCAATCGCTTACGTGCCATGGAACGCGACAAAGTGCTGCCCTTCCCGGTCATCGCCGTGAACGATGCCCAAACCAAGCACCTGTTCGATAACCGTTATGGCACCGGCCAAAGCACCATCGACGGCGTTATCCGCGCCACGGACATGCTTCTCGCTGGCAAAGTGGTGGTCGTGGCTGGCTACGGCTGGTGCGGCAAAGGGGTGGCCCTCCGGGCACGCGGGCTGGGGGCTAATGTCGTTGTCTGCGAAGTGGATCCCATCCGTGCACTCGAAGCCGCCATGGATGGCTTTTCAGTGCAACCCATGGCCGACGCCGCCAAGCGGGGCGACCTGTTCATCACGGTCACCGGCAACGCGCACATTCTCCGCCAGGAACATTTCCAGGCCATGAAGAACGGCGCCATGCTTTGCAACAGTGGCCACTTCGATGTGGAAATCGATCTGCCGGCCTTGGCCAAACTGTCCAAGTCCGTGCAGAAGGACGTCAACCAGCACGTGGATGAATACCTGCTCAACGATGGGCGTCGCTTATATGTTCTGGGTGAAGGCCGACTGGTCAATCTCGCCGCCGCCCATGGCCACCCAGCCAGCGTGATGGACATGAGCTTTGCCACGCAGGCCCTCGCCACGGAATACTGCATGAAGAATAAAGGCAAGCTCAGCCACATCGTGCATACGCTGCCCAGCTCCATTGAAAACCTTGTCTCCCAACTCAAACTGGACGCCATGGGCATTAAGATCGACGCGCTCTCACAAGAGCAATTGAAGTACATGTCCGGCTGGGAACAGGGTACGTAACAATTCGACCAAGCCTTCCTCCCCGCCTGCCTCGTGCAAGGCGGGGTTTTTTATTTCCCATTCCGTGAAACGTAAGCCGATAGTGTAACGAATCGCTTTTGACCTGAATCCATAGCTTACGAAAAGAAATGACGCAACAACGGCCCTTTGACATTCGGTTCACACTTCTAAGTCGATTCTTGAAGCGAAGGCAGGTTTAGCCTTATGCAGTAAGGAGTTAAAGTCGTATGCGCACAAGTGAACGCTGCATCAAGGACTAATCGTTGTCGATTGGTCTCTTTCGGAAATTCGTTTTATCCCTATTTAATCAATCGCCGGTAGTTCACTATGTCGTGGGCGGTGAGGCGTGATTGTAGCACCGACCAGATTTCATCGATCAGCGTCGCATTCAAAAGACCCTGCACCACTTTGCTGGCCAGGCCCGATAGGCACGACTCCGCATCCCCCTGCCCCACGCCGACTTCTTTTTGGCAGTGCTGGTATTCGTTAGCGACTAGACTCACCGTCGGCAGCCGCGGGACCAGATCCGCGAGGTTGACGTACCGAAAGATGCGGCCTGCCAATTCCTGGTTGAACGCATCGTTGGCGGCCTTGTTGCCCACCATGGGAGAACCGAAGGTGTAGACCTGATGGACTTGCAGCATGTTGCGGTTAAAACGCCAGGCGGCCAGTTGCGCCAACGCCCCACCCAAACTGTGACCGGTCACCCAAAGCAGCCGATCACCCGACGACATGGCTGATGCCACGTCCGCCACCAGCGGGTCCCAGATCTCCGCCAAAGCGCCCATGAAGCCTTTGTGGAAACGGGCACCAACGCCAGCCGCGATGAAATCCGTGCCGATGCGCCCTTCGGGGACAACCAGCAGGTTGACCGCATTGGTCAACAGCCAATCCTTGAGGCCATCGATGCTCGTGGGTGATTCTGAGCCGCGAAAAGCGACCAGCACATGCTGATCATTTTGGGCCACATAGGCTTGGGTGTTGTCCACGCTGATGAGCTTGGCCGTCATGCCCAACTCACGCTGGTAGGCCGCGGCCCCTTCCGACGCATCACGTATGTAAGCCAGTTCGCAAGCCAGGGCACAAGCCATGGCATTGCGGGGATCGCCCAATGCATCGGCTATCAATTGAAACGGCATGGGTGTCACTCCTATTGCATGTTCCGATCGATTTAAACGCATGCACGAACACGGCGCCTGCGTCACTCTGAGGGCCTGGTTGGAGAGGGCGCGGTCGGTTGCGTGGATTGTTGCGTGCTTTGGGACGGGCTGGACGTTGGCCGATCCACCATGGCTCTGCGGCCCGGCTTGGCTTGCCGCCAGGTTTTGATCGTCTCCGGCGCAATGGCCGTTCCACGCACATCCAGTTCCCTCAGGTTTTCCAGTTTGGCGAGCAGTTGGTGCATGCCTGCGTCCGTTACTTTGGTGTTGCGCAGCCGCAAAACTTCCAGCTTGGTGAGTGCTTCCAACCGCGCTAACCCAGCATCGGTGACGGCGGTATGGTTCAGGTCCAATTCGCGTAATCCTTGCATGGGCAGCAGCCATTCCAGAGTCGAATCGGTCACATCGGGGTTGGCCATCTGCAAGACGACCGTCTGGGGTCTGGCCTGCAATACGCTGTATTCCTTGCGGTCCCAACCGGTCAGGGTCAGGTGCAATTCGCCGTTGACCATGCGTTCATAAGGCCCCAGGTCGATGAAATAACTGCTCAGCCGGCCCACCAGCATGGGGGAAAGGCCAACCATTAAGCCCAGCAGAATGAGCAGCGTTGGCCGACGCGCAACGCTCAGGTGTTTTGGAATAAAGACCAGAGCCAGCGGCGGAAAAAAGAGCACGCCCACGCCCCACCGTTTGCTTACACGCAATGCGGTAAAGATAAGAGCGAGCCAGCCAATGGCAAAAAACAGCAAACCCGCAATGACAACATAGACGGCATACTCTTCAAAAGCTGCGAACACACCAAGGCTCCTCGAAAAACATCGGATTGAGCTTACAGTAGCCTGCTCGTGCATAGGGAGCAAGCGAATAGACGCTAACCGTAAAAGCCAAACGAGCCAAGGCTGACGGCCCTGACTCGTTTCGGCACGTTCGGATATGCAGTCTGGTGCGCACGTCAACTCGGGGTTTTGTAGTGAATCACCTCGCCCTGCGTTTTCATTTTCCGCCACGTAAACGCGACGTATTCTCCTTTGGGATCCACATAGACAACGCGCAGCAGCACGAAGAACCGGTTGCCCTGCTCGTCAAAAATGCGAATGACATAGGTATGTCCTTCGACGGCTTTGGCGGAAAGCTGCCAGGTGGGGTTCGCGTTGACTTGAATCGAATTGACGTCGCAATCTTTGGTGAATTCCCATTCACCAATGTCGGCAATCAGATTGTTGCTTGCGTTGCTGACATTCACCTCAAGCGCCATGGGGTTGCCTTGATAATGATAAATGAGCTGCACGTTGCCCTTATGCTTGTTTTCATCGGAGGTGCTGTACACAAAATTGTAAGCACAGTGGTGCAGCCCCGTGGTTTGAAACTTGGTTTTGGAGTGAATGAACGAGTAGCCATATTTATCGGTGATGGCCTTGGTGGCAACGTTTTTGAGCAGGTGCTGCTCGATCTTCTGCTTCCAGATCTCGGAGTTCTTATTGGCTAACGCGGCCTCATCTTGCTCCATATCCTGCAATCCCAGCGCGGCATGCCAGCCAGCGACCGTGCCCAGAACACCCAAGCTGATCAACCCCGTCAACAACCATTGTCGCCATGAATAAAACATGATTTTCACCTGTAAGGTTCATGGATTGAAATCGAGTGGTTCACAAAAGCGCACGAGCATAACGGCGTCATGGCTGCCGGCGGCCTAACGATGATGCGACAGCACGACCATGTTTCCATTGAAACAGGTTCAGACCAAATTGCAATGGAATAACGATGGGACGCTGTTGTGGATCAATAAAATTGTAAGAAAAATCGGTCACACCGATTACTTGACGTTGGAGGATGGGTCTAGGTCACGGGACGTTCGCAATGGGTCAGCACCGAGATAAAAGATTTTGTCTTCTTCCATGCCGCAATCGGTGAAGTCAAGGTTCGCGGGTTCTGATGCAAACACCCGCAAGGCACGGGGGTTGACGGTGTCCAAATAGGCTCGGCTCTCCAACTGCCCGACAAACCGCAGCGAGCGGGCGAATTGAGCATCCCGCTCATCGCGGCCCCAAAGTTCGCCCCATCGGGGTGCATCATAATATTCCGGACGGTCCATCCGATCCATGGGCTCGAGGCTTAATAAGCTGCCCGTTGCGGCGTAAATGTTGCGTCGGCCTTTCCATTCAAACCGCCTGCGCAATTCGGCTTCATTGCGCAACCCTTCCACCCGGATCAGGCTGCCCGGCTCAGGCATGGCCAATAAACATTGCACCACCGGATTGACGCGGACTGGAAAATGGGCCGACCCCATAGAGCTGGACGAGCGGAGCCAAAACAGCCCTTGCGTCACATAGGCAGTCACCCGTTCCATATGAATATGCAGCCCATCCGAACTGGGTTCGACGTCGGGTCGAGCGACCTCGACGGTTAAGAGCGTGCCGTGCAAAGCAATGGCCAGGTTGCGCAGCGTCAGGTCCAAAGGTCGGCTTTGGCGTACGCGCAAGAGATCGCCCCGCCCCCGAATGAAGGAGTCCTGAACTTCGAACGTTGGCGCGGGCCAACGAACCCCCATGCCGCTGGCAGTGGGCATGGGCATGCCCGGCAGGTCAGCCGTGGCCAGCAAACTAGAGCGCACCTCATTGTTGCTGAACAACGTGGCCTGGCAGGACTTGATGCGGCAGCGCCCGGCCCCGCTGATTTGCACAAGCGACTGCGCGTACAAGGTATCCTTATCGGAATTGCCGATGCGAAAGGCCAGTTGTTCCAGATTCAAGCTGCCGTCGTGTAATCGAAACAAGACGGTCTCGCTATCCTGAAAGCTGGAACTGTCCAAGCTCCATTGTAATTCGGGCATCGTTTGCTCATCGGCGCGGATCGTGATGCGTCGACGACCTATGTCCTCTGGCCGAACGCGAATCGGTCCGTTTTGCCGGATGGTGATGGTCGTTTCCTCATCGGTGGTCACGGCTGCCAGGGCACTGTTCAGCGTTGCAAAATGCAGCGGTTTCAAACCCATGCCATCAACGATCAGTTCGCGAGTACCCGTCGCAAGGGCGGAGTCATCCAGATTGCTCGTAGGCTGATCCAACCGATCCAACTGAACGTACAACTGCGTCCCCAGAAGGAGCCGCGTGCCCTTCATGGTGGCTGGCGTCGAGCGCACGCTGGTCAGATTGGTCTTTAAGCGGCACGCCTCTCGCAACAACGTCGGCTCCAATTTGCTGAATTTGCTGCGTAAATCTTCGTCATTGAACAGCCAACGCTTTTCCATCACGGATTGATCGTCACTGAAACGACTGCCCAAAACCGACCAGTCCTGGGGCACCGTGGCCAGGAAGCGCAAAGTGCCCCCGTTATCCACCATCGTGGCCAGGGCCGTGAGGTGATGGTAAACGTTGCCCGAGCCGCGGAACTCGGTGGCGGCGATGCCGTCTTTGCTCATCTGTAACAAGTACACTTCTTTGGTCAGATCATCAGCCGTGGAAATGACCGAATCGCGGAGCACCATGCGGAACAAATAACGAGGCTCTGCCCGAATGCCCGGCCCGCTGCCGAGCAGCCAGGTGCATTGGTTCATTTCAATTTCGTGAGTGCCCAGCACGTTGACGTCTTGCTGCAACAAACGGATGGGCTGACGCATCGGCCCGATGAGACAATCTTTCAGCACCACCTTGCTGCCTTCCTCCAAGCGGAACCCTTCTTGACCGCCATAGAAAATGCACTGCCGAAACTCGATGACAGAAAGCAAAGGCAATGCCGGATCCCGGCCCGTGCGTAGGAAGCTCATGCTCGTGCCGAAGCCCAGCGATGCTCCTTCTTCCTTTTGCACAAATTCGCAGTCTTCGCAAAGCACTTGCCCACCGAGCAGACTCAATGCCGTCAGGGCAGCCGTTTCCGTGCCGATCAGCTCGATCCGCAAGCCTTGCAGTTTGAGCCTGCCCCTGCGGACAGCGATCAGCTCACGCGGCGTCGGGTCCATGGGCGGACTGTTTGAACGCAAACGCAGTACCGGCCTGGTGCCGGAGGTCCCCGTAATGGTCAGATCGGGCTGATTGAGCATGATGCCCATGGTGCCATCGCGGCCCATGTCGAACACCGGTGCATTCAAAACGATCGTTCCCTGTTGGCTCTCCTTGAGTGCATTCAGCAGGGCGGCTGGGGTTTGTACTTCCCGTGTGATCGGTTCGGGCGCCTCCGGGACGGTCTTGGTGTTCTTGTGCGCACCTGCCGAGGATGCCAAAGGCCACGGGCTGGGCAAGGCTGCCGTCCGGCCTGCCAGGCTTACGGGTTGTCCCGATGGGTTTTCAGACGACTGCATGAAATGCATCCAGCTCAATAAGGCGAACAAGAGCACGAGCGCCAGGATGAACGTGAAGGTCCGGCCTGGCTCGACCGAATGGTTCGTGATCAAACCGCGCTGGATTGAACTGCCAGCAGCAGGGGTCACGTGCGGCTGCAAGATGCGCTTCAATGCCTCGGCCAAAGCACTCGGGTGCTGGAATCGGTCTTTAGGCTTCTTCGCCAGCATTTGCCCTAAAAGCTGAACCGTCGCTTCATCGATCTCCGGATTGAGCAATCGCGGGTCGGCAGGCAGGTCATGCTGGTGCGATTGCAGTTTGCGCACCGCGGTACCCGGCGGGACAGGCGGCACACCCGTTAGAGCGTGATACAAGGTGCAACCCAGCGAATAGATGTCGCTGCGACAATCGGCAGCTCTGGGGTCCAAGGCCTGCTCGGGAGAAATGTAATCGAATGTCCCCAAGGTCACCCCAGATTGCGTCAGGGCATGGTCGGCATGTGCATCCAAAGCACGGGCCAATCCCATGTCCACCAGTTTGGCTTGATGCTGCGGCGTGATGATGATGTTGGAGGGTTTGATGTCGCGGTGGATGACGCCGCGTTCCACCGCATGCTCCAGCCCGGTCGCAATCTGAAAAGTGAAGAGCAATGCTTCCTGCACGGGGAGGCGGCCCAAGCGTTCGATGCGGGCGCGGAGGGTTTCCCCCTCGACAAACTCATAAGCGATGTAATGCAGCGACTGATCGATGCCAAAAGCATAGACCCGCGCAATGTTGGGATGATCAAGCTTCGCGGCAGCCCGGGCCTCATTGTGGAACCGCTGCACGTTCTCGGCATCGCGGGCCATGTCGGGGGGTAAGACTTTTAACGCCACGGGCCGATCCAGCGTCAGGTCTTTGGCACGCAGCACCGCTGCCATGCCACCCACGCCGAGCGTTTCTTCCAGTTCGTAATGGGCCAAGCGCTGGCCGCGCACCACCGCCGGGGCTTCCGGTTTGGGTTTACTCGCCGCTGTCGGCGTGTCATCAACCACGGGTGCTTTATTTTGCTTTACGACCGTTGGTTCGTCCGGTGGTTTGGCTGCTGCCAGCACCTGGTTCAATATCTCCACCACCGGCACTTCGGTGGAAGTGGTCTCCGGTGATTGTGGATCGGTCGGCTGTGGCGTGTCCGCCATGCTCGGGCTCTCCATCCCCTATGATCGCGACCCACCGTGACGAGTCAGTGGCCAACAAACGGCTTAATGACGGAGGTCGCCGACCAGCATGTTCAAAACCCCTACTCGAAAGCCCAAACGACCGGCTTTCTGCATCAATGCTGGTCTGCTCTTTTATTCGGACGACTCGGGCCGTCCTTTTCACGGGTGTCAGCAAGCTCCGGTTTCTCCATGATGCCTCATGGGGTGGAAAGGTAGAAATCCCATCAGGCGAAGAGCTTGCGTCGGTTTTCCCCCGGACATTGCGTTCGGTTCGACGAGTTTATCCATCGAACGCTCTAAGAAAAGCCTCATCTATCATGACAAGCTGACCTGGCAATGTCAATTCAATAAATGGGCCTAGCCAAGCGACATTCCACCATCTTGCATTCCTCCATATGTTATTCTGCAGTTGATCTTGTCATTTTTTCTTGGGTTTTCTCATGCGTGTGGCTCATTTTGATTGTTTCAGTGGGATAAGCGGCGACATGACCCTGGCGGCCCTGATCAGTGCTGGCGTGGATGAAACCGCGATTCGGCAGGGGTTGGAGTCATTGGGTCTGCCCATTCATTTGGCTGTGCAATCAACTCAGCGGGGTGCGTTCGCGGCAACGGCGGTGAGGGTCGAAGGTGAGGACGATCAGCCGCATCGCTATTTGCGCGACATCGAAGCCATTCTGACACGAAGCCGCTTGACCCAACAACAGCAAGACCTGGCCCAGCGTATCTTTCGCCGCCTGGCCGAGGCGGAGGGCAAAGTCCACGGCATTGCACCGGAGGAAGTGCACTTCCATGAAGTGGGGGCGCTCGACAGCATCGCCGATATTGTCGGCTCCGCCATTGGGCTTGTGAACTTGAACGTTGAACGCTTCTCCGCTCGGTCGGTTCCCACAGGCCAGGGGTCGGTGAAAGCGGCACATGGCTTGATGCCGATCCCAGCCCCGGCCACGGCTGAACTGCTGAAGGGCATTCCACTCGCCAGTTCCAATATCAAGGCCGAGCTGACCACCCCCACGGGGGCTGCCATCCTGGCCGCCGTGGTGACGCAATGGACCGAAACGCCGACCATGACCATCGAACGCATCGGCTACGGTGCCGGACAGAAAGACTTCCCCACCCATGCCAATATCCTGAGGCTTTTCGTAGGCTCTGATCATGCGCCAGTGTTGCAGCCAGCCATGGATGCCTTGTGGGTCTTGGAAACCAATCTGGACCATATCTCCGCAGAGATCATCGGCTATTGCCTGGAGAGGCTGTTCCATGCCGGCGCGGTGGATGCGTTTACCCAACCCATTGCCATGAAAAAGCAAAGGCCGGGGACATTGTTAACCGCCTTGGTTCCCGTGGAGGCGTTGGCGGCTGTCGAACACGTGCTGTTCACCGAAACAGGCACGCTCGGCATTCGCAGGCATCTCGTGCAACGGCACAAGCTGCACCGGCAGATTGTGCAGGTGCAAACCCGCTTTGGCCTCATGCAAGGCAAGGTGAGCTGGTTGGAAGGCGGCCCGAAACAGTTTTTTCCCGAGTATGACGATTGTGCCCGCATCGCGCGGGAAACCGGCCTGCCGCTCCGACGCATCTACGACGAAGTACGCCAAAGCCATGAGCAGCAATCGTCTTGAAATTACCAGGTTAACGATACACCTGCGTTGAACCCTTGCAGCCAAACGAAGTCATCTCGGAATGGAATGCGCGGCTGGTTTGCTCCGGGGGCATTATTCCCGGGCTGCCCGGTCAGAATCTGATTGGTGTTGATGGCATCCACCTGGCGATAACTGCGGACCGGGTTGAGCCAGTGCAAGAAAGTGTAGCCCATGGACAACCTCAGATGGGAGCCAAACTGATAACCCACTTCCAGGTTGCATTCCGTTACCATATCCAGCACCCAACGGTCGAACTGACCGCTGTTGGAGGGCAATACGTATAGCCCGAAAGGACGCTCATCCTTGATCGTTGGTGTTTGACTGATGCGAGTACCCTTGGTCCGTATCTCCTGATCCGTCCCACCCAGGGCGGCACTGAGTGCACCGCGGACGTCCAGCTGGCCGAGCTGCCATTGAGCACGCAGCCCGATTTGCCCGCCATAAAACTTGTTGAACGTTTGGAAATGGTCGGCTGAGCTATACAGCGTATCCCGTAGAGGCAACAACCAACCCGTTCCCGTCAGATCCATGCGGTCCCGCATCTGCATGAACCGCAGACCGAGCAAGCCCTGCCATTGCCATTGCTCTGAAGCGTGCAGCTCCTTAAGCAGATTGGCTTCCTGGCCGAAGACTTCGATGCGGGTATAAGCGTTGAAGCCGCCTTCCAGCACCCTCCCATCAGGCAAGGGGCCGGCGATGACTTCCGCCCCGGGGCTGCCATCGGTCGAGCGGACGTAGGGCCGAGCCAACAGCAACCGACTTTGGGGTTTGATGGTGTAATTGGAGGAATCACGCTCGAGGAAAAAGGCCCGGCCTTCCCACTGATAGCACGGATCGGAAGCGAGCCGATAGCCAAAGGTGCCCCGCAGGCCGATGAGCCGATCGTGTCGCAGTTCAATGGGGCCATCACCATACAAAACGTGCGTGTCGGGCTGCCCTAATATCCCTTGGCTGGCAACGGAACTCGTCGTTAGCACCGGTGGTAAGCTTTGCCTGCGCGGATACCAATAAACATATTCAAGCGAACTGCTCCAGCGGCTGTTAGCTTCACAAGGCTCCACACAAAACAGTACAGAACCCATATCCGTGGAAGCAAGCTCCTGGCCGACCCCCACGCTTGGGAAGATCATAAGTGCCAACCCGATGATGCCGAGCCGACATGAAAGCATTGCGGTACCCATTTGCTTGGCTGCAGAATGAACACGCTCGGAAGTGAACCCCTGTGCAAGGGTGATATCGTCGAATGATTTTGGGTAACGCAACTGAACTCGCAAAGAGAAGTGATTCGTTTTGCGATCAACGTCCGGGTTTTAAGGAGAGTTCGACCTTTAACGATTAACGAAGCTGGCCAAGAGAAGCCTACCGTATGAGTTAAGCTGAAGAATGAGCTTTGTATTGTCATAGGTTGCTAATGTTTTGCCTCATGTTGTATGATCTGACCAGCAAGTACATCATTTGATACTTAAAGAGGCAACTCTGCATGACCTTTCACCTTGAACAAGCCATTGCCGTTCTGGAGCGAACCCCTGCCATCCTACAAGCCTGGCTGGAAGGTTTGAGCGAAGCGTGGACGCATCGCAATTATGGACCTGACACCTTCAGCCCGTTTGATGTTGTGGGCCATTTGCTGCACGGCGAACAAACGGATTGGATGCAGCGGCTGCGGCGTATCCTGGAACACGGAACCAAGTTGCCGTTTGAACCCTTCGACCGCTATGCCATGTACGCCAGCAGCAAGGGCCGCAGCATGACGGATTTATTGGTAGCATTCGCCCAGGCACGGGCCAAGAACCTCAACGACTTAAAGGCCCTGGCGTTGACGCCCATGCAACTGGCCAGCCGTGGCATGCACCCTGCGCTGGGTGAAGTGACCGCGCAGCAACTGCTGGCTACTTGGGTCGCGCATGATTTGAATCATCTGCACCAGATTGCCAAGGCGATGGCGTATCAATACCGGGATGAGGTCGGCCCCTGGCGTGCGTATCTGTCGATTCTGCCGCCGATCACTCAGGGCGCGGTGCCAACTCAATCACCTTGACTTCATCCAATGCCGGACCACAGCAGGGGTCGTGCTTGTCGGCGGTCACAAACTCCAGCGTCGTCTCCTTGGCGTTTGCCACGAACTCCCAAGTAATCGGCATCCAACCCATTTGCTTGGGGGTTTTCCCGGTGGTGTCGAAGCTGAATTCCGCTTGGGTTCCTGCTGCACGGACCAGCATCCGCTTATAACCACCAACGCTGCCAAAAGCGATGGGTGTTCCCGCCATTTTAAAGGTGACGCGATAACGCGAACCCGGAGTGGATTTGAAGGTCTGCGCGACGCCGCCATAGCCGGGCGAACCATGCAGGTCGATGCTGCGTTTGCCCTCGGCAGACTGCCAATGGGTTTCCACGACATCGATCTGTTCGCCCAGCACCCGCCAGCCTGGCAAGGTGTTGTCGCCTGCTTTCAGGCTCCGATATGCCCCGACGGCAGGCCCTTCTTCAAAGCTGCCATTCACTACCAGATTGGGATTGGGATCAACACCCACCAACAGGTTCTCCTTGAGGTTTTGCTTCGCCGTGAATGTGAGTTCGCTGATGGGCACGCCAAACAGCTCTTGCGATCCGTCTTGCCGGCTGATGGTTCCTTCGTCGATCAGGCCCGCTTCTTGGGAGGGCAACGTAAGCTTACCCGTTAGTTTGATCCCGCGAAGTTCGTGCCCCTTCAGTTGAGGATGTTTGAAATCGACATAGAGAGAGATCTTGTCTGATGGTCCGAATTCAGCATTGACGCGGCCTTCTTTGCACCCAATGCCATACCAATCGCCAATGCGATGATCCGGTCTTTTGGCCTCTGGGTCAGGCAGCCGCCGCCATGCCAAAACCGCTTTGCCGATCAACTGCTTATTGCTTTTTTGCAGGAATTGTATTTCCCATAACCCCATAGCACGCTGCAACAGAAAGCGAGGGTTCTTGGGTTCCCAAACCGATTTGATGTAAGCCGCTTCGCGATTGCCGGCCAGGTAGTTGTAATGGATGAGGGTAAAGCCTTTGAACCGCGTCAGGTCTTTCCACCCTTCCGGCAACTGACCGACATCAAAAGCCTTGCCACCGGTTGGCCCCCAACTGTTTTTGACGATAAAAAACTGCCTGGGCCGATCATAGCCGACGAGGAGCATGGCATGCGAATCGCCCGGAATCTGCTGAGCATCCTTGGCCCGATACCAGATCACCCCTGGCCATCGAGCGCGATCAGGATCGTTGGGCTTGGGTTTGTAACCAATGAATAAGTTGATGGCCACCTCATGCCCGCTCGCGAGGATTGCTTCGATTTTGCGCGGGTCGCGGCAGTCCTGGCCGTGGAGAAAAACGTATTCCTTGATCCCGTAATCGGCATCGTGCCGTGCCGCGTTGGGCAGATGCTTGGGGTCAAGGTTGAAGCGGTTCAACGACACCTGGCGGAACGGCTCATACCAGCGGTAATCGGTGACATCAAACCCACCATAGTGTTTCTTCTGGTTGTAATCTTCATGGTCATGCAGATACGGCATGTTTTCGTCGCGGCAAACACCATATCGCTGCAGCAAGTGGAAATTGACACTCAGGCCGCCACCCGTGAGAAAGGCCAGGTTGTTTTCGTTGACGTCGGGGTCTTTAATGGAAGGGTTGAAAGCGGTCACATTACGCAACCAAATGAGATGCTCGACGGAAAGCTTCACCGCATGTCCACGGCGTTGATAAGCCGACTCCAACGCAGCGATGGGCGGATAATAAGTGCACGCTCCCCTGCCCCCTTGGTTGCCGATGGGCGTTTGCCAGGCACACAAATCCACGACGGGAGGAGGCTCAGCGACATCTTCTGAGGAAGCTTGATTGAACCCGATGAGCCAGCCACACAGCAACAATGCACACAAGGAGCAGCGTTTGAGCATCTTGTTGTTCCAATCATTTTGGGAGGGGACTCATCGAGGCAGGTCAATGCTTGCAGGTTTATTTGACGGTATCATGCTTTTCGTCGCATGCAAGCTGAAAAGTCTTGTTCTTCTATTGAAGCCAGGGCAACCTAAAAGCTCAAGTATTTTTTTAGCATAGCAATCCAAGGAGCGTTGACCGATGAGCGTGCTTGAACGATTGGCATGTGCCGTGGGTCGGAGAGACGAGGTCGTCAATCAGGAATTGGCTGCGCATTTGGTGCATTCCAATCATCGACAAGCCGTTCGAGAACTCATCGATGGTCTGCAGCATCGAGATCGAAGCATACAAAGCGATGCCATCAAGGTGCTGTATGAAATGGGCATGCACGACCCCAAGCTGATTGCTCATTACTTGCCGACCTTTGTTCAACTGTTGCAGCACACGCACAACCGATTGGTCTGGGGGGCCATGATCGCCTTGGACCAGATCACACGCGTGGATCCCAGGGGAGTATTCGCCCAGTTGGACGACATCATCCGTGCCGCTCGACAGGGCAGTGTCATTACCCGCGACCATGCCATGGGCATCCTGACACAATTGGGGCAAAGGCCAGCTTACATGTCACGTTGTTTACCCTTGGTCATCGAGCAACTTAAGACTTGCCCTGACAACCAATTCCCCATGTATTGCGAGAAGGCCTTAGCCATGGCCTCGGACGCAAATCGCACCCGCTTGCAACAGGTCATGCAGTCCCGCTTGGCCAAGGTGCCCAAGGAATCGCAAAAAAAGCGCGTCTTAAAGGTTTTGAACCAACTGACCCGCTAACCAAACGCATGCCAGCACGGAGGGTGTCGAAACGGCTGCATGAATCATGTGTCGTGAACGCAGGATTGGCCTAGCCAAAGCCTTGGGCGGTTTCTAGACTGATGGGACGGCTTATTATGTTAGTCCGGGAACCGTTTACATCCCAACTCCCCTCGAGTTGGCTACCTAAATAACGCACGTTTTGAAGGTGAAGTGAAGCCATGTACGCGATTTTTCAAGAAGGTGCTCATCAATACCGCGTGAGCGAAGGTGAGCTGGTCACCGTGGAACTGCACGAGGGCGAACCCGGTTCCAAGTTGGAATTCAACCACGTGTTGCTGGTTCAATCCAACGCAGGGACCAAGATCGGTCAGCCCTACGTGGCCGGTGCCAAAATCCAGGCCACGATCGTCGATCATCCATCGGACAAAGTAGTGGTGCAAAAATTCCGCCGCCGCAAGCGGTACGTTCGCCGCAAAGGCCATCGGCAGCATTACACGAGCGTCACCATCGACCGGATTGTGGAAGGCTAAAACGGCAGCCGCGCCTGCCACACGCCGTAGGCTCAATCGTTGAATCGGATCCGAGAAGAACGGTTTACACCATCTGACAATAACTTCTAATCGAGGGAGGGAACCCCATGTCGATGTCGTGGACCCGATTCACTTTATCGCTGAGTTTGCTGTTGGCCGTGCCTCTGGTGTGGGCTGATCCGCCCACGTCGCCTGCTACCAACAACGACGCCAACAAACCCGTATCACCAGGCACCAGCGAACCCGCGTTGCCCGACTTCTCCAATTGGCATCCGCTGCATAAAGCAGCCTACCTGTCCGCGCATCGTGCGGCCGGCTGGCTGTGGCAAGCCAATCGACCCGATGGCCTGTTTCAATCAGGCTTCAACCCAGCCATGAATTTGCCCTTGGAGGATGATCAATATCTCAACCAGGCGATCGCTACCCTGGCTTTGGCTCGTGCGTCTTCCGTCATGCAAAACCCGTCCTATGCAGCTCGGGCGAAGCAAGCGATGTTGGCCCTTTTGAGTCAAACGAAAACCGACCCCGCCGACCCGACCGTGCGCTGGACCATGATGCCGCACGCCAACGTCAATCGGCTGGCAAGTGCCAGCCTGCTGGTACAAACGATCGCTGAACTTCCCGCTCCCGGAGCTGACTTGATTGAACAGGCCGAGCAGCTTGCTAACTTCTTGCGACAGAGCCAAAATGCCGACGGCTCGTTTCAGGTGAACGATGCTTCGCCTCCAGCTTTGGCTTATCACGGCTGGGCGCTGCAAGCCATCATGCAAAGCCAGGCCATAAAGCCCGCCAACTGGAAGCTGGATGCGGCCCGTAAAGCCGCGACCTTTTATCGCTCCTGGTTCGCGGGCCAAAAGCAAGCAGCTCCCTTGCCCGGCCTGATCGCCGGCTTCACGCTGGCTTATCAGCAAACTAAGGAAAAACCTTTTGCCGAGACGGCCCTGGAAATGGCCGACTTTCTCCTGAAACTGCAATACCCACCCACCTTCCAACCCCTGTTATGGCAAGGCGGCTTCGCAACGTTGCGTGATGGCCAAGCCGTGCTCGATTGTCCAACGGTTCTCGATGCTGCCTTTTTGGAAGGCTTGGTCTATGCCACACAGCTTTGTCAAGAAGCAGGCGATTTGACCCGCCATGAACGGTGCAAGCAGTGCTTGGATCGCGGCATCACTTTCCTCATGACCTTGCAATTCACGCAAGCCAACACGTCCCATTTTGCCGATTGGTATCGACCCAAAATCTTGGGTGCCTTCCAACACTCACCGCAAAATGGCCTCGTGAACATGCCGAACACCCCCATGGCCACGCGGACTTTGCTCGCCTATGTGCAACTGAACAAGCCCAAGGGTTAAACCTTTCCAGCCAATGAGACAACCGTTTGTGCATCATCGCGTTCAACCCCCCCTAGAAGTGAGCGCGGTGATGCCAAACGGTCGAATGGATTTTGCTTCATCCACGGATAAATCGCTTGGATGCTGGCCCATCTCACATTAGGATAAAGACTCCGCTTGTGTCCGCTCGTTATCCCACCTGGGAGTTGTTTAAACCATGTCGATACGATGCTTGGCGTTGCTGGCTGGCTTGTTCCTGGCTGCACCGTGGTTGTGCTTGGCGCAGGACGGCAAAAGCGCGGACGGTTTTACGCCCCTTTTTAACGGCAAAGACCTGACCGGCTGGAAGGTGGGAGCGGGTGGCAAGCAGGAAGTCTGGGGTGCGGAAAACGGCATCCTCTTCGTCAATGGCGGCGGCGGGGGTTGGCTGTTTACCGAACAGGAATATGCCAACTTTGAGTTGAGCTTGGAGTTTAAGCTGCCAGAAATGGGCAACAGCGGCGTGGCCCTGCGTTCGCCTGTGAAAGGGGATCCCGCTTACGTCGGTATGGAAATACAAATCCTTGATGACAGCAATTACAAGAAGAACTACAAAGGCTTGAGGCCAACGCAGCTCACGGGCGCCATTTACGATATCAAAGCGCCGTCGCAAGATGCCACCAAACCTCATGGCGAATGGAATACGTTTCACATTGTCGCCCGTGGCAACAAAATCACCGTCACCTTGAATGGCGTGCAAACCGTCGATGCCGACCTCAACGAATTCACCAGCCGTTTGAACGCCGATGGAGAAAAGAAGCTGCGTGCGCATCCCGGGTTGGAACGAACCAAGGGCCACATCGGCTTACAAAGCCACGACGGCCGGGTGGAGTTCCGTAACATTCGTATCAAAGTCCTCGATTGAACGACAAACGGATCGCTCGCTAGCCATTGGCTGAGGGTGTCTGCTTATGTCAGGTTATGAGCCACTTTTGAATGAAGGAAAGCCAAATGCGTCGCTGCCTTGGTCTGGGCTGCTTATTGCTGACCAGTTCACTCGCCTTGCTCGCCGGTGAAGATTCGCCTAAGGACAAATTCCCCACGGGCAACGAAACGGTGGCCAAGTTCACTTTGCCGCCAGGTTTTTTCGCGACTTGCTTCGCCCATGAACCCGACGTACGCAAGCCGATTGCCATTGATTTTGATGAACGGGGCCGTGTTTGGGTGCTCGAGTGCTATGCCTATCCGCATAAGCAACCACCTGGCCAAGGGCGCGATCGCATCCGTATTTTTGAAGATACCGACGGTGACGGGGTAGCCGACAAAGTGACCACCTTTGCCGATGGTCTCAACCTGGCCACGGGCATGGCGTTGGGGTATGGGGGCGTCTTTGTCGGTGAACCCCCAGAACTGGTCTTCCTTCGCGATACCAACGGCGACGGCATCGCCGATCAACGCGTCGTGCTCCTGGATGGCTGGGGTTATCAAGACACCCACGAAACCCTCAACAGCTTCATCTGGGGACCTGACGGCTGGTTGTATGGCTGCCATGGCGTGTTCACCCACTCCAACGTCGGCAAGCCCGGAACGCCTGCTGATCAACGGGTTAAACTCAACGCCGCCATTTGGCGTTACCACCCGCGCTCGCAGCAATTCGAAGTCTATGCGGAAGGCACAAGCAACCCTTGGGGCTTCGATTTCGACGAAAATGGGTCTGGCTTCCTGGCCTGCTGCGTCATTCCGCACTTGTTCCATATGTATCACGGTGGCCATTACGTGCGACAGGCAGGCCAGAACTTCAACCCCTTCAACTTCGGCGAGATTCCATGGATCTGCGAGGATCTGCACTATTTCGGCCCCAATCCCCATTTCGGCAATCGCGACCCGCGCAGCCTGAAGTTTGGTGGCGGCCACGCTCATGCGGGCTGTCTGCTTTATCAAGGTGGTGCATTTCCCGCCGAATGGCAGGGGCGTGTTTTCATGAACAATATTCATGGCGGCCGCATCAACACTGATGGCCTCAAGAAAAACGGCTCCACCTATATCGGCAATTACAAGGGCGATCTGCTCGTCTCCAATGACCCCAACTTCCGCGTGGTGCAGCTGCGCACGGGGCCCGACGGCTCCATCTACATGATCGACTGGTACGACCCCCAGATTTGCCATAACACCAACAGCGCCATTTGGAACCGCAATTATGGCCGGATTTACAAAGTCGGCTATCGCGGCGATGCCGCCCTCAGCCGAACCACGACGCCCAAAGCGTTTGATCTGAGCCAATCGACCTCTGCAGAGCTTGTTCAGTTGCTTAGCCATCCCAATAGCTGGTGGTGGCGCAAGGCCATGCTGATCTTAGGTGAGCGCAAGGACGCTGCTATCATCGGTTCATTGAAGGCTATGGCGACTTCCGCAGAGACCACTCAGCAGCGTCTGCATGCACTTTGGGCCTTACTGAACATGGAAGCGTGCGATGAAGCGTTTGCCGTTCACTTGCTGGCATCCCCAGACCATTGGGTTCGCTATTGGGCCTGGCATGCCTTGGCGCATCAACCGACCGTTTGGTCTGCCCGAGCGCAGGAATCGCTCAAGCAATTTGCCGCAGCTGAAACGCAACCGGACGTCATTCGCGGCATACTCTCGATGATTCAATATCGTGCCCCGCAGCACCGTGAGAGCCTGGCGGAAATATTGCAGCAGCTTGGCCGAAAAGACGAATGGGCAAAAGACCCTGCCATTCCCTTGATGTATTGGTTCGCCTACGAAGCACTGGCCCGGGCTTCCCAAGATGCGGATGTGCCCCTGCAGCAACTGCTTGCCGAGACCGATCACGTGACAGGCCGCTCAATGCTGCGGGATTGGATTCTGCCGCGGGCAGTGCGGCGTTTGGCCTCGCTCCCCGATACCAAGTCGCTCGAATCGGCTCTCGCGGCCCTGCAACAGGTCAAACATGAAGCCACAGCCATCGTTTGCCTGCAAGGGTTGGAGCAAGCCCTGGAAGGCCGCCGGCTCGCTATGCCCAGCCATTGGTCTGCCCTGCGAAGCGAGCTGCAAAAAAAGTGGCCGCAAACCGAGGAACTGGTCAGGCTGCAGCGTCAAGTCGGCATTCATTTTGGCGACAAAGACTCCGTGTCCGACCTGGAGCAAGAGCTGCAAAACAGCAAACTGCCCCTGCCACGCCGGTTGACAGCGCTGCGCTCCATCTTGCTCGCGCGAATGGCTACCTCCATGCCCTTGGTCCTGCAAATGGCGGTAAATGAAGGCTCCAGGGAGTTGCGCGTGGAAGCCATGCGCGGCTTGGCTGTGTTTGAAGCCGACGATATCGCCTCCACCATGATCAAAGCATGGAAGCAGATTCCCGCCGAAATGAAGAAAGAAGCCATCATACTGCTCACCGGCCGTAAAACCTGGGCTTCCGCCCTGCTGGAAGCGGTGAAAGCCAAACAGATCGATGCCAAGGATTTGACCGAAAACGATATTAAACGCATCCTTGCCCATCGCGACCTAGCCCTGGCCCGTCAGGTCGAACAATGCTGGGGCAAGCTTCGTGAACGCACCCCGGAGAACATCGAACAGCAACTGGCTAAATATCGGCAACAAATGCATGATTTACCCGCCGACCGATTGGCAGGCCGGGCTATCTTTGAAAAAACCTGCATGGTTTGCCATAAGCTCTTTAGTGAGGGTCACACTGTCGGCCCGGAACTCACTGGCGCCAATCGCCGCGACCCCGAGTACATCCTGGCCAAAATCATCGACCCGAACCGCGTCGTTGGTAAGGATTATTACGCGGTGACCGTGCTCGATAAGACTGGGCGCATCCACACCGGTTTGCTCGCGGAAGATAGCCCGCAACGCATTGTGCTTAAAGGGGAAAACGACAAGCTGACAACCATCGCTCGCGCGGATATCGATGAAATGAAAGTCAGCGATAAGACACTCATGCCCGAGGGCATTCCCAACAACTTGACCGATCAGGACTTCCGTAATTTGATTGCATACTTGATGGAAGATCCTTTCCTGACGCGTGGGCTGGTGGCAGGGCCGTTCAAGATGGCCATGGATTTTGCCGGCCCGATTGAAACCGCCCCCGACCCGTTGTATGCTCCCGGAATTGAATGGAAGCCCTTCGAAGTTGGCCCCATGGGCAAGATCGATTTGGAAAAGTTAGGGGTATTGGCTCCACCGACCGATAGCACGGCCTACTTCTTCTTTGAAGTCCATTCCCCAAGGGACATGAAAACCTTCGTGGAGGCCGCAGCCGATGAAGACTTTAAAGTGTGGTTGAATGGCAAGGAAGTGCACCGGCGCTTACGGTCCATGCAAGGGCAGCGCTTCAACGTGGAGTTGAAGCAAGGCAAAAATACGCTGCTCGTCAAAGTGCATAACATCTATGGGCCAAGCTGGCTCTGGGCCCGTGTAGGCGATCCCGAACGCAACCTGCTCAACCCATCCATCAAACGCAACAAGTAACTTCAGGGATCGCGCTGTTAAAAGACCCAAGCGTGCTCGTTCAGTGAGAACGTGCACGCTTGGTTTTCGTTAGCAGCAGCGATTTCATGGCTGCTTTTGCTGAAGTGTGTTTTTGATTTCAGTCAATGTATCGTTGATCCGGAAAAACACGATCATCAATTCACAGTAAATACGCCAACCCAAAGTACCGACCAATATATAAAGCAGGCCACCGACCACGGCTCCTGAAGTCATCAAGTAAATGCCATAGACGACAGCTGCTAAAAGTCCAAGCCAGAAAATGATCTGAATGATGAGTGGAAGCAGCATCGTTCGAAAGGAAAGGAAGTCCATCAGCCCGCTGGAACCGAACTGCTTCTTCATTTTGCTGCGGGAAAAGGCGAACTCGTCGCTCTCTTCAACGAGATCTTCTTTCACAGAACGTTCAGGCCGAGGCGAGGGTGCGTGCGTCGCCTCCATATCCTCATCGTCCCCGGGGATCATAATCGTCGCTTTGCACTTGGGGCATTTGGCATCCCGACCAGCGGCATTGTCGGGTGCTTTAAAGCGACTGCCGCATTTGTTGCAATGGACTACGATAGCCATGCTGCCTCTCCTGCTCTAGGTATGAAACGCATGAATGGACTGATTCGATTGGCGATGCAAATCCTTATCATCAAACAACGTATGTCGTTCAAGTCTATGTCATCCACTTGCATTTACAATCAAAAACCAGGTGGATCAAGCGTGAGTTGATCCCTGCACGCTGTTACAACTCAACCCGGGTTTTCGATCTACCGCTTATCGCTTAATAGGCGGGAGTTAATTGAGCACTTCGCAACCAGGCGTTGTACCAAGCATCGAGCGTGAATTGGGCTGATGTCTGGCAACGCTGCATGATAAACGCACGACTGGCGGCGGTGGGTTTGTCAAAAGCTTTCTCCATGTCCAATTCGTAGCAACGCTCGATTTGCGCATGGGAATCCATGAATGTTTTTTGCACATGCTTCCAGAAATCCTCCACCTTGCGCGGCTCCAGAGCGCGGGCGATTTCCTCTGCCGTGAACCCATGCGTTTCGGGAAAGCCATCGATCTTGGCGTGGATGCCTTTTTGCAGCATTTGTCCATTGGGACCTTTACGGCCATCATAATCGCGGGTCGTATGCAATGGCATACAGACATCGCCGGTGTAATGAGCCAGACAACCAGCGAACACGATGCATTTCATTCGAATCGCTTCGTTTTCTGGGTCCTTTCGATGATCAGCAAAGGCGAGCGCTAGCTTTTCGTAATAATCCATGAGGGTGTAAGGAATGAAACCCACCTGATTGGGCTTCTTGTTGAGCTTTTGGCAAAGTTCAATGTATTTGAATCGATCCGACGGCCATTCGTGCCCATCCAAGTCTTCCAGGTCCAGGAAGTGTTCGCTGTATTCGGTTTTGTTGAGAAATGTGGTGTCTCGGTTTTTCCATCGATCTGGGTCACCGGCCAAATGGCTCAACGACTTGCCCGAACTGACAAAAAAGCGGGGCATATCGGTGGGCAAACGGCTGGCAGCCGCCTCGGCGATCAGGCCGTGCCCTTTGACCCACCAGGCATCGGATCCCGAGGACCACAGCAAGAAACAAAACCAGGAAAAGGACAGAGAGAAACAGGAAAAACGTCGGAACGGTCCCATGCTGCACTCTCCAAAGGTTAAGCGGTCGGGGGAATGGGAACGATTGAATCAAGCATTTTCCTATCGAAGTCTGCACAAATAAACCGTGAATTGCATGTAAATGCTCGAAAAGGCTGTAATTAACTTTTTTTCCACCTCTTCGAGACAAGCAGCGATATATCGCTGCTGAATGGGCATAATTAAATTGCCTAAACCACCCATTTAGGACAGAATTAGGCAGCCTACGTTAAGGGGGCTACTTTACGTAGACTTTACGCTATCACTACGTCAATCCAGGTAAAATAGGCCTGTGATTGCGAAAATTCCGATTTTGCGGTATATTCTGCTCCGTTGGTTAGGGGTAGTAGCCGCTTGATCTTGGATAACTATACTCGATTTATGCGTTTTACCCTGATCGATCGTATCCATGAGGTTGCGAAAGGCCAACAGCTAAAGGCCACGAAGAACCTCACCTTGGGTGAAGAATATCTGGCGGATCATTTCCCCACCTTCCCGGTGATGCCGGGGGTGTTGATGCTGGAGGCATTGGTTCAAGCCGCCGCCTGGCTCATCCGCATTACGGAAGATTTTCACCCGACGATCATCACTTTGAAGGAAGTCAAGGGGGTCAAATACGGCAACTTCATGGAGCCTGGGAAGCAACTCAATCTAGCCGTTGAAGTGCAAGGCTCCTATAACAAAGAACTTACGACGGTATCTTTCAAAGGTACCGGTGAAGCGAATGGTCAATCGACCGTCAATGCTCGCTTCGTATTACAAAAGCGACGGCTCCAGGATAGCCGACCTGAACTCGCCACCATGGATGACAACGTTCGACGGATTTATCGCGAGCAGTATGCTCTGATCAATCGAAGCGAACCATCCAAGGTGTGAAGCACTGTTTTTGTTGGATTAGGAATGAGACTTAAAGATCAAGTAGCGATCGTCACGGGAGGAAGCAGGGGCATTGGCAAAGCCATATGCCAGGCTTTCGCGGCTGAAGGTGCCAAAATCGCTGTGCTTTACCGCGGCAGCAAAGAAGCGGCCGACCAGCTCGTGCAGGAGCTCAAAGCCAAGGGCACTGACGCCCAAGGCTGGCAAGTGGACGTGGCCGATGCCGCCGCGGTGCAAAAGTGCCTTGATGAGATCATGAAGACCTTTGGTCGGGTGGACATTTTGGTGAATAATGCCGGCATCATCAAAGATGGCTTGTTCATGCAAATGGACCCTGCCCATTGGAATGCCGTCATCAACACCAACCTGGGCGGCACCTTCCATTTCTGCCGCGGCGTGGTGGAATGGATGTTTCGGCAGCGCAAGGGTCGTATTATCAATATCAGCAGCGTGGCGGCCGACCGAGTGAATCGGGGGCAGGCCAACTATGTCGCGAGCAAGGGTGCCATCAACGCACTGACGAAAGCCCTGGCGATCGAACTAGCCAGCCGCGGCATCACGGTGAACGCCATTGCTCCTGGCTTTATTGAAACCGATATGAGCGAAACCGTACGCAACATGGCAGGCGATGCCATCAAGAAGATGATTCCCATGCGCCGTTACGGAAAACCGGAAGACATTGCCAAAGTGGCGACGTTTTTGGCAAGCGACGATAGCGCTTACATCACCGGACAAGTGATCACCGTGGACGGAGGTTTGGGGCTCGGTGTCATGGCGGGGTAAAGTCCTATTAAAGTCATGCGGGCCAGTCGCTCGCTTGATCGCCATGATTGGTATTTTCCCCCTTTTGTGTTTTGTGGAGAGACGATATGCCGACGAAGGAAGAGATTTACAAAAAGGTGAGCGACACCTTGGCCGACTCGCTGAATGTTGAGCCGGATGAAATTACCCCCGCATCAACATTGCAAGAGGACCTGGGAGCCGAATCCATCGATTTCCTCGACATCGTCTTTCGCTTGGAACGAGGCTTCGGCATTAAGATTCCTCGCGACGAGTTGTTCCCAGAATCGGTGTTTCAGGGCGATCCGCAATTCGTGCAGGATGGCAAAGTCACCGAAGCCGGCATCCAAGAGCTGCGCACCAAGCTGCCCTTTGCCGACGTGGATAGCTTTGCCAATGATCCCCAATTCAAAAACCTGGGCCATTTGTTCACGGTGGACATGATCACCAAGTACGTCGAGAACAAATTGGCGGCTGCCAAATAACCAAGCGACCGACCACGTTCCCGGTCCGAGCAGGGCAACCGCGCTCGGACTGCGAACGAACCGGCGGCTTTGAGAAGATGCCACCATGCGTTGGATCTGGATCGATCGGTTTTTGGAGTTTCAGCCCCGCCAGTCCGCGCTCGCGGTGAAGAATACGAGTCTGGCAGAAGACCATTTTGCTCAGCATTTTCCAGGCTACCCGGTCATGCCTGCCTCGCTGATGCTTGAGGGACTGGCCCAAACCGGTGGCATCCTGGTCGGGCATGCCTTCGCTTTTCAGGAAAAGGTCGTTCTGGCCAAAATTCCCAAAGCTCAATTCCATCGCGACGTTTTGGCCGGCGAAACCCTCCACTATCAGGTCCAAGTCATCGACTTGCGACCCGAAGGCGCCTCCATCAAAGGAACGATTACGTCCGATAACGAGCTAGTCGCTGAAGCAGAAATTATGTTTATCCACCTGGATCGCAGCATGGCGGGCAGACTGTTTGGCGACAACAATTTCGTGTTTAGCGGTGAATTGAAAAAGATTTTGGGTTTATCGCAGCTGGCCCCTGACGCGGCTGAGCCTGCGAACACCCCCACAGCAGGTTAAACAAGCACGAGTCCACACCATGTCCAAGGTTTGGCCACGAACGGTGATCACAGGCATTGGCGTCATTGCGCCGATCGGTGAAGGCATTGAACCGTTCTGGCAAGCTTTGACCAGCGGTCAATCCGGCGTCAAACCCATTTCCTTGTTCGACGCCTCCGCGTTTCCGATTCGCATTGCCGGTGAAATAACCGGCTTTGACGCCAAGCAATACATCGACAAAAAAGATCGCAAAAGCCTAAAAATGATGGCCCGATCCATCCAGATGGGCGTTGCCGTCAGCGCCATGGCGTTGAAAAATGGCCAGATTGACTCCGCCCAGTTAGACCCCACACGCATCGGCGTTGATTTTGGCGCTAGCTTGATCGCGTCCGATCTGGATGAATTGGCCCCCGCCGCCCACATCAGCACCAAGCACGGCCACAACCCCGTGGATATGCAACTGTGGGGCGTGCAAGGGCTGGCGGCGATGCCCCCTTTATGGATGCTCAAGTATCTGCCCAACATGCCTGCCTGCCATGTCACCATCATGCACAACCTGCAAGGCCCGAGCAATACCATCACCGAAAACGACGTGGCAGGTCTACTCTCCATCGCCGAAGCCAAACGCATCATCGAACGCGGCCTGGCCGACATTATGCTCACAGGAGCCAGCGACAGCCGCATCAATCCCTTGAGCTTGACCCGACTCTCGTTATTCCAAAAATTCACGCAAAGGAATGACGCCCCTGCCAAAGCAGGGCGACCTTTCGATCTGCATCGCGATGGTTTGATCCCCGGCGAAGGTGCTTGCAATCTGGTGCTTGAAGAACTCAACCATGCGTTGAAGCGGCAAGCACCCATTTATGGCGAAGTGGTTGGCACCGGGGCGGCGCAGGATCGCCACCGTGATGGTCGCGGCGTGGCACGGTCGATTCAAGCAGCCATGAAGCAGGCCGGGATCGACGCTGCTCAACTCGACCACATCAATGCCCACGGTTACGGGCATCCACAATGGGATGTCATGGAGGCCAAGGGCATCCGGCTCGCGTTTGGGGAACAGTGCCCGCCGGTGTTTGCCGCCAAAGGTTACCTTGGCAACATGGGCGCACCTGGCGGCCCCACGGAATTGGCAATCAGTTTGTTGGCCTTGCAATATGGGCTGTTGCCCCCCAGCTTGAATTATGAAACGCCCGACCCTGAATGCCCGATTCCCGTGATCGCCCGCGAACCCAAGTCCATCCGGAAGGATTATGTCCTTAAGATCAGTTTCAGCGATCTGGGTCAATGTGCAGCCGTGGTTGTGAAGCGCTGGCGGGCTTGATGCGAACGAGGTGAACCTATGCCTGAACATCGTCGTCGCGTCGTCATTACCGGGATGGGGGTGGTCACTCCCCTCGGTGATACCGTGGCAGCCTTGTATCAATCGCAAATCGAGGGACGCAGTGGTGTTTCCAAAATCACCATCTTCGACCCAGGGAGCTTCCCCACGCAAATCGCCGCTCAGGTCAAAGGCTTTCAGCTTGCCAAATACCTGGGTGCCGACGCAGAGCGATTCAAAAAAGCTGGTCCCAACACGCAATTCGCTCTGGCCGCGGCTAAGCCCGCCCTGGCCGATGCGGGCTTGCTTGATCTCAACGCCGGTGATCGCTCGCGCATGGGCGTTTACCTCGGCGCCGGTGAAGGTAAGCAGGACTTTTATCACCTCATCCCCACCATTGGGAAAAGTTCCGACGCCACGCAGTTTAAAGTGGATGCCAGCACCTTTTACCGTCATGGTGTCGAAGGGTTCGACCCAGCATCTGAATGTGAACAGGAAATGCATACCTGCACGGCGCACGTGGCGGATGTGTTTGGGCTGGAAGGTCCCAATTACAGCTGCCTGACGGCCTGTGCGGCGAGCAGCCAGGCCATCGGTGAAGGTGCGGACCTGATTCGCAGGGACGAAGCCGACGTCATCCTGGCTGGCGGTGCTCATAGCATGATCCACCCCTTCGGCATTACGGGCTTTAACTTGCTGACCGCGCTATCCGTGGAGAATGCTGAACCGACGAAGGCATCCTGCCCGTTCGACGCACGTCGATCAGGCTTTGTGATGGGTGAAGGTTCCGGCATGCTGGTGTTGGAAGAGTTGGAGCACGCACGCCGGCGTGGCGCTAAAATCTATGCCGAATTGGCCGGTTACGGAACCACCGCCGATGCCTTTCGCGTGACGGATAGCTGCCCCGATGGCCGCGGTGCCGTCGCTTGCATGCGTGGTGCGCTGCAGGATGCCGGTTTGGCCCCAAGTGCCATCGGATACATCAACGCGCATGGCACCAGCACACAGGTCAATGATCGCGGCGAATCCATCGCCATCAAAACGCTGTTTGGGCCGCAAGCATACCAAATACCGGTTTCCAGTTCGAAGAGCATGCTCGGACACCTGATCGCCGCGGCCGGTGCGGTGGAGTTGGTGATCTGTGTCATGACGTTGCTGCGCGGCATCATCCCGCCAACCATCAATTACGAAGTCCCCGACCCCGATTGCGATTTGGATTATGTACCCAATAAAGCTCGGGAACAACGGGTGGATCATATCCTCAGTAACAGTTTCGGGTTTGGCGGACAAAATGTTTCCTTGCTTGTGAGTCGATTTTCTGGATGATAGGGGCAAATGAAGGCGGCCAGCAGGAAAAGACTCTTGTGGAATCCGACGGGTTGAACGGAGTGTGATTCAGGAGTGGTTGGCGTCATGGAATTGCAATACCTTTTGTTGGGCCTTGGTGCAGTGGTGGTTGTGGCCGCTGTGTCGGTTTGTTGTTTTATGTGTGTTATTTGTTTGAAATACCAGAAAGTGATCAGCCGCATTTTCGAAGAGAAACCGCTGTTTCTTAAGAAGTTCGCACCCAAGTCAGACTTCGATATCGAGGACACTTCCTTCAAGACCTCCGACGGACTCAACCTGAAAGGCAGCTACATCCGCACGTCAGCCATGGAACGCCGTGGTGTGATTTTGTTTCTGCCCGAGTATGGTGCGGGGCGATTGACCTGCTTGAATTATGCCAAGCCGCTGCTGGAAAGTGGTTTTGATCTCTTTACATTCGACTTTCGCAACATGGGCGAAAGTGACGCCGAACCCCATTACGAACCGCTGCAATGGGTGACCAACCACGAAGTCATGGACGCGCAAGCGGCCATCGCCCATTTAAAGGAACGCTTCGATGCCCCGAGCGATGCCGAAGGCATCGGCCTGTTCGGTGTCAGTCGTGGTGCTGGCGTGGGCGTCATCGTGGCGAGCAAGGAACCTTGGGTCCGATGCGTCCTGACGGATGGCATGTTCGGCACGATCAACACCATGATCCATTACATGCAAAAGTGGATCGAAATCTACGGCAAGCTCAATTGGTTGCGTCCTTATTTGCCGCCTTTGTTTTATCGCATCCTGAGCCGGACCACCTTGTGGAGCGTTGGCCGACGACGCCATTGCTGGTTCCCCAGCATGAAATATGCCCTCGGCCGCCTCGCACCCCGGCCCCTGTTTATGATCCATGGCGCAGCCGACAGCTACATTCGCGCCCCGATTGCTGAAGGGCTTTATCGCCTGGCTCGCGAACCCAAGGAATTCTGGTTGGTGGAAGGTGCCAAGCACAATCAGGCTGTGGTGGTGCAGCCGGAAATCTATGCACAAAAAATCAGGCGCTTCTTTCTGCAAAACCTGGCAGCCAAACCCATCGCCGTTCCCGAACAACCCTCCCTCGCTTTGGGACTGCAAGGTACCGCACGCGGATGATCGATCAGCTTAAATGGTATATCATGAGACCCCTGCTCTTCGTATTAGGGCAGGTCGCTTTGCGTCAAGCCCATCGCTGGCAGCGTGCTTTTTTGCGGGATATCCAAGACCCCAAACGCATTCAGGACGAACTGCTGCGCAAGCTGATCGAGCATCACGCCGATACCGATTTCGGGCGAAAACATCACTTCCGTTCCATTCGCAACCTGACCGACTTCCGCAAGCATCTGCCGATTCATCGCTATGAAGACCTGGATCCGTACATTGCCGAAGTACGACGCGGCCATTTCAACGCTTTGCTGAATACCTCCAAAATCCACATGTTCGCCATGACCAGCGGCACCACGGCAACACGCAAATATATCCCTGTGACGGATCAATACCTTTACGACTATCGCCGTGGCATGACCATTTGGGGCGTCGGTTACTTCGACCAATACAAAAAGATGCTCTTGCGACCCATCCTGCAACTGACCAGCGACTGGGATGAGTTTCGCTCCGAAGCGGGCATTCCCTGTGGCAGCGTCAGCGGACTCTCCGCCATGATGCAACGCCGCATCGTGCGCCGTTTTTACTGCTTGCCCGCCATCGCATGCAAAATAAAAGAGCATGCCACCAAAACCTACATGGCCCTACGTTCAGCCCTGCCGCGAAAAAACCTGACGCTGGTTGTGTCCGCCAACCCAAGCACTTTGATCAAGCTCGCCCAATTTGGGGATGAGCACAAAGAGGATTTGATCCGCGATCTCTTTGATGGCACCATCTCCTCTCGCTTTGAACTTGAACCCGAACTGCGCCAACAGTTGGAGCCTTACTTCCGCAGGAAACTGCCTGATCGTGCCCGGGAACTTGAAGAGATTGTTCGCCGAACAGGCCATTTATACCCCAAGGATTGCTTCCCCGAATTGCAAGGGCTTGGCCATTGGACTGGCGGCAGCGTGGGGCTTTATGTTCGCCATTTGCCCCGCTATTATGGCGACAGCCCCGCGATCCGCGACTTGGGCCTGATCGCTAGTGAAGGCCGTTTTTCCATTCCATTTGAAGATCGAACCGCTTCAGGGGTGTTGGATGTCACGAGCCACTTTTACGAATTTATCCCCGAGGCGGAGATCGACGCTGCCCAGCCCACCGTGCTGACAGCCACGGAAGTGGAAGAAGGCAAAAACTATTACATCCTGCCAACCACGGCTTACGGACTCTATCGTTACAACATTTTTGACGTCGTCAAAGTGACAGGCTTTTACCAAAAAACACCCATGATCGAGTTTTTGAACAAGGGTTCGCTGTTCGCCAATCTGACTGGCGAAAAACTTTCCGAATTCCAGGTGAACGCCGCCGTCAGACAAGCCTCCATCGACATGAATCTGCTGCTGCATGCCTTTGCCCTGGCCCCCTGCTTTGACGAAGTTCGCCCATTTTATGGTCTGTTTGTGGAGCGTCGGGATTTCGGCGAAATGGGCAATATGGCCGTGGCCCTGCAATTCGCTCAACGTGTGGATCGGTCTTTACGCGCTTGCAATCTTGAGTATGATGCAAAGCGCGCTAGTGATCGACTGGGTGAAATTCAACCGATCTTTGTCGCTCCCGGCGCATGGGCTCAATGGGATCGTGAGCGTTTGCAACGAACGGGTGGTACCGCGGAACAGTATAAGCGCCCAAGCTTGATCGCCGACCCCCAATTCCGAGATCAAATGCCGATCGATATGAACGCACAACCAGCTTAAACAACTTCCAACGTTACAGCCCATCCTCAAAGGCACAAAGTGGGGTCAAGGATGATCCGTCAAGCCATGGGTTGGTCCGTCGCTGGTCTATTCCTGAGCGGTAGCATGATGCTGTTCGGATGTCAAAGCCATCCCAATAGCGTGATGCCCCTGGCACACAAAGAACCCCATCCCCTGCCACGCGTGATAAGGCCGGACGCTGATCTCACTGTGTCGGATACCACCACCAGTCCAAGCCGCCTCGGCTCCGTGCCACCCTTGCCTCGCGATGCCGACGTGCAGCAGGTAAGCCTGAATCAAGGGATTAAGACGCCCAAAAGCCATGCACCCAAGTTAACTAGCCCCGACACCACCGGGTCTGGTGCGTCGGTTCGCAACCAGGTTCAACAAAGCAGCTTGAATCTGACCGATTTAGGACAGGTGTCCCCCGAAGTGAAACGCGTCCTGGAAATCTACCAGCGTGCTGATGAACGACAAAAAGGGATTCACAATTACATCGTCCGGCTCAAACGTCGGGAAGTTATAGGCGATCGGGCATTGCCTGAGGATTTGCTGCTCTGCCAATATCAGTCGGAGCCGTTCCGCGTTTATATGAAAGCGTTGGAAGGCTCGCCAACCGCTGGACGGGAAGTGGTTTATGTGGATGGCAAATACAACAACATGATGCAAATCCGGACCGGTCGGGGTGACATCATGCCCGGGATTCGCCTCGAATTAAGTCCAAACTCGCCCAGAGCACAATTGAATTGTCGGCGAACGATCGATGAATCGGGTTTTTCGCACATCATCGAAAGGTTTGGCAAAGCCATCGCTCGGGATCAACAGACTTCAACCGATGCCGATTCGCTGAAGTACATGGGCCAAGTCAATCGCCCCGAGGCCACCTATCCCTATGACATGGTTTTGCAGAACATACCCCCGTCGCAAGAGAAGCACCTGCCGCAAGGGGGCCATCGTTACTGGTATTTTTGTGCAGATCCCAAGGCGACCGAATATGGTCTGCCTACCCTGATCGTGACGCTCGACCATACCAAGCGTGAGGTGGAATATTATTTCCACGATCGCATGGTTGTGAACGTGCAACTGAGTGAAAGTGATTTTGATCCCGAACAATTATGGGCAAGTCGTTAGGCGTAGAAACCCGTTAGAGCTTTCCCAAACCGCCAAACTGGCAGGGAAATGCAACCGATTGCTCCATTTCTTCATATTTTCTCAATGCAATTACAAACCAGGCTAGCCATAATTATTTGCTGCGTAATTACTTAGACATTTATGCCTGCTTCTAACCTCGTTTGGTACTCTCTTTGCAGCAGAGATTGATTGCAAATTACACAAGGTGGTTTTGCTACACGGCTTCCTCGAACTAGCACATGCAAACCATAACCCGACCCGATGAATTTCACCTGCTCGTCGTGGACGACATGGAACCATGTCGCGCCCATCTGCGCGCGGTGTTGGAACCTGTTGGCTACCATGTACATCAGGCGGAGTCTGGTGAAAATGCCTTGGAATTGCTTGAATGCCAGTTCATTCACCTGTTGTTGTGTGACATGAACATGCATAAGCTCTCAGGGCTGCAGACGGTCAAACTGGCGCAGCAAATCCGGGACCCCATGCCCAGCATTCTGATTTCCGCCGAAGTAAATGATCGTTTGATCCGCGATGCCCTACAGGCCAAAGTTTTCAGCGTTTTAAGCAAACCTGTCGATCAACATGAATTGCTTTACACCACCCATCGCGTCTTGGGGCGGGTGTATGGCAAACCAATGACGTCAGCGTAAAGCCCTTTTTTACAGGCGAAGGAGTAATCAGCAGATGAAAATCGTCCCTTTGAACGACAAACTCATTGTCAAACGAATGGAAGCAGAAGAGAAAACAGCCGGCGGCATCGTGCTGCCCGATTCAGCCCGTGAAAAGCCCCGCCAGGGCAAGGTCCTCAGCCTTGGCGACGGCAAAATGAACCCCAACGGTTCCCGTCAAGCATTTACTGTGAAAGAGGGAGACCGCATCCTGTTTTCCTCTTGGGCAGGATCAGAGGTTCGAATCGATGGCGAAGAGTATTTAATTATGACCGAAGATGACATTCTTGCTGTCATTAACTAAAAATCGGACGCGCATCGAAACCCAGCAAACATTCAACTCCTTGCTGGGTTTTATTATTGCTCGGATGGGGACTGGTTCTGGATATAATGGGGTGTAGCGTCACTTGTCATATGGCAATTTCTGGAGTGCTTGCGAATGATCATCAGACGTTGGTCGATCGTTGGTTGCACCTTTCTCGGCCTAGTAATGCTCTCCTGCATCACCCAGGCCAATGGCCAACCCCGCGCTGCTGGGACCGCTGATGCGAATTGGGAAACCATGGTCGCCAAGGCCACGTCGTTTCTGCGCAAAGCCCAAGCTGACGACGGTAGTTTCAGCAAGGATAAAAGTATCGGCATCACCGGGGTGGTGATGACCGGACTGATCAAGTGTGGTCAAATCGATATGCAAGACCCCATGATCGCCAAGGGCATGGGCTTCATCGAAAAACTCGTTGACCCACAATCGGGTCACATCGCTGGTTTAAACCCGCGTGTCCAATTGAAAAATTATGTGACCTCCGTCAACGTCATGGCCCTGGCGGCTGCGAACATCAATGGCCGATATCAAACCATCGTCGATCGCGGCGCCAAATTCCTGACCGAACTGCAATGGGATGAAGGTGAAAACATCAATCCCAGCAACAATTTCTATGGCGGCTTTGGCTACGACAGCAAAAACCGTCCCGACATGTCCAACAGCAGCATGGCCATGGAAGCACTGAAAGCCGCGGGACTGCCACCAACGCATCCCGCTTTCAAGCGGGCCATCATCTTCGTGAGCCGCGCTCAAAACTTCAAAAACGAACATCAAGATCAACCCTGGGGCGGCTTGATCAATGATGGTAGTTTCGTCTATTCGCCCGCGGGTGCGGGTGAAACCAAAGCCAACGAATTGCCGACCGGCGCCAAACCGGGCACAGCCAGCATGACCTATGCCGGCGTCAAAAGTCTGATTTATGCAGGCGTTTCCAAGGATGATCCCCGCGTGAAGCATGCGCTGGCATGGATACGTAATAACTATTCCTTGGACGAAAACGTCGGCATGGGCGAAGGCAAACGCCAATTCGGCCTGTATTACTACTACCATACCGTGGCCAAATGCTTTGACGCACTGGGGGTGGATGAATTTGAAGACGCCAAGGGGGTCAAACACGATTGGCGCAAAGAATTGATCGAAGCCCTGGCCAAACGGCAAAAGCCCGATGGCAGCTGGATCAACGAACAAGATCGTTGGATGGAGGGCGACCCCAATCTCGTGACCGGTTATGCGTTGATGACGCTTTCCTATTGCAAGCCAAAGAAGTAAGTCGTAAGCATCGTTTTCCTGGCCCGGTGGTCGCTGGACCATCGGGCTTTTTTTGGTTGTGGCTAACGCAAACAACGGTGGCATTGAGACCGATATGCTGTCCCTCCTGGATCACACCTGCCCTTCTTTGGCTGCGAACCTTGCCTTGGACGAGTGGCTGCTGCATTGGGTCGATGCGCATCCCATGTCGCCGGTCTTAAGGTTCTGGGAATCCGATCGCCTGGCCGTCGTCCTGGGCGTCAACGGCTCCGTAACCGAGCACGTTCATGAGTCCTTGTGCCATGCCCATGACATCCCGATCCTGCGTCGTGCGAGTGGAGGCGGCACCGTTTTGATCGGCCCAGGCTGCCTCTGTTATTCGTTGGTGTTGGGCTTACAGCATCATGCCAGTCTTGGCAACGTCACCCATTCCTATCGTTGGATCATGGAACACATGGCCTGTGCCCTTGGTGCTGCCATTGGCCCGCCAGCCTGCATTCGCTGGCTGGGCAGTAGCGACTTGGCGATGGACAACCGCAAATTTTCGGGCAATGCACAAAAGCGCAGTCGGCATGCCTTGTTGCATCATGGCACCATACTTTATCGATTTCCCTTGGAAGCAATCACCCGCTACCTGAAGGAACCCGAGCGCAGACCCGATTATCGCGGCTCCCGCAGACATGACGAATTTATTGGCAACTTACCCATCGAAACCGCCCAGCTCAAGCACACCCTTGCCACCGCCTGGCAAGCGCACGAGCCGTATTGCCCACCCACGCTGGAACAACTGCAACCGCTGCTGGCGGAACGCTATCTTCATCGCGATTGGATAAACCGGCGTCGCTAATCCTCGGCCCCGGTAGCGTCGGCATTCACGAATTCTCTACGGGATGTTGCCGTTTGATTTGATACAATCAAGGACAATGTCAAGCGATCTGGGGAGGCAGCGTCGGGTGGAAGTATCCAAAGCCGTTGAAGATTACCTTAAAACGCTTCATCGCTTGGGTGGTGCGGAACACCTCGTTTCGCCCGTCGATGTCGCTTCCCGTTTGAATATCCGCAGCCCATCGGTAACGGCCATGTTGAAACGCTTGAGTGAAGCTGGCCTGATCCAATATGCACCAGGCAAAGGGGCGCAACTGACCGAAGCTGGTTTACGCGAAGCCCGAAGGGTCATCCGCCGCCATCGCCTGGTCGAACTCTTTTTACATCAAGTATTGAAACTGGATTGGAGCGAAGTGGATCACGAGGCGGAAGCGCTCGAACATGCCATTTCGCCCCGGCTCGAACAGGCCATTGCCGATTATTTGGGTCAGCCAATGGAGGATCCGCATGGACATCCGATCCCAACGGATGCGGGTCAACTTCACGTCCGCGACCTGCGTCCGCTCATTTCGTTCCATCCAGGCGACCGCTTCATCATTCGCGAAGTGCCCGACGATGATCCCCAGCGGCTCAAACGCTGGCAACAATTGGGCATTTTGCCGGGCACGGCCGCCAAGGTGCTCGATCATCACCCGTTGGACCACGTGTTTGAACTTGAGATCGCGGGGAGGTCCCTTCGGTTAGGGCAAGACAGTTTATTGGGCATTTTGGGCGAAGCTCAGGAACCTGAATGTGCTTAGACCTGTGATCGGGAGCATGGCATGCAAAAAATCCTCGATGCCAATAGCATCTCGCACATCCTGGATCAGATGGCCGACACGATCATGAAAAGCGGCGTCGGCGAACACATGGCCCTGATCGGTGTGCGCACTCGGGGCGTGCCGTTGGCAGAGCGGCTCGCCTTGCGGTTGCGGCAAAAGTGTGACTATACCCTGCCCGTGGGCAGCTTGGACATCACCTTTTATCGCGACGACTTGGAGAAGAAAGCAAACTGGCCCATCGTGCACGGGACATCGATTCCCTTTGCGATTGAGGATCGCCCCGTCTTGCTGGTGGATGATGTGCTGTTCACCGGACGCACGACTCTCGCTGCCCTGCGGGCCATTTTGGATTTAGGCCGTCCGTCACGCTTGCGTCTGGCCGTGCTGATCGACCGGGGGCATCGTGAATTCCCGATTCGTGCGGATTTCGTTGGGCGGACAATGGCCACCCAGCCGAAAGACTTGATTCGGGTGATGCTGCAAGAGACGGATGGAGTCGATGAGGTATTGCAACAATGATGGACGATAGCCCTGCCATGATCAACGAAGAGACGGCCTCGATCCCCATGGGTAGTTCTTCCGCCGCATGGAGCCACAAGCACTTACTTGGGCTGGAAGAACTGACGCGCACCGACATCGAAACGATTTTGAACGTGGCCGAGGGATTTGTCGAACTCAGCAACCGCCGTAAGAAAAAAGTCCCTGTGCTCAACGGCAAAGTCGTGGTGAATCTTTTTTTCGAACCCAGTACCCGCACACGCACCTCCTTCAGCCTGGCGGCCAAACGCTTGAGCGCCGACACCATCGACTTTACCTCCAGCGGTTCGAGCGTCAGCAAGGGCGAATCGTTCATCGACACCGCCAAGAACCTCGAAGCCATGGGGGTGGATGTGATGGTGGTCCGGCACAATGTCCCTGGCGCGCCGCACTTGCTGTCGCACCAATTAGGCTGTTCGATCATCAACGCCGGGGATGGTGCTCATGAGCACCCCACGCAAGGGCTGCTCGATGCCTTCACGATCCGGCAGGCACGCGGCAAGTTGGATGGGTTGACCGTAGGATTGATCGGCGATATCGCCCATAGTCGCGTCGCCCGCAGCAACATTCACGCGCTGACCAAACTGGGTGCCAAAGTGATCGTCTGCGGGCCGCCCACCTTGATCCCCCTTTCCATCCACCGTTGGAATGTGGAAGTGGCTTATCGTCTGGATGACATTCTACCCAGGTTGGACGTGATCAACCTGCTCCGCATTCAGTTTGAGCGTCAGCGCAGTCGGCTCTTTCCATCCATCCACGAATATGCCGCTCTCTACGGCATGAATGGCGAACGTCTCAAACGCAGCAAGAAAGATATCCTGATCCTCGCACCCGGGCCAATCAACCGCGGTATCGAGTTGACCCCCGACGTTGCGGACGGCAAAAACTCCGCCATTCTTGAACAAGTGACCAATGGGCTGGCCGTGCGGATGGCGGTTTTGTACCTGCTCTGCCGCCCCCAAGTGCAGCCCAGTTGAGCTTTGCAGCCCAGGCGGTGTGGCTATCTCCTCCGCATGAGCGAACGCTTGTGTCGGTGGCTTAGAGCAGCATCGATGCTTCTTCGTCAATGCCATCTTCCCGCGCCATCTCGGTCTCGGCCATGATGCGTTGTAAGCGCCGGCGGCGACGATAATAGACCACGCCACCCAACATGCCGACGACGAGTGCGATCGTTGCCGGTTCGGGAACAACGGTTGCCGACCAAGCCAGGCCAAAGGATTCGTTGGTGTTGCCCGCGAAATTCCAGCGCCAATCGGTATGGACAACCCGAATCAAATACTCGCTGTTGCCACCCGGCAGCGCGAAGGACAGATGCTCGGAAGAATTCCATAGAGAGGAAGATCGGGCGACGAGCGTATTGGCCGTGCCGTTGCTGACGGTCCACACTTGCAAGTCCAAGTTGGCAAAAGCGTTTTCCAGGATATTGTCATTCACACCTGGATTGACGAAGGAACGATCCGCCCACCAGGTCAGCGTTGCGGTGAAATTGGTTCCCCCCAGTAGCGGTGCTTCGAAGAAATAATCGCGGGTGCCGGTGGCAGTGACATTGCCCAACGCCCAACCGGTTTGCTTAATGGGATTGGCCAGCCCGCCATTGCCTGCATCGCGGGTGGCATTCGGACCGAGGTAATTATCAAAAGCTCTGGATAAATTCATGCGCCCCGCACCGTCTTCGTTGTCGAGGGCTTGCGTAGTGACGATCACGCCGCTCACCAGCGACTGACCATTGGACCAACTGGATGTTTTATCGGCAGAGTTCATGAGCACGGCTTTGATGATCCGTGAATCCAAGCCCGTGGTAGGAACGGAGCCAGGGTTGCTGATGTTGAGCGTGCGCAATGCACTCACCAGCAGAGCCCCCCCACCGGCTGCGGTTGGCGAGGAAAAGCTTGTCCCTTGGAGATCTGTGGAGTAGAAGTTGTTGCCCGGCGTGTTGGTTCCCCCTAAGTTTCCTCCCGTGGTGCCGCCATAAAACCCCCCGGTCAGGTTTTGCCCCGGGGCCGTCAGATCGACGCGTGCGCGCACGTTGCTCATCGTTGTGTAGGTGCCGCTGAAATTAGACGTTTGCGAATTTGGCACAGCCAGGTTTTGTGGTGCGCGGCTGCTAAACGATGAGGTCGTGTTGAAGGGCGGATTGGCCGTGTCGGAACCGACCGATCCAACCACGATGGCATTGATGCCGTTGCCAGGTGCACCGATCGAATTGGCTGTGCCTGAATTCCCTGCTGAGAAAAACGCGGCCTTCCCCGATTGACGAATCAACGCGTCAACCGAGGCAGCAAAATAACTGTTTCCGCCCGTGGAACCGGTGCTTCCCCAACTGCTATTGAGTACGTCGGCGGTTTGGCCATTGATGCCCACCACCATCGCCTGTCGATACGCGGCCAGGGTGATGGTCGTCGTTGTGTTGAAACTGGTGCGGTAGGCTGTTCCATTCCAGCTTTGAGCAATGTTGACCGAGTACAACGTCGCATCTGGGGCCATGCCTTGCTGATAATAATTGCCGCCGGATTGAATACGGCCATTCATGATAAAGCCAACCCAAGTGGCATGGCGGTCCACGCCGCTATCGCTTGACCATGAACCGGTCAAAGTGCCCGGAGTGTTGAAAATGTTGGCCGCTGGAATGTGTGATAACGTTTCGTGACCATTCCAGACATGCCCGGCTTCGACATTGGCAATGCGTGCATTTTGCCCGGTAAAACCATTGGAGTAAAAAGTATTGGCACCAAGAAACGCGTTGATGTTGATGCCGAAAAAAGGCCCACCCGCTGCGGTGGAGGACGAACTGTAATAAGACTCACCCAGATACGTTGTATCGGGACCGGTTGGCCCTTGCGCCCAAATGCCTGATGCAGCGATGAGGCTGGCGAGGCAGCTCCAGATCAACACACGCATGGGTATGTTCATGAGACACCGGACAGACCGTTTCATAATCCATCTCCACAGCTCGATGAAGCCAACCTATAGATAATAATGCAGCACACGACCATTTGCGAAAGTTGATTGATCCCTTATAAACAGCGGTATAACCAAAGTCAAACTTTTCGTATTCACCTTCTAGCGTCTGCAACCGCGAGGGGATCAACGCACGCGTTCTTTGCACGGAAAGCAGCGGCCAGCCATTTCCAACCACCGCGTGCATCCTACAATCCCTGAAACCATAGCTGTATGCATGAGGCAATGAAAACACCATGCGAACCCTCCGAATCATGGGTGGTCGATTAATCGACCCGAGTCAAAACATCGACCAGATCACCGACCTGTGGTTGCGTGCAGGCAAGGTACTGGCCATTGGACCACGTCCCGATCTGATGGCCGATGAATACATCGATGCCACTGGGCTTTATGTTGTGCCCGGCTTGATTGACATGCATGTGCATTTTCGTGAACCCGGCCGCGAAGAGGACGAGACCATCGCCACGGGCGCCGCAGCCGCCTTGGCAGGCGGGGTGACGAGTGTGGCCTGCATGCCCAATACCGAGCCAGCCATCGACAACCAAGCCGCGGCCGATTTCGTTGTTCTCCAAGCGAAACGCGCCAATCTCGCTTATGTCTATCCGATCGGCGCGATCACCAAAGGACGTTCGGGGCAGGAACTGGCCGAGTTTGGCGGCTTGGTCGCGGGCGGTGCCGTGGCCTTTTCCGATGATGGCTCGCCGGTGATGAGCGCTGAAATCATGCGCCGTGCACTCGAATATTGCAAAATGTTCGACAAAACGGTTATGGATCATTGTGAAGATTTGGAATTGACCCAAGGCTTTGTCATGCATGAAGGCCAGGTCAGCATGGAGCTAGGCTTAAGGGGTTATCCTGCAGCTGCCGAAGAGATCATGATCGATCGCAACTGCCGGCTCGCGGAGATGACCGGCGGTAAATTGCACATATTGCACGTCTCCACGGCGGGCGGCGTGGACATCATTCGCCAGGCCAAAAAACGAAAAGTACGCGTAACGGCGGAAGTATCGCCTCACCATTTTACTTTGACGGATGATTGCCTGCGGACGTTTGATAGCAATTATAAAATGTCACCACCCTTGCGTACGCAAGCCGATATTGAAGCATTGATCGAAGGGTTAAAAGATGGAACGATCGACGTGATCGCCACGGATCATGCTCCGCATGCACCTGAAAAGAAACTGCGTGAACTGGACCAGGCCCCCAACGGCATCATCGGCTTGGAAACCTTATTGCCGATTTCGATCAAAGCGCTGATCGAACCGGGCCATTTGACTTGGCTGCAATTGGTGGAGAAGCTGACCATCAAACCTGCAGAGGTTTTGGGCATTCCCAAAGGTACGTTGCGACCTGGTTCGGATGGCGATGTCACCATTATTGATCCCAACTTGGAATGGACCATCGATCCGGCCGAGTTTAAGTCTAAAAGTCGCAATTGCCCGTTTGCCGGGTGGAAAGTCAAAGGTCGTGCGGTTGCTGTTTTTGTCGATAGCATGCTCCGATACCGTCTCCATTCAGGCTAGAAATAAAAAGTCTGAGAATTTTTAATTAACTACTTGCGGAACTTGGGATGAGTTGCTAGGTTAAACACACTGTAATAGGTTTTACTCATCGACTAAGGTTCTTTTTTTTCGGCTGGAGTGATGTATGAAACTTTATTGGCTACTGGGTTTGATGTGCTTGTTTGTGTTTGCAGGCACCTCGAATGCACAGTTCCTGGTAGTAAACAACTACAACTCGGGAACAAACATCAACGCGACATTCAATGACACCGATGATGGCACGCAAAATCGCACATTGAATGGAACTTACAGTTTCTTCGGCAACTCCTTTACGAGTTTCAATATTTGCACCAACGGGTTCATGAGCACGATCGCAGATACAACCTTTTCCAATGTTAATTTTCCCACCAATTCGGGTGTCGGGCGCATCGCTCCATTATGGGACGATATGGTCCTTGAAACCGCAGCACCTGCGACCACCGTTTGGGAACATTTCAACACAGGCTTTTACTCAATCACTTGGGAAAATTCAGGTCGTTTCAATTTTGGTGGAACGGGTCGTTTGACTTATCAGGCCGTGTGGTTCAATGCCGCGACGACTTTGAGCAGTGGCAGTGGCTCTTTTGATTTCCTGCCAGGCGACATTGCTTTCGATTATCAAACCTTGATCGCTGGCGACACCTATTCAGCCACCGTTGGCCTCGATCTAGGTAATGGAACCAATTTTGCCGTTGCTCCTGGCACGACGAATGGCGCCATTACGAATACGAATTTCAATTTGCTGCCTTTGGACAACGATAGCTTCATTCTGTTCCGCGACAATGGAGCAGGTGGTTACAATGTGAGCATCGAGTCCTTCTCCGCGGTACCAGAACCGTTGACCATCGCGATGTCTGGCTTGGGTCTGGGTGCCGTGGCCATGGGTGTTCGACGCGTACGTCACAAACGTAGCAAGAACAAAATGGCCAATCGCACCAAGAACTAAGTCTTTGTTTGCATAATTCAATTCCGAAAAAGCCGTTGATATAGCATCGACGGCTTTTTTTATTTTGCTGCGACTGCTCCCAACAACTTGACGTTACCTTTCAAGCGATCGTCACGGTATGATATGATATCAATCGGTGATTCGCACATAGCCATTCTCATGGTGTTTTATCAGCCAGGATAAGTGAGCGACATGAACGAAGTACAGGCGCCCACGGCTCCCATTTCTTTACAGGAGCGCGTGCAGTCATTGAAACTTCCATCACAAGTGCGTGTACCGCCTAAACGTGGACGGCTGATGCGCTGGTTTTTGCTTTTGGTAGCCGTCGCAGGCATGGGGGGTGGATATTACTGGTGGAAAAACCATCAGGCGAATGCAGTGCTTGGCACCAGCCCGACCACCACCGCTACGCTGGAAATGAAAAAAATCCCTGAAGCAAAAGACGTACTGCTTGAGGCTGGCGGTTATATAGTGCCTGCGCAGAAAGTGCAAGTCAGCCCGAAAGTCGGCGGCCAGGTGGTTTGGCTTTACAAGAACCTGGAAGAAGGCACCCTGGTCACGAAAGACACGATCCTGGCCAAACTGGAAAAAACCGAGTTTGAATTTGATCTGCGCCGAGCACAAGCGGCTGCTGATCTGGCCAAAGCGCGTTACGAGGAACTCAAGAACGGCTCCCGCAAGGAGGAAATCCAGCAAGCCTTGGCTTCCATCAAGGAAACCGAAGCCACGATCATCGAAGCGACGGATGAATTGGCGCGCTTTCGCACCTCAGGCACCGCCACGGCCCAGGAATTGGTGCGTGCCGAGATCCGCGTTCGCGCCTTGATGCAAAAGCTGGAGCAACTCAAGCTCAACCACACCATGCTCGTGATCGGGCCCCGCGAGGAGCGCATCCAAGCGGCCTGGGCAGAATACCAACAAGCCTTGGCTGAGCGCGACAAAGCCCAATACCGCTTGGACAATACCGAAGTGCGTTCACCCATCCTTGGCGTCATTCTTGAGAAAAAGGCTGAGGTGGGCAACACCGTTCGGCCCGAAGCATTTTCCAACGGGCTTGCGGCCAGCTTGTGCGACATGGCCGACCTGAACGACCTGGAAGCCGAAATCGACATCAGCGAACGCGACATCCAACGCATCCACAAGGGGCAAAAATGTCGCATCCGCACGGAAGCATACAAAGATGTTGTGTATGACGGGTATGTGTCACGCTTAATGCCCATTGCCAGCCGGAGCAAAGCCAGCATCACGGTTAAAATCAAAATCCTCGTGCCCGAAAATGACCAAAGTTTGCGTCCGGAAATGCGCGCCAGGGTGCAATTTCTAAATACCGAATCAACCCCGCCTGTGAACGGAGCACCTGCCTTTACCCCTGTACCGACCAGCAATGCAGAGCCAAAGGTAACGCCAACACAAGCCAGTCGCCCCGCGCCTTAATACCAACGAATGCTGCAGGAGTTCGCATGCACCGTCCCATCGTACGCGTCAATCATGTGCACAAGTATTTCACTCGCGGCAGTGAACAGATTGATGTCTTGATGGACCTGAGTCTGGAGGTCGAAGAAGGCGATTTCGTTTCGCTGATGGGTCCAAGCGGCTCGGGGAAAACGACCTTGCTCAATTTAATTGCAGGGTTGGATACGCCCAGTGAAGGTGAAATCTGGGTTGGCGATGACCTCGTATCCTCCATGACGGAGGAGGAATTGGCCCGCTGGCGCACGCGCAACATTGGCTTCATTTTTCAGTTTTACCATTTGCTGCCCGTGCTCACGGCCTACGAAAACGTCGAAATGCCCTTGCTGCTTTTGCCTTTGTCTGGTTCTGCGCGCCGGCGTCAAGTTTTAACCGCGCTCGAGTTGGTCGGGCTGTCTGACCGCTTGTGGCATCGACCAGGACAACTGTCGGGTGGCCAGCAACAACGCGTGGGCATTGCCCGGGCCATTGTGACGGACCCAACGCTGATCGTGGCGGATGAACCGACCGGCGATTTGGATGCGAAGTCGGCCGATGAAATCCTTAAACTACTCAACGAATTGCAACGATCGCTGCAAAAAACCATCATCATGGTCACGCACGATCCGCATGCTGCTGAGCGGTCCCGGCGCATCGTGCGTTTGGAAAAAGGTCGTCTCGTGGAGGACGGTGTCAACCAAACGGTCATGGGAGGAGCCTCATGAAGCTCCTCTTGTTGATCTTCAAAAATTTGTTTCGCAATAAAGTGCGATCCATCCTCACCGCCATGTCGATCTTTTTTTTGGTGGCCGTTTTCACCATGATCATGACCGTGCTTCGGTTTCTCGAATCGGCCATGGCAGACAAGGAAAAAGACGTTAAATCCATTATCACAGAGCGTTACCGGATTCCGAGCCGATTTGATCGCCGCTACATGGAGGAGATTACTTCGCCGGGTTCCGCCGTGAACGATCAACTGAGTGAAATCCATGGCTTCAACCCCGAGATGCACACGTTGTGGAATTTCGTTGGCTTCACTTTGGATCCTGAGCTGAAAGACAAAGACAAAATCTTCTTCTGCATTGCAACGCTCCCTGAAAAAATTGGAATCATGACCGATGGTTTGGAAGGCTTTGACCCCGACGGCCATTTGGCCGAGTTGATGCGCAAGCCGCCCAAATCCGGCATCGACAACATTGGGCTGTTGATGGGCCCCGAGCGCATGCAGAAAATCAACAAACGTGTTGGCGACGTGTTCAAAGCCATTTCCATCAGCCATCGCGACAACCTTAATCAGCCCATCGAAATGGAATTTGAAATCGTCGGGGAACTGCCCGGTGCGAGCCGATGGGCACAAGGTTGCTTCATGGACATCAATTATCTGGATCGCACGCTGAAGAGCAAAAAATCCGAGCTCGACGGCAAAGTCAATTTGGGATGGTTTCAAACGTCAAATCAGCAAGCTGCCGCGAATATGGCGGGCGTGATCGAAAACTATATGAACGACATCAAATGTGAAACCGCCTCATCCGCGGTGAGTCGATTTTTGGAACCATTCAAGGATCTGTTCTGGGGTGTCAAGTACCTGTTGGTGCCCGCCATTTTTGTCGTGATGACCGTGATTGTCGCCAACGCCATTAGCATTACCGTGCGTGAACGACGCAAGGAAATTGCCGTTCTCAAAGTGCTTGGCTTCAATGCTCGGCAAATCCTGACGTTGGTGCTGGGCGAAGGCTTGATGATTGGCTTGCTGGCGGGCACATTAGGGTCTGCCTTGACGTTTTTCATGGTGAATTCGGCTGGCATCAAGATCCCCATCGGCTTTTTCCCGGTGTTTTATGTGCCACAGGAAGCCTTGGCATGGGGCCCGATCGCAGGCACTTTTACGGCATTTTTAGGCAGTATTTTTCCCGCGATCAATGCTCGCGGGGTCAAAGTCGTCGATGTCTTTTCCAAAGTGACATAAGCGAACTCCACTTTCGCCACTGTTTGCCAAGGGCGACGAATCGAGAAATACGGAAAGCGAACCGATGGCATGATCCCCCTCAAATACAATGCCCGCAATTTGATCGTTCGCTGGTGGACCACCGCCTTAACCGCCGTGGGGTTCACTTTGGTCGTTGCGCTGCTCGTTGTGATGCTGGCATTCGTTGAGGGTCTTAAAGACCTGGCCTCGCACGCAGGACACCCAGGGAATGTGATTTTGCTGCGCGACGGTGCAAACGATGAACTGTTCAGCGACATCAACGTGGCGGATGTCCATCAAAGTTTGCAAGGATTGTGGTCCGTCAACGATGAATTGGTGCGTGATAACGATATTCCCCTGGTTAGTTTCGAAGTCTATAGCATCGCCACGCAAGAAACCCCACCTGGCTATCCAGGCGGGAGGCCTACGTATCGCTTTTTGCAGATTCGCGGCATCGAAGACCCCGATATTAGCGGACGTGTTCACATGCTCCGCCTGAAGACCGGTGGCCGCTGGTTCAATCGCAACGGCACGGAATGCGTCATGGGTGAGGGTATCGCCAAAACCCTTGGCCTTGGCCTCGGCGATTCGTTTCAACCGCGACCAGGCTTGCCGCCGACGTGGCGTGTGGTCGGCATCATGGATACGGCTGGCTCACCGTTCGATTCCGAAATCTGGAGCAAGCGGGAAGAAGTGGGCAAATACTTCGGCAAGGACAACGAGCAAACCAAACAGAGCTTTTACACCTCCATAGTCGTACGCACCCCCGATTACCCCACGGCTAAACGCAATGCCGAACTGTTTCGCAATCTTTCAGAAATCAAAATCAACGCGATGCCCGAAAAGGACTATTACGACAAGCTCTCCGAGAGCATCATGACGTTTCAGTTTTCCGCCATCTTCATCGCCATCGTCATGGCCGTGGGGGGAATGTTCGGCTTGATGAACACGATGTTCGCTGCCGTGGCTCAGCGGGTGAAAGACATTGGCGTGCTGCGCATTTTGGGATATCCGCGCCGATCCATCCTGCTTTCCTTCCTATTGGAATCGCTTCTGATCGCTTGCATCGGCGGGTTATTGGGATTGTTGATCGGATCCATCGTCGATGGCATCCAACAGACTGGCCAACTCAGTTCGGGTCAGGGCGGCGGAAAAACGGTTGTCTTTAAAATGATTGTCAACGCCAGTGTGATTAAAACCGCTACTCAGTTCACCGTGGGTATGGGTTTGCTGGGTGGGTTCCTTCCCGCCCTTTCGGCCATGCGGCTCAAGCCGCTCGATGCTGTTCGCTAATCGGCTTCACTTCCACGGGAAGCTCTTGCCCGTTAGAGCTTCAAACGCCTCGATGTATTTGGCACGCGTTTGCCTGACGATGGATTCAGGTAATTCAGGAGGAGGGCTGTTCTTATCCCATGGGGTCGATTCCAGCCAGTCGCGCACAAATTGCTTGTCATAAGAGGGGGGGCTGATACCCACCTGGTGCTGTGCTTTGGGCCAGAAGCGGGAGCTATCCGGCGTCAAGACTTCATCGATGAGCAGGATCGAGCCATCCGGCAAGCGACCCCATTCGAATTTCGTATCGGCAATGATGATGCCCTTGGTTTGGGCATAGGTCGAGGCCCGATTGTACAAATCCAAGGTTTTGTCCCGCAGTTGCTCCGCCAGGGGCAACCCCACGCGCTCCGCCATCTCCGCGAAAGCGATATTGATGTCATGCCCCGATTCTTCCTTGGTGGCGGGCGTGAAAATGGTCTCAGGAAGCTGGCAGCCTTGCAACAATCCAGGGGGTAACGGCAAGCCGCAAACCGTTCGTGAATTGCGGTATTCCTTCCAGCCCGACCCTGCCAAATAACCCCGTGCGACGCACTCCACCGGTATCACTTCCGTTTTACGCACCAGCATGCTGCGTCCTTGAAGCAGCTCAGCTTGCGCAGCAAATGCCGCCCCCATCTCTTTGGGGTCCGTGCTCAGCAGATGGTTGGGAACTTGCAAGAAATCAAGCCAAAATAGGGTCAGGCCAGTCAAGACCCTGCCCTTGTCAGGAATGGCCGTGGGCAGAACCCAGTCAAATGCGCTGATGCGATCCGTCGCAATAATGACCAGCCGATCACCCAAATCGTAGATGTCGCGCACTTTTCCCCGACGCATGGGATAGTCTGTGATCGACGTTTGCAACAAGGACTGCATGTCTGATGCCCCCATCCTAATGCAATGTTTCATGCTGATGGCTCATTCTTCCTACAATGATATGAAACTCATGGAGGCTGGAGATGTTTAAGCCACGACTCTTAACCCCCGGTCCGACCCCGGTTCCTGAAGAGACGCTCCTCGATCTGGCCAGGCCAGTGCATTATCACCGTTCACCTGAAGCCAAAAAGATACTCAGCGACGTACTGACGGGTTTGCATGAAGTGCTGCAAACACAGCATGATATTGTGCCCTTAACATGTTCCGGGACCGGCGCGGTTGAGGCTGCTCAGGTCAACACCGTCGCCCCGGGGAAAAAAGCCATCTGCGTTCATGCAGGTCGCTTTGCCGAACGCTGGGTCAAAATCTGGCAGCAATTCGGCGTTGAGGTCGTCTCCGTCGCCGCACCGTGGGGCCAGGCGGTTCAGCCCGATCAACTGCAATCGGCACTTCAAGCTCATCCGGATGCCCAGGCCGTTCTAGCAGTCCACAGTGAGACCAGCACTGGGGTGAAGCATGATATCCAAGCGATGGCCCAAATCGTGTCGGCCACGCCGGCCATTTTTATCGTGGATGCCATTTCTTCCGCTGGCGCCATGGAATGCCGCACGCAGGACTGGCAAATCGATATGCTTTGCACTGGCTCGCAAAAAGCCCTCATGGCCCCGCCTGGTTTGGCTTTCGTGACCATCAGCCCCAAAGCGATAGCCAAAATGGAGGCGATCCAAAGGCCATCCACTTACTACCTGGATCTACGCCGGGCCAGACAAAAAATCCTGGAAATGGACACGCCGTTTACCCCAGCGCATACTTTGCTACGCGCCCTGAAGGTGAGCTTGAACCGATTATGCTCCGAGGGCATGGTCAACGTCTGGCGTCGCCATCGGCGCATGGCAGCAGCGGCACGAGCAGGACTACGGGCCATGGGGCTGGCGAATTATGCTCACCCTCCTGCAGAATCCTTGACCACCGTGCAAGTACCGGATGGCATCGATGGCTCGAAGCTGCTGAGTCAGCTAGAAGCACGCTTCGGCCTCAAGCTCGCGGGCGGCCAGGATCAACTCAAAGGCAAAATCATCCGCCTATCGCACATGGGTTATGTGGATTTCTTCGACATCCTTGCTGCCCTGTCTGGGCTGGAGCAAGTGTTGCACGACCTGGGCCATCGGTGCGAATGGGGCCAAGGGCTGACCGCCGCTCAAGCCACGTTTGCATCCTATACTGAATCCGTTTGAAATGACTTTAGCAAGGATCGACAACATGCAACGCGTTTTCGTGGCTGATCCTTTGGACGCGGAAGGCGTGGACCGACTCCGGCTTGCAGGACTGGAAGTTGATCATCGACCAGGCTTGGCTGGTAATGAACTTACCCAGGCGATTCGCCATGCCGATGGTTTGATTGTTCGCAGCCAGACGCAAGTAACGGCAGAGTTGTTGGAAGAGTCTGGCCAATTGAAAGCCATTGCCCGGGCCGGCGTGGGTGTTGACAACATCGATTTGCTCGCCGCCACCCGCAAGGGCATCGTGGTGATGAACGCGCCAGGCGGCAATACGTTGAGTACCTGCGAGCATACCCTTGCCCTATTGTTCGCGCTGGCACGGCATATCCCATCGGCTGTGACCAGCTTAAAGCAGGGAGCCTGGAAACGGAACCAATTCACGGGTACCCAACTGGCTGGTAAAACCCTTGGTATTCTGGGTCTGGGTCGCATCGGACGCGAAGTTGCTAAACGCGCCCTGGCGATGCAAATGCGTGTCATTGGCTATGACCCCATGCTGCCACCGGATCGTGTGCGCCAATGGGATATCGAGCCTGCTGCTGAAATCGCACAGGTGTTGCCCGCATGCGACATTCTCACGATCCATATTCCCCTCACCGAAAAAACGCAAGGAATCATCGGCCGCAAAGAATTGGCGTTGATGAAGCCAGGAAGCTGGGTCATTAACTGTGCCCGCGGCGGCATTATTGATGAAACCGCTTTGGTGGAAGCGTTGGACCAAGGCCACCTTGGCGGAGCAGCGCTGGATGTGTTTGAAAAGGAGCCTTTGCCCCACGATCATCCCCTGCTGAAAATGCCCAACGTGATTTGCACGCCACATCTTGGTGCCTCGACGCGTGAGGCGCAACGCTCCGTGGCGCTGGAGGCAGCAGAATGCATGATACAATTCCTGCAACATGGTCGCATTCAGGGCGCCGTGAACATGAACACCCTGGATCGGTCCGAACTGCTCCGCATGCGGTATGAATTGGATTTAGCTTACCGTTTGGGTCTCTTGATGGCCGATATCCTCGATGCTCCATTAAAGCGAATTCAACTAAGCTGCACTGGGGAAGCCGCTGAGCATCACCCCCAGTTGCTTACTTCAAGTCTTTTGGTTGGGTTGTTATCGAAACGCTTGACCGAACCCGTGAATCTGGTGAACGCCGCTTTGCTAGCCAAAGAACGTGGGTTTTTGGTCGAAAGCAAACAGTCCACCGCCAAAAGCGATTTTCGAACGCTTCTACGTGTGGAAGCTGAGACCGAAAAGCAGAAGCACAGTTTTGCTGGAACCTTGTTCGGCAAAAATTATGTGCGGCTCGTGCAATGGGATGCCTTTCAGTTTGATGCCTATCTCGATGGGCAGCTTTTGTTAATGAACCATCAGGATATGCCCGGGCTGATCGGCTTCATCGGCAGCGTGCTTGGAAAGCATCAGGTAAACATCGCCCAGATGACCGTCGGCCGCCAACAGGCTGGCGGTGAAGCGATCGCTGTTCTGAATCTGGACAGTCTCCCGCCCAAGGAAGCATTGAGTGACATCCAAGTGCATCCACATGTTCATTCATTGCGCAACGTCTCCTTGCCTGCCCAAGGGGAACTACCCCCCTGGCTGACGTGAGGGAGGGATCAAACCTTGTCAAAACAGGCAATTCAGCCAATTCAGATAAAGGCACCCGTTCCAGATGCCCTTTCCAGCCACTCTTAAACATGCTATACCCAAAACGGGCTTGCTAATCCTGGTAGGTGTGAGGGTGAACGCATGCAGCGCCGTGTATGTTTGATGATCGTGGCATTGGTTGTGATAACTTCCTGGGCAGCGGCGCAGGTTCCAACCGCCCCCACACTGAATCCGCCAACCGGCCAAGGTGCAACACCGCCAACGAGCACAACTCCATCGCCAGAATACTCGCGCCGCTATGAAGAAATCCTGGCTTCATGGGAGCGTGAATCCAAGGATATGCAAAATGTCTATATGCGTTTCATCGTTAAAAAGAAATACAACAACGTCGATGGCAGGGAAAAGTACTTTGATGGCAGTGCGAAGTTCATGCGTTTGCCCGCTAATTCCTTTGGTGCCAACATCTTGCTGTACGAATTCGATGCTGCCCAGCGCAAATACAAGCAGGATCAGTATGAGCAATACATTCTCACTGGCGGGTTTATTTACACCATTGACCCTGTTGCAAAAGAAATCATCTTTCAGCCGGTGCCTAATTTGGCCAATCGGGACCCCTCGGAAGGACCGATGCCTTTCTCGTTGTTTCTCATGCGGTCGGAGAACATCCGCAAACGGTTCACCATACAAGTCGTGAAAATCGATGCCGCGCTCACCTATTTGGAAGTGCGGCCCAAATTCCAGGAAGATATGCAGGATTTCACTTATGCTCGTATTTGTGTCATGAACCAATCACATCCGCAGATCGGCAAGGACATGCCCCGTGAACTCTATTGGATCGAGCCTAATAAGACCGAGGTGAAGTGGGACATTCAGCAAATCGGCCGCAACGTGGGTGAGGACAAAGTGAACCGCAACGACTTCGTTGCCCCCAAACCGCCGCCTGGCTGGCAGCTTAAACAGTATCAGCCACCCAGCTCCGCCAAAGGCCCGGTCCCAACCAATAGCATCCCAACCAGCCGCAAACCTTGATCGGCTTCGAGTAAGACCGTCAGCACAACGCCTTAATTCGTTGTGATGGCAGGTCCGTCATTTTGCGAGAAAAAATCGCTCTAGCACCATTCACCTGCTCACTTTGGCATATCCTATGCAGAAGGAGACAGGGAATGCTCACACCGTTTTTTCGAACCGCTGTCCAATCTCCAGGGCGTCGTCGTGCCCTGAAAATAGCCATCTGGCTGCATCTCAGTCTCTTCAGCATCGTTCCCCTGACGATCATCGGCTCACCGCCTAGCCCTAACCTGATCATCCGCAACCTGGGCATGACCTTGCTGCTGGGAGGTATTGTGGAAGGGGCATTGCTGATCGGTTGGCGTTTGACCCAGATACCGCGCAGTCAAACGCTCGAATTTCTATTGGTTAGCCCCGTGCAACCGCGCAACGTCTTTTATGCCGAGGCGAGCGTGGGACTGTTCCGGCTGGCATTGGTCACCTTGTCCGGGTTGCCCTTCCTGTTGCTGCTGCTTCTACTTCGCTTTGTCAATGAGTTGGATTGCCTGGTCTTGCTTGTCATGCCCTGGACGTGGGGAGCCATCACCGGCTTGGGGTTGACGATGTGGGCATATGAACCCCTGCGCGTCCGACGCTGGCTCGAACGGCTCGTATTTTTAGGCATTATGACCTATCTGGTGCTGGGCGTGCTGGCTGCGGAACGCTTGCCCTATTGGCTCTCATTGTTACCAGACGGCATCGCACAATTCTGCATGCAAATGTTCCGCGGCATGCACTTCAACAACCCCTTCAGTGTGATGGAATTTTGGTGCATTGGCAGTCAGAAGCAAACCTGGCCACGACTGATGGGCTTGCAGCTCTTTGCGTCGATCAGCCTGGTGTTCATGATGTTACGAGCGGCCCATCGCCTGCGTGGTCATTTCCAGGATCGTCATTATCAGCAAAAGGCAGAGAAACAAACCCGCAATCGAACAACCATTGGCCAACGACCTCTCTCCTGGTGGGCGGTCAAACGCGTCATGGAATATGCAGGCCGCGTGAATCTGTATCTCGCGGGCGGTTTCAGCCTGCTCTATGCCGTTTATTTACTTGCGGGTGATGCCTGGCCTAGCTGGTTGGGGCATGGAGCGTTTCATGTCGTCGAACAGGGATTGGGCGGCGTTCCCGGCATGACATCGGGTTTGATGATCCTTGCGGCCGTACCCGCTGCTTTTCAGTATGGGTTATGGGACTCGAGTGTCCAAGATCGTTGCAAGCGGCTCGAACTCATTTTGATGACGGAATTGGATGCCTACGATTTTTTACTCGCAGCTTGGGCTGCCGCCTGGAAACGCGGGCGAGGTTACGCCATCATCGCCATGATCCTCTGGATCGCGAGCTGGTGGTCGGCACGCTTGACCCTTTTGCAAATATCATTGGCAACCCTGAATGCCGGCGGCTTGCTTTGCTTTTACTTCGCCGTTGGCTATTGGTCGTTCATGCGTGGAGTGGTGGGCACGGGTTTAGGCTCCTTACTGACGTTGGGGCTGCCTCTGATCGTTGCCGTCTTTCACTTCACCGATCAACAAACCTTGGTAACCTGGATTCCACCCGGTGGCGTGTTTGCCGCGCTGAAATATCATCTGAGCCTGATGACGTTGTTGGCCAGCTTAGGGCTATGGCTGGCAGGACTATGGCTGTTGCGCTACACTGTACGCACCGGCGAGGCACAACTTCGACTCTGGTTCGACCGCCATCTGGGACGCAAAGCCGCCGATTGAACGTTCTCTGTGGGGGAGATTTGAAAGATGTCATTTGCCAGCGTGGATGTGGTCTGTGCGGGAATTGTCGTAGCTGATCATATTTGTTCGCCCATCGCCCATCTGCCCGCCAGCGGCGAATTGGTGATGAGCGAGCAAATGGTGCTGACGCTGGGTGGCTGCGCTGCCAATACGGCCACGAATCTGAGGAAATTAAACGTCAACTCTGCCGTGGCTGGCCGCATAGGCGACGACATGTTTGGCGAGGTGGTTCGCCATTTATTGCTTCAGCAGCAGGTCGATGTCAGCAGCCTCATGGCCACGGCTAACCGGCCCACAAGCCAAACCATGATCATCAATGTCGTTGGTGAAGATCGACGCTTCATCCATGTCTTTGGGTCCAATGCCGACTTCAAAGCCGAGGATTTGCCTTTGGCACGCATTCTGCAAGCAAAGGTGCTTTATCTGGGGGGTTATCTGCTCATGCCTGGTTTGCGGCCCGAGCCTTTAGTCCCCATTTTTCAGCAAATCCAGGCAGCCGGCGTCCGCATTGTATTGGATGTTGCCACGCCTCAAGGTGCCCAGCATTTGGCGGCTTTGCAACCCCTTTTGCCCTTTGTGGACGTATTCCTTCCCAATGTTGATGAGGCAGCCTTGATCCTTAACGAACCCGACCCACTTGTCCAAGCCCAAGCCTTTCACGAACTTGGAGCCAAAACCGTCGTCATCACGATGGGTGCCGGGGGTGCCATCCTGGTCAATCATCAGGAAAAATGGAAAGCGGGTGTGTATCCGATTCAAGTCATCGACTCCACGGGCAGTGGCGATGCTTTTGATGCTGGGTATATTTACGGCATGCTCAAAGGTGCACATGCGGCGGACTGCTTGCGCTATGCATCGGCCATGGGGGCAAGCTGTGTCCGAGCCATCGGCACCACAACCGGCACCTTCACTGCTGCAGAATGCGAAGCGTTTCTCCAAGCCAACGCGTTGCCCATCGAAAAGTGTGCTTAAAAAAAGCTCACTCCACAAGCAGAGTGAGCGCACGTTGGTTGAGTGCCGACTATCGTTTCGGTTCCGGTGGCTTCTCGATGAACTGCAGCAACGTCATGCCCTCGGGCCGGGGTTGAACATTGGCTGGCCCATGCACCGCTTGAACGCCTTTCCCGGGAATAATGCGAACCAAGTTGGCCGCCCAGATTTCACTCAGCTTCGCAGCGCTGGTCAACTCCTGCATGGGGATGGCAACTTCGGCGACCCAACCCGATTCGGTGCTCACCACGGCAACATAACACTGGGGATTCCACGATAAATCACCCCAACAATCCTCTCGTACGCAGCCCCGCTGATCGATCTGAATTTGGCAGTAGCTTGCATAATTGCGATCCACGTCCAACAACAAGCTGATGCGGTCCATGCCACGCACTTGGTCATCGCGTTGGCGTTCTTGCATCGGCGGAACGACCGGTCGGTTGGCTGGTTGCTTGCATTCCACTGCCAGATACAGAAACTTGGCATCGTAAGCGAACCGAGCTTCGGTCGAATACTCGTTGGCGGTTGTGCCTTGGCTGTCCTTCAGCTTGATGGGCTTGACGAGTTGCCAGCAAGCATCGTCCAACTTGCCATCCAAATAAGGTGGTTTGGGTGCCAGGATCGCCGAGAGCAGCGGCTTCGGGCATTCCCCTTGCGGTTTGACGAGCCAAAGCTCTGCCAACGCTGCTTCCATCCATGGGCCTTGCGTCTGATTCAAAATAAACTGGGTGTTCCATAAGTGCGATGCCGCCACGTCATTTAACCGCCGATGCGCTGCCTGCAAACTGAACTGCACGCGTGGATCGCCCAATGCGGTTGGCCCAAATGCAGCCAGCACATCGCCAAAGCACAAACCACCCTTGTACCAGATGCGCAGTTCGTCCTTGCGTTTTTGTAGGACTGTTTCGGGTGGTCTCTTGATGCCCAAGTCCTTCACATCCAATTTGGTCGGATCGGTCGGCAAGTTGCGCTTGGTCGGTTTGGGTGGCGAGCGAAAATCATAAACAATCGGCGGACTGAATTGTTTGGATTCATCGCGGCGTTTGGCCATGCTGCTGCTGGAATAGATGGCCAGCCATCTGGTCGCCTCGAGGGCCAATCGGTGGGCTGGATAGCGGTCCAGCAGCATGATGTAGATTTCCTTCGCCTGGGGCCATTGCCCCAGGGCATTGAACTGTTGCCCTAAAGCAAACAACGCCTCCCCTGCCCGCTCCTCGTCCAAATTGGCCAGGGTAGCATCCAGCCCTTGCATCAGACTCATGCTCGTCAGCGGGTTGGTGCTCAATTTACGCAGCTTCTGAAACAGATCATGCATTTCGCTCGACATCTTGGTCGCATTTTCAAACTGATCCTGATCGAATTCCTCGCCCAGGCGGCGTGCTTGGCCGCCCCGTTCGAGCTGTAGGCCTTGCATGAGAGCTGTGTGCTGGTCCGCATCTTCCAGGCTCGACCATATCAGCTTGAATCCTTCTTGCTCCAAAGGCATGTCGTATTGGCTTTGCAAAATGCTCCGCGCCACAGCGGTGGCTTCATTGGCGGAAGCCAACAGCAGCGGTCGGCAATTCTCCAGGTCGTGAACGATGCGTTGTTCCTGCGTTTGATCACATCGGCCGTACAACTTTTTGGGTGACCATGGCTTGAGATCAAATTTGGCAAAGTGCTCCGGATAAGCATCGGCCCTGCCTGCGCGTTCACAGGCTCTTTTCGCCACGAAGGCAATGAGGCCCCCAACCGGTCCCGTGCTTGTTTGGGTGTCGGGAGCATCGGTAATCACAACATCAGGCCGCCACATGCGTAAGGCTAAAACGAACTGCTCTTCCAGCCAGGCCAGACCCTGCTCTTCTGGATTCCCTTCGGCTTTGGGTTGTGTCAATGCCCAGCTTTTGACGATCGTGGCGGTGTCGCTCTCCTCCATGTATGCGGGCAGCGGGAAGTTGGTCAAGACTTCACCATAGGTTGCGTAGGCCTTGCGTACTCCTTCGTTGAAACGCGCTTCTTCATGGGTGCCCGTTTGTTGCTGCCAAGGGGTATGGCCCACTTGAATCGCTGTGAACAAATAGCCCTCATCGCCGCCTTGCAGGGCCAATGTCCCCAATGGCAACTGCTGCCCTTTGGCAGAGAATAGCAACGCGGCCGAGCGGTGACCGCCCCGGCGTTGCACCGTCCAGTTTCTGCCAGCGTCCGTTGTTACCAACACGGTTCCAAGTGCACCGACGGCCACGCCACGCTGTTCATCCAGGAAATGCAATCCCAACAACGGCATGGTTTGGCCGGTCGGTTGGATTTGCCAGGTTTTGCCCGCGTCCCAGGAATGCAAAACAATGGAGCCGGGCCTGCCCGTGACCCAAATGCGATCGCCCTGCATGGCAATGGCGTTGAAGTCCCATGAACGCGCCATATGAGGTGGGATCTGCTCGAGGGCGGGCTGCCAGGTGACCCCGCCATTGGAACTACGCAGCAACAACCCGCGTTCGCCTGCCAGGATGACCGTGCTGCCAACCTGCTGAATGGCACGCACCGTTCGCCCCGCCAACAGCGGCTCCGGTTGAGCGACCAATTGACCACGATTGAAATTGCGTAAGCCAGCCTGCCCAGCGAGTAGGCCATGCTCGGCATCGCGAAACGTTGCCGCTAACACGCTGGGCACCCGTTCTCCCGTGATCAGCGTCCACGATCGGCCCCCGTTATCCGTCTGATACAGGCCGGATGGCTGCGTGGCTGAACTTTCCGCAAGCAAGAAGCCCACTTGTGGATTCACAAACCGAATGCCGAAAAGGCCGGGGGTTTCCCGATAGGCAATGCGTTGCCATTTCACCCCCCCGTCCTCGGTGTAGAGCAAGATTCCCCATGAATCCAAACCAAAATTGCCCTCTTCCCTGCCGACCACAAATCCATGAAAGGGATCCAAGAATTGCAAGGCACGTAAGCTGCCCTGAGTGCCCGAGGCTTGACGCTCCCACGTTTTGCCGCCGTCGATGGTATGGAGAATAAGGCCATCGTCGCCCACGGCCCACCCTTCGTGGGCATCCACCATTTGCACAGCCCGCAGTGCCGCATCCGCCAAGGCTGGTGGGTCGCCAGCCTGTCCAACCGATAGTTGTAGGCACAAAAATGACGCGAGAACGATGGCGAGGTTGCGGCACATGATCGATCTCCTCCGTGAGAACTGGTGCTCTTGTTTTACTTCAATACTTGAGGGGCAGCCTCGTGTTTTCGTTGCACGAGGCATCCTCGTGATGATCAGGTCAAAACGACTTCAATCCGCCAACCAAAAGCGGATGATGCAATACAACGCATTGATGGCGTCCTTGGCCTTAATTTTTTTTCCTTCTTCATACGTTCGGCCAGAATAGCTGATCGGCGTCTCATAGACACGCCAAGGAGGATTGCGTTTCTTGGCAATTTTGGCAGTGATTTCAGGCTCGAAACCGAACCGATTGGATTTGATTTGGATGCCGTCCAGCACTTCCTTGCGAAAGACCTTGTAACACGTCTCCATGTCCGTCAGATTGAGATTGGTGAACCAATTGGAAAGCATGGTCAAACCAAAATTAGCCACGGAGTGCCAATAATAGAGCACGCGGTGGGTTTCCCCAATGAACCGCGAGCCAAAGACCACATCGGCTTTGCCCTCAATAATGGGCTGCAGCAACCGTGGATACTCTGCTGGGTTGTACTCTAAATCAGCATCCTGAACGATGACGATATTGCCCGTCACATGCTGAAAGCCCGTGCGTAAGGCAGCCCCTTTGCCTTGGTTTTTCTCGTGAAAAATCACCCGAATTTCTTGATCGTGAATGCCTTTCAATATGTCACGTGTCCCATCGATGCTGCAATCATCGATGACCAGAATCTCTTTGGGATAAGGCGTTGCTTTGACACGCCGCAACACTTCCAAGATCCAACGCTTTTCGTTGTACACCGGAATGACGATCGAGACTTTGGTTCCATGCGGAATGGGATACAAACCAAGCTGACGGCAAGCTGGAACCCCAAGCAAAGCTTCTAGTTGTGCCAATTTTTCCGGGGTCAGTTCGTGCCCACTCGGCAGGGGAAAAGGAACTCCACCCGGTGGTGTAGCCGCGTCAGGATTGTTATCTGCCATTGCACTCTCAGTGTTAATAATTCTTAAATCAACTACCCTTTGGGTAGAATACACAAGCTTGGCGATTATCCGATAGGATTAGGGTTATGGTCAAGCCGAGTTTGGCTAACTGCCAAATTCTCGCAACCTTACCTTAAAGCCACGGACAGCGATTTCCCGTAAAAATCGTTCTCATTTAGATTGGTGCAATAGATTTGCATGGGATAATCGTCTATACTGATGAGCTAGAGGGATCTGCCGAGAGAACTTCGCATGAGCCAGTTGCTCCATCCGTTAGGAGTAGCCCATGACCCAACAGGCCGTTTTGCATCAGATCCAGACCAAAGTCAAACAAACGCAAAGGCGCACGTTTGGCGTGAACCTCCTGCACAGTTTGCCGATTTGTTTAAGCCTCTTTCTACTGGTCGCAACGGCGTTGGCTTTCGTCCAAACCTGGTTTGCTCTTCAGTGGCCGATGCTTTGGGTCGTGGCTGGCAGCCTGGTGATCGCTTTGCTGAGTTCAGTCGGATATGCCTTCGCTCACCGTCCTTCGACAACTTCAGCCGCCTTGAACCTCGATGCCGCATTCGGGTTGCGGGAGCGCGTCACGACTGCGCTGACATTGACGGCTGAACAGCAACAATCCGCTGCCGGCCTGGCCTTGCTTGACGACACGCACACACAGCTAAAAGAACTGAAAGTTGCAGAACGATTTCCGTTACAAGCCAATCTTCGCCAATGGGTATCGCCTATCGGGGCTGCTCTGTGTGTTGTTTTAGCGGTTCTGTTCGCGCCGACGCCCCAAATGTTGCAAGGTCAAACGAACCTTGTGAAGCAGACGTCGGTAACACCGCCCGTGCAATCGCTCGAACTCAAAGCCCTGCAGCAAAGCAATGAAGAGCGTCGCCGCCGCGTCTTGGAATTAGATTCCGAAAAGCTGGCGCAAATGCAGGCCGAGTTTGACAAGTTGCTAGGCCAAGCCGACCCGGAAAACAAAAACACCGAGCCACAGGTTAAGTTGATGCAAATGACCCGGCTCGAAGACATGATCCGACAACGACAAGAAGAATTGAGTAAAAGCATCGATCTCAAAAAACAACTACAAACCGATTCCAGTCTGAAGGAAAACGACGAAGGTCCAGCTCAGGCTTTGCAGCAGGCCCTTGCTCAAGGCGACATGAAAAAAGCCCAGGAAGAAGCTAAAAAACTGCTCGACAAGCTCAAAAACAAAGAGCTGTCCGATGCCGAGAAAAAGCAGTTGGAACAGCAAATGAAGAATCTGGCGAATAAACTGGACGATTTGGCGGAACAGAAAAAGCGAAAGGAAGCCATCGAGAAGAGCAACGCCGACCCTGAGACCAAACAAAAAGAACTTAAGAAGCTTGAAAAAGAAATCGCCAAGCTCCAGGATTTGAAAAACCTGGCAGAAAAGATGAAATCGGCCCAGGAATGCATGAAGAACGGCAACATGGAAGGGGCTGCGGAAAACCTGCAAAGCATGTTGGAAGATTTGCAAGATCTCAATCTCGAACAACTCGAAATGAAGGAACTGCAGATCGCTGAAAATGATTTGGAAGAATTGAAAGAATGCATGGGCAACTGCCAAGGCATGGGCAAAGGCAATCGCGAAAAACGGAAAGGCAGGGATAGTGACGGTTATTCAGAATCAACGGATTTTGTTACGGACCCAACGGAAGGTGGTCGTCGCAAAGACCAGTACAACGATACCGACTCTAAAGACGAAAAACTATCTCCACAATACGATCCGAAAGGCAAAATGCGCGTGATCGGCCAAGGGCCCATCCAGCCCAAACCCGAAAAGGATGGTGTTGGGATGAGCACTCTCGAGTTGAGCTCTGAATTAAGCGAAGCGAATCAGCAAGCGAATGAGGCCTTGCGTCAGCAGAAGGTAGCACCTTCGCAGCGTGACTTGGTGAATGATTTCTACAAAAACCTCAACCCGAAAGCCAAAGAGCCGCCCGCGCCCAAGAAGCCCTGATCTGCCGGCCCGCAAGCGGCCTTTCAGCCCGAATGCATTCGGGCTTTTTTTATCCGCATGCTTTGCAACTTGAAGCAATTACCGGCTTTTACTATCGCTTGGCCATCGGATCACTATAATAAAGCGATGCCATCTTTGGGTTATGGATCGAACCCATCAAAGGGCTACAACGACCATTGTTATTTTCGCTTGTCGGGCTTACATTCTGCGTTTAACGACATTTATTTGAGGACAACGGTATGCTTGGTTCATGGCGAACGCTTTTATGCCTGAGTACAGGCTTCACCTTATTCATTTGCCATGGATTGGCTTTGGGACAAATTGGCGGCGGGTCCGGCGCGAACAAGCCCACGAATACCAAGCCAGGCCCGACGTTAACACCTCCTAGCGGAACTTCGCCGTCAGGCACTTCAACAACCCAGCCTCAAGATTCCACAACTGCTCCCAAAGACCCAGATGTGGAAAAAGCGATGGAAGCATTCAAGAAAGGTGATCTAAAAGCCTGCTTGGATATATTGCAGGATGCTGCGAAACGCCGCCCGGAACTACCGCCCGCAAAACTGATGCTGGCCCGCATTTGCGCAGAAGCGAATTTGCTTCAACAATCCCGCAATTATCTGGAGCAGTCTGCGGTAGAGAATCCCGATCATCCAGACATTTACATCACCATGGGCAATATAGCGCTGTCGGAAGGGCGTTTAACCGATGCCTATTTACACTATCGTGAGGGCATGGACGTCATCAAAAAAGGCACGTGGAATGACACCCAGAAAAAATTCGTGAAGCTCAATTGCCTGGCTGGCATGGCAGCCGTGGCCGAAGGCCGGGCAACCTGGGACAAAGCCAACGAATACCTGAAACAAGCCATCGATCTCGAGCCGAAAAATGGCCGGCTTCGCCAACGCTATGCCCGCAGCTTATTTATGATCGAAAAACGCGACGAAGCCGCGAATGAATTTGAAAAAGCCGTCAAAGATGACCCAACCCTCGAACCCGCTGGTATCACCTTGGCGCGTTTGTATTCCCAAGTCAACAACCAAACCAAAGCGGAAGAGTGGTTTCAATATTCCGCGAAGCAGGAGCCTAATAATCTCAAAGTCCGCTTAGGCTATGCGAACTGGTTGGTGGATTTGTCCCGTTATGACGATGCCCGCAAGCAGATCAATGAAGCCTTGCGTATCGACAGCAAATCGCCAGACGCACGCTCGCTTTTGGCTTACGTTCACCGCGTGCAAAAGAACTACCCGGAAGCCGAGCGTATTTTTGACGAATTGGTCAAGGAATTCCCCAACAACCTCTATGTAGCGAATCAACTCAATCTGGTGCTGATTTCGCAACCTGACGACGCCAAGCGACGGCGAGCCATGGAATCAGCCGAGGCTTTGCTGAAGAAACACAGCAACGATGTCGAACTGGCAACGACCATGGCTTGGGTGCTCTACAAAATGAATCGCACCGAAGAAGCCGAAAAAATCCTGGAGAGCATCGCCCGTGCAACGGGCGGTCGCATTACATCCGATGGTGCCTATTACATGGCTAATGTTTATGCTGATCGTGGCAAACTCGACCAGGTGCGGCTGATGCTTAAAGGGGCTATTGATTCGCCTGGACGCTTTGCATTTCGCAAGGATGCCGAAGATTGGTATCGCGCCATCGAAAAGAAGCCCTAATGGCTGAGCCGAACCGCGTCAGGTAAAACTGCGTCTATGAACCGAGATGAATGCTTACCTTCATCTCGGTTTTCACTTGGTTGGAGTCCTATTCGCTTGGACACCGAAGTTGGCCTTGGAGCAGCGACTGAACCCATGGATTCGGTTCAGGACGTCGTTCGGCACAATTTCATCCACGAGAGTTTGTTTAGCGTCATGAATGGCGTGCTGGTTGGGATGATTCTCTATTCTTCCCAGGTGATCGCCAAAACATGCCTCGACGCGTCACCAACACACCTGGCCTTCCTGACCAGTGCCTTTCCGTGCGGTGCCTTTCTCGGCACGCTTTGGGCTGCGCTTGGTCGCCGCTGGGGAATGCACCAGCTTGTGCTGCGCATGGCTCTGTTGTGCAACCTGCCGCTATTCTTCATCCCTTGGTGCAAAGACAGTGCCATCGCTTCGCCAGCAACCCTGTTTACGATCTTGATGACCTGCAGTCTGCTGCTTTTTTCTGCCGTGCGCATGGGGCAATCCAGCCTTTACCGATCCACATATCCCCTCGCCGTGCGGGGACGCATTTTGGGTTGGCTTATCTTTTGGCTCTTTCTGAGCCAGGTGCCCACAGCCTGGCTGGCCGGCCGGTTGGTCGATCGCCATTTAGGTAATCCAGATTATTACCGGTGGCTTTATCCGATCACGGCGAGTTTTGGCCTCATCGGCTGCTTGTTCTTTGCGCGGTTGCGTTTGTTGGATCAACCACCGGCAAATCGGCCACCATCGCGCTGGGGTCAACACTGGCGCCAGATTTTCGTCGTGCTCAAACGCGACCATTCCTTCCGCACCTTTCAAATTGGTTACTTTCTGAACGGTGCCGCCTTTTTCATGTCAAGCATCGTGCTGATCTCGCTTTGCAATGACGATTTGCACATGGAGGCATGGGAATTGGCCCTGGTCACCGCGGTGATCCCCCAATTGGTTCTGGCCCTGGCTTCCCCCCTCTGGGGCCGCATTTTGGACCGGTTGGGCATTGTGCGCATGCGCGTGCTCATTTGCATGGTCATGACGATTTACCTGGGCTGCTTCTTTGTGGGGTTGCAGTGGCATTGGTGGTGGCTGATCTATCTAGGGGCCTTCTTACGCGGCATCTCGGAAGGAGGCGGCCAGGTCACCTGGGCATTGGCGTCCGTGCAATTTGCGCCACATTCAGAAGATGTGCCCACGTACAACAGCATCCATTTCACCTTGAACGGCATCCGCGGATTGGTCATGCCATGGGTGGGCATTCAATTAATGGGCGTCATGGGGGCATGGACAGTGCTCGTGGCCACGGGCGTTTCAGCCTTGAGCATTTTTGTCGGGTTGAATTTAGCACGATCGTTCACCCGCTCAATGCAACCAAACAAGAATGCACTGCGCGCCCACTCCTCCGCCAGTAGTCATCGCCAGACAGGCACAGCGCAGGCAAGCTCATAATGCAGCTTGTTGGATGCCAAGTCGATTAAAGGACATGGTTTAAAGGGGATGCCGTTCTTGAATCTTTCTCATGAGTTCGCGCATTTCATGAGCAGTCTGGAACCGATCGCGCGGTTCGCGTTCGACCGCTCTCATCAAGAACTTTACCACCATGGGTGGCAGGTCGGGATTGATTTCCAGAGGATCTCGTGCCGGGCTATTGACATGGCTTAACATGGTTTGCAAGGATTGGGCACCCTCCCAAGGCAACCGACCCGTAAAGGCTTCATAGGCGGTTACCCCCAAAGCAAACAGATCAACCCGATGGTCGGTGGCTAGCCGTTTGATCAGCTCAGGGGCCATATAATTGGCCGTGCCCGTGCGGTTGCCTGGTTTGCGGAATTCAGCCGTATTGGGGATCGTTAACCCAAAATCAATCAACTTCAAAACACCCTCGCTATTGATCATCATGTTCCGCGGGCAAACGTCACGGTGCATGAAGCCTTGATCGTGGATATACGCCAAACCTTCAGCGGCCTGGCATAAGAAATCGAACCGATGCCCTTGTAGATGCCGACTGTTGGTTTCGATCAGAAAATTAAGCCCCATCCCTTCGATGAGTTCCATGACCAGAAAAATCTCGCCGTCACGGGTCACGCCCCATTCAAAAGTTTTAACACAATTGCGATGGCGCAGGCTGGTGCTGACAATGCCTTCGTGAGGGCGATTCAAGCCGACAAAGCGGGCATCGAACCGGGCGGTTTTCACTTTATCCAGTATTTTTAGACAAACTTGACGGCCTAACTGACGATCACGTGCTTTAAACACCTTCGACATGCTGCCTTGCCCAATGCGCATTTCCAAGTCGAACCGATCTTTAATGTCAGTCCGAGGCATCTTCGCAAGGGCAGCTTTGCTTAAACTGCCGGGCAGTTTTTTGCTTGAGCCAAATAATCGGGAAAACAAACCCAAGCTTCAACCTCCCCGAGGCTGTGCAGATCAACGTGGCATAACGGCATCTGCTTTAACGAATAGCGCAATGATTACTTTTCACAATAATCGATAATCCGAGCCAATTCTGTCCGCAAATCAGCCCGCCTGACAATGCGGTCGACGAATCCATGTTCCAGCAAGAATTCGCTGGTTTGAAAGCCCTCCGGCAATTCCAGTTTGACGGTATTCCAAATGGTGCGCGAACCGGCAAAACCGATCAAGGCACGCGGCTCGGCAATCACCAGGTCCCCCAACGTAGCAAAACTGGCGGCCGCTCCTCCCATGGTGGGATGCGTCAAAACGGAAATGTACAAACCCTTGGCTTGATCAAACCGAGCCAGGGCAGCTGACACCTTGGCCATTTGCATCAGGGAAAGGATGCCTTCCTGCATCCTGGCCCCGCCACCGGAACCGCTGATGATGACCAGGGGCAACCGCAGCTCCGTAGCCCGTTCAACGGCCAAGGTTAGCTTTTCACCGACGACAGACCCCATGCTGCCTGCCATGAATGCGAAATCGGTGATCGCCAACACAATGGGACGACCGCGGATAAAACCTTTCCCGACCACGGCGGCTTCATGCAAACCGGTCTTTTTCTGTTCGTCCTGTATGCGCTCTGCATACGTTTTGCGATCTTTGAATTCCAATGGATCCAAGCTTTGTAAATGGGTAAACCATTCTTCAAAACTGTCGGGGTCGAGCAAACTCGCTATGCGAGCGCGCGCAGGCATGTAGAAATGATGATCGCATTCGGGACAAACAAACAACTTATCTTCCGCTTCTTTGCGAAAGATGGTTGCCTTGCAGGAGGGGCACTTGCGAAATAACCCTTCAGGCACCCCGCGTTTCGGGCGATCAATGATTCCCATTGTTAACTCCCACCCAACCAGCCAAAGCATGTAGGGAGGGTTCACTCCTCCGACTCAACCACTCGCCGTGATATGATAGTCAATCAAGACAGCAGTAGCCATGGACTTCACGACAAGCGCAATTGGCTCACAGCTCCATTTTAGGGTTTCTTGGGAGGGGTTTTGGGTTTTTCGGTGTCGTCTTCCTCGATCAATGCGGGTTTCTTCTTGTCGGGCGACGTCGACTTGCTTGGATTGACGCGCGTGATCGGCGTAGCTTCCAATCGTTCACGCGGCGCAAAGGAGTCCAGCAAACCGGGATCGTCACCACCATTGATCGTGCAGAGGGCTTCAAACACTTTTGGCGAGATGTCTTTGGTCAAAAAGCGTGCCGAACCATCCCCCATCATCACCCAAACACCTGGATTACCTTTATAGTTGGGTGAGGCAAACCCGCCACGAACGCCAATGTCTCGATCACATTTTTCACTGGTTCCACGCACCGTTGAACCACCCCCCGCAATCCACGGGCCAACGACACTGCTATCGGATTGGATCATGAAGATGGTGTTTTCCATGCCATCCTTGACATCTTCAAGCCGAATTTGTCGGTCATACCCGAAGAAACCAGCCCTGCGATCCGTTTTGGGATAATAGGGCGCATCGGGTCCGACACCCGCCATGCCAACAAAATCGGTGACCGCCAACGGTTGCGACACGCCACGCACGCGTACAAAATACTTGCCACTGCTTGAAGGATTCAAGAATGCCGAAATGGGCACTCGACCGACGTCGACATTGGCGGGATCCTTCCAGGATGCATTGAAATTGATAGCGTCGCGCAAACCCTGATAGCGATCGCTTGGCAGATAGTTCAGGAGGTGAGGCATCCAGCTTACGCGTTCGCTCGGTGGAAATGGCCGAGGTCCGCGCGTGGGATCGGGCGTCCGCGGGTAAGCCCCCATGGGAACAATGTAACGATCGTTTGCGGCCGCATGAGCTTCCGTAAACAAACCAATGCCCTGCGCCAGGTTGCCAATGCGAAGCTTGGCGCCACTCATTTCCCACAATGTACGCATGTTGACCATCATCGAGCCAACCTGGATTTCCATCATGCGTTCCGGCTTATTGAAGATGGTCACCTGCACTAAGATGAAATCTTCCCGGCGATTGATGTCCACTTGTGCAAGCGGCTTTTTCTTGTCTTCTGTTTTTTCAGGTTCCGGAGTTGTCGATGGTGGATTATTAGGTGCATTGGGGCGAGGCGGAGCACCGCCGGTTCCAGGCCGCTGCACGCTCATGCCACTGCCGCCGCTGCCAATTCCTGAGGGAGCACCGCCTCCGCCAGACATCGTTGGTGGCGGTGGAGTACCGCTTTCGGAAGACGACCCGGTGTCATCTTCTTTTTTGCCGATCTGAACGTCAAAGTTAAAGAACTCTTTCAGCTCGTCGCGTTTGCCGATCAGGAGTTTCTCGAATTCCTTGCGGATCAATTCCGCATCGGTGCGGTTCGAACTGGAAAAAGCACCACGCAAGGTTGGATTTTCCAATCCCTCAAAAGGCATGAGTGCCAAAGCAAACATGTCCACTTTTTCTTGCGTGGAAGGCGACATGGTCTTTAACAACATAATCGGCGTAAGAATCGATTTGTTGCCGCCAGCAGCCACGGAATCAGCAAACAACCCGAGCGATTCTTTTTTATCCTCCGCCAATTCAATGAGCTGGCGGAGCTTATTGTCGATGGTCATGTAAGGTTCATATTTAGGTGCTTCTGGGACTTTGGGTTTGTCTTCCGTCTTCTTGCCGCCGCCAGCCCCGGGTGGTAGTTGGCCAGCACCGCTGCCGGCGCCTGTTACTGACGGACCGCCGCCAGCTCCCGTGAGCGATGGCTGGCCGGGGCCGGAGTCAGTGGTTGGGGGAGGCGTATTGTCTTTTTTGGGAGCACTGGTGATGCGCGGCGCTGGTGGATTATCGATAAATTCCTTGATGGTGGCTTCGTCGCCATACACCAGCGTGCGGTCGTCTTTCTTGTAAATGGCCGCTTGTTTGCTCAAAGTTGTCACGGGTGGCATGGTGTTGTTGAGGAACTCGGAGAGGATATCCACCTTGCCTAAATAATAAACTTTTCCTTTGCTTGTACGGCATTCCTTAGGATCGACTTGGAGTTTGACCTTTACTTCATCCCAAGCAAACGGTTCAGAGGTCCTGATCACGCCCAAGACATGGCCGTGATCCTTGTTGCAACTGATGATTAGCTTTTCGATCAATCCAAGGTTGATCCCGATGCGGTTCTCAAAATCCTCGTGGCGGAATGCTCCAAAAGTAAACAAGGCACGTGAGTAATCGCTACGCAATATGCGATTGGGCGATAGCGTGAGAACGACCTGCGTGTCATATGGGAGAAAATTGGTAGGATCGTCCTTGGTTGCACTGGCGACCGACTGGATGCCCAATTTGTCGAGCCGATCATTGGCCATGGATTGTGCCAGAGGGAATTCGGCATTACGGGCTAGCTCGCGGAGAAAATCAATCGCCGCCTGGTTGCCAGCTTTGGCTTTACTTTCCAAGCCGTCCATAATGATCTTCAGACGGGCTTCCCCACCACTTTTGACCTTTTCCATCAATTCTCGCGATATGTTTTCGAAATCCTTTTCGGGATCCAACTTGCCGATTAACTCGCGGATTTTCGATGCATCCGATGGCTCTTGGGGCTGTTTGGGTTGCTCATTGTGTTGATCTTGATTAGGTGGCCGATGTGACCCGGTGTTGACTGCCAAGGGTTGGTTATTGCCCCCCCCACCCATGAAGGCAAAAATGATAATGCCGACAATAATCATCACGCCAACCCCGACGCCCGCCAGGATCAAAGGCATCTTGTTGCCTTTCCCCTTGCGTTTGATTTTGATGATTTCGTCGTTGACCTTATCGCGGTTGGTTTTTTTAGTGGGCTTGGTGGGTTTTCCGGGAACGCCGGGTTTTTTGCCTGCTTTCGACATGGCAAACGTCTCCGCTCTCGCTAGTAAAATGATCGCCGGTTAGCGTTGTTACCTAATAATCGCTGTTCTTCTATCTTAAACAATCCAAAGGTTGATGCAACGCCCATTTACATCATCAAGCTTTGTTTTTCTTCTGCCGGGATGGCACAATGCATCAATTTGTCATGCCGTATAAGTACCCTGGCCTGCCTTTGCCTCGAGCCGTTGACCTTGTGGGCTATCAATTATTAGACGTTTGAGCTGCTCAATGAGCTTGCAAATCTCATTAATTGCTTGAAAAACCACGTTGGCTTTCCACTCAGACAAATGGTCAGGTCCCGCAACTGTTCGATCAACTTCCCTTGGCTCCAACTAGCAATAAAGTAACATAGGAGCAGTTGCGGTATCTTGATGATAACGCCAATGCAGCCAATACTTGTGGCGGGATCACCAAAAAGGCTAAACCGTACGGCCATTTCAGACGTACAACGACAAAGCTGAGGTTCCATTTGAGGTCAGGATGGATTTTACGCCCACGAAGCAACGAGTTCTTATCACCGACCATGTGCAATGTGGGCCTGGTGCGCCATTGCTTTTCATTGTCGGCCCCTGTGTGATTGAAAGCCATCATGCTGCCATTGCGATCGCCACCCAATTGGCCGAGATCGCGCGCGAGTTGAATCTTTCTCTCGTTTTTAAGGCCTCGTTTGATAAAGCGAACCGGAGTTCAGCAAAGTCGTTTCGTGGCCCCGGACTGGAAAAGGGTCTGGCAACCCTCTCAGCCATCAAAAAAGCGACCGGGTTGCCTGTTACCACGGATATCCATGAAAGCAGCCAAGCCGCGCCCGTCGGTGAAGTATGCGATATCATTCAAATCCCAGCGTTTTTGGCACGACAAACCGATCTCTTGCAGGCAGCCGGTCGAACGCAACGTGTGATCAATGTCAAAAAAGGGCAGTTCATGGCCCCTCAGGAAATGCGGCTGGTGGTGAGTAAATTAGCTGAAGTCGATAATCAAAGAGTTCTGCTGACCGAACGCGGTACCACCTTTGGCTACGGTAATCTGGTATGCGATTTCCGATCATTACCCATTATGAGGCAAATGGCTCCCGTGGTTTTTGATGCCACACACACCGTGCAATTACCTGCGGCAGCGGGAGATAAGTCCAGTGGCGACCGACGATTGGTGCCATATCTCGCCCGAGCGGCTGTGGCTTGTGGCGTGGATGCCTTATTCATGGAAGTGCATCCCGACCCCGATCAGGCTCTAAGCGATGGTCCGAATATGTTGGCGTTAGCCGATTTCCCCGCTTTGGCACAAGTTTGTTTGCGGTTACGATCTGTCCTGGATGCACCAACACCACCCAAGACTTCATAGATCTTTTCCTACTCCTTGGTTTAATCAAAGAGCATTGATCATGACCCGCTTCTTAGCCTTCTGGTTGTCGACACTGGCCCTGCTTTCAGGATTGACGGGTTGCAATTCTCCGGAAAATGAAACGGAGTTAGCGCAACGCGCTCAATCGCCCAAGGCCTTGCTCGATAACATTAAAGCCTCCTTACGCGAAGGCAAGCCCAGCGTTAATGCCTATCGCAACACCGTGCAGCAATTAAACATTTACCTGGACCAGGCTTCGCTTAACCGTTCCTACAAATTGTCCGAGGGCGAGCTTGCACTGCTTAATCAAAACCTACTGCGCGGTGTGGCCGATCGGTTGAATCGCATTGCAAGTGTTGAAGGACGGTCGTTTGACCTGGTCGATGCCCATTATCTGGACTCCTGCTTTTTGTTTCGCGACGCTGCGCGGACGCTGGTCGCCGACATGGGTGATCAGCCCTCCAAAAATGATACGGCCGCCTGGAAACAATATAACCTCAAACTCACCCAGCACGCTTTCTATTGGGTCATGCGCCATGTGCAATTAACTCCACGTTTACCTGGAACGGATGCCTGGCCAGCCAACGATATCCTTCGCAGAGGCTCTGGAGACGCCGAGGAACGCTTGCGTGTCTTTCTGACATTGATGGAGCAGTTGAACTTATTCCGAGCGGAAGAACGACGGCTAAGCGATTTGAACAACCAACTCGTTGAAATCACCGATTTGAATCGACGCAATCAGTTGGAAAAAGAAAAAGCCAGCCTGCAGCAAAGCGTTGATCGGTACAAACTCGATGCCTGTGCAATCACGCGCACCTTGGAAATAGCCGATGACTCCGGAAGCAAGTCGATTCGTAACGTCACCTGGGCAGCGGGCGTCCTGATCGATGGACAGTTGTATGTTTTCGATGTTCGGCTTGGACGTCCAATTCCCATGGACAACAGCCAGGGCATTGCAACCTGGAAAGAACTGAAAAGCCAGCCTGCTCTTTTGCAAAAACTCTATCAAGGGCTGGAGGATCCCGTGCTCCCGGCCCAACTCGAAAAAGCCGAAGCCATGTTGCTGGTTTCCATGCCGTCACTCGAACCGCGGATGCTATGGTTGGAGATGGAATTGGAAGCCAATCCAGTTATTCTGCATCAAAAATTGCTCGATCGAATGAAACGGTTCGCGGACGCTCAATTAGGGCTGCCGGTTGTCCCATGGACCAAAGTGGGATCGCCGGGTTATCCCATCCTGGTTCTCAATCAATATGTTGAAAACCCGAATCAGGACTACCGTTTGCGCGATGCCATTGTCCCGCGGCACTTGATGCCATCGTATATGCTCGACTTGAGCCGCCAATTATCAACGCCTCGGGATCAGCAACGTATCTTCGCCGATTTTGATGAGTTGTTTGTCCATGTGCGGCTCGAACCGGGCGGCGTGCGTGATCTCCTGGTTAGGGGCAACGTCGAAGAAGCGATCCAGAAAATTGTCAAACAGGAAGATCGCATCGATCGCATGCTGGACAAAGATCTGAGCCGTGAATTTGAGTATGTCCCTTACCTGAGCGGCAGCCGTGGCAATTGGCCCAAGCGGCTGACGGATGCTTCACTCAAAGTGAAGCAGTTGCTGCAAGATCTCCAACAAGCTGACGAGAGCAAACGTCAAACTCTCCAGCGGCAATTGGCCGACGAAGTGCATCGCCTGGAAATGATGTGGAAAGAAGCACAACAACCCCTCCGTTCGATGGCTGTGCGTTGGGCGGTTCCGGAATATCGCGGCTTGTTAACGTATTTCATGGCCCTGGCCAAGATGGACTTGGCCCACCGCGCCGAACTGTTGCACAGCCGCTTGCAAGCCCAGAAACAACCCTGGCCCGCGGACATGCCAACGCCTGAGATCCTTTGGACATCGGCCCGGTCCTGGCTGGATCGCTACGACGCCATGGCCACCACGAAATCGATCAATGTTTGGCGCGTCGGCGTGGATGCGCTCCGCCGCGAATGCGATGAACGGATACAAAAGGGTTTTGCGGTTGCCAAACCTTGAGATTAAATCGAATCGCATCCACTGCCGTTGGCCACTAGATTATTGACAATTGGCTGATCTTGGATTATGCATGTTAATGGACATGCAGGTTTACACGTGGTATTCAGAGGTATAGGAGTGCTTATGTTTCGTCGAACTGTTTTGCTAGCTGCCCTTTTTTCGTTTTGTGTCGGTACCGCATCTTGGGCCATGATGAACACCGCAACGATTGAAGACATTATGACCAAGGGACACAAAAAAGGCGGCTTTCGCGACCAAATCAATATCGAACTGAAAAAGGGCACCCCTGATTGGACGGCTGTGCAAACGGCTGCTAGCGAATTCAAAACCCTTGCCGAAGACCTGGGCAAAAACAAACCGCCAAAAGGCTCCGAAGCGAGTTGGAAGAAAGCTTGCGATGAATACTTTGGCTATGTGAAGGAATTGGATGCCGCAACACAACAAAAGAACAAAAGCAAATCGGTAACGGCCTTGGGCAAGATTGGCAAAACGTGCACAGGCTGCCACAACGCCCATCGCCCTTAATTGGCTCCAAGATCAGCTAACGACGTTCACGCACGGCGGCCTTCATGTCGCCGTGGCTTTTTTTCTGGTGCTCCATCCGCCGGTCTGTGTTGCACCATAATGCACGGCCATTTTCCGGAGTCACGCGAACATGTTGACGGGATCTGACGTAGTGGCCGCTCTCAAAGAGGCACACTTTACGCATGTCGTTTGGATTCCAGATAGCGTCATGGGCACTTGGGAAGCCGCGATCGTCGCCGAGCCTTCGCTACAATTGATTCGTGTCAGCCGTGAAGGCGAAGCCGTGGGCGTGGCTGCAGGGCTGCTCATCGGTGGCAAACGGCCCGCGCTTTTGTTCCAATGCACCGGCTTTTTTGAAGCAGGCGATGCGATACGCAATTTTGTGCACGATATCAAGCTGCCCTTGTTCATTATCATTGGCGTTCGCAGTTGGAACGCTTATCTGCAAGGAGTTTCCAGCGATACCTGCCCGCCATTTATTGAACCGATCATGAACGCCTGGAAAATCCCCTATCGCTGGCTCAATGATTCATTGCCCAGCAGCACGCTGCTTGACGCCATGCAAGCCTACGGACAAAATCGTCAGAGCCTGGCGCTCTTGTTACCCGAGTAGCAACCATGATGACCTTGGATGAAGCCTTGGCGATTCTCGCAACACATCGACAGGACCACCTTGTGATTTCCACGATGGCTGCGGTAGGCGCCTGGCCGCGGTTTTCGGACACGCCGCGCGATTTTGCCTATATGCCAAGCAGCATGGGTCAGGCCCCGGCTTTGGCCTTGGGCCTTGCGTTGGCGCATCCCCACCAGGGCATCGTTGTCCTCAACGGCGACGGCAGCATGCTCATGAACTTAGGTTCCTTGGTGACACTTGCTCAATACCCATCTAACATCTTTTTGATTGTTTTGGATAACGGTTTATACGAAGTGACGGGTGGGCAGCCGACGGTCGGAGCTGGCCGAGTGGACTTTGTCGGCCTGGCCAAAGCAGCGGGCTTTTCACGAACGTATCAGTGCTCCGACCAGCGTTCCTGGTCACTCGTTGCCGCTGAAGCGCTGACCAGCCCTGGTCCTGTATTCATTTGCTTGCAGATCGAACCGCGTTTTGGCCAAAAAACGCCACGTCCACCGCGTTCGATGGATGAACAGCTCAAACGACTGCAGTCGGTTTTGCGAAAGGACTCCTAAAGGTTGCGGTCTTGAGCAACCCTCGATCACCGAACGTCAAAGGGTGCTAATCATCGACCAGTTCGTGAAAGCAAGCAACGCTGGCGGTGAAACCATGGATGAAATTCCGGCCACTGATTGGCCCAAACTCGCCCGCACAAAACATACCAGCCACAGGGCAATCACCCCAAACCTGGTGAAGCACACCAACATCATGATCTTTCTTGTCAAACAACCGCTGACCGCGCCCGTTGCAGGAGAATAGCAAAGCCCCTTTGGGTGGGCTGTCTTTCAGCAGCAAGGCCATCTGCTCCAGGTCCTCGTGTGCCGTGCGTGCATCGCGAACATGAAATTGCACGGTGATACCCGAACGTAGCATATCGTTGACGGCCAATGCTCCCGACTGGTCATCTTTATCGACCAGATTGCGAATCAAGAAATCCCCTTGCCCAAAACGATCTTGCTCTTCTTTGATGACACGACCAAGCAAAATGCCTTGCTGCATCATGTTTTGAATATCCTGAGGGGATTCTTCAAAAGTCTGCATCAAAACATCCAAAGGGCGCTGGCCGCCCAGTTGATACATGATGTTGCGATCTGCCTTGGTAATGACCCACGGTTTGCCGATGGGTCGGCACCCTTGCGAAACCAGCGAGGTCACTTTAACCGGCCCTGTGAGTGCCACTCCGACAAGTCCTTCACGCTGGGCCCCTTGCGAACTGATCAGCCCTACTTGTCCAGGTGCTTCCGCACCGCTGGCCATGCCACCGTGCACTGGCGACCCTGGAAACGACTGATTAATGCCGCCCAAAAGTGCGTTGACGGGCGTCGTGAAGGGATCAGCTAGCAAAAGAAAACTCGGTTGTTCTTCCAAAGAAATATCTGAACACAGCGATCGCCAATTCGTGGTCTCGTGCAAGGCAGCCAACGCCGCGGCATCCAAAACAACCTCATGCACTTTGGCTTGTTCGGGCAAACCTGCTGCCCATAATGCCAACGCAGGTTCATTTTCAAATTCATGTTCGGGGCCAATCACCCCTTCCGTTGTGCAGCCCAAGAGATGCTTGGGTGACAAGCGTTCCTGAATTGCTTCCGCCAGCTTGTCTCCTTCATCTTCGAAATGAATGCTGAAAAACACAAAGGCCAAATCCACGGGGCGTTGCTTGAGTTGCGACTGAATCGATTGACAGGTTTGCTCTACCATTTCTTCCAGAGGCAATCGACGAGCCGAAGCAGCAGCTATTTGCAATGACATGGTTCTATTCCAAGTTGACGAAGCGAATCGAACAAGAAGCTGAAAGCGCAGTCCCATTCTGCCCGCTCAGCCCGTCTGTGCCAAGCCATTAAAGGTTGAAAATCGCCATTATTCGCCCCCTTTCATATGGGCGTGGGGCGATAGGTCGCATAACTGTTAGGTGATTCCCAAAGGCTCACTTCGGAAACAGGAAAGTGTTGCTTTTGTGCATAGTCAAAGATTAATTTGGCCAGGTTTTCTGCCGTCGGGTTGACCTCAAGCAAATAAAAAGGCTCGTTCAGCGATCTTAAAGTCGGCAGCAAGGGATCATCCTGATGCAATATCATTTTGTGGTCCAATTCTTGATCGATCCATGATTGCATGACGGTTTTAATCTTGGTGAAATCCATGACCATTCCCAATGAGTCTAAATGGTCGCTTTCCAAGGTAATCACTGCGATGCCATTATGGCCATGCAGAAAACGACATTTGCCGTTGTAATTCAATAACCTATGTCCATAACAAAAGTGAAGCTCTTTCGTTACTCGGTGCATTGGTGGTAACTCCCATCTCACGTACGTTTGCCCGATCTGTCGATTTTGATGGATTCGGGTAGCTTAGGACGAACCTTCGGATGCGTAGGGCGTCGGATCGGCCAATTGCGCTGCTTGAAATGCTTGCTGTCGTTCATGGCATTTATTGCAACGCCCACAATGCTGTTTTCCCACAGGACGAATGCAGGAAAACGTCCATTCGAGTGGCAAGTCTCTCCCTTGGTGCATGACCTCCACTTTATGCAATTGACCAAAAGGCAGATCGATCTGCATCTGATCATTGACTGCCGAGCCGACCACATTGGCCAATTGTTCAAAGAATGCCGCCGATGCATCAGGAAAAGGGTTAGAACCAAGCACCCCTAACGCAATGCTATGGACCTGATGCAGATGGCACCACAATAAGGTTTTGGCCAGCAGCAGCACATTGCGTCCGGGCAAATACACCGCCTCATCAGGCGTTTGAGCATCAGGAACCTCTTCGCCAGTCACACTCCAATGCTTGCCATAGAGATCGGTGACTGTTTCCTCGAGCAAAACCAATGGCTGAATGGATGGATATCTCGGTTGTATGGCTTGGATGAATTGCTGCACATATTCCAGTTCCACGCTTTCCCAGAGTAGTCCGCAGCGGATGTAAACCGGAAAAACCCGTTCCCATTGCTGCGCGATAACCGCCAATAATATGGCACTATCCAGACCACCCGAGCAAAGCACGGCACAACTGCGTTCGTTATTCATCATGCCTATTTTATGCTGCCTAGGTTTGCTGCTAAACCCCGTTTTCGAATAAATCCCTTGGTGTATGAATAACGCTGGTTGCCGTTGCTGAATTGCAGATGCAACCTATAATGAAAGCAGTGACAATGAGAAAGACGCGTGGTTGCGTCGGTATGCTGAAAGGGGAGGCTAACTCTCCTGAATGATGTTCATGCCGCCGGCCTGTGCCCGGCCGATCCTGGGTTGCAATCACTCAGGTAAGCACACCAACAGGGATGTGCTTCAGCGCGGAAGATGATTCCGCCTGTCCAAGTGAACTTTCCGAGACCACAACGAGTCAACCCCTGCCACAGAGAATTGAACAAGTGGCCAGTTGGATCGTCGTCTCTAGGGGTCATTGTCAAAGGAACGCCTTGCAATTGTGAGGTTGGCTACCATGACCGAATCTTCACAAGGTCCACGTGAGTATTCGCGTTATCAACAAGGAGTCATTCGCCGCTATTACCAGAACATGCCTGATCAACTGCCCCAGAAACTTGCTGAACTGGTGGGTGAGTTGTTTTTAGCCGAGGGCAAAAAGAAGGAAAAGCTACTGAAGCAAGCGGCTCAGATCATGACCAAAATGGGACTGCCGCTGGCTCGTGTGGAACATCTAACGAAGCAGGGTAAGCCGGAATTGTTGGCCGAAGTCGTGAAAGAATGGGAAGGGAAAAGGTGATCGCTTGTTTTTCGTGTTGAAGGATACGCCTCAGTCAGAATTGGATGGTTTGGTGCCCATGAGTCCGTCGGCTCAGTCATCGCTGTCCTTGCCGTGCACCCCACGGCCACCAGCATTGCACCGCTTAGGGCTGCCCGCAGGTTCGGGTGGTGCAACTGCCTCCACGCGTGTGCGCCCTGAAGACTTGACTCAACATATGCCCAGGCTGAGGAATGTTATTCGCCGTATTCTCAACAACAATGAAGTAGATACCGAAGACGTTCTTCAAGAAGTGCTGCTCACAGCCATCAAACATTTGCATCAATTTCGCGGCGATGCTTCGCTAGGGACTTGGCTGCATCGCATTGCCGTCAATGCCGCGTTGGCGTTTCGCCGCCAGCGATCCTTGCAAGCGCGCCACGAAGAAGGCCAAGTGGAAACGCGTCTGCTTCAATCCGCAACGCAAACCAATGCACCGGTACAAAAGCGCATCAAGCGTCCTGAACAAGAACTATTACATCATGAATTGCGTGGGCTTATCAACCGAGCCATTGCCATGCTGCCCCCCATGTATCGGGATGTTTATTTGCTGGCTGATTTAGAAGATCAGCCCAACGAATGGATCGCCCAGCAGCTTCAATTGAAATTGGCGGCCGTGAAAAGTCGCTTGCATCGGGCACGTAAAATGATGCGTGATCAGCTCGCCCACTATTACAGCGAATATATGCTCCGTCAAGACAATCGAGCATCGCCTAGCACTCCTGTGAACTCGCCAGCCAATGACATTGCACCGGCTGCGACCGACACACAAGAACTCACTTAGATGGCGCATGGGTTCTGCCAGCTTCGGCCTCTATCTCCTGTATTCAGGCATGTTCATGCCAAACCTGAACGAGTTCGATCAAGACGCGCTTGGCAGCTTCTAAATCTTCCAAGGTTGTCCACTCTAAGGGGGAATGGGGGTTATGCTCTCCGGTCGATAGATTCGGAGTAGGCAAACCCATTTCTGTTAGGCGCGAACCGTCGGTGCCACCGCGGATACTGCCAAGTTTTGGTTTGAGTCCTGCCCGTTGTATCGCTTCCAGGGCGTAGGCGACGGCTCGAGGTTCTTGAACCATGCCGTCGGCCATGTTTCGGTATTGCTTTTCGATATTCACTTCAATGCGTGCAGCGGGATATTGCTTCATTAAATCTGCGGCAATGTCATTGAGCAGTTTGGCTTGTTGAGCCAGTTGGGCAGTTGCAAAATCACGCAGCAATAAGCGGATGGTTACAGCCGGCACGCCGCCTTCGATCGTGACCGGATGAATAAAACCTTCACGATCAGAGGTTGTTTCAGGCGACATGCGATCGTGTGGCAATCGACTGATGAATGCCGCTGCCAAACGGATCGCGTTCGTCATACGCCCCTTGGCTATCGAAGGGTGGATGTTGACCCCGTGGATGGTCACGGTGGCTTTATCAGCCGAAAACGTTTCATTTTCTAACTCGCCCTGGCCCATGCCGTCCAGGGTGTAGGCTACGGTCACATTGAATTCTTCCAGTTTGACGTGGTCCACACCATGCCCAATTTCCTCATCGCATGTGAAGCAAATCCGAATCGGGCCATGAGGAATCTCCGGATGCTGAAGCAAATGAGCGGCTGCGTCCATGATCACGGCCACCCCGGCTTTGTCATCCGCACCTAAAAGCGTTGTGCCATCCGAAGTAACAATAGTGCCACCGATATAATTCTGTAATTCTGGATTTTCGGCCACACGAATCACCTGGCGTGGATCGCCTGGCAAAACCAAGTCGCCGCCTTGATAATCGCGATGGATGATGGGTTTGACGTTTTGGCCGCTGGACTCCGGTGAAGTATCAACGTGCGCCACCCAGCCGATGGCGGGCGTATTCTTCTTGCTGGTGGCGGGAATGGTGGCATATACCAATGAATGCTCGGTGACGACGACAGCTTGTGCGCCGATGTGACGCAATTCCTTGGCCAATAACTCTGCTAAAGCACGCTGGCCCGGCGAACTTGGGTAGGTCGTTGCCCCTTCACGTGCCTGGGTATCGATCTGCACGTAACGACAAAATCGTGCCAATAGTTCCGACATCGAATTCTCCCAAGTTTAAAGGTGATTAGCATATGAGCCGTCTTGAAACGAATGTCATCGGTATTCTGACAGCAACGACATCAAACTTATCTTATAGTATCAGAATTGAGCTAGTGAGAAAAAGACATCACCCTTCGCTCTGTTAGCAAAGCGAAGGGTGATGTATGCAATATAAGTTGATTAATTTTGGATTTCTTTTAACGCTGCTATCGAACGCTTTAATCTTTCAATTCCACCCAATCGTGCAGCTAATGATTCGATATGCTGAACGGAATGTTCCAATTCGCGCAGGCTACCAGCCTCCAATGCAATTGCACGAACTTTTTTCAAATCGTCTAAAGTAATAATATCACGCCCGCCGCCACGAACCATAGAGCCCGATTTCTTGAGCCTCGATTTTAAATTGGCAACATCCTGTGCTGAGCAAGAAATGCCTGATTGGGCCACTATCGCTGCTATTTCCTGATTTTTTGCAGATGGCTGACTATTGATCGCTGCAATCATGGCTTTGGTTTTCGCACCTCGCTCATGTTGTCCTGACTTGACTGAATCGCGTTTAGCCATATGATCCTCTGTTTCATGCTGCTGGAGATAAATCCTATAACCCTTCACAAGCCCTTTATATACTCGCCAATGCTAACATTCAACAACATATATTAGAATATGTTACCTTGTGGAATGTAATAACCTAGCGATCACTGGCGCTTACTGCAAAAGGGGCATTGCTATTTATTGTTCAATGGGTTGTCCGTGACGACCAGACAGCCCAGCGTTTGCCAAAACTGATTCCTACATCAAAATTTACCATCGCGATGCATTATAAATGATGATCACTGTTTTGAATCAGCATATTGGTCAAGAATTATGACCCAGACGATCCTTCCTGATCGCGGCTTCCTACAATAGAAAAATAGCTTGAACTTTGATCTATTTCTTGCGGAGAGAAGTTAGCCAATATGATTCGCCATGAATTACGCAACGTGGCCATTATTGCCCATGTTGATCACGGTAAAACGACCTTAGTGGATCAGATGCTCCGTCAATCCGGCTTGTTTCGAGAAAGCGAGCTTCGCGGCGAGTGCATTCTCGACTCCAATGACCTGGAGCGTGAACGCGGCATCACGATTCTGGCTAAAAACATTGCCATCAAGTTGGGTGATACGAAGATTAATGTGATCGATACACCGGGGCACGCCGATTTTGGCGGCGAAGTTGAGCGCGTCATGAAAATGGCTGACGGTGCTTTACTACTCGTCGATGCAGCCGAGGGGCCGCTGCCTCAAACGCGTTTTGTCTTACGCAAGGCATTCGCAGCGAAGATTAGGCCCATCGTCGTCATTAACAAAATCGACCGCCCTGATGCCCGAGCTCAAGAGGTTCTGAATCAAGTCTTTGACTTATTTGTCGAGCTCGAAGCTGACAACGAAACGCTCGATTTTCCCATTATCTATGCTTCGGGCCGTAATGGTATCGCCAAACGCGATCTCCAGGAAACCAGCACCGACATCAGGCCTCTCTTCGACGCGATTTTGCACCATGTTCCGCCTCCCGATGTGGACACTGAATCACCTACCCAGTTGCTAGTGACCAATCTTGATTTCAGCGAATACGTCGGACGCATCGCCGTGGGCCGCTTGATGACGGGCAAAATTCGCAAAGGTCAGCGCGTGGCGGTTTTGGGCCGTGACGATAAGCGTTTCGATGCCAATGTTAAGCAACTCTTTGTGTTTGATCGCTTAGGCCGCACGGAAACTGAGGAAGTGGCGGCTGGTGACATCTGTGCGGTGGTTGGCCTGGAAGATGTGGAAATCGGCGACACAATTGCCGATGCCGAGCATCCCCTAGCCTTACCGCCGCTGCGGGTTGACGACCCCACCCTGACCATGCTCTTCCGGATCAACGATTCACCCTTTTCTGGCCAGGACGGTTCTTACCTGACGAGCCGGCAATTGCGGGATCGTTTGATGAAAGAACTCGAACGCAACGTGGCGTTGCGGGTTGAACCTGACCCCAAAAAGCCCGATGAGTTTTATGTCTCTGGTCGCGGCTTATTACACTTGGGTATTTTGCTGGAGAACATGCGCCGCGAAGGGTATGAGCTTTCCGTAGGCAAACCGAAAGTGATTTATCGCGAAAAAAACGGCCAAAAGTTGGAGCCGATCGAATACTTGGTGATCGAGGTGCCGCCCACATCCGTCGGTGCGGTTATGGAATTGCTAGGCAACCGGCGTGCTGAATGTCAGAAAATGGACATGCAAGGCGACATGAGTCATTTGGAATTCACCATTCCTGCACGTGGGTTGATTGGACTGCGAACCCGGTTGCTCAACGCTACCAACGGCCAGGCGATCATGCACCATAATTTTTACGATTATCAGCCCATCCGGGGCGACATCCCAGCACGCATCAATGGTGTCATGGTTTCCACCGAAACCGGACAAGCCACCACTTACGCCATTGAAAACCTGCAAGAACGCGGGATCTTGTTTGTCGCTCCCCAAGAAGCGGTTTATGAAGGAATGATTGTTGGCGAACATTGCCGGGATAACGATTTGCCTGTCAATGTCTGCCGCGAGAAAAAACTGACCAATATCCGCTCTGCAACCTCAGAGAAGACAATCCCCTTAAAGGCGCCCAGACGCATGACCCTCGAATTGGCACTTGAATATATAGAGGAAGACGAACTGGTGGAAGTGACGCCTAAAACCATCAGACTGCGTAAAACGGCTCTAAAAGAAGCGGATCGGAAGAAACTCGCCCGACAACAGGCCTGAACCCCATGCTGCCCTGGTGCGTCTGACATCAAAGGGCCAGGGCGTCTTTTGGTTGCCTGAAGCGCGCGTGTATGAGTGGATGAAACTGAACAGGCTTGTAGTTGCCGATCGTTGGAACGTCCTATAACTTATTTGGAAAGCAAGCCCCCTTAGCTCAATTGGCAGAGCAATTGACTCTTAATCAATGGGTTGAAGGTTCGAGTCCTTCAGGGGGCACT
>JBDHUG010000008.1:0-111524 GCA_039809045.1 Gemmatales bacterium | reverse complement strand
CTCCCTTCTGTGGCTGCGACTTGTCCGCCTGCGTCTTGTCTTCCTTGTCGCCCTTGTCTCCCTTCTGTGGCTGCGACTTGTCCGCCTGCGTCTTGTCTTCCTTGTCGCCCTTGTCTCCCTTTTGTGGCTGCGACTTGTCCGCCTGCGTCTTGTCTTCCTTGTCGCCCTTGTCTCCCTTCTGTGGCTGCGACTTGTCGCCCTTGTCACCCTTATCCTGCTGTGACTTGTCATCCTTTTGAGGCTTCGATTTGTCCTGCTGGTCGCCCTTAGTCCCCTTTTGCTCTTTGGACTGGTCGCCCTGTCCCATGTTGTCTTTATCGCCCTGTTGTCCTTGATCCTTCTGGTCTTGCTTGTTCGTATCGTTCTGGTTCTGTTTAGGTTGTTGTTTTTGCTGCTGTTTCTTTTGCTCCTGCTGCTGCTTCTGTTCCTGGTTTTCTTTTTCGTCTTTCTTGGTTTGATCCTCTTTCTTTTGCCGTTCATCCTTGTTCATTGGGGGCTTCAGCTTGATCAGCAAAACCTTGGATTTGCCCACATTCGACTCGGGCTCAGCCCGGTCACAGGCTTCGATCCATAATTCCAAAATCTGATCGGGTTTCAATTGCATAAACTGCGCGGGTGGTTCGCCAGCACCATTGGCCGGGGGCAACAAATCCGAAACCTTCGTCAGGTCCAGTGTAAATTGCACTGGAGCCGGCGGCAGCGGATAGCCATTGGCTTCCTGCAATTGGCTACTTGACACGTTGCTGCCCCATAGCCCCAGTTCCGGACCATTTTGCAGCTTCAACTTCAACCGGGCTGAATCCACTGCCACATCGTCTTGCACTTCGCCGCGTACAGTAACGACATCGTTGACGGCCAATTCGATTTGCGGCAACGGTTGCCCCAAAGCAAAAATCTGATCGTGCACCGAAAGTATTTCCGCGCGCGGAATGCCATCGGGCTCTACTTCGATGGGATATTCCGGTGACGAACCAACCTTGCCATCCATGTTGGTGAGTGCAATGCGATACATTGCGCCTGGTTGCATCTCTTTGGTCAGCGTGATCGGTTCTTCAAGCATGAGCATGCGTGCACTGGATCGTTCGTCTTGATTTGGCAATGGCTTGAGGGCAATCCGGCGATGCTGCTGCAAACGCTGGTCTTCTGGATTGCGGACCATGATCAAGATATTGCCATCCTGAACGGGTTGATCGGCTTGAATCCAGAGCATGGCCTTGGTGCCAATCATGGCTCGCAACGGGGCAAACGCTTGCCGTGTGGGGGAGCGATTCACATAAGCCGGGTAAGTCAACTCAGCCTCGACCGAGCTTACCGATGGTGGTTTGCGTGAGGACACCACCAGCCGATATTGACGTGTTTGACCATCGTTGGCTTTGATGCGGAACCACAATCCATCGGACGGAATGGCGTCGCTCGGAAACGTCAAAGTCCAAGGTGACGTGCGCTGCTCATCGCGAGGAGCCTGCATCTCACGTTGCACGGGCTTTTCAGTGAGTGTCGGTTGATATTCCAGGATGACCCGCTTGGGCTGAGCACCATGAATGAGCACAGCAAACGGCACCGGTTCGCCTGGGGCTACTTCGATGTCCAACGCGGGTGCGTGCTCCGGGTCGACTTGTACCGGGTCCGCGACCGGTTGAATGAGTTCAAGGCGAGTATGGGTCGGAACGATCGTTGGCTGAAAGGGAAGCAACGCGCGCCGAAAAAAGCTGGCGAACTGATCAGGTACCAACAACGCGAACACAATCAACCCGAGAAACAGTGCCGCCGTCAGAAAGCCTAATCGCAGAGGGATTTTTGAAGGAATCGCTGTTTCCACGTCTGCGGATTGCAGTTCGCTGGCAGCTCGTTTTTCCACGGCATCGCGAATGATAGGGTTGAGCGGTTGCTCCTTCAGATCGAGCCAATTGATCAGGCTGTTCTTGCTTTCGGGGGTTGAGTTTTCCAGCAGCTTGGCAGCAAAGTAGGGATTGACCTTGAGCAGCAAGGGCTTGACCACAGCCCAATACAGATAAGCCAGTCCTGCTAGGGTGATGATGCCAAAGGTGATCTGACGAACCAAATCTGGCAGCCTCACCCAACTATCCAATAAGATGATGACGAAAAGGTAGCTCAAAGCTCCAACGGCCAAGGAGAGCACCGACGTCGCCACATCGATGGTGCGGATACGTTCTTGTGCCTTTTGGATTTCCGAGTCCAAAGCCACCTTCAGCTTTTTCTTGCGAACAACGCTTCGCTGCATCGTTGCGGGTTTGCTCATGGAACCCTCGTGGTTGGAGGCCTTGACCTTAGAAAGACTGCTCTATTTTATTCGCTCGCTTTTGGTTCTTCCTGTTGCATAGCTATGCAGGCATACTCCTGCTAAGATAGGATCGATTGAGCTACCGGTTTCGATTGACCGAAATAGAGCAATTTCCCCTAAAGTTCATCTTATCCCCGGGAAAAGCCCTTCGAAAGCTGAAAAAAGGACAACTTGTGCCCAACACCGTTTTTGACCAAATACACCACTGGCTAACTGAAAAAGGGGTTCGCTTTGCCGTTCTCCAGCATGAACCGGTGTTTACCAGTGAGCAAGCCGCCCAGGTTCGGGGCTCTCCCTTGGGCAGCGGTGCCAAAGCCTTGGTGGTCAAAGCTGGTGATCATTTCATGATGCTGGTGCTGCCAGCCGACCGCAAGCTCGACAGCAAGCTAGCTCAGAAAAGCTTACAAACAAAAAGTTTACGCTTCGCCAACCGCCAAGAACTGTTCGAAATGACAGGCCTTGAACCAGGTTCGGTGCCGCCGTTTGGCAGCCTCTTTCATCTGCCCACCATTCTTGACCCAGCTTTGGCTGAGCATGCTCAGATCAATTTCAATGCTGGTGACCATGCACGGTCTATCAGCTTGGCCTATGCCGATTACTTGAACGTTGAACAACCAAAGTTACTACCGCTAACTTCAACCATTTGACTTTGCATTCATTGGCTCTGGAATGAGAACGTGGCCAACGCTTTAACCCGAGCACAGGTTCGCGACATCGACCGGCAGGCAGTTGAACGGTATGGCATTCAAAGCATCGTTTTGATGGAAAACGCAGGAAGAGGAGTGGCGGATTGGCTCTGCGAGCTAATGCAACCCACACCCGCCCCGCAGCATGCCCCTGTGGTGATCGTGTGCGGCAAAGGCAATAATGGCGGCGATGGTTTAGTCATCGCCCGCCACCTGGATGCACGGTCTATTCCTGTTCAAGTGCTCCTTTGGGCAGACGCGGATCAGTTACAAGGTGATGCCCGACCTAATTGGGAAATTTTGAGGCATTGCCAAATTCCGCTGCATGTGTATCCTCAGCTTCCTGCGGACCCCGCACCCATCAAGCAATTGCTGCATTCGGCTTCTTGGATCATCGATGCATTGTTCGGCACAGGCCTAACGGGACCGCCCCGTTCACCGCATGCCGAGATGATCGAATGGATCAACGAAGCCGCTAATGGATCGCACGCAAAGATACTGGCCGTGGATATTCCTTCGGGTTTGGATTGTGATCTGGGCATGCCCATGGGATCAACCGTCCGGGCAGACTACACAGCCACCATGGTCGCTCAAAAGCAGGGATTTCTGAACCCCGCTGCGACAGCCTGGATCGGCCAGGTCCGCGTTTTTCCGATTGGTGTCCCCAGGGTGTTGCTTAGAACTATTGGCTTATGAGCCATTTACTTTTTTCAGGGTTAGCAAGCTTGCAGTACTCGCTCTACAGCACGCGCGACTTCGATGATTTCATTAGAATGAATGGTGCGCACATCAAACAAAACCCAATCTTTTTGCACGCGCGGCAACACCGCTGGCTGCCCCAAACGCAGCTTTTGGGCCAAGGTCTGACAGCCCATCTTTACCGACCGCACCGCACATACCACGGAGGGCATTTCGTGCATCGGCGTGGAACCGCCTCCGAGATAGGCAACATCCTCCTGAACTTCAACGCTTAACCCATTGATAGCCGATGCCTTGATCGCATTGACCAGGTCACTGGCCTTCAGCCGCAATTGATCCATGGACAATTCCAACATGGTCAACAAGGGAATCGTGTTCAAGGCGGTTGTTTCGGTTCGGTACAAACGCAAAGTTGCTTCCAGTGCAGCCAGGGCCATTTTATCCAGCCGAACAGCCCGCATGAATGGGTCTTTCTCAATCCGTTTGATCAAGTCGGCCCGCCCAACCAGAATGCCCGCTTGAGGACCACCCAACAGTTTGTCGCCGCTGAACAGCACCAGGTCGGCCCCCTGCTCAATACTACGACGAGCTAGCGGTTCATCTCGAAAGCCCCAACGGGACAAGTCGATCAAGGCACCGCTGCCAATGTCGTCCACCACGGGGATGCCTTTGGCCTTGCCTAATGCAACCAACTGTTCCAGTGCAGGCGCGTCCGTATGGCCAATGATGCGAAAATTGCTGGCATGCACGCGCAGGATCAGAGCGGTCTGTTCAGTGACTGCTCGGGCATAGTCGTCGATTCGGGTAATGTTGGTGCTGCCTACTTCGATAAGGCGTGCCCCGCTGACGGTCATGATCTCAGGCAGGCGAAAGCTGCCGCCAATCTCGACCAGCTCGCTGCGAGACACGATCACTTCCTTGCCCGAAGCCAATGCTCTTAGAGCAATGACGGTTGCAGCGGCGTTGTTATTGACGACAGTGGCTGAAGCTGCCCCGGTGAGTTGCATGAACAACACCCGGACCACATCCTGCCGATTCGCTCGCTGACCGCTGGCCAGGTCGATCTCCAAGTTGACGTAGCCCTGGGCAGCATCACAAGCTGCTTGAGCCGCTGCAACTGCCATCGGGGCACGCCCCAGGTTGGTATGCAGCAGAATGCCCGTGGCATTGATCACACGCCGCAGCCTTGGAGCCGCCTGGCTGGCTAAATGCTGCTGAGTGGCCTTGCCCAAAGCATCGATGCTATCCGCTCCATCCAGACTTTCTCCAGCACGGATACGTTCACGTAAGCCATCCAAGACACCACGTAGAGATGCCGCCACCAGTTCGGGTTCATATCCTGCAACCAGGCTTTGAAAATGCTGATCTGCCAGCAGATGATGCACAGCAGGGAGGATGCGATAGGGATTCTGACTCATACCGAACTCTTTTCTTGAACCGAAGTCACGGGACTGGTTGCACTCGCCAGGTAACGCAAATCGCCATCACGGCGGGTCAAGCCGATGCGATCCAAATACTCACAAAGAGGAACGGCATATTTGCGCGAGGTGCCAAGCACGTCCTTAATCTCGCCTACGGTCATGCCCCGGCCATGAGCAAGCTCGCCCCGCAAGCGTTCACGCATAGCCGTTTCGTGCTTGGAATGCAGAAACATTTCAGGATGAATTGGCACGAGTTCATTTTCCGCCACACAAACATCAAATAAGTCTTTCAATGCTTTCGCATTACCTCCCGCCATGGATGTAAAGCTTTGCGGATCGGGTGGTTGATACGCAGCCGCCAGATAGGATTCGATCATTTTCTCCTTCAACTTGCGCTGATTTTGGCTGAGTTTGGGTTTATGGCTGGCCAAGGCTATGCGTCGCTGATCGCCGACGAGTTCTTTCTCTTCCAGCAAGCGATCGAGCATGGTCTGCACGAAGCTATCATCGCCAATATAAGCAAGCGCAGTAACTAATTTGCCCCGATCGTGCCACGAAAGCAATGGTGCCTGATCGTGCCAGGCTTGCAACGTTTCGGTGATGCGTTGTTTCAAAGTTCTCAACAAATCAGCATGGAGCGTGTAAGATCGATGGGTGCTTGAAGTAATCTGCATCAGTTGCCCCTGTTCCAACAGATGCTTCATCATGCGTTCGGCCGCGGTCGGGGCTAAACCAGCCATACGCACGAGATCGCCTGCACCAATCCCCCGAAAACCGCTCAACAGGGCAACGTTCAGAGCACGGACTTCGGGTTCGCTTGCCGCAAGGGCTTCGATATGGGTTAGGGTGTCGATATGACGCCGACGGATTTTGCCGACCACCGGTTGCAACACGATGCCACCGCCAATGGTATGTGTTGCGGCTGGATCGCGAACGACAAAAGGTTGTCCCCAGACGGCCATGCCTGGCTCTTCGAGGAAGACTTGGACGAGTCCGCTTTGCCCTGGTTCCAGTTGATTGGCTTCAAGCAATGAAAGCGTGCCCATGATCTCGGCAGTGCCAATGTGCAAGCGCACCGGGGAACGATGCTTGATCGACCTGTGCATTTCCGGCAATAGGTTGAGTTGCAACGTCATGATGCGGCTAGGGATTATGTAGCCGGGCGTAGCCAACTCTTGACCGCGAATGACCTCTTCATGCTTAACCCCTGCCAGGTTAATGGCTGCTCGCATGCCGCGATGAATCTCGTCAACGGCCTGCTCGTGATTTTGTAAACCACGCACGCGTAGTAGGGCACCATTGGGCAACCAAGCCACTTCGTCGCCCACCCGCAAACTCCCCGATGCAACTGACCCCGTGACCACCGTCCCATAACCTTGGACCGTAAAACTGCGGTCAATGGCCAGGCGAAACCACTCGTCTTGGGTACGCTCTGCCACGCGCTGGCATTGTTCGCGCAAGGCCTGTTTAATTTCTGCAATACCTTGCCCTGTGAAAACAGAAGTCGGAATGATGGGAGCGTTGTGTAGCGGTGTTCCTTGCAACAATTCCTGTACTTCCAGTTGAGCGACTTCCAAAGTGGTGGAATCGACCAGATCTGCTTTGGTGATGGCAACCACCCCATGGCGAATACCTAACAGCTTCAAGATATCCAGATGCTCGCGCGTTTGCGGCATAATGGAATCGTCAGCAGCAATGACCAGTAACACCAAATCGAATCCTGTGGCACCAGAGAGCATGTTCTTAATGAAACGTTCGTGGCCTGGCACATCTACGATGCCCAGGCGAAACGAATCCAATTCCAAATGAGCAAAGCCCAAATCAATGGTGATACCCCGGCTTTTTTCTTCCGGTAAGCGATCACAGTCAATGCCGGTCAGTGCTTTGACGAGGGAGGTCTTGCCATGATCGATGTGGCCTGCAGTTCCCAGAATTAAATCACGTGGCATGCCCATAGTCCTTTCCTGATTGCAGCCTGTTATCATTTTACCAGCCTGACCGATGAATCCCACCTTTCCGTATAGGTGAACCAACCTCTTGGAGTCGGGCTGGTATGAAAAATCCGTTCCTGCTAAATTGAAGGGGTCTCATAACAAGTTTGCACGGAGGATTCTCATGCTGGGTGCGACCTTAGGGGCACGAGCGTTTCTCGAACGAGTTGGACAGGAATTGCTGCGTGTCGACGAAGCTCAGATTCAAAACTTGGCGGACCGCATCTATGACTGTTACCGCAACGACCGTTTCGTTTTCATTTGCGGCAACGGTGGCAGCGGGTCCAACGCTTCGCACTTCTGCGAAGACCTGGGCAAAAGCACCCTGAAACGCGAGGACTTTGAAAACGATCAGAAAAGACGGCTCAAAGTCCTCAGCCTTACCGACAATACACCGTATATTCTTGCATGGGGCAACGACGAAGGTTTTGACCGCATCTTCGTTGAACAACTGAAAAATGTGGGCAGGTCGGGTGATCTGCTTATCGCCATCAGTGGCAGTGGTAACAGCCCGAACATTCTCAAGGCTGTTGAATGGGCCAATCGGCATGGCATAACAACCATCGGTTGCACCGGCTTCAGCGGCGGCAAACTGCAATCGCTCGCTCAGCACAATCTCCACGTGCCCCTTGATGACATGGGCATTGTCGAATCCATCCATCTCACCATTTTCCACTGGGTTCTCGACCATCTCTATGCACGCATCGGTTTAGGAAAAGGCTAGCATGTGGGTTGGTATTGAGATCGGCGGTACGAAGTTGCAGTTTGGCCTGGCTCAGGAAGCAAGCACTTTGCTGCGCAGCCAACGATGGCCGGTGATCGCCGCCCATGCAGCCGAAGGCATTCGCAAACAAATCGTTGACGAGTTACCTCGGTTTTTGCACCAGTCGTCTTGTACCATTGGTCAAGTGCACGGTATGGGTGTCGGGTTTGGTGGCCCCGTCGATGACCACAAACAGATCACCATCAAGTCGCACCAAATTGCCGGCTGGGATGCATTCCCCCTCCAAGCCTGGCTGAAAGAACAGTTTGGACGACCAGTCGCTGTCGCCAACGACTCGGATGTTGCTGGCTTGGCGGAAGCCGCCTTCGGTGCAGGCAAGGGCCACAATCCCGTTTTCTACATGAACGTGGGTTCGGGCATTGGCGGAACATTGATCCTAAACGGTCAGATTCACCGTGGAACTGGCCTGGGAGCGGGCGAGATCGGGCATCTTTGGATCGACTACGATTGCGATGGTGCATTAACCAATAACCACAATCGACCATGGCGGGTGCTCGAGCAGTGTGCGTCAGGTTGGAGTATCGCTGACGCATACGGTGCCGCCCGCGCTGAAGTGGTGATCGACCGGGTCAAAGCTGGCGACCCACGTGCGCAGCATGTTCTAAGCCTGGCCATTCGCCGCTTAGCCCTAGCACTATCACACGTCGTGGCACTGCTCTGCCCACGCAGGATCATCGTCGGAGGCGGCTTGGCGGAAGTGGGCGAAACCCTGTTCTTGCAACCACTTCGACAGTCCCTGCATGCGATCGTGTTCCCACCCTTCCGTGATGCATACGACCTGGTTCCCGCCCAGTTGGGAGAAAGCGTTGTCGTGCATGGCGCCCTGCTGTACGCCCAACAGCAACTCACATAATCCTCGATTTATTTAAGACGCCCTTGTGCTATTCATCGCTGCAAGATACAGCAGCCCAAACGGCGGCCAAATGGCGTGCATGATTGACAAGCAAATCAAGTTGCATATAATACGAATCGTAATACGAATGAGGTTTTCTATGAAACGGCTGAGTGATCTCGAACACGCCATCCTGGGAATTGTGTTCAAACAATCCCCATGCACGACCTATACGATCACGCGCGAATTCTCCCTCTCGCCATCCTCCCATTGGCGTGGCAGTGCCGGCGGGGTTTACCCGGCCGTAGCCCGTTTGCAAAAACTGAACCTCCTTCGAAGTGAAGAGACGCACCGAATGGGGCGGTCCTGTTCATTGTTGTCGTTAACTTCCACGGGACTCGCCACACTGCGCCATTGGTTGGAACCGCCTTTGCCCGCTTCGGCCATCTCCATTACCTTTGATCCCCTTCGAACGCGTGCTTATTTTTTGTCCGCACTTACCCCCACTGAGCAGTCCGCATTTTTGGCTGATGCGAAACGCCAACTCATGGGTCAAATGATACAGTTAGAGGCTGAAGTAGAGCGTTATCGCCGAAGCGGTGATTGGTTTAGCGAGCAAGCACAACGTGGGGCATTGCATTTGATGCGTGCCCGCATTGAATGGATCTGCCAGTTTCAAAAAGCATTGACCCAAAGGCATTCCAAAACAGCCAAGCGAAAGGTGCCATCGAAATGATGCATCGCATTCAACTTATGAGTTGTCTGTTTATTTTGTGTGGCATGATGGGCATGGGGCATGGTTCAACGAATCTCGCCGAAGCGCAAAGTGAGGCTCAGCCTGAGTTGCAGATTGATCCTCTCTTGATTGCTCAAGCTGCTGAAGTATGGAAGGTGATCGCACAGCCCAACAATCCGGTATGGCCGGGTTGGAATGCCGCCAGCACGCCTCTGCTTTTTTATTTTCCCGAAGTGCAAGACGTGCTCATCAATCATCCTCAGCCACCAGAGGGGTTTCAACGATACACAGGATCCGTGACATTTCCAGGAGGCGCGATTTACATTCGCAATGGCCGAACTTTTTTTGAGTTTGACGGGCAGAACACGGCTGTCGATGTTGCGGGTGTCAAGACGTTGGTCGTTGCGGATACGCTTTCGAATCGCAGATCACAAATGATCGGCTGGCTATCCAATCCGCGTGCTCATCAATCCAAATCCAGTGAACTCCGCTGGCATCAACTCCAAGGCAATCCTTATGCAACCATTTGTATGATCGCCCACGAAGCCTTTCATGTTTTCCAACTCAAGCAAGCCCCCCAAAAGGCTGGTCATGAGGATGCCTTGGCTCGATACCCTGCCATCGTCGCTGCCAATACGATTGGCTTAGCCCTGGAGGGTGACGCTTTGGGGCGGGCGTTACGGTCGAAGTCTAATGCGGATTTGCGTCGTTATGCCCTGGAATGGTTGGCCATACGCAAGGAACGCAGAAGTGCTCTTGCACCAGAAGCCGCCGACTATGAAGACCGCATGGAATTTTTAGAAGGTCTCGCAAAATACATTGAATATCGCTTACTGGAAGTTTTGGAAGGCCGTACCTCTGGACCTGCCATGGTTTGGTTGCAAGGGTTTCACGGCTATAAGGACCTGGCCAAAGAACGTGAACAACTCGTTCAAATGATGGAAAAAATGATGCGAGGTGAAGCAGATGTGAACAACGACCCTTACGGTGCTTCTCCCGTTCGCATGCGTCATTATTTCTCCGGAATGGCCATTGGCGTGCTGCTCGATCGGCTAAACATCGATTGGAAAAACCGTATATTCCAAGCCGAAACTACCCTAACCCAATTGGCGACCGAGGCACTTAAACCGACCGAAGCCGAATTGAGTAGCGCTGCCAAAGTGACACGCAACCAGCCAGGGTATGCTGAGTTGGTTGAAGCTAAAAGAAAGCTGGAAATGGATGGCGACAGGGCTACGCGTGCGTTGGTCGATCAAATCGAATCCGGCCCGCAGACAACGCTGGTAATTGATTATGCCAAGCTAGGTACGGCACGGCCTGGAATGGCATACACCCCTTTCGGCATCTTGCGTGTTTCTGATGAGCGAACGATTTATCGGCTGATTCCCATCACTGCCAAAATCGGCGATACAACGATGCGTCAAACCATGCTTTCGCCCTTGCTGCATGACCGGAGCCAAAAACAAATTCTCTTTCAGCTCTCCGAACAGGTCACCCTTGAAGAACTGGAAAAACAACTTCGACAACGTCTTAGCTCACCTGAACCTATCACCATTAAGGAAGTTGTTCTTCCCGGCGTCAAATTGAGTGGCGGGAAATGCAAAGTTAGCATGATTGATCGACGAATTCAGGTGGAGCTCGTCCGCTAAGTCAAGCCATTGAACACATTTTACCCTGGAGGTCCGATCGGTACACAGACCGTTGTGGTCTGTCCAAAGGGATTGGCTGCAGTCACACAAAGCAGACATTCTTCCGAAACGGACATGAAGCTAAACTCAAATTTGCCATCAGGGCCTACGACGACTGCTGTTGCAGCGCCACCAGGCGAGCCTGGACAGTAAATCATGTAGGAAACCACTGAACCAGGATTCGTTTCTCCTTTTACACGATTGCCACTCATCAAATTGATCGTCAGGGACGGAGCTTCGACGCGATATTCTTTATAAATTCGTTGAACCACACCATTGGCAATGCGAAAGATGCGTTTGATGCGCCAAATGATGCGGTTTTCCGGATCGACGCGTTCCCAAGTAACGCTTAAGTGATAGTCTCCTGCGAACAAACGGTTCGGGACATGGAACTCCGTTATGCGGAATTCACCTTCCACCGTTGGGCTTCTTTGATTGCTCACTGGTTGCAAAGGACGATAAGTTTCTTTGACGGTCCAAACGGTGCCTACTTGCTGAATGCGCCCAAATTCGGTAGACACTCGGCAATCACGCTTCAAATCGAGATCCGCTGGATTGACCCGCCATCTGAACTTAACCATGAGCCGATTCTTTTCCGGATCCGTGGCATCTTTTACCAACACAGGCTCGGCAATGATGTCATCCACGTTAATGCTTTCGCGATCTCTGTCTTTGGGTTTGTTATCGTCGGCTCCCGACGTGGCTAGGAACAAGCAACCTAAAACACTGAAGGCGAATACCAAATGCGCCTCCGCTCGAACGATTTGAGCGATCATGGAAGTCTTTCTCCACAAGCAACCATTAGGGCAAAGGAATCAATTTACAATTGCGAAACTCACCGACTGCTTTGTACAAGTACAAACCGACACCCCCACTGGGTTGCAAGCAAAGGTCCACGGTTAATTGTGGGTTGTGATTTCGGCTCATGGGATTCAGTAAAGGAAATAAGTTCAGTTGCCGGGCCATTTTGGCCCAGGTTTGCGTGACCATGAGTTGTCCATCGACATACGCGCTTATCTGCGTTTCATCGACATCAATCTGCATGTGGCGCCATTGCATTTGCATGGGCTGCTTGATGCTCTGCAATTTACTTCTGCCGATCAACAGCGACGTTCGCTCATCCATGCGTGTCTTGTTGCTTTTCGAAAAGCAATCAAAGCATAGCTCGAGGATACCTTCGCCAAGCAGATCCGACGCATTCGGTTGCTGCATGTATTCCGCGAAAGACAAGCGCAGCATCGTCCGTTCCAAGGCCGTGCTGGTGCGATGGGTGCGATATCGAAAAACCAAGCCAAGCTGCCCCTTGGGATCGCCACTTTCATGACGAACTTCTGTCTCCAACCGATATCGATTCGGCAATGGCCCTGGAAACAACTCCACGACGGCATAGCCCATCGTTTTAACGTCAAAGGGTGACGGGATGTTATGCTCGCCATGGGTTTCAATGATGCCAATCAACTCCCGCCAATACTTAGGCGGATTCACCGAATCAATCAAGGTGACGGCGGATCCCGATTCAACGGCCTTGATTTCCGAGCGAATGGAGCGATAGGGATCTGTTTGGCTCCAGAAGAAAATGCTTACGCACAGCAATAGGATGAACAAGGAACCGGCTGCGGTTGCTTTCGCATGGCGACGTAGCTTCTTCCCCCAATATCGCCAACGTTCTTTCCATGTTCTGGTACCCGTTTCGCCACGCTGCCAGCGAGCCAGGTCTTCAACCAGCGCCAAGGCCGAGGGATAACGGTCTTGGCATTGCTTTTCCAAGCAACGAAGCAGTATGCGTTCAAGTTCAGCAGGGAAATGCGGCTGCAGCGAGCGTGGCAGCGGCGGGTCGGCATGCAGGATTGCTTCAAACAAAGTCAGTCGTTGTTGTTCCATGAACGGCAATCGACCCAACAGCAACTCATACAACATCACCCCTAAAGCCCAAACATCCGTGGTTGCGTCAACGTGTTTGCTGCCGCGAATCTGTTCAGGGGCCATGTAATGGGGTGACCCGAGCACGGCATTGCTGCTGGTCAATTGTTGCGAGACTTCATCCAGTTTGGCCAGGCCGAAATCGGCCAGCAACGGGTCGCCTGCTTTCGACATGAGCACGTTGCTTGGCTTGAGATCACGATGCAGCACGCCATGTTCGTGAATGAACTGCACTGCGCGCCCGATCTTTTCCACCAGGGCGACCAGTTCTGATCTTTCCAATGAATGCTGTTTGAGCCATGCTCGAAGATTCCCTCCCTCGGCCAAGTGCATCACGAAATAGGGAACACCTTGAACTTCGCCCCACTTCAAAATCTCAACGACATTGGGGTGCTTAAGACGTGAAATCACCTGAATTTCACGGATGAACCGTTCCTTTTTCTCGGCACTTCCATGGAAGCCTTCTTTCATGACTTTCAGCGCGACCACACCTTGCAATTCGTCGTCGTGGGCTTCATAGACCACGCCCATGCCGCCTGCCGCAATTGAGCTCAAAATCCGAAATGAACCGAACCTTTCAGGGGGTAACGTATCAGGCAGGTGTGCATGATCGGAGGCATCGAAAGCGTAGGGATTCTGCTGCTCCAATCCACCCTCCACATGTACTCGTTGCGAGATTGTGGCATCAGGCATGATTTGAGGCTGCAGGTCGTTGGTCTCACCATTGGACAGCGAGTGGGACACCGTTGATCCCCTTGATGGAACCAGCGTGATTATCTACTGCCTTATCCAAGGAAGCAAGCAACCTTTCGCAAATCGCTGTACGAATCGCCATGGCGCGGTTGCATTTTGAAGTGTACCACACGATGTATTCCGAACAGAACTCAGACCATATGCTGCTTGGCAAAGCCCCTTTTATTTGTGAAAATGCAGGTGTGGGTTGTTCGACATTTCACCCTGATTGAGATGAGTTGTATGGCGTCTTGGTTTACCGAGCATCCGACCGGAGCATACATCATACTTGCCTTGATCGGCCTGTTTTTTGTCGTCGCTTTCTTCACAACCCGCAGAATGGTGCATCTCCTGTACCTCCTGGGTATTTTTGGCTTAATGGGGTTAGTATGCCTGATCGATGTGATGGTGATCACCGACCGCGAGCAAGTGGAACTGGCCGTGCTGGAATTAGCCCGAGCGGCTGAAAAAGGCGACCTTGCGACCATCGAACGATTGTTGTCCCCGCAATTCACCTTAGAAGGGCTGGGGCGTGATTCTATGCTGGACCGTGCGCGCAAATATCTATTACCCGTCGAGCCGCGATCAATCTCGTTTTACAACCTCAATGTGCCCCGCAGCGACCATCCACGCGAGTTCGAATGTTTATGCAACGTATCGGTGTATGGTCAATTCAATGGCTTAAACATCAACAGCACCTACATTGGCTCCATCGACTTTGTGCTCGTCAAGGAAGCCGACGACAATTGGCGCATCAAATCCATGGTCGTCAAGAATTTCGGCGGCAACCCAATCTCGCTTCCCCGCTGATGAAATAGCTTTGTTAATCAAGCAGATTACTCAAGCGCATCTTCTAAATGCAAAGCAGCGTTGAGAGTGACTAACTGCATTTTCTCAGCCGTGCAGGAAACAACGGAGATGCCGCCATTGGCCAGCTTGATTTGCCGCACACGACGAGCAGGCAACTCGAGCAAGTATCCAATGAAAACTCGGGTGACAATTTGGTGGGAAACGATAACCACCTGTTGGCTGGGATGATCATGAATGATTTGCTTAATCAATGGAACCACACGTTCCGCCACTTGTCTGAAGTTTTCCCCGCCTGGATAGCCATGCTGGCCGGGGTCGTCGTGAAATGCCTTAAATGCTTCTGGCTCGGACGACTGAATTTCTTCCCAGGTTCGACCTTCCCAACGGCCAACGTCCCCCTCCTTGAGTTGATCGCGTAACTGTACTTCAAGCTCATGCGGGGCAGCGATGATGTGCGCCGTTGCAGCAGCCCGAAGCATCGGGCTGCTGTAAACGGCTGTGATTGGCCGTTGGCTCAATTGATCCCGCGCCTGCTCTGCTTGGCGTATGCCTTGTGGTATCAATGGTTCGTCACGACCTTGCCCCTGTAACCAATAGGGTCGGGCCAGGTTGGCACGCGTGGCACCGTGGCGTAGCAAATAAAGCGTGGTCATCATCACCAATCCTCGTCCTAACAATCGCTTCACTCATAGCCCAGGACGAGGCGTTTTGGCAAGCTCAATTGCCACTCTTGGGTTTGATGATCAGTTCATCGCTGTTGCGATCGTAATCCACCAACAGCGATTGGCCATCGCGAATTTCTCCGGCAATGATCTTACGGCTAATGGCAGTTTCCAATTCCTTTTGCAGCAGCCGCTTGAGTGGACGGGCTCCATACGCGGGGTCGAAACCCACCTGCACGAAATGCTCCTTGGCCGTTTCGGTCATTTCAAGTTGCAGTCGTCGTTCTTCCAATCGCTTCTGTAAATGCCAAAGTTGGATGCCAAGAATCTGTTTCAGATGGGATTCATCCAGCCCATGGAACACGACGACTTCATCCACACGATTCAAGAACTCCGGCCGGAAATGTTTCCGCAATTCTCCCATCACGGTAGCTTCCATTTGCTCGTAACCATTGCTTGAAAAACTACCTTGATACTCGAGTATGCGATGGCTGCCAATGTTGGAGGTCATAATGATGATCGTGTTCTTGAAGTCCACCACTCGTCCTTGGCCGTCCGTGAGCCTGCCGTCATCAAGCACCTGCAACAGCACGTTAAACACGTCGTGATGTGCTTTTTCGATCTCATCCAACAGGATAACGGAATACGGCCTGCGCCGCACCGCTTCCGTCAGCTGGCCTCCTTCCTCAAACCCAATGTAACCGGGCGGGGCCCCAATCAATCGAGATACATTATGCTTCTCTTGATACTCCGACATGTCGATACGAATCATCGCTCTCTCGTCATCAAACATGTATTCAGCCAGAGCACGGGCCAGTTCCGTTTTACCCACTCCCGTCGGGCCAAGAAAAATAAAGGAGCCTATGGGACGTTTCGGGTCCTTGAGGCCGGAGCGTGCCCTTAACACCGCCTCTGCCACAGCTTTGACGGCTGTATCCTGCCCGATCACGCGCCCGTGCAGTTCTTCCTCCAGACGCAGCAGTTTTTCCATTTCCCCTTGCAACAACTTGGCTACAGGAATGTGCGTCCAGCGACTGACGACCTCAGCGATGTCCTCTTCATCGACTTCTTCTTTGATGAGGCGAGCCGTGCCCTGGTCACCACTGATTTTTTGCTCGGCTGCCTTGAGCTGTTTTTCCAACTCAAGCAGCTTGCCATACTTTAACTCTGCCACTTTGTTCAAATCATATTGACGTTCTGCCCATTCGATCTGCTGCTTCGTTTGTTCGATCTGTTCACGCAGAATTTGCAGATTCTGTACGCTTTGCTTTTCGCTCTGCCATTGTGCTTTCATGGTGTCGGCTGAAGCTTTGAGGTCGGCCAGTTCTTTTTCCAGCTTCTGCAAACGCTGCTTGGAGGCTGGGTCTTTTTCACGTTTCAATGCTTCACGTTCAATTTCAAGTTGCATGATCCGGCGCAGCTGTTCATCCAACTCCGCAGGCATGGAGTCAATTTCCGTTCGCAACTTGGCCATCGACTCATCTACCAGATCAATGGCTTTGTCGGGTAGAAAGCGATCGGTGATGTAGCGATTCGACATCACGGCCGCAGCCACAAGCGCTGCATCCTTGATGCGAACCCCATGATGCACCTCGTACCGTTCTTTCAAACCACGCAGGATGGAGATGGTATCTTCCACACTGGGTTGGTCCACCATCACCGGTTGGAAGCGACGTTCCAAAGCCGCATCTTTCTCCACATGCTGCCGGTATTCATCGAGTGTCGTCGCTCCAATGCAATGCAATTCCCCGCGTGCCAGCATGGGTTTGAGCAAATTCCCAGCATCCATGGCTCCTTCCGCCTTACCCGCTCCCACCACGGTGTGCAATTCATCGATGAAGAGAATCACTTCGCCCCGGGATTCGGTCACTTCCTTCAGTACCGCTTTGAGCCGTTCTTCAAATTCGCCACGGTATTTAGCCCCGGCAATCAAGGCGCCCATGTCCAGGGCCACGATTCGCTTCTTCTTTAATCCTTCGGGCACATCGCCACGGATGATGCGTTGAGCCAACCCTTCGACAATGGCTGTTTTGCCGACGCCTGGCTCACCGATCAGCACGGGATTGTTTTTCGTCCGCCGCGATAGCACTTGAATGACTCGGCGAATTTCATCGTCTCGACCAATGACCGGGTCAACCTTGCCTTGGGCAGCCAAGGCGGTTAAATCACGGCCATATTTTTCCAAGGCCTGATAAGTGCCTTCCGGATTTTGCGAAGTTACGCGTTGATGCCCTCGCACTTCCTGCAATGCTTGCAATAATCGGTCCCGTGTCAGGCCAGCTTCTTTCAACAACTTGCCGGTCGTGCCACTATCGGACAGCATCCCCAATAAGAGGTGTTCCACGGACACGTACTCATCTTTCAATTTCTTGGCTTCGTCCTCGGCTTGCGTTAGCAGTTTGTTGAGCCGGCTGCTGACGTACAACTGATCCGCACCGGTTGATGAACTCACGCGCGGAATTCGCTCCAACTCTGCTTCGATTTTGCGCCGAATTGGCTCGGCTTGGAGTTGCAGTTTATTGCACAACGCGGCGACCAAGCCGTCTGCAGCACCAAACAATGCTGCCGCGAGGTGCTCCACATCGAGTTGCTGGTGGCCCGCTCGTATGGCCTTTTGTTGAGCTTCGGCCAATGCTTCTTGGGATTTCTCAGTTAGGCGATTAGGATTCATGGCCTATCCTTATTCTCTGGTTTTTTAGCTGGGTGCCAAAAGGGCTTATTGCAATGGACATATCAAGATATGTGCAATCAGCGTGCCAAAATGACATACTTACTTTGAATGCCATTTTGACTGACCCTGAGGCTGCTTGACTTCGTACAATGAGGACTTGAAGATTTGCGACCATGCCTTGCAGAGTTTCATGCTTACTTTCTTGTTCTGATTCGTAGAATTGCTCTATCGCCGCACATATTAGTCGTGAGTGATTTCTTAATTTCCGACACATACTGCTCATACAAGCACAGGAATTGGCATCTGATGATCAGAACGATTTGGGAGACTCTACTCTTTATTCATTCGATAGTGCACTACGACCATGTCGCAACGCGAACCCCTGCCCAAGTCGATCAATTGCAAATCAGCTTGTTTCGCCGCATGCTCCGTCATGCTTATCGCCATAGCCCCTTCTATCGCAAGAAACTGCAAGGGCTCGACTTAAGGACATGCCTTCCGCAAGACGTGCCGATCCTGACTAAGCAAGAGATGATGGAGAACTATGACGACTTGGTAACAGATCCCAGAATCAAGCGCAAGGATCTTGAGGCCTTCGTCAAAGACGTCAGCAATGTCGGCAAGTTTTACTTGAATAAATATGCCGTTTGCTTGACCTCAGGCAGCCAGGGGCAACCTGCAATAGTCGTCCAAGATCGAGCCGCGTTGCGCACGCTGTTCGCCATGCAGGCCGCCCGGGGCCATTCTTTGCCAAAAACCTGGAGCGAGTTTTTCAAGCGCATCACCGTCCGCAAACGCTGGGTGATCTTTTTACTACGTCCAGGTTTCTTCCCAAGTTCATCCGCATTTCATTACATGCCCAAGGGGATGAAGCGCTTCGCCAACTTAACCGTGATTCATCTGAATCAACCCTTTGAGAAAATCGTCGAGCAACTCAACGAGATCAAACCCAATTTCATCACGGCCTATGTGCACGTACTGGAGAATCTGGCACGTGCCCAACAGCGGGGTGAACTCAAACTCCTTGAATCCCGACAGCTGGAGTTGCTCACGTCCATTAGCGAACCCCTTTACCCAGAATCCCGTGAACTGATTGAAGGCGTCTTCGGTCTCAAAGTGAGCAACCATTACGCCATGGGTGAGTGCATGGGGTTGACCCTTGGCGACCCAACCACCGGTGGAGCACGCTTGAACAAAGACCTGGCCGTGCTGGAAGTTTGCGACGAGCACAACCGCCCCGTACCCGATGGCCAACCGGGTCGCAAGGTGTTGCTCACCAATCTTTATAATTATACCCAGCCCATCATTCGCTATGAAATTGATGACATCGTCACCGTCCAAAAGCCGACAGGACCCAACCCGACGATGCCCGTTATCCAAGCCATCGCTGGCCGCAACAACGATCGCATGTGCATCCGCAGAAATGGCGAGGAAGTCGAGATCCCCGTTTTCGTTTTTGCAGCCTCGTTTCACCCTATTTTTGACTTGGCAGAGTTTCAAGTACGCCGTGATCAACCAGATCACTTCGAAATATGGCTGCAGCCTTTGCCTGGAAAGACGCTGGACTTGGACGAGATTCGTCGTTCCCTCAACGCCAAGCTGAGGCAAGAAAAGTTGGAAGATTATGTGAGGTTTGACTTCAAAGTGGTGGAGCATATCGGCGCCGATCCGAAGACCGGCAAGCGGCGTCGTTACATCAACCTCCTCAAAAATGGTGATGCTGCAACTGAAAATGCTCCGTCAAGCAACTAACGTTTAGCATTCCAATCCGCCAGGCGAAACTTCTCTGCTGCAATTTGGTTGATGAGCTGCCATTCGGACGCCGACCAAGGCTGTTCGCATAGCTCTAATCCCAAAAAGCTTGCCATGGCTTTTGCCAGGTGTTTTTGCATCACATCCTGGGCTGGTGCATACATAGACCCATGCTGGAGCAAGGCTCCGTGCTTAAGACGCTGTGCTCCGCCAATGATCTTTTGACCATCAAGCAGCACATCCCCCGGTTGGGGCACAGCAAAGCATAGATAACCCAAATCCTTCGGCTGCGGTCGCTCGCCTCCCAGCACTTGCACAGGCACGCCCTGTTGCCCCAGTAGTTCAGCCATAAAGCGATGCAATCGACAATGCCAATCGGCCGGTCGATACTTCTGGGCGAGTTGAACAGGCAATGCAAGAGCATAGGTTAAATCGTCGCCGTGCAGTATCGCGCCACCGCCGGTGGTACGCCTGACCCATGGCAAGACACGCCAGGCTGGCTCACGTAAGCGTTCCGTAGCAGTCTGAAAATAGCCCAAGCTTAACGTAGGCGGATTCCAAGTGTAACAGCGGAATATGGCGTCACCCGCTTGTGCCAGTGCCAACATGTACTCATCCACGGCCATGTTGGTGGGGCCATCGGCACTTTGTGTGGGTATCAGACGCAGCCTATGTAGCATTCTGGGGAGGCGTCCATTTTAAAATGGGTTCGCGTGCAGCCCGCACCTCATCGGGTCGGCTGATCGGCAATGTATGCGGTGCCTGGTGCAACATGGTTGGCTCTTCATTTTGAATCTTGATCATCGTCGCGGCGAATCGGTCGAGCGTTTCTTTACTTTCCGTTTCCGTCGGCTCGATCATCAGCGCTTCCGGAACTGTCAGTGGAAAGTAAACCGTGGGAGCGTGGAATCCATAATCGAGCAGGCGCTTGCCGATATCCATGGCTGATATTTTCTTGTCGCGCCGCAGGTTCTTGGCCGAAGCGACAAACTCATGCATGCAGCGTGAACCATGAGGCACTTCGTAAACATCCTTGAGCAGAGCCAGCAAATAATTGGCGTTCAACACTGCTTGTTCGCTGACTTCATTCAAGCCTTGCGGCCCGAGCGTACGCAAGTAAAAGTAGCCGCGCAATAAAATACCCACGTTGCCGAAGAAGCTACGCACGCGGCCAATGGACTCCGGCCGTTGATATTCCAAATAGAAGCGGCCATCGCTGCGTTTCGCCACAAGCGGCGTGGGGAGAAACGGTCCAAGGAAATCGCGCACGGCGATCGGTCCCGAACCTGGTCCTCCCGCCCCATGGGGGCCAGTAAATGTTTTGTGCACGTTGTAATGCATCATGTCCGCGCCGAAGTCGCCCGGCCGCGTCTTGCCCAAGATGGCGTTCATGTTCGCACCATCCAGGTAGACGAGCGCCCCGCGATCATGCATCATCCGCGTGATTTCCAGGATTTGCTTTTCAAAGATGCCGCAGGTGTTGGGATTGGTGATCATGAACACAGCCGCTTGATCGTCTAGCTTCGACTTGAGTTCATGCAGATCAACCAACGCGCCCGCGCCACTTTTCACGGTGATGACATCAAAGCCGGCGATGACCGCCGACGCGGGATTCGTGCCATGCGCACTGTCAGGGATCAGCACCTTGGTTCGCTTCTCGCCTTTCTTTTTGAAATACGCCGAGGCCACCAGCAAGGCGGTCAACTCCCCTTGCGCTCCCGCTGCAGGCTGCAGCGATACGGCTGGCAATCCTGCAATCTCGGCCAGGTAATCCTGCATGTCATAAAGCATCTCCAGCATGCCTTGCAACGACTCATCCAACTGCAAAGGGTGCAGATTGACCAACCCCGGCAACGCGGCCAAACGCTCGTGCCGTTTCGGGTTGTATTTCATTGTGCACGAACCGAGGGGATAAAAGTTGGTATCGATGCACATGTTGCGGGTGGAAAGATTGATGTAATGTCGGATGACGTCACTCTCCGACACTTCGGGCATGGGCGGCGGCGATGCACGCAGTTGATTGCGCGGTAGCAAATCGGTCGCACTGGGCGTGGGAACATCCGCCGCTGGCAACCGATGACATCGGCGTCCTGGCTTGCTCAATTCAAATAGCAATTCCGTCGATTGTGCTTTGTCCATGCCGTCCGCTCCTCCCACCATGCACACTCGTCAACCATGGCCCCTCGTTTGAAACGAGGGGGTATGCGTTTCATCCAAGACCGCCAAGTAGGGCAGTTGACGATAGTCGTCGTTGTAATCCAAACCGTAACCAATCACGAACAGATCCGGTATGTCAAATCCGCAATAGTCGGGTTCAAAGGGCACCTGCTGCCTCACCTTTTTTCGCAGCAGCACCGCTACTTTGACCGACCGCGGTTCCAACTGCTTGATATAGGATGAAACTTGGGCCATCGTGTGGCCGCTATCCAGAATATCATCGAGCAACACAACGTGGCGGCCGCGGACATCCGGAATTTGGTCCGCCATGATTTCCAGCTTACCGGGAGTGGTTGTCTCGCCGCGATAGCTGGACGCACGAAGAAAACCGATCCGTGTGGGCATCGATAACTGGCGAACCAAGTCGGCCATGAACATCAGGCTGCCGCTGAGGATGCCGACCAGCGTGATGGGTTGGTCCGCGTAATCGCGATTCATCTCCTGAGCCAATTCATGAATTCGCTGTTTGATTTGTTCAGCCGAGATCAAAACCCGCATCGCCAAACCCTGTGCCGCTAGAAAATGGTTGTCATTATCGTAGGAAAAACAAGGTAGCCGAGTATGGGCATTTCTTCCTGGAGTCGAAATCATGCCTGACCTTTGGCAGGAAACGACGATTCAAGGTCATCCCGTGGAATTCTACGATGCACCGTCAGGTGGATCAGCACCCTTTGCCCTTTTATTCTTGCATCCAGTGGGTAATGAAACCCTGCGTGATCAACCCGCTTTCGTCCGTTGGTTGGATGAATGGCATCTGCCCTGTGTCTGCCCAATGGCTCCTTATACCTGGTGGTCGGACCAGGTATGGCCGGACTTCGACCCGGAGTTGTCGGCCGAGCAGTGGTTGCTGAATCACGTGTTGCCGTGGATGCAACACACCTGGACCCTTCAAGCTCAACGGATTGGCTTGTTCGGCATCAGCATGGGTGGCCAAGGAGCCTTACGCATCGGTTTCAAACATCCCAAACGCTTCCCGGTCGTAGCTGGGATCGCCTCCGCCATTGAATATCATGCTTATTATGGTTATGGCCTCAGCCTCGATGCCATGTACGCCAGTAAGGAACAATGCCGGCAAGACACGGTGCCGATGCACATCCATCCACACGAGCAGCCACCGTTTATTCGTTTCTGTTGTGACCCCACCGACGCCGATTGGTACCGCGGCAACGACCGCCTGCACGAAAAGCTCAAAGCCCTGGGTGTGGCTCACGAGTGTGACTTGACCACGGAAGCCGGTGGCCATTCTTGGGAATACTTCACCGCCATGGCTGAGCCTACTTTGCGGTTTCTTCACGAGAGCCTTCAAACCCAAAGCCGACGCTTGCTTTAGCCAGCTAGTCGTGTCAAATTAATGTTTCGCATCATGATAGAATATTCGGTGGAATTATCTACAACGGCTCTTGACTTGCTGGGTGTGTGAGTACTATCCACAATGAATCAGCGGATTTAATCGCATTATAGCTACTAACATAGAGGTGTACTGTAGTAAAGACTTTGATGAAATCGGCTTTGCTAGCTTATCTCTTTTCAACATTGATTTTCATTTAAATTAGCATGCAATGCACAGACGCCAAATATTAAGTGCGGACAGAATATTGGCTGCGTCGCAGCAGGAATTGTCCTCTGAGGCCAAACTGGCGGTGGATTTTGCAATGTAACTGGTGGTACTTTTAAAAGATGCATCGAATAGCCGAACGCCAATTGCAATCCGAATGGGATCCCAAAGCCTGAAGCTTGCACTGGAACTAATTTAGCAACAAGCTTGCCATGTTATTGTGAGTTGTGGGACTGTACCCGATTAAAACCTGTTGTTTGAACTGGCCCAACCCAACAAAGCAATATTTCAATTGACATATACAAGAAATTAGGCGATCTTTGACGATAAGGATTGCATGTATACCCCGCCAGTTTGTGCTCCCGCGCTGGAGACCCACCTATGTTTCGATTGACGACCGGTGTAAACCGGCCATGTGATGGAATAAATCGTCGTCAGTTCGTTCAAGTAGGAAGCCTGGCAGCGTTGGCCTTTGGCTTGCCCGAGTGGCTTCGTGCCCGTGCCATGGCTCCGGATCTAAATCGCAAAACCGTCAACTGCATCCTAATCTGGGCCCAGGGCGGTCCCAGCCACTTGGATTTGTTCGACCCGAAGCCCGATGCGCCAGTGGAAATTCGCGGCGAGTTTGGCACGATTCCCACGTGTGATCCATCGGTACGGTTTTGCGAGCACCTGCCCCGACTGGCACGCCATTTTGACAAGTTCAGCCTCATCCGCGGTGGCGACCCGCAAAACGGGTCCCATGGCCTGGCTGACTACATGCTGATGACCGGCCATCGGCTCAACCCGTCGTTGATCTATCCTTGTTACGGTTCGGTCATTGCCCAAAAACGGGGGTATAAGAACGACATGCTGCCCTTCGTGCAAATCGGCAGCAACATCGACCGCCGATTCAACGGTGGCGTGGCAGGGATTCTGGGCGACCAATTCAACCCGTTTGAAGTTAACGGTGACCCTAACAATCCTGGTTTTCGCGTGCGCGATTTGAGTGCCCCCAACCTGGACGCAATCAAGCGATTGGAACGACGCCGGTCCATGTTGGCCGAGGTGGAAAAGTTCCAAGAAGGAGTTGAAAAAACGTCGTCATCATCCGTCATTGCCCGCGATGCCTTCTACGAAAAAGCCTTTAGTCTCATTACCTCCCCATTGGCGAAGAAAGCTTTTGACCTCAATCGCGAACCCGAGAAAGTGCGCGACGATTATGGCCGAAACGCGTTTGGTCAATCTTGCTTGCTAGCACGACGATTGATTGAATCTGGTGTGCACTTCGTCACTGTGACCGATAGCGGTTGGGACACGCATCAGAACAATTTTGCAGCCATCAAGACTCGCCTGGCCCCGAAGCTAGATCAGGGTTACTCGGCATTGTTGCGCGATTTACACGCACGGGGCATGCTGGACTCGACGCTCGTCATTTGGATGGGCGACTTTGGCCGCACGCCAAAGGTGAATTCCTCTGCCGGCCGTGATCATTGGGCCACTGCTCATACCATCTGCATCGGCGGTGGCGGCGCTCCGTTGGGCAAAGTCATCGGACGCACCGACAGCCAAGGCGAGCGTGTGGTGGACAGCCCCGTTCGTCCCGCCGATCTGGCCGCCACGATTTACACATTGTTGGGAGTGCCACTGGATACCTGGTTCCATTCACCCGATGGTCGTCCCGTGCAGCTTGTCAGCGAGGGACATGTGGTACGCGACTTGGTAGTGTGATCGTCATATGCCGTAATTTAGCGCCCGTGTCTAAACGACACGGGCATTTTTTTCCAACCAGCACTTCATTAAGGCATGTCCGCAAGGGGTGCTTCACTCCCCTGCACATGCAACTCAAACTGTATGAAGCCAACCTCGCGGCACAAGCGCTTCAGACTGCCCACGACGCCGGATTTGGTGTTCGGCTCCACCTCGATCTTAACAGGCACGGGAATGTACTCTTGGCTACGCCTGCCTTGCTGCAGCACGGGCAGGGCAATTTCACGCTGTTGGTAAACGGTTCGATAGGCTTCTCCACGCTTTTGGATGTATTCGCGTATCAAAGAATAGTCACCAAAGACATCCCGCCATTTTCCGTGAATCTGAACCTGCCCTTTGGCATTGATAGTGAATTCAAGTGGTGTATCGGGGTCGGGGTATGGATCATCCATGATGATGGCATCGATTTGCGGCTGGCATCCACCTAAAACAACCGAGGCTATCCAAAGAACCATCCAACATTTGGGAGTGTAGTGCATCATGCCGTTCATCCTTGAATAATATCGAATCCGGACATCCCTCTCGCACGACCTTATTTTAACGCAATTGCTCGTCATTAGCCTAGGTCAACCGGTCAGTAGGGCCTTGACCCGCAGACAAAGATTGAACGTTAAATAAAAAACCAGGCCCACCGAAGTGAGCCTGGTATGCATGGATAGGCAACGGAACCGTTCGTTTAGAAGGCGAAAGTGGTGGCGAGCCGTTCTTCTTCTTCTTCCGGGATGATGATGCGCGGCGTCACCATGAGCAACAAGCTGCGGGCTTCGCGACCATACATGCTGTTCCGGAACAAGCGATTGATATACGGCATCTTGCTAAGCACCGGCGGGCCGAATTCACGCCGCTGTTCTTCCATCTGTTTAAGGCCGCCCATCAGGATTGTTCCGCCATCGGGAACCATGACCGTGGTGCTCACGTTCAACGATTCGATCGATGGCTGCTGCACCGTCAAGCCGTTGACCGGCGAGAAGGTACGGTCGGCATTACGCAGACGGCTGATCGATGGAGACAGCGAGAGCTGCACATAACGGCGATCCGCGGAAACAACTGCTTGCACCGTCAGGAACAGACCCGTGGTGATCGGCGTCGTCACGGGTGTGAAGACGATAGCACCCGTGAACAAATCGCGATCGGTTCGGAATGACGTTACGAACGGTTCGGTAACGTTGGACGACAGCGAAGCGGTCTGACCGTTGAAAAGGGTAATCTTCGGAGCCGTGAGCACATTCGAACGGATATCACCCTGCACCGCTTCCATGAACAGGAAGACCTGAATGTTGCTCAAGAAGGCAAGGCCAACATCCAATCCACCGTTTTGGCCAGCAATACCGGGGAAGCCGGCGAACCCAGAATCCAAGGCTGACGCCTGGAAGCTCGTGTTGTTCACGGGCACTTTCAAACTGTTGGTGAACGTGCCGCCCGGGGTCAAGCCAACGATCGTGTTTAGATTGCCAATCGTATTCAGTTGGCCTGGAGGAGCAAAGTTCCCCGAGGCAAACTGCTGGTTGGCTCGAGTGCTGGCTGTCTTGATCTGCAGATCCATGTCCACACCCACCCGTTCGTAGAAATCTTCGGTGAGTGTGATGAACCGTACTTCCACAGTCACTTGCAGTTCTTGCAGTTCACGCAAGCGCTGGAGCAAGTCGGCGACCTGTTCCTGGATGTCGGGCGTCTGGCTCACTATCAACTGCATACCCACAGGGTAGAAGGTGATGTGACCCGAGCCGCCACGCGTATCCCATGAACCGGGATCGATGGTGTCCGTGATCAATTGAATCAACCGCTTTTCCATGGTCTGGCCGACGCGGCGACCATCATTGGGCGTCACATCGCTGACGGTATCCATTGCACCATTCAGCATCGATTCGGTTGCACCCGGCGTGCCGTATGGAACCTGGTTTTTGTTCCATCGAACCTGTGTGGGTGTACCGTCCGGACCGATTTGCGAAATGGTGTTGAACGGATTGTACAGCGTGGACATATCATCGCGCGGCACGATCAAATCGTTGATCTGGAAAGTCCGCGTGATCTTGTTTTCACGTTTGCCAGCGGCCGTCGTCACGAGGATGACGCCGTCGCGAACCATGTAGGTCAAGCGTGCCTTGCTCAACACGAAGTTTAAAGCCGTCTTAAGCGACACGTTCGTCAACTTCAGATCGATGGTCGAATCGAGGCTGATGCCTTCCTGCTTCAAGTACTCGTCCTGAGGCACTATGTTGGTTCCGCTCATGGCGCGGAGTTCATCGAGCACTTCGTAGAGTTTCTTGTTGCGGAAATCAACCGTCACCATCGAATCCAGCTTGTTGTACACAGCCTTATCAATGGGTTTGATCGGCATGGTTGACGGACGAACGCCGCGTTTGTTGGCGCGTTCGAGAATGGTCTTGTTGATCGACAACGGACTGTCGTTGTTGACTTCAGCCGTTGACGATTCAGCCAGGTCACGCATGGTGGTCGTGAAGCCCTTGATCTGGCCATCGCGAACGCGGTCTTCTTCAGACAGATTCCGCATCATATTGGCCTTGAAGACCGCGGCGTCGGCTTGCACATTGTCCGGATCCAGTTCGCGGGCTTTCATGGCCACCGCGGCGGCTTCCGTGTACTTGCCTTCCTTCATGAAATTGGCGTATTGCTTCATCAAATCCGCCACCATGTCGCTCTGATGCTGTTTGGCCATCAGAATCCGCGTCTTCTTTTCGTTGGCTTCGTTCAGCTTGTCCTTCTGCATCTTGGCGAAGGTCACCTGCTCAGCCAGCGTCTTGAAGCGTTGGATGCGGTCGTTCAACTGCTTTTCCAACTTGTTCGCCATATCGCGATCCAGGCTGGATCGTTGCACCTGCGTCACAGCGTCTTGTAGCTCCGCAATGGCAGCATCGATCTCGCCCTTACCGGCCAATTGGCTGGCTTTCAACTCGCTTTGACGTTTGACTTCGCGAATCCGCTGCATTTCAGCTTCTTGCCGAGCACGAACGTCATTGATCAAATTGCCCTGACCTTGCGTCTTGGGAGCTTCGGGCGGTGTGCCTTCGCTCTTGGGCGTTTCAGTCTTTGGCGCTTCCTCTTTCTTCGTTTCCTGCGGCGGAACCGAAGGCGGAGTGGCCTGCGCAATCACTTGTTGGTTTTCCGGCGTCGGCACCGTTGGCGGAGCCACTGGCGGCATGACGGGCGGTGCGGGCATCGTTGGCGCGACGGGTTGAACCGTGCTCGCCACGGGTGCACTTGGAGTGCTCGGTGCAGAGGTCACCGGAGCAGGTGCCGTCATGTTCGACGCTTGAATAACCTTGGACTGCATTTCCGCACTGGCCATGATCTCTTGATAGATCACGCGATCCGCAGCATCCAACTTGTCGAGTTGAATGTTGCCGGATAGGGACAGGGCCGCGTCATACTGTTTTCGAGCATGATGCTGCTTGAATGCTTCGAACAGCTTCTTGGTTTGTGCAATCTGAGCCGCGTACTCGGACTGATCGATCTGGCTGATCAGCAATCCGGCTTCGGCTTTCAGATTGTATGGACCGCTATGCAGCGTTTGTGCCAACTGACGGGCCACCGTCAATTGACCGGCTTTCAGGGCCTGCTGCGCGTCGATCAGCATTTGCTGACCTTTGTCCAGAGTGGCATTCACTTGCGTGTTGAGCTGGTCTACCTTGTTCTGGACGATGACAGTACCCTGATTCAGCTTGTCCTGCAGTTTCGCCATGGCCGTCGTGGCCTGGGATGCATCCAGGCTGTAAGCCAGGCACAACTGCTGCACGTACTTCAGGTAGTCCACCGCTTCCTTCACCTTGCCCTGAGCTTCTAAAGTGAAGGCGGCATCCGTATAAACTTTGACCGAATTCATCGCGGCCGCTTTAAGCTCGACCATGATGCTTTCCGGCGTTTCATCCTGTGGTTGATAGAAGGCGTTCAGGTGTTTGGCCTGCTGCACGCACTGCAGAGCTTCCACCAACTTGTTTTGCTTCTGGGCCAGGCGAGCGTCAGCCAAATGTTGCAGAGCCTTGCGGCGCACCATTTCTGCCTCGGCAGGATTCGTCTTGAGATCGCCAGCCGCCATCACGGTTTCGACTGCCTTGATCACTTGATCAGGCGTGTCGCTGCCAGCGGGCAGGATGACGTTCATCTGTTTGACCTGCGTGGCCAGATCGATCGCGGTCTTGTATTCACCACGATTGACATGCATGCGGGCCTGCATGAGCATTTGTTGTGCCTGCAGCTGCCGCGGATCCAAATTGGCAACGCTGGTCACGCTCGGAGCCTTGTCTGTTTGCTTCGTTGAAGCCACTTGCGACTTTGACGGATCGAGCAGCGAAGGCAGGTTGGGTTTGCTGGCCACCCGGCGTTTCTGCACGATTTCCGAACGCAAACGGTCGGGGCGTTCACCCATGTACCAAATGGGGTAGCTCTTTCGCAGCGCTTCCGCTTGATAGGTCAGTTTTTCGGCTTCGTCAAAGCGACCTTCGTTGAGCAGTTTGCGGGCATCGGCCAGCATCTGCGTCGCTTTATCTTTATTGGCACTTTCGCGGGCTTTGACGATATCAGCCAGTATGTTCTCCGGTGTGTCGTCGAACAAGCCTGGCTTGTAGTGTTGCAGCCGAGCGGCCTTGGCCATTTCTTCGGCGCGATCCAGATCGCCCGCATCCAGCGCTTTGCGTGCTTCTTTCACCAAGACCTTGGGATCACCCGAAGGCAGCGGCGCTTGATTCATGGGTCCAGACGTCGTCGAGCCTTTGCCCATGCGTGCTTCCGCTTTGGCAATTTCGTTCTTGAGCTTTTCGACGTTGACCGGTTCCCAACTGGCCAGATTGACCTTCATCTCTTCAACTTGCTGGACCAGAGCACGAGCGGTCATGAGGTCGCCCGCCATGACGGCCATCTTGGCCTGCTCGAGTTTCTCGCGGGCTATCTGAATCTTGGTATCCGTCGAAGGCGTGGTCCGTGCGGTGGAGTTCATGCCGGAGGCAGCGGCTTTACTCCGAGCCGTGGCCACTTCCTTCATCAGTTTTTCAGGCGTGTCACTCCAAGGCATATAAGCCTTGTAACCAGCAGCCTTGGCCGCTTGTGCCAGACTTTCTGCTTGGTCGTAATCGCGACGTTCAAAAGCCCGGCGTGCATCGGTCATCAAGCTGTCTGGGTCCTGTTTGGGCATGGACGTAGCCGTGCCACGCACCGGAGCACCTTTACCGCGCACCTGCGTCATCATCGTTGAGACGATCTGACGCTCTTCGGCTTTCAAGTAACGGCTGCTCTGCAAACCTTTGAGCAGAGTTTCCGCTTCCTTGTTGCGGCCACTGTTGATGGCTTCGCTAGCCTTTTGCAGATTTTCCAATGCCACTCGCCGCCCCTTCAACGCATCGTTATTGCGACGCAGCGTGTCGTCGAGACGAGCTTGTTCCGATGGCGTGAGCTGGTCACGGACCTGAACTGCTTGCTGCAGATACGCGTCGGCTTCTTCATATTCCGACTTATAGAAGAGCTGAACGGCCGTATCGAGCAGCGTGCGTGGCTTCTGCACCTTGGAATCCACTGGGCTTGTCTCGACCGTTCGATTTTGCGCGAGGGCCACTGAGGGAATGACTCCAGTCAGTGCCCAGCCGCCTAACCAGGCGACCCAAATTACCCTTCTCACCCCTGCCTCCTTTCAGCGTCCGGCCATCCCTGGTCCGCCGTCCCAATTTCGCTTGTTCCCCCATGCAAAACGGGTCAACGGTGGACATTTCGTGGTTCATTTCCATCCGCGACAGGCCGCTTGACCTGTATGTTCGCACGATGGCTAGTGATTCCATTGCGAGCGCGGGACATTAGCATACTTAACGATGTGGTCAAGGGGAGATATGTCATTTTTTCCCTTTTTTGCTCGGAACGCTGGCTCATTCTATTCGTCTTTGTTTCAATAGAAGTTAATTAGGGTAACTGGCGAACTCGGGTGACCCTGCTGAGGGTTGGAGGGAAGCGATGAACGGTCGATTGCTCTTTACCACAGGCTTCCTATTTCTCGTTGTTTGTCACGTTTTGGGCATGGTCCAGGCCTCGGCAGACGATTGGAAGTACGATCAAATTCGCTTAAAAAATGGCCATCGCTTTGATGGCCTCTTGGTTTCCGAGCAATTGGACCAGATTCATTTTCGTTATGTGGTTCGCAATCCGGGTGTGAAAACCTTGGTCTTTGACACAACGTTTGACAAAGACGAGATCGATCAACTGATTCGTTTGACACCTGCAGAACGCCGCGAATTGGCCAACCGGTTGAACCAACTCGACCGTAATGGTGAGCGCGAAAAAGAACGCATGGCGAAAGTAACCGTCAGCCTGCATGACTGGGAATTAAATCCGAAAGAAGAAGGTCGAACCTACAAAGGCAAGTATTTTGAAATCACTTCGAATATCGATGCCACTTTTTTTCGCCAGGTGGTTGTTCGGCTTGAGGACATTTTTCAGGCCTACGTCGACAACCTGGGAGCGCGTTTGCAGCCAAAGCAGCCCGTGAAAGTGCTGCTGTTTCGCAACATGAATGAGTATCGGCAGTGGCTGCTCAAGCAGGGTCTGAACTTACTTAATCCTGCTTATTATGATGCCCGCAAGGATCTCATGGTTGCTGGTAGTGATTTGGACCGGCTCGAAGCCTCGCTCAAACGAACCGAAGCCGAACATCAAGAAAAGCTGAAAGCCATCAACGACTATCATCAACGATTGCTGAAACATTATTCCGGTAAACCTCCTCATCATTTACTGCAACAGATCAAAGAACTGCAACTGCAAATTCGGTTGACCAACCAAGATAATCAATCGACCCTCGACAAACTCCGCGAGCAGTTTTTTGCCATGTTGTATCATGAAGCTTTTCATGCCTTCCTTGATCATTACGTTTATCCACACCGCGAATTGCAAACACCGCGCTGGCTGAACGAAGGGTTGGCTCAGATTTTTGAAACGGCTGTGGTCGAAACCGGGGAGTTGCGGGTCGGCCATGTGGACACCACTCGGCTGACGGCCCTGCAGGCAGCTCTCAAAGATGGGTCTTTGCTTTCGGTACGCGATCTCCTTCAAGCGGATGCTGCCCAGTTCAATGTCCACCATTCCACAGAAGCATACGCGGCCGATCGAACCTACCTGGCTGCTTGGGCCTTAGCTTATTACCTTGCCTTTGACCGCAAATTGCTCGGCAAGGAAGCCATGCATCAATTCGTTTTGACATCAAGTTCCAGTAAAGATCAAACGGCTCTATTCGAAAAGCTCGTTGACCAGCCATTACCCGAATTCGAGCGGCAATTTCGCGATTATTTCACGCGCTTACGACCCGATGGTTCGCTCAAGCCCCAATCATCGGCCGACCAATCAAAAAAGTAATACAGGTTCACGAAGGCGAGATTGTTGATTCTGATTTGGAATCGTTGTGTGCGGGAGTGCCTACGGCATTGGTCGAGTGCGTGTGCGCGTTGTTGGCAGGATTTTGATGTTGGTGCTTGTGTTCATGGCCATCTAAGCCCAACGCATGCAGGCCAGGAATATGAGGTGCTTCAAAATTGTTGGTTTTGGCACGGTTACGAATGAATTGATAGAAGCGTATGGCAACGAAAATGCCAAGGGCTGCCAAGCCGATGATCAACAGCCAGGATTGGGCCCCATGCATTTGGCTGATCACTTCGCTGATAAAATCAGAAGCGAAATAGCTACCAAAGAAAAAGAAACTGATCACGGGAATAGAAATCGCGTCAGCCAGGACAAACTTGGCGATGGGATAATGAATGGCGCCTGCCATGATAAAAATGGCAGACCGAATCCCAGGCAACAAGCGGCCCGACAATAAAAATTTGATGCCATGGCTGTGGAAGCCATCAATGATTTTGGCTTTACGCTCTTCAGGGAGCAAGTACCGAATCCAACGCAGATTGAAAAACCAATGGCCGCCAAAACGGCCCAAACTGTAGAGGATGATATCTGCGAATATGATGGCAACGATGCAACACACCCAGGCCAACACCATCCAAACGCCGGTCAAACCGCTCTTATGCGCCGCCACACCAACGCCAGAGACGGCAACTTCCTCGGGAACAATGGGAACTATGCCCAAGCCCGTCAATAAGAGCCAGCCAATCGTCGTGCCGTAAAAATACAACTCTTTCACTCGGGCTAGCTCCAGCCGGTTTGGCTACGAAGTACCTTGCAAATCAGCTTCTGTGAATAACTTGAATCCTAACTTTTGTAAAGTCGCAACTGCGGTTTCGTGTTCGTCAACCATCATGGCCAGACCTGCGTGTCCTTTCGGTTCGATCAGCAATGGATAGGCGTAATGGATGTTGATTTCCGCAGCCAATAGGGCTTTGCATATTTGGGCCAGGGGTTGCGACCCTGCTGGAATCTGCACAACCAACAAATCGCTTTCATAAAAAGGCAACTTACCCAAATTGAACGTCTCACAAGCCCGTTCTGGCTCACTCAAAACGACTCGGACAATGGAACAGTCAGCAGAATCAACCACCATTAATGCGACGATGCGATTTTGCGAAGACTCAATTTTCCGGACCAGGTCCATGAGTGAGCCGACACGATTTTGCACAAAAACGCTGAATTGGCGCACACTGGGCCAATCGCGACCGCGCGCGGTGGAATAGTCAACTGCGTCTTGACCGCCGTAACTCATCGTTTCCTAAATCCATTCCAGATAAACATATGGGTTGCTTTCGTTTATCTTAAGTGATGCCTTGGAAGAGGTCAATTCAAACCAGGTCACCAACCTAAAGATGCAAACAGCCCACACGAGTTAGGTGTGAGCTGTGCGGATTCGATTTGATTAGAAGCTTTCTTATTTCGGTACCTTGCAAGGGTAAGGAACTTGCAAGAGTTTGACACCCGCGACTTCCATGCCTGCAAGCTGCTTCTTGGTTTCTAGCAGCTTTTGGTCGTCTGGTCCATCAAATGCTCCTACCGTCACAAGGGTTGAGGTTCGTGTGTGCAGCAAATAAGCTTCATAGCCACGGCCATTGTCCCGTAACACTTCAGAAAGCCGTTGTGCCAAATTAAGTGAATATTCCAGGTAATTCTGGCTAGGTGCATAGGGACTGCGCGAACCGGATAGGACAGCCTGGTCGAAAACGCTGGGTTTGCTTTCCTTGATTTCAACAGGAGCACGAAATTCCATCACGACCAAGGTGTATGGTTTCTTACAGTTCAGCAAGGAATACTTTTCCGCTTGGTTCAACACTTGCAAAGCATTGTCTGGCTGATTGTGTGCCATTCGAGGCATCAACGGGTTGCGGGTCACAAAAGCAAAGTTGAACGTGTCGAACTTCTTTTCTTTGATTTGATCGCCAACGCCATACATCTGCCCCTGGGCGTCTTTATTGCGTGGATCCGTCCAAACTTGCAAAGAAGAAAATATGGGCAGATTCGTTGGTTTTGGAATTTTCTTAATACGATCCAGGTCTTTGCGGGCAGCATCTTGATTGGCGTACTGCCCCACAACGACGGCATACTCCTCGAGCACCATGACTTTTTTCATGTTTTTGGCTGCGTCAGCTCCGTATCGGCGAATATACTCCTGCCGCAATCGTTCTTTCTCTGCCAATGCATCTTCATCCAAGCGGCGAAACACGAAAGCTGGTAGCTTGTGCGTTTTTCGCAATTCCGTAACGAGATCGACCGCCAATGATTGGGCTTCATCGCCTCGGAAACTGGCCATATAAATCACATACTGTCCGTTTTTCGCCGTTAGCCAGTAATCGGTTGGTACTTGTTGGTTAGGTGCTTGAGCCCACAAGGATGTGGCAACGCAGCAAAAAAAGGCCATCACTGCGAGTCGATCGCAATATTTTGACATGGCGAACCTCCCTGTTCAGTGCTTGCTTCCCATTCACAAATCAGAGGGAGATTCAATCATTGGGCCATCTCCCCTGCTTCAGCTGCATGCTTTCGCTCGGGAAGATAGCAGAAAATTTATTTTAGTCTATAGACCATTGTGCCGACAGGATGGACAGCTGCTTGTCTGTTATGGCTGCAATGCCTGTCTTACCCACAGTTACCATCCGCTCCAATTGCTCTGTGCTAAACGTGGCTTCTTCCCCACCTGCCTGGATTTCGATGAATTCTTGTTGGCCGGTCATCACCAAGTTGAGATCCACATCGGCATCCTTATCTTCGAGATAATCCAAATCGAGCAAAACCTCACCAGCGCTCAACCCAACACTCACCGCTGCCACGCTCCCCTTGAGGATGTCTTTCAACGGAAATGGCAAGTTTGCACGAATGGAGTGTAAAGCTCCAGCTAAGGCCAAATAAGCGCCATTAATGCTGGTGGTGCGCGTGCCACCATCCGCCTTCAATACATCGCAATCAATCCACAATGTCCGTTCACCGATTTTGTTGAGATCCACAACCGTACGCAATGCCCTGCCGATAAGGCGTTGAATCTCCACACTTCGGCCATCTACTTTGCCGCTGCGATCACGTGCTTTTCGCGTCAGGGTGCTGCCTGGAAGCATACTGTATTCTGCCGTTAACCAGCCTTTGCCTTGACCAGCGAGAAATTCGGGCACTTTCATATCCACAGTGCACGTGCAAAGGACGACCGTTTGGCCCATGGATGCAATGACGCGCCCGGCTGCGTGGCTGGGCACGTCCAGATTGAAGGCAAGCGGGCGTAATTGATTCGAAGCTCTGCCGTCATGTCGGGCTGTCATGCCATTTCCCTTTTTCGTTGTCTGCTTTCATTAGATCGCACTGTGTGATTTCTTGTTGGCCTGACACTTTTACTGTGTTTGTTCAAGCATAAGCCAAGCCAATAGCGCCTTCTGAACGTGCAAGCGATTGCCAGCCTGAGTGAAAACCACACTCTGCTGGCCATCAATGACCTCATCGGTAATTTCCTCGCCTCGATGAGCTGGCAAGCAGTGCATAATGATGGCGTGTGCGGGTAGTTCCTTGATGGTATGCTGATTCAGCTGAAAAGGGGCGAACGCTTGCAGCCGATCTTCCCGTTCCAATTCCTGCCCCATGCTGGTCCAGACGTCGGTGTAAAGGACATCTGCTTTGGGAATTGCTTTTGCCAAGCGTTCGGTCCGCGGCATGAGTGCTGGCGTGAATCTTTTAGCCAATCGATCCAAAAAGGCTGCATCGAAACGATACCCAGACGGTGCCACCAGCGTGAACTGCATGCCCAAATGAGCACAGCCAACGGCCAAGGACCGAGCCATATTGTTTCCGTCACCGACGAAGACCAGATGCCTGCCGGTCACGTCACCAAAATGTTCGCGAATGGTAAACAGGTCTGCTAGGGCCTGGCATGGATGCGAATCATCCGACAAGCCATTGATCACAGGGCATCGCGCATGCTTGGCAAATTCCTCAACCGTAGCATGAGCGAACGTTCGCAACACGATTGCATCAACATATTGAGACATCACCCGTGCAAAGTCGGCCGTGGTTTCCCGTGTGCCTAATCCTGCATCGCTGCCGGAAAGATAAACGCTTGAACCACCCATCTGGGCCGCTGCGGACTGAAAGCTGACCCGCGTGCGTAACGACGGTTTCTCAAAGACCAAGCCCAACACTTTGCCCGATAAGTTCAAGGTGCGTATACCGCTGGCTTGTTGTGTTTTATAATGCTTGGATGCCAAGTGAAGCTGTTCAATCGTGTTGCGATCAATGGTCATCAAACTAAGAAAATGCTGCATCGGGCACCTGATCATTCATTTACGGAGCTATGCACTGTCATGGATATCAAGGAGTTTATGCTCCTTGCACTAGGACACTCTCAAGGATGGCGCAACCTTTTTCGAAAAGTTCTACGGGCAGGTTGAGTGCAGGCAGCAAGCGCAGGACATTTTCGCGGGTTCCATTCACCAGCAATTGTTTATGCAAGCAGGCTTCGACAAACGGCTTGGCTGTTTGATTTAATTCGATGCCGATCATGGCCCCGCGGACGCGGACTTCCTTGATGGCCTGACAGCGTTGCTTGAGTGCGTTGAGGCGATCTCTAAAGCGTTCGCCAAGCTGTTGTCCCTTGGCCAACAGTTGCTCATCGTCCACGGTTTCAATGTAAGCAAGACCTGCTCGACAAGCGATAGGATTGCCGCCGAAAGTGGCCGCATGGGTTCCCGGTTTCAGAAAACAGGCAACCTCAGAGCGAGCGACCAAGGCCCCACATGCGATTCCTCCCGCCAGGCTTTTGGATAACGTCATCACGTCGGGTTCAATCGAGGTATGTTGATAGGCAAACCATTTGCCGGTGCGACCCATTCCTGTTTGCACCTCATCGAGCATGAGCAGCAGTCGGTGCTTGTCAGCCAAGGCACGGAGCGATTCGAGATAGCCTGGCGGAGGGATGTTCACGCCCCCCTCGCCTTGTATCGGCTCAACCAAAATGGCGACCGTATGGTCGTCAATGAGCTGTTCCACAGCGGTGACATCACCATATGCAGCATATTGAAAACCTGGCAATAACGGCTCCACTCCGTGGTGGTACTTCGGTTGTCCCGTGGCGGTAAGCGACCCCATGGTACGGCCATGAAAACTGCCTTCCGTCGTAATGATTTTATACCGTCCTTGTCCCCATAGACGGGCCAGCTTGATGGCTGCTTCGTTGGCCTCCGTTCCGCTGTTGCAAAAGAACACTTTGCCGCCGAAACTGCGTTCTGAAAGGGCTTGTGCAAAGCGGCCTTGAGCCTCCATATACCAGGTGTTCGGTACGTGGATGAGCTGGCTGACCTGTTCCTGCACTGCCTGGACAACGCGCTGCGGGCAATGCCCTAGCAAATTGCAGCCCCACCCAGGGAAAAAATCAATATACCGATTCCCTTCGGCATCCCAGATTTCTGAACCCGCCCCACGCACCAGACATACCGGGTAGCGCGTGTAATTGCTGATGACATAGCGATCAAAGAGCTTGATGGTCTCAGCGGAAGGCAATGGCTGTGCAGTTGTCATATCCTGATACCTATAAGACGATTTCGGTCCCGACGCCCACATCGGTATAGATTTCGAGCAGCAAGGAGTGGCGCACGCGGCCGTCAATAATATGCGTTTTCTTGACACCGGCTCGCAAACTATCCAGGCAAGCTTCCACCTTGGGCAACATCCCACTGTCGATGATACCCTGCTCAATCAATGCAGAGCATTGCTGGGTGTTCATATGATGGATGAGCGATTGCGGGTCATCGCGTTGGCGGAGGATTCCTGGCGTGTCCGTCAACAGCACCAGCTTCTCAGCTTGCATATGGATGGCCACAGCGGCGGCAGCGGTGTCGGCATTGATGTTCAATCCTTGGCCCTGATCGTCAAGCGCGATGCACGGGATCACGGGCACTGTACCCGCACGGCAGAAATTGTCGATCAGTGGACGATTGACCCACGTCACGGTACCTACTCGGCCTAAATCCAGGGGTTTGCCCTGTTCGTCAGGGATGGTAATCTTTCGACCGAACAAAACTTGTAAAACGCCGGTATGCAGTGGAACGGCCTGTCCTTGAAGAACCTGGATCTGTCTAACGATATCTGCATTGATTTCATTCTGCAAAACATCCGTTACAATTTTCAGGGTCGCGTCATCGGTCACACGCCGCCCTTTGATTTTTTGTGGAATTAAACCAGCACGTTGCATCGCCCGGTCTATGGCTTTGCCTCCGCCATGCACCAAAATGGGCCTCATGCCCACGGTTTCCATAAAGACCACGTCCTGCAAGGTGGAACGCAGGGCGTCCGGGTCTTCCATGGCGGAACCACCCAGCTTGATGACGGTGAGCTTGTCGCGAAAAGCACGAATATAGCTTAATGCTTCAATCAGAAGTTCAGCATGTTGTATGGCACTTTCCACGGCCTGGCCTCGTACGTTTCATCGATTCAAGCGGTAAGACCACAAAGGGAAAAACGCAAGCCCACCCCAAAACTTGGGTGGGCCTGTCGTCCTTTGGAATGAACTATCTTATGCTGATCGACCTGGAACTTCAAACCCCTTGCGATATTCCCGACTGAGTAGGATATTGGCTTCCTTGGCGCCGATAAATTGCTCATGGGTGGCATCGAATGCCAAATTAGCACCCAAGTGGATGCGCAAGTCCGCGTTGACTTCCATTTTGTTGTCCTTCAGGTGCTCCGCTAGCCGAACCACCTCATTGTTCAAACAACTGAAAGGGCTGTCAAAGTTCAATCCGGCTAATGCATGCTGCGTCCCGAGGCGGTAGCTGATATTGGCCAGGTGACACAAGGCTGACGAAAGGTGCCCTTCCTCGATGTCGGCGTGCAAATCTTCCTGTTTGCGGCTACGCACCGCCTTGATGAAATTGGCATGGTGATTGCCTCCGCCTTTGAAACGCGTCACTTCCTGGTTGTTGACATCCAGCACCACGGCTGCATCGTAGCTCGAGCTGACCATGGTGCCTTCCGATCCATACCAAATGTTGCCCACGAAGTTCTTGCCGCGGTTTTTTCCCATTGGGTCCGAAGTGACCAAGCCTCGTACTTCAAAGATAATGTGTGCATCTCCATAATCGAAGCAAGAGACTTGTGTATTGGCGGTCTCGCCAGCATCGGTGTATCCCAAGCGACCGCCAAAGCTGATGACGCGCTGGCACAGCCCTTTGAGGCCCAGCCCCCAGCGGGCTTTATCCATTTCGTGGATGCCTTGGTTACCGAGATCGCCGTTGCCGTAATCCCAAAACCAATGCCAATCATAATGGAACCGTGTTCGTTGCGGGGGTTTCAAAGGTGCAGGTCCGCACCATAAATCGTAATCGACGGATTTGGGAACACTTCCCTCGCCTTTCGGACCGATACTCGGCCGAAACTTGTAGCAAAGGCCTTTCGCCACTTTGATTGGCCCTAATTTGCCCGAATGCAGGTATTCGATGGCTTGACGCATGCCGCTGTTGCTGCGCGACTGCGTTCCCGTTTGCACGATGCGATTATGCGCGCGTGCGATTTCCACCAGTCGCCGACCTTCGAAGACATTATGGCTGACCGGCTTTTCTACATAGACATCTTTGCCATGCTGCACTGCCCATATCGCAGCGAGGGCATGCCAATGGTTGGGCATGGCGATGCTGACAATGTCGATGGATTTGTCTTCCATTACTTTGCGTAAGTCTTGTTCAAACGTGGGAGCGGTTTTTTGGATCGCTTCGGCGGCCTTGATGCCCTTTCCCGCCAGATTGGCATCACAATCACATACGATGGCAACTTCCGTATCGGGCAATGCCGCATATGCTTTAATATGACTCAAGCCCTGGCCATTAAACCCTAGAACAGCGACGCGTAGTTTGTCGTTGGCTCCAACTTTCTTAGGGGTTGGCAAATACTTCGGCTCGGCGATGGCCTCACCAGCCAAAGCGGCTGAAGCAGCAGCAATGATTGCTGATTCGCGAAGGAAATCACGACGGGTTTGATGCGGCATCAGTATCTCCGGGATGCGTACCAAAGGAAGGTTTTTATACCTCCCATTAAACACTTTTTTTCCCGGAAGCGCCAAGCAATAAAAGGAACTTGGGTTGTAATCCGCAAACTAGATTAGACAAAGATATCTACTAATTATTTTGGGAATGCAGTAATTTGCCGTCTGCTTCGACAACAAGGCGGTTTTTATCCAGGTCTACCCGTAGAACTTCGGTTCCCGCTGGAATCCAACAGACACGTGCTCCATCGATAAAAACAGCATCGGGATGAACATCCACCATTTTGGAACCAAGTCGGAATGTGGAAACATTGCCCGATTCAACTTGTTCAATGGCTATCCAGCCTTTGGCTGCGCTTTCAATGACCATGCCATTGTTCAAAGTGGTTGACATAGTCGTATTGCACCCGCTAATCAGGCACAATATCAAGCACCATTTCGCCCATGGTCTCATGACGTATCCCCCTTGCGGGGGAAGGCGATAACATGCATTGCCCCCTAGTGCAAGGCCAATTCCGCTTGGTTGCGCTGTTTTGGAACCATATGCAGCAGTTTAAGTTCTACTAAAATGACGGTAACAAAGTTGCGCGCTTCCATGACGCAACCGTGATGGCTGGCATCATGGAATGGCTACCCAATTGCAACCCATGGCATTTCAACCCTAAAGGCGTTTCTCATGAGCAATGGCAATACTGACCAACCAGGGCCAATGTATCAATCGCCGTTTCAGCGTCACAAAACTCGGGAAGTCGCTGTTGGCTCCGTCATCATCGGTGGCGATCACCCGATTGTCGTTCAATCGATGACCACGCCTGACACACATGATGTCGAGGCCACCATTTCACAAATTCATCGATTGGAAGAAGCCGGTTGTGAGCTGGTCCGTGTAACCGTTCCAAAACCAGAAGATGCTTCCGTGCTGAGCGAGATTAAAAAGCGGATAAAAATACCGCTCATTGTGGACATCCATTTTGACTACAAAATGGCCCTCATGGCCTTGGATCACCCCATTGACAAAATACGCATCAACCCCGGTAACATTGGTGGCATGGATCGATTCCGCCAGGTTTTGCGCAAAGCCAAAGCCAAAGGCATTCCCATGCGCATCGGCGTCAATGCCGGCAGTTTGGAACGGGAATTCGCCATGAAATATGGCTACCCGTGTCCGCCAGCCATGGTGGATAGCGCTCTGCGTTACATTGAAATCGCTGAAAGTGAAAACTATCACGAAATGATTGTGTCGCTCAAATCAAGCGATGTGGCAACGGTCGTTGAAGCCTATCGCCTGTATGCCAAGCAGGCCCATTATCCAACGCACATCGGCGTGACCGAAGCCGGCAAACCACCCTACGCGATCATCAAATCCGCTTGTGGTTTAGCGCCGATTCTTTTGGACGGGATTGGCGATACCATTCGCATTAGCCTTTTAGGCGACCCGGTTCCCGAAATTCAGGCAGCTTTCGACATCTTACAAGCCACTCAGCGCCGTGTGCGTAAACCTGAAATCATCGCCTGCCCAACTTGTGGCCGATTGGAAATTGATCTCGAAGCTATTATCGCCAAACTTGAGGAGCGTCTTCAAGGTCGAAAAACTCCCGTTAAGGTCAGCGTGCTTGGCTGCGTCGTCAACGGCCCCGGCGAAGCCAAGGAGGCTGACCTTGGCATTGCGGCCGGCCGAGGCAAGGGGATGATCTTCAAACGTGGCGAGATGCTTCGAACCGTGAGCGAAGCTGAAATGGTGGATGTGTTGATGGAAGAAATCGATCGTTGGGAAAAAGAAGAAATGCAAAAACCAGCTGCAAATGCACTCTCTCAGTCCGCACGCAAAAGACTGCCCATGACATGAAATGGCACCATGCGGAACGCGTCGGTGATTGCATGCAACATCTTGTTGGCTTACAATAAACGTATTACCAAGTTGCATCGATATTATAATTCAGATCAAAAGGCAGTGAGATGTCACAAAATAAAAGCCCCAAAACAGCGGTCGTCGCTTTCAAAGTTGAAAAAGACCTGGCCGATATTCTCAATGAATTACCGAACAAGAGCGCCTTCATCCGTAAAGCCATCGTGGCCCAGTTAGAAATGACTTGCCCCATGTGCCGTGGCGGCGGGGTGTTACCCAAATGGCTGCACGATCATTACGCTGAGATTATGGAGAAAGTCAGCGGTCGAGCTTGTGATGGTTGTGGTAATGATTCCTCATTATTACCCGACCCTGCTGAATTGACCCCAGAAGATCGTGAACGCTTCGAGCAGTTCTTCCATGGTGGCCCGTTTTATTGTGGAACCTGTTTCACGAAAGCCCCAACATGCGGCGACTGTGGTTGGCATATCAAAGCTGACCAGACCAAAAAACACAACCGCTTAGTTCATAAGGCATAATTTACAAAATCACTCAGATTTTCGCTGTAATGCCGTTTTTTCTGGTATGGTCGTTTGCTTTGTTATGAATTGTAGGGTATGAATATTGTGTTCGCACGATGCAAACGCTTTGATCCGAACCGACATTTCATGCACAGGTATAATTATGGAAGTTTATCTTGCTCAGACTTTTGCCGTCGCTGGTATCTATTACATCTGGCTTTCCTATCGTTTAGTTCAGGAAAAGCGCATGCAACAATTGCGTGAACGCTTGGCCTTCATGCTTTGGAATGCCGCCAAGTACGCCAATTAACGACGGGTGTAAGTGATTCTGCCGCAATCGTTTTTTGCTCAATTAACTCACCGATCCCGCCTTCTGTGTAGCCCAATCCTTTTGGTTACACATTTTTTATGCCGAAGATATAGACAATACGTCTTATATTTCGCCCTAGATCGCCAAGCGAGCACTGCTGCAAGGCTGTGGAGATTGTTTTTCAGTTGAGCTTAAACGAGCAACGATTCTTGAGTTTCGAGTGGATACAGACGGATGGACTGCGCCTGTGTAATTAGGCCTTGGGCCAAGGCAAGCTTTTGAAAATAGCGCAACCCTTCCAGTTCGCGGGGCCCTAAATCGAAGCGAATGATGTGCGACAAATAGCGGCGGCAATAAGCTGGATCTAATTGCAGCAGTTGCGCTTGTTGTTGAGCAATAGACGCGACTTGGGCTAAACCTCGGTTTTTCGCCTCCATGAGCGCTCTTCCGGTTGTTCCCAAATCCACGCCCGAACGCACAGCCCAAACAGCGAACACAAATGGCAACCCCGTCCATTCCCACCATTCCTGGCCTAAATCATAGATGTAAGGGAAGCCTGGCAAATCCGCTCGCATGGCCCGGTCGCCTATGAGTAACACGGCATCGGTATTCACTGTTTCCGCATCCGTCTGCATGCTGAGCGGCGAGCATTTTGGATTCAACCCATATTTTTGCTTCGCAAGGACTTGGAGTAAAACAGCGCTGGTCCTTGAACCTTCATCCAAAGAAAGCGTTTGAATCTCCTGCCATGGCTTTCGACTGAATAGCGAAACACTTAATACAGGACCGTGACAGGCGATCGAAATGTTGGGAATGATCTGGTAGTCTTGGCCGCGAAAGTACTCAACAACGGGAATGAGTCCGACATCGATCGTTCCCGCTTGAAGTTGATCAGCCAATCGCGATGGCAGATCAAGGATCAACTCCGCTTGTGGAGCTAACTTTGCAAAGTCATGAATCAGCGGCTTCGTGTTCAGATAAGCCACGGCACCGATGCGGATGGGATGTTCCATGGGTTTCCCTTACTCAGATTCGATGTCGGCTATTATAGCAGTTGGCATTCGCTGCCAACCGGCCAAGCACCTTTTCTACAAGAGAAACCGCCCTTGTTGCTGACTTCGCAACCACTCACCCCGCCTCGGACTGATCATCCATCGGCATTGAGTTTGATATTTGGCTGCATGGCCACATTGATCCAAATATGCACGTGTGGATTGCCGCGGAAGTACCAAACAAAACTGGGGCCTTCCAAACGCCAATTATCCCAAACCCCATCTTCGCCGAGGTCATCGTCTTGATAAAAGGCCAAACTGCATTTATCCAATCCGCCTTGATGCTTCAAGCACTGCATGATCTTATCCCGGTCTTCTTGACGATAAGGTTCGATCAGGCAATTGAGAGTCGCTTCAACCAAGGCCTTCTGATCACTCGACATCTCCGTGACCGGAATTCCTGGAAAGGCTCCCTTATCACCGCGAAATGCCACTTCGGCTTCATGCGGTGTCGGTTTGACCAAAGCGACTTGCCGCTGTTTGCCGTCCAGCATTTTGAAGACTTCATTTGCTTTCAAGGCCTGATGCCAAAAGACATTGCCTGGATGGTTCGGTTTTTCATTAAAGGACTCCGCCGCATGGCCATGGAAAATAGGCCCGCCCAAGGCGACTTGGTCTTCGCTGTTGCCATCGGCACGGATAGTGAGATGCCTGCCGGTCATGACAAATTCAAACTTCCCTTGCCCAGGCTTGCCAAACACGGCCACACTTTGGCCGGCTCCCCAGGGTTTGCCGCCGGTATCATCTTTCAGCTGCTTCAGTATTTTTGGATACCATTCGGGATTAAACAAACCTTTGAAAATGTCGTGCAAAATAACTTTCTGTTCTTTGTTGTAAAACGTGCTATCTATGGTCGGAGGCGTGATCTGCCAATTGTTAGCTACCCGCGTTCGCAAGATTCCGCGTTTGCTTTCTTCATGGTTCCAATCAAAACAGATGATTTTTCTTTGTTCAGGCAACAAGGAATCGTAAAAGGCTTTAACTGCCGTTTCCGGTGCACTGTTTGGTGTCGGCGGGGCTGCTGCTACTGGCACAGCGTCTAGTAAAGGAAGTCCTGCCATTGAGGCTAAGGAGGCAACGCTTCCAACTGTTTGCAAAAAGCCTCGGCGATCAACCTGGCTCTCATCCATGGCATGGCAATCAGGGCAGGGTTTATTGGTTTGCAGATTCATCGGCTTTACTCCATAGGGGCAGGGAATCAGGCAGTGGCCTCATTATACGCCATGGGTAGAGCCTATCGGTCAAGAAATCATGGTCTGGGGATAGAAATTCTACCCCCAGAAATGTGGTCGTCGAAATGGACCATTGCTTAACGGCGTGATATCTCAGTTCCTTGAAGCCATTGGATTCGTGGCAATTCGTGCATGATATGTTCCGTGGCCTTGGCAAATCCATATGCACTTGGATGTACGGGATCGCCCGCTAGGAACATTTTTGCATCGCACGGTTTGAAAGCGGGTTCCAAGTCGATCACTTGCCAACCAAGCTCAGCAGCAAGACCGTTTAGTTTGGACGTTAAATCATCCGGCTGTTTGCCGCTCAGATAGTCCATCGTCGGCCAAATCAATATGGCCACAGGCACGCCTTTGGCTTTGGCAGAAGCTGCGATTTGGCGATAGGCTTGTTCTACCATGGGCCAACCCTCCATGGATGCTTTTGGATCGACCAACGAGGTTATTTCTCCAGCTGGTCCATTCCATGCTGCTCGAGCGCGACCGTAAATCCGTTCGAGTTTGAAATAAAGCAGCGAATGTTCTGATAGCCATTGGCTGACCTTTGAATTCACAGGACTGGCTTTTCTGGGAGAAGCACAGGTGTCATTGCGGCAAAACGCCACGAACAAAGCATCAGGTTGCAATGGCCAGCCAAATTCTTCCAGCCATTCAGCTTCCTGAGATGAATCGTAGGCAGTGACGCCGCCGTTGAGGATTCGCCAATGGCGTTGGTGCGACGGCAAGGATTGCTGAATTTGTTTCGGATAGGTTTCATTGGTTTTGACATTCGCACCAAATGTGACACTATCGCCCACAATCAACAAACGCTTTTCATGACTGGCTTTGGGGCCGATGTCTTCATCATCTCGAATACCTTGTGCATTGATGTGTGAATAACCACCCGTCCAACTCCATTTACCAGACCATCCTTCGCGTAAACACCATCCCAACGAAGCATGAGGCCGATGGCAATCCAACCAATGTCGATTCCAGCCAAAAAGTACACGGCTGGCTAACTCAAGTAAAATGGGCAACCCAACAGCCATGACGCATGCGAAAACGAACTTTTTTTTCCACGAAAGTGGCTTTCTAGCCTCTTGAACGGCAACATTCATGATAGATGTCTCGAAACTGCATCAAATAGAACCTAAACCTCTATAATCAACTTTGCTTTGATAGCCAAGCCCTAGTGATTTTGTTTGATATCGAGATTAACTTCAGACGCATGGGAGCATGGCATGGCCAAGGTTGCAGCTCTCGTACTGCGAGCACCCGGCACTAATTGCGATTTAGAGGCGGTTTTTGCCCTGGAATCTGCAGGCGCTGCTGCGCATCGGCTCCACATCAATCAAGTGCTTCAGCAACCCAACGTTCTCCATGCCTATCAATTACTTGTGCTGCCAGGCGGTTTCTCCTACGGTGACGATGTGGCTGCAGGAAAAGTGCTCGCCTATCGACTGCAGCATCAATTATCCGATGCTCTTCATCAATTCCGCGACGCAGGCAAACTGATTCTTGGCATTTGCAATGGCTTTCAAGTCTTGTTGAAAGCTGGCCTGCTTGTGCCAGCCGATGAGAAGCAACGCATCCCTGCCACACTCACCTACAATCAATCGGGCTCGTTTATTGACCGCTGGGTGACTTTAGCAACACGCCAGCAAAATCATTGTCCATTTCTAACCAACTACGATCAGATGTATGTCCCGATTGCCCACGGCGAGGGCAGGTTCATTTGCCGCGACCAGAGCACACTGCAACAACTGGAACAAAATGGCCAATGTGTCTTGTACTACTCGCCAGGCCGTGACGATGACATGGAACCCTATAATCCCAATGGCTCGCAGGGAGATGTCGCTGGATTGTGCGATAGAACAGGTCGCATTTTAGGTCTCATGCCCCATCCCGAACGGCATGTCCTTCCTGTTCAGCATCCGCACTGGACACGGCTGGGCTTAAAGCGGTATGGCGACGGCTTGCGCTTGTTTCAGAACGCCGTGCAGTACTTGCAATAGTTCATACTCTTCGAATCCCAAACAAAAACCCTCATGCAGAATCGCCTGAATGAGGGTAATGTTAGCTTTGAACTTTATGCGATTAACCACGTCCAGGCCGACCGCCACCACGGCTTGGCGGTGGTGTGGGTGCGGGTCCACTTGGCGGATTGAACCCACGCTGCTGGAATCCACCCGATGATGGGAAACCCCGTCCACTACTGGGTGGAGGTTGAAAACCAGAACGCGGGATGTAGCCTTGTCCTCCTCCAAATCCACCTGAAGTTGGAAATCGCTGCGACGGCATGCTCGAACCCTGTGATGGGAAACGTTGGATCGTGGGACTCGATCCCGACGCTGGCAGCCGCTGCATCGATCGCGTCATATCCAATGGTTGGTTGTTTGGGGTCGTGGGTCTGAACGTCCTGCTCGTGCTCGGAGCTGCCACGGGTGGTGGCGTCTGGGATACACGCATGCCGCTGCCTGGACCAGCGTTCCCGCCCGAAAGTACTCGTTCACTCCGGTTGATTGTCGGTGAACGGTGCGGCAATTCCACACTTGGAGTTGGCAAATTAATGGGCTTGCCGACAAAAGTGGATTTTGGCGTTGCGGCTGTCAGTACTTTTGGTGCTGGGGGGGGATTGTTGCCTTTCGGCAAATCCACTTGCCTTTGCTGGGACAACCCTCTTTCGATATTTCTTCTTTCATTGACAGTGGAGTCTAAACCTCGTGAATGCTTGACAAACTCTTGCGTTCGTTGGCGATCAAGTTTTTGAAAAGACTGCACCGAGTCCTTAGCTGCTTCATTTTGCTTTACAAAACGATTGACAGGTTTAGCGACATCTGGATTGGCCGTTGGTAATTGGCGCGATTGTTGAGGTTCTAATTTTGCTGACGTGGGGCGGGTCAAGTCTCGATTTCGGCGTTGCTGATCGCGGAATGTGGTAGGAGGCCTGTTTTCAGGATGGTCAATGCGTCGATCATACGTCTGCCGCAAATCGTTCCGCCATTGTGGATTGCGGTTTTGGTAGAAACATTGATGGTAGTTGTACAGGGGGCAGTATAGGCGATAGCCATAACAACCAAACCACGGCCGATAACCATAGTTCCACCACCGCAAGCCGTAGTAATCGCCGAAATAATAACCACCAAAACCAATACGGCAAAAGAGGGAGTCGGTCAGATAATCGGAGTCCAGGCAAACCCAAGGCTGATAACTCAACCCGAGTCCAAAACGCCAACCCCATGCCCCTAAACCCCAAGACCAGCCACCGAAGTAGCAGGGGGCGAATGCCAAACCCCGACGACGCAAAGAATAATCCCAAAATCCATCTACATAAATGTAACCAGCGGGACTCCAAACGTAGTAAGCAGGGTTCCAAACCCAGCCCGCTTGCCAACCAGTCCAATAACCCGGCCGCCAAAGATATCGGGAATTGCGATATACCCAACAACCCGGAACCCAGAATTGCTCATCGTCGGGGGCAGCGATATTTGGTCCCATCTCCAGACTTTCCGGCGGAGCAGGAAGGTATTCCGTTTGCTGCTGATTCAGGTTCGCCCAATAGCCGGAGACCCATTGATACTGTCCGTCCGAAAGTTGATGCCAATACCCAGCCACCCATTTACGACCTGGCGGAATAGCCCGCCAACACCCGCTCACCCAGACATAATCTTTGCGATCGAGGTCCCAACCCCAGTAGCCAGGAACCCAAACGACATTATCACCCGCCGGCTTCTGTTCAGGCGGAATTTCTTCGACATTGGGCGGAGGTCTCCGATCAACTTTTGGTCGCTCTTCTGTGTCCAAAGGAGTAGGAGCAGCAAACGCTTCGTGCAAAGGGCCTTTGGTCAGTACTTCAGGTTGGATCAGATTAGGAGGAGGCTGATCCAATGCTGCCTCATTTGGCTTCTGGTTGGGTGGCGAATTGACACCAACCTCATCCAAAGCCTGCAAGGAAGCAGCCTGACTAAACATCCAAGCCAAGCAAAGCACGGACATGCTCGTGCAAATCCAAAATCGAGCCCAATGTTGCTTTCGCATCATCGTTCCCCCCTCTCAAGCCAAGCGGCAAATGATGATACCGCTTGTAGTTATTTTATTTCCTTTCATTGACCGAATAATCAATAAATCTTACTCAGTTCCTGAAATATTATTTAATCGCTCAGTACAACAGTCATATGAAGTCTTTTAGCAACCTTGCGCTGGTATATTCCCTTTTCATTGTTCCATTTTTGAATGAAATGACTGCTCGCTAAGCTCTCGGACTCATTCCCGGGCTTAGGTTCTAAAAACAGACATCTTGACTTGTTTGTTTCGACAACATAAATGAATATATCCGTGCCAAAGGCTGCCCCCGTTGCTTTGGGTAAAAGTCACGGCCATAATCAGACAAATTACAGCAACCTCATCGCATAGGCCCCTTTTAGTCATGAGCAGGAAGAACGACACAGATCTTCGCCATGATCGGTTTACCTAATACAAGGATAACTAACCCTGATGGAAATATTGGAGAAGTGGTCGATCCAGGATTCTTTGGACACCTACGGAATCAAAGCTTGGGGCAAAGGCTTCTTTTCAATCAATGCCAAAGGCAACGTCACGGTACACCCGACCCGCAATGAGCAAATCGGCATCGACCTCAAGGAATTGATCGATCAATTGATTGTCCGCGGCATCAACCCGCCGGTTCTTTTGCGCTTCACCGACATTCTCAGACAGCGGATCGGCGACATCCATCAGGCCTTTCAACAGGCCATGACGGAATTTCAATACAACGGCGGCTATTGTTGCGTTTACCCCATCAAGGTGAATCAACAACGTCATGTCGTCGAGGAAATACTCGACTTTGGCAGACCATTGCATTTCGGCATCGAAGCCGGTTCCAAGCCCGAGCTGCTGGCCGTGCTCGCCATGACCGAAGGCGCCTTGGAAACGCCCATCATTTGCAATGGCTTCAAGGATGACGAATTCATCAAGATGTGCATGCTGGCCCGCAAGATCGGTAAGAACATCATCCCGGTGGTTGAGAAGTTTACCGAGCTTCAAGCGATTGTCAAATATGCTCAGGAAGTAGGTGTCCGGCCGGCCATCGGGGTACGTGCCAAATTGGCCGCCCGGGGTGCAGGGCGCTGGAAATCCTCGGCAGGCTATCGTTCCAAGTTTGGCTTGACCATCACAGAAATCCTGGCCGCCATCGAGTATTTGAAAAGCTACGACATGGCCGATTGCATGCAGTTGCTGCATTTCCATTTGGGTAGCCAGATCACCAACATCCGCAACATCAAGGCCGCCCTCACCGAAGCTTCGCGGGTCTATGTCGAACTGGTGCGTCTGGGGGCGGGGATGAAGTATCTCGATGTCGGCGGCGGCCTCGGCATCGATTACGATGGCTCACAAACCGACTTCGAGTCTTCCATTAATTACACACTCCAGGAATACGCCAATGATGTGATCTTTCGGGTCAAAGGCGTCTGCGACGAAGCCGAGGTACCCCACCCGACGATCATTACCGAATCGGGCCGCGGCATGGTCGCCTATCACAGTGTGCTGGTCTTTGATGTCCTGGGCGTTTCAACTTTCGACCATTTCCAGGTGCCTTCGGAATTGCCCGAAGATCCGCCTCAACCCATCGCGGAGTTGTTCGCCATTTACCGCGATATTTCGAAGAAAAATCTGCTAGAAAGCTACCACGATGCCACGCAGGCCGTGGAAGTCGTCATGACCATGTTTCTCCTAGGCCACTTAAGTTTGTCGATGCGTGCCCTCTCGGAAAAGCTGTTCTGGGCCATTTGCAGTAAAATTCTCAAGCTGCTCAAAGAGATCGACTACACCCCGGAAGAATTACAGGGACTGCAAGCCTCCATCTCCGATACCTACTTTTGCAATTTCTCTGTCTTTCAATCCATGCCGGATGCCTGGGCAATCAAGCAACTTTTCCCAATCATGCCTATTCATCGCTTGACGGATGCACCGACCAGGCGGGCCATCCTGGGCGACATCACTTGCGACTCCGATGGCAAAATTGACCAGTTTATCGACCTGCGGGATGTAAAAAATGTCCTCGAACTGCATCCGGTCAACGGACAGCCTTATTATTTAGGTTGCTTCTTGTTGGGTGCTTATCAAGAAATTCTGGGCGATCTGCACAACCTCTTGGGCGATACCAACGCTGTGCATATCAGCATGGAAGATGATGGCACACCCAGCATCGATGCGGTCATTAAAGGCGACAACGTTCACAAAGTACTCAGCTACGTGCAATACTCCTCCGAACACTTGATCACACTCATGCGCAAGGACGTGGAGAAAGCCGTCAAGCACGGGAAAATCTCATTGGAGGAGTCCAGGCTTTTCCTCAAGTTTTATGAGGATGGCATGGATGGCTACACCTATTTGGAATAAGCCTTTCGACCGATCACATCAATGCCATGAACAGAAAAACCGACAACCCGACCTGAATGGCCGGGTTGTTGTGTTTGGCAATTGGTTTCGATGGACTATTTTTTCTTGGCTGCTTCCTTGGCGGGAGCGGCGGCCGGTTTGGCTTCGGCGGCTGCCCCAGCGGCTGGGGTGGCCCCTTCTGCCCCTTCCTCGGCCTTGGCTTTCTTCGCCTTCTTCAAAACGATTTTCATCACTTTGACCTTAGGCAAACCAAAGGGACTTTGACCTTCCTTCCAGCGTTCTTCGGATTGTAATTGTTTGATGCGCTCTTCGCGACTGAGGACGCTGCGCTGACGCACAATACCCGATTTGCGTTTAAGACTTTTATCGATGGACATATTCACCTCGAACGGTCTTGGCTTTGTTATTTTTTATGAACAGATATGTTAAGAAAAGCTGGCTGCTGCGACAAGATTGGTCCAGGCAAGCAACCATCCTGGTCGGTGATTTCATTTAATCCAAATCTGGTATGGTTTCGCCACCGGCCCGAGACGCAAGAGCGGGCATAACCGGACGGGCACAATCTTTCAGGAAACGCACAGAATTGTCAGCGAACAGGAAATGCGCCCCACCCTGATGCAGACTCCAAAAATGAAACAGATCGCATTGATTGTTTAATTGAACATGGCCAAATTCGTATGGCCCATTACCACAATCTAGTCTGTAAAAATGATCGCGCCGGTAGCTATTCAGTTCCTGCACGCCAAGGTGAGAATCACCCACCCCATTTGAATTCATGCCTTCCCCGCGTACCACCTGCCCGAGTTCAACAACCACGACGGTGGCCGTTCGCCTACCATCAACGTATGACTGAGGCCATCTTCTATATCCTTGAATTTGATTTTGGAATCCAAATATAGCACTCCGTCGCTTCGGTTCTGATTCAAGCCATTCACACCCAAGTATGAAGTAAATGCCGTGGTGAAGGAAGGCTGTGTTCGTTGGATCCAGTGTTTTGGCTGGTTTAAGCGGTAATCGGATGGGCATTTGAACTCTTTTACCACGCGACTGAGCAGAGCATCATGCGCTGGCCTTTTAAAGTTCTTTTCGAACTGAAAAGCTCGCACCGCTTGCGACCAAATGTCGTCATGCTCCTAAAGGGGCGTAATCTTCAAACACCAACTAGCGAATGGTTGCGGGTCGTGACCGTTTTGTAACTGCAGCCGGTTGGCAAACGGCCCATTTGCGTATGATAGGCCGTCAGGGCTATGCCCAAAGCACGCATCTGGCTGGCACAGGTTAAGCGATCCATCGCAGCACGAACTTTTTGAATGGCTGGCAGGACCAATGCCGTTAATAGGACGATGCCCCCTAGCACCACGAGCAATTCCGCCAAGGTAAAACCGCGACATGCCACTCGCCTTCGCATGAACCACCTGCAGTTAATGAAGAATCAGCTTGGGGGCTGCAGCCGTTGGCGGCGCCAATAGAACAGGATTGCGCCAACAACAACGACGCCAACCGCGAGCAACGCCACCCATGACCACATGGGCCAGCCCTGAGGCAGCGGTGGCAAGGGTTTCCCCAATTCGGTCATGTTCAGTAATGGCACTTTCTTGTCGAGCACGTCCTGAATGTCCGCATTCTTGGATATATAGCCTTGCTGTTTCAGTTGATCATCCGTCAAATGTGCATTTTTCGCACAGGATATGTGAAAGCTTTATCTGTGACAGAGGCCGATTGCAATCGAGCTAGCATTGTGCTATTCCTTGCATACTGGGTTAATAGCCGGGGAAATGGACTGGAATCCTTATGAATTCATCCCCAATGCGTATCGTGAGAAAAGACAATCGTCCTGGATCAAGTTCGTGTCGGCCACCATTTCAAATGGCAGACGTGTCGATAGAAAGCCGCTAGAGTTTCACTGTTCCGTACCTGAGAGATGACACTGAACAATGCATAGATGCCGTGATAGGCGGATTGCCGTGCCTGGCAAACCCATACGGAAGCAATGAACTTGTCGAGTTCAAGCGTTTTCGTTGAGAGAGAGAGTGATTCATAATCTTATCTTACTCTCGATACGTCAATGAACGACGAATCTTAATCTGAGAGTAAATTAACCACATCTGATCGCATTGCCAAGATAAATCAGGAAGTTTTTTGCATATGGTAAATACGTCATTGCGGTCATGCATTGCCATCACTTCCGCTCTACCAACTTTTCGAAATGCTTAATCAAAGCACTGCTGGCGTCATTGCAAGCTTTGGGTGCGGTTTCGCCCGCGGCGTTCGTGGCGACCAGAACGCCAAAATTGCGTTTCGGTGCCAACCAGATCACTGCATACCACATGGTGTTGGAGCCCGCATGCGTGATGGCCTGCCCTTTGGCCCAACTGCGGTTGGCCACGCTCCAACCCATGGCGTATTTTTCCCCTTGAGGCGGAGTGTGCAACTGCTCGAGAATCTCAGGCGTCAAGTGCATGGCATCCAGTGCCCCCTTGCCCAAATGCAGGCTGCCGAACTTTGCCCAATCAATCAGCGATGCATGCACCGTCCCTGCTGGCCCCAAAGCAGGAGCGTTATCCCGCTGCAATGGTGTTGCTTTCTCTTTCGACAACAAATGGCCCCAGGGCTGATCCAGTTTACCCTTGGTGCCTGGCGGTCCAAAGCCTGCGCTTTTCATGCCCAAGGGTTGAAACAGCCGTTCCTGCATCAGTAATTCCCACGACTTGCCGGTTAACTTCTCAGCGGCCAATCCCGCCAGAGCATAGCCAACGTTGGAGTACTCGAACTTACTGCCCGGCGGCGATGTGGGTGCTTCGTACAAGACCTTTTTGAGCAGATTCTCGCGTTGCTGCATGGTGCTAAGCTCTGCACCCAATTGCCACCAGGTGGTGTTCGCGGGCAGGCCAGCACGATGCGTCAGCAACTGTGTCATGGTTACAGTGCGATAGTCAGGATGTATTTTCTCGGCATGCTCGGGAAATAACTCCACAAGCGTGGTCGTCCATTGCAGTTTCTTTTGCTGCACCAGTTGGCCAATCAGTGTGGCCGTCATGGCTTTGGTGCACGAGCCCAGGTGCATCTGGTCGTGAATGGTGATGGGATTGGGTTGCCCTTGCTTGCGCACACCCACCGCTCCGATAGCGAGCAATTGATCCCCTTGAATGATTGCCCCGACCATGCCAGGCAGTTTGTGCTCTTCGATGATAGGTTGCAATAATTGGATGATGGCGGCATCGGGTTGGATGCTGGCATCACGAGCAAGCAGCGTTGTCGCTTCCACGGTTTTTTGGGGAACCAAACCACCGACCAGCAACACAAGCATACACGGCACCAACAGCACGATCTTGAGGCAATTCTTCGGCATCTTGAAGCTCTTTGCATGTTTACGTAATCGTACCTGGGCAACCCATGCTTACCCAGGAACTGTTTGAGAATCGGACCGACGCCATTACCCTTTTATAACCCCAATCGGTTTCATGCGGGCGACTTTTTTTGAAATCCCAGCTCGATGAACCACTTCCACAACGAGATCGACATCCTTGTAGGCATCGGGCTGTTCTTCTGCCAGCCCTTTCCAGCTGCGGGCACGAGCAATCACTCCGCGATGCTCAAGCTCCCTGTCGATTCGCCGGCCCTGGGCATGCTTGATAGCAGCGGTACGGCTCATCGCCCGCCCTGCTCCATGACACGTTGTGCCGAAGCTATGCTCCATGCTACCCGGCTGACCAACCAAAATCCAACTGGCTCGGCCCATATCACCAGGAATGATCACCGGTTGGCCGATGCGGCGATACCGCGACGGTATTTCTGGATGACCAGGCGGAAAAGCCCGCGTGGCCCCTTTGCGGTGCACCCAGACTTTTTTCTGCTGCCCATCCACCTGGTGTTCTTCAAACTTGGCAATGTTATGAGCCACGTCGTAGACGAGGTTCATTTGCAATTCCTGCCAGCTTCGACCAAAGATGGTTTCGAACACTTCTCGGGTCTGCCACATGAGCAATTGGCGATTGCACCAAGCGAAGTTCGCAGCTGCCCGCATGGCACCCAGATACCGGGTTCCCTCCGCGCTATGAATGGGTGCACAGGCCAATTGCCGATCCGGAAGGGTAATGCCATACTTTTCGGGCACGCCACGCAGCTGATGCAAAGCATCGTCACAAACCTGGTAGCCCAAGCCCCGCGAGCCGGAATGGATCAAAACACAGACCATATCCTTGGCCAGCCCCATCACGGCAGCGGCTTCCTCATCCCAAATCTGATCCACCAACTGCACTTCCAGAAAGTGATTGCCGGAGCCGAGGGTTCCGCATTGTTCGGCACCACGATCTAAAGCACGATCGCTGACCCAATCCGGATCAGCCCCATCAAGCTGGCCATGGGCCTCTGTATGCTCGATGTCGCCGGGCACGGCCAACTCGCGTCCCATGAGGTATGGAACCCCTTCACGCATGAGCGACCGGAGTTCTTTATGGCCAAACTTGTACTTGCCGGTTCGGCCCACACCGGTAGGCACCTGGCGAAAGAGTTCTTCGATGAGTGCACGTAAAACCGGTTTGATATCTTTGAGGTACAAGTTGCTACGCACGAGACGGACGCCGCAGTTGATGTCGTAGCCAACTCCTCCGGGGGAAATGACGCCTCCTTCCGCAGGATCGGTGGCACACACGCCACCAATGGGAAAGCCATAGCCCCAATGGATATCCGGCATGGCCAGGCTGGCTTTTTGAATGCCGGGTAGGCTAGCCACATTGGCGACCTGCTCGGGTGCCTGGTCATCCTTGATTTGGTTGATCAGCTCAGGGCTAGCGAAAATGAGGCCGTCCACGCGCATGTCTGACCGATAACTTTTCGGAATGCGGTAGCACACCTCGCTTATTTTTTCCAAAGGTCCGCTGTACCCTTTCATGAATAATCCCGTTTCTCCTAAATATCCAGTATCACCTCGGCAAGATAACCATCCGCAGTCGCTTCCAGTTTCAGGTCATGGTAGGTAATCGCCTTGACTTCATGATCGAGCCGATGACGCTTGAGGTCAAGAGGCTCGCCATGGCACCTTGCCGTTAAGCTGGTGCCCTCGATCTGGATAGCAAACTTTGTCATCAACCAATGCTCGCAATCAAAACGATAGAGCAACTCATTCAGCCAATCGAAAAGCAGCAGATCGAGTTGATCGGCTTGCAGGTGGCAGCTCCATTCTGATTTTGGTTCGATGGCTTCGGGATTTTCCACCAACAAGGAAAACAGTCCACGCGCAGCATCGGCGAACAGATCCGGAAGCGTGCGTGCTCGTATCCGCAAACCGATATCGGCTGTGTGCTCAAATACTTCAAACATCCTGCACTCCTCGCAATAGAGGCATGAGGAACGAATCGCGTTCGCATTGTAATGACGTGATGAAGGGAATGAAATGACTCAGATTGGAAAAGATTGGGAAGTGATCACAAGATCAAGACTGAAGCATAAAGCCGGTGAGCGTTCAGCTTTAATGCATCGTTAAAGCAAGCAGCAGTCTTTGCATGCCGCAGCGTTATTCGTGGCGGAGTGCTTCGATCGGGTCGAGACGGGCAGCGCGCCTGGAAGGATACCAGCCAAAGGCGACCCCAACGACGACGGCAACAAAGAATGCCAAAAAAACCGAAGGAACATGAATCGCGGCCGGTACTTTTTCATGGAAGTAACGATTGGCAACCCATGGGACGGCGTAAATAATCGCGAAGCCAAGAGCAACGCCCATGAAGCCACCAAGGGTGGTTTGAACGACAGCCTCCACCAGAAATTGAAAGGTAATGTCGCCGCGTTTGGCACCCAAAGCCCGGCGGATGCCAATTTCGCGCGTGCGCTCGGTGACGGTAGCCAGCATGATATTCATGATGCCGATGCCGCCCACCAGCAGCGATATCCCCGCAATCATCGCCATCTGCACGCGATAGCGATTTCTGGTCCGCTCGGCCTGTTCCAGTTTGTCTAAGGGAACTTTGATATCCCAATCTTTTTTGTTGCGATCATGAAAGTCCGTGAGTTGGGCGCGAACCATTTCCGACGTTGGCCGAACCTGTTCCATTTTGGCAACGGTCAAAACGATGCGGTTCAATTGAACTTGCTCTGCACCGCGCATACCGCTTTGCCGGAACACAACCAATTCACCCAATAATGCCCGGCATGACGCCAACGGTATGTAGACATCGTCATTGTAATCTTCGATATCCCCTGCACCCGTGCTCGGGGTTCGTTCCTTCAGAACGCCAACGATGGTGAAAGCGCGATCTTTTCCGGAGAACTTGACGGTTTTGCCCAATGGGTCTTCACCGGGGAATAAGATCTTGGCAACATTTGAACCAATCACGGAGACATTGCGTGGTGCAGGATACTCGTCCAATTCTTCGAGAAATCGACCACGCTCAATGCGATCCTGCAACTGAAACACCGTGGCATAATGAGCGGTGGTTCCAACCACACGTCCTGGAAACAAGCGGCTTTCAATGACCGGTCGTATTTCAGCCGAAAAGACGCGCATGGGCAACGTTGCGATCAGGTTTGGCAGCGTTTGTTGAAAGCGTGCATAGTCCTGGTCGGTCAACCCGTATTTCGCGATGAAGGAACGCCGCGTTGACGTTGCTTCTTCTGGAGGCTTGACACTCAGCACAATGATATTGGTTGCGCCTTGTTTCTTGATATCGTCCAACGCATCCTGCATGCTGCCTTCGCCAAAGGCCATGAGCGCAATCACCGCCCCCGTGCCGATGATGATCCCCAACACGGAAAGAAATGAACGCAGCTTATGGAGCCAGAGATTGCGAATAGCCGTGCTGATGCTATTACGCGTTTTGGCACCGATCAATCGTGTTTGCCAGAGCAACAGCGGCAGTACAATCACGCCGATGAACACGGCGGCAATGTACACCAGGTGCATATCGACATTCTCAAAACCGGTGAGCATCTGCTCGCTAGCTCCCAAGTTAACTTGCCGTTCCCATTAGCTGACTTGCACGCTTGCGGTTAATCGGACGATTGCGTTCATCACTTTCGACGACTCCATCCCGCATGCGCACCACCCGGCGTGCCCACTCGGCGATGTCGTTTTCATGGGTCACCATGATGATGGTCTTGCCCATTTCATTCAAGGCTGTGAGCAATTCCATGATTTCAACACTGGTTTTGGTGTCCAGGTTACCAGTTGCTTCATCGGCCAGAATCACATGCGGGTTGTTCACCAATGATCGCGCAATGGCGACACGTTGCTGCTGGCCACCGGAAAGCTGCGTGGGTCGATGATCCAGGCGGTCTCCCAACCCCACCATTTGCGCCAGGCGAACACAACGCAGATGCGTTTGCTCGTTCATTTTGCCTTGATACAGCAAGGGAACCTGAATGTTCTCCACAACCGTGTATTGGGCGATTAAATTGTAGGACTGGAAAATAAAGCCTAAATAGCGTGACCGAATTTCCGACAGTTGGTCATCATCCATTTGCGACACATCTTGGTCGCCGAGAAAATAATGGCCGGAACTGGGACGATCCAAACAGCCCAACAAGTTAAGCAACGTCGATTTGCCGGAACCGGACGGACCCATCAGCGCAACGAAATCCCCTTCCTCAATGTCCAGGTTGACGCCGCGCAGCGCCTGCACCAAGCCTCCTTCGAGGTTGTAATTCTTCACCAACTTGACGACGCGCGCAATGGCTGCCACGGTTTGTTAGTCCTTGTTCACTCGTTGATGGTTTGCTTACAACGCATTCTTTGACTTAGTCGTCGATTTGCATGCCTTGGCTTTTCATTTGTTCGCGGATGCGTTCCTTCACCTGATCAGGCACCGGCAAATTGTTAATCAATTTTTTACGTTCGCTAGGCGATGCTTGTTGCATTTTGTTGCGAAATTCCGTCATCTGCCGCTGCATGTCTTCGTTCGTTCCACTACCGCTGCCGGCGCCGCCTGCCGCATTACGATTGTTTCGCCGCGGCCCTGTTCCCATCGGCTTGCTGGAATTGGTTTGATTGGACAACGTGCCCGGAGATTTTTCTTTATCTCCATTCGCGGAACCCAACCCCTTGCCGTTGTTCCCGGACTGCCGGATGCCTTTGCCTTTCAACTCATTGCCTTTGAGTTGCTCGTTTGCATCAGCAAAAACGCTCAGCAGATCGTTCATTTTCTCAGCGTAGGCGCGGGGATTCATCAAGACTAATTCGTTCTCCTTAATCTCAGAATCGCTCATAATCTCGATGAAGTTATTGTTGTTGAGTCCAGAACTGATGTGTCGCTTAACGATTTTGCTGTCCGGTTGTTTGACATAGCAAAAGCGCTGGCCATTGGATTCCAATACCGCCTGGACCGGCAGGCGCAACACATGATCGCGTTCATCGATCTTGATGGTGACTTCCGCGCTCATGCCCGGCTTCAACATGTCGGACGTGCCGTCGATGGAAACCAGCGTTTGATACACTTTGACATCGGACGACATCCAATCCGTGGAAGATGCTACCGGCGAAACGGATTTCACATGACCGAGCATGGGCTTTTCCATGGCGGCCAATTTAATCCACGCTGGCGAGCCATACTCAGCCACTTCTTCGTCAAACTCGGCCCATGCCTCCGACAAATTAGGCAACAGCTCCACTCGGAGCAGTTTGGCCCACGAGGGAATCGTGGTCATTTGTGAACCATATAACAACTCCGTGAAGCCCGTTCGCTGCATGACATCTTCTTTCAATCGTCGCACCATCGACTCGTGAATCTTCACGCGGACAAGCATTTTGCGCAGGTCCGGGATGCGCATCAGCTTTTGGCCTTCCTTGACTGGCTCGCCAACGGCAATGGTCGACTGTTGCGAGCCCGTGCCAAACCGTGAGGTTTCCGGAATGTAATAAACCACCATGCCTTCGTTGGGTGCATAAATACGGCAGTTGCGCAAATCTTCACGCAAATCTTCGAGTTTCGAAAGCTCCTGGTTCAGCACAGCCAATGCCGCCTGCAGTTTGGCAGCCGCTTGTGCTTCTTTCGCCACCGCAGTAATGCGGGCGACCTTCTCGGCGACGATGGCCTGCTCCAGCTTATTACGAAGGTCGAGCTCGTTACGACGCGAATCAAATTCATTGAGCACACGATTCTCTTCACGCAACTTATCGAGTTCAATTTCGGAGCTGCGCAGTTTGAATTCATCGACGCGTGCCTGGCTTTCCGATAGATAGCCTTTCTTGACCATGCGGGTCGACCAACCCATGCGGTCTTTCGACTGAAGCATTTCCGATTCTTTGAGGGTAATCCGACCGAACACATCCTTGCGTTTTTGTTCTAACTCGCCTTTCAGATATTTTTCCAAATCCAAGCGCGCTAACTCAACGTTATTTTGTGCCGTGCTCAAGGCGCTTTCGTTTTCGCTTTTGATGATGTCGAGTTGGCTATCCGCTTGCACTTTGGAGTCGCGGGCCCCTGCCACGACGATTTCTTGATTCTTGATTTGGTCGACGATGCCTGCATCGTCGAGCAACATGAGCAGATCCCCTTTTTTCACGCGCGAGCCATCATCGATAACCCATTTGATCGTCGAAGCGACGGTATTACCCCGGCCGCTCGATCGTACTTTGCAAACGACTTCCGTATTGCGTGCAGCTTCGAGTTCACCCTTTTCGGTGATGGTATGGACAATCATGCCACGCGTAACCGGCTTGAATTCAAGATTGGTGGGCAGGTTGTCTTGCACGACTGATTGATAGTAGATGGCCCCAAAAATCAAACCAACCACGAGCAGCAAACCAACGGACATCAACAGCCAGCGCAGCGATGAACGCTTCGCTCCCGGCAATTCCGTTTGAGCGAATTCATCCAAATGTGCCAAGCGTTCGAGAACCGCAGGTGAAGGGGCGTGGCCTGACCCGCTAGGCTCCCACCCCTGGCCGGAGGACGGGCCGTTACTGACGCTTTGAGGAGTCGTGTCCAACGGTGTCTCCATGGAGGTTGAGCTGATCGGGTTGTAATTCATTGATCCAAACTCCTCTGCCATCAATCTGCAATAGTTCCAAATCCCGATAGAGATTCATACGTGTGACCAAATAGCTTACCCACGTCTGGTATAAGCCGTTTTGCGCTTGGGGTAAGCTGCGCTGTGCCTGCAAAAGCTGTTGCGTCAAAGCCGCAGCGGCTGTTGCAGCATCGCGTGTCTCGCCTGCCGCGGGTGGAGCTCGTAATACCTCCAATGCGTTGTCTACCTGGTAAAACGCCAGCTGCAAGTTGCGCTGCTGAATCTTATAGTTCTCGGCGAGCTGCCGTAATTGTCGCACTTCTTGCCGAACTTGAAAGAGAATAGAGTCTTCCGTCGCTTGCAAGTTACGTCGTTGACGTTGGAAGGCAATCAAACTCGCGCGATAACTATTCCGCTCAACTCGTCGCACCAGTGGCAGCTCGGTATTTAACGACAATTGGTGCCGAGCAATCTGTCCCTTAAAGTTCAAGGGTTGGCCGACTTCGGCTGGTGGGGTCAGCACATTGACATTATACCGTAAGTCCATGCCTCCTAAAAGGGAATTAGCAAAGACGGCAATTTTACGCCACGAGTCGGCCACTTGGGCCCTGGTATTCATCAAGTCCAGTCGATTGTTTAACGCTGTTACTCCTGCCAGGTGTTGCGCTTCTTCTAAAGTGACGTTAAATAAATCAACCTGTTCTATCCGAATCGGTGGTAATTCCGGCCATGCTTTTTCCAGTTGTTCTAACCGTTCGACACGCGCCTCTTCCAACAACAATGCGAAGCGATAAATAATGCGGCGAAACAGATCGCTTCTTAGAATCTTTTCACGGGTTGGGTTGCCCGCGGTACGAAACGATTCGCGTTCAAACAGCGATAACGCCAATTCCATTTCCGCTATGTCAATTTCACGTGCGAGCTGAGTCAACCGCTGTTCTTTTTCCGGAGCCAGTTTCTTATCTTCCGACTCGGCTTTGTCTTTTTCATCCAATAGTTGGTTGCGTTCTTGTTTGCGCAGGTCCAATTCGTGCAATAATTGAACGCGTCGTGGAATGAACAGACTAATAACCATTAAAGCCGAACCAGGCGAAAAGGTATAGAGTGGTTGAGCTAAGATGTCTCCCATTCGTCCCGCGATGATCGTTTCGGGCGAGTTCAAGAAGCGCCAAAACTCCCAGCGTGCTGGCAGCGCTTTGCGGAATTTCGTGCCTTCCGTCAAGCTGGAAGTCTGGATCAGACGCTCCAATATGCTTCGCAACCGTTTGGGAGCTTGCGGGTCGGACTCTTCCTTTTCGGCCTCGATCAACACTTGCCGATACTGGTTTTCCAATTCTTGGAAACGACTCATTTGCTCGGTCAACGGTCTGAGTGGTGCGAAATCGAGTTCAATGGGCATGTCTGTCGGAATACCAAGCTGCAGTTTGAATTGATCGAGACTATCCAAGTAAGATATGCGTTGCGACAACACGCGCAGCCGGGCCGAGTTTAGATCTTGTTCAACTTGGTCCACTTGCAACTTGGAGAAGCCGCCGCCTTCGGCATATGCCTGAAAGAAACGATACAGGCCTTCGAGCGCATCGACGTTCATCTGCTCCACTTGGACACTCGCCAAGGCTCGCAACGTCGGCAAGTAACCAACATTGGTTGCTCGACCACTAACGGTGAAATTCAGATCGGAAAGGTTGGTCAATGACGATCCGGAGCCGCTAACGGTTAGCTGCTGACCACCGACGATGTTGACATAAAACTCGCGATTGAAGCGATTGAACCTGCGAACTTCATAAAGGAGATCCCGTTCGGATTGAGTGAGCGGTTCCAGAGTAACCGCCCTGCCGCCGCCACTCAAGAGCGGTTGAGTGATGTCCAGCAATGCCGTTGATTGACTCAAGGTGGGCTTGCCATTAGAGGTGAAATCAATCACCGTTTGATTAGCCACACGCAACACCAAAAGCGCGCCGGTGCTGAAGAGCTTTTGCACACCTAAGTTCGTGTTGAGCGTCCCCTGATTCGTCGGACCGCCTGGGAATGTTTTGGTTGACCATTCACGCAGCGCATTTTCGGTGGCCAGGAATTGGGGCAAGAAATTAAATCGCTGCAACGTCACGGGCAAAGCGGATAAGTATAAGTCCTCACGGCGATTCTGGAATTCACGGCTATTGAAAATCGCCAACTCCAAACACTGCTCCAAATTAAGAAGATAGGGTTGTTTGCGATGCCAACGATTCGTCGGCATCGTCGCGCGTTGATTCTCCACTTCATCCGCTGGAACGGGAGGCGGATTGGCACCTGGCCGATTACTGCTCACCGGCAGTTTTTCGGGCTGGTTCATCTTCAGCAAAGCACGGTTAGCTGAGTCATATTGTTCGATCACATTCAGGTAACCGTCATTGACGAGATCCTCGATACGCTTAGGCCGTTGCGGGCGCGGCGAGAGCAGCCAGGCCGCGGGGTCGTCAACCGGCATGGGTGGCCGATCCGGGTTGCCCGTCAGATCGGCGTAGCGAGCATAAGGATGGGGATAGACCCAATAATTCAATAAAGGCCAATTCGCGTTATCGGTTTTTTCACCCAGCAAGGACTCCACATCCGCATCCGCTTGTTGCCGGTAATAGCGCCTGGTACAGCCCGTGACGGTCACACTAACCATCAGAAGAAACAACCCCAATAGTGTGGCAACGGGCAGAAGACGAAACTTGGATAACTCCGTGTATCCCGCTACAACATTGCGTCTCTGTCCTATCTTGACCAACTTCATCTTCACGGCCTCATGACAAGTTGCGAGAATAGAACAACGCAAATGCAAGCGCGCAGTCCGTATATTCGGTATCGTCCGCAAGGTTTATGTAACTTAAATCTCGTGTTTCCGTTTGGAGTCGACGAATGCTATTTTGGTACCAATCGCATGGGAAGCAGCCATCCCCTGTGAGGATGGGATGTGTGTGTGTGTTGATCGCATGGTTTTTCTTTGGTTTGCACTCTGCGGCGGCACAAGTTGCTTCTATCGTCAAACAACCAATCAAGCAGATATGCCAGATCCATCGCCCCTCAACCCAATTAAAGCACTCGTTGCTTGCCGAAGATCCCAAAGAGGTTTTTCTATTAAAAGCACAAGCGGAACGTTTGCTGCCAGCATTCTGCGAACAAAGCATCCCCATCGACGAGTTATTCGATGCCGCTTTCGTCCAGCAGGTCGGCAAGAAAGAGATCGAACAATTGTTGCGGCAGGTCGGCAAAATGAACGGCCATGCAACGGGGATGCGTTTTCGCAAACACACGGGCCCATTCCAGGCAGAAATGGAAGTTCGCTTCCCCAAAAACGTGCGTGTGCCAATGACGATTTCCATCGATCGCACTCCGCCTCATCGCATTTTAGGATTGCTCGTGAAGCCTTCCTTTATTGAATCCGTCCACGTTGATTCATTGCTGGTTGAGCTTAAACAACTCCCTGGAACGACGTCGGTGCTTGTTCGCCGCATCAACAACCCAGGTACAACCATCATGGCGTTAGGCCAGGATACGAGCATGGCTGTTGGGTCCAGCTTTAAACTGGTGGTTTTGGCAGCCCTGATCGATGCGATTGAAGCCCGGCGCGTTCGTTGGACCGATGTGGTTTACACGAAGGCCGAATGGCGTTCGTTGCCCATCGGGCTCCTGCAAGATTGGCCAGCCGCCAGCCCAGTGACGGTTCATACCTTAGCGGTGTTGATGATGAGCCAAAGCGACAATACCGCCACGGATCACCTGATTCATTTACTGGGCCGCGATCGCATAGAAGCCATGCAAACACGTTTGGGTTTTCGCCAACCCGAACGCAATCAACCGCTGTTAACAACCGCGGATGTGTTTCGATTAAAGTTGATGAGTACCGAAACACAACGCTCGGAATATCTTCGTTTAGACCCTTCGAAAAGACGTCAATGGCTGGAGCAAGTAGCACCCATGATCTCGCTCAAAAACCCGCAACCTTTGCGAAGCCCACTGGCGATTGATCAGTTGGGTTGGTTTGCCAGTACAGCCGACTTATGCCGTGCTTTGGAATGGATGATTCAAAAACCGGAAGCGTTGAACCTGCTCAAGCTGAGTCAACCCTTTTCGTTAAGTTCAACTCGTTGGCCCTATGTCGGCTTCAAAGGCGGAGCTGAGGCGGGCGTTTTGAACCATACACTGTTATTGCAGAATTATAAAAAGGTCTGGTATGCCATTTCCGTCACACAAAACAATCCTGACGAAGATTTTAGCCCGGTTCCGTTATTGGAATGGTTGCATGCTTTGGTTGATCACCTCGATGAAATCCAACCGTAAACGAAGCCAACCAAGCGTTGAGAGCACCTCTGTTCCAAATCCTATGACCTGCACGATCTCACCTGATTTTTCGAGTCCCTGGGCAGAAGCCGCAAAGTCATCCTTGAACGTCGGATCAGTAAAGTTTATACTTTTGCATGTGATCCTGCCTGCCGCTGGTATCCTTCCTTCCTGCTAGATGAGTGACCATCATGGGACATCGTTGGTTGCTAACCCTAGGTTGTTTGATTTGCCTTATCGGGCTGGCTCGAGCCTGGGATGACGAACCTAAGCCTCCTTTGCCCCCACCAGCTCAGAAGTCCACCGACTTCCTTAAAGACATACAACCCATTCTGGCACAGCATTGTGTATCCTGTCATGGTCCTCAAAAACAGAAATCCGGCCTCAGGTTGGACCATGGCGATTTTATCCTCAAAGGGGGCAACTCGGGTCCGACTCTGAAAGCAGGTAATAGCGCTGAAAGTCTGATCGTTCTACTTGTCGCTGGTCATGAACCTGAAAGAGCAATGCCCCCTTCAGGGACCAAACTCACACCTTCAGAAATTAGTTTGCTTCGCGCCTGGATCGATCAGGGTGCATTGTTTCCGAAGACCAACCCGTCCAATGCGCACGAGAACCAGTCGGTATCAAACACCCATTGGGCTTTTCAACCCATCAAAAGGCCAAACGTTCCTGTGCTTGCAGAGAGCAAGCACGCTCGCAATCCCATTGATCACTTCATCCAAGCCATGCTGGCGAAAGAGGGGCTATCACCAGCTCCCGAAGCAGACCGATTAACGTTGCTCCGTCGTGTGTATTTGGACCTGATCGGCTTACCGCCAAGGCCCGATGAAATCGACGATTTCCTGCATGACCAGGCACCGGATGCCTATGAGCGATTGGTCGATCGGCTTTTGGCTTCACCGCATTACGGCGAACGATGGGCAAGGTATTGGCTTGACGTCGCCCGCTATGCCGACAGCGATGGGTACGAAAAAGATTTGGGACGCCCCTGGGCTTGGCGCTATCGGCAATGGGTGATTGATGCACTCAACCGTGATTTACCTTATGATCAGTTTGTCATTGACCAACTGGCAGGTGACCTCCTCAACGACCCGACCTCGGATCAATTGGCTGCCACAGGCTTTCACCGCAACACGCTGACCAACAAAGAGGGCGGCGTGGACGAAGAAGAATTTCGCGTGGCCGCCATTGTGGATCGCGTGAACACGACTTCATCCGTCTTTTTAGGCCTCACCATGTCTTGTACGCAGTGCCATGACCATAAATACGAACCCTTTACCCAACGCGAGTTTTATCAGCTATTTGCCTTCTTCAATGATGCCGATGAAACGGATGTCGCTGCTCCCTTGCCAGGAGAGCCTGTACGGTTCGCCGTGAACCGGTACTATCACAGCACCATGCAGCAATGGCTGCAAGCACGCGTGACCGGCTACAAAGCCACCCAGCAAGCAGCCCAGCAAGAAAAATGGGAAGCCAGCCTGAAAGTCACCGAACTCAGAAAGTTCCCACCCAACGTCCAAGCGGTGCTGTTGCTCGAACCCGGCAAGCGCAACGCCGAACAAAAGAAAGCTCTGGCCCAATTCTTCGATTCACAAGACAAGAAACTGACCGAACTGAACAATAAGCTGAAAGACTGGGAGCGCAAGCAGCCGGTCATCACCCATGCCCAAGCCTTCAAAAAAGGCCCTGGCCGCAAAACACACGTGATGATTCGGGGCGACTTCATGCGTCCTGGCGTGGAAGTCACTGCGGGTACGCCAGCCATCCTCCCGGCTTTGCAGTCCACCGCCGTGGTAGCCAGCCAAGGCCCATCGCCCGGACCGGGTCCAGCCACAAGACTTGATCTCGCCCGATGGATAGCCTCGCCCAATAATCCTCTGACCGCCCGCGTTTTCGTCAATTGGGTTTGGCTGCATCACTTTGGCCGCGGCATCGTTGCCACACCGAACGATTTCGGAACACGCGGCGAAGCACCAAGCCATCCGGAACTGCTCAATTGGCTTGCCCATGAGTTCATGCATCAGGGCTGGTCCATCAAAAAGTTGCATCGACTGATTGTGACATCAGCGACCTATCGCCAATCAACCCGAGTGACGGCGGAACATCTTGATAAGGACCCATTAAACCGCCTTTTGGCCCGTCAATCGCGCCTGCGTCTCGAAGCCGAAATTGTTCGTGACTGTGCCTTGACGGCCAGCGGATTGTTGGTTCGAAAAATAGGTGGTCCGAGCGTGAGGCCACCTCAACCATCAGGCATTTCCGAGCTGACCTATGCAGGCAGTGCCCGATGGGTCGAAAGCAAGGGAGCTGATCGATATCGCCGCGGAATTTACACCTGGTTCCAACGAACGAGCCCCTACCCCATGCTTATGACTTTCGACGCACCCGATTCCAATGTTTGCAGCATGAAGCGTGATCGCACCAATACGCCCTTGCAGGCCTTAACCATTCTCAACGACACTGTCTTTGTCGAAACCGCCCAGGCGTTGGGGCAACGCATTCTGAAAACGGAATCAGCAAGCACGGATGATGCCCGGTTCGACCTGCTCTATCGTGTGACGTTGGCCCGAACACCAACGGAACCAGAACGTTCGATCTTGCATTCCTTGCTGCAAAGCTATCGAGCGGAATATCAAAAGCAGCCCGCTGCTGCGGATCAACTGATCGGAGCCTACAAGCCCCCCGCGACCGTCGCAAACGCCGAGGCTGCTGCTTGGGTCGCGCTGGCTCGGATTGTGCTGAATGTCGATGAATTTGTCACGCGCGAATAACGAACGTCAGATAGAACGAGGCAGTCATGACACCTTGGCAAGAATCGTACCTGATGCAACGCCGCCAGTTTCTCACCGGCACAGCCAACGGTGCAGGTTTGCTGGCCTTGGCCTCCTTGCTGGCGCAGGATCAGGCCCGAGCGGATCAGCCCGGTGTTTCAGCCAACCCGCTTGCTCCCAAAGCAGCCCATTTCGCACCGAAAGCCAAAGCATGCATTGTCATCTATCTTGAAGGCGGCCCGAGCCAGATGGATCTCTTCGATCCTAAACCCAAGCTCAAGGAATTGCATGGCCAGAAGTTGCCGGATTCGATGACCAAAAATGTTCGCTTCGCCTTTATCCAAAAAGAAGGCGCACGCATTTACGGCAGCCCGCGCGTCTTCAAACAGCATGGCCAAAGCGGTATGGTCTTTTCCGACCTGTTGCCCAACATTGCATCGTGCGCCGACGACATCTGCATGATCCGCTCCATGCACACGGAGCAGTTCAATCATCATCCGGGACAATTGATGATGAATTGCGGCTCGCCCTTTTTTGGCCGGCCCAGCATGGGTGCATGGATCAACTATGGCTTGGGCAGCGTTTCTCAGGATTTACCCGGTTACGTCGTGCTGACGGCGGGCGCTGGCACCAGCGGCGGCACCACCAACTGGTCCAGTGGTTTTCTGCCGTCACATTATCAAGGGGTGCTTTTCCGCAATCAGGGCGACCCGGTGCTGAATCTTTCCAACCCGTCTGGTTTGTCCGAACCTTTGCAAAAGAAGAGCATTGAAGCGATCAGCCAGTTGAACAGCCAAAGACTCGCTCACGTCGGCGATCCGGAAATTGCCAGCCGCATTGCTGCCTATGAATTAGCCTTCCGCATGCAGTCTTCTGCTCCTGAGCTCATCGATCTTTCCAAGGAATCGCAAGCCACGCTGGACATGTATGGCGTGGGCCGCGAGGATGACAAGAACTCCAAACCCCGAGCCAGGATGGGCAAGGGCGTATATGCTTCCTTCGCCACGAATTGTTTGCTGGCCCGCCGTTTAGTTGAACGCGGCGTTCGCTTTGTCAGCTTGTTTCATGCCTCGTGGGATCATCACAACAATCTCGACTCAGCTCTGACCTTCAACACCGGCATGGCCGATCAGCCCATCGCAGCCCTGATCAAGGACCTCAAGCAACGAGGACTTTTGGACACCACCATGGTGCTTTGGCTGTCCGAGTTTGGCCGAACCCCGTTGGGTGAGAATCGCCCTGGCTTCAAAGATGTCAGTGGTAGGGATCATCATCCATTTTCATTTACCATTTGGGGTGCTGGCGGCGGTTTGAAGCCCGGCGTCACCATCGGTAAAACGGATGAGCTCGGCTGGAACATCGTTGAAGACCCCATCCACATCAACGATCTTCATGCTACGTTGCTGCATCTCTTTGGTTTGGACCACCTCAAATTGACCTATCGGTTCCAAGGGCGAGATTTCCGGCTGACCGATGTCGGCGGCAAACTCGTCAAGCAAATGTTGGCATAAAAGGATGCCCCATGGCCACTCCTTCAAACATCGTACTTCGTGAACAAGTCGAAGGTATTGTCCATTTGACTTTGAATCAACCGGAAAAGCGCAATGCCCTTTCCAAGCCGCTCCTGGAGCAGTTGCATCACGAGCTAAAGCAAATAGCCGCTGATGCCTCAGCCCGCGTGGTCATCCTCAAAGCCAATGGCCCTGTTTTCAGTGCTGGCCACGATCTCAAAGAAATGGCCGCCAGTTCTCGTGAAGCTTTACAATGCATCTTTGACCTATGTGCGAAGGTGATGGAAACCATTCCGAACATGCCGCAGCCGGTCATCGCTCAAGTGCATGCCTTGGCCACCGCCGCGGGTTGCCAGCTAGTGGCTAGCTGCGATTTGGTCGTCGCCGCGGACTGTGCCAGTTTTGCAACGCCTGGTGTTAAAGTGGGCTTGTTTTGCACAACGCCTGGTATTCCGTTGAGTCGCGCCATCCCAGCCAAAAAAGCTTTGGAGATGTTGTTCACGGGCGATGCGATCACGGCCGATGAAGCTTGCCGAATCGGCTTGGTCAATCGCGTCGTCCCTTTGGACCAATTGGCGGCAGCAACCATGGCCTTGGCAACGAAGATTGTCAACGCCAGCCCACGAGTCATCGCTCAAGGAAAAAGAGACTTTTATCGCTTGCAATCGCTGGACCGATCTGCCGCGTATCACGCAGCCGGGCCAATCATGGTCGAAGCAGCCGCATCGGCTGACTGCCGAGAAGGGATCGCAGCGTTCCTCGGTAAACGGGCACCGTCTTGGCCTGCATGATCAGTGTCCGTGCGTAATGCGGTTGGTTCAGCCTTCCTGTGCCAACATCCCCATGAGCAGTTTTACTTCCGACTGGCTGCCGACGATCAACGGCGTCCGTTGATGCAGGGCTGTAGGCTGGATTTCCATGATGCGTTGCTTGCCGTCCGTTGCCAGCCCGCCTGCCTGCTCCGCGAGATAAGCAATCGGGTTGGCTTCGTACATGAGCCGCAGTTTGCCGCTGGGATTGGCCTTCGTGGGCGGATAGAGGAAAATGCCCCCCTTCAGCAAGGTGCGATGAAAATCAGCAACCAGTGAACCCACATACCGGGTTGAATAATCGCGTCCCGTTTTGCCTGAGCGCAGATAGTTCAAATACTTGCGATAGATCTCCGGACTGAATTCGGCTTTGGCTTCATTGAGTGAATAATACGTACCCGCCACGGGCATCGTGATATTGGGGTGGCTGATGATGTAAGCACCAATGGTCGGGTCTAAGGTAAAGCCATGGACGCCATTGCCCGTGGTGTAAACCAACATGGTGGATGAGCCATAAACAACATACCCCGCCGCCAATTGCTTGGTGCCAGGCTGCAACACTTCTTCGGCTGGGTTAGACGACTTTGGATTTTTGGGATCACGTTGAAAGATAGAAAAAATGGTCCCGACACTCACGTTGACATCGATGTTGCTCGACCCGTCGAGTGGGTCAAAAATGACAATGTACTTGCCATGAGGTAAATCGCGTTCGACGACAATGGGATCGACATCCTCCTCCGACACCATGATGGCCACACTGCCGCGGTTACCAAGGCAAAAATGGAGTGCTTCGTTTGCATAGACATCCAGTTTCTGCACCAATTCACCTTGTACGTTTTCAGTGCCGATGCCGCCTAAAATATCGGCCAGTCCTGCCCGGCGCACTTGAGCATCGATCATTTTGGTGGCCAAGGTGATCCCTGAAAGCAGCCAGGAAAATTCGCCGGTCGCGCCGGGGAACCGACGGCGCTGCTCTTCAAGAATATGTTGTTGAACCGTCATGAGGGGAAACGGCTTCTTGGCCATAGGACGACCTCTTGCGTTTCAATTACCGAGTTACCTTTTCGGCACGAGCCGGATGTGCTGGCATTATCCGCAACTTTATTTTCAGATGCTAGTTTATTCAATGCTCATTCATCATGTCCGCGGTGGCAGGAAAGGGGCCAAGCAACGCAGCATATCTGGATGCCCTAGTGCGTTTTTTCCAAACCCGAGCCATGCCCCTGCCTTTACCGCCTGGGCTTGCGCCTCTGCATAATTACTGACAAGCATAACCGGCAACGATTGCCAGCGCTGATCGGCTTTCAGTTTTTGAATCCACTGAATCCCGGATTCTCCGTCGCGGTCGAAAATACGATTGACCAACACCAGGTCATAGCGTTGTTCGCTCAGCATGGTGGATGCCTCATCCGCTGTCGCGGCAGCGTGCACTTGTGCTGCGAAATGATCTTCAATGGCACGCTGTATCTGGGGATGATCCAAACCACAGTGGCCAACGTTGAGCACCCGTGCAATGGGGTGCTGGCTCTCCAACGGCATGCACGGCTCCCTCATCATTTTGTTGAAAGCAAAAGCCCCTTAGGCGGTACGATGGCCAGATATTTTCATGTAAATGTCTTCGAGATTGTCTTCTTTCACCGCCATTGCAATCAACGCGACTTCATTCTGAACCAGTTGGCGGTGCAGGTCCGGCAAGGCCGTTCGGTCGGCCAGCCAGCGGCATTTGAGCTTGCCGTTTTCTTGAGCTAGTTGCTGGACGGAAGGGTGAGTCTGCAACAGCGATCTGGCTTGTTCGAGTCCTTGATGGATTTCCAAGTCTAATTGCAGGCCGGGTTGCAGTTGCGTCAGAATGTCCCCCACACGCCCACTTACGCGTAGTTCGCCCTGCTCCAAAATGCCGATGGAGCTGCAAAAATCCGCCATTTCTGTCAGGATGTGACTGGAGATGACAACCGTTCGCCCCATCGCTTGCAGTGATTTCAGCATTTCACGAAACTCAATGCGTCCGGCTGGGTCCATGCCCGAAGCAGGCTCGTCCAACAACAGCAGTTCAGGTTCATGAATCAACGTTTTGGCCAAGCACAGCCGCTGCCGCATACCCCGGGACAGACTTTTGATTTCCGCTTCTTTGCGCACGGTCAGGCTGACGAGTTCTAGCACTTCATCGACCAACAAACGTCGTTTGCGTGTATCCACGCCATGACAGCGTGCAAAGTGGTCTAGATATTCCCAAACCAGCATGTTTTCGTAAACCGCAAACACATCCGACATGTAGCCGATTAATCGGTGGACTTTGAGTGGCTGCTCAACAACATCATAGCCGCCAATCGTGACAAGTCCGTAGGTCGGCTCGAGCAAGGTAGCCAGGATACGCAGGAGCGTGGTTTTGCCTGCACCATTGGGCCCGATCAATCCATACACTTCCCCTTTGGGCACATCCAGATGCAAATTCTTGAGGGCAACGTTGCCTTCATATTCCTTACGTAAATGGCGAATGTGTATCATACTTCATCTGCAACTTTCAACGCAAAAGCCAATGTCCAGCACCAAGCCAGACATTGGCTCATCATACAAAACCAGTGCGAGATCAGGAAAGTGGCCCGCTGGAGTTTATCAGGCCCCGCGATTATTCGATGACCATTTGATCTCAGTCCTTTTTGAACACAAACGTGGAGTAAATACGCTGTTCTTCATACTTTTTGCCGTCCAAGTCACCCGCTTCCTTGACCGTTTGCCCCACGCGTAACCCATATATCCCCTTGGGCATGCTTCCCCAATCAAACATGACTTGGCCATTTTTGTCGGTCTTCTTGGTTTGCTTGGCAAAGCCGGTTGGTCCCATGAGCAGCACGTCGCAGTCGGCCATTGCTTCGCCTTCCCATTTCACTGTCCACATCCCCTGCTTGCCCATTTGAATTTGCAAGGGCATGCAGTTTTCGCACGGATAGTTCCCTTCATTCAAATACAGCAAAACGTTGTAGCTTAACAAGGCAGGCTTGCTGTTTGCAGGCTGATAAATACCATAGGTCGCTGAACCACACACGATACCCACATCCTTCGGAACATCGATGACGAAGCCATCGTCCGCCTTGGTGTATTTCATTTCAATGTGTTTATTGGCTTTATCGTGCCCATAGATGCGCAGGTCCTTGACCCGATCCAACAAAGCTGGATCATCTGGCTTCAAGGAATCGCTGAAAATCAATTTGGCCTGATTCGTTCCCACCGGAAGCAACCAGAGAAAATGGGCTTGTAGGGGAACCCATCCAAGCAACACCACAGCCACCGCTAAAAACCAACGCTTCATGTGCATGCTCCTCATGGACGATACGAAAGACGCTTGGTGGATAATTTATGGGAAATCAACTTCGTTTGCCAAGCTGATGGGGTTCAAACAAGAGCGTTTGAATCGAATCGCCTGCCCATCAATCGAACATCGCTGATGTGATCACTTCCCCTCCATTACGGGTTCCCAAGGCCCGCCAGACTTCGCTCTTGATCGTTTGATGAAAGGAATGGGCTGACCCATCTATCATCAAAGCATTGACATGACCGGGATGATAACTACGGGCGGTAATAGCGGCATAGGTAGGCAGGTTTGTGGTTAAGCCTTCACGGCTAGAGTTAAAGTCGACATCGTATTCGATGCCATCGTTTACATATGGAACCTTCGTATTGGGGGGGAAAGTTGTGGTGAAACCCGTTTGATGGGCTCTGCCATCCACCCATTCTGTATGCCCTGACGTTCTGAAAGAACCGCCATAAGCAACCAACTGTGCAGGCGTCGACGGCGCTGGAACGTCCAAGGTATTCGGATGACCGGAATCGCGGAGATAAGGTTGGTATGATTTCACTTCTGCAAAAGCCAGCGTATGACTGGTCCCATCCCCTTGTACACTAGCAAAGCTGGTTACCCCCACGGGCCGCTTTTGTGAAGGGAAGAACACGCCATCGCCACCACGCCCAGTGACGGGGTCAAACACAAACCAAGTGCCCAAATTAACGCCATAACTAATGGGGTAATGCGTCAGACTGCCCTCGGCTCTTGCACGCCATTTGTAATCGGCTGGGCAGCGGTAAGAGGGTATGACCTGTTGGGTGACGACCGGCTGGGAGCTATAGGGCAAATCAAAATTGATGATCTTGTGCACGTTGTCCTGTTCTAAATAGGGCAACAGCCGAGCGAAGGCTGACCAATGAGGTGCAGAACTTGCCAAGGGTAAGTTACTTGAAGGCGGAAAGACCTGATGGTCCAAAGCGTAATGATGCAGAGCAATGCCGATCTGCCGGAGGTTGTTGCGACAACGTATGCTATCTGCGGCTGCACGGACCTTCTGCACGGCCGGGAGCAGCAAAGCCATCAAGATGGCAATGATGGCAATGACCACCAGAATCTCAATCAGGGTAAACGCGTTGCGACCTTGACGACGATGCATGGGAAGTCCTTTCTTGAAAGGCACTCCTGCATCGCGAAGGAAATGAAGCTCGCATGGAGCATTTCCGGGCTAGCAAGGATGGAAGTAGAATTTACTTCTGCAAAATGAGCTTGTTCCGGCGCGTGATCCGTAGGCGATAGATCTCGTCACCGTGTTTGATTTGGATTTCCTTTTGGCCACTCTTGAAAAGCAATTGAGTGGTGAGAGGTGAAACCAAACGGGTGGGCGGAGGCAGAGACAACAAATCGAAGTTTTGAACAGGTTTGTTTTCGGTATACACAGAAGTAACCTCGGAGAAGTCATTATCTAATGAGAATGAGTCTCAATATCAAATATAATACAGCTTTGCTCTCCCTTGTCAATCATTCCAATCTCTTTTTTTTGAGGTATTAGTAATTACCCTAAACTAATTTATAGCAATAATTTACATCATATGTCTCTACTCAAAGGCAATGAGTTTTCGAAATTAAATGCAATATGATACATAGAAGCATACGATCCATCATCCATGCACGTCTTCGACAGTCAAGCCAAGAACAAGGTCGAACCGCGCTTGCTCTTCACCCAACTTGGACTTAGGGATGGGCTTGAACTCGACGAGCACACTTGCACGCGCTTTGGCATCGCGTATCGAACGCAAAATGCCATCGCGTTCGTTCTGGGGTTCGCCTTTGATGTAACATTGCGTGGTGAGCAGTTCTTTGCCTGAGCGTTTGATTTTGAAGTGAATGTGGGGCGTTCGCCCCGGGTAGGGAACGGGCTTGATGGTACGGAAATAATATTCTCCGTTGCTGCTGGTGGTAAAGCGGCCAAAACCTTGGAAGTGCTGATCTTTCTTGAGGCGATTAGCACTACCCGTGTGCAAATACACACCATTGTTATCGACTTGCCAGATCTCTACGCCGGCATTGCGAATAGGGTTGCCTTTCAGATCCAGGACTCGCCCTGACAGGTGCACGATGGTGCCGATGGCTGGCGTCAAATCGTCATTGATCAGGATCAAATCGTTGTCAGTATCCAGGGGCATTTTGGTCGGGTAGAAAGGGCCTTCGGTTTGGGCAGGAGTACGAACCAATTCTTCGGCCAGGCGGCCTGGCTCCCACCAACGCGGATCCATGGCCCATAATGGCATTGCATGTGCAGGCAAAGCCATACTGCCCAATAATCCGAAACGCATGATATCGCGGCGTGATAACGGCTTCATGGACCATCCTCCGTTGGAGTTGCTTTTGAACCTGCTCATTTTAACGCCGGCCGACTTTGGATGTAACATCGATGTTAGACTTTTAATCATCAATGGGTTGCATGGCATGCACTTGATTGAGCAATTATGCCCCTTCTACGGAATCATTTTCACGCCGTCTTATCACATGCGTTCCGGTGTTTGGATGCCGAGCAATGCCAGACCCTGTTGTAAAACCCTGGCTGTCAGATCGCACAACACCAGACGACTGTTCCGCATGGCTTCGGTATCCGCTTTCAGCACCGGACACTGATCAAAGAATGAGCTATAGGGTTTGGCCAGGTCCCATAAATAGCTGGTGATCGCATTAGGACGATAATCCTGCACAGCCTGCTGCAAAGCTTCCGGAAAACGGAGCAACGCCAACGCCAATTGCCGTTCTTGGGGATGGTTGATGTGGATTGGGTAAACCTGCTGTCTGAATGCGTCCGCCAACAATCCGCCCTTGCGAAAGATGCTGCGTACGCGTGCACATGCATATTGCATGTAGGCGCCGGTGTTGCCGTTCATGGCGAGCATTTTGTCCCAGCTAAAAACGTAATCGGATGAGCGATTCTGACTCAGATCGGCATATTTGACGGCGCCAATGCCGACCGCTTCAGCAACTTGCATTTGTTCCTCTTTGCTCAACTCGGGGCTGTTATCCCGGATGATTTGTGCTGCTCGTTCGACGGCTTCGTTAAGCAAGGCTTGCAGCTCGATCGCTCCGCCTTCGCGAGTTTTGATCGGTTTGCCATCCTGGCCCAAAACCGAGCCAAACACAATGTGCACGAAATCTGTTTGTTGATAACCCCAACGTTTGGCCGTGGCAAAAAGTTGCTGAAAATGCAACGCTTGCCGGGCATCCACCACATATAAAACCGTCTGTGCTTTCCATTCCTCAACCCGATGGCGAATGGTGGCCAGGTCCGTCGTCATGTAGGTGAATGCACCATCCCGCTTGCGTATGAGAGCAGGCGGTTCGTTCTCACCAAAAAACACAACGTAGGCCCCCTTGCTTTCCTGGGCAATGCCTTTGGCGATGAGGTCGTTCACGACCCCGGCCAATTGCGGGTTGTAATGACTCTCACCCAAGGTGTGGTCGAAGTGTATGTCCAACCGTCGATAGATACGGTTCAATTCCGCCTGGCACCAGGGCATCATCCTTTGCCAAAGTTGCGTGTTTTCGAGATCACCCGCATGCAATTTGGCGGTCTCTCGTCGGCAAGCTTCAGCTACCGGATTGGCGGCTTCTTCTTCCTCGCCCTCGGCAGCTGCTCCAGCGAGCTTGATTTGTTCCCGAACCCAAAGATATAACCGCACCATTTCCTGCACGGGATCGCGTTGCAAGGCCTCGCGGTCCAGGTTGTGCTTCCAACCATAAATGAGCATGCCGAACTGAGTGCCCCAATCGCCCAAATGATTGTCCGTGATCACCTGATGCCCCATAAATCGGAGCAACCGGGTCAAGGCATCGCCGATGATCGTGCTGCGCAAATGCCCGACATGCATGGGTTTGGCCACATTGGGCGAACTGAAGTCGATGACGAAACGCTTGGGTTGAGCAACCGGCGTAATCCCCAAGCGCTGATCTTGAAACAGGGCTTGCATTTGGTCGGCCAGCCACTCGCGTCGCAATCGCAAGTTAATGAAGCCAGGACCTGCAATTTCAGGGGTTTCAACCAGGTCATGCGCTTGTAACCGTCGAACCAATTCATTGGCCACTTCGCGTGGTTTACGATTGAGTTGTTTCGCGACAGACATGGCCAGGTTGGCTTGGTAGTCGCCATGCTTGTCATCCTTGGTTGGCTTGATCAAACCCGCAAAAGCCGCTGGATCATCCACCATCCCGAAGAGCGCGTCAGCGAATCGTTTTTCTAACAGCTCGACCACATGCATAAATGAACCATGCTCAACAAAGAGAAAAACTCACGCGTGAATGCCACCACAGCATTCCTGCGTGAGTTATGATAAAGATCACCCTGAAAGTGACCATCTCAAGCTTGGGGTTAGTATTTTAACCCTCACGCGCCCATAAAGCTGACCTTAGATGCGCTGCCAATCGATCCGAGGCGCATCCGCCCATAGTTCTTCGAGTCGATAATAGTCGCGACTCAATGAATCGAACAAATGCACCACAATATCTCCGTAATCCTGAACAATCCACCGACAAGCTTGGTAGCCCTCCAGGCTCTTGCGCTGATCTCCTAGCTGTTTGAGTCGTTCATCGATTTCTTCGGCAATGGCGTGCATTTGGCGTTTGCCTTGTGCCGTGGCCAGGATGAGGAAATCGTAGAGAGGCGTCAGGCGGCGCATGTCCAAGACCAGAACATCACGAGCCTTGTTTTCATCGGCGATTTGAGCACACAGGGCAGCCCGTTCAAGGGCAACCGCTTGGGCAGGCGAGAGATCGCGAACCACAGTCGCTGTGGCCATTAAGGGGTGACCCTCCTTTCGTACCAAAAATGTACTTGAATAGAAGGGGCTGGCCAACGGCATTGCATGGGTAAGCTCGTGGTCCGACCTCCTTCCACTCGTTCTGCCATTAAGGGAACCGTGATAAAAGTGTTGTCCTTTTAGCACCGTTCTGTCATTTACTATATCAATCATCTGTTGCATCTCCCTGTAGGTCAAGGGGAAACAAGGTCTTCTCGGAGTAATTTCGCATCCCGAATGATCCGCTTAATCGATCCACTCGACCCGATCGGTGCCATTGACCATGATCCCAGGATTATCTAGTTCTCCTATTGCATTCAGTATCCACTTGAATGTTAACGAGACCGTGCAGCAAGTTCACGAAATGTGCATCTGATGGATTGTCATATCTCTTCAATGGCTCGCCCGATTTCTCTACTTTGACAGCCCCGTTGGCTTGCTTGGCAGCTTTCAGCAGTTGGTCTAGGCGAACCAACCATCAGTCGCTATATTGCCGCCCGCTTGGGGAGAATCATGCAAGGATGCGTGACGAAAGGCATGGAAGCCTGTCTCCCTGAGGAAAGCGTTCAGATCATCGCAGCTGTTCGGCTCGAACGATTATGCTTCGAGTGCACTTTGCCGCAAGGAAGCGGTTACCCCCAAAGAGAACAGGTGAGGCAATGCGTAAATGGTATGGCTTAACAGCACTGGCCGTGGTGGCTTCGGCTGTGGTTTCCGTGGCATGGATGGATTACCGACATCGCCATCCAGAATCGCCACTATGGCGCTGGCTGGGTCTGCAACCAGCGCAAGCCGCTCAAGCCGTCAAACAGCATCATAAGGCCCTATATCCACTTGGTTCCAGCCTGGCTGCCATGCAAGAACCGAGCATTTTCCCGCTTGAAGACATGCCGCACCTCATAAGTGAACTGCGGCAATTGTCCGGTTTAAAATCGGAAGCCGTGCCCGATGCACTGGAAGTTGTGACTGCCCGATATGAAGAGCAAGAAGAGCCTGTTTTCCTTGCCAAGTACCAGCAAAAAAATCATACCCGCTTTGCCATGGGTGATGACGCTGCATGCTGCCCTTCTTGTGCCCGGCCGAATCAGGGACACTTTGTACCGCAACTGCCTGTTATTCTGGCCATCATGGAAGATATTCGCGGCGACGTGCTCTTTCATTTAACACAACCCGTTTCGCTTGAGGATACTCTGACGTTACCACGAGAAAACATCTCCGCACCGAAGGTCATTTTTGCCGGTGCAGAATCGAAACGGACATTGCAAGCGGCCAACTCGTGCAGTTGCGATTCGGAGTGTCCCATCGCCAGCGCTCTCCCTAAATGGGCTCAAAGCTGCTGCAAATCATTGGATGGCTTCTTTAGTTACTTTCCTCAAGGCGAAGTCCATATTGAAGTGAAAATCGACCCCTCAACACCGCTGCAAAAGCCGAGTGGTCAACTTTCCATTGGCTTCAAAGTTGATGCGAAAAAACCAAAAGACAACAAGGTTTCACAGGTTAACAGCCAAGGTGCCTGCACCGTGACGTGTACTTCCCAGTGCACCGCATCTGGTTCGTGCTGCAGCCAATCGAAATCATGTGGCTCCTGTCCCCATTCATCAACCAATGGCAGCCCAACGTCCGTTACCAAAGCTGACGGTTGTTGTGTGACAAGTTGTTCACCTACGCCCTTGAATGGGATGACGGTGCGGTTTTATTCGGTAGCTGGGCTTGTGAATGAACAATGCACTGAACGCGATCTGATTGAATGCCTGTGTCGAATGGTTGCTCCACTGACGTGGGATGTTGAAGCCAAAGATCCACCATGTGTCGTATACTTCCCACCAGGCCGCTGTTTAATCGTTCGCCAATCGGCAGCCGTCCACGCCGAAGTGGATTGCTTTTTCAAACAAATGCATGCCATGGTGGAAGGCGTCGCCTTAAAGCGAACCATGCCAGCAGCCGTCGTCATGCAACCGCAAGTGATTGATTTACGGCTGCTTCAGCCCTTGCCCGAATCCCATTTGGTCATGAATGTGGGTGAACTGACCAGCGTTGGTGCCTGCTGGATGCCGGCTTCAACGTGCGCAACGACGTGGGTCATTGATGCCACTTGTGCTCCGTGTCCCGGAAACCCCAATTGCAACTCTCCCATGGTTCATTGCGTCTTCGTGGGTCAGCCGGTAGCTTGCTGCCTGGCCAATGCATCTGCACTTGGTGCGGTCCCTGACAGTGCTTGTTGCAGTTTATGGACCTGGTCAACCCATTTCGATGGCATTTCGAGCCTTGGTTCTCCTGCGTGCACCATCGTTAACGAACCATGTGGCACTTGGCCTTGTATGAACGCTGCCAACGGCGTGATTCAAACATCCCAGTGCGGCACCGATTCATGGAAACGTGCTGCCCTGCGGACGTATTGGATCTATCAGAATGATCCACGTAGTTCACAAGTAGTGCCCGCGCATGTGCCGGCCCAAGCACATCCTTCGCGCGAAGGCGATGATTAGCTGTTAGGAGAAGCAGCGCGACCAAAGGTCGAGAAAAATGGAAACACCATGGTGGTTGGCCATGGTGTTTTTTTTCTGCAAAGTGTCAGGTTTTCACGATAAAAACTTGGCGTCAATCCAAATGCCGTGGAAGCCAAAGGGAACGCGCACGGGCAACAACACGCGGGCCAGTGGGGGACGCAGCCAATCAGCTGCATCGAGTACAATCAGTTCGCTGCTTTGGCGGCTTTGATCATAAACAAGACTTAGCAGCCAACCATCCTCTTCGGTTTTGGCATCAGGCTTGGGAACAAAAACGCCTTCGCCAGCATAGCGGCCAGCGCCCAAGGCATGCAGTTGCTTGGTTTTTTGGGTCAGATCAAACTTGGCAAAACCACAAAACATCGGCTCTGACCCTTTGGTGTATCCGGTATACCCAAAGCGTGTTTTGCGGCCAACGAGTGCATCAGCCACACGCGGGAATTCAACGGGTAAATGGTCAATGGGTCCTTCATGAACTTTACCATTCACGAGGTTAAACCGCCATTCATAGAGGATCGGGTTGACTCCCTCGTCATCTTTTTTCTTTCTACCATCATCCGCACTCAAAACATCTGGAAACTCAGCCATGCGGCAAGCATGCAAAATGATTTCGTCACCCTCTTCATAGGCGTTGAGCACGTGAAAGACAAAGCAAGCGGGAGAAGGAAACCAGCGCACGGCCCCCCCTGCCCGCGGCACAATGCCAAAACGAGAGCCGCGCTCTTTCATGAAAATGAGCGGATGTTGGCCACGCATGGCCCGTTTGAGATCAAAAACCTCGGGCAGGTCCATGAACAAGGCATAGTTCTCGGTGATGGCAAAGTCATGCATCATGACGGGCATTTCCAGGTCAATGGGCTGTGTGTGGCACAGTTGCCCTTTGGCGTTAACGACGCTGTATTGCAGATAAGGTTTTCGCACCAAGTTGTAGCCGAATAGGAACATTTCACCCGTTCGAGCGTCGACTTTCGGATGTGCCGTAAAAGCGTGCTTGAGCTTATTCAAATACGTATACGGACCGACGGTTTCCAGTTTCGGTGCTTGCACTTCGTATGGTGGACCACCCTCCCATAGGGCCAGCAATTTGCCATCGTGCCAAACGACAGAGGTATTGGCTTTGTTCAAAGGGCTTTTGATTCCAGAAGCGTTGACCGTAGGCGGGTCCATGATCCCTGCGTATAAGGCTTCACCAGCTTGTTCCTCTTCCAGAAAGCTGGCTGTGCGCACCCATCGGTTGCGATATCTTGCTTGGCCGCCTTGGATGAACAGACCATGGAGCATTCCATCTCCGTCAAACCAATGATATTGGCCTCGTGGAGCAAACCGAGGATTAGGCCCATTGCGGACAAACAGTCCTTCCAACCCCTGTGGCAGTTGCCCTTCAACGCGCAATTGATCGTGAACAACTTCCTTAAAAACAGGGCCAAAATTGCCTTCGAGGAATGGAGATTTAGGCCAGGCACGCTGTTTCGGTGGATCGCCTGCCCAGCCCTCCCTGGAACTAAGCACCCAAAAACCGCCTGCCCATTGAGCATGAAGGAGAAATTCTCGACGATCCATGGCTGGGTTCCCTTTGCAACAGGTAACGTGCTTATCCACTCAATGCTAACGACTCATTCGCAGTCGGCTCAATGCTCTTTTAAGGGACTGTTTTAGCATCATGGCTTTCTAAACTCCATTGCTTTGCTGTCCAGTGTGTCTTTGCATGCAAGCCTTCAGGATTGCCAATGACAATAACGGCCCCTTCATTCGCGGTACGCCAATACATTGCTCCACGCAGCGTGTATGGATCGGCCTGTCTTCTTGGCAATCGCCCCTCGGAAGAGATCACCAGCTTCGGGTTTGCCCATTGTGCTAAGTCCGGTGTGTTGGATGATGGCGAGCCATGATGCGGAGCAATCAGTATGTCAACGCTTCGTCTGGGTTGTCGCAAAACCATGCTGAGGCCTGGCTCTTGCAAATCACCGGTAAACAGCAGGGTGCGCCCTTGACATGTCAGCGAGAGGACTAAACTACGCGCATTTTCCGTACCCGACGGCCCCTCTGCAGGTGGATGCAATACATCCACGAAGAGCGATCCGGATTGGAGCCGATCACCGTTTGAAAGTGTCCTGATCGAAATGCCTCTCTGTTTGAGCTGGCTCAAAAGCAATGGACTACTGCCTTGCATCCGTTTGGCAAACGAGGGATTAAAACTGACTTGGCCGATTTGAAACCGGTCGATCAGTTGTGGGATGGCATTGTAATGGTCTAAATCGGCATGGGAACAAAGGATTTCATCAATGCGGGTAATGCCACGACTCCAAAGAAAGGGAGCAATGACATGCGTGGCCAATTCGGGACCGGATAGCGACCCAGCATCGAATAGGAGTACGCGGCCCTCTGCGGTTTCGACGACAGCACATTGTCCGTGACCGACGGCCAATACCGTGCAACGAAGCTCACCCGGCGTCGCTTTTGGCCCCGCAAGCAGCCAACCCATCAACAACCAAATTCCCATGACAGCGATCAACCCGAGCCTTGGTTGTTCCTTTCCATGCAAGGCATAAAAGATCAACACTGACAGCACGCCCAAGTAACCGAGCATCAGCCAAAGCTCCGAAACATCGGCGACATACCAATGACCCATCGTTAAGTCGTTTGCCCAAGTTACTAACTTGGCAGATGCTTGCAAACTGAACCCAGCCACTGAAGCAATCCCATCTGTGCCAGGAAAGTTGAGCAGCACCAAAAGCAGCCATGCAAAGTTGGCCATCAACCCAAGGGATGTGCACAGTATGACGGGGGGGCCTAAGATGATGGCAATGGGTGAAAGCAAATGAAACCTGGCCAGGATGAGCGGTAACGTTCCAATCCACAAAACCAGGCTAGAGAAAAATGACAACCCTAGCCACGTCTTCAACTTTCGAAATAACGTATGATGCCATGGTTCAGCATCCCGGATCAATCGCTGTAAGGGATCGGTTGGAACACGTTGCCATGCTTGAACCTGGGGAGTAACGAACACATACAAGAGCAGCACGGCCAGGAAAGATAATTGTGTTCCCGTGCGTGCCAGGTCGGTGGGTTGCCAAATACCTATGACAATCCAAGCCAAGGCCAGGGCATTGAGGGGTTCCGGAACTCGATACCATGCTCGTCCGGAAAGCAAAGCAATCACCAAGATAGCAGCCCGCATAACCGGCGGCTCAGCACCCGTGAGCAGCGCATACAGAATCACAAAAAACGTCAGCCCCAACCAGCGTGCCCTTCGCTGCCAACTGCTGACACGAAAAAACAGACTGACGAATCCTGCCAACACCACCAGATGCAGACCTGAAACGGCCAGTACATGGTAGACGCCCGTTTGCCGAAAGCCATCCGATTGCTCATCGGGCACGGCCTGCTGGTCACCCAAGAGCAACGCTTTTACCAATCCGCTGATCTCAGGTGCGTATGCGCGATCAATTTCCTTGCGTATCCAACAGCGCAACTGGGATAACCCATGGGTTAACGACCAGGATTCGTCGTCCGCCAGCAGCGTAATCCCATCGGCATTCTTCACGTGCATGACACTGCCTATGCCTCGATCACGCCAATACTGGGCCTGATACTCCGAACCTGGATTGAGTGGTTGCGCCATTTGACGTAGGAGGCCAATCAATTCGATTTGTTGGCCAACTTGCAAGTTCGGTAAGAGACCGCCAACACCCACTCGTACTAAGCCGGAAACCGGAAGCCAATGGGTGGACTGATCCAGAGCCTGTGCTTGCAAGGTAAAGACCGTGCGCATTTCCAATCCTTGTGACCGCCATTCAGTGTGATCTGGAGTATTGGCCACCAATTCGGAGCTTATCCATCCACGCATGCGAACCAGTTGCCCTGAACCCGTCGCGGCGTGCATGACATCATTGCCCGCGGGTTGACGAGACCACCGATGCCAGGCTGCCATCAACCCTGCGATGAACATCATTAAGGCGCACAGTTGCCCCCATGCAATGGTTTTAGATTGATCGCAATTACTCGCAGGAAGGGATTGATCGGGATTTCGTTTTCTGAAAGCGAGCACCAATAACCCAACCAGACATAACCCACCATAGACCATGAGTGGCCATTCGCCCGTACGGTCCAATAGCACACCTAAACCCATGGCCAAGGCGATAGGCAGGAGCGGGGCGAGAATCATGGTCGATGGCGAAAGATGTCGATCAGACGTGCCTTCAACGTGCCCATCGTTGGCGTGTGCTGCCTGATTCACGGGACGACCTTCTCGCTTGCATGGAGAGCATCATGGAGCTTCCAGATTGATGGCAGACTCCACCAGATTGACCCATTCTTGCTTCAGTTCGACTTTGGGAAAAGGCTGACCTGCTCGTCGATACCAATAAGCGGCATTGCCTGCATCTCCTTCAACACGGTGCAGATAAGCGTGTATCCAAGATCCCATGGCGCTAGCATCCGCTTGAGCGCATTCATGCGCAGCATCCCACTTATCTTTCGCTGCATACCACAGGGACTGCATGGCCAGGCTCCATGCGGGGCCTGGTTGATCTTGGACTAAGGACTGCATGAACTGATCGCGAGTCACAATGCGGTTCTCCGTGCCCTGAGGCATTGACTGACATCAAAACGTCAACCAGCAAGAAGTGCAAGCACCATCAGCATGCTTGCAATGGAACATGCCCCTTGTCAATCAATTTAAGTCACTGTTTCAGGAATTCTATCGCAGGTCCTTCAAGCATATGCATGAGATGGCGAGGGAATAAACAGTCCAGAACTGCTTTATCTTCCACGTATTGTTTATCGAGAATTTCCGCATGGGCTAAGATGTACGCGAGAAGTTTCCCATTAGCGGCATCAACTTTTAATTTCATGCGCACGGTGTCAGCCGTCAGCGCATTGATGACGGCCTGGGTCAATTTCTCCAACCCCTTTTTTTGCTTGGCACTAATGCCCACGATGCCTTGCGTGCCCTCGCTGACCTGTGCACGTGCCATGGCTTCGACACTCGGATAGTCTTCAACTCCATCGATTTTGTTGAGCACGATCAGATTAGGTTTGCGGTCGCAATCTAATTCCGTCAGCACCTTGCGCACGGCAACCATTTGCTCGCTCATAGCAGGATTGCTGGCATCGACCACATGGAGAAGCAAGCGTGCTTGTCGTGCTTCCTCCAAGGTGGCCTTGAACGATGCCACCAAATGGTGCGGTAAATCCCGAATGAAACCAACCGTGTCGGACAGCAGAATTTTGCCCCAATTCTTGACTTTCCATACGCGCGTGCGGGTATCCAGTGTCGAAAACAATTGATCTTTGGCCAGCATGTCGGCATCCGTCAATGCGTTCATCAAAGTGCTTTTGCCGGCATTGGTGTAACCCACCAGCGAGACGGTGTATTCATCCTGTCGCGATGAAACTTCCCGTTCTTTGCGTGCTTGGACTTCGCTCAAACGCTGCTTCAAGTCGCGAATGCGTAAATCCACCAAGCGTCGATCTTCTTCAAGTTGGGTTTCGCCCGGCCCGCGCAGACCGATGCCACCCTTGTAACGTGATAAGTGCGTCCACAAATTTTTCAGCCTGGGCAAGCTGTATTCGAGTTGTGCGAGTTCGACTTGCAAACGAGCGGCCGTGGTTCGGGCGCGCGTCGCGAAGATGTCCATAATCAATTCGCTGCGATCCAGCACTTTGATTGAAGTGGCTTTTTCTAAATTGCGGGTTTGTGAAGGCGACAGGTCGTTGTCGAAAATGATGACATCAGCGTCCGTTGCTTGGGCCAGAGCTGCCAATTCTTGGACTTTACCTTTGCCAAGGTACGTGGCAGGCTCAGGATGTTGTCGGCGTTGGGTCAATTCACCGACCACCCGCGCCCCCGCGGCTTGCGTTAATCCACGAATTTCTTCAAGGCATTCGCCTGTGGGAATCGGTCGACCAGGCAAATCAACACTCACCAGGATGGCTTTCTCCTGATGGACGGTCAATTCTGAACGTGATGTTTCGATGACGTCGCTACTCCGATCATATTTGGCCAATTTTGCCAAATACACAATGAGACCGTCTCAACACGCGGATGTGGCACCTAAAGACCTGCCTGCTTGACAGTTTCCTCAGCCATTTTAAGCCTGGATCCTAAACGGGTCAACGTACTAGCATTTGGATCGAGACCATTGTGCTTTGATCCCAATGGCTTGCCTTCCACATGCCGCAGGCTTATACTTAGCAGCAACTATCTCGATAGGTAACCATTTCTATTTGGAGACTGATCCATGCGGACATTGTTGACAGTGGTTTTGTTTGTGATGGTGGCTCTGAGCTTCGTGGCTGGTGCCGGGGCCGAGGATAAAAAAGAAACCACCTTCGAAGGCAAGGTTTGTTGCGCCAAATGTGAACTGAAGAAAGAAAAAAGCTGTGCAACCGTGCTTGTCGTCACTGCGGATGGTAAGGACACGATTTACTACTTCGATCGTGCCAGCAATAGCAAATATCACAAAGAAATCTGCACCGAAGCCAAAGGCGGCAAGGTGACCGGGAAAATCTCCGAAAAAGACGGCAAAAAATGGATTAGCGTCAGCAAACTCGAATGGCAAAAGGACAGCTAACACCTGCTCCCCAATCCAAACCCAAGCCGCAGCGGGCCTTGTCGTCCGTCGCGGCTTTTTTGTTGCCTGCAATGCTGGTTGCCGGTCATGCATCATAGCCTACGATAATAGACAGGGGGTCACACTGATGCGCGTCTTATTGGCCAATCCACGGGGTTTCTGTGCCGGTGTGATCATGGCCATCGAGAGTCTTGAAAAAGCGTTGGAACTGTTTGGCAGTCCGCTTTATGTCTATCACGAAATCGTTCATAATCGTTATGTGGTCGAACGCTTTCGTACCAAGGGAGTCGTTTTTGTCGATCACTTGTCCGAAGTGCCCAACGGCAGTTATTTGCTGTACAGTGCCCATGGTGTTTCACCCCAAATTCGACAAGAAGCCGAGCAGCGCCAACTCAAAACCATCGATGCCACTTGCCCACTGGTTACCAAAGTACATTTGGAAGCCGTTCGCTATGCTCAAGAAGGATACACCATCATCCTCATCGGACATGAAGGTCACGATGAAGTGATCGGCACCATGGGCGAGGCACCAGGACATATCTATTTGGTTGAAACAGCAGCTCAGGTGGCTTCCATTCCGATTCCTGACGATGCCAAAGTGGCGTACCTCACGCAAACCACACTAAGCGTCGATGATGCGAACGTCATCATTCAAGCATTAAAGCAGCGATTCCCGCATATTGCTTCACCGCCCAAGGATGACATTTGTTACGCCACACAAAACCGACAAGAAGCTGTTCGTGAACTGATCGCCGAGGTGGATTTGGTCCTCGTCCTGGGCAGCAAAAACAGCTCGAATAGCCAGCGTTTAGCCGAACTTGCTGAGTTGCGACACTGCCCTGCCTATCTGATTGATTCGGTTCATGAACTCAAAACCGAATGGCTCAAGGATGTGCAGACCATTCTGGTGACGGCGGGTGCTAGTGCGCCGGAGAATGTGGTCCAAGATTTGGTCGATCACCTTCGGCAACACTATCAAGCCGAAGTGGAAGAGAAATGGGTTCGTGAAGAGCATGTTCGCTTCCCATTGCCGAAAGAGCTAAGACTGGAAGTAATTTCAACCAATCGTCTTGTGCGTGCTTGATTGTTTGCGTGCGCGCGGTTAATCATAGGATGAATCTGAACATGAGTCGCGCGCTGGGCGTGGCTTCATTATGATGCTTCGCAATTAAGAGCATGCAATGGCCAAACGACTGCACGTTGCCTTGGTGTACAATACGTTTCGTTCGGATCAGCCCGAAGCTCCGGAAGATCGCGGTGGCAGTCAAGACCTCGTCGCCATGATCCGCCGCATCGCACGCGGTATTCGCAAACTCGGCCATGAAGTCACCGTCTTACCGCTCGCCGACGATTTGTTTTCGTTCCAACGCAAGCTTCGTCGTTTACGCCCTGATGTGGTCTTCAATCAATACGATGACGTGGTGCATGGAGCACTGTATGAGATGCGTTTGGCGGCGCTGGTGCGGATGATGGGCTATCCATTATCCGGCTCGCCTGCCTTGGCCCTGGGTTTGTGCCGTTACAAGTTTACTACAGCCTGCCTACTGGCCGGGGCTGGCATTCCCATTCCCCCGCATACGGAATTGCTGACCACGGTCAGCAGCGTGGATCAACACACGTGGCATTTTCCCATGATTGTTCAAGCCAGTCAGGAGCACGCTGCGATCGGCACTGACCGCAATTCGGTCGTACATAACAAAACGCAATTGCGCAACAAAGTGCGTGAGATCATCAAGCAATTAAACCAACCCGCACTGGCGCAGCGGTTTCTGCCGGGCCGCGAGTTTAATGTGGGCCTCGTCGGCGGCAGTCGCTTAAGGGTTCTGCCATTGGCTGAAGTCGATTACACCGAGCTGCCAGCCGAAATCCCGCCCATTATGTCTTATGCTGCGAAAAATCTAGAAAACACGGAAGAATACAAGAAAACCAAAGTCATTTGTCCTGCCAATGTCGAACCCGAACTAGCCAGGGAAATTGGCGAAGTGGCATCACGTGCGTTCCGCGCCGTTGGCGGTTGGGGCTATGGCCGTGTCGACGTCCGCTTGGATGAAGCCAACCGACCGCATGTCTTGGATGTGAATTGCAATCCTTGCCTCGATGAAGGGATTGGCCTGGCCCGCTCCGCGGAAAAAGCAGGCATGGATTTCCCCCGGCTGTTACATCACATCATCCGGGCGGCTTTGGAAGGCGTGCCGCATGATATCAATTTGCCCCTATTCCAACCGCTAGGGGGCAATGGCTTGGGAATGCCCTCGCCACTACCACCTCCTAATCACAGTCCCGTTGAATCAACGCTGCAACAAACCTCCATTCGTTAATCGGCTTATCATCATGGTTGATGACTAGGCTTTCGCTAGTAGTTGCGTTTTGAATTCTGGATGGAAAAATAGCCTGCGTGCATCTTTCCCTTCAGATGCATCGCCTGGCCAACGGAATCGCGCAGGCCCGCTGATAGCTACTTCCGAAATAAGTGCCGTCAGAAAATTGGCTTTTGCAATGATTTCTACTTGGGCAAAGGCGCTTTTCGATTGAATCTCCCAGCGCTCAAATACGGATCGCCTGTATAAGCGAACTGGGCATTTGGGATCGGTCACGGTCACGCCCATAAACCACCAGCCCGGCCAGGCATCGCGCTGCCGTTGCCACCAGCTGCGTCCAGGCCGCACTCCACAGACGATATCCACCGCATCAATAGCGTCCAGGAAGGCATGCAAATCCTTCGGCTCGAACCCCGCTTGGGCTGGCATGGTAAACAGCATCGGTTGTTGCGCGGCTTGCACACCCGTTTTTAGGGCAACCCCATAACCCATGGATTGCTCAAGTCGAATGACCCTTAGTGCATTTGAATGAGACGCCCGCTCCTGCAACCGTTCAGCGGTTCCATCCTGGCTGGCGTCATCCACGACAATGATCTCATACGGAGATGTTCGCGAGCCAAGCAAGGCGCCGAAGGCATCAAGCATCTTGGTGAGCACTTCGCCGGCATCATGGCTTGGAATGATGACTGAGATGCCTTGTTTGGCGATGGGATCTCGTTCGAAGGAAAGTTCCATGATGGTCCTTTCAAAGGAGTCGAAATGCATAGATGCTATGACAACATCATAGCAAGCATGCCCATGCTCGTGCAGGAATTGGTTCCATTTGCTTCTTGTTTCTTGTGACAGGAGAATAAAAGCTCATCAACGCAGTGGCTGTGTGCGGAATAAATACAGTGGCACTTCATGTTTGCTACCCGACAGCTCTACGGTCGATGTGACGGGATACAAATGGCCTGCTTCCAAATATTGTTCCCAAACGGCAGCCCAAGATTGCGGCATGATGACGTAAACCGGATCGGGTTGAACGGCCCAAATATCAAGATTCTCCCACTCCCACAACCGTTCGGTTGGTCGGCCGAGATGATAATTCAACGCATGCGAATCCACACGAAAGAGCAAAACCATTCCTGGGCGCGGTGCCAACGCCCGAACATGACCCGCAAACGTTTTTAGCTCTTTTTCAGGCTCGTACGCAGGCAGCCAGACATCAACAAACAAGAGCCATCCGCCCATGGATAAACCGACAACCATACCGATGCACCACCGCCATCGCTTATAGGCGCGTTCGGATAGCTCAGGACGCATTTGTTCAAGCCAACCGCCCAGAAACAATGCCAGTCCGGGATAGGCGGGTAGGAGATATTCTGGCCGCTTATAGCGCACGCAGGACAGCATTAGAAAAAGGCTCAGAAACCAAACGCACCCCAAAATAGCGAGCGGGTCTCTGAGACTGTTCTTGGTACGTAAGGCCCAGATTACGAGACCGATGCCTACAAACGACCAAGGGCATGCATCCACGGGCCAATGTAACGCGTAAAACCAAAAAGGATGCTCATGACTGTCCAGTTGATCGTCCCCACCCAAGCCGCGTTGCAAGTTGTGCCGCACGAAAAACTCGTGAAAGAACGCTCCGTGGGTTTGTTGGTGGGCATAATAAAACCATGGCAACACCAATGCCATCACCAGAGGTAATCCCCACCAGGTTGGTCGCACGCTTGCGAGATAGCACGAGAACGTGGTGCATTTCGTGAGGAGAACGCTTGCAAAACCAAGAGCAGCAATGACCATGGTGGGTAATACGATCCCAATCGGCCCTTTCAGCAAGAAGCCCATGGCCATGCCGAGAAAGGCAAACAGCCGCCAGGCGAAAGCTTGCTTTGCTTTTCCCAGCTGAGCCAAGTCGCGGCCATTCCAATAACCCATCAAGCTCAGGGTAACAGCGAACGTCAGCGGCATATCAATCCGGCCGACGCGAGCCATCCATGTGAACCGAACCATAGTCGCCAGGATGAGCGCTGCCACAAAACCTGCCCATGGGCGTCGCTTTCGTGCAAAGGCCCAAAAGACGAGCAACAGGCATCCGCACGCGGCCAAAGCCGAAGGCAGTCGGACGACCGTGGCGTCGATTCCATGAGAACACCAACCTAAAATAGCCGTCATCCAATAATAGAGCGGCGGCTTTTGCATTTCGATGCGGCCATCGAAAAGCCTGGGTAGTAGCCAATCGCCGTCGGATAACAAACGCGCAGCATTTTGAGCTGCCCGTCCTTCATGGCTGCTCCACAAATCCCGTTGGCCCAGGTGGTGGAAAAAGAGAGGATAACAGATGAGAAGCAGGGCGCCCATCATACCAAGCGTGATGCGTCTGGCATATTGGGTGTGTGGTGATGGATTGAGTGAGCCAGCTATTGCAGACGGTTGCATCATCGGTTGATGTAAAAGCTCCACCAACCGCAATGCCATGTTGGTCTCCTTGTTCAGCTCAAGCCACGCGACGTTGTAATTGCACTTCGTAGAGCCGGATATAGATATCACACTGATGCATGAGCTGTTCATGTCTGCCGACGGCTACAATGCGTCCTTGATCGAGCACGACAATGCGGTCGGCAATTTCCAACGTGGACAGCCGATGGGTGATTAGAAACGTGGTGCGGTTTTTCGTGAATTCCTTCAACGTGCGATGGATGAGGGCTTCGCTTTCCAAATCCGTGGCGCTGGTGGCTTCATCCAGGATCAAAATGCTCGGATCACGCAGGATCGCCCGCGCCAGACACAAGCGCTGCCGTTGCCCGCCGGATAACGACAATCCCATCTCGCCCACCCGGGTTTCGTACCCATCCTTCAACTTCACGATGAAATCGTGTGCATACGCGCGCTTGGCCGCCATCTCCACCTGTTCGCGCGTTGCATGTCGTTGGCCATAGGCAATGTTCTTGGCAATAGTCTCGTCGAATAAAATCGTTTCCTGCGTGACCAGACCAATTTGCGAACGGAGACTGCGCAGGTTCACCTGCCGGATGTCCAGTCCATCGATCAGGATGGAACCGTAATCCGGATCGTAAAAGCGGTTGATCAATCCAACCAAGGTCGATTTGCCGCAGCCGTTTTTGCCGACCATGGCAATGGTTTCACCAAACTGCACTTCCAAATTCAAATGCGTCAGAATGGGTTGATCAGGTTTATAGGAAAAGCACAGATCGCGAAGGACGATCGATTGACTGTGCCGTTTCAACCGTGGCCCCTGCACATTGGGAGATACTTTGGTGGGCCGGTCCATATAGTCGAAAATGCGATCTGCCGCTGCGGCGGCCGACTGCATCTTGTTGTATACGTTGGATAGTTTGCGTACCGGATCAGCGATAGCGACCAGCAGGGCATACAATTGCAACAGGGTCACCCAATGGGGTGGTTGATCAAACATTTTCATACCGAAAATCATAGTCTCGGATTTGAGCACCAGGTAGCCACCCACGAGCAAGGCACCGGAAACGGCGGTGATGGCAACCACTTCCAAAATCGGCCCGCTTAACGCATCGATTTTGACAATCTTCATGCTTTGCTTGTAATAGTCCTTACCACCCTCAAACAGGCGACGGCGTTCATGACGTTCCATCGTGAAGGCCTTGACCACCTTGATGCCCTGGAAGGACTCCTGCAGCACTTTGTAAATACTCGACATGCTGTCGAGGACGCGCCGGCCAGCCCGTTTCATATAGATCGCCACCTTGCTCATCAGCAGCAGCGCCAAAGGCACGACCACCAGAAACAGCAGCGTCAAACGCCAACTGATGAAGCAGGCAATGGCAACGCACGAAAACGCCTTCAGCGGTTCCGCAACCACCTTGCCGAACAATGCCTTCAATCCCGAACTCAGCGATTCCATGTCATTGGTAAAGCGGGCCATCAATTGATGCGTGCCCTGATCGGAAAACTGGCTGACATCTTGATGAATCACATGGCGATAGAAACTGTTGCGTAAATCGAAAATGGTCAAATTGACGACACTGCCCACCAGCGATTCTTGCCAAAAGTCAAACACCCCTTTGATCAAGTTGCCGATGAACACCAGCACCAACAACGCTATCAACGTCTCAAACTTATCCTGAGGACAGAACTTGTTAATGAAAATTTTTGCCTTCTGCGACCAGAACAGATTCGACCGCGAGGAACTGAGATGGGTTTCCTCGCGTGCCAGTTGGCCTGTGAGCGACGCCATGGTTCGATCGCGCTCTTTGCCTGCCGGCATGGCTTCCGCCTGGGCCAATCGCTTTTCCAACTGCTCGGTGTTCTTCTGATAGATTTCAATCTTGCGGTCGTATTCGTTGATTTGCTTATCGATCCACTGGTGCAGATTCATATCCGTGCCCAGCACGTTCAGTACGGGATAGATGGCGGAAAGGTTGGCTCCCCAAAACACCGCCACCATCAGGGCACAGAAGACGGACGTCAGAAAACGCCAGCGATAGGTCCAGCTAAAGCGCAGGGCGCGGAGGAAGTTCTTCATGAACCCTCTCAGCTTAAAAGGGGCAAACCCGCCTCATGCAGGCCAATGGTCCATACCCAGGCGTTCCAAAACCATTCCCGGGTTGCCATTTTTTAGCAGAATCGCTGATTTCTCACAAGCGGAGTCACCCTTTGCACCAAACCTCGAATACCCCGATCAAACGTAAACCGAATGGGAAATGTAGCTATTCACCCTAAACCCTTACTAAATATTAATTTTGACACCAAAACGGACATCTTGACATTCGTTTAACGGACTTGGGGTATATCTTGAACCGTCTGCAGGTATAGCCTTACGCTGCAAAGACTTATATTCCATTGATCCAGCCTTTATGCCCCCGCTGCAGCCAAACCTTCATCTGCTGCTAAAGTCATCTCGAAAAATTCCACAACGACCGTTTCGATTATCTCCATCGTTCATTACCATGCCGTTTGGATAACCGATTCCTTATTCAGGTTGGGAAATGATCGAGTATGTTTCTGGGTTTGATGAGTCTTGAAGAATGGATCATTGGCTGAACGTTTCGCCCAAACGAGTCGATTTGCCTATGAACTTTACACGACTTACCCTCGTTCTCTGGCTGTTGCTCTTGTCTTGCTCGATCAATATGGGTTGGTCAGCTGCCCTGGCAACAGACACCATTGGACCGAGTGACGAACTGCACATAGCAGGATCTCATCTGGCTGAAGCCGACCTGAGCCGAGACGACCGTTGGCTCGTTTGTGTTGGTGTACCCACAGCTGCACCCGACAAAGTACCCCACCACCGCTTGGTGATTATTGCTCTACAGCAATCGGCCATCGCTGATGTCATTGAGATAACGGATGGTGAAATCGTCGGCGACGTCGCTATCATCCAGCAAGGGCATCTGACCTGGTATATCAGGCAACCTTATACCAAAAGGCATGAACCTTTGACGGTCTATCAACGCGAGGGCATGTTCGGCCCCTTGCGTTGCACGCAAACCCTCGACCTGTACGTCACTAATAACTTAATTAATTACCCCTATCGCAACTTCATGCGACTTCGTGATGAGGCTGTTTTTTCTCCCGATGGTTCATTTCTGGTTATGCCTCAAGCTCTGCCTGATCAACGATGGCGCATCGACGTCTATTCCACGGCCGATCTCAAAGATTACGTACAACATGAATTGCATTTTCAGTATGACACTGTGTACGTAAAGTGGTCTTCGGATTTCCGGTACGGTCTGATTCAAGGATGGTATCACGCCAGTAACGGATCAGATGAAATATGGCTGTTGGATATGAATAAACGCAAGTGGTTTGGTTCGTGCCTTTGCATTCCAAATGTCCATATTCAGTGGGCCGACGTTCTTTTGGAAACCGAAGTCGTCCTATCTGCTTCTACACCGAAGCTGCCGGTCAAGCAACAATGGTACATTTGGAACTGGCTAACTAAGGATCAAGTCAAGCCAATCACCATTGAGACGATGCGTCAAAAAATTCACAAGCCTGATAAATGGAAGCTGCAAAATCAATGCTCTTACAAGTCTCAACTCAATTCAGGCAGGACGGAATTCGATCGTTTGGTCAATCAAGCAACTAGCAGAATGTTAACGGCTCATAATTCCATCATCATACAGTCCGGGTCCACAAGACTCATATATCACGGCCAGAGAATTACCGTGCGATGAAAGCTCTCCCCTTCCACACGCAAGCGAATGGTGTGCTCATTTTCAACGCCCCCTCTGGCATGCACATCGAAGTTTTTCGCTTTCCGTTGCTGCCGCCTTGGCAACGCATCGGCATCTTTTCGGCCGTGATCGCTCTGGCGATGTTACTCATCGGCAAGCTGCTGGCTTGGCGTTTTCCGGGAAGAGCGAAGCCGATCGTTCAGCCCGTGAACAACGCATCCACATAGCTGCTGGCGTCGAACGGTTCCAAATCCTCGATCTTTTCGCCCACGCCGATGAACTTCACCGGCAGCCCCAGCTTCTGCTTGATCGACAAAATGGCTCCCCCCTTGGCGGTGCCATCCAGTTTGGTCAGCACAATGCCCGTGCATTCCACGACTTTTTTGAACTGCACAGCTTGCTGAATGGCATTTTGCCCAGTGGTGGCATCAAGGATCAGCAATGTTTCATGGGGAGCATCAGGGATTTGCCTTTTGATGACCCTGCGGATCTTGTCAAGCTCGCGCATGAGGTGGTCTTGTGTGTGCAGGCGGCCGGCCGTGTCGATGATCAGCACATCCGCCTTGCGGGCCAAGGCCGCCGAGACGGCATCGTGCGCGACGCTGGCGGGATCGCTGCCTTGCTGGCCTTTGACGATATCGCAGTGAATCCGCTGGCTCCAAATGGTTAGTTGTTCCACGGCCGCGGCCCGGAACGTATCGCACGCTGCCACGATGACTTTGCGTCCATCTTGCTGAAAGCGGTTGGCCAGCTTGGCAATGGAAGTCGTTTTTCCTGAACCGTTGACCCCGGCAATCATCACCACCGTAGGACCTGAAGCGGCAAAGTTGATGTGTCCCTCCATGCCTGCGAACTGGCTGAGAATCTCTTGCTTGACGAACTGCATCACTTCGCCGGTGATTTCCTTGTCAAGGTATGCTTGCTTGACACGATCCACGATAGGCCCCGTGGCAGGCCCGACATCAGCCAGGTACAGCTTTTCTTCTAATTGTTTAAGGAAGGCCTTGTCGACACGCCCCTTGAGGCCGAACAGCGTGGCAATACCGCTAAAGGCTTCCCGGGTTTTTGCCAAGGCACTTTTGATCTTGCTGAAAAAGCCCATGAATGCACCTGCAAGTGATGCTTTTGAAGAAACAGGACTAGAGCATTATAAAGGGGAGTCCGCAACCGGAGGGGGCGGTTCGGCACCGGGACGTTTGAGGGCCAACCGATCCAGGATGCCGTTCACGAAGGCCGAGGAATCAACACTGCCATACCGCTTGGCCAGTTCGACGGCTTCATCGATGACGACCTTGGATGGGGTTTCCGTTTGATGCAGCAGCTCGAAGGCAGCCAATCTCAAGATATTGCGGTCCACCACCGCCATGCGGGAAACGCTCCAGTTTTCCGCAACCTCGGTGAGCATCTGATCGATCTCTTTGCGATGTTTGAGGGTGCCCCAATACAGATCGCCCGCCCAGCCCTCCAACTCAAGGTTCTGCAACCGCCGTTTGAGGAACTGCAAGGCATCGTCGTTGGCGAAACCAGGATTCTGGTCGGATTGATAAAGCAGTTGCAGCACGACTTCACGTCCACGGGATCGTCTGACCATGATGCTCACGCAAAGAAGATAACTCAACCCACATCCGATGCGGAAGTGACCCTGAATCCTATTGTATGAATCCATCACTCGTTGGATGTGTGAAGCTGTTGCCTGAGTTGCACCATCTCGAGGGCAGCCTGCATGACGTCGGCTCCCTTGTTGCCAAGCTGGCCACCCGCCCGGTCCAATGCCTGCTGTTCGTTGTTGCAAGTGAGCACACCGAACAGCACAGGCAGGTTATGCGTCAGACTGGCTTGCATGATCCCACGGGCGGCTTCACTGCAAACGTAGTCATAATGATTCGTGCCTCCACGAATCACACAGCCCAAGCAAACAACGGCATCCCATTTTTTGGTTAGCGCCAGCCACTGGGCAGCCAGGGGCAGTTCGAAAGCACCCGGCACCCAGACGACTTGAGGGGCGTCCACGCCCTGGCCCATGGCTTGGAGGACGTTTACAGCACCTTCGACCAGGCGTTCGACGATATGCTGATTGAACCGGCTAGCGACGATGGCAATCCGGCACGCTGTGGCAACCGTCGTCGGCTCCGGCTTATGCACACTCATGCCCTATGCACCTTGTACTGGCATCGTGGTGGCATCATCAGTTGCTGCGCTCCTGCAACATTATGCCAGGTTCATCGTTTGCATCAATTCCGTATTGGACTTGGTGCGAGCCATGCGATTGGTCAGCAGCTCCATCGCCTCCACGGGATTCATGTCGCTGAGCACCTTGCGCAGGATGGTGATGAAGCGGATCTCGTTGGTATCGAGCAAGAGTTCTTCCTTACGGGTGCCGGAACGGTTGACATCGATGGCTGGCCAGACGCGTTTATCGACCAATCTGCGGTCCAGGTGCAGTTCCATGTTGCCCGTGCCTTTGAACTCTTCAAAGATCACTTCGTCCATTTTGCTGCCAGTGTCGATGAGGGCAGTGGCGAGGATGGTCAGGCTGCCCCCTTCTTCAATGTTGCGGGCAGCCCCGAAGAATCGTTTGGGCTTTTGTAGTGCGTTGGCGTCCACGCCACCAGTGAGGATTTTGCCCGAATGGGGCACTTCGGTGTTATAGGCCCGCGCCATGCGGGTGATGGAGTCGAGCAGAATCACCACATCTTGACCGTATTCCACCAGACGCTTGGCTTTCTCAATGACCATCTCGCAAATCTGAATGTGCCGCGATGGAGGTTCATCAAACGTCGAACTGACCACTTCGCAGCGAACACCCTTGACACTGCGTTCCATGTCGGTCACTTCTTCGGGACGTTCGTCGATAAGCAGCACGATGACATAGCATTCGGGATGATTCTTGAGCACGCTGTTGGCGATTTTTTGCAGCAGCACGGTTTTGCCAGTACGCGGCGGAGCGACGATCAGACCGCGCTGCCCCTTGCCGATCGGGGCGACCAGGTCCACCACCCGCATGCTCACTTCGTCGGCGGCCGTTTCCAACCGCAACCGCTTGTTCGGATGCAGCGGCGTGAGATCGTCAAACACCACCTTTTGCGGAAGCAGTTCCGGATCGGAATAATTGATCGCTTCCACCCGCAAGAGTGCAAAGTAACGTTCGTTTTCCTTGGGCGGGCGAATTTGCCCCGCGACGATGGTGCCGGTTCTAAGGCCAAAGCGGCGAATTTGGCTGGGCGAAATGTATATGTCGTCCGGGCATGGCAAATAGTTGTAATCGGGGCTGCGCAGGAACCCAAAGCCATCGGGAAGGATTTCCAAAGTGCCTTCGCCGAACATCAACCCATTTTGCTTGGTCCGTTCCTTCAGAATTTTGAAGATCAGGTCCTGCTTCTTGAGACCAGCCACGTCCTGGATATTTTCTTCCTTGGCAATTTTGAGCAACTGCTGCATGGTCATCTGCTGCAGTTCGGTGATGTACATGGTGCCGCGTTTGACTTCTTCGTAACGGGCATTGGTTTCATCCCCGGCATCGCCTGTTTCGTCACCGCGTTTTTCACGCGCGGGTTGTTCGGGTGGGACATCCACCGTCGTCAGCGGAGGCGGCACATCGTCGTCCATCTCTTCCATTATGCGCGCCGGCTCTTCTTGATGCCCGCGAACGGCAGCTTCGCGGTCGCGTTTGGCCGGGGGTGGGCTTTCAATGCGGTCATCATCCGGGCCACGCAAATCATCGTCGATCTCCACGGATGGAGGCGGCATGGGCCTGGTGCGGGGTGTGCGGCGAGTTGGACTTTCGCGGCGACTTCGGGATTCAGCCATGGAAGGATCTCCTTTTGCAACGGCGGGGTGAGACTTGTTTGCAGACTACCTCGACGTTGGCTGCCAGGTCGGCAGCGTATGGCACGATGGATGGGAACCATCGCGGCGTATGAAGGGATGGAAAACCGTTCTATACCATTGTACTCGTGTCATCATCCGTTGATGCTTAAAAAAGGTCCGTTCAATCCTTGCGCCAACCTGTTTGTTGAAAACCTTGAATGATTGCAACCAACTGTGCTTTGGTCTGTTCGAGCGTGCCATCATTGTGCACCACAGCGTCGGCCAATTTCCGTTTGCGTTCCAAAGACCATTGGGCAGCTTCACGGTTGCGGACTTCCTCAGCCGACCAGCCGCGCTGCTGCGCAACTCGCGCCTTGCGCGTCGCTTCCGGCACGTCAATGAACAGGATGCGATCACAAACCGAATCCCATCCTGCTTCGAGCATCACCGCGGCATCCAGAACGATGAACTGCACCGCGGCATCCGCATCCACTTGCGCCATTCGTTCACGCAACCGTTCACGAATCCAGGGGAACACCAACTGTTCAAGCTGTCGGCGTTCCTGTGAGTTGGCGAAAACGATGGCTCCAAGTTTGACTCGATCGATCTGCCCCTGGGCATTGAGCAGATCACTCCCCCACCGATCCAGGACGCATTGTTTGATGTCCGGTTGCTTCAGCGCGTCATGGCCAACAGGGTCGCCAGCCACCACGCCACCTCCGAGTTGCCGAAGCAATTCGGCCACGGTGCTTTTACCGCATCCAACCCCGCCGACCAACCCCAGAATCGGCTTACCGGTCAAGCGGGCTGGTTGTTGCGTCATGGAATGGCCTTTCCCTTGGCTCAGAGGGCCGTTCCATCCAACCAATTCGGGCCTACCGCCAGGTCCACCTGTAAAGGCACGCGCATCGGCAACGCATGGAGCATCTCCTGTTCAACCAAACGTGCCACTTCCTTTTGGGCTGTTTGCTCCACTTCAAGCACCAACTCATCATGAATTTGTAACAACATGGAGGCTGGAAGCTTATCGTGCTGCAATCGCCGATGTACCAACAACATGGCTTTCTTCATCAAATCCGCAGCTGAGCCTTGGATCACCGTATTCAGCGCTTCTCGTTCTGGTTGATTGCGATGTCGATGCGATGAGCGCGGGCGGACACCTTGAATCGAACGGCGGCGTCCCAAGATGGTAGTAACGTATCCTTTTTTTCTCGTTTCGTCCAGCGTCTTTTCTTGAAATTCGGCAACACCCGGGTAGCGAGCGAAATAAGCATCAATGAAGGCGGCCGCTTCCTCTTGACTGATACCCAACCTTTTGGCTAAGCCAAAGGCCGATAAGCCATAGATAACGCCAAAATTTACCGTTTTGGCCATGCGCCGCTGCGCATCAGACACTTGGTCTACAGACACATTAAAAATCTGTGCTGCCACTAGGTTGTGGATGTCCTGATTCGACTCAAACGCCTGGATCATGGCGGCATCTTCCGAACAGTGCGCCAGCACCCGCAACTCGATCTGCGAATAATCCGCCATCAGCAAAACTTGTTCCGGGCTTCCAGGGATGAAAGCCTTACGAATTTGTTGCCCCTGCTCCGTCCGCATGGGGATGTTCTGCAAGTTAGGATCGCTGCAACTGAGCCGCCCCGTCGCTGCCACAGCCTGATTGAAGGAGCAATGCAAGCGGCCCGTTGCTGGATTCACCAACTCCGGCAACGCATCGATGTAGGTGCCTTTCAACTTTACCAGTTGCCGATACGCCATGATCAGTTTTGGCATATCGTGCCCCGCCGCCGCCAGGTCCTCCAGCACTTCCTGTGCCGTGCTGGCGTCTCCGCTGACGGCAGTCTTACGTTGTTTTGGCAATTCCATTTCTTCGAACAACACCGTGCGTAGCTGTTTGGGCGAGTCAATATTGAAGGAATGCCCTGCCAAGTCGTGAATCTGCTTTTGCAACTGCGCAATCTGCTCGGCAAACTCGAGCGACAAACCCTTCAGCAAGGGAACATCGAGTTTGATGCCTTGATATTCCATCTCGCCTAGAACAGCAATGAGCGGTATCTCGATGTCGCGATAAAGCTCGGTCAGTTGGTGGGCAGCTAACTCTGGCTCCAATCGCTCGCACAGGCGCCACGCGATATCGGCATCCTCGGCTGCATACTCCGCCACCTGGGCGGTATCCACGGCATCCATGCGCCTGGCATCTTTGCCCTTGCCGATCAAGGATTCAATGGAAATGGGCTGATGGTTCAAATAGCGAATGGATAAGTCGTCCAGATTATGTTGACGCTCGCCAGCGTTGAGCAGGTAACTGGCGATCATCGAATCGCCAGCAATGCCCTGCACATTGATCCCAGCCGACTTAAAGACCTGATAATCATATTTGATGTTCTGGTTAACCTTGGCGATATCCGGGTTTTCCAAAATCGGCTTCAGCTTTTTCAGCGTGTCATCGGGGTCGAGCGTGGGCTGTCCTTCCGGTCCACGCAAGGCGAGATAGAAAGCTTCACCCGCTTGCCAACTAAAGGCCATGCCGACGATCTTGGCCACATGCGCATCAAGGCTCGTCGTTTCCAAATCGATGGCGAACCGTTTCTGCTGCCGAAGCGGCACCAACCATTCAACCAACTTGGCCGGCTTATCGATCAAATGGTAATGGGCTTGCCAGGTGTCGCCTGGCAATTGAGGTGGCTGTACGGATGGTGCCGCATCGAACAAGGATGGTCCTGCATTCCTCTTCTTGTTGGTTCGTTCTTTGACTGATGTCGATCCGCTGTCGGCCTCGTTGACGCCTTCTGGAGTGGTGGTTCCCGGTGCTGCGGCCAGGCGGCGCACTTCCTGAGCATAGCGATGGAAGCCGCATTCCTGGAAAAAAGCCAGCAAAGCAGGCACATCCAACGGTTGCCTTTTCCAAGCGTCCCATTGAAACGCCAAGGGCACATCTTCTTTGAGCCTCACCAACTCACGCGACTGAGCGAATTGCTTTTGATGGGCGATCAGATTGTCTTTCAGCTTGCTTTTTTTCAGAGTGGGCAGTGCTGCTATCAATTGCTCAAGTGAGCCATGCTCGTTTAAGAGTTTCGCTGCCGTTTTAACACCGACCCCGGGCACACCGGGGACGTTGTCCACCGAGTCGCCTGTCAGCGTCAGCAGATCAATAACCTGATCGGGCCGAATGCCCCAGTCCTCTTTGAGAAACGCTTCATCGATCACCACATCCTTGCGCAGGTTGAAGAGCTTCGTTCGGCTCGTGATGAGTTGGCGGAGGTCTTTGTCGGCAGAGCAAATAAAGACGTCCAATTCACGGCGATCTGCTTCGCGAGCGATGGTCGCAATGGCATCGTCGGCTTCGAAGCCGGGGATTTCGATGCTTGGGATACGCAGCGCGATCAAAGCGTCACGCAGCACAGGCATCTGCATGCGTAACTCGTCGGGCATCGGTTCGCGGTGAGCTTTGTATTCCGGGTAGAGATCATCGCGAAAGGTTCTACCGGGGGGATCGAACACACAAATGAGGTAATCCGGCTGCTTAGCGTAAAGCCGCAGCATGTCGCCGACGAAGCCAAAGACAGCATTTGTGGGCTGTCCTTTCGGGCCCGTCATGGGCGGAACCGCATGAAAGACCTGATAAATCAAGGAGTGAGCATCGATGAGATACAAAGCTGCCGCCAAGGGTTTCGCTGAGCATGAAAAAGCCGAAGTTGCTTGTAAGGATAGCTCAATCCTAGTGTTCTGTCCATGGCGCGTCAACCGCTGAATTTTCCTTCTCGCTGAGTGTCGAGCATGACGTTTCATAAACAATTTAGCAACTACGCGGCGCGACGTATTGCAGTTTGGCCTTGACAGATCAGGCAAGTTGTCTTAGTCTATCTAAGACGACGCGTCTGAGAGATCAACTTGAGCAGAAAGGATGCAGGCATGGCCCCTTCACCCCCTACCGCCCACATCACGGAAGCAGAGCTTGCGGTGCTGCAGGTTCTGTGGGACAACGGCCCTTCAACCATTCGGCAGATTACCGATCGCATTTACCCAGGCGGGGGGACTTCGGAATATGCCACCGTGCAAAAACTGTTGGAACGCTTGGAAGGCAAGTCGGCGGTGACACGCGACCGGAGCCATCCCGCCCATCGGTTTGCCGCGGCCCTGACGCATGCCGATGTGATGGACCAGAACTTACGCACGGTTGCGGAAAAATTGTGTGACGGCTCATTAACTCCCTTGCTCATGCACCTGGTGCAAAACACAAAACTGAGCAAGGCCGATCGGGATGTCCTTCGGGAAATGATCCGTAAGCATGAACCACCAGCCAAAGGGAGCGGCAAATGAACAGTTCCACTTTGCTGCTCAATCTGTTGGCCAATGCGGTCGTCGTGCTGCTGATGGTTCCCATCATACTGGTGCTATGCCGCATCTTTAAAAATCCACACGTGCAGCATGGGCTTTGGGCATTGGTGCTGATCAAGTTTTTGACGCCGCCCTTGTTCGATTGGCCGGTTCCGCATTGGAACCCTGCCGATGCGTTCAACGAACGGGAAGAACGGTTGGTGGCCCTGCAAGCCTTGGGCGTTGTCCCGGCTGCATGGACGGCAGCGGCTGAACCAGAAGCAGGCTCGGAAGGACCTGCGGTTTGGGACACCGCCTTAGCCTGGACGCCGACGGTGGCTTGGTGGACATGGCTTGCTGGTTCGCTGGGCTGGTTTGGTTTATGCTTGTCACGCGCCTTGCGGTTTCATCGCTTCTTGAAACTCGCCGCACATGCGGATGCAGCGCAGCAAGCTGAACTGGCTGTCTTGGGGCAGCGCCTGGGCGTCCGCACGATCCCGGAAATGCGACTGACGGACCAACCCCTACCACCCCTGTTGTGGGTCGTGCCCGGGCAAAGTGTTTTACTGCTGCCCAGGCCGCTTCTGGTCACGTTAACGCCCGAACAGCGAGAAGCCCTGTTGGCGCATGAATTGGCGCACTTGCAGAGAAAAGACCATTGGTTCCGTTTGCTCGAGGCGATCGTCCTGGGGCTGTTCTGGTGGCATCCCTGTGCCTGGTTAGCGCGCAACCGGTTGCAGCATGCCGAGGAACAGTGCTGCGATGCCTGGGTGCTGGGCGCTTATCCGGATCGCTCGCGCTCGTATGCCTCGGCGTTGTTGGAGACCGTGGATTTTCTGGCGGAATCACGACATCACTTGCCCGTGGCGGCAAGCGGATTCGGCCAGGTTAACGTGTTAAGGAGTCGTTTTGAAATGATCCTCACCAATACCCTTCCGCGCCGCCTTAGTTGGCCCATGCGTTTGGCCTTGTTAGCGGTGGCGGCTTGCATTTTGCCCGTGGCTCCGGGACTGGCCAAGGCCGACGACGAACAAAACCAACGCAAAAAAGATCGTCAGGCCCGCATTCAAAAACTCATCAATGAGCTCAAAAAAGAGCTCGACGAAGCCGACGTGGAAGAAAATAAACAAGTACGGCTCAAAGTCGATTTAAAACTGAAAAAGGAATCCGACGAAAACGTCATTAAGCTGAATGAGAATGTCGACTTTGTCACAGTCGATCCAGCAAAGAAGCAAGCTGCTGCTATTACGGTGATCACTGATGACGGCGAAAAGAAGATTCTTAAAAACGATAAGGGCATTTTTTGGGTGACAACCACGGAGTATGTTAAAGGTCAACATCCCCCGATTCATGCGAATGCGCAATTCGAATGCGTTGTGAAAGAGCAGGATGGCCACAAGCTGATCTTCTTCCATCCCAAAATCATGACGCACGAACGAAGCCCTGTGATGCTGCAACGCGTCATTGTGGTGACACCCGATCAGGTTGAAAAATTGGATAAAGCCCAACTGAAGGAAGGTGTTTTTGAACTGCATCTCGTTCCCAAGTTGGACAAGGCCAAGCCCGAAATCAAGAAACTGCCCAAATACAAAGAGAAGTCGTATCCCGAAAAGTTTGATATCAAATGGCTAAACAAAACCGATGACCACCCCATGCACGTCGACGGCAATATTCTGTATCTGTTCTACCCCGATACAAGCTTGCCTTCCGCGGACAACGACAAACCTTCACGTTAAGAATGTTTGTCTGGGTCGCCCCATACATCAACCCGAGGCCATGCTCTTGGCTTCGGGTTGTTTTGTTCCTAGTTGCCAATTATTTATCAGATATGGCCGAGGGTAACACACCTACTTCAATGCTCGTCGGGTGCTGCTGATCACGATACACCCGATGCTGCGCTGGTACAAAGTCCCGCTCGTCGGCCAGGAAAATGTTCGGCACATACTTTTGCGGATTGCGATCGACGAGTGGAAACCAGCTGCTTTGAACTTGCACCATCAGGCGATGCCCTTTCTTAAACGTATGCAGTACGTCCAGCAGTTCCAGTTCCACGAGCGTCGGTTCGTTGGGTTTGAAGGGTTCGGGCTGACTTAAGTTTTTGCGAAAGCGTCCCCGAATAGCCTCGCTGCGTACCATCATCTGATAACCACCCTGCGGTCTTTGAATCTCAGGCACGTTGGGCGTGTTGCCCGGAAAGACATCGATCACTTTGACAACCCAATCTGCATCCGTTTCCGAAGTGGACACCCACAGTTTGGCCAGCATCGGGCCCGCCAGGGTCATGTCCTCGGTGAGAACGGGTGTTTGATAGACCAAAACGTCGGGCCGGCGGCCGGCAAAACGTTGATCGTCCGTCATGTAATTCACGGACATTTGCATGGTAATTTCTTCCGTAAAGGGGACCGGCTTATTGGGATCGCTAACGAATGCATCGTAGGCCACTTCTTTCGTTGAAGGTTTTTCCTGACTCAACTTTTGCCCTGCATGGGCATACCAGACCTGAGACGTGGTCCCCTTGGGTGGCCAGGCATCAAAGGTGCGCCAGCGATTGACGCCAGTTTCGAAAACGGTGGCTTCGGCAGGCTGATAATCCCCTTCGTCCTTGAGGTAGCGCTGGAAGAAGGGCCTTTCAATTTGCGCGCGGTAATAGTCAGATGTTTTGCTGCCAAAGCTGATGTTGCCCAGTCGCTGTCCATCGCCTCGTGCCCATCCCCCATGTCTCCAAGGTCCCATAACGAGGGTGTTTGTGACGTTGGGATTCTTCTTTTCCACTGAGCGATAGATCTTCAGCGGGCCATACAAGTCTTCTGCATCATACCAGCCGCCTACCACCATCACCGCAGGGGCGACCTTGTGCAAGTGCGGCAGCAGGTTGCGTTTTTGCCAATACTCGTCGTAGTTTGGATGAGCCACGAAGTCGTTCCACATGGTGACCTGCTTCTTGAAATACAGCTCATCCACGTTTTTTAACGAGCCTAAGTCGAGGAAAAACTGATATCCATCCGGCGTCCCTGAACGAAAGCCTGTGGGTGGCGTCGAGGGTGGATCGGTGCGGGCACCATTGTAACGGGCAAAGAAATTAAACGCGTGCGGCAGGAAAAAAGCACCATGATGAAAAAAATCATCGAAGAACCAATCGGCAATCGGTGCTTGCGGCGAAACCGCTTTCAGGGCCGGGTGGGCATCGATCATGCTCGCGGCGGCATAAAAGCCAGGGTAGGAAATTCCCCACATCCCCACACGGCCATTGTTATTGGGTATATTTTGCAGCAGCCAGTCGATGCTGTCGTAGGTGTCGCTGCTTTCATCCACATCTTGTTTCGATTTTTTTTCGTCCCGATGAGGCGTCATGTGCAGGAAAGTGCCTTCGGACTTGTAACACCCCCGCACGTCCTGATAAACAAAAATGTACCCATCACGCATCAGCCATTCATTCGGACCCAAGCTGGAGCGAAAGGTGCTTTCGCCGTAAGGCCCCGCGCTGTAGGGCGTGCGAATCATGAGAAATGGATATTTGCGATGAGCATCCTTGGGGATGTAGATGACGGTGTGTAGTTTGACGCCATCCCGCATCGGAATCTGGACTTCTTGCTTGGTGTAATGTTCGCGGGCAACAAATCGTTCTGGAGGTTGCGCATCCTGGGCCTGCCCAACCACTCCACATTCCAGCAACTGGACACAACTTAGGCATAGGACCAGGAACCATCGACGCCATTCCATAGGAGCATCTCCGCCGTCAATGACACTTGAAAGAACTGCGGGTCATTGTAAACGATGGCAGGTTAGGGCAAAGGAAAAACCCGCCGTCAGCGGTCCCATTCCCATCGCGATCAAAACGGCGAGCCGACCCCATAAGGTCGGCTCCGGTGTTTTTTTGCTAAGTGATAGGCGATGTTTAGTGGTCCTGTTTGGCTGACTGGCCCTGGATCGGCAAATAAGCTGCCTGCAAGATTTCCTTCGTGCCATCATGCTGAACGATGGCGATGACCTTCAGATGATGTAAGTCAAGGGGGCGGGCTTCATTCGGAAAAGGCCTGGTGTTCGCTGCGTATTCATCCAGATATTTGACCAGGTTCGCACGTAAATCGCTAAGGTCCAACGTGGCTGCATGCTTAAAGGTCTTGTCCTTGATAACCATGCCGCCTGCACCGCCAGGCATGGCTCGTACAACATGGTGATGGAACCGAAGATTGTTGCTGCCGACATAACGTATCGATTCCTCAACCAGCAACAGACGCAGTTTGACCTGGTCGTGATCCGGTTCGATGCCGCTCAGTGCAACGTGCATTTCCAACTTGTCACCCGAACGTTTGGCTTCACCCTGAATCCGAATGGTGGAATCCTGCTCCAGCAGGGGATCGATGATGCCGGTGTATTGCTTGAATTTGTTTTCCGCCGCGGTCATGCCACCACCGCCGCCAGCTTGAGGCTTGCCATTGAATAACGTTGAAGGCGTGCCACGAATCTGCTGCGCATAGGTTTGCTTGTAATAATCCCAGCGAGCGATGCAATCCAGATTCGTCATGGGATCGGGGCCAGGAATATGCATGTGGTATTGAATAAGAATCAAATCCTTTTCGGGATAGGCTTTTTCCAGGGCGTCAAAAGCCACGTCGGCAGCCACGCAAGGCGGACACTGGGCCCCCGTGAACAGTTCCATCACGACCGCACGGTTGGCCGTTTTGTTCTGCCGGCCTGCATACTTTGCCGGTTTGAAAGGGGGTACCGTCGCCAGGTATTCCTGATCCAACTTCTTTTCGAGCACGGTTAAGCGTTCATCGATTGATTTCAGTTCGTCGGGCCGATTGGCTTTGGTTAATGCTTTCCGATACATGCTCAACAATGGAACTTGAGCAGATGCTTTGTCGTCGGCTTTCAGCTCCTTGACCATCGGTTCGACCAACGTAAGCACGACAGGTTCCATACCCGCCTGGTTGATGAGTACTTGTGCCATCTGCATCCTATTGATGCGCTGAAAGCGGTTGCCATAAGGGGCAGCATGTCGTTCGACGATTTTGAGCAACTGGGTGGCCTCTTCCGGAGTCATTTTGGCACGGGCCGATGCACGCAATAGGAATAAGGCAGCGTCCAACGCTTCAGGCTTTTCAGAGTGCTGGCTGATCACTTCACGGTAGAGCTGGGGGACCTTTTCATCCGCTTCCTTGCGGGCAGCCTGCATTTGTTGCTGAAGTTCTTTCTTTTTCTCCGCGTCCTGCTCACGCTGTGCTTGCAACATCAAAGTCGTCGCTTTCGCGTTCAATTGCAGGGCTTTTTGATAAGGATCAACCGGGGTATGACGGACGGACATCTCCTGCCGCTCCAGGGTCGTCTTGTCGGTGCGCGTCAGTTTGGCGCGCGAAGCAAATCGCTCTTCACCGAGGTTGCCGAGAATGGTCTGTTGATCTTGTCCGATCGTGCCTTCAAAGGTTTGAACGGACTTGATCGCGCGGCCCTGAATGGTGCGGTTCTGCGTGATTTTGAAGGAGAGATGTTTCTCTGTTTTTTGAAAATCCTCGATGGTGACCTCCACATTGGGCGGAGCAAAGACAACGCTGGCTTTGGGTTGTCCCATGTCATCCTGAACTTTGAGGATGCACAGAACCGAGTCACCGGTGGCAGAGACTTGGCAGAGCATCCAAAGTTGATCCGCAAGCTGGTTTGCCCAAGCGGTGGCACACGCCAAGGCGCAGCCGAGAGCAACCAACACACAACGACGAGTCAGCATGACAACCTCCATATGGACGAAAAGCAAAGCCGGACAGCAACGGCCATGAGAGCAAGGTAAGGCGAGCCGGTAAGGGAATCAATGGGAAAAGGGGGAGAGAATAAAAAAACCCCGCCAAGTCGTGAGAAGACCTAGCGGGGTTATCGATGCAATTAGGTAGCACGCTGAGCAGGACTGATGACACTAGGATCTACTTGCTGCAAAGCAGCAAGAAATTCCTTAGAAAGGAGGTGATCCAACCGCAGGTTCCCCTACGGTTACCTTGTTACGACTTAGTCCCGATCAGGAGTTTCATCTTCGGCACCTGCCTCCTTGCGGTTAGCACAGCGACTTCGGATGCCCCTCCCTTTCGTGGCTTGACGGGCGGTGTGTACAAGGCTCAGGAACACATTCACCGCGGCATTGCTGATCCGCGATTACTAGCGATTCCAGCTTCATGAAGGCGAGTTGCAGCCTTCAATCTGAACTGAGCGACGTTTTTTGGGATTTGCTCCCCCTCGCGGGTTGGCTTCCCTTTGTACGCCGCATTGTAGTACGTGTGCAGCCCTGGACATAAAGGCCATGATGACTTGACGTCGTCCCCACCTTCCTCCGGTTTAACACCGGCAGTCCTCTTAGAGTGCCCAGCATGACCTGGTAGCAACTAAGAGCAAGGGTTTCGCTCGTTATGGGACTTAACCCGACATCTCACGACACGAGCTGACGACAGCCATGCAGCACCTGTATCAGGTTCCGGATTGGATACCGTTCGCCGGTTCAT
>JBDHUG010000007.1:0-115102 GCA_039809045.1 Gemmatales bacterium | reverse complement strand
AATGACAACCAGCGCCAACAGAACCTCAAAAAACCCAATGTTTTGGAAGGTTTCGTTGGCGTTGGCGCTGTTGGTAGTGCCAAAATCGACTATTCAGAGCCATCTACTAACGGCCATGTCCGGGACTTTATGGACATCTAACCCTATCCACGGTACATTTTCAACCCAAGGAGAACTCACTTGTGGCCAGCATAGCAAACGATCAAGGCGGACGACGACGGATACTGTTTATTGACCCCCATGGGAACAGGAAGACCTTGAGGTTAGGTAAGATCGACCGCAAGAGCGCGGAAGCTGTCGCAAGGCATATCGAAGCCTTGGTTTCGTCTAAGGTAAGCGGACAGCCTATCCCTAAGGAGACAGCGGCCTGGCTTTCATCCATCGGCCTAACGTTACGGGACAAGCTAGCCGCGACAGGACTGATTGAGGGGGGAGCGATGCAGAGAATCCCCACGGTTCAAGGATGGATCGAGAGCTACATTGCCGAACGGTCCACAGTGAAGGCCGCGACCAAGGCGTCCTGGAAGCCCGTGCTAGTCAATCTGATCGACTTCCTAGGGAAAGATCGACTAATCAGTCAAGTAACGCCAGCAGACGCCGACAGGTTCAGGGAATACCTGATGCAAGCTGGCTTATCCCCCGTGACGGTTTACAAGCGGCTTCAAGTTGCCCGGCAATTCTTTCGAGCAATGGTACGGTCCCGCTTGCTTGCCGAGAATCCCTTTGCTGACCTGAAGACGCCGAACCTATCCAATGCCGAACGGATGCGGTTCATCGACCATGAGACAACCCAACGCATCTTGGAAGCCTGTCCGGACATGCACTGGCGGACTATCGTTGCCCTGGCGCGATACGGCGGCCTACGTTGTCCAAGTGAAGTCCTTTCCTTGCGATGGGAAGCCATTGACTGGGAGCGTGGCCGGATGCGGGTCGATTCCCCTAAGACGGAGCATCACCACGGGGGAGCGTTTCGCATCGTTCCATTGTTTCCGGAGTTAAAGCCCTTCCTGGAAATGTCCTGGGAAGAGGCCCCGGAAGGTTCAATCTACGTCGTCCATGAGAGGTTCCGGCAAGCGGCCCTCAAGGCGGAGATATGGAAGTCCGTCAACCTTAGAACGACCTTTGCCAAGATCGTCAGGAAGGCCGGGCTAGAGTTATGGCCGCGTCTCTTCCAGAACTTGCGGAGTAGTCGTGAGACTGAACTAACGGAACAGTTCCCCGTTCACGTCGTCTCTCGATGGCTGGGGAATACCCCCCGCGTGGCTGACAAGCACTACTTGCAAGTGACCGAACAGCACTTCGCGGAAGCCATCGAAAAAGCGGCGCAAAATCCGGCGCAGTTACCGTCGGAAATGCTTGGAAACGTACTGAACAGTGTACACCTAGGAGATGAAAAAACCCCAGTATTTCCTAGGGTTTCTGAACATTGCGATATACTGTACAAATGTAAATCTGGGGAACTAGGATTCGAACCTAGACAAGCAGATCCAGAGTCTGCTGTGCTACCGTTACACCATTCCCCAATAAACAGCTCTGATCTGTTTTCATGACAATCGTCTGTGTTTCGTGAATTTTAAGTGTTCTTACTTCAGATGACAAGCCTGGGTCGTAAGGGGCGCAAACATAAAAGAGGAAAAAATCAGAATTAGTGATTGACATATCGTTATATTACGATATATACATATATAGAGTGATTAGTGACTATGACCAACGCTTTCGATCCGCAAGGTTTGATCGTTTCAAGGAGTACTAAAATGAGCAGCACGACCATCAGTCCACGCGCGTTGTACGACCAAATGCAAAAAGGGGAGCAGGTTCGTTTGATTGATGTCCGAACCCCAGCCGAATTTCGTGAGATGCATGTGGTAGGCGCAAGCAACGTGCCTTTGGATCAACTGAACGAGCAAAAGTTATCCGCTATGCAAATTGACGCTGCGAAGCCGTTGTATGTCATTTGCCGCTCCGGCAGTCGTGGCAAGCAAGCTTGTGACAAATTAGCGCAAAGTAAGTCTTGGCACGTAGTCAACGTGGAAGGCGGTACATTGGCCTGGGACAAAGCGGGCTATCCGGTTGTTCGTGGCCAAAAGGCCATGTCGTTGGAGAGGCAGGTGCGCATCGCTGCCGGTTTGCTGGTTCTGTTTGGAAGTGCCTTGGGCTTCTTTATACATCCCTACTTGATTGGAATAGCAGCGTTTGTTGGGGCAGGGCTGGTTTTTGCCGGTGTAACGGACACCTGCGGAATGGCCATGATATTGGCGCGAATGCCGTGGAACCAAGTGAAGGTAGAGCCAGCCACATCTCCGACGGCTGGTTCGAATGCTCAACACCAATCGGTCTGCAGCAATTAACAAGCGGCTCCTATGCTTATAAGCACTATCCGATGGACACTCTAAAACTTGGAGGATCGACCTATGTTTCTCAAACAATATTATCTCGGTTGTTTGGCACATGCTTCATACATGATTGCGGACGAGTCGACAAAAACGGCAGTCATCGTTGATCCACAAAGGGATATCGAACAGTATTTGAACGACGCCCAGGTTCATGGATTTAAAATTAAACATGTTATTCTAACGCATTTTCATGCCGATTTTCTGGCAGGGCACATTGAGTTGAGGAATCGCTTGGGGGCGCAAATCCACTTAGGTGCTCGCGCAGAAGCAGAATTTCCATTCCAAGCAGCTCATGAAGGCGATCGCATTGACCTGGGGGATGTGCGAATTCAAGTCATGGAAACGCCGGGCCATACGCCGGAGAGCATTTCACTATTGGTGTATGACCTGAAAACAAACGCTAAGGAACCCCGCGCCGTATTAACGGGCGATACGCTCTTCATTGGTGATGTGGGAAGGCCTGACCTGCTTGCATCGATCGGCGTGACGGCTGATGAGTTGGCCGAGATGCTCTACCATTCATTGAACAAATTGAAAACCCTGCCGGACACGACGCTGGTATATCCTGCTCATGGCGCCGGGTCGATGTGCGGCAAGAACCTGAGCAAAGAGACCGTTTCCACGATTGGGGAGCAGAAAAAATTCAACTACGCCTTGCAGTCTATGCCCTTAGAGGAATTCAAAAAACTGGTGACATCCGAGCAACCTGAAGCACCCGATTATTTCGTCTATGATGCCATCAAGAATCGCCAGGAACGCAGCGATTTGTCATCCGCCATGCAGCAATCACTAAAACCCTTGAGCCTGGATGAAGTGATCCGTTTATTCAATCAGGGGGCTCAATTGTTAGATGTTCGTGAAGCCATTGATTACGAAGGTGGCCATCTGAAGGGCAGTCTCAACATTGGCCTTAAAGGGAAGTATGCCACTTGGTGCGGTACCATTTTGAAGCGAGACAAACCCATCGTGGTCATCGCTGAAGGCGGCAGTGAAGAGGAAGCGATTATGCGTTTAGGGCGCATCGGGTTTGACCATGTTTCAGGGTATTTGAAGGATGGAATGGCTGCGCTTGCCCAGCATCCGGAATGGTTAGCACGCATCGAACGGATCACGGCACCGGCTCTGGCTGAGCAGTTAAACTCATCTGCTCCTCCGTTAGTGCTCGATGTTCGTTCTGAAAAAGAATGGCGCGGAGGCCACATTGAGGATAGTCTTAACATTCCTTTGCCGCACCTGAGTGAACAACTACACAACATACCGAAGGATCGCCCCGTGGTTGTGCATTGTGAAGGTGGTTATCGTTCGGCTATTGCGTGTAGCATCATGGAGTCCAAAGGCTACAACAATATGTCTGACATGGTCGGCGGGTTCAAAGCCTGGTTAGCCTCCAAACTGCCTATGGCAACTCCTGAACTGGTGTTGCCGTCATGAACTCAGTTAACAAATGGTATTGTGTACCTTTATTATGAATTGGAGACCTGGCCGATATGACCACCTTAACACTGCTCTATGGTGGACTTGTCGGCCTATGTCTCGGTTTGACGGGGGGTGGTGGCGCAACCATTGCTATTCCCTTATTAGTCTATGGCATGGGGATTTCTCCACGCGATGCCGTTGGCATCTCTCTGGCTGTCGTCGGCACCACGGCTTTTATTGGTTTTCTCATGCGATGGTATTTGGGCGAAGTGGCCGTACGGATCGGTTTGCTCTTTGCCTTAACCAGCATGATGGCAACTCCACTTGGTACACTGATTGGCCAGAAAATCCCTGAGGTCTACTTGCTACTTGCCTTTGCTGGTCTGGTCATTTTCGTAGCCATGCGCTTATGGCGAAAGAGCAAGCCGACTTCCCCATCCACGCCTGTTGATCAGACCACATCGCACGCGTCCAAGCATGCTGCGACGACATCGCACACGATACCTCTCAACAAGATTGAGATCATCTTGTTACTCGTGACGGGCGTCGTAACAGGTTTGCTTTCGGGGTTGTTTGGCGTCGGCGGCGGGTTCATTATCGTGCCAGCCTTGGTACTGATTTGGCGCATGCCCATGCGTTTGGCTATTGGCACTTCGTTGCTCGTGATCTCTTGCATCAGCGTAGTGGGAGTCGTCTCAAACATATGGGTGGGCCGCAACATGGACCCAATGGTGCTGGCCGGCTTTTCTTTGGGAGGAGCCTTTGGCATGATCATTGGCATCTGGATCAGTAGATTTTTATCTGGACCAGCTTTGCAGAAACTCTTCGCTGTGGCTTTGTTGGCCATCGCAGGTTACATAATCATTCGACATGCCGAACATTTGCTGTAAGACGCAGTTTCGTTCCTTCATTGCAATCAATGATCACCGTGCCAACAGCCGAGCCAGGCCATAGGAACAAGCGGTTCCCAGGAGAATGGGAATAACGATCACACCCAAACCCCAATCAAGCTTTTTGGGCCAACCACAAAAAGTAATGATGGTCAAAACAATACCCGCCAGGCTGCTCATCAAAAAGATAGGTCCTCTCGTTCCTGAGGAACTGTAGCGCACCCCCCATAAGGCTGCAATAAGGCTGGGCGCAAAGATCAAAGACAATTGAAGAATAAAACCACCCCAACTCCACTCTCGGAAGGAAGCCAATAACCGTGTCATAGGTTCATCTTCCAATTAGCAGCAACATCGGTATGGAATTGCATTCACGTTAAAGCCTAGAATAGTTGCATGGATCAATCATTGCCACAAGATCATTTGCTCAGCCACGTTCAGTCGAAAGCAAACGCCTTCCCTGCGCTACCTGGGGTCTATCTGATGAAAGACAACCAAGGCAGGGTTATCTATGTTGGGAAGGCCAAACGCTTAAAAAACCGAGCCAGCAGCTACTTTAACAAACAAGGGCTTGAAGAGCCGCGTACCGCCGAGCTGCTACGTCATGTCGCTGATATCGACTGTATCGTCACATCCAGCGAAGTCGAAGCCTTGCTGATGGAAGCCCGGCTCATCAAAGACATCCAGCCACGATTCAATATCGAACTGAAAGACGACAAGAGCTTTCCTTATTTGCAGATACGCATTCGGGAAGAATTTCCACGCGTAGAGTTCACTCGAAGCCCGAAGCGGGGGACCAAGCTTTTTGGCCCTTTCACGAGTGCGCGCTCCTTACGAGCAGCCATACAGGTTTTGCAGCGCATATTTAAATTTCGCAACTGTGCTCTAGATATCCGGAGCGATGACCAGCGCTGGCGATGGTTTCGCCCCTGCCTGCTCTACAGCATTCATCAATGCACGGCACCTTGTAATTTTCGGGTGGATCGAGAGACCTATCGCCAGCAAATCCAACAACTGATCATGGTGCTTGAGGGGAAGAAGGATCAGCTGATTGCCGAAATGAAAGCAGAAATGAAGCAAGCCAGCCAAATACTGCAGTTTGAAAAAGCTGCCCAAATACGCGATGAAATAGACGCCTTGAGCAAGCTCCACCTGCGTGGAGATGCGGGCATCCACGTACAGCCTGAAGTTTTTGTCCTCGACCCTAAGCGTGGTGTGGCTGGTCTGAAAAAAGTGCTTAAGCTGGCGTCGTTACCACGTGTCATCGAAGGCGTGGACATCGCTCATCTGGGCGGCACGGAAGTCGTGGCTTCGCTTGTGCAGTTCATCGACGGAATGCCTTTCAAGCCGGGTTATCGCCGGTTCCGCATCCGAACCACGGAAGGCAACGACGATTTCTCAGCCATGCGGGAAGTCGTCACGCGCCGATTGCGCCGTTTGCAGAAAGAGCAGGGCACATTTCCCGACCTTTTATTGATTGATGGAGGCAAAGGACAACTCAACGCTGCTCATTCTGCCATCCGATCACTTGATCTGCAAAAACCATCCGTCGTCGCCCTAGCCAAAAAACTAGAAGAGATTTACACACTCGACGGACAACAGCCTCTGAGGCTCAGTCGTTCATCATTCGCTCTGCGTTTGTTGCAATACATCCGCGATGAAGCCCATCGTTTCGCCCAGCATTATCACCATATTCTGCGGCAGCGCCGTTTAGAAGAGCAGGGATAATGGAAACGGATTGCCAGCCATCGGCCACTTGTCGAACCCAGCATGGTTCCGCATTCTTTTCAATATGTTGTTGTTGAGTGCACGCGGATTATCGAAGGCCTTTACTGACCGCCCTTTGTTCAAGGGTTTGGACCTGGAGCTTTTCCACGGTCAGCGCGTTGGCTTGGTCGGCCCCAATGGTATTGGCAAATCGACTCTGCTCAAAATCCTGGCTCATAAGGAACCAGCGGATGTTGGCGATGTGCATTGGCATGCCGGGGCGCGTGTCAGTTACCTTGAACAGCACCCTCAATTCGATCCTCAGCGAACTCTCTTTGAAGAAACGCAGTCGGCTTTAGGCATTTTCTTGCATACTCAGCAAGAGTTGCTCGAAGTGACCGAATCCATGGCCCGCACGTCCGACCCTGGCCAAAGGCAGCAATTGACCCAGCGCTATGATCGGCTGAATGAAGTCCTTCTCCATCACGATGCTTATCACACGGATCACTGGGTTGAACAAGTCTTAACAGGGTTGGGTTTTCAACCAGTGGACCATAACCGGCCAGTGGTGAGCTTTAGCGGCGGACAGCAGAGCCGGGTGCTCTTGGCTAAATTGCTACTATCAGCTCCAGATGTTTTGCTGTTGGATGAGCCGAGCAACCATTTGGATATACAGACGACGGAATGGCTGGAAAATTACTTAAGCCAACAAAATGAAGCCATGCTAATTGTCAGTCACGATCGTGCGTTTCTCGATCGAGTCGTGACCCATATTTGGGAGATGGACGGCAAGCAGCTTAACATTTACCCTGGGAATTACAGCAAATACGTTAATCTTCGTCGCGAACGCGTCGAATTGCAAAGAAAGACCTGGGAAGCGCAGCAGGAATTGATCGCCAAGGAAGAGGAGTACATACGACGCGTGCACTACGGCCAACTCAGCCAGCAAGCACAGTCCCGCCAAAAGAAGTTAGACAAGCTGGAACGTGTCGAGCGACCTGTTGAAATTGAAATCCCAAACATTCAGTTCCCAGCGGATCGCCGCAGTGGTGACATTGTCCTGGAAGCGGACCAGTTGAGCAAACGTTTCGATCAAACATTATTCAGCGATCTGACCTTTCAACTGAAACGTGGTGAGCGTCTGGGCATCCTCGGTCCAAACGGTTGTGGCAAGACGACGCTGTTGCGTATCCTCCTGGGTGAAGAATCTCCTACCAGCGGGATCGTTCGCCATGGGCATCAGGTTGATATTGGTTATTACGATCAACACCTAAACTGCATCGAGGATCAGCAGGAGGTCATCCGGGCAGCTTGGCCGAACAATGACCCTGAGATGACCGAACAACGTATGCGTAACCATCTGGCGACGTTCGGTCTGACCGGCGACAAAGTATATCAATCGGTAGGCAGTTTGAGTGGAGGTGAGAGGAGCAGAGTGGCCCTGGCCCGACTGGCCGCCTTAAAGGTCAATTTACTTGTGTTGGATGAGCCGACCAACCACCTCGATTTGTGGGCCTGCGAAGCATTGGAAGATGCTCTGAAAGCCTACGACGGCACGGTCATTGTCGTTAGTCACGACCGTTATTTTCTCAATCGCATCGTTGATCAACTCATTGTCTTTACTCCACACGGCACCCATGTGGTCCGTGGTAATTACGAAGCGTATCAACGACTTTATCGTGACCGGCTTGAGACCAAACCCAAAGTAAATGCACCACAGCCAGCCAATAACGCAAAAAAAACTGCAACACCGGCCCAAGCCCCCAAGAAAAAACGCAAATATCCGTATCGTAAATTGGAAGAAATTGAGGCTGATATCCATCAAACCGAAGCAGAGCTGAAAGAATGGGAAGCCAAAATGAGTTCTCCGGATGTCTATAAAGAGGGCAATCGGATTCGGGAAATCACCCAGGCATTTGAAGCCGCCAAGACTCGCTTGGCACAACTTTATGAACATTGGGAAGAAGCAGTCGAACGGTCTGGTTGATAACTACAATGAAAGTTGCCAAATAAAGCAGCGTATAACTGATCTCGTTCATGTTCACGCGATGCTCGTTGAAAAAGTGAAGGACAATCTTGCATGCCATTCCACAAAGTCGATAACCAAATCAATTTCTCCGCGCAAGAACAAGCCATCCTTGCTTTCTGGCAGCGAACCAGAGCCTTTGAACGCTTATGTGAATTGCGTCGAACTGGGCCACGTTGGTCGTTTCTTGACGGCCCCATCACCGCCAACAATCCCATGGGTGTCCATCACGCCTGGGGCCGAACGTATAAGGATGCCTATCAACGCTACTTTGCCATGACTGGCCACCAATTGCGTTATCAAAACGGCTTCGACTGCCAAGGGTTGTGGGTAGAAGTTGAAGTGGAGAAGGAACTGAAACTGGGTTCCAAAAGAGATATTGAAAATCTGGTGCCAGACGACCGCTTTCGCTCCATTGATCAGTTTGTGCATGAATGCAAAAACCGCGTCAACAAGTTTGCCCGCATTCAAACAGACCAGTCCATTCGGCTAGGCTATTGGATGGATTGGGATCGTACCGATGCCGATTGGGCCAAAGCGCCGGGTGAGCGAAAATCCTATTTCACCATGGCGGAGGAGAACAACTACACGATCTGGACGTTTCTGAAAAAATGCTATGCCAGGAATCTGATCTATAAATCCTATGACGCCATGCCTTGGTGTGGACGATGTGGCACGGGCATAAGCCAGCAGGAAATGAATGAAGGTTATCATCTGGTAGCCCATCGATCCGTGTTTGTGAAATTTCCATTACGTCAATGCAAAGGTGAGAATCTGCTGATCTGGACGACCACGCCATGGACATTGTCTAGCAACGTAGCAGCCGCGGTGAATCCAGAACTGCGATATCTAAAAGTCAAGCACAAAGACGAGATTTACTACGTTGCCAAAGGAGCATTTACAACGCAGCGTCTCGAGGAGCAATTCAAACGCAAAGAATGGGTTGAGGGTGTTCCAAAACTCAAAACCCTTGAGCAACTCTTCAAAGAAAAAGGTGGCTATGAAATCGTAGGCGAAGTCATGGGTGCAGACCTCGTCGGCCAAACCTATGATGGCCCATTCGATGAACTGCTTGCACAGCAACAGGCTTCCGGCTACCCAACCGAAATTGCACGCATTGTCCGTCAACAAAAGTGGGGTCCAGACTCGTCAGCCAAGGATATTCATCGTGTGGTGCCTTGGGAAGCCGTAGGTGAAACCGAGGGCACCGGTATCGTGCACATTGCCCCCGGCTGCGGCAAGGAAGATTTCCAACTCGGCAAGGAGCAAAACCTCGTTCCAGTGGCGCCACTGGATGACAATGGCATTTTCTTGCATGACTTTGGCGAACTGTCAGGTCGATCAGCAACCGACCCCGCCACCACGGACTGGATCATCGAAAACCTGCAAAAGAAGAACTTGTTGCTGGCATTCGAACGGTATCCCCACAGTTATCCCCATTGCTGGCGCTGCAAGACCGAATTGCTGTTTCGACTCGTCGATGAGTGGTTCATCAACATGAACTGGCGTGATGAAATCATGAATGTGGTTGAGCAAGTCACCTTCCTTCCAGAATCCATCAATGGCAAAGCCCGCGAACTGGATTGGCTCCGTAACATGGGCGATTGGATGATCTCCAAGAAACGTTATTGGGGACTGGCATTACCTATCTGGGTGGATGAGGAGTCTGGCGATTTTGAAGTCATTGGCTCTTACGAAGAATTGAAAGCACGAGCTGTTGAAGGCTGGGAACAGTTCGAGGGCCATTCACCCCACCGGCCTTGGATCGACCTCGTTAAAATCAAGAATCCCAAAACGGGCCGATTGATGTCACGTATTCCTGATGTGGGTAACCCATGGCTGGACGCGGGTATCGTCCCCTATTCAACAATGAAATACAACACCGATCGCACTTATTGGAAACAGTGGTTTCCAGCCGACTTTATCACCGAGTGTTTCCCCGGCCAGTTCCGCAACTGGTTTTATGCCATATTGGCCATGAGTACGATGATGGAGCAAAAACCACCTTTTAAAGTGTTGCTTGGTCATGCCTTGGTGCGTGATCAAAAAGGCGATGAGATGCATAAATCCAAAGGAAACGCTATTCCCTTTGATGGTGCCGTCGACACGGGCTATGAGCTATTCCATGAGCGTGATCCAAAGCAAAAAATCGAAGCGCAAGCGAGTAAGGACTTGCCTCAAGGCTGGATTGAAGGCTCGATCCAGGAAAAAACCATCCTTTTGAACAACAAACCACTGCTCGCGGTGACCGCCAAATACCCACCGATGAGTGCGGATGTCATGCGCTGGATGTATTGCCGCCAAGCGCCAGCTTCGAACATCAACTTCGGCCCCATCACGGCCGAGGAAGTCCGCAGCAAATTCATCCTCAAACTGTGGAACACCTATGGTTTTTTCTGCAACTATGCGCGCTTGGATGAATTTAACCCAAACGCCCCACAAATACCCATGCGTGATCGGCCCGACATCGATCGTTGGATTGTATCAGATTTGCAACTGCTCATTCAAAAAGCTCACGCGAGTTTCACTTCCTTCAATATTCAGGCGTTTTGCCTTGCCGTAGAGGAGTTTGTCGATGAAAAGCTAAGCAACTGGTATGTTCGACGCAATCGCAAACGCTTTTGGAAAAGTGATAAAGGTCAGGACAAGCAGGCTGCGTATCAGACGCTGTATACCGTTCTGGTAACGTTGACGAAATTGATCGCTCCCGTCGTTCCGTTCTTGGCCGAAACCTTGTACCAAAACCTGGTCGTACAAGGACAGGGCAAGAATGGAGCAACCAGCGTCCACCATGAATTGCTGCCACAGCCCGATGAAGAACTATTAGATACCAGTCTTTCAGAAGAGATGGCTACGGTTCTACGCATGGTATCGCTAGGTTTATCCATGCGGAACAATGTCAAAATCAAGGTACGACAACCCCTAGCTTGTTTAAAAATAATTCCAGCCCACGACGAGGATCGCCGAGCTGTCAATCGGTTTGCCGATCAGATTTGCGATGAACTCAATGTAAAAACCGTAATGTTGCACGATGAACCTGCCCAGGCGCTCATTCGTTACGAAGTCAAATTGAACCTGAAAACCGCAGGAAGCAAGTTAGGCAGCAAACTGAAAGAGGCTCAGACTTGGCTTGGTCAGGCCGATCCCGATGAGATCACTTCTTTAGCGATAGCCGTCCAAAAGGGACAAAGCTGCTCGTTACCATTAGCCAGTGGCGGAGTCGAACTCGAGCCTGCCGACCTCAAGGTCGAACTTGTCGCCGAGCAAGGCTGGGCAGCCCAAGCCGATCGCGAAACCGTAGCCATACTTGATATTCGATTGACAAAAGAACTGAAATCCGAGGGTTTGGCTCGTGAAGTGATCCGCCACGTGCAGCAACAACGCAAAGATGCTAACCTGGAGTTGGAGGATCGCATTCAGCTTGGCCTACAATCGAGTGATGCGGGATTATTGGAAGCTATACAAGCCCATCGCGATTACATCAAGGAAGAAACCTTGGCGGTCGATTTACATACGACCCCAATAGCCGACGCTACCATTGCTAAGTCGGTCAAACTTGAAGGCGTACCTCTCGACGTCAGTTTGAGGAAAGCCCCAAGCTAGTCGCTTGGTTAGGCTCGATCAGAATGACCCTCAAGTCCATCACATTGGTGTCGGTCAGTCCCGTTTTTAGCAAAGCATCCATCGCCGCGAAAAAGTGGTAACTGTCGTGTCTGTGCAAATAGTCCAATGGGTCAAGTTTCACAGAATGAGCATTATGAATGAGGGTTGCATCCGCCCAGGCTCCAGCAGCATCCGTTGGGCCATCTTCGCCATCCGTGCCACCGCTCAGCACGGTTACATGGCGCATATCATGTTCACCTAATTCTGCAATTAAGGCCAATACCCATTCCTGATTGCGTCCACCCAAACCATGTTGGTGAGGCAACTTAACCGTCGTTTCGCCAGTACTGAGGATGCAAAGCGACTTCGCAAAGGATTGCGCTTTTAGCGCACGAATCTGTCTAGCAACCGATTGAGCATAACTGGCTGTGTCTCCCTGCTGAATCCCTTCATTCAAGACGACATATCCCAACTGTTCCGCATGCTCTTTAGCTGCCCTGGCGGCTTTCTCACTGTTGGCGACAATAAGATTCCAAATAACGGGCTGACCCTGAGCATTCACGGGCATTTGCTTCATTGTTTCCGGGTACGCATCAGATTGCTCCCCCAATTGACCTGCCTGCAGATAATGTAGAACGGTTTCAGGGACCTGTGACATCAACTGGTATTGTTCCAAAATGGCTAGTGCATCGGCAAAGGTGGTGGGGTCAACAGCCGTAGGCCCCGATGCAATCACATCTAAGGGATCACCAATGACGTCCGAGATAATCAGGCTGAGCAGCGGTCGAGGAGAAGGGGCCGACTGCAACCAGGTGCGGGCCAACCCACCCCCTTTGATGCGGGATAGGTGCTTGCGTACGGCATTCATTTCTTGAATAGACGCACCACATCGATGCAATAACTTGGTGACCAGTTGCTTCTCCTCTAAGCTGATGCCGGGTACTGGAGCACAAAGAAGGGCTGAGCCGCCACCCGAGATCAAACAGACAAGCAAGTCATTTGGTCCAGCACGCTCGACTAAATCAAGCATCGCCAATGTTCCAGACCAAGCTTCCTTGGTGGGGTGATTTACCCCCATCGGCCGACTGGGGTGCAAGTGGATGCGTTTTGTCGGGCAAACCGTTTCGTTCGGTACATTTACCCATCCGTGGACTCTCTGAAGATCGATTTTTTGCTTATGGAGGCTGTCTTCCAGAGCCGCGGCCATGGCAGCTCCTGCTTTCCCGCCTCCAACAACAAGGATGCGTTCAAAAATTGCCAAATTCAGGGAATGTGTAGACCAAACTTCATCGATGCAGCGATGTGGTTTTACCGCAGCTACGCCAGCCTGCCAGATCTGCCATGCCTTTTGCACGCCCGGTCGATCAAACCGTAACGATTGCACCATACAAATGTTAATCCCCTGCTTAAGGAACTGGATGCTTGCTCATAATGTGGTTGTAACAGACTGAGGATGCTTTACAATAAGTTCAAAGCTTTTTATGGAGAGAGTGCCCGTGCCTTTACCCACGGTCTTTGTGACGCGTCGTATCCCCGAGCAGGGCTTGAACAAAGTGTTGGCTCATTGCCAGGCTGAAGTCTGGCCTGAACAATTACCGCCGCCTTACGAAGTCCTGTTAGAGAAGGTAAAAAACTGTGATGGGCTGCTTTCCTTGCTGACCGATCGCATTGATGCGAAGCTGATTGCTGCTGCCCCAAAGCTTAAGGTGATCAGTAACTTTGCCGTAGGTTTCAATAATATCGACATCCCCGCGGCCACCCAAAGGGGCATCTGCGTTGGCAATACCCCCGGTGTACTGACGGACGCCACGGCCGACATGGCCTTTTGCCTACTTATAGCGGCTGCGCGCCGAGTGGTGGAAGGGCACAACTACACCATCAGCGGTCAATGGAAAACCTGGGAACCACTGGGCCATATTGGTGTCGATTTGGCAGGCCGAACGGTCGGCATCGTGGGTATGGGACGTATCGGTTTCGCCTTGGCCAAACGTTGTCACGCGGGATGGGACATGAAGGTTCTCTATCACGATGTTTATCGCAACGAAAAAGCCGAGAAGGAATTCGGCGCACGTTCCGTGGATATGGACACCTTATTGAGGGAAAGTGATTTTGTGTCGGTGCATACAGACTTAAACGACAAAACCAAAGGCATGTTCAATGCGGCTTGTTTCGCCAAAATGAAAAAGACAGCTGTATTTATCAATACCGCACGTGGCCCTATCCAGAATCAAAAGGATCTTTACACAGCATTAAAAAACGGCACCATTTTCGCGGCTGGATTGGACGTTACAGATCCAGAACCGCCCAGCCCGGACGATCCACTGCTCCGTTTACCTAATGTCGTCGTAGCGCCACACATAGCTAGCGCAACCATGGAAACACGAGGAGCGATGGCTGATATTGCGGCCGACAATCTTATCGCTGGCCTGCAAGGGAAGCCCTTGCGGCATTGTGTGAATCCTGAAGTCATGGAGCTACGAAAAGCATCAGACCAACGATAATCTGGATTTTTTGCAACCCATAAGAGGTAATTTCCTGTGTCCTACATGAATACCACGCCAAAACTCTTACGGATGCTCGTTGTCATAGCGCTGCTCAGTCCTGCACTGGTTGGTGCACAGGATGAGGATAAACAACTGCGCCGTGAAGGTGAAGTTTTTGTGCACGGTGCATCGCGCAGCCGCTTCACAGCCCCGAAAAATTGGGAAGTGACCAAACCTGAGAACGTTGCCGAGATCGCCAAACTAAATGTGCGGAAGCCAGATAAAAGTGTGGAAGCAACGATCACCTGGTCACCTTTGATCGGCAAAATGGACGAGGCTCTTGATATTGAAATGCTCGAACTCTCCCAGAAATACGGCAAGGAAAAAGTGACCAAGAAGGAGCCCATTACGGTTGCCAACAAACCCGTTTACATTTTCATGGTAGACGATGGCACGGCACGTAATGTACCAGCCCAAAACGGTAAAGAAATCGGTGTAGTCTTTTTGTTTGAAGCTGGCCCTGATGACAAGAACCGTTGGAAGATCAAATTACGTGGCACAGTTTACAAAAAGGAAGCAAATGAAGCTTTGAAAATCGTTGAAAGTTTATTGCAGCAGTTTCAATGGTAAATTATGCTGACGACGACTGATCTATTCTCATCATTTTGTCGTTGATGAATTGCGTGAGGCGAAAATGCAAGTGACGCTAACCGTCGTTGGTGGTGTGCATGATGGTAAGCAGATACCGATCACCGTGAACGAATTCCGGATCGGCCGCGATGCCAAATGTCATCTCCGCCCAGCCAGCGAAGATGTCAGTCGCAATCATTGCGCTATCATCATTCGCCCGGACCAGCGTTTATTTCTGCGCGACTATGGCAGCAGCAACGGCACCATTCTGAATCAGCGTTTGCTGGTGCATGGGGAAGTGCAATTAGAAAACGGCGACATGATCGAAGTTGGGCCACTAATGTTCCGGCTCAATATTGGCCAGGAAGCCAGCCATGGCAACGTGCAAGGTGCGAATCTGCCTGGTTCGTCTGTTTACCCTAAAGCCGAATCGGCGCTTGAAGTGTCGGATGATATTCACAACGATATCTTTGACGCGTTGCTGAACGACAATGAGCCAGGAACCGATGAAACTATTCTTGTTTCTCGTCCTCGATTCGCTGTGCCGTCTGATAAGCCCCCCAAAGATGCTGGACCAAAACTCGTTGAATAATTGCAACCAGAGCCATACCTTCTTGTGATTGGAAGCTAACTTTCACTTTTTGGATGTATGGTGGTTGCGTTTATCGCCGGCTGCATGACCCAAAAGGCAAATAGCATAGCCGCTACAAACGCAAATCCTGCGTTCAATGTAAATGCTGCCATCGGGCCAAACCGATCATAAACCCAGCCGAAGAGCAGATTAGCAGGAAGTATGGTCAAGCCAAGCGTAAAGTGAAACCAGCCGAAAGCCAACCCTTTCCACTCAGGCAAGGCCAAGTGTGCGACCATCGTTTTCTCTGCGGGTTCGGTTAATGCATAAAATAGGGCGTAAAGCACCATGATGCCCCACACTTGCCAAGGTGCATTCAACAAGCCAAACCCAACATAGATGCAACCATATACAATCCAACCAAAGCAAATGAAACGCGGTGCACCGTAACGATCCACCATCCAGCCCATGTAATAATTACCTAAGCTTTTACAAGCGCTAAACAACCCCCAAAGAATCGGTAATTGCCATACAGGCACGCCAACGTCACTAGCACGGATCAACAAAAAAGCATCGGATGAGCAGCCAAGTGTAAACAATGCCAAAGCAATCAGGTATTTCTTGAACCGCGACTGAAATGGTTTAAGACTCAGACGAAACGAAACCGTATCTTTTTTGATGACGGGTTGAGGTTTCAGCCCAAATACGAGAATACTCACCGCCAATAACCCTGGGATGAGGGTGATCAAAAAGAGCCAGCGATACTCACCAGGCAAAAAAAACAAGAATAATGCAGCCAACATCGGGCCAACGGTTGCTCCCAAATGGTCCATCGCCTGGTGAAAGCCGAAAGCCCTGCCGCGCTGTTCAGTGGAGATGGATTCTGCAATAAGGGCATCGCGGGGGGCTGACCGAACCCCTTTACCAAAACGGTCGCCTGTGCGTGCCAATAAGACGTGCCAGGGCATGGTGGCCAGGCCAGTGAGCGGTCGCATGGCGGCAGCGATCGTATAACCACACACAATGAATCCGCGCCGTTGCCCCAAGGCATCGGACCAGCCGCCGGCAAAAAGCCGCAAGAAACTTGCCGCCATGTCGGCCAACCCCTCGATCAAGCCAAGTTGCAGTTTGCTCGCTTTAAGCACCTCGGTAATGAATTTGGACAACAGTGGAAAGACCATTTCACTGGCGATGTCATTCAGCAGGCTTGCCCAGCCGAGTACAATGACGTTACGGGGCAAACGTGATGACGGTTGAGACGGTGTGTGTTCCATACCCTATAAATAAGAAGCGCGAACAATCGAGGCTATTGCGCCACTGAAAATTCGACATTGTCGCGATGAAAGGAAAGGCCCTCTGACCGATGACTGCTTACTCTCGCGCAACAAACTTGCAGAACCTCCTTGACTCCGGATGGCACAGCCAAACAGTTAAACAAGAAATCCGCTCCAATTTCATACGGTTCCTAGAGGAAGATGCGGTGCTATTCCCTGGCATCATCGGCTATGAATCGACGGTTATCCCGGAAATCAGCCTGGCGCTATTGGCTGGCCACGACATGCTCTTCTTAGGAGAGAAAGGGCAGGGCAAAAGCCGGCTTATGCGTGCGTTAACCCGTTTTCTGGATCCCTATATCCCTTACCTCGATGATCCAAGGATACCGTTGCATGATGATCCCGTAAAACCGATCACCAGACTTGGTAAGCAACTGATCGCTGACCGGCCTGCACATGAAGTGCCCATCGCCTGGTGGCCCCGCGAACATCGTTTTGCTGAACGCTTAGCGCCCGGAACCAAGTTTGCTGACGTGATTGGCGAAATCGATCCTGCCAAGTTGGCTGGTGGAGTAAGCATGGCCGATGAGGAGGCTTTGCATTTCGGACTCATCCCCCGCATGCATCGCGGTATCTTCGCTATGAACGAAATTCCCGAACTAGACGAATTAGTGCAGGTAGGGCTTTTCAATATTCTGGAAGAACGTGATGTGCAAATTCGCGGCTATCCCATTAAGTTTGACATCGATGTACTGATTCTTTTCTCTGCCAATCCAAGCACCTATAACCGCAGCGGTAAGGTGATCCCGCAGCTTAAGGATCGAGTCGGGTCGCTGATCCAAACACATTACCCTTTGGAACGCCATATTGGCATCGAAATCATGGAGCAGGAAGCAGGCATCGATTTGGGTGGCGACTTTCCGGTGCTGGTTCCGCCATTTATGAAAGAGATTGTTGAGCAGATGACCATCTGTGCTCGTAAATCCAAATATGTCGATCATCAGTCTGGCGTATCTGCCCGTTTCAGCATTGCGAATTATCGAACTATGATTGCCAGCGCACGACATCGAGGAGTACGCTTGCAAGAAAAGCCAGCCGTGCCACGCATCAGTGATTTGGGCCATTTGATTTCCTCCTCCATGGGCAAGTTAGAATTGGATTTGATGGGCAGCCATCAAATGAGCGAGCGGCAAGTTTTAGAAGCCATCCAAGCCGACGCCATCAGGATCGTGTTTGATGAGTATGTGACAGCCCACGGGTTGAATGAAATCGTCGATGTGTTTGCCAAGGGTATCAAAATTGAAGTTGGCGACATGCTGCCATCCAGTCAGTATGCCGAGAGGCTGCGGCGCATACCGCAAGCCTGGGAAAAAGCGTTTGAAGTCAATGCCAGTGCGAATGAAGCGGTTCGAGCCTCGTGTATCGAGTTTGTCTTGGCAGGGCTGTACGCTACCGAGCGGATCAGCCGCTCAGCCAAGCACGGCCGCATCGCATATGAGCTGTAATCCAAACAACCCCAAGCCACTTAGCCCTGGCAGTGAGGTCAATACATGAACGATTCAACCCGGCGTCCAAGCGGTGGGATCATCCACACTTATCAAAAATACGACCCGATGCAGTTTCCCAGCCCCCAATCGGAACCGCCCGACTTGGTCAGTCCTGCATTCGAGCATTGGTTGCGGTATGGTAATTTACGCGAACTCACACCCGAGGAATTAGCCCGCGCCATAAAAATAGACCCAAGCCAAATCGCAGGCCTTGGTCCAAGTCTTGATTCCTTAATCCTGCGTTTGCTGGAACGCAAACGCAAAATCCTGGAGACCTATGCCACCGATGATGTCTTGGAAGAAGCTGCGAGGTTGTACCAAACCAAAGCCCGAGCGTTTGTCCCCCCCGGCAAATGGACGAAGCGATATGACCGGGCCGTTCGCGAGGAGCAACTATACGATCTCGAGCAAATCTATTTTGCCGCGGGCAACGAACGCGACCCATTTGCGCGACACCTAGTTCAGTTGATGGACCGCTTGTCAGACAAATATCAAGTAGAGGAATTGGCTCAGAAATATCTTTTCATGGGCCATACGTCCATTTCCGTGCCTGAAGCTTTGCTAATCAAAGCGGAGTTGGAACAAATCGACAAGCTGCTCAAGCAACTCGAAGAGGCTAAGCAAACAGCCCAGCTCGGATTCATCGATTTATCTGAATTGCAAGACTATGCCGATAGTGGTGAATTAGACCAACTAAGACAACTGCAAAAACAAATCGAAGAGTACATCCGACAGTCGGCCGAGCGGCAAGGATTAGAGAATGCCAAAGAAGGTTACCGGTTGAGTCCAAAAGCTCTGCGGATCTTCCAATCACGATTGCTAGAGATCATATTCACAGAATTACGTGCTGCACGCAGCGGCAGGCACCAAGGTCTGATTTATGGCGAAGGAGCCATCGAATCGCAAAAAGTGTTGCCTTATGAGTTCGGTGATTCGGTGACGCATATGGACCTACCCGCAACACTGATCAATGCCATGATCCGTGAAGCACAGGACCAGCCTCAAGGAGCGTTGGACACAAAGAGCCGTTCGCTGCGCCCAATTCGTCTCAAGCCCGAAGATATTGTCATTCATCAAACGCGCAACCATCCGAAATGTGCCACAGCCGTGCTTCTCGACATGAGTGGCTCTATGCGATACGGCGGACTGTATGTGGATGTCAAGCGGATGGGGCTGGCCCTTGACGGCTTGATTCGATCGGAATATCCAGGGGACTTTTTGCAGTTCATCGAAATGTACACGTTTGCCAAGCCGCGACCCATCGGTGAAGTGATTGGTTTGTTGCCCAAACCCGTGACTATCGACCATTCGGTGGTTCGGCTCAAAGCAGATATGAGCAACCCCAATATCAGCGAATGGGATTTGCCCCCTCATTTCACCAACATTCAGCACGCACTGCAACTTGGCCGTCAATACCTCAACGCACAAGACACCCCAAACCGGCAGATCATATTAATCACTGACGGCTTGCCCACGGCCCATTTTGAGGGAAAAGAATTGTTTTTGCTGTATCCTCCCGATCCTCGCACAGAAGAGGCCACATTGCGTGAAGCCAGGATGTGTGCCCGCGAGGGTATCTCCATTAACTTGTTTCTTCTCGCCAACTGGAATCAGTCGGAGGAGGATGTTCAATTTGCATACCGGATTGCGGAAATCACCAAGGGACGCGTCTTCTTCGTTGCTGGTCGGCAACTCGATCGATTTGTGGTGTGGGATTATCTCAAGCGCCGCCGCGACATCATCGGCTAAATACGGATGCATTCTCGACGTGAGACCTTGCTTCAGCTATCTTAAGTAGCATCACCTTTGACGCCTTTCCATCAAGTGGATGACTCCCTTTTATGCCACGTAATGCTACTGTTGTTCGTCAAACCCACGAAACCAAAATCCACATCGATCTGGATGTGGACGGAACGGGGCAGGCTGATCTGCAAACCGGCATTGGCTTCTTCGACCATATGCTGCACTTGCTGGCAAGGCATGCTGCGTTTGACTTGAAAGTGCGGGCTGATGGCGATTTGCACGTGGATGGCCATCACACCGTCGAAGATGTGGGCATTGCCTTGGGGCAAGCTCTCGTCCAAGCGCTGGGCGACAAGGCTGGTCTCCGACGCTACGGACACTGCACGCTGCCAATGGATGAAACGCTCGTTACAGTGGCTATCGATCTTGGCGGTCGACCGTTTTTCAATTGGCGAGCCAACATTCCCCCCATGATGTTGGGCACCTTTGCATCGGAATTGGCTGAGGAGTTTTGGCGTTCCGTCGCCATGAACGGGTCTATGAACTTGCACATCATCGAGTTGGAAGGGCGTAATACTCACCACAAGATTGAAGCGATCTTTAAATCGGCTGCGCGGGCGTTAAGGCAAGCTTGTGAAATCGACTTTCGAACTTCAGGCATACCATCCACCAAGGGTACGCTCCGTTCCTGAGTATGTGCCATTCGAGGTATCATCATGAAGCAATCTCTTCGAGCAGGTTGGTTTGTATTAATGTTCATTTGCGGCACAGTTGTGCTTTTTGCAGCAGATGACACCACGAAGACAAGAACGCAACCTAAACCGCATGAATTGTCGTCTGAACGATTCTTAATCATTGCCCCTGAACTATTCATGTCAGAACTAAAAGCGTATGCCGATTACAAGCAAAAGCAACAACCAACAACACTCGTGAGTTTAGAGTCCATACTCAAAGAGCAAAAACAAGGAGACGACGCCGAACGAGTCAAGCGCTATTTGTATCAACAATGGACTACGCATCAGCTTGGCTACGTTCTCCTGGTGGGCGATGCGGATATTTTTCCTGTCCGCTATATGGTGTTGGATCGCGTAACGCCGCCAGCCTTCGATTATTCATTTTATCCTTCGGACCTCTACTTCGCTGATGTTGCCAAGGCTGATGGGTCATTCGAAGATTGGAACCAGCAGAAGGAAGGCTTCCACAAGGATTACTATGGCGAAGTTAGAGGCGAGAAAAATAAAACGGATCCGATCAATTATGACCAAGTGGATTACATCCCAGAATTGGCCGTCGGCCGTTGGCCAGTGAGCACAGTGGCTGAACTCAAAGTGGTCATGCAAAAGTCGATGCAGTACGAAGCGGAAATTTTATCTGAAAAAAAACCAGGCATGAGGCATGCTGCTTTTTTCATGGTAGGGGGATGGGTGGATGCTCGCGGGATGATGCATCAATTGGCAGACAAGATGCCGCGCGGCTGGCACATCGAAAAACGATTCTACAGCAATAATAAAGAACAAGCCAAAACTCCACAACCCACGGAAGCAGAGTTGGAAAGACTATTGCAACAAGGGCAGGGGTTGGTCTTTCACGCCGGGCATGGCAACCATGACTGCTGGGAGCATTGCTTTTTCATGAGCCGTTTGGATCGCGTGAAAAATGACGACCGCCTTCCGGTGATTTTCTCCGCCGGTTGTTCCACTGCGTATTTTGCGACCCTGCCACCTTATGAGGCTTATATGGATATCCATGGCAAAGAGCATAAAGGAACCAACTCGGGTGAAGTATTTACGGAACCGCCTCCAGCCCCTGCTTGTTATCAAAAAGGACCATACAACCGGACAGGTCTGGGTGAGCAATTGCTCAAGCGCAATATGCATGGTGCAGTCGCCTACATCGGCTGCAACACTGGCAGCCAGCCTTGCGGGTTGAGCCTCATGGAAGGATTCGTGCTAGGGCTATCACATAGCCGGCAGCCACGTGTGGGCAGCTGTTGGGCTTATGCCATGAAGCATTACTACACGAAAGAACGGCTCGCGCAGCTCAAACCCACGGACAGTTGGTATCCACCGAGCATCTTTTTCCAAGGGATGAAGTTCATGCTCTTTGGCGATCCAACCCTGCGAATACCTAGCCCCAAGGATGCGGCTGACTAGCTGTTTCAGTTAGCTTTCAGTTTTGCATAATGCTGCAGCAGGGGCACGTTTTCAACGAGCAGCCAATCCTGAATGACCGGTGCTATCCGATATCGCTCAAAGCAGAGGCGAATCAATTCCTCTTGCTGCATCGATCCATGCATGGCACCGATGATCGCTGCATCGGGGTAAAGCCAACGCATGACTTCATATTGCCATTGGCCAATGGGGTAGGGATCATACCCGTGGTCGGTTTTTGTGATGTAAGTGAAAAAGCCTGCATGCGGCAAGCTCCAATCTGTTGCGTGTTCGAGAAACCACTGTGGTTCCGGCCCTAGTCGCTGCCTCATGGCAGCCAGGTTGCTTACGTCGTCCATAGGGGTACGGGTTGAGCCGTCACCATCACCAAGGCCAGCATCGTCGAGATACCCGAGCCCATTGAGCTGTTTGAACCGGGGTTCCAACAAATCGACGGAAGTGCTGCTAAAACGAACCTCAACGGCAGGCTCACGTTTACCATCTCGACGCATGCGTTGCATATAGCCGAAACGCAATAGTGCGCCACAGCGAAGGCCCTGCTGGCTGAATGCTTGTCGAACCAACTCGACATTCTGTTGGACTAGAGCTGGCAAGTCGTTACTGTCGAGTGGATACCACAAATCGTCTTTGAGATAGGCCCAACCCCAAGCAATTAAACCCTGACAATGACCTTGCCGAGCAGCATCAGCCATGATTTTACCATAGGAGATTGCCCCGGCCATTTGATCAAAGCGCCAGGGATTTTTAGGGACGTAGCCAAATGGATTGTCATCCGATCGATGCGTCGGGTCACAGCGTAATCCTTGGACAACAGGGCGATGATCGGGATGATAACGCAGTGGACCAAAAGTCTGCAGATGCTGATCACGGTAAGGCGTAAGCAGATGTTTCCAATCCGTCTGACGGCTGATGCGCCAAACCCAGCGGACCGTGACCGACTGCTGTGGCAGAATGGGCCTTTCTACTAACAAGGTCAGCCGTCTGCGCAAAGCTCCGTATTCCGGTGTGGCATGCCAATACCAGAGCGATCGGTACATGCCTAAACCGTTCATCGACATGCCAACGCCCCATTTGGGGGTCGTTTGATAGGAGCAGGCCAACCGGTACCAATAGGACGGATGCATACAAGCCAAACCATTCGCGCGTAAATAATCGAGCGTCCAGCGAAAGTCGTTGGCATATCCTCTCGGTGACGATGGAAAGACGAATTCCCAACCATCAATTCCCCAGAGGGATAGCACATGCTCCGAACGGTTATGCACCTTGGCTTCGAAATGTAGGTCTTCTTGCATGCGTTGAATGGAACATTCTAACTCATAGTTAGCATACTTTTGCATGAGTATGCCACGTTGCAGGGTAGACTGAATGGGTTCACCTGGAAGGGTGACAGGACTATTGGATTGAAACCAGGTAGATGCATCAAACAATTTAATTTGGCCTGATGCAATCAGTAGGCGATCCAGTGAAACCTGACATCTGCCATCCGCTTCGAGGTCGCAACGCAAGCCAGTCGCCGGTTCTGGGTCCTGATCATGGAAATCATAATGTCGATACCAAAGGACGATGCATAAGCAAATCAGCAGGGAAAGAATCAGGCGCTTATTGTGCACGGATGATCGATGCCTAAGAGCAATGATTTTGCGTATCGCTTTGAACAAACATTCTCGTGTGGCTACCAATAAGCCGCTATTTGAACCAGAGCCAAAGCCAATACGCTCCAAGTGTGATCAGCACCCCCGCGATGATCATGCAAAGATCACGCAAGGCACGCGGCGGAGCATGGTCTTTTTCGGAGTGAATAAGAAAGCCCCATTGTCGTCGAGCTGAGCGTGGCCAACTGGTCGTCAGTGCATCGAGACGTTGTACCAACTGTTTGCCACCATGCTGACGCATGCCCTGAACAAGCCGATAAGCTTCCGCATCCAATTCGTTCAGGGCAGCATTGACCTCTTCGGATTGAGAAGCGTCAAGAGACAATGCCATAAATGCCAGTAGCAGTTCTTCCTTACGCCAAAAATCCTTCTGCATCGATTGCATTTGAAAAAGCTGACGATACAGTCCTGAAGGGCCGCCTTCGACATTTGGCCCAACGGTCATCAAAACGGTTTCCAATTTGGCTTGAGCGTCGTTGGGATCGTGGCTGATCAAATGGCCAATCGAGCGAATAAACTTCTCCAACGTCGCCTTGGAGAACAAAGGCGGCTCCAACCGTAAGGCGGAGTTAATTTGTTTCAGCGTATCGACGTGCAGGGAGGGGTGCTGCAAAAAGCCTTTCACTGCAACCGCGGCATCCAGGCGGGACCAGACGCCTGGGCTTATCCCTGGATGTGCCATGAGCCGGTCGAGAAAAGCCGCAAGTGCATCATCAGCTATCAACTCGTCGCCCTCGTTTTGCAACAGCAATTCCGCCAAGCGATCTAAGCTCTTGGTGCCAGAAATCAGCTCTAATAAACTTCCGCCATGCTGACGCACCAGGCTGCGCACATCGGTTTGTGGTGATTGCATCGCTACAAGCAAGCAGCGATCCAACATCGCGGCATTCAGGCTTTTTCCGTTTCGAATCAAGTCATCTAGCCACGAACGTGAAGAGGCCTGATGAATGGCCATAAACAAACCAACCGCCCGCTGTATACCATCCGGCTGCTGGGCCAACTGATTGAGAGTAATCAACACGAGGGCAGGGTGCTGGGTCAAAACTTGGGCGATTTTATCTTGTTGCTCGCTGCTTTGAGCTGACTTGAGTATGCCTGCAATTTGATAGGATTGTGGTAAATCCATTGCTAGAAAATCAGCGAGATGATCGATGGGAATCGTCAACCAGCGGCTTTGATCCTGATCCAATGATTGCCCCAAGGTGAGTGGATGCTGCCGTGCATACCAAGGCAGCAAATAAGCACGCATTTCCCAAGAAAGGGCAGTAGGATCAGGGATGCCTTGGAACAGTTCCTGCCAAATCGTTCGGGCTTTGGCAGGGGCAATCATCGGCAATATGACTTCTAATGCGGTGCGCAGCCGAGCCACCTGTCCCGATACCAGCGCCTGTTTACTTTCTTCCTGAACACGCGAACCAAGCTGCTGCAAGACGGCAGGTTGTTGACGTAAACCTGCCACCAGACGTGAATAAACCGTCGTGGCATAAGACATATCTTCCAATGCCCAAGGCAGAAAGCGGGTGGCCACGTCAGGCTTCGTTGCAAGCCAGGCAGCCAGGATGTGATCCTGCAGAGCTTTTTGTGATTCTTCTTTGGTGACCTGTTGAGGATGGTAATCCAAACGATAAACCAAATCCAGCATTTCGATGTTTTTGACGCCTAACCTTTGCCAATTGGTACAGAATTCATCGAACTGCTTGGGTTGTCCTGAAGCCAATTGCTTCACAGCAAAGCTTACAAAGGGTAGTTCTGTATTCACTGCTGTCTTGGTCCCCGTGCGCAGATTGAACCCCACGCCCAAGCCATCGTAACAAGCCGCTGGTAAATCACGGTCGTTCGCATCAGGCCAATAGGTGCCGACGATGCGTGTTTCGGCTGTTTGAATGTTGCTTTCAAAAGTGGAAAAGGTCATTCCTTCCAGCAACGACAATGGAATGGCTCGCGTTAGGCCATAAATAGCCAATGCCACGATGTTTGAAGGAGCAGCGATGAAGATGCGGCTGGTCGATGGCGTGGTCATATAGGCGGCCATCAGAAACTCAAGCAGTTCTTTATGATCCTCTTTTTGCAGAAACCGCGTCAGAGCCGCATCGTCCAGGTGTGTGGAGGTTGGCAGAAACAAGGCATCGGCCAGTTGATTCGCATTGCCTGGGTCGCGTTGTTGCCACTGTTCGCTGCCCCAGGACGTGATGACTTGTTGCGCATCGACAGTTGCTGGAACATCCATAAATACGTGGCTGAAGCCATAAGTCTGCCCCGGCGCAAGCTTCAGTCCAGCATCGTTATGCTCTTGAGCGCCAAGCGTAGGTGCTGCCATGCCGTCAGCTTTGGCCATGACCGAATGGACCACCATGCGACCTTTGTCATTAGGGCGTATTAACGCCAATCGAGTCATGGCTGCGATGGTGTCGGCTGATTGAGGGCCGCTGACCGGTGGGAACTGAACGTAAGGAGCCAAGCTTTGCCATTGTTCGTGTGAACCTAGTGTGGAGGCAGCACGCAATCGGCATTGAACTTCCGCACGTCCTTCTGATTCTGCGCCAGAAGTGGTGATGAAATAAGCTTGTCTCATGGATATATTCCAAAACGGATGTTAATTCAAGGAAGCAGTGAATGCCAAACTTCCGTTTGTTGTACCAGCCTGTCCACGTTTTCGCTAGTGGCCAACATCGGTACCCGGCATGAAATCGCACTTGCGGGATCGCACTGTAGGGATTACACCAACCCAGTAGCGGTTATGCAAAACCAGGGGAATGCATGCTCTCGATTGAGCATGACATCCCTGTGACACAGATAGGTTGGATAGGAACCACGATGTTTACTTTTGAACGAATGGAAGCGTCAAACCCTTTTGATCCTGATACTTGCCTGCTTTGTCGGCATAGCTCTTTTTGCAAACCTGGTCGCCGCGAACAAATAAGATTTGGGCGATGCCTTCTCCGGCATAAATCTTGGCGGGCAGGGGAGTGGTATTGCTGATTTCAATGGTGATTTTACCGCGCCATTCAGGTTCGAGCGGTGTGACATTGACGATGATACCACAACGGGCATAGGTCGATTTGCCCAAGCAAATGGCCAGGATATCTCGGGGAATTTCGAAATATTCAACCGTCTCGGCCAAGGCGAAGCTATTGGGAGGAATGATGCAATGCTCGGCTTCAATATCCACAAACGCTTTGACGCTAAAAAGCTTGGGGTCCACCACTTCACCATAAACGTTGGTGAAGACTTTAAAACGCCTGCCCACGCGGACATCATAACCATAGCTGCTCAAGCCATAGGAGACCATGCCAGGCCTTGATTGTGCGGGAGCAAAAGGCTCGATTTTGATTTCCTTTTCGATTTGCCAATCCGCCAGCACGCCCATGGTGATACTCCCTTTGAAGATATGGTTCGATTCTTAGCCGCGAACACATCTCAGTGTTTACAGCCTTGTGGCGATGATATATCAGTTTATGAACAAACGTGAACCTTAAAAAGCGAGCTTGGCTCTCCCTTTCATGAAAGAATGGTTACATATCGATGGCAGTCAGGGTGAAGGTGGAGGACAGATACTGCGCACGAGCTTGGCAATGTCGATCTTGACTGAGACGCCGATACAAATCCATCGCATCCGTGCCGGTCGCCCCAAGGCAGGGTTGGCGGCGCAGCATTTGACATGTGTGGAAGCCGCAGCAACCATCTGTTCTGCCCAAGTGCAAGGGGCACGGTTGGGCAGCCAGGAAATGAGTTTTCAGCCGGGAGAGGTCAGTGCCGGAAAGTATGTTTTTCGAATCGGCACCGCTGGTTCCGTTGGTCTCGTACTGCACGCAGTTTATTTGCCACTTATGCTGAGGGGTCAGGCATCAAGCTACCTGACGATTACCGGCGGCACACATGTAAGTCATGCACCATGCCTTGAATTTCTAACCGATACGTGGACTGCCTTCGTGCGGAGTATCGGTCTTGAAATACAATGGGGCACATGCACACTTGGTTTTTATCCAAAGGGAGGTGGACGCATCGAGTTGGAACTCAAGCCTTCAAAAGAACTGAAACCATTACGATGGCCACAATCTGCGATGACCAATGAAAAAACCACCGAAATCCAGGGCTTCGCCATTGTGGCAGGTTTGCCGCGTTCGATTGGTGAGCGAATGGCCAAGCATGCTCAAAAGCGCTTACATGAACTTGGCGTCAAAGCAAATATCGCAGTCCAAGAGCGTGTTGCATCTCAGCCCGGTGCTTATCTCATCCTGCAACGACCGAGCGCAATAATGCCGCTTACCTTCTCAGGTTTAGGTCAACGCGGCAAGCGTGCCGAAGCCGTAGCGGATGAAGCAGTTGATGCTCTTATTGAGCACGGTGTACAAACTGATTGGATGGTTGATCCTCACAGTGCAGACCAAATGGTACTTCCACTGTCCTTCGCCACAGGCAGCTCGAGTTTTCTTGTCAGTAAAGTGACTCAACATTTGTTGACGAATATCGACGTCATCCAACGTTTTGTTGATCGTTCCCTAGAGTGTTCAAACGCGATCAATGAACCAGGGGTAGTGCTGATCCACTAGAAATGAAAACTCCCAGCGGTTAAGCCGGGAGTTCGTTCGCCTAAAACCTATGCTTGATTAAGCTGACTGGCTCATTTTCAAAACTTCATGCACCAGTTTGTCGATGCCTGTCGCGGCTTCACGAATTGAATGCGCTAACATATAAGCTGGCGTGGTGATCATGCGATGGTCGGCATCCACAACAATGTCGTCCACTTTGCAAGCGATATGTTTGGCACCCAAGGTTTCCAAATGCGCGGCCGTATCGGCATCTTTACCAATCGTTATGCGGGGCGAACCATTCCGGCCAAACACTCTTGCAAGGATCACAGGTGCAATGCACATGGCACCGATTACTTTGCGCTCTTGATGCATGGCTTTCAGAAATGTCTCGAGTGCAGGCTCAACATGGCAAGCCGTCTTTTGCTCTGCATAATCGCACAGATTTTTAACGGCTCCGTATCCACCAGGCAGAATCACGGCTCGAAAGTCAATCGCTTTGGCTTTGGCTAAATCGAAAATATCGCCACGGGCAATGCGGGCAGATTCATTGAGCACGTTTCGTTGCTCATCTGCTTCTGCCTTGGCAAGATGGTTGATAACGTGCCTTTGGTTTTTGTTTGGCGCCAGGCACTTGTAGGCAGCTCCGGCACGATCTAATGACAACAGCGTCAGCACAGCTTCATGAATTTCCGACCCATCAAATACACCGCATCCACTCAAGACAACAGCAACGGGTTTCATGAGTTTAACCTCCTTGCGGCGCATCAATATCGAGAGGTGTGAATTGGATAATGGTTGATTCTTGATCTTCCGTTTCGATGGAGCCAGGTCGCAAACGCCGCACCTTGCGAATGGCTTCTTCAGGTTTCATTCCTGTTTGCACCAAATAGCAAGCCAGGATCACCCCCGTGCGTCCTAATCCAGCACCACAATGTACAGCCACACCAAGCCCGGATTGATGTGATTTTAGTATGGTTGAAATGCACTTCTCCAAGTCATCGGACGTCGGCGAAGTCATGTCAACAACCGGAACATGGACCAGCATGAGTCCCGCCTCATCGATGTCGCGACGAGGGGGCGGCTCTTCGGTGAGAGAGATTAATACATCGACCCCATGAGCACGTAGCCACTGCAAGTCGGAGCGGTTGGGTCTGCCCATGGCACCCAATCGGCCTTTTTCGATCCAGCTAAATCCATCAGGTGTTTGCATTGTTATGTTGATTTCAATGGATGAAGACGGTGTTGTTGTCGTAAACGATTGGCTTGTATCCAAATGCGAGAGTCGCTTTGTAGGAAATCGATCAACTTACCGGTCGATACACCCATCTGCTCTGCTGACACGCGAACCTGGCCGGCTGCTGCGTCCAACATATCCAAAACCAATGCCACCGTTGGCCAAAAGCGCACATCTCGCTGACCGATCGCTAACGACAAGCTCTTGTTTGTAACTGAGACTGGTTCACGAAGTTCCAAGCACATTTTCTGGCGCAGTCGCCGCAAAGCGCGCGCCTTGTTTTCATGTTGTGAACGGCTTTCCTCGCTAATGACCATGAGACCGCTTGGCTTATGGCGCAGTCGAACTGCTGAGCTGGTCTTATTGCGTTTTTGGCCGCCTGGCCCGCTCGCTCGATACGTATCGACTTCGCACTGATCGAGCAATTCACGATCACTCAAACTTAACCATTGAGACCGCATTTATTTATCTTACGCAAGCGAAGTTCTTTTGTCATTCATCAGTCAGTTACTGCATGGTCAGCAACTACCAGACATGAATGATGCTGCGTTTCGATTGATGAAGTGAACTGGAACGCGAGGAGCGCATGCGATAAACTCGAAGGATGGGTGTTGAATAAGTAAACTGGTTGTTTTCTCGTTGTTTCCAACCGGTAGACAAGCCTGCTGCACAAACCACCGCGTTCAGGAGCCGTGCGCTATGGCACAATACATCGACCCGCACATTCACATGATCTCACGCACCACGGATGATTATCACCGCATGGCACGCTGTGGCTGCGTGGCCGTCAGCGAACCAGCATTCTGGGCTGGCTTTGATCGGGGTACGGTGCACGGATTTGAGGATTATTTTCGCCACCTGACTCAGGTCGAACCCAAACGAGCTGCCCAATTCGGCATCCAGCATTACTCGTGGCTATGCATCAATGCCAAGGAAGCTGAAAACGTCGCACTTTCACGCGAAGTTATCCAAATCATTCCACGTTATCTCAACCAACCCAACGTGCTAGGCATCGGCGAAATTGGCTTGAATAAAAACACGCCGAACGAATGCACGGTCTTTCTTGAACACATCGACCTGGCCATGCGGACCAACGAACTCGTTCTGGTTCATACGCCACATTTGCAGGACAAATATCAAGGCACGCGCATGATACTCGACATGCTCAAGGGCGATGCACGCGTCCAGCCCGAACGGATTTGTATCGATCATGTCGAAGAGCACACGATTCGACTCGCCAAGGAAGCGGGTTTTTGGGTGGGGATGACGCTGTATCCAACAACCAAATGTACTCCTGCTCGGGCAGTGGACATGATCGAATGTTATGGGCCGGAGCGAACCTTGGTGAATTCCGCAGGTGATTGGGGGCCTTCCGATCCCCTGGCAGTGCCTGAGCTGATTCTGGAAATGAAACGCCGTGGACATGCGGAGGACGTCATTCGACAGGTCGTCTTCGAGAATCCTCAGGCATTTTTCAGTCAATGCCGCCGATTTCATCAGCAGGAATCCGATCGACCCGCCATTGGCATTACCACGCGAGCCAGTTTTGCCATTAAAGCGCAGGCCTCTGAGCGATCCTACAAATGATCGAAAAGCAAGCGGATTTCAAAAAAGCTGAATGTAGCGTCACAGCCGGACACGGAAATTCAACTTGACAGCGAAGCTCATTCATGCGACGGATGGATAGAAGAGAGATTTGAACCTTTGGTTCTGCTGACTCGGTGATGAAATGGTTGCTGAGTTGTTGATGATCGTGAAGAATCCAGAGGGGAGGAGGTTTGGCCCGATATGATTCACTTCACGTGCGATATGTGTGGTAAAGAAATCCAAGCGGAAAGTGATCAACGCTACGTCGTAAAAATGGAAGTTACTTCTTGTTCAACGAAACAGCCGCTCACGGAAGCTGACCTGGATCAAGACTCATTGCAAGCTGTAAGCGAATTGCTCCAATCACAATCCATAACTGGCATGAATGAAGAAGTCCCTGCAAGGCAAACCATGCGGTTTGACCTTTGCTCTCAATGCAGATTGAAATTTGTAAACGATCCACTTGGCATCGAGTCCCCTCATTTCGATTTCAGCGCAAATTAGTCTCCTGCTAACCACCGGGCTGCCTTACGGGCCCCCTGACCTAGAAATATTGCCGGGCAGGGGGTTATCTAGCCCATTCAATTGAAGTGGCAAGTTCCATACCACGAGCTAAAGTCCAACGCTTGCTTCTTCAAAGTCCGTAGCTTCCCAGAAATCAATAAACTAAAAGTTCAAAGGCTTGATTGGGTTTATGATGTGAGTGTGGTCACTAACGAAAATCAGGAATGAAACCATGAACAATTTAGTCAACCGACGAGGCTGGTTGCAATCGTCTGGTGTTAGCATGGCAAGCTTGGCGGGTTTGTCGCTTTGGCCTTTAAGGATGCTTCATGGAACTCCGGTTGAACCTTCCTGGAAACTCGGCATTCAAAGTTATACGTTCCGCGAATTCAAACTAGAAAAAGCATTAGAGTACACACAAGCTTTGGGGTTACAGTTTGCGGAATTTTTTCAGGATCACATTCCACTCAAAGCAACGGATGAACAAATCGCAGCTATGCGTAAGATTTGTATCGACCACTCGATTCAGCCGATTGCTTATGGTGTGCAGAGTTTCACAAAGAATCATGATCAGAATAAGCGCGTCTTCGACTTCGCCAAAAAACTTGGGGTTCAATACCTGACAGCAGACCCCACGCCCGATAGTTTTGACAGCTTGGAGAAACTAGTCGAAGAGTATGGCATAAGCATCGCCATTCATCCGCATGGTCCGGTGGGCGGCAATCGGCTGCACCGATGGTACTCAGCCGAAGTCATTATGCAAGCCATCAAAGACCGCCATCCGAAGATCGGTACCTGCCTCGACACTGGCCATTTGATCCGCTGTGCGCAGTTAGGGAAACCGCTCGACCCGGCTGAGCAAGTGCTGGCCATGGGGGCGCGTAACTTTGGTTTGCATCTCAAAGACCACGACAACGCTAAGAAACGCGATGTCATCCTGGGGCAGGGGGCGTTGAAACTGAATGAATTGTTCAAAGCACTAAAGGCCGTGCAGTTTGCGGGATTCATTAGCATCGAATACGAGGCCAACCCGAAAGACCCGCGTGCAGATGTGGCTCAATGCATCGAGGCTTGGAAAAAAACCGTTGTAAGCTAACTATAATCTACCGCACCATGCTGGAAGTGATGACTTATGACTGTGGATGCAGCGGCTTTGCGGCAAAAAATGTACAACGCCACTTTGGTTCAGTTAATCAAAGCCAACCCGGATTTGGCCATCATGAGGGTTAAGCCGGACTTTCCGATACCCAAACACACGGCAGGCCAATACGCAACCTTGGGGTTGGGAGCTTGGGAACCACGCTTGCCAGATGTGCCGCCTGATGTGATTCCTTCTGACCAGCAAGAACGCTTGATTCGGCGAGCGTATTCGATTTCACATCCCATTCTCGATGAGAACCATTTGCTCATTCGTGAGCCGTTACCTTACTTAGAATTCTACATTGTATTGTTGCGGCTTACGGGGGCAGGGGAGCCTTCCGCCTTGACGCCAAGGTTGTTTATGTTGCAGGAAGGTGATCGGCTGTATCTCGGAGAAAAGATCACCGGCCATTACACTTGCCAATTCGTGAAGCCGACCGATACCGTGCTCTTTCTTTCAACGGGCACGGGTGAAGCTCCTCATCATTTCATGCTCTGGGATTTGCTGCATCGCGGGCACCAGGGAACCATTCTATCGATTTGTTGCGTTCGCCGGGCGGCCGATTTGGGTTATTTGCAAACTTATCGTTACCTGACGCGTCAGTTTCCAAACGTCCACTACATACCCTTGACCACACGCGAACCCAATCAATTTGGCCAGAAGCTCTACATCCAAGATTTGCTTCAGTCGGGAATTCTTGAGCAAGAATACAAGGTATCGCTTGACCCAGCTAATACCCATGTATTCTTGTGCGGTAATCCAAAAATGATCGGTGCCCCCACCCTTAACCGACAAACAGGCGAACGCCAGTTGCCAACGACACTGGGCGTTGTCGAGCTATTGTCCAAGCGAGGATTCCAGACCGATGTGCTCGCTCAGAAAAAAATCGGCAATATCCATTACGAGGAATTCTGGAAAGAGCCAGCCCAATAATCGTTCATAACGTTGAACTAGTGGCCAATCCGCGTCGAGTTAGACCTAGCCAGCAACTTGCGTCTTCAAGTATATTGAAATGAAGGACTTCATTCAATTCACAACCCAATGGCAGTTATGAGCAAGGAATGCGTTCAGGGTGCGTGGTTGTGAGTAGTTTCGTGGAATTTCATGAACAGGGCCATCAACATTGGCAACTGAAAGTACCCTAGGCGGTTATCGACTCATTAACCACATGGTCACGGGCCAAACCAGCCAAGTCTGGGAAGTGGCGGAGCCTGGGTCTGGGCGTCATTTTGCGCTCAAAATGTTGCTGCCTGAAAACACGCGCAATCCAACCCATAGAAATTACTTGTTTCATGAGGCCGAAGTGGGGATGTCGTTGCATCACCCGAATATCATCAAAGTATTAAAGGTGTCGCGCGACAAAACGAACCCTTACATCATTATGGAGTTTTTCCCCGGTGGCAATCTAAAGCTCCGATTGATGCGTAAACACAGTATTGTTCGTGAAAAATGCCATTCCATCATCACACAAGCCGCCTCGGGCTTCGCCCATATGCATGAAAAAGGCTGGGTGCATCGCGACGTCAAGCCTGACAATATCCTCTGCAACAGCAGCGGTGAAGTACGCATTATCGACTTCGCTTTGGCCACCCGCATCAAGCGGGGTGGGGGAGGGTTATTCAGTTTCTTCAGACGCAAATCATTGACGGTTGGTACGCGCAGTTACATGTCGCCTGAGCAAATTAGGAATAAACCCCTCAACGAGCGGGCTGACTTGTACAGCTTCGGTGCGACGATGTATGAGCTGACCACCGGGCGACCTCCCTTTCGCGGCGCAACTCCGAATGATCTTTTGAATCGACATCTTAAGGAAATGCCAGCTTCTCCTAAAATACACAACCAGGAATTGACCGATGAGTGCAGCGAGTTAATTTTGCGTTTACTGGAAAAGGATCAAACGAATCGTCCCAAGGATTTTCATGAATTCTTGGCTCAGTTTCGCAACATCCGGGTATTCATTGGCGACAAGATGGAAGCGGCCAATCGCATGTAAATTGAAGGAGACCACCAACACGGTCACCCAAGATGGCAAATCATTATCAACTCCCCTTTGAAAAAGACATTTTCCAGGCTGAAGCTGTTTTGCAGCAGCTTGAAACCGCCACGGCCGGCAGTTCAAGCGAAGAACTTAGACGGATGCGGCGTGATCTGGCACAACTGAAAAAGAGCATCTTCAGCCAATTGACACCCTGGCAAACTATTTTGGTGTCGAGGCATCCTGAGCGTCCTCAATTCTTGGACTATGTTCAACTGATCTTCGATGAATTTGTTGAATTACACGGGGATCGTGCTATTGGTGATGATCGAGCCCTGAGAACGGGCTTTGCCAAGATCGGTGACACGAAAGTAATGCTCATCGGCCATCAAAAAGGTCGCACACTTCAAGAGCGAACCCAATGCTTCTATGGCTGTGCACACCCTGAAGGGTATCGCAAGGCATTGAATCGCATGCGAATGGCGGCCAAGTTTGGGCTGCCTGTGATTTGCTTGATCGATACTCCTGGTGCTTATCCTGGCATTGGAGCCGAGGAACGTGGTCAAGCACAACTCATCGCCACGAACTTGCTCGAAATGGCCCGCATGCCTACGCCTATCGTTTGCGTGGTGATCGGGGAGGGTGGATCTGGCGGGGCGCTAGGCATCGGTGTGGGCGATCGCGTGAGCATGCTGGAGTTCGCTTATTATTCTGTCATCAGCCCTGAAGGTTGTGCCGGGATTCTTTGGAAAACAGCAACTGAGGAAACCAAAGCCAAAGCGGCTCAGTCCCTCAAACTGACCTCAAAGCATCTGGCTGACTTGGGCGTCATCGACGATGTCATTCCCGAACCATTAGGTGGCGCACATCGCAATCACAACGAAATGGCCAACACTCTCAAATCCTATTTGCTGAGATACCTTCGCGAACTCAGGAGTCTATCCGTCGAAGAAATGCTAGCCAAGCGTTATGACAAATTCCGGCGTATGGGCGTTTTCTCGTCACAGTCCAACGGAGAAGCAACTGCAGAAATCCGTCAAGATGTTTGTTAACATAACTACTATTATCGGACATCATGATGAGCTCCCATGCGGATGACACCCAAAGCCACGACGTCCGATAATGGTTATTATGTATCCTTAGCGTTCGTCGATTCCTTGGAAATAATGCATGACATCAACTTCAAGCCCACTCAAGAACATCGGCCCCAATGAGCGTAGGCGTCGCTTGCTCCTTGGCTGGCTGCTGTTTGCGTTCAGTATTGGATTGGGTGCTTACTTTTGCTTTGGCGGACAGCCCACTTGGGTGCGGCTGACGATCTTCCTGCCCTTTTTCTTTTCTTATTTGGCGCTATTCCAAGCCCAAAGTCACACATGTGTATTTCATGGTTTGAAGGGTACCTGCAACGATGACAGTGGCACCCAAAAATTGGAAGACCCGCATGTGCGCGGCAAATTATGGAGCCGATCGATTTGGCTTCTGATTAAGTCCGCGATATTTGCCCTCTTTTGGACATTTTTGGTACTCGTGCTCAACAATCAAGAAAACTTCTTTGACCTGCTCCCGCAACAGCCGCAACCAACAACGATCAAACAATAACTGAGTTCTCTGACATCCCATGAAGCAAATCAAAATTGGCATTCTTGGGCTCGGGATGATCTTTGAAGAAACGTATTTGCCCTGCTACCTGTCACTGTCAAATCGCCCATTTTGGTTCCCTGAATGTGGGGCCGTAAGCGTTGAGTTGGCAGCTGTTGGTAGTCTGACCGGGAAACGCTGGCAGCATTATGTAACAAGCTGCCCATCCCTGCAATCGACGCCTCATTTTGCCGGAATAAATGCAGTCAATGCGATGCTCAAGCAGGGTCTGGACGTCCTGTGCATTGCGACTCCTGATGATCGGCATTTCGAACCTGCTTTGCAAGCATTGGATGCTGGCGTTCACGTGCTCATCGAAAAACCAAGTGTTTTGAAGCTTCATCAATTGGAACAACTCTGTGCGATATCGGAACAGAATCAATGCCTGGCAAAAGTGATCTATCACAAGTTATTTGATCCTGACCATCAACGCCTGCGTACGCTGGTAAAAGATGGAAAACTACGACATATAAACAATGGCTATTGCACCCTGCTTGAACCCAAATCGATCAGTCAAAGCCAGTTTGCTGCTTGGATTGAAGGACGCAACCCTGCTACCTATGTTGCCATTCACTATGTCAAGCTGATCCATTTTACTTTTTTTCAACAAGCTGAAGCCCAATTGGCTTGGATACAAGCGACAGGCCAGCGCGGGCTTGTAGGCCCCCCCAATGGGCCTACTTGGGATTCCGTGCAATTGCGCGTGGGTTATCGTTACCCTGACCTGCGTGAAGCTGTGTTCGATATTCACACGAGTTGGGTACATCCCGATGATGCCCCCGGCTATGTCGAGCAGGAAGTGCAATTCCGCTTTGATAATGGCGTCTGGAATGCTGATCAACGCCGTCGCGGTGTGGAAACAGCACTGGAAGGTGCCCTGCCCCGCGAATGGAAATCCACGCCAAACCATCATTATAATGCCGATCTTCTAAGCCCCAGGGGAGAGCGAATGCGACGAGGCTATGGCATTGAAACCATACGCCAAGCTTGGGAGGAGTTTGCCTATCTCAAATGGGGTGGAACTGACAATCAACGGGAAGAGCGCTTCCGCTCGCTATGTCAACAAAGTTACAATGATATTCGCTTTGATCGGCCGTGTGTTGCGATGGTGCAAGCTTTGGAAGCAATATTGCACCATCACTCTCAAGGTCAACCGCTTGGCACGGTGTTCGTGAATCATCCACTCGGCGGACTTGTCTTAAGCATCCCTGGTTCAAATTCCTTCGTCGTACTCCATAAAGACCCAATCTAGTACCCATGATTCTTTGGCCACAGCATCCCAATGAACCTCAGTCCAACGAAGCTCGCAAACAATTGAGCCAAGTCGAGCCTATCGCGCAACGAACATATACTCCCAGTTTGGGCATCATTTCCAAAGCGGCGGGCAGTTTCGTTTGGACGCAAGAAGGACGCAAACTTTACGATTTTACTTCAGGCGTTCTCGTCGCTAATTTGGGCCATCACCCTAAGACTTGGTTGCAAAGAGTTTTGAAAGAAATGGGTTGGGATCAATTGGAGGCATCCCCCCTGCTGTATCCTGAAATGGCACCGCTAACGGCGTACAACGCAGCCACCCCCATTGAGATTCGGGCCGCCCAAGAATTATCTCACTTCATACGCCAGTGTCCTGGCGGGGAGCATTGTGATCAAATTCTCTGGGCTGCATCAGGTTCGGAAGCCATTCAGAAAGCACTCTGGACAGCCTTGGCTGCTCGTCCTGGTCGGTCGAAGATAATAGCAACGCGCTTTGGCTTCCACGGTAAAAAGGGATTGGCTGGGGCGGTATCTGGGTCTGAGTCTGATTCAGATCGTGATCCCCGAGTTCTGTTCATCCCATTTCCCATGCCGGAATGCTGCGATGTGCAATGTACTCTGCAGCAATCGTTTTGGGAACCGCTTGAAAGTGCTTTAGCGGAACTCGCCCATAAACAGCATGGCCAAATGGCAGCCCTGATTACAGAGCCTTATCTAGGTGCCGCTGGCTCGTATCACCCTCCAGCGTGGTACCTACAACGTCTGCAATCGTTTTGCCGCGAACATGACCTAGTGTTCATATTGGATGAAATTCAATCTAACTTTGGCCGGACTGGCCACTACTTCGCGTTTGAAGCTTATGGACTCCAGCCCGATTTGGTTGTCTTGGGCAAGGGTTTAGGCAACGGGATTCCAGTAGCCGCTGTTGCTGGCCCAAAGCAGTTGATGAGTGCACTACCTTTTGGTGCTGGGTCCGATACCTACAGCGGTCATACCTTGGGCTGTGCGGCGGTAATCGCAACGCTCGATGCCTTTCGATCAAGTGACCTTCTGGCTCATGTTCGTAACTTAAATAGAATGATCGGCCAAGGGCTTGCTGAACTGCGTTCACTGCCCTTTGTTAAGCACATACGCGGTGAAAAACAGGGATTGGTCTGGGGAATTGAAATATCGGCATGGCAACAACAATCAGCCAACGCCATGGCCAACGCTTGCGTTGAAGTTTGCTACCGCGGTGAACAATCATCGGGTATGGGCATTCACTTACTCGGTCCGTTGGCGGGGAATGTCTTGAGGATCGCCCCGCCCTATTCACTGCGTATTCAAGAAGCTCAGGCTGCTTGTGAACTTATACTCCGACTATGGCGTACACTAGTTAACGAGCCGATGGGTGGTTAGGTGGAGAAAAGCATGTGGTTTTGGGTAGTCTGTTCAGCATGGGGCATGCTTCAACCCAGTCTACCTCCCGTTGCTAATGAATCTCAAATCATCATTGGACATTTGGCTGATCACGTTAAGTTCAATGAAATACAACTCCGAGATGCCAATGGTCAACTACTGACTTTAGCTTTAGGGAAGGTCCGAACGGCAAAAACAGGGTCCCAAAAGCAATATGACACCGATTTAAGTCAAATCCCTGTTAATACGCTTTTAAAAATTGAAATCAAAGCGAAAGCTGTTGTCGGTGTCGAAGTCTTATATTCCTGGCATGAGATGCCCGCCCTATGGGTTGATGAATGGATCGATCATATTGCTCACACCTGGGGCCAGGACAACGAAATCTTGGGCAATAAAACCATCGTGACGGCCATCATCGGCATGGTCTTGGTGAGCTTGATATGTGGCATGGTTAGTTCATTAGTTGTCAGCAACCGGATGGCATTTTTCAGCGATGCGCTGGCCCATTGTGCATTTGCGGGTGTGGCCATCGGGTCAATCGCAACGCTGCTAACCAATGCCCTCAATGATGATTTGATCGTATACATTATGATGGGCTTTGGTGTTATTTTTGGCCTGACCATTGCCTACGTTCGCGATCAAACGACTCTAGCTAATGACACGATTATCGGTGTTTTCTTTGCAGGCTCAATGGGGTTAGGAGCTATTTTGCTAACAGCTTTAAGTCGATTGGGGTCTCGGCTTAATCCAGAGAATTTCCTCTTTGGCGATCCTCTCAACTTACGCGGACATGAAATTGTTTTGTTGCTGATTGTCCTCGTCGGTACTCTGGGCTTTTTAATCTTTCGCTATAATCGCATGGTATTTGCGAGCTTTAATCCGAGCCTGGCGCGTTCACGTCAAATTCGTGTTGGGCTTGGCCATTATTTGTTCATTGTTTTGCTGGCCATTGTGGTCAACCTCTGCCTCAAAGTGGTTGGTGCCTTGTTGATCAATGCCCTGCTTATTTTGCCTGCAGCCACTTCAGGCAATCTGGCGCGCAATCTTCGTCAGTTTTTCTGGTATTCCGTGCTCATTTCGTTTGCGATCGGTTTAGGTGGTCTGATGTTAAGCATCTTTTGGGTCCCAACCATGAACAACCGCCCTATCCATTTGGTGTCCGGTGGTGTTATTGTTGTGCTCGGTGTTGTCGTTTTTTGTTTATCCGTGCTTATGGGACGTTGGTTTCGAGGACTACGACCAACGGTACGCACGGCCTATTAGTCCATTGGCGATAGAACCATGCAAGAAACGGGTAGCTCGGTCAATCGATTTTTTGTCTTATTTCAGAGCATCGTCTATGAAGCACTGCCTTTTATCGTCATCGGTGCTCTCATATCCGGTGTGTTGGAAGAATTACTGCCACAAAAATTGTTTACCAAGATTTTGCCGCGCCGTCGCTGGTTAGCGATTGCCGGCTCTGCCCTGCTGGGGCTGGTATTCCCCATGTGTGAATGCGGCATCGTCATCGTGATGCGCAGGCTATTGAAAAAAGGACTACCCTTGGGCTGTGCCGTAGCCTATATGTTAGCTGCTCCAGTCATCAATCCTGTGGTCATGTCCTCAACCTGGGCCGCCTTTTCTGGAGCTAATCGCATCGATGGCATCACCAGTTTGCAAATGTTGTCATTACGTGTCGGGCTTGCTTTTATTGTGGCAGTTTTGGTTGGTATGCTGGTTGAACTGCTCGCTCAGCGTAAAGGTTTAAACAATCTTGTGCAACCTTTCGTAGGAACACGGCATGAGCCCGTGAATGCGGATGAAGAAGCGGAAAATGATTCACAACCGCGCCAATCCATTCGCCAGCGGCTTTTGAACATCAGCGAAGTGACTTTACGCGATTTTGTGGATATCACTTGCTATCTGATTATCGGTGCATTATTGGCGGCCACCGTACAGACTTTTCGCTTAGTGCAATACGCACCGGCCCTGACGCAAAACCCTTTTTCAGCCATCCTGTTTATGATGTTTGTGGCCATTATTCTCTGTCTTTGCAGCGAAGCAGATGCGTTTGTGGCCGCTAATCTGCCAATAGCTCCATCCATGGCTTTGGCCGCTAAAGTTGCTTTCCTAGTTTTAGGCCCAATGATGGATCTTAAACTTTATGTTATGTACACGCGTGTATTTAAAGCACGCCTCATTTGGACCATTATTACTTCGGTGATCATTTTGGTTTTCGTTTTGAGTGTTGCAGTTCATTTCATCAATCAGGCCTTATGAGTCCTTAGCCTTCCAAACGGAGCATCCTCATGGATTCGAATCTGGTGATGGAAAAAATCAGCATTCTGGGCATTACCTTTGCCTATGGCGGCTTGATGACATTTTTGGGACTGTATGCCAAAATTTTTTCTGGCCAAGGATTCAAGGGGCCGCTCAGTGTGCTGGCGCCTTGGATTCAATGGACGGTCTTACTTGCCGGCGTCATGCTTTTGTGTCTGTTCTTTTATCAATTGATCAGTGCTTTGTTTGGCCGTAATGGCTCGCCCCCTGCCCATGACCATGAATGCCCTGACCATGACCATCATCACGAGCATGAGCACAAGCACGAACATGGTGAAACCTGCATGCACGATCACGGAGAATGTGGCCATGATCACGTCCATGGCTGGTCGCCGATCAAGTTTATTCCCTTAGTCATTCCCGTGTTGCTTTCGTTAATGGGTTTACCAAGCCAAGCCATGATAGCCAGTTATGAACAAGATTTGATCAATCAGCAAACCGGTGGCAGCCATCAGAATATTCCCCATGACGAATTGGCAGCTGGCGACCCGTTAAGGCAAGTCGGTTGCCTTGCCTTGGCCCGTTCTGAGCACGGCGTCTTTTATCTGTTATCGTCGGCCTTGGCCCATATAGCTGATGTGGCTGATGAAGATCCCAATGCTAAACCCGTGGTCACGAATCTCGCGATGCTCGAGTTAATTGCGAGCAATCCTATTCAGCGGGAACAGTGGAAGAAATACAAATCGGTAGAGGTTGAAGGGCGTTTTAATCCTGGCGCGGTACAAAATGGCCGGTACTTTTTTAGCGTTGTGCAAATGCGCGTGGCTTGTTGCTTGGGAGATGCCGTTCCTGCTCTCATGTTTGGCACGACCAAACAGCCGATCAATATTGAGGGTGGAGCTTGGATTGCCGTGCGTGGCCGTTTGGAATTCTTGCCAGCGCGTGACGGTTCCTCATACAAGCCAGCCATACGCGTATTCCACTGGGAGAAAAGGCCCATGCCGGCGCAACCCTATTTAACTAACTAATGGAATACTGCATGATGACGAACCAACAAAACCATAATACAAGAGGAACGAATAACTTTGGGATAAGGCTTCAGGGTTGTCCGAAGTCAGAATATGCACGATAATAGACAGCAACCATCATTGATTGACGTTCTTCACTGCTAGGGAGTTGCCATGAGTATTCGAACCGCGTACATCGGATTCATACTCGGCTGGTTCATTTGGATCTTAGTGGGCAACATCCATGCCTGCCCCTTTTGTGAAATGAGCGGCAAGACGTTCTACAAAGAAATACAAGACGCCAAGATCGTCGTCTACGGCAAATTAGCCAATGCTCAAGTCAAGCTAAACCCCGATGGAACGGAATCCAGTTCCACCGAATTACATATTGTCGAAGTGCTCAAAGACCATCCTTATCTCAAGGGTCGCAAAGTTCTGATCTTGCCCCGCTATTTGCCGTTCAACAAAGGTCAGGAGGATTTTCTGGTCTTTTGCGACGTTTATAAGGACAGGCTCGATCCGTACCGCGGCATGCCTGTGATTGATAAAGATATGGTTGCTTATATGCGTCAATCATTGCAAATTGGGGATACGAATATCCATAAGCGGTTGGAGTTTTCATTGCCGTATTTAGATCATGCCGATCTAGAACTGGCCAACGATGCATATCGTGAATTTGCTCAAGTCGATTACAAACATGTATCCGAATGGGTAGCCAAAACAGATCGGGCGGCCTTGCGTGGCAAGTTGATTCATTGGCTCAGTAGTGAAGAGACACCGCCTTATCGTTATGGTCTATACGGCATGCTCTTGGGTCTGGTCGGCAAGCCCGAAGATGCCAAGGTGTTTGAGAAACTAGTGACGGACCCGCAAAGTGGATTGGTTACCGGCATGGACGGGTTGATGGCAGGTTACATTCGCGCCGTTCCCACGGCCGGGTGGGCCTATGTGAAATCGCAATTTGCCGATGCATCGATCCCCTTTGCACGTCGTTACAGCGCACTTCAAGCGATCCGCTTCATTTGGCGGTATCAGCCCGATGTTCTGACAAGCAAGGAAATCGTTCAAGGCCTGGCACCCATGCTCGAACAGCATGACATAGCGGATTTAGTGATTGACGATTTGCGCAAACACCAAGAATGGTCTCTCGTCGATACCATTTTGCAAATGACCAAAGAGTCGGCGAACAATCAGCCGCAAATGAAGCGGTCAATCTTGAAATACATGCTCAAGTGCCCGGATGCCAAAGCGAAAGCTTACGTGGCTGACGTACGCAAAACCAACCCCACATTGGTCGAACAAGCCGAGGATTATCTCAAGCTCGAAATTCCAGACCCCTAAGCAGCCATTCGTTTTTTGCCCAAAGGAACAAGATCCTATGAGATTGCAACGTTTCTCCATCCTTGCGGTCGCCATTGGCTTCTTGGGGTGGAACCATGGATGGCCAATTGCAGCATGCGATATCTGTCCTGGTGGCAATGCGGAACCGCTCTCACGCAGTTTACAACAAACTCCCATCGTCATTTTTGGATCAATCACGGATGCTCAACTTGCTCCGGATGGCATTCGCGGCACATCGGAATTTAAGATCGAAGCAGTCTTGAAAGATTCGGACAAACTCAAAAACACCAAAACCATCACCATTTATAAGTACGTTCAGCCTCACCCACAGATTAAGTATTTGGCTTTTGCCGACCTCGTAGGTAATCAGGTGGATGTCTACCGTAGTTTGCAATTCAACAATGATCGCATTGTCAAATACTTGCAAGAAGCACCGAAAGATAAGCCAGGCGTGAAGGTCGATGCCAAAACAAGGTTGCGCTATTACTTTGACTTTCTTAACGACCCTGAACGAGCGATCGCGTTTGATGCGTTCCTGGAATGGGCAACGGCCAGCAATCAGGATGTATGTCAAATCGCGCCTACTTTGCCAGCTGAATCGATCCGCAAGTGGCTACTGGACCCCAAAACAGAAACCAATCGTTTAGGTCTGTATGCCTATTTGTTAGCGGCTTGTGGCAACGATCAGGATGTATTGCTGCTTAAGCAACTTCTCGACCAACCTGGCGAACGTTTTAGACCTGCCTTGGATGGCATCCTGGCTGGTTACATCCACATGAAACCCAAAGAAGGTTGGGAGTTCACCAAACAATTCTTGGTTGAACCAAATCGACAATTTGTCGATTACATGGCGGTTTTGCGAATGCTGCGCTTTGTCTACGCTAATCACGCAGACACCGCCAAACCGATGATCATCGAATGCATGGGCCTGATGTTACAAAACCCCTTCTCGCTTGATCTTGCCATCGATCAACTCAGACGTTGGCAAATCTGGTCTCATACCGATCCCATTCTAAAACATTACCATTCCACCATGAACCTCGCTCCCATCACCAAGCGAGCCATTCTCCGTTACGCCCTTTCATGCCCTGAGCCTAATGCGAAGTCGTTTATCGAACGCGTTCGAGCGCAGGATAGCCAACTCGTCAAAGAGATTGAAGAAGACCTGCAATTGGATCGTATCGGCAAGTAATTTCTTTTCTTACTTCCATTCGACCCCGAAGGACTGCCATCTATGAATGTGCGTTTGGAACCGACGCTAGATCTACATGCGGTTGCAGATTGGCTCATTGTACCCATGTTTGCCGATGCCATTGAGCCAGGCGAATTATGGCTCAATCAGGAGTTGAAAGGACAGATTGCCAGGCTGCGTGAATCAGGCGACTGGAAAGCTGATTTGCACACGCAATTGGCTTTGTATCCCGAATCCTGCGTCGCGGCGAAGCGGATTCTATTGGCGGGCTTAGGCACTCCCTCAGCACTCACCTTGGATGCATTGCTAAGGTTAGGTACACAGCTTGGCAAATCCATCGCCCAGCGAGCTTGGCCGCGCATCCGATGCATGCTTCCCAGCCAATGGGGCCAGCTAACAGCAAGTCAAGCGTTATTCAACCTGGCCCTGGGATTCATTAAAGGATGCCACTCCCCTGCCCTAAAACAAAAAGAAGTGAAACGCTTTGCTCCGAACGAGCTGCTGTTTTATTCATTCATCAACGATGACCAAGAACCGTTCCGCGAAAGTTTGCAGCGAGCACATGTCGTTGGACAGGCAGTGAACCTTACCCGTGATCTCGTCAACGAACCGCCGTCCGATTTGACACCTGCGCAGTTCGCCGAACGATGTTCCACTGAAGCCAATCGCCATGGGTTTCAGTGTGATATCCTCGATCAAACGCAAATAGCGTCCAACAAAATGAACTGCTTATTAAGCGTGGCCAAAGGTTCTGCTGAACCGCCTCGAGTTGTTGTTTTGCGATATGGTCACGGCTCGCCTTGCTTGGGGTTTGTGGGCAAAGGGGTAACGTTCGATAGTGGCGGCTTGTCACTCAAAACGAACGAGCAAATGATCGACATGAAATGCGACATGGCCGGTGCTGCCACGGTTTTGGGTGCATTTACAGCGATTGCGCAACTCCAGCTTCCTGGTTCGTTTCTGGGAGTCTTGGCATTAGTAGAAAACATGCCCGGCCCCAACGCCTTGAAGTTGGGCGATGTGCTATCGGCACGTACGGGAAAAACCATCGAAGTTCTCAACACCGATGCCGAAGGCCGATTAATTCTGGCAGATGCTCTGGATTATGCCATCGAACAGAAAGCAGATCGATTGATCGACCTGGCTACTTTGACCGGTGCTTGCATGGTGGCATTGGGTACTGATGTCGCTGGCTTATTTTCCAATGCACCTGATTGGCAGTTGCAAGTTAAAGCCTGTGCCGAAGCCGTTGGCGAGAAAGTTTGGCCCATGCCTATGTTTAAAGAGTATGGCGAGCTGCTCAAAAGTCAGGTTGCGGACATTAAGAACGTCGGTGGTAAATTTGCAGGGGCCATCACGGCTGCCAAATTTCTCGAGCATTTTGTCGGCGAAACACCGTGGGTACATCTAGATATTGCTGGTCCCGCTTTCGCCTCAGAAGATTCAGCGAGCCGCGACACAGGCGGGACCGGAGCATATGTTGCGACACTCGTCGAATTGGCCCGGCAATGGCCTGACTATCGCCAGTCACTCAAGGCTTGAGGCGCAGGGAAGAGGATTGCTCCTTCATGCATTGCAAGTCCTCGATACGCTTACACCCTTCGGGCAACTGTGCTTCTTCAATCAACATGTTAGGGTAGCCTTCACGCGTTATGGCGAAGCGTGGCCCGCAGCGTTCACATACCAAGCTATCACCTTCCGCACGCAATTTCGACTTGCCGAGCGGGCAAACGAGAATATCGAGCAATACTTTGGGTAGCATATCCTTCATCCTTGAGATTCAATAAACGCACGTTGTGTTTCAGAATCCACCATCTGCAACCTAATTCTCGATGACCGATGTTGAACTGACTTATGGTTTGCTGCGCTGCTGCAACAAGAGGAATACTCCCTTCTTGTTTGCCACAGCAATGTCAGGTAGTTGATCACCGTTGACATCGCCCACGGCAAACGCCGTGCCCACGCCCGAATCGTCATCAATCAAGTGCAAGTCAAACGTTGGCGGATGGCCCGGCTTAGCGTGATAGGAAATCCAATAAATAACCGCGGGCGCATCTGGTTCCACATCTCCTTTTTGTCCGTGGGCCCACCACCGTTTACCAGTCACCAAATCCTTTTTGCCGTCGCCATCAATGTCCACAAAGTGCATGGCATGAGTCTGTGTAAAGAGAGATGTAACATCTCTGCGTGTGAAATGACTTTCTTGGTTTGACCCTGAACGTTCATGCCACCAGATTCCACGGCGATGAGCCGAAGCACTAATGATATCAATCAAACCGTCGCCATTGATGTCTACTGCATACATATCGGAACAATCTTCACCCAGTTTGGCAGGATGAAATGTCCAGGGTTTGGTTGCGTTCCGCCCCTCGGGAGGTTGTTCCCACCAACCCTCTTTGACAATAACATCCAATCGACCATCACCGTTAACGTCTCCAACACCCAATCCATGGGAAAAGGGGTTGGTCCCCGGAGCTTTGCTATCACTGATGGGATGAGGTTCCCAAGGTTTGTTAACATCCTCTCCTGGAGTAAACCAGCACATCTGCCCTTCGGGCTGAATTCCCATAATCAGCACTTTTTTGCCATCGCCAAACAGATCGGCATAAGCGGGCGTTTCGTTACAGGCACTGCGCCAAACAGGGTGTTCTGGCCAATGCCCGGGCTGATTTTTTGGGTTCTCATACCAAAAGCAAGATTGCCCTGGAAACGGAATGACAATGACATCGTCCCATCCATCATGATTGAAATCGCCAACAAAGCAGGCAAATCCTTCACTATAACGAACGGGATCATATCCATCTGGCATGCGAGCCTTTCGTACTTCGTGCCTTTTCCAATCAGGTGCTTCGTACCAATAATCGCCTACAAACAGATCTGCTTTCCCATCCTTGTTGACGTCGATAATGGCAATACCTTCGGAACGGAATTTGGTATCCAATACAACTTTTTTCCAAGTAATTTTGGGCTGAACAGATGGCTTGGGCGAATCGTCGGCATACAACATCCACCCACATGCAACCAGACCAACGCCAATTGATGCACTTATCCATCGTGAGTAGTTGAACATGTTGAAGTCCTACAAAGTTGTCATGTGATTTGATCGACCGCATGGATGGCTGTCGTTACGGTTTTGGACTCGGCCTGATTTTAACCGCCCTCTAAATAGCTGCCAAGCTTGGATTTGACAAAGCATGCCATATTCCGAAAATTGATGTTAGATTCAATTATTCCAATTCACTGCGTCTAGGGAAGCAGATCATGAGCCGAGCTATCTCACCTGTATTGATCAATGGTAACTGGCAATCGGCATCCTATTCCAGTGTATTTCAAGCCACGAACCCCGCAACAGGGGAAAAACTGCCGCAACTTTTTCCGGTCAGTGAATGGGCTGATCTGGAAACGGCTTTGCAAGCTACAACCAAGGCACAAGCAGCGTTGGCCACATTGCCACCGGAGCGACGTGCTCATTTTCTCGAACAATATGCAGAGCGGATAGCTCAATGCAGCAAAGAACTAGCGGCCTTAGCATCAGCAGAAACGGGCCTGGCTGAAGAAAGCCGCTTGCTCAACGTTGAAATACCGCGCACCACCGATCAGCTCAAACAAGCTGCGCAGGCTGTGCGTGATCGTGAATGGATGCAAGCGACCATTGATTCTAAAAACAATTTGCGCTCCATGCTGATCCCGATTGGTCCCGTTGTCATCTTCGGGCCAAATAACTTTCCCTTCGCTTACAATAGTGTTTCGGGCGGCGATTTTGCCACGGCCATTGCAGCAGGCAATGCCGTCATCGCCAAGGGGCATCCTTTGCATCCGGGCACCACGGCCATGTTGGCTGGTCTTTGCTTCAGCGCTCTGAGGGAAACGGGCCTGCCCCCTGAAACAGTTCAAGTGATCTATCATTTGCCACCCCAGCTGGGAATTCAATTGGTTCAAGATAGTCGTGTTGGCGCTGTCGCATTTACAGGTTCGCGCCGTGGCGGTTTGGCTTTAAAAATGGCAGCTGACGCTGTTGGTAAGCCCATCTACCTGGAGATGGGATCGCTCAATCCCGTCGTCATTTTGCCGGGCGCTTTGGCAGAGCGGTTTGACGTGATCTTCAACACGGTTTCCAGTTCTTGTTTATTGGGGATGGGCCAGTTTTGCACGAATCCTGGGCTACTATTTCTAATCGATCAACCTGCAAGTCGTCAGTTCATTGAGAAGATGGCGGTCCATTACCGGCAGTCTCCCACAATGCCATTATTGTCAAAAGATGTGCAAATCCAGTTGCAAGAGAGCATTCGTGCCTGGACCGAAGCGGGAGCACAATTGCAAGCAGGTGGACACCCTGTCGACACCAAAGGTATCAGTTTCGAAAACACATTATGTGTTGTAAACAGCGATGAATTCCGCAAAAAACGTGAACAGCTGCAAAAGGAAGCTTTTGGCAACGCCACACTGGTCGTCATGCATCAAGACCAGCACGATCTGGCCAGCACCATTCATTGTCTGGAAGGCCAATTAGCAGGTTCCATCTTCAGTCATTCGCAAACGGATGATGAAGAGGCCTATCGTTTGCTGGCTCCGTTATTGCGGCAAAAAGTGGGCAGACTGCTCAATGATAAAATGCCGACGGGAGTACTCGTCAGTGCCGCACAAAATCACGGTGGGCCCTACCCTGCCACCGGGCATCCCTTCTTTACCGCTGTCGGCATGCCCGGCGCGATTCGCCGATTTGCAATGCTCGCTTGTTACGACAATGTGCGCTTGCACCGCTTACCATTGGAATTGCAGAATAGGAACCCCACGGGCACGATGCTGCGCCGCATTGATGGCACTTGGACCAACGCGTCCATCGAATCTTGAAATGGCGTTGTAAATAGTTCGAGGGGAGAACACTTCATTCGTCAGGTCAAAGGTCCTGTAGCTCGTTTCATACGGGCATAGACTGCCAAGCCAAGCAAAAACAACACGCCAACCGTCATCCCAATGATCAGTGTCAACTGTCTGGTCCATGCTGAAGTGGACGGAACATTCGCTGTTTGGTCACCAAGCAGCTTTCTGGCTTCCATTTCAACGGCAATCATAGGGCTTTGCTTGAGCTTTGCAACCGCTGCCATAATTTGCGTTTGCTTAGCGAATCCTTCTGGATCAATACGCTTAAATTCACGCAAATCGTTGAGAGCTTTGATCAGAAAAGGGATTGAAAGATCTTTCTTCGGATCTGAATAAACCTTTCGCAATTGCGCTTCATCCAGCAGTTCCAGGATCAAGTCAACGGGCATTAATGAACTGCCGCGGCGAGCCAGCGCCAGAGCGGCATTGTACCGAATTTCCCTTACGGCACGCTCACGATCGGAATCAACCAGGATATCCAGTTGACCCATGGGTCCAGTCATTTCGCGCAGCAACTCTTCCGTGCCAGCTTCATACCAATTGGCCAAGGCTAGGATCGTAAACTTTCTGCTCATCTCGTCGTTGCAGCGCGCACCTTGCCTGAGAACGGGCAAGACCGCCAAGAGGTCCGGTAAAGCGGCCTGCTTTTTGTTCTTGAGCCAGTCCAATCGCCGCTTGAGATATTGCAGAGATAAACTCGCCCACTGAGGTCGTCCTTGCTTTTCGCTTGCTTCCGAGTGCAGTGCATCAAGGATCAGCGCCTGCTGTTGAGTAGTTAGGCGATCGAATTCCTGGAGTTGCGCTCCCAGCAACCCAATGGAATATAAGCCATTGCGAAAATGTGACAACTTCTGCGGATCGGAGAATTGGCCATCGTTTTCTTGGACAAGCGATTCAAGCAATGTGATGCCGACTGGAACATCAAAGGAAGCGACGGCTTTAGGTAAATAGGCAATGAGTTCAATTTCGTCTGTAGGCGATTTCGATTTCTTCAAACTGGGATTAGCATATTCAGCCTTGATTTGAGCCCACTCCCGGTTCAGTAATTCTGTGATATCTAAAGCAAATTTAACATTTTGTCGCAGCTCCGGCTTTCGGGGAAGAATCTGAGCCAAATCGTGAGCAGTTTGATTGCGTTTGTGACCACTAGGGTCGGAAAGACCGGCAATAAATTGGTTGGGTTGCTGTGGTCCACCACCGATTCCACCGAAAAAAAGGAGGATGAAACCAATCACCACCGCCACGAGAATCCCAGGAACCAGAAATAACTGAATGATCATACGGACATTGGGAGCTTCTACCTGCGGGAGCGAAGACGGTCGGGGTGTGTCAGAACCTGACTCAGGCGTTGAACTCATTATGGCTTATTCCCAAACAAAACGTGGCAAGCAAATTTTCCTTTGATAGTCTAGATAGGGACCCTATCCCGTCAAGGAATGGGAAATCAACAGCCATTACAGCGATTGTTTTTATCTTTTGACCCATGCCACTAAGTCTTGAACAATTTGCCGAATCTTTGACAGGCCGCAAGGATTTGCATTGGCCAGCCGCGCCCGAATTGGAGCCGATCCGAGCCAAACCACATTTGAAAAAACTGGCGAACATCCGAGCCGTGGTCTGGAACGTTTACGGCACTCTGCTCAATATCTCAGGCGGAATTTTGCTGTTGCAACACCCGAACGACTTTGTCATGGAAGTTGCATTGGAAAAAACGATTCACGAATTCAAGATGTGGAAAGCCATGACCCGCAAGCCGGGCAACCCTGCTCATTACATGCGGTTGATGCTTCAAAACGTCATTGATGAATTGAAGTTCACATCCATCAAGGGTGAGAAATACCCCGAACTGGCAACTGATCAGATATGGCTGCAAATCCTGAAAAAGCTGATGCAAAACGAATACACTTATATCGTCAGCCAAATGGGGTCTTTGCAAGAATATGCTGAGAAGATCGCCTATTTTTATCATGCCAGCTTGCAAGGCACTGCAGCTTACCCAGGAGCGGCTCGCACGCTGCATGCCGTTCATGAGCAATTAGGCTGGCAGGGATTGTTGGCGGATGGACAATGTTGCACCTGGGTGCAATTAAAGAGACAATTGGCAGAGCAAGAGCCCACCATGGATTTTGACATGTTTCTGCCAGCAGACCGACATGTCTTGTCCTATAAGTTGCTTGGGAAAAAGCCCTCTGAGCGACTTTTGCGAGCAATGCTAACCAAATTGAGCGACCGGGGCATTGAACCAGAACAAACCTTGCATGTCGGCAGTAGTATTGATCGCGACTTGCTGCCTGCAAAAAAGTTCGGCATGAGGACCGCCTTATTTGCAGGGGATAAAAACTCAGTCCAAGCAACCAACGAGCAACTAAAAAATCCAGACACCAGACCCGACGTGATGCTGACCCAGCTTGATCAGATAACCGAAGTCATCTAATTATTACGATCCTTGCTTCCTGTTTTTATCCCGAGCCTGCGAGGATAAGCACATGCCACCGGAAATGATTTTCGACTATAGTACGATCGATTTCAGCAAAGTGATCGTCGACCAGGCAGGCATTGAAGCGGTCAACCCGCAACGATTCGAAATGATGCAATTAACAGGGATCGTCCTGATCGATCCCAGTCAGCACTTGATTGTTGGCTACAAGGATGTAACGCCCAATGAATTTTGGGTGCGTGGTCACATGCCCGATTACCCGCTAATGCCAGGCGTCATAATGTGTGAAGCTGCTGCCCAATTAATGGGCTATTATTCCAAGAAATATGGACTGCTTTTTGGTTCCATGATTGTCTTTAGTGGGATGGAAAAAGTACGTTTTCGCGGCCAAGTAAGAATTGGTGATCGCTTTGTTTTGATAAGCAAAGCTATTAAAGTTCATCGTCGCCAGGTGACCTGCGATTGCCAAGGATTCGTGAATCAAAAGATGGTTTTTCAGGCAGAGATTATCGGTATGCCCTATTCGCCTGCCGAGGGGACGTAGGGGTGCGCAAAAGGCATTGTCTTCCACGCGAACAACTCGCTCCCTTTGAGGTCGAAGCACCCAAAGACGGACGCCGCTTAGATAGCAAGTCGATATTCCAAAACAATGATCCACTCGAGATCGAGATCGGCTTTGGCAAAGGTGCCATGCTGCTGGCGATGGCTGAACGACGAGCCCATCACAACTTTTTGGGTATTGAGTGGGACCGGGGCTTACAGTTGTATGTCGCTTCACGGCTTGCACGCCGAGGCGGCTTGCGCAATGTTCGTGTTGCTTATGGCGATGCCAATGTGTGGCTAAGAGATGCCCTACTGCCCTCCCGAGCATATGCCATACACGTCTATTTCCCCGATCCATGGTGGAAGCGCCGCCACCATAAACGACGCCTATTCACACCCGCTTTTGTTCAGCTTTGTTGGAATACACTGGAACATCAAGGCTTACTAGCCATGGCAACGGATGTGGAAGAATATTTTGCAATAATGGAACAATCCTTACGTTGCGTGCCTGGATTTGTTCCTGTACAAGACATTAACACGACGATCCCTATACAAACCAGTTTTTCCAACAAAGCCATCAAAGCTAATCGGCCGATTTGGAAAGCCATCTATCAAAAATCTTGAATCAGTTCCGCCGATGGGACAGGCATTCGCTCGGCTTGTGTTGACATTGTGTTGATAACATTCCCCTGATTGGTTGGCGCTGCCGTATGCAGATCATCTAACTCATTGATGATTTCCTTGCATAAAACTGCTTCCATGAGCGCTAAAGCGCGTGCAATGGTCGCCCCATCGTGCACGCGATGATCATAAGTTAGTCTAACTTCAATATTTCCATCCGAATCAAAGGGGCCATAATTCAGCGTCGTGGCTAGAGGCGAAAGCGGATGAAGCGAAGCTGCTCCCAAGCTTGCATACACACTCATGCCAAAAGTGCCCATCCGCCGTTCGCGGATGCGACCTGAAACATTTAAAGACAACCACCAAAGCAGCTTACGAATCAAACCAGGCCAGCGGCTAACTTGTAAGGACCGACGAAACAAGCCAATTTCCTGAATTGGACACGATTTGAAGCGTTTGAGATGCTCATCGATCTGCATCAGTTGTTGCTGATGGGGGCCTCGAATGTGTGCGAAAAATACGGCTTTTTCACCTTCGTAATCCCTTTCAACAGCCACGGAGGCCACGATGCCTCCATGCTCGTACAGTCTGCACCATGGAAAACTCAGAAAGCATCGCTTTAACTCCGGCATACGATTCATGACAATGCCATACGCCTTCATGAAGATGGCACACCAACTGACTTTTTTGTGCGCTAACGCATTCGCCTTGACGACGGGCTGCAATGACATTCGCCGCTCAACAGGAATGCTGGGAATCTTTTTGGCAAAATGCAACAAATCAATAATCGTTCGACGCGGTAAACTGAGTGCGATCGTCCGGCCACGCTGTTGCATCCTTGCACCGCCTCATGAGATGACATGAATTTGTAAGTCTTCGCGGTATTGTGCCGAGTCAACGATTTGACTGCAAGGCCAATTGATTTGCACCTATTAACAGAAAAAAGGTGACTGTCGGGACAGTCACCTTCAACCGATTTTCGTTCATTCAACTCAAGACTTAGTAACGGATCTCAATACCAAAGTTCAACCCGTGAGCCACAATCTTGGTCTCTTGGAAGTTTGAGAGCGCTGGGCCGCGTGCAGCCGCTGATGCCCCCAAGTCCGTGATGGTGCCATTGCCAAACACCGATGGGCCATTGCTCACCGGACGAATCACTCGGTAAGCCCATAAGGCGTTGTAGCCAACCGACAAGCGGATCGAATCACCAATGTCATACCCAACCGTCCCCGTCAACTCAGGCACCCACGACAATCGCGTGCGACTTTCGCTGAAATACGTCGGATAGGGATAGATAGTGACTGGCACAGGAGCAGTCGCACCAACCGTGACGACGTCTTCTGAGAATTTCATATCCTGGTTCATTCCACCAATGGCCATCTTGGCTGTGGCACTGGCGAAGAAATTCCATATTTTGGTTTCCATGGACACGCCAGCTTGGAAACCCAAGAAGCGATTGCGTGCTGATTGATCGCTGAACAGGGCGGTAAAGTTCGGCACGCCAGCCACAAAATTGCCACCACCATTCAGCACACCAACATACGTGCTATCCTGTACGCCCAGAATCTGTTGCAAACTCTGCTGCTCTTCAAAATTCACATAACGTAAGCCGAGGATCCACTCAAAGTGCGTCGTCCAGATTTGGTAACCTTGTCGACGCATGTTCAATTCCAAACCGTAGAACCGGTTCGATGCGGTTCCGGAAATGGTGTCCGTAAAGAGTGGCGCAAAGACCGTCGCTTGGCTGATTGGTGGCGGTCGCACACCATCTGCCTCAGGCTGGATAAACAAATCGTTCAAGCCATTAGCGATGTTGATGTTGCTGGATGCCAAAGCGGTGAAGCTGCTTTCACGACGTTCAAGTTGAAACCAACTCATCTCCACGCCCGTTTCTCCACCAGACAGCCAGGCGCCGAGTGTCAAACGAAAGCCATTGCGATCAAGTGCTTCCAAGTTAGAGCCGGCAAATAGGATGGGCTGCAGATTAGCAATGCCGTACACATTGACCATCTCATTGGTCGTAAGCCCGGGTGGTTGGTCCGTTGCTGGCACGATCACCGAACGCGACAGGAAAATATATGGCACTTGCGGACGAATCGCAGGCATGTTCAAGGTGCCTGAATCGTCGAACGCGGTCCCCAAACGCCAAAGCAGGTATTCGGCTCTGCCGTAAAAAGTGTAATTTGGCAAATCACGACTATCCGTCATCATGTCCTGTGTTGCCACCATCGTGGTCGTGCTAGTCGTGCCTGCGTCTGCATATTGGGTCATGCTGCGTTTGGCACGCATATGATCAACCAGGCTGGCCGTTTTCACGGGTTGCGTGGTCAACACGCCTTGCCCTTGAGTCGTAGCATTGGTCACTGAAGGCATGGTCGCGTCCTGCGCCAGGCCCATGCTCGTCCCCGCCAGAAGGGCGGTCAGCGAGAAGGCTTCCCGAAGTTTCATGAATCCCCCCTTAAACCGCGGATGTTAACCGCAAGGATCACTGAGAGGACTTTCGCCATCATCTGGCTAGCCAATCTCCCAGTGTTGCCGAATGTATCGATCAAGCGCTACATATGAACCATGCCGAATCTGGCGATCCTACTGAAGGTAGTTATCGGCTATGGAAGGCAATTGAATAAACTCAACCTAAAAAAGTAAGTTGGATAATGCGGGCAATTATGATGATAATTATTTCATCATAATTTGGAGCTTCTTCTTGGCTAGATTTGCTTTAAATAACTGAAAAGCAATAACTTATGGCAATTCTACCAGTGAATTCATGTCGAAAAATCTAAGGGTACCAGTCAATTTGTCTTTGCTATTTCCGGAAATATAACTAGCATAAAGGGAATTGATACTTACTTTTTAATGGTCTCAATGACGTTGTCGGCCGCAAAATCCCTGCCCATTGCCACACAGGTTTTGACACTCCATAAATAGCTTTGAGCAAAAAGGACCTACTAATGCCTATGTTTGCGAAGCCTGCGATCACCGTTGCTGATGATGACATCCCTAATGTTCGAATTTTGGAACAACGCTTACGCAGTTGGGGATACAAAGTTGGGGGTGTAACCAATCCTCGAACGCTGCTGCATCGGATCAGTGCTGAAATGCCTGATTTGCTGATTTTGGAAATCAACTTTGGCAATGAAGAACTTTCCGATGCATTCCGTCGTTTGCGATCTTTATATCCAAGGCTGCCGATTGCCGTCATGGGCTTTGAAGATCAAGCCAACTTAGTTCTCCGCATTCATGAAAGTGGCGCTTTCGACTACCTCATTAAACCGAAAAATCACTCCATTGATTTGGATCGACTCCGCGCTATCGTTCGCCATGTTGAATACAACATGGAACTCAATCAGCGCATTCAATCACTGGAGAACATGATCGGCGGCCAGACTGCACTAGATCGTTTCATTGGCGAATCGAAGGGCATTCAGCGTGCACGACAACAGATCGTTGGCTTGGCCCCTACTCAAATGATGGCTTTGATTGTCGGCGAGCCCGGATCAGGAAAAGAGCACGTCGCCCGAGCCATACACGATCTAAGTCATCGGGAAGGCACGTTTTTGCCGCTCAATGTATCCGTCTTTCCCAAGCAGCAGCACGAAGCCATGCTCTTTGGCAAAGGGGTAGGCCAGGTAGGCTGCATCAACGCCGTGGATAAAGGAACGTTGTACATTGATGCCATCGAAGAGCTGGACCTTGCCTTGCAAGTCAAATTGCTCAAGGCTTGGTCTGATGGTCAAAGTCAAAAAGCCGGCGCCAGCAAAACTGCTCCTAACTTCCGCTTGATTTTTGGCAGTTCAAGAGATCTCGCAAATAAGAACAATGCTGGCCTCTTGAAAAAGGAAGTGCTCGAGCAAATCAAAGGCAATGTCATTGAACTCTTGCCACTTAACGATCGCAAAGAAGACATTCCGTTGCTTGCAGGTCATTTTCTTACCATGGCTGCCTCGAGGCATCACAAGGGCGTCAACAGCATCGGCAAAAAAGCCATGAAATGGCTTATGGATTTCGACTGGGTCGGCAATGTTGAGCAATTGGAGAAAGTCATCGACAAAATCGCCATGGCCAGCAGGGCTGACCAAGTCGATGAAGGCGATTTGCCAAGCGAAATCTTAGCTGGAAAAGATGTATTAACACTACCAACCACTCTTCCTGCTGAGGAAGCGGGTGAAGAAGGAACGACTTTGAAGCCGTTTGAATTGGTGGAGAAGGCCGCTATTATCGAAGCCTTAAACAAGAGCCATGGACACGTGCGCGACGCATCACGCATCCTGGGCTACGGCATGGCTACGGTCTACCGCAAGATTAAGCGCTTTGGCATTCGTGAGGTCGATCCGCGTTCTGGACGATTGCGCCGCCACTAAGAATGTCCATGCAATCGCTCGATCATGCGACATGAGGTTCGGCGGCCCTGGGGAAGAACAAATCAAATTGCGATCCCTGATGAGGGTGACTTTGGATTTGTAATTCCCCTTGGTGTTTTTCAAGCACGGCGAGCACAAACGATAAACCTAAGCCCATACCGGTATTCAGCCCTTCATAACCCGCGTGGTGCCGTTTGGTGCTGAAATGTGTTTCCGTGCATTTTTGTTTCACTTCTTCGTTCATGCCAATTCCATTATCGCGGATCGATACCTTCACCCGCGATGACTGAATTTGTGCATGGATTTCTATCTTTCCTCTCCAGGCTGCAGCGGCAATCAGAGCTTGTTTCTGCGCGTCCGGGTCTTGCACCGCTGGATGTCGAGCCTGTTCTCTGAGTTGATTACGTAGCTCGAAGATGGCATCACGTGCATTGAAAAGCAGATTTTCAAACGTCTGCACCAAATGGGATGCATCCCCTTCGATCCATAAAGCCGATTCTGGCAGATCTAATTGCATTTCGATTTTCCATTTCTGCTCAGCCATCGAATACCAGGAATGGTAAACTTCTCGCAGCAATGGACACAAATCAAGGGGTTTCAATTCTGCTCGAGTCGGATCGCGACGTACGGTATTAAGGATCTGCTGTGTTCGCTCGGTAACTAAATGCAGAGTTTGCTGCATCTCGTGAAGCAACGGCGATAAAGCGTGCCCCGAAGGAACTTGCTTGAGGCACCTTTGTATGAGATCATTGGGCCTAACCATCAAATTCTTGATGTTGTGTGCATAAGACCCTGCCATGATGCCTATGTTGGCATATAACTGCGACTTGAGCATCAGGGCTTGGCTTTCCGTCTCCTGCGATTTGATCTTCACCTCCAGCAAATGACGATCGCTTTCCTCGCGTTCTCGTTCGGCTTGTTCGCGGCGAATTCTTTCCTCCAGCGTCTGCTTCTCCTGAAGTTCAAGGTCTTGTTGAGCTTTGAACTTCTCAGCATCACGGCGCCGTTCGGTTTGCATAAAAGCCAGGACCCATAAAACAGCCAGCACAGCAGCCATCAGCGCTAGCAAGCTAAGCCAGCTACGCACGCGATTTTCTTGAGCGGCTATGGACTCCTGTCGCTGAGCATAGGCATGCAACTGAAATTGAATGGACAGTTTCGCTTGATTGGCACCTGAATCAAACAATACAAATTGCCGTTCTTCCACTTGGCCGGACCGTTTGGGTAATTGTGAATCCCACACCAATAATTGCTGCGTCGGTTTCAATTCCAACGTCAAGCGATAGATCAACGGGAATAAAGGTAACTGTGATTGATAAGTACGCGTGATCTCACCTAAGGTCATGAGATGTTCTTGAATGCATTCGAGAAGATGCTGCGTGCGTACGGGTTCTTCACCTCGTGTGCGTTCCTGGAAGTATTGCCGAATCAATTCAGGCAAGCTGTACCGGAACGCCCTGGATTCTTCGATCCATTCGCGAATGATGGTGTCATCGTATTGAACGTCGCCGCGCAACCGGTATTGCAACGCGTAAATGAGCACACTCACGAGCAGGCCGAATAGCAGCAATGGCGGGCCTAAACCTTTACAATAGCGCCATTTCCTGGATTCCTGTCCGTCGGCCTTCATGGAGCGGACCTTTCCAGTGGCAGCAGCTTGACGCCGTAATAGACTTCCATGCGATCAACAAGTCGCCAATCAGACGCCTCATTGCGTTCAAAAACGGACAACAGAGCCTTCGGGTAAACTCGGTCACTGAGCCGAATGGGTTCGAGCAATACTACATACTCCCCTGCCCCGCCCAAGCGATCGCCTTGCGCGTCAAAACGCACACGGCCGAGCCAGTCTTTAGCTCGCTGCATCGATAGAGCTAGCGATCCCGGACTTAGCACCCACCTGCCATTATCATGGGCGTTTTCGATAAGCAAGGCTGCAAGGTCGCCATATAACAGTGCATTTTGTGTGCTGGTCGAAGATTGTGTCGCCGTGGGCGGGGCGTTTTGTTCTTCCAGAAACCCAACACTTGCAAGAATCGGATTTTGATGGCAAAACAAAACCAAACGGCAGGGCAAGTCCTGAATCGGCCAAGCCAAGTGACGATCTCGATAAATGGTATCAAAATCAATGGTATCACCCGCCGTTACGACCATGTGTTGGGCCAGGGATGGTGCTGAACGAAAGATGCTGCGTAACATCCTGCGCGCAGGTTTAGGGTCTGCTGCCAAGACAAGCAATGACTGACCCAATTCACGCTGCATCGCACTCTCGACAAATCGTTCCACAATCTCAGCCTCGCTGCGATTCGGCTCCAGAAGCGGCCCCACGCCGTAGGGTATTTCTTCCTGCCATATGTTCGAGGATGATTGCAGATGTTGCTTGAGTGATGGCGATGTGGTTTCAAACAAGAAGATTTTTCGGAACTGATCAACCAGATCACGGGAGTATGGATCATCTAAATAGGACAGCAAATAAACTTGACCTTGCATAGGACGCAAATCTGCTCTTTGCCAAATAAAGTCTGTGATCGCCTCTGACATTTGTGCATTGGAAAAGCATAATCGAAACGTTTTACCTGGGTAGATTTGCATCAATGGCACTCGACTGCCGGTCATGTTCGTGACCATATTGGCCGTGGCTGTCGTAATCAGCAATAAGGGTGGGTCGGCAACTGAGGCAGACTCGCGTGCCATCGCACAAGCCAGGTCACGGGCTCGATCGCTGCTGCCGCCCCCGACAATGACCAGCGGAGGAGGACTGCGTTCGAATAGCGCTTTGACCCAATAGTCGATATCTTGCTGGCTTGTGATTTTGTACCAACGCAGCCACAGTGTGCCCTGGATCTTTGCTCGCTTTAAAGCAATCATGGGCACATCGGCAGTCTGTTCCGGGAAAGCACGCGATTCATCAATGTGCAAACCCCACTCAGGGTTCTCCTCTGCTTTTACACGCAGACCTGTGATAAACCGTTCCCAAACAGGTGCATTGGTTGCGGGATGCAACCATGCGATCTCCTGATCTCCCGCTGCCACCGGTATCGGTTTCAGTTTGGGCAATGTCATCGCAGGGTCTTGAAAGAGCAGAACATAGGCCCAAGCCAGCATCGCTGTAAACAACCCGGTCAATAATAGATATAAACTCCATTTGAACATGATTCACCTCATGCAGCGATATCAGGCTTATTCCACTTTATTTTATAATGCCTTATCATGGCCTCATATGGTCAAATTCTTGTTGGGTTTCAAGCTTCACTTGTATAAGGACTCTGCCCGATGGGTTGGCTTGCGCTCGATGTCGGAACTTCTGGAGTGAAGGCTGCTGTTTTGGATGAAGCGACCGGCCAACCAATCGCTCCGGTGGAAAAACGGTCCTATGCCTTGGAACAACCCGTTCCTCATGCCATGGTGATCGACCCCGAGCGGTTGCATGCTGCTGTTTTGGACGCTGCCCGCGTTGCAGTTAGAAACCAGAGTGTTCATGGCATTGGCTTTTCAGTGTTTACACCCGGGCTTATTTTGTTGAAAGCGGACTTGCAGCCACTTACGCCAATCATAACGCACTTGGATCGACGTGCCCGCTTGTCAGCCAAACGTGTCTGGCAGGATTGCGGTGATGCGTTTCTGAACAGCAATGGCAATAAACCGCTGCCAGGAGGAATCAGTGCATTGGTCTGGCAAGAGTTGGTGCAGCAATCGCCAGAATGGCACAAGCAAGTCCGTTATTTTCTGCACTTGAATAGCTGGCTGGCATTACAGTGGACAGGGCAGACGGCATTTGATCCTGGAAACGCTTGTTTCACGGGTTTGACGGAATGGCGATCACCAAGACAATGGTCGGCTCAATGGTGTGATTATTTTCAAATTCAATTGGAATGGTTGCCTCCTATCAAAGACGGTTCGCATACCGTGGGAGAACTTCGCAACGAACTGGTATCTGCTTTAGGGTTACCTCGTTCAATTCCGGTTAAGATTGGTTTCGCGGATACAAGTTCAGCCGTCTGTGCAGCGCAATTGCAACTGAATGAAGTATTGCATGTTGTCGGCACAACACAGGTGCTGGCGTGCCGAACAACGCAACCTGTGCCATCCCCTTCTCGATTGATGCGGCCATTAGGGTTAGGCAATGATTTTCTACACGTCGCTCACAACCCCGTAGGCGGTGTTGCCTTGGAGTGGCTGTATCGGCTCTGTTTTGCTGATGTAACTGAATCAACGTATTATGCGGATCTCTTATTCCAGGCGATGAGCCGATCTACCCATGTGCGACTTGATCCGCCTTATTTGGGTGGCGATCGCTTGGAAATCGATGCTCGCTATGCCGGGCTGCAAAATTTGAGCCTGTCTACAGATCGGATGGATGTTTTGATTGCTGTGCTTCAAGCCATGCGCGAAGGGCACAAAACTGCCTGGCATGCCATGCAGTTCGAAAGTAATCCGCATCGCATTGTACTCACCGGCGGAGGCGATCGATGGGTAAAACGTCTTCTGCCAGAATACACCAACGTGCAAGTGCAAATGCTTGAACAAGCTTCCCTTCTTGGTGTCTGGTCATTATTCTCAGCTCGCTGATTTTTCGAATTTTTGCGTCACATAGGCACTGAAACCGTGCATAAGCAATTAACCAAGTTGAGGTGACACTGCGCAAACAGGTGCATTCTAAGCTACACTAGAGCCAGGGGTTGTCTCTCAGTTGTTTTTTCAACATTTAGCGATCAACGGAATGAGGCACATCATGCTTGTTAGCCTTGTTGTGAGGGGCGTTTCTAGCCAAAACACGGCCAGTCCATTCGTAAGGTTCAAACCAGTGGTGGAGTCGCTGGAAGCACGTGAATTGCTATCAGCCCCCCCCACTACATTCTCACAGCGTGGCACGGGCGGTGGTGGTGCCTTGTATTCACCTAGCATCAATCCCGCTAATAACAACGAGATCTATATTGCTTCCGATATGAGCAATCTCTTTAGGACAACCAATGGAGGCAGCTTTTGGAACACCGTTTCCGCTTCGCAAATTCAAGGCAATCATTACGCCAAAGTCCAGTTCACGAACGACCCGCTCATTCGCTATGCCCTCGATTATGCTAACGTCAATGGATTGGATCTGAAGCGGCCCAGCAAATCGACGGATGGCGGAACCACCTGGATCCCCTTGGCTGGAGACCCCACCGGAAGCGATGCCTTTTACGTTTTTGCCAATCCCAATAATGCTAATCAAGTTATCGTAACCGATTACACGCGCTTTTACTTTTCAAACAACGGTGGCACCAGTTTTACTCAAAAATACTCCACAAGTGACACGAATACCGGTTTACATCTGGGGGGTGTGTTCTGGGAGGGCAACAACATTTATGTTGGCACGAACAAAGGCTTATTAGTTTCGAGCGACGGTGGAAGCAGTTTCAACATCTCATCGGTATCAGGTATTCCCGTTGGACAAAGCTTCCTTTCACTGGCTGGTGCTAAACAAGGAACGGTGACCAGACTTTTTGCAGTGGTCGGGACAGCCGCAAATATTTATGCCGGCATTACCGGAGCTGATTACGGCATTTACACGGGTGTATACACTCTTGATGTTGGGCAAGGCAATTGGTTGGCCAAGACCAGCGGCATCAATTCTGGATCGTTTTTATTCTTTGTAGACATGGCGCAAGACAACATCAATTTGGCTTATTTGGGCGGCACGAATAACGGTGCGCCCATGGTTTTTAAAACCACGAATGGTGGTACGAGTTGGAGTTCTGTCTTCATCACAGCCAACAATCAGAACATCCAAACAGGCTGGCAAGGGCAAGGTGGTGATCGAGGTTGGGGCTATGGTGAATATGCCCTTGGCTTTACCGTTGCTCGCAACGATCCCAATAAAGTCATGTTCACAGACTTAGGTGGCGCACATCAATCAACTGATGGCGGTTCGACCTGGAAAGCATTGTATGTTTCACCCAGTTATCTAAATCCAGCCAATGCCCCGACCCCTCAAGGTAAGCCTTATCGCAGCAGTGGCTTGGATAACACGACTGGCTGGCAAGTATATTGGTCCGATCTATTTAACATGTTTTCTGCCAATTCGGATATTCGCGGTATGCGCAGCGTGAATGGCGGCCAAGAATGGAGTTTCAACTACACAGGCCACACGGACAACTCCATGTACCGTATGGTGAAGAATAATTCGAACTCCACGATTTATGCTGCCACTTCAACGATTCACGATATGTACCAAACCACGCGTTTGCGCGACAATCCGCTCAATTCTGGCACCGGCAAGGTTTTGTTCTCCACGAATCAAGGCGCCACTTGGCAGACAATGCATTCCTTCAGCAGCGGCGCTGAAGCAGGCGGCGTGGTTTGGGTGGCTACCGACCCGACCAATAACAATCGGCTGTATGCAAGTGTCGTCCACAGCACCAATGGTGGCATCTACGTCACCAACAATGCGCAACTAGGGGCTGCCTCAACCTGGACTAAACTAGCCAATCCCCCCCGCACCGAGGGACATCCATTTAACATCGTTGTACTCAACGACGGTACCATCGTGGTCAGCTATTCAGCCCGAATCAATAGCAGCGGTTCGTTCACGGCCAGTTCTGGTATCTTTGTCAGCACCAACGGCGGGTCGAGTTGGGTTGATCGCAGTGATTCCAATATGGTTTATTACACGAAAGATATTGTGGTTGACCCACATGATGCGACCCAAAATACCTGGTATGCGTGCGTTTGGAGTGGTTGGGGTGGCCCGCCCAATGGCAAAGGCGGACTTTACCGAACCACCAATCGAGGCCAATCTTGGACGAAGATCAACAGCCTCGACCGCGTCTCTTCGATCACCATCAGTCCAACTGAACCAAACGATGCCTACCTGACAACGGAGACGCAAGGGCTCTGGAAAACGCAAAACTTGAATGCAGCCACGCCGCTGTTCTCAAAGGTTACCAACTTTCCCTTCAGGCAACCCGAAAGGGTTTTCTTTAATCCCTTCGCTCCGACGGAATTATGGGTGACGACTTTCGGTGGCGGTTTATGGACTGGTACGATCGATGATACACCACCCATTTTTCGCCTTAGCAGCGTTAATTACGATGTGAATGAAAGTGCTGGTTCCGTTCTGATCACTGTTCAACGCATTGGGAATACATTTGGTCTAGATACCGTGGATTACACGACGATGGATGTTGGAGATCCTGGTACAGCCGTGTCAGGACAGGATTACATTGCGACTTCTGGCACGCTTGTTTTTAACCCCAATGACACACAGAAAACCTTTTCCGTGACGATCATTAACGACTCGATTGTCGAAGGCACCGAATACTTCCTCGTGATTTTGACGGGTAGTTCCCAAGGCAGCACGTTTAAATTCCCCAAAAAAGCAGCCGTCAATATTCTGGACGATGATGGAGCAGCGGTTCCACCTTGGAATGGTGATGGTGGTTCAGGCCGCTTGCCGCCATGGTTCTTCATGAGTCAAGATGGCAGCTCGAGTCAACACCCAGAACCGGCCTCGATTACATCCTCAGATCATTCGGGTAACCGTGGCCCCACGCAATCAATCACATGGAAGCACTTTGCAACCTCGTCATTTGATGCGCAGCACAACAAATTCACAAAGGATCGATATGTAACAGATCGTCACTTCACCCGTTTGCATCAAATGACATCAGCCATTTGGGAGCACCCACTGGTTGATCGATGGTTCAAAAGTCTATGGGTGGTCATCGAGGCCGGATAAGCAATGCATGCACATAGCCAAACGGTCGTCGCTATGAACAGTCTGACATGTTATTGGCTTCTTTTTGGGGCAATAGATGCTTTTGCGCTAGGTATTGGTGGATCGCCTCCCAACTGGCCTTTGGTAAAAAGTCATCATCCAATGCCACCACTGGCGCATCAGAACAATGACCAAAACAGTATGCCGTTACCAACGAAAGCTGACCATCGGTGCGGGTCGATTCCGGTTCCAATTCAGTATTTTGAACGATACGTTCCAATAGTTCGGCAGCCTGTTCGTCGCTGCATGATTCTCCACGGCAAACACGGATGACACACCTTCCCGGTGGGTGCATCGTCCATTCGGGATGCTGCATAATGATCCGCTGGAGTTGCATTCGAGACATTCCCTTGTGGCTGGCGATGTGCCTAAGCCAACGATCCGGCAAAAAACGCCGATCAACAAACACCTCATGCAACAACCGCTCAATGGTCCAGGTTTCGTGTTCACTCTGTTGAAGAAGGTTCAACAACAAAGGCGGCACGGGTTCGGCCAAACTCCCATCGGGCTGTAGGACTTGTTGTGGATAGGCATCTGATGCATGCATCAAAAGCAACTCCAGCAAAACATCGTTGCTCCACACTTTCATTCTAAGTCAGCTCAATGGCTCTGTGCTCAGGCATTCTTCCACGACATGCCCTTCTTTCAGTTGGACGCGGTAGCATCGACCTAACGGTTTGGCCGTGATGCATGTATGCAATTGGCCATCCTGAAAATGCAGCGCTGCCAGGTCGTCGGCGGCATACCCCTGAGGAAACCCCGCTTCGATCAAACGATGATAGGTCGGCCTCCGCTGCGCTTCGCCGTCGTAATGGGGACAAGCACTGAACGGCAAGAATCCTAATCCATCACGCAAGGCCGCCAAGGGGCCGAACGAATCGGTGACGCTGCATTGAAACCAGCAGATCATGCCGGCACTCCAGCCCGCTAGCGGAATACCCGCTTCATAGGCTTCGCGTAAATACTGATCCATGCCATGAATGCGCCAAACCGCCAACATGTTTGCCGTGTTGCCACCGCCAACATAAAGCAAATCCTGCTGTAAAATATGTTCGCGAATATCGGTGCGTGGAACCGTATGCAGCGGTAAGTGGCTGGGTTGCGACCGTCCACCTGCAAAATAGGTATAGAATTGCAGGATCGACTTCATGTCATCCCCCGAAGCCGTAGGGATAAAGCATACCTTTGGAGATGCCTTGCCTGTTAATCGGAGCAGATAATCCTCTATTTTGGCATAAGCAGGTTCGCGTTGATACCCTCCTCCCCCAATGGCGATGATGTGTCGTGTGGGCATGAAGCATCTCCATGATTGGAACTCATTGGACTCTCAGCTATCATACGAATAACTACCTCAGACATGTTTGGTTTATGAAGCGATCCATGAACACAATTGCACCTGGCCGACTGCGTCAGCTCACCCTGATTGGCATGCCCGGATCTGGCAAAAGCACGTTAGGCCGTTGGTTAGCCAACCATTGGCAATGGCCATTCATTGACGTCGATCTCGCAATCATCGCTAAAGAAAAAAAAACGCTGGCAGAGTTGCAAGAGGCATTGGGTCGTGAAGCGTTCCTGGATCGAGAATCGTGGCATATCCAACAGTATGGTCAGGCAGGCCAAATTCTGGCGCCTGGAGGCAGCGTTATTTACCGGCAAGCAACGATCGAACATTTACGTCGTTGCGGGTTGGTTGTCTATCTGCAAGTTCCATTGGCCGACATCGAACAGCGAATCGGTGACTTGCGGAAACGGGGCGTCGTGATCGCCCCAGGAAAAACGGTTGAGGATCTTTTTCATGAACGACTTCCCTTGTACCAACAAGCAGCTCACTTGACCGTGGCCTGTTCGGGCATTGACCCCGAAGCCAGTGCACGACAAGTGGAGCAAGCCATACAAGCGCATTTGCAAGGATAGGCTGGAGGATCCTATGGAATTAACGACCACCCCATTGGAAGGTGTTTTGATCTTTACCCCACGTCAATTCAAGGATGATCGAGGTTTTTTTTCTGAGACATACAACCGTCGTGCGCTCGAAAAGTTTGGCATCAATGTTGAGTTTGTTCAAGACAATCATTCCCTTTCTATCCAACCTGGCATCATTCGCGGCCTACATTACCAGATTCCGCCACGTGCTCAAGCCAAGCTTGTGCGTGTCGTTAAAGGGTCCATTTGGGATGTCGTTGTCGATATTCGTAAACAGTCACCCACCTTTGGCCAACATTTTCGAGTGCTTCTCAGTGCGGATAATTGGCAACAATTGTATGTCCCGGTGGGCTTTGCCCATGGCTTTGTAACACGGGAGCATGACACGGAAGTCATTTATAAAGTGACCGAATATTATGACCCAGCATCGGAGCGTGGTTTGTTATGGTGTGATCCTGCGCTGGCCATTGATTGGGGATTGTTGCCTGAACAAGCAATTTTAAGTGAAAGAGATCGTCATTTTCCAAGACTTGCAGAAGCCCGTGAGTTATTCTGATGTGCAACTCGAGAATAAACCTCTGCCCTTTGTAAAGACACCCAAGGAGCAAGCCGCCCGATGGATTACTTTTCCAATATTCCCCCTATCGCCTATGAAGGACCTCGATCCAAAAATCCACTTGGTTTTCGCCATTACCAAGCTGAAGCAATGGTTGAAGGCAAAACCATGCGCGAGCAGTTGCGCTTTGCCGTTTGCTATTGGCATACATTTCGAGGCCAAGGCGCTGACCCTTTTGGCCCTGGCTGCGCGATTCGCCCCTGGGAAGATGGCACCAACTCCATCGACATGGCTAAAACGCGTGTGCGAGTTGCTTTCGAATTCATGAGCAAGTTGGGCGTGCCCTTTTACTGCTTTCACGATCGTGATGTCGCACCTGAAGGGGCAAACCTGCGCGAGTCGAATTTGCTTCTTGACCAAATCGTACCCCTACTCAAACAAGAGCAGCAACGAACGGGCATCCAACTGCTCTGGGGCACGGCGAATCTGTTTAGCAACCCTCGCTATGTGCATGGTGCAGCGACCTCCTGCCAGGCAGATGTCTTTGCCTACGCGGCTGCCCAAGTGAAAAAAGCGATAGAAATCACCCACGAATTGGGGGGGCAAAACTATGTTTTTTGGGGAGGCCGGGAAGGCTATAGCTGTCTATGGAATACCGATATGAAGCGGGAGCAGGATCATTTAGCCCGCTTTTTCCACATGGCTGTCGAATTCAAGAAGCAAATTGGCTTCAAAGGACAATTCTTAATCGAACCCAAACCAAAGGAACCCACGGTTCATCAATATGATTTTGATGCCGCAGCCGTGGTGGCATTCCTCAAGACATACGGTTTATCCGAGCATTTCAAGCTCAACATCGAAACCAATCACGCCACACTCGCAGGGCATACAATGATGCACGAGTTGGCTTATGCTTCCATGCATGGCCTGCTCGGTTCAATAGATGCCAACCGAGGCGACTTGCTCCTGGGTTGGGATACAGACCAGTTTCCCACGGATTTGTACCTCACAACGGCTTGTATGTTAGTGATTTTAGCTCAAGGGGGACTGGCACCTGGCGGAATCAACTTTGATGCCAAAGTACGGCGGGAAAGTTTTGATCCTCTGGACTTGCTTTATGCCCACATCGGCGGCATGGATGCCTTTGCCCAAGGGTTAAAAATTGCAGCACAACTTCGCACGGATGGCGTACTGAGTGGTTTTATCAAAGAGCGTTACGCCTCGTGGGAATCAGCGTTAGGTAAACAGATTGAATCGGGCAGTGCGAACTTGGTCAGCTTGGAACAGTACATGCTTGCGCAGGGGGATTCGTCACCATGTCAATCTGGCCGACAAGAGCTGATAGAAAATGTGATCAATCGTTACATCAGCCCTTAAATAGCTTGGATGTAATGTTAAGGTGAAAGCAGGCTGATCCAGAAACTTTGCCTTTGCGTGTAGAGTAAAAAGTAAAAAACACGACCTTTGCCAACCTTTGGCACGACCATGAACGACAACGCCATTCAATTCAAAGTTGCTACCGAACCTTGGGAGTTCGAACTGATTCACGAATTGAACTACCAAACGTTTGTCGAGGAGATACCACAACATCAAGCCAATGGCGAGAAGAGGCTGATCGACCGATTCCATGACGATAACATCTACATCATTGCTTTGAAGTGCAAACAGCTCTTGGGAATGCTCGCATTGCGAACGCAGCGGCCTTTCTCGCTGGACCAGAAAGTGCCAGGGCTCGATCGGTTTTTACCCACTGGGGTACAAGCGCCATGCGAGGTCAGACTGCTGGCAACGCAGAAGGAAGTTCGAAATGGACTCATCTTTCGTGGCTTGATCAATCAACTGATTCAAATTGGTTTACAAGGCGGATTCGACATAGCGCTCATCTCAGGGACATTAAGACAGCAAAAACTCTATAAACACATGGGTTTTGTGCCGTTCGGACCATTGGTTGGTTCCGCCGATGCACCGTATCAGCCTATGTATCTGACTAGAAAGCAAGCAGAAGAACTTAAACACGTCTTTCCTGCCTTTAAGGAATCGGAACGCACTGACGAGGAATTGGCTTTATTTGCCAAACCATACTCTTTTCTCCCTGGGCCTGTTAGCATTAGCCCACTCGTTAAGCAATCTCTCCAGGGCGTAAACATATCCCACCGCGACCCTGTTTTCTTGCAACAATTTCAGGCTACAAGAAACCTGCTCAAACAGCTGAGTCGGGCTAACAATGTTCAAATCATGATGGGTTCTGGCACACTGGTCAATGATATCGTGGCAGCACATATTGGATTACGTCAAGAGCAAGGTCTGATTCTCTCCAATGGGGCGTTCGGCGATCGACTCATTGACCATGCCCATCGCCATGGACTGGCCTTCAAGTCGTTGATTGTCCCGTGGGGGCAACGCTTCGATCCCAAAGCCATCGAACAGGTTTTGCAGCAAAATCAAGAATTGCGTTGGCTCTGGGCAGTCCACGGCGAAACGTCGAGCAGCGTTTTGAACGATCTGCAAATGTTGAAAGAGCAATGTCTCCCGCATGGCATCGCGCTCTACCTTGATGCCGTAAGTACTTTGGGAACTGTACCCGTTGACTTGCAGAATGTGACGATGGCTAGCAGCGTCAGCGGCAAAGGCTTAGCCAGCCAGGCGGGTTTGGGATTGATCTTTCACGCAGATTTACCGCCACGACTGTCGCATAAGCTTCCTCGTTATTTTGACATGTCTTACTACGATTCTAACCAAGGCGTACCTTTTACAATCAATACTCTTTGGGTGCATGCCCTTCATACGGCCTTGAGATCGGCCTGTTTCCCGATTCGATATCTGCAGGTTCGACAATGGGCGCTGCGCATGCGGCAGCATTTACAAAAGGCAGCCATTGAATGGATTGGTGACCAGGCAGCAGCTTTTCCTGCCATTTTAACGCTGCAACCCAAAGGGAAACGCACCGCCCAAGAAATTGGCGATGCCTTGAAGGACCAAAACTATCTTGTTAGTTACCAAAGCAAATACTTGCTTGAACGCAACTGGTTGCAAATCAGTTTCATGGGATACCATTTCACAGAATCAATCATCGATTCTTTAGCAGCAAGCTTAATCAAGCTCATCAACGACTGAGCGCTTTGCTTGATTGAATCAATCTTCAGCCGTCACATCCACGTTCGGGCCAGAACGCTTGCTCAATTGTTGATTCAGCACCAGCAAGGCTGCTCGATCATCACCAGCTAGTTTGAGCAGTTTGAGCACATCGTTCATTATTTTTTCTTCCTCAACCTGCTCATCAATGAACCACTTGAGGAAACTGGCTGTGCCCAAGTCCTTGTCCTCAACTGCCAAGTGATACAACGCATGAATAGACGAGGTGTTGGCTTGCTCCATCTTCAATGCCGATTCCATGAGATTCAGCACCGAATTATAATGGCATTCTGGCTTGGGAATCGCTTCGAGTCGCACCGTGCCGTCGCGATCGTTTACGTAGTCGAAGAACTTCATGGCGTGAACGTTTTTTTCTTCAACTCCTTGCTGTTTCATCCACTGAGCGAACCCGGTTAGATTTTGTTCATCCAGCCAGGCTGACATGGCCAGGTAATTATAAAAAGCTTGCAACTCAATGTTGATTTGCTTATTGAGTGCGTCTTCAACTCGCTTTGACAGCATGTGACACTTCCTCTTTCTGATGAAGCATTTATTCAATCAACCATTGCAAGTTGTTCTTACTGGTTAAACGCAGCGAGGCAAACATATGGTTGTTCTCATTGATCTATTCATCAACCTGATGGCTGTCCATGCTACATAGTCTTTGCCAATTTATCATAATAGTTGCAAAGCACTTTTTGCGAAGCCGTGTAGGCATGCAACAATCACGGCTTTCACTTATCGCAAATGTCCAAGCTTTGGTTAATTGAACTCATGCATCAGTTACTAAAATCGTAAGTCATTTATCAGCATGATGATGTGGCTGAATTATTCATTCGAAGTGCATTAGTTACTTTTCAAACAGTTGTTTTAAACATAAATTTATATAATAAAATAGGTGTTTAAAACAACTGTTTAACTCGGTTCACTACTTATGAATGATCCTAAACAAGACTTGATAGATGCGGCTGGGCCTTTATTTGCCGAAAAGGGTTTTGATTCAACCACAGTTCGTGAAATCAGTGATCGAGCCCAGGCTAATCAGGCAGCCATCAATTATCACTTTCGGGATAAGAAACAACTTTACATTGCTTGCGTACGGCAAGCGAGCCAAAGTTGCATGGATCGCGCTCCAATCCCTCTGGATTTGGCAACTATTCCACCTGCTGCTGCCTTAAAGACATTCGTCCAGCGTTTTTTACAACGTGTGGCTGTCGACCACGAACCAGCCTGGCATGCACAACTGCTCATGCGCGAAATGCAATGGCCAACAGAAGCGTGCCAGGAATTTGTCGAAGTCCATGTCAAACCAACCTTCAATATCTTGAAGCAAATACTCGAGAAGCTTTTGCCACAGTCCATGTCCGAGCAGAAAAAGATGCTGATCGGGTTTAGTATTGTGGGGCAGATATTGCATTATCGATCCGCGAGGCCCGTCGTTCACATGCTCATGGGCAAGCAACTATTTGCTGCCTTTGATGTCGAAACGTTAACCGAGCACATTACTCAGTTCAGTTTGGCAGCGATTCACTCTTTAAACCACACTTGTTAGTACTGGTCGCCGTATGATCTGGATCGCACTCAAAATGCTGGTGGGGGATAAGGCCAAATACTTGGGCTTAGTTTTCGGCGTTACCTTCGCCACTTTACTGATGACGCAGCAAATCTCTATTTTTATGGGGATATTGGAGCGAACTGCCAGCCAGATTAATGATGTCAGAGAAGCAGATATTTGGGTGATGGATAACAAAGTTCGTTTTATTGATGAGGTTCCAGGGTTACCCGAGATGTCGCTTCACCGCGTTCGTGGAGTCGATGGGGTGCAATGGGCAGTGCGATTTTACAAGGGCCAAGTCCGAGCACGCATGCACAATGGCGATTTTCGCAACCTGGTTCTAATGGGGTTAGATGATGACACTCTGATCGGCGCTCCACACAAAATGATCTTGGGAACTCTGGAAGACTTGCGCCGCCCGGATGCGGTGATTATTGATAAGGCTGGCTACGAATACATGTGGCCCAAAGAACCCTACCAAATCGGCCGAACATTTGAATTGAACGATCGCCGAGCATTACTTGTGGGAATATGCCAGGCTTCACCACCCTTTACGACTCTGCCCATTCTTTATACTCGTTTCAGCACTGCCGCGGGATATGTTCCGAAAGAACGCAACTTGATGAATTTTATTCTGGCCAAACCCAAGCCAGGCATAGCGGTTGAGCGTGTGTGCGAACAGATCCATTACCAGACTGGTTTGCAAGCGTTATCTCAAGGACAATTTCGGCAAAAAACACTGCAGTACTTTTTAGCCTCGACAGGCATCCCCGTGAATTTTGGCATAACCATTTCATTGGGGTTCATAGTCGGTGCAGCCATCACGGGCCAGACTTTTTATTTGTTTACGATTGAAAACCTGAAACAGTTCGGTGCCTTAAAAGCGATGGGAGTCAATAACCTCAAGCTTATGGGCATGATATTGATCCAGGCGCTGGTTGTTGGAGTGATTGGCTATGGCATCGGTCTGGGTTTGACAGCTTCCTTTTTTGAAGCCACCAGCGGTATCACCCACCTGGCTGGATTACACATGACATGGATGGCAGCATTGGGAGTGGGAGCGGCTGTCCTGTTGATCATATCCCTGACCGCACTGGTTAGCATTCGCAAGGTTTTAGTGCTTGAGCCAGCCATCGTGTTCCGTTGATTCGTGAAACGGGCGGCCTATCAACGACTTTGCAAGCTAAACATGAAGAGATTGAATCATGGGTCAACAAGCGTATGCCGTACATTGCGAGAACGTCACCAAAGTATTTGGCACAGGGGAATTGCGCACCACCGCCTTAAGCGGAGTTGACTTGCAAGCCTATGCTGGCGAAATGACGTTGCTGGTAGGCCCTTCCGGCTGTGGAAAAACAACTTTGATCTCAATCATTGCGGGCCTTTTGAACCCAACTTCAGGCCGGGTGGTCGTTTTAGGCGATACGATTTCATCCATGCGGAATCGAGCTTTGGTTCAGTTTCGCCAAAAGCAAATTGGCTTTGTCTTTCAGCAATACAACTTGCTGCCTGCCCTGACTGCAGAAGAGAATGCGGCCGTTCCGTTGCTGATTGCGGGATGGTCACGCCCCAAAGCCATTGCGAAAGCTCGTGACGTACTCGATGCCATTGGGATGAGCCATCGTGCCGTGGCCTTGCCCAGCCAGCTTTCGGGTGGGCAGCAGCAACGCGTTGCTATCGCCCGGGCATTGGTTCATGAGCCTAAGCTGCTTGTTTGTGATGAACCCACCGCTGCATTGGATGCGCATTCTGGATACACGGTGATGGAGTTGATCACAAAAATTGCTGTCCAACCCGATCGAGCTGTCATCATCGTAACGCACGACAGCCGCGTATATGATTTCGGCCATCGCATCGTAAGCATGAGCGATGGTAAAGTGGAAAAAATAACCGTAAAAGAGCGGACACATCCGAAAAGCCAGGAACTCGCTTTGACCTAACCGTTTCACCGATCAAATGCTCCCTGACAGTCCATGGAGGCTGTTCAAATGATGAAGATGCTCGTGAAATACCTGCTACCGCTCGTGGCCGTAGGGATGCTGACTTTTGGCTATGCCCATATCATTCGATCTCAGCCGGTCGCGCCGAATGCAGACCCACTAACCGAGCCTGCTCGTTCCCCATTCAAGAATACCATTGGAGCGGCAGGTATTGTTGAAGCAAGTACAGAGAACATTCAAGTGGCGGCGGCAATGCCTGGGATAGTCCTCGAAGCCTATGTGACACCTGCTCATGTTGGACAATGGGTCAAAAAAGGGACGCCGCTTTTCAAAGTGGATGATCGACATCTACTGGCACAACTCCAAAATCAAATGGCCAACGCAGAGTGGATAGAGAAGCAATTGCAGAAGCTGGAGGCAATGCCCCGCCCCGAAGAGTTGCCTCCTGCTCAAGCGAAGGAGCAAGCCGCGGCGGCGCACTATCGCATGTTGAGAGATCAGGCTGAAAGGTCATTAGCACTTGTTAAAACCGGAGCAGTTTCCTCGGAAGAGAACATCCAGCGCCAACAAGCCATGGAAACAGCTTACCATCAATGGTTGCAGGCGAAGTCGGAGTTGACTTTGCTGCAGGCTGGCACCTGGGCCAAAGAGTTGGCAGTGAGCCGTGCGGCTTTAGATTTAGCCAAAACGCAAATTCAACTAACGAAAACGGAATTGGAGAGAACCATTGTTCGTGCGCCCATTGACGGACATTTACTTAAGGTCAATGTCCGCCCTGGGGAATACGTTGGTGCGCAGCCAGGTCAGACACTGATTGTCATGGGGGATACGACCCACTTGCACATTCGGGTAGATATTGATGAGCACGACATCCCCCGATTCAAATCCAACATGCCAGCCCATGCCGTGTTGCGTGGTTTTATGAGGATGGAGGTGAGTCTTTCTTTTGTTCGAACCGAGCCTTATGTGACACCCAAGAAGGCTTTGACGGGCGACAACACCGAACGGGTCGATACGCGGGTATTGCAAGTAATTTTTGCGGTCGATAGCACACACGTACCGCTCTTTGTCGGGCAGCAAGTGGATGTCTTTATCGACGCTTCCAACTCGACCAAACCCTAATTTCGTTGAGTCTGTGTCAAATCAGGGGGCATTAAACAATGCTTAACCTGACGCTTGTTGCGAAAAACAACACTGCATTTGAAGCAGACTGGTCAAAGACGTAAAACTTATCATGACTTGAGAGTGCTCTTTCTTTAGTAATATTGACGCAAAAAAATAACCCACAGGAGCCCTGTGGGTTGTCAGGTCAATCAACTATCACCTTAAGAGGACATTAGTCAGCGAAGATACCTGTGGCGTACCAGGTACCATTGGCTCCCTTGGCGATGTCATAACCGAAGTAGCGATGGTGGCGACACACAGCTCCCCAATGGCCTGGTGAATGGCTCCAAGCATCAATGCAGGAGTAACATGCTTCGAGAACATTTTCACCACCCAGCACCGCACCCCAGGATTCAGCGACCACTTCTGAACCATTGTTCAAGCCAATACCCATTTGGCTGCCCATGCGATTAATCGCTCCAATCAGATCGGCATGGTGTTGATATTGCATGTTGGCTTGCTTCTTCGAGTGGCTGCTCGCATGGTTCATGAACGCATCATTCCAGCTGCCCAAAATGCTCTTGGGCTGTACCGGGTGAACCGACAACGCGAACAACATGCTGCGTTGTGACAAGGTCAACTTGCGTGAAAGATTGAGAACGATTTTGAGTTCGTTCAAACCATAAGTTTTCGGTGCCCAACTATAGTGACTGCTCATAAACGGGTGCGCCGAAATCAATTCACGGTAACAGGCATGATTCTGATCGCATAAGCACATAATGGCAAAACCGGATTTGCCTGACATTTCCGAGAATACGGGCCGAGTAATCAGCTTCTGCCCTTCATAGACGTAATCGACTGGCACCTTCAGGCAAACCATTTGGTTCAGCTTCTGGCGAACTTCATCATCACGCCAAGCGTTATCCAGCGCGTGATTATCTTGGCTGAAATAAATGAACAAATCCTTCTTTTCGCTAACGGCTTTTCTCCACGCGGATTCATAATCATTCTGCCACTGCACTTCCGCGGAGGGAATCACCAAGTAGCCAAGCAGGAGAAGTGAGTACATTTGCAATCCTTTCCATTTGGGTGAGCTGGTCAATGGGATCAGAAATGCTCCTAAGCAGGCGAGCTCGCAATCGGCAATGACTGACTCGTTGTGCCCATAACCAATTGCTGTTTCTGCTAACCCGTGATCACTCACTAAGGTCTAAGATCAAACTACCGTAGCTTGATCTTCGTCCGAAGACGGCCTCGGTTCCATTCCGTGATACAATTGGACATCTCTTCTGTGCTATCGAACCAACCAGCATGTCCTTAGGCGATTCATGTTCTTATTGATCGGTAAACATCGATTTGGATTGAATCATGATGTGAACCAAGGATGCCTCAGTCAAGTGTCTTTCTGACTATTTTTGTATTATTTCTCTCAAACTATCTATCCATATATAGATACGTCATCCCATTTTTTGGCTGGGAAAGTACCTAAATCGCTCTTGTTCAAAGAATAAACGACTGAAACCTTCCCGATGCAGTCACCATTCAATGCTTGTCATAGATAGGTTAATTGGACTAAAATAATAACAGATAAGGACTTGTGAAGAAAGCATATGTATGAAATAGACACATAGGGACCACTATGCCTAAGGATTTCTACGAAGTGCTAGGTGTGCAAAGGGATGCAAGTGTGGACGCCATCCGCAGTGCTTACCGTAAGTTAGCAAGGCAATATCATCCGGATCGCAATCCGGGTGACAAAGCGGCTGCAGCCAAATTCAGAGAAATTCAAGAAGCATATGATGTTCTGAGTGACAAGGACAAAAAGGCCAAATACGATCAATTTGGCCATGCATTTGAGCATATGGGTAACGGCCCAAGCGGGTCTGGAGGCCAAGGGCCATTTACTTGGCAGTGGAGTTCTGGCCCCGGACAGGAATCCGCGCATGTTGATCCAGCAATCTTCCAGTCGCTCTTTGAGCAAATGATGGGTGGTGGCGGACCAGGCTTTGGCTTCGAAGCCGCCAAGGGAAAGTCTGGCAAGGGCAAATCGCGAAAAGGCACGCAATCGCCCCCTCAAGATGTCCAGCAACAAGCTTTCATCGATTTCATTACTTCAATTAATGGCGGTAATGTCGATGTCGTGACACCGGCAGGCCAGCATATTTCCTTGCGCATTCCACCTGGGATTGAAAGCGGCAAGATCATGCGTTTGCGGGGTCAAGGGTTTAACGGCGGCGACTTGCTGGTGGCAGTGCAAGTACAACCGCATGCCTATTTTCGCAGGGAAGGATATGACTTGATCGTGGAAGTGCCTCTGACCTTTGCCGAGGCTGCTCTGGGTGCAAAGGTCGATGTTCCCACGCTGGAGGGCATGGTCACTTTGACTGTGCCTGAAGCAACCTCTAGCGGTAAGCGACTTCGCATTCGTGGAAAAGGCATCGTTAAGCCTGACGGCAGTCGCGGCGACCAATATGTTGAAGTCAAAGTGGTCATGCCGCCCCATTGGGCTGGGAAAAGTCATGCTCTGCTCAAGGAATTGGCTGAGCTGAACCCCTATCATCCACGTGCGAACGCTAAGTGGTAGGATGGCCGACCAACGGTTTCGCCCCAATGAACGGCTCAAGCATGCCACGGAATATGAGCGTGTTTATGCAGCTCGTTGTCGTGCCCAGGGACAGTATTTACGTTTGCATGCATGCGGCAATGGCTTGTTGTATTCCCGGTTGGGGCTGGCTGTTGGTAAACAGTGGGGCGATGCCCATGTGCGGAACCGGATCAAACGCTGGTTTCGCGAGGCCTTTCGCTTGACGAAATCGCAACGGCCGGTAGGTATGGATGTAATCATGGTCCCTGTGCGACTCGATGGCATGAGCTTAGAAGCCGTCAAATCGGAGCTGATCGACCTGGCAAAACGCGTGGCTGCTCGTTTACGATTACCCCCTGCATCATGAACCGACCTTGGTATCAATGGCCTTCGCATTGCCTTGCACTGCTCTTGGTAGGCATGGTGCGGATTTATCAGTGGACGCTCAGTCCCTTTTTGGGGGGACAATGCAGGTTCTATCCAAGTTGTAGCCAATATTTTATCCAAGCCGTGCATCGTCATGGCCCTATTGTCGGCGCTGGCAAAGGGCTTTGGCGTATTTGTCGTTGCAACCCGTGGAGCACGGGTGGTTATGACTTTCCTTGAAACGAACTGTCAGCTATTGCTGATTTAGACTTCGAGTGTGAGTATTCATATCATGCGAACCGTGAAATGATAAATGAATGTACAAAAAAATTCGCAAGGACTAAAATGCGTTTTGCTACATATTGACTCATATCTGTTGAATGGCATTCCGCTTATTTAACACAACCGAAAAAAACGAACACAAGGCCACATGCTGTGAAACTTAGGTGTGAAAACCCCAGTATCATCATTGTGCATCGGTGTTGGCATCCTAGGTAGACTGTTCGCGCAAGGAATCTATCAACCCACTTGCTTCGAGACAGCTTAGGTCTGCCCGGGAGATAATCACTAATCACTCGTTCAATATTAGGAGTAAGAGCAAATGCTTAAAGCCATCCGATACATCGCAGCGCTCTCTTTGGTTGCTGTGCTGTTATTCTGCATATTTGGCTTTGCAGCGACCTTCGAGCCGATGGACCGTTCAGCACAATTGATTTGGCGCTGGATATATGGGCTGGCTGGTGTGTTATCTATCCTTGGAACATTATGGCTCGTTTGGCGAAATAAGAACGATTAACGAAATGGCTACCATGGTTGGGTATTCTGTGGAATTTGTCGGCACTTGTTCCAAGCTATAAGGCCATGAGTTCGTTCATAATAGTCATGCGCTGCTTAGCTCGGTCCCCTCCTCAAAGACTCCCATATACCTGCTACTCACATCATTCAAGGATACAAACAAAGCAGCACGCTGGGGAAACAGCGTGCTGCGACATTTTGCGTATTTAACAACGTTGCGTTAGAAGCTCCAGCCAACCGATGCACGCACCGTCAAGGGGGCGCCAGGAAAGACTGAGAAGGAGTCCAAGCTGCCAACGTAGTATTCACGATCGAACAAGTTCTCGAGATACACGCCAACATTCATACGATTGCGTTGGTAGAACACACCGGCATCCCAGCGAACGTAGCTCGGCAGGTTGAAGCTGGCTTGCAAGTCGCCAGGTCGGCTGCCAACGGCTACCATCCCCGCGGCCAAACCCAACACTTCGCAATTGGTCTGGATGATGTTGTATCGACTCCAAATGCTGGCTGTGTTGTAGGGAATGCCACGGAACCGGTTGCCGACGATTGTCGGATCGCCATCTTCCAGAATGCGGGAATCCACATAACTGTAATTGGCAATGATGCTCCATTGGTCGGTGATGTTGCCCACCACGCTGGTTTCCACACCTTGGCTGCGCTGCGTGCCGATTTGCGTAGCGAACAGATTGTTCTGCTGCACCACAACGTTTTGCTTTTCGATGTGGAACCAGGCCACCTGCACGCTCAGTGCAGACTCAATGAGTTCCCACTTGGTGCCGAACTCATATGCTTCACCCGTTTCCGGTCGCAAAGGCTGCGTGCTGACATACGGCCCGCCTGGCGGCGGATCGAACGACTGGCTGTAACTGCCGTAGATCGAAGCCACCTTTTCCAAAGGTTCATAAACGAAGCCCACGCGCGGCGTCAAGCGGTAATATGTATCGTCCGTGGTTGTCCTTGGAAATCCAGGTCCAGGAAAACCAGGAGCGATGGTCACCGGCTGAAATTCACGTTCGAAGTGCAAGTCGGCAATGTCATAACGAACGCCAGCCAGCACTTTCAGTTGCGGAGTCAGCTCGATTAAATCCTGGGTGTAGAAGCCGTATCGATTCTGGGAGTATTTGGAATCGAATAAGCCGCCACCGGCGGTCGAAGGCTGCGGCAAGCCATACACGGGATTGAAGATGTTGATGGGCGAAGTTGGGATCAGACCAAAAAAGAACGGTGGCGGCAACGGAATGGCCTGTGTGAAGTTGGAAAAACGGGCCGTGAAGTCGTTGCTTTCAAAGAAACCCAGTTCCGTTCCAAAAAGCAGCTGATGCTTAATGCCAAACGTGCAAACGTTGCCTGTCAAATCCGCGATCATGGAGTAGTACTGTTCACGAAACGGATCAATCTCCTGACGTTGGCGGAAGAAAATATTGTCTGGCAAGCCGAATGGCGCACCGGTTGACACTGGCACTGTACCAGTGGATGGCGAATCGTGGCTGACAAAGAAGCCACCCACGCGGAACGACCAGTCCTCATTCAACCGGTGATTAAAGAAGGTGGTGATGCGAAATTCTTCGAAGCGTTGGAAGTCGTTCGGTTCGTTCAGGAAGCGGCGAATGGGGATTACGCCCACTTGCCCTTGATAAGCGACCACTCCTGAATCGAATCGACGGCGATCATTCAGGTATTCCACTTCAAAAGTCATGGACGTGTCATCGTCGATCTTCCAGAGCAACGACGGCGCGAAGAAAACACGTTCGTTGAAACTGAAATCGCGGAAGCCATCCACATTCTCGTAGGCAAAATTGAAGCGGCCAAACAACTTATCGGAGCCGAAGACCGAATCATTGACGTCCACTTCGGTGCGGAACAGACCGAAGCTACCTGCCGTGATGCGGCCGTTCAGGAATTTCTCCGTTTCTAGCGGCTTCTTTGTCAGGAAGTTGACGACACCAGCGGGTTGGCCGCTACCGTAAAGTACAGAGGCTGGTCCCTGCAGAATTTCGATGCGGTCGATGTTGGCGAGATCGCGGGGGCCTGGCGTCGGGTCGAGAAATCCATTTTTGCGGAAATCACGGGCGCGGATTTCAAAGCCGCGCAGATTAAACGCATCGGGTCTGCGGAAATCGTTCACCTTAATGGCGCCGGGAACATTGCGAATGAAATCGTCCGTGCGCAGCATCTGTTGATCTTGAATCAAATCGCGTGAAATGACGCTGGTAGTCCCTGGGAATGACAGATTGGGCACATCAATGCGGGTTCCGGTCGTCGAGCTATCCGCTTTGTAGCCTTGAATCGGCGGGCTGGTGAAAGCTCGATCAGGGGATACAGGAGAAGGAGGAGGAGAGATCAATTCGGGCGCTGGCGTGGTTGGCACTGGCGGTCGTGTGACTTCGACGCGGGTTTCAGGAACCGTAGGTGGTTGATCGACTACAGGAGGTTGAGCAGCAAGCCCCGAAGCAAGGGTCAAGGCCAAACTGCCGCTACCCAGGATCAGTAAAGGATACCGCCATCGACGCTGAAGTAAGAGTGCCAGTCGCTGCATGTGAAGTTCCTTCTTCTAACGGTGTTCCGAAGCACATGATGTCAGGCAACATGAAAAATGACGTCGAGAGCGACGTCAGTACGCCTCCTCTTCTTGATCGGCAAAAATGGTCTAGTAAGGGAGAATGTCAGGGCAATCATGCAAAAGTGCGGATTCGAGACGCAAGCACGAACAACATATTCGTAAGGAAAGTCAAAGCTTATGGCTGAATTGGCCCAGCCATGTTAAGGGCTGCGGGATTAATAGGTTCTGCTGAGTAGAAAAATATTCAGGATTGCAACTAAAATGACCAGCACGACCCCAACCACAATCCAGACCCAACGATATTTGTTCAAATCGGTATAAAGGCCAAATTGACTCGACGAGGTATCCTGCTTGGGCTGTGCTCGTACATCCATTTCGGGTCGTGAATGCGGGCGATAAGTTTTAACAGTTGGCGCTTCAGCAGATCCTGCAGTGGCACCGCGCGCAGGGCCTAAATCATATGCTCCGGAGCCGCGCGCTGGTTGCGACCCTGTTGGTTTAGGAGGAGGCAATGGGACAACATCATCGAACCGATTGGGTCCAGAGCGTGATAGCTTGGCCACGGCTTTGGCAGGTGAAGGCGTTTCACGCGCACTTTCGTTTTGTGCTTTTGTGGGCATGGCACCCACATCCAATTTGCGATCCGAATCCCCCATGGAAAAAGCATAATCATCGGCCTTTTTCACAAGCACGGCCTCCGCCTGAGGCGCTTGGTGTTTGCGATGCGAACTGGAGGGAGCCGTATTCCTGTCGAACCCTGCGGGCGGTTCACTACCAGCCGGATTGAGTCGAGCCAATGGGCTTAGGCGCGGCAATTCATCTTCTGCAGGGGGTGGAATCGGCATCTGGCCGTAAGGCGACAGAGCGTCGGCCACCTCTTGGGGTGATTGATAACGCTCCGCGGGCGATTTCGCCATCATTTTGTCGAGGATGGCATAAATATCTTCGGGCAGATCAGGACGATATTCCCGAATCGATCTGGGTTTGCGGGTTTGATGCCATATCAGCTTTTGGGCAACCGAGCCGTCACCAAAGGGAGGTTGGCCCGACAAAATGAAGTAAAACGTACAGCCCAGGCTGTAAATATCCGCCCGCACATCCACGGCGTGGCTATCGACGGCTTGCTCGGGTGCCAAGTAATCGGCGGTGCCCAGTACGTTTTCGTCATATTTTTTGGTGATCATGTCTTGGTCGTCATTAAAGAAACGAGCCAAACCCATGTCGAGAATCTTGAGCGTTCCTTCCCGATCGACCAGTAAATTGCTTGGCTTGATGTCGCGATGGATCAGGCCTTGCTCGTGGGCGTGCTGCAAACCCAAACACGCTTGATAGACGTAATGGGCTGCCCGATTCGCCTCCAATGGCCCTTTCGCTTTGACCAGGTCCTGCATGCTGACGCCGTCGACATACTCCATGACTAAATAATGAAGATCGCTGCCTTGGTCGTAGTCGATGTCGTAGGCACGGACCAAGTTGATGTGGTCCATGGCAGCGCCTGCTTTGGCTTCGCGGTAAAAGCGTTCGAGAGATGACGGGTCGCTGGATTTGGAGCGTGGCAGCACTTTCAGTGCCACGCGGTGTTTCATATATTTATGCTCGGCCAGATAGACCTGCCCCATGCCGCCAATGCCTATCTTTTCCAGGACACGATATTTGGCGACATGAAATCCACGCCATTTGCCTGCTACCAACTGGTCCGACTGAAACTGGCTGAGAATGGCATCGCGGACCATGCATTGGGCCAAGCTTTTGGAATCGTTGGGAATACCCTCCGATGTCCGTAGTTGTTCCATGTAATTTGTAACGACAGCTTCCTCAACTAAACCGCTTTTACGCAAGGTTTCGAGGAATCCATCGATGCTTGAAACGGCCATGATTGGCATGTGTCTCTAAAGTCTGCACCTTTACCTTCCAATACAAAGCGAAATGACCACATTGTTTACTTGGAAGTGGCGGTGCAACTGAATTGACCTTTAGGACACGTAACTCCTTCGCCAAATTTGTTTTTTTTAGCTTTTTCAGGTCATAGTCACGATTTGGACCATCCCAATTTATGCATTCTTTTAGAGCAATGCAATAGGCTGGTGAAAAGTCCTTCACTTTGATGTTAACCGATAACTTGGTAAAAAGTCATCAAGGAATTTGTTGTATTTCTCAACCATGTGCTACCATTCTTACCTAACACGATTTCTTCTCGAAGCAATAAATTTTACAATGACACTCCATGTGCGCAATGCCGTGAACTTATTAACCGGAAAGCCCAATGAATTCACCGTTGATGGACAAGGCTGTACGATGTGTTTGCCCGCATGATTGCCCTGATACTTGCAGTATGCAGGTTACGGTGCAAGATGGCCGAGCCATTGCTTTGCGGGGTGACTCAGACCATCCTTTCACGCAGGGTTTTCTATGTGTGAAGGTGAGCCGATATCTGGAACGGGTGTATCATCGCGATCGTCTGCTCTACCCGATGCGCCGCGTGGGACCGAAAGGTGGCGGGCAGGAAAGCTTTCAACGCGTTTCCTGGAATGAAGCTCTCGATTGGGTAGCGCAACAGATTCAAACAATCCGCGCGTCGAGTGATGGCCCGCAAGCCATTTTGCCATATAGCTACGCTGGTACGATGGGCTTCTTGCAAAATGCTAGCCTCGACCGCCGCTTTTTCCATTCCCTAGGGGCCTCCTTGCTCGACCGCACGATTTGTGCCACCGCTGGGGCAGCAGGCAGCCAGTTCACCTTGGGCACTCGGGCCATGATCGACCCCGAAGCCGTTATTCATTCCAAATACATCATCAATTGGGGCTCGAACACCAGTGTCACCAACATGCACCTGTGGGCCATCATGCACCATGCCCGCAAACACGGCGCGAAGATTGTGACCATCGACCCGCATTGTTCCAAAACAGCACAGCGAAGCGATTGGTGGATTCCTATCCGTCCAGGAACCGACGCTGCCTTGGCCCTTGGGATGATGCATGTCATTTTTCGCGAAGGATTGCAGGACGACGATTATTTGCAGAAGTATTGCCTCGGTTCGGATGAACTGAGGTCGCGTGTCATGACTGACTACGCACCAAACCATGTGGCCAGCATCACGGGCATCAAGCCTGCAGACATTGAGAAGCTGGCCATCGAGACTGCTCGTTCACAACCATCATTTATTCGCCTGAATTATGGGCTGCAAAGGCATTATGGCGGCGGCATGGCCGTGCGAACCATTTGTGTTCTGCCGGCGGTGATTGGCTCCTGGCGGCACGTCGGCGGGGGTGCCATGCTGAGCACCAGTAAGGCATATGGTTTTGACACGAGCCGACTCGAACGGCCAGACCTCATCCCACCTGGTACACGCACTATCAATATGGTTCAGCTTGGGGAAGCATTGAATGGCCAACTGCCCGGGCCGCCGGTTCGGATGTTGTTTGTTTACAACTCCAACCCCGCAACCGTTTGTCCTAACCAAAAGCTCGTACTGCAAGGCTTGAGCCGTACCGACCTTTTTACCGTTGTGCACGATCAGTTCTTTACGGACACTTGCCGCTTTGCCGATGTGGTGCTGCCTGCCACGACTCAACTCGAACACTTTGACTTACACAACTCGTATGGCCACCTTTATGTACAAGTGAATCAACCAGCTATTGCTCCTCGAGGCGAAGCCAAGCCAAATACCGAGTTGTTCCGCTTGTTGGCAGAACGGTGCCATTTGGACCCCTCATTGTTTCAGAAAACCGATGAGCAACTGGCAGAGGATCTGCTGAACGACCCCGCCCTACCCTTGCAAGGCATTACTTTGGACCGCTTGAAGCAGGAAGGCCCCATTCGGCTCAACCTTCCTAAGGATTTCGCACCCTTCGCCCATGGTGCATTTCCAACACCCTCGGGCAAGTGCGAATTGTTCAGTGCCTCCATGGAGGCGCTTGGTCATGATCCGTTGCCAACGTACACGCCGCCCGCCGAAGACCCGCTCACGCAACCGGAATTGGCGAGGAAGTATCCGCTGCATTGCATAACACCACCCCATCCGTCGTTTCTGAACTCTACGTTTGTCAATGTGGACAGTTTGCGTGCACAGGCCCATGAACCAACGGTGGAAATTCACCCGGTGGATGCGGCATCGAGAGGTATTCAATCTGGCGATGAAGTAATGATCTGGAACGATCGAGGCCAATACTATGCGAAAGCCCAAGTAAGCCCAACGGTGCAGCAAGGCGTGGTGGCGGCCTTAGGTTTATGGTGGTCTCAACACACGAAAAACGGCCTGAATTGCAATGCAACGACCAGCAGCCGACTTACCGATTTCGGCGGCGGAGCCACTTTTTTCGATAACTTGGTTCAAGTTGCAAAAGGCCCGTCCGACAGAGATGCTGCTTTTCAATAGCTCGAGGTGTGTGAAATAACACTTTTCCCAGCTTTCCCATCCCTCGACCATGCCGTATTGGCCTGAATCTCATAAAAAATAGTGAACGAATTGGATGAGCGAACACCACTAAAGTTGGCAAAGACCACATGGATGATGGTTTCCAGCCTTTGGTCCGAGCCTAATTTTTTCATCGGAGGTAATGACCCGTGTTGATGCGTAGTGGCATGGCTTTGCTGTTTTATGTTTCTTGTTTGTTGCCCCTTCAAGGGCAAGAAGTGGAATTGGCGTGGAAATTTGCCAAGAGCGATAAGCCCTTCTATCAAAAGCTTAAGTCCAGTTCTAACCAGGTCATCAAAATTCAAAATCAATCCATTTCTCAGCAGCAGGAAATGGAATTCATCTTCGCCTGGACCGTGAAGGAAGTCGATGCGAACAAAATCGTGCTCGAACAAAAGATCGAAGCAGTCATGACCAAGATCGTCATGGGCGGCAACGAAGTGAAATACGATTCACTGGCCAAAGACGCCAATGAAAATCCCCTTTCCAGCTTCTTCAAACCCATCCTTGGCAGCACCTTCACCATCACGCTGAACCCCACGACTTACGCCGTGATGTCCGTTGGTGGACGCGATGAATTCGCCAAGAAGCTGTCCGATGCCAATCCACAAACCGCCCAATTGCTTAAGTCGATCCTCAGCGAAGATCAACTCAAGCAAATGCAAGAACCCGCGTTCACGGTACTTCCAGACAAAGGTAAAAAAGTTAAAGTCGGCGATCCTTGGGAACGCACAGGCAATCTGAGCATGGGCCCCCTTGGCTCGTACAACACCAAGTATACCTACAAATATGCCGGCACTGAAAAACGCACCATCGACGGCAAAGAGTTGAATCTACACAAGATCGAATTGAAATCGACGTTGACCTACAAGGCTCCCGATACCAAGGATGCTGGCGGCCTGCCTTTCAAAATTGAAGGTTCTAGCAAGCTGGATGCTCCCGAAGCAACCGGCGTTATCTACTTTGACGCGGAAACGGGTCGTGTCGTGGAATCCAAGATGGATGTCAAAATCACGGGTAAATTGGACCTGGTCGTGATGGATTCCAAGAGCGAAGTGGAATTGAACATGACGATGAAAACCGAAAGCACCATTTCAGACAAAAACCTGGCAGAAGCTCCCAAGTAAATGCCCATCTGTTTGAATCAAGAAAGGCGTTGTGGTTAAACCACAACGCCTTTCTTCTTGCCAACGTCAAAGGTCAGGTCGTCTTATTTGAAGGCTTCGTATTCCTTACCCAGTACCTGACTGGCGACTTTCAGCTTGAGGATTTCATCCGCGCCCTCGTAAATCCGGCAGACGCGCACGTCGTTCAAATGACGGCCCGGACGATACAACGTAGACCAGCCCCGTCCGCCAAATACCTGCACCGCGCGGTCGGCTGCATTCCAGGCTGCATTCGTTACAAATAGCTTTGCTTTCGCAGCCCAAATATCGGCTTGCCTTTTCAGCTCAATATTCCCTGGTAATGCATCCGACTCATCCTTCGCTTGGGCGGCACGATGAACCATCACTTCTGAAGAAACCCGATGCATCTCAATCATCGCGATGTGTTCCTGCACCAATTGATGACGAGCAATTTCCTTGCCGTGCTGATGCCGTTGCTTGCTGTATTGGATGACTTCTTCCAGGCAGTCTTCAATGACCCCCAAACAGCCCGCAGCGACGCTTAAACGGCCAGTAACCAGCGCCCCCATGGCTATACGAAAACCATCGCCTTCTTCGCCTAGCATGTTGTCGCCTCGAACGACACAATCGGACATCTCAAACATGGCCGTGTTCGAGCTGGGCATGCCACATTTGGCCGTCAAATCTTCTTTGTTGAAGCCTTTGACATTCGTATCAAGCACAAACGCAGAGACCCGTGGCGATTTCCCAGCGGGAGGGTTCTTTTGATATCCGAAAATCACGATGGCATCCGCAATGCCGCCATTGGAAATCAGGTATTTCACTCCGTTGAGAATGTAGTGATCACCCTGCTTTTCATAGGTGGTCGTCATTTCAAGCGGGTTACTGCCAGCATCTGGCTCGGTCAAGCCAAAGGCGAGAACCTTTTCCCCACGAACGGAGGCAGGCAGATATCGCCTTTTGACATCTTCATTGCCGTAATACATGATCGGCGCTTGGCCGATGGAGGTGTGACCTGAGAAAAACGTGCGCACTCCAGTCCCTTCACGCCCGATTCGTGCCAAAGCCTGGCAATAAGTCACGCAATCCGCACCGCGGCCACCATACGCTTTGGGGACTGGAATACCGAGAATGTTGTGTTTTTTGGCAAGGGGAATGACTTGGTCATTAAATTTGTGTTCAACGTAACACAGTTCCTCGATCGGACGAATTTCCTGGCAAAAAGCTTCGACGTCGTTCATCAAGGCATCACGTTCCTGGCGATCCATATTTTCAACCTGCCTTTCTGTGGAGATGGGAATGCTATTTTAGGAAGGCTGAGTTATTGGACAACTTACGGTCTTTGCATGACCATTGGAAGAATTCGTACCAAACTCTCCATGGGTAGCCCGATGACATTACTGACGGTTCCTTCGATGACGGTCAGAAAAGGATCCAAACCTTCCTCTTGAATGCCATAGCCGCCCGACTTGTCTTGCCAGGCGCCTGTAGCGATCAATGCATCGAGTTCGTTTGTTGTTAACCGCTTCATCTGCACGCGACTCAATTCCTGCCAAGCGAATTGCAATTGATCGGAGCATCGCCAGAAGCAAACACCTGTCCATAGCTCATGCACCGTGCCAGCCAGGCTAGAGAGTATCTTGTGGGCATCCGTTTCATCAACCGGTTTGAGAATAGCTTTACCTTGGTGCCATACGATCGAATCCGCAGCCAGTATGACCTCGTCCGTTTTCCGTTTTTGCGCTACATGAAACGCTTTCATCCATGCCATGTTCTGCACGAAGGATCGTGGTTCGGTGCAAGCTTCTGGGCCGGGCTCAACAAATCCCGAAGGGACCACTTCAAAGGATAAACCCGCCTTTTGCAGCAACGTTCGCCGTGCTGCCGAACCGCTGGCCAGAATCAAGCGCTGCGTTTGAGCCATGGTTGCAACAAACCTTCTAAATGGCGATAAAACCGCACGGGGATCAGCTCACGGATACAATCCATTCGTTGACATTTTTTCAGGTAACTGGCTGCACAACTAACCTGGGTTGCTTCCACGCCTTGAGGTTGTTGATACGGGCCAGTCCGCATGGGACTTGTGCATAAAAAGGGAGCCAAAACTGGCCGCCCCAATGCGTCGGCAATGTGCAAAGGACCACTGTCATTCGATATGACCAAATCGGCCCGAGCCAACAGTGCCACCAGTTGCTGCAAATGAGTTCTGCCGACCAGATCATGAACCGTTGCTTCGGCACCGATCGCTTGGGCAAAGGCCTGACTCAAGTGCATTTCGTTTGGTCCACCGACTAAACAGGCCGTTCCGCCATATCGATGTTGGATGTGACGCGTCAAGGTAACAAAATGCTCCACGGGCCAGCGTTTGGTTTCCCAACGTGTGCCCAGGTTGATCATTATCCAAGGCGGCGGCCAAGCCAGCAGATGATCTTCTGCCCAATGATTAGCCTCGGCCGATACTGGCAAAATGAACTGCTTGTGCAACGCCGCGCCACCCAATTCTTCAATCACTCGCCAATAGCGATCCACGGCATGCATTTGCAAAGTTGCAACCGGTACGACATGATTGTAACACCAAGCCGCTCCTTCCCGGGCTGTGGACAACCCCATGCGAATGGAGGCGCGGCTGAATTGTGTCATGATGCCGGTTCGTAATAATCCTTGCAAATCGATGAACAAATCAAACCGCTGCTGCCGGATGGTCCGCAGCATGCGCCCTGCTTCCTTGATCGAAGCGAGCCAACCCGATTGACCGGCTTGTCGATCAAAATGCAGCACTTGATCAAGATGCGGGTGACCATCAATCAACCCAGCATAACTTCGATTGACAATCCAACTGATTTGGGATTTTGGATAAAGCTGCCGTAAGGCGGAGAGCACGGGCAACGCATGGACGATGTCGCCCAGGGCACTGGGCTTGAGAATGGCAATTCGTTCAGGGTTAGTTGGAAGTCTGGCCATCCGTGCCTTGACCTTTAGTGATTTAAACGGTTTGCATCGAACGTTTGACGGTTTTGATGTTCAACAGGTCTTGTAATGCCGTCACTTGAATATCTTGCCGACGCATAACCCGGCAAGCTTCCACGGCAGCTTGTGCAGCCGCAATGGTGGTAATGCAAGTCACCCCATGGGCTACAGCCGCAGCACGAATCTTACCCTCGTCAGTCCGTGAACCGCTGCCACTGGGTGTGTTGATGACCAACGAAATCTGATCGTTTTTCAGGAAGTCGAGCAAATTCGGGCGTCCTTCTCGAATCTTGCAAATCTCCGTGACTTCAATGCCTTGTTGAACGATCACGCGGGCTGTACCCGAAGTGGCCACGATCTTGTAGCCAATCTGATGCAAAGCCTGGGCAATGCAAACGGCGTCGGCTTTATCTCGATCCGCCACCGAAATGAACACCATGCCTGCATGCGGCAGCGGGTTATTGCTCGCAGCTTGGGCTTTCGCAAAAGCCATGGGGAAATCAGGAGCAATGCCCATGACTTCCCCCGTCGAGCGCATTTCAGGCCCCAGAATAATATCAACATTAGGAAACTTGGCAAACGGGAAAACACTCTCTTTCACCGAAAAATGTTTTGGTGTGACTTCGTGGAATAAGTTCTGTTCAGACAAAGACTTACCGACCATAACCAAAGCAGCTGCTCTCGCAAGTGGGATGCCAGTGGCCTTGGAAACGAAGGGAACCGTTCGGGAGGCACGCGGGTTCACTTCAAGAATATAGATTTCATATGGGCGTTTGGATTCGGTCAGGCTTGCAGGGTCGCGACCTAGCACCGGTTTCAGGTTAGTGATCGCAAACTGGACGTTCATCAGCCCTTTGACCTTCAGTTCCGAAGCCAGCACACGGGTTTGCCGTTTGATTTCTTCCACAATGGCCAATGGCAAGCTATAAGGCGGTAAGACGCAGGCGGAATCGCCTGAGTGAATACCGGCCTCTTCGATGTGCTGCATGACACCGCCGATGAGGATTCTTTGACCATCGCTGACGCAGTCCACGTCCACTTCCACGGCATAGTCGAGGAAGCGATCGATGAGGATGGGTTTCCCAGGCGAAACTTCTTTGGCCAGGTTGACAAAGTCCGTGAGGCAGCTTTCTTCATGGACGATTTGCATAGCCCGACCGCCGAGGACGAAGCTGGGCCTTACCAAAACGGGATAACCAATTTCCCGAGCGATCTTTGACGCTTGCAACGCATCAAACGCAATACCGCTGGCCGGTTGCTTCAGACCCAATCGGTGCACCAAATCGGCAAATTGCTTTCGATCCTCGGCCATGTCAATGGATTCGACGCTCGTGCCAATGATCGGCACACCCGCCTCAGCCAAGGCACGTGATAAATTCAAGGGCGTCTGACCGCCAAATTGGACAATCACGCCCGAGGGTTTGAGGCGTTCGCACAAGTTCAACATGTCCTCAACAGTCAAAGGCTCAAAGAAGAGCATGTCGCTGGTGTCATAGTCAGTCGATACTGTTTCCGGGTTGGAGTTGACCATGATCGTTTCGTACTGCAACTCCCGCAACGCAAAAGAGGCTTGGCAGCAACAGTAGTCAAACTCAATCCCCTGTCCGATGCGGTTGGGGCCGCCGCCAATGATCATGATGCGCGGCTTATCCGTGGGCGGGCGAATCTCATCCTCCACTTGCAACCGCGCCGTCGATTGATCCGCATCATTCGTCAGAAACGGTTTTTCATAGCTGGAGTAATAATAAGGCGTGTAGGCCTCAAACTCGGCGGCACATGTATCGACGCACTTGTAGGTCGGGATAATTCCCAATTGCTTGCGATGATCGCGGATCTCTTGTGGATTGGTGCGCCAGGCTCGAGCAAGCTGATGATCGGAGAAGCCAGCTTGTTTGACTTCCCAGAGCAATTCTGTTGGCGCGTCACTTACGCGGGGAACAGATAAAATGCGCTGCTCCAATTCAATCAGTTCTTCAATGTGCTTGAGAAACCATGGATCGATTTTGGTGCGGTGGTGGATTTCCTCGAGCGTCATACCCGCCAGGAAAGCATACCGGATAAACCAGATGCGTTCTGCATTCGGTATGGAGAGTTTACGTTGAATATCGCTGATGCTTGGTTGTTGCGGCGTTCCCCACAAGTCCAGGCGATCGCACCCCAGTCCAAAACGCCCTGTCTCCAAACCGCGCAACGCTTTCTGCAGCGATTCCTTGAAAGTTCTCCCGATAGCCATCGTTTCGCCGACCGATTTCATCTGCGTCGTCAATGTCGCATCAGCTTCAGGGAATTTTTCAAAAGCCCAGCGAGGTATTTTGGTAACGACATAATCGATGGTGGGCTCAAAGCAAGCGGGGGTTTCGCGGGTGATGTCATTGCGCAATTCGTCCAGCCGGTAACCCACAGCCAACTTGGCTGCGATTTTGGCAATCGGAAAACCAGTGGCTTTGGATGCCAAGGCTGAGGAACGGCTCACCCGCGGGTTCATTTCGATGGCCACCATGCGGCCATCAGCTGGATTAATGGCAAATTGGATGTTCGAACCACCCGTTTCAACACCAATTTCACGAATGATGCGGATGGCTGCATCGCGCATGCGCTGGTATTCTTTGTCCGTTAATGTTTGTGCAGGGGCGACGGTAATGCTGTCACCTGTGTGCACACCCATGGGATCCAAGTTTTCGATAGAACAAATGATGACAACGTTGTCGGCCTTGTCGCGCATCACTTCCAGTTCAAACTCTTTCCACCCAATCACCGACTCTTCGATGAGGACAGAATGCACCGGGCTGAGTTCCAGCCCGCGGGCGATGAGTTCGTTGAACTCATCGCGATTATAAGCGATACCGCCGCCCGATCCGCCTAGGGTGAAGCTGGGCCGCAGGACACAAGGCAGGCCAATTTGCTCGCGAATCGTTTTAGCTTCATCCAAAGTATGTGCTAAAAAGCTTCTTGGCACTTCTATGCCGATCTTGATCATCGCTTGCTTAAAACACTCGCGATCTTCTGCTTTTTCGATGGCTTGGGCGTTGGCGCCGATCAGTTCCACACCAAAGCGTTCCAGCACCCCCTCGCGCACCAAGTCCATGGCGGTGTTTAGGCCGGTCTGGCCACCCAATGTGGGAAGCAATGCGTCGGGCCTCTCAATTTCAATGATCTTGGCAACGTACTCCCAGGTGATGGGTTCAATATAAGTGCGATCGGCTGTTTCGGGATCGGTCATGATGGTGGCAGGGTTCGAATTGACGAGTACCACCTCGTAACCTTCTTCACGCAATGCTTTGCACGCCTGGGTACCGCTGTAATCGAATTCACAAGCCTGGCCAATGATGATAGGCCCGGAACCGATAATCATGATTTTGTGCAGATCGGTGCGTTTTGGCATGGATAGCAGACACTCCTGATGCGTTACGGCCATCCCTCTTCCATGGAGAGGATGGAGCCAAGGCAGCGAGCAAAATTCCTAACAGGTTAGGGATTTCAACTCCCATTGGCAAGTTGCTAGGGGCCAGCAAATGGTGACCCTTGCCATTTTATGGTTTGCTTGATGATGGGGTATGCATGAGTTGCGGAAACATTATGACGCATGTGAGCGAAAGCGACGAATCCTTGGGAAAAGCAGATCGAGACGCAATTGCCCGTCTTCTGAAAATGGCAGATGCGGCCTGCAATCGACGACTTCCAGGTCGCTGCGCTGCTGAACAGATTGGTGCAAAGCGGTGCTGACCCATAGTTCGGTTATTTCTAGAGTATTTGGAATAACGGCCATGCGCAGCTTGTCGGCCCGCGGTTCCCAACAAGTGCGCACGCCTTCGGCGATGCACGCCAAATCCGTGGGTAACGCGAACGGCGTTTTGGCCCGCAAAAGGAAGCAAGAAGTGAGATAATTCATCATCGTGATGGTTTCATCGCGGCGCGAGAGCAAGCGCTGCGTCGTCAGGTCAGCCAGCCCCGCACCGACAGCGTTGCCGTGACTTTCGTCACTGACATCCAATACACACAAACGCGTCACCCGCGGCTGCCAGGGTTCCGGCTCGCCTTCCACCATGTGCCGGCCAATCACATGCACGTCCATGCCGGTGCCGCTGAAGTTTTTGCCTAGTTCGCCAACAACGAGCAGATCCAACTCCGCCATCGGCAAACGTCCAGCCAGGCTCTTGGCCAGCTTGAGCAGTTTGGGTTCGGTGGTGAACAGATCCTCCATTTCCACAACTTCGATATGGGCCAACTGACAGGCCGCATTTTCGATCACGGCCAACCCAGCTAAGAACCGCGTTTTGGCAACGACCACCTGCGCCGATAGTGGCAGCATGTCACGCAACCCACGCACACCATATTGATGATGCACGGATGCCCCCTCACGTTTGCCCAGACCGATGACCAACATCTTGGTCAGGCCACTTTCAAAATCACCTGTAAAGTCGGTGTGGGCCTTAATGCGAGCTATCGGCAAAACGGCATCAGCTTCAAACGCTTGACGATCCCAGTAGACAGGTTCATTCCAATCGTTTTGCCCAAGAAGGACGGTTTCCATATGAGTGCTGACGGGGACGCCTAAGCGTTCGGGCGTGATGCCATAACTGGCTAGTAGTTCGGCTTGCCCTTGTGCTGTTGCGCCACCATGACTTCCCATAGCTGCCACAACAAAGGGTTGCATACCCCAAGCCAGCAGCGTGTCCAACGTCGCCCTGACCAACTGGTTCAGGTCGGCGATGCCGCGGCTGCCCACGGCCACTGCCACGCGTGCCCCGGGCTGCAATCGGTTCTTTAAATGACTTAGCTCGAGCTGATGACGAACCGTGCCTGGAATGTCTTGGATGACAGGCTGATTTCGCTGTTGGCGAAGCAGGAAGAATGGCTGTTCTTGAAGAAACCGCTTGCCATCGATTGTGGCTTGGTGCATTATTCGCCTCATCAGACTTTAAACAGCGCAGCGGATCGCTCAGCAAGCGTGCTGCTGCATTGAATAGAACTATGGTTAGATTACCACACTTCGGCTGGCCATGTGCATGTCAAATGATATGACTCGTTATTGAGCAACCCAATGCCCTTTGCCACTACGTGAACGTGAGCGTTCCTGATCAATGATGAGTCGTGGGTTGGGGCGATTGTTTTCCAGGTTCCGTAAACCATCGGACCACATAATAGAACAAAGGGGTGAAGAAAATGCCGAAGAAGGTAACGCCAAGCATGCCGCTGAACACGGCCACGCCAAGCGCGACACGCATCTCAGCCCCTGCCCCTTTGGCTAGCACCAGGGGCACAACACCTAATATGAACGCAAACGAAGTCATCAAAATGGGTCGCAAACGCAATTGACAAGCTTCCACCGTAGCTTCAAAGCGCTTCTTGCCCTGATCTTGCAACTGTTTGGCGAATTCAACGATCAAAATGGCATTTTTAGCGGCCAAGGCGATCAAGACGACCAAACCAATTTGCGTGAAGATGTTATTGTCCATTTTGGTCAGCCATAAGCCGGCTATCGCAGCCAATAAACACATGGGCACGATCAGCAAAATCGCAATGGGCAGCGACAAACTTTCATACTGTGCGGCCAACACCAGAAACACGAACACCACGGCTAAAGGAAAGACCAGCTTGGTCAGTACGTCCTCGCTGGCCAGGATTTCCTGGTAAGTCAATTCGGTCCATTCATAACCCATCGTTGGCGGCAAATACTGACTCGATAGGTTGTTCATGATCTTGATGATTTGACCGGAGCTGACACCGGGCATGGGGCTGCCATTGAGTTCGGCCGATGGATAAAGGTTGTAGTGGTTCACAATCGCAGGACCAGAGATTTCCTTGATTTTCACCAAAGTGGACAAGGGAACGCGCTTGCCCGATGCATTGCGGACTTCGAGTTTGCTGATATCTTCGATCCGCATGCGGTATTTCGCGTCGGCTTGCAGATTGACTTGCCAATTGCGGTTCTCAAAGAAGAAGTCATTTACGTAATTGGATCCCAGAAACGTCTGCAACGTTACATGCACGGAAGAGAGTGGAATGCCTTGCGCCAGAACTTTCTCGCGATCGATGATGATGTCATATTGGGGTTGCATGACCGAAAAGCTTGTAAAGGCAGCACGAATGCCTGGGTCAGTCATGGCTTGCACGGCCAGATTTTGCACCACTCCTTGCAATTCACGCAATCCGGCATTGCGACGGTCTTGAACGTGCAACTTGAATCCGCCCGTACTGCCCAGGCCGTCAACAGGGGGGGCACCGAAGACCGCTACCTGAGCTTCCTGAAATACACTGTACTTGGCCATCAGTTTGCGCAGCACGACCGGTGCAGCCAATTCTGGGTTCTTAGAGCGCTCTTCAAACGGTTTGAGGATAATGAACATCCCGCCAATGTTGCTGATGTTGGTACTCAGAAGGATGGAGTAACCCGGCAAATCCAAGGTATGATCAACGCCTTCGGTTTCTCTTGCTATTTGGCTTAGCTTGTGGATCAATTCATTCGTTCGCTCTAAACTGGCACCATCTGGTAACTGGACGTTCACGACGAGATAGCCTTTATCCTGTTCCGGAATGAAGCCAACCGGCACTGCGCGAAACCCGAGGTAGGTCAGGACAATCAAACCAGCATAGACAATCAAACCAATCACCAGAATGCGCAGAAAGCCAGCGACGATTTTGCCATAGCCCAGAATGGTCATATCGAAGACTTTGTTGAAGCCTTTGAAGAACAATCCCAGGATGCGATTGACCAGTGTTGCCAATAACCATCCGACCAAGCTGCCAGCGATGAACAAGCCGGCACGTATGCCTAAAACGGTCAAATAATCTTTGGAGCCGAACGCAGGGGCTTCGCCATGACCTAAATGGATGTGGAAAAGGCCGGCCGTGAAGGTCTGTAAAGTCAACATTGCAATGAGGCCGCCGAGCAGGATGATGCCCAAACGCGGCAGTGCTTCGGAATGGGAATGGCCATGTTCATCTTTAACATGGGCCTGCAACATCAAGCAACAGAGTGCAGGGCTTAGCGTAAGCGAATTAAAAGCCGAAATGGCTGTGGCGGCGGCAATGGTCAAGGCAAACTGTTTATAGAATTGACCTGTGATGCCCGCCATAAAAGCCGTCGGCATGAATACCGCACACAACACCAGCGCAATGGCAATGACAGGCCCGGTGACTTCCTCCATCGCTTTACGTGATGCATCGCGTGGTGAAAGCCCTGCCGCCAGCCAACGTTCAACGTTCTCCACGACAACAATGGCGTCATCAACCACAATACCGATGGCCAATACCAGACCGAACAGTGACAAGTTGTTGAGGCTGAAGCTGAACATGGCCATGACTGCTAGCGTGCCCACGAGGGAAACGGGCACGGCGATCATAGGGATCAACGTGGCCCGCCAATTTTGCAAGAACACGAGCACAACGACAAACACCAGGACAATGGCTTCAACCAGCGTATCCAACACGCTCATGACGGATTCTTCAATGAAGATTGTCGTGTCATAATGGATACGGTATTCCAAATCCTTGGGGAACTGCTGACTTAATTCCTTCATGCGCTGCTTGAGCAATTTAGCTGTCTCTATCGCATTGGAACCAGGTAATTGAAACACGGCCATCGTGACGCTTGGTTCACCATCCAAATAACTGTTCACGTCGTAGTTTTTGGCGCCGACTTCGATGCCTTTTTGGATGACGCGACCTTGGTCGTCATATTTTTTTTCACGAACGACATCGCGCAGGTAAACCAGTGTCCCGGTGCTGCCGCGTTTAACCACGATTTGTTCAAACTGTTCTTCGCTTTGCAGGCGTCCCTGTGTGTTCAGAGGGATTTGAAATTGAATACCCGAGTTCGCCGGTAAGGGCGGTTGCCCCAATCGTCCTGCTGCCACTTGAACGTTTTGTTCTCTTAGAGCGTTGATCACGTCCCCTGACGTCATGTCCAAGGCGGCCATTTTGAGGGGATCGAGCCAAATGCGCATGCTGTAATCGCGGGGCCCTAAAAACGCAACATCGCCCACGCCGTTCACACGTGCCAGACTGTCTTTGACTTGCAAAGTGGCGAAATTGCTTAAATACAACTGATCGAATGTACGTTTGGGCGAAACCAGGTTGATGCACAGCAAAATACTGGGAGATTTTTTCTTGGTGGTCACGCCGATGCGTTTCACTTCCTCGGGCAATTTTGCCATCGCAACGGCTACACGGTTTTGCACCAGCACTTGGGCTGTATCAAGATTGGTGCCGAGTTTGAAGGTCACATCCAAGGACATTTGACCATCGTTAGTGCTTCGAGAAAACATGTAAAGCATGTTTTCAACGCCGTTGACTTCCAGTTCAATCGGGCTGGCAACGGTATCCGCCACCGTTTTGGCGCTGGCTCCAGGAAATGTGGCTGTGACTTGTATCGTGGGTGGGGACACCTCTGGGTATTGAGCGATGGGGAGCAAAAAGAGGGCAACACAGCCGACAATGACGATCACGATAGAAAGCACAGAGGCAAAGATCGGGCGATCTATGAAAAAATGGGATAACACCGTAGGCCTTTCTGCGTTTATAGCTCACAAAGATATCTTGTCGGCGCGTGCCACCCGCTATGCTGCTGGCTTCCTCGGCGCTTCCGGGGGCTTCCATTCCAAAGGTTCAACAGGGTAATCGAGTCGTGCTCGCTGCATGCCGCGGATAATAATCCAATCCGTATCTTTTAAATCAAGTTCGGGATTCGCAGCTGGCAACAAAACCCTTTGACCATTTTCAAGCAATTGACCTAATTGCACATCACGGCGGAAAACCACTTTTTTCTCGTTCACCAGCAGTAGATAGCGGTTTCCCTGATCAGCAAGAATCGCCTCATCAGGAACAATCCAGCGTGTCTGGGCTTCGCCTTCAGAAAGACGAATTTTGATCCGCGATCCTGGCATAAATAAGAACTGAGGATTCTTTACTTCTCCGCGTATTTGCAGTGTTCCTGTCGATGATTCAATTTTGTTCTCGACGAAATTGATCATGCCGTTGTGGGGATAATCCTTATCGACTTCCAAGCCGAACTCAAAAGCAACGCCTTTCGATTTATCTTTGGCAATTTCAAGTTTGCCGCTGGCAGATGTCTTTATGCGTTTGGCTACGTATTCCTGCCAATAGCGCTCTTCGATATTGAAGAAAGCGTAAATCGGATCCATCGATACGATCGTGGTCAGAATGTCTTCCCCTGCACCGGCATTGACCAGATTGCCTTTCGTGATCAGGGCTCGGCTGACCCGCCCCGTGATGGGCGCTTTGATGGTGCAAAAGTTGACATCCAGCTTGGCTTTCTCAACCGCAGCTGTGGCTTTGACGACGTCGGCTGCAGCAACGTCTTTTTGACCTGTGACGATGTCCAATTCCTCTCGGCTGGAGGCACCCTTACGCACGAGAGTGTCGATGCGATCAAATTGGGCCTTGGCTAAGGTTAAGCGCGCCTGTGCCGCTTGCAGATTTGCTTCTGCTTCATCCAGCACGGCTTGAAATGGTCGTTTGTCGATGGTGAATAACACGGTTTTGTCCGCTTCCACCATCACACCTTCTTCGAAGTGGATGTCATCGATGTGACCACGCACGCGGGACCTGATTTCAACCGTTTGCATCGATTGAAGCCAGCCGTTGTAATAATGATAATCAGGCACTGCATTCTTGATGGGATGCGCCACCGTGACTTTAGGTGGCTCCTTGGCAGGCGGCGGCGTTTCCGTTTGACATCCCAGGGTCAGACCCAATGACATCCCCAAGGCAATAAAGCATTTGCACAATTTCAAATGGGGCATGATGATTTTTCTCCAATAGCAATGGCGAATTCCGTTCGTCTGTCTACGGGGTCTGTCGCAATCCGCCCGACGTGAAACCTTGTGTGCATTGTATTCATTGTTTTGAGCAATTATTACAACAATCTGACGAATATCTTGCACAATGCTATTGCAACAAACATTCTGGAAGTATGCTGAGTCTATCTCCTAAGGACCTGCAACGGTGACAGCGGAAATTCCTTTCCGATTTAGCGCTTTTCAACCATGCTCGCGTTTGGTAAAGGGGAGTGAATATACCTAAACCGCTTGTCGAGTGACTGAGACAAAGAGTTGGAGCACTATGAATCAAAGCCAAGATCTTAACACGGCCAATGCATCCTTTGATCTTCAAGCGAATCCGTCCGTGCCAACACGTCATCCACTTGGCTTTTGGTTCTTCTTTTGGGGTGAATTGGCAGAACGCTGCTCCTATTACGGCATGAATGCCATCCTGTTGCTTTACATGACGGATACGCTCAAGTTTACAAAGCCTAGTGCCAGCCGTTATTTAAACTGGTTTATTGCTGGGACCTACCTCACCCCCCTGCTGGGTGGCTTCATCGCTGATCGCTTTCTTGGCAAATATTGGACCATCGTTCTCTTTTCCATTCCCTATGTCATCGGCAATGCCTTGATGCTGATTCCCACGGAATTGGCCTTGTTTAGTGCCCTGGTCATCCTGGCTATGGGCAGCGGTGTGATCAAACCAAACATTTCCACTTTGATGGGATTAACCTACGATCAACAACGGCACGGGCAGGAGCAGTTACGCAGTTCAGCTTTCGGCTGGTTTTATTGGGCCATCAACGTGGGATCGGTCATTTCTCAAACCTCCATGCCTTATTTGCGAGATGAAGTCGGTCCCAACAAAGCGTTTCTTTTGCCCACCATTTTGATGGCGGTGGCGTTGTTCATCTTCGCACTGGGGAAGCCGTTTTATGCTACAGAGTCGTTGGATCATCCAACCAAATCACCGGAGGAGCGCAAGGAGCAATGGCGGACCCTTGGCCGGCTCATGGGGGTCTTTATTTTGATCACGGTCTTCTGGGGTGTCTTTAAACAATATCCATCGACCTGGGTTCTCTTTACGGGTGAAAAGATCCATACACGCATTTTAACACCACCCGAACCAATCCCAGGCCAACCCATGGTGGATCATGCAGAAAACCTGGCAGGATTGTCGAAATGGAGCCCGAGTTATTGGTGGCGTTGGATCACGGAGGTCATGCCGTATCGCATCTATAGTCCCGATCAGTTTCAGTTTTTAAACTCCTTTTTCATCCTGACCTTGCTGCCTTTGGCCATGATGTTGTTCAAATATCTCGAAAAACGAGGGCATAACTGGCGTCCCACCGACAAAATGCAGTTGGGTTTCTTCTTTGTCACTCTCACTCCCTTATGGTTTGTGATGGCAGACCAAATGGCTGGTCACGGGAAAACGAGTCTCATTTTCCTTGTATTGGCTTATTTGAGCATCACCTTGGCTGAAATCCTGATTTCCCCCGTTGGCTTAGAACTGGCCTTTGTCATTGCTCCCAAATCCATGAAGGGCTTTATCACAGCATGCTTCCTGCTCACCATTTTCGTGGCTAGCATGATCAATGCGGAAATCACGCCGCTGTATAGCATGACGGTCAACGGCCAACGCCTGTGCACGCCAACCACCTATTTCGGATTGCATGCCGTGGTCGGTTTCCTCGCCATGATTACCTTCTACTTTGTCGCCAAGCCGTTCAATCAGTTGTTGGACCAAACCAATAATAAATCCACCTAATCGATACGCAGTTTTGCCGCGAGGGTTTGAGAATATAGATGTTTTTAAGACGACGCTTGTTACGATGAAGCACAACTCGTTTAAACCAGCATGGGGAGTACAAAATTGATGGTTACCCAACAGCCCAAACGCTTTTTGATCGGAGCCAGTCTGGCCTTGGTTTGTATCCTGCTTATCGGCCTACCGTTGCATCTGTGGGCTTTTCAAGACAAGCTCGATGATGCCACGGCGTTGGACCTGAAACTCATCCAACTCGCCAAGAACGATTCACAGATCTTGGCCAACTTGTCACACCTCAGCGATATTATTGGGCCACGTTTAACAGGCTCTGCCAGCTTGAAACGGGCCAACGATTGGGCTGCGGAAAAAATGAAAAGTTATGGCCTGGAAAACGTGCACCTGGAATCGTGGGAGTTGCCCGTTCAGTGGGAACGTGGCCTTGCTTATGCCCGCATCGTGGAGCCGGACAATGGTCGAATCATCAACCTGGCAGCCATGGGATGGACCCCTGGCACCAATGGTAAAGTCACTGGGCCGGTGGTCATTGTCCAAGCACGCAATCCAGAGGAGCTGAAAAAATACAAGGGTAAACTTAAAAATGCCGTTATTCTGCGCGGCCCGCCAACGAACGTTCGCCCCATCAACGAACTAGGTTCCTTAGGTTTAGGTGGTAGCCCGACGCGTGCCACGCGGCCACAGCCGACCTCGAGCAGTGCGACGCGTCCAACGCCAACGGGGCCAGCTTCCACGCGACCTGGCGGGTTCGACCAACGGGCCGATCGTAGTGGCTTCATGGCCTTTCGACGCGAAATGAACGAATTCTTTCAGAATGAGGGCGTGGCATGCTTACTCCAAGATGCAGGCAAACCACATGGCTTGCTCAATATGACGGGCGGATGGCGAATGCAAGATGATCGAGTGACAGCCGCTGGTCAATTGCCCACGGCCTTTGTCGCCCATGAACACTACGCCTTGCTTTACCGGTTGGCTAGTCGACCTGAACCCCAAGTAACGATGATGGAAATTGAAATCTCCAATAAGTTGATCCCTACGCCCACCATGGTTTACAACACCGTGGGTGAAATACGCGGCAGCGAAAAACCCGACGAATTCGTCGTGGTTGGTGCGCACATCGATTCTTGGGACCTTGGACAAGGCACGACCGACAATGGCACGGGCACGAGCGTCGTGCTGGAAACCGCTCGCATCATTGCCAAAAGCGGCGTCAAACCCAAACGGACGATTCGCTTTGTTTTGTTCAGCGGCGAAGAGCAAGGACTGCATGGATCACGTGCCTATGTCCGACAGCACAAGGATGAAATGAACAAAACGTCGGTCGCTTTGATCCACGATACGGGGACAGGACGCGTAACGGCGTTGCCCTTGCAAGGACGCGAGAAATTAAAGAGTTTGCTCGAACAGCAATTCGTCAGCCTGAAACAACTCGGTGTTACCGAATTGACCATGCGCTCCAATGGCGGCAGCGATCATCAATCTTTTGAAGCCGCGGGAGTGCCAGGTTTTATGTTCCAGCAGGATCCTGCGGAGTATCGATTAACCCATCATTCGCAATCCGACACCTTGGACAAAGCTCGAGAGGAAGATTTAATCCAAGGGACACAGGTTATGGCCATTGTGGCCTTGCGCATCGCTAATTTGGACGATTTGCTGCCACGAGAAAAGCGTTAATCGTTATAGTGCAAAGTGAAACGCTTACATTGAATCGCAAACGCCAAGAAGCAATTCTTGGCTGTTTTTTTAGATCTATTCAGTGGGGCTATTTGTTTTTGGGGGTTTGCTGATTCTTGGGCGTTTTTGGCGTGTACGATTGAGCAGAACTAAGCACATGCGCCGCCGAAGAATTGGGCTTTGTCGTAGCTGGGCTTCGGTTGACATGATTCACAGCATTGGTGAGGGCTTCCATCATAGCCACACAGCTAGGCCATCGATCCAACCAACGATTGTGCAATGCACGGGAAATGACATGCTGTTCCTCAAGTGGCAGCATGCTCAGATCAGGGTTTTCGATTTTGAGTTTTTCGATGGATTTTTCTTTGAAGGGCCATTTGCCCGTTCGCAATTCAACATAGGAAACCGCCAAGCCGAATTGATCGGTCCGCTCGCTGGCTTTGCCACTGTAAAGTTCGGGAGCTGCATAAGGAGGCGTGCCGATAATGGAGTCTCTGCGCTCATTCAACAGCAACGGTCCACTCAAGCCGAAGTCCGCCACTTTGACTGAGTTATTAAGGAGGAGAATATTGCTTGGTTTCACGTCACAATGTTGCAAGCCCGCGCGATGAAAGGCCGCCGGCGCTAATTTTTGCTTGGCCAGAAAATCCAGAGCTTCCGCCGCCTGTGTGAGTAGTTGACAAAGCACTTTTGGCGGGATGTGGGTTTTGAAATCCTGTTGATAGATGTAATGTAGATCGTTCAAGGAACCTTCAGCCAATTCCATGACCAGGATGATGAAGTTGGGGCCTGTATTGATGTTTAGTAACTGAATGAGGTGGGGATGGCGAAGTTCGCGAAGAGCAAGAAGCAACTTTATCTCATTGACGACAACACTGCTTGTTTTTTGGCGGCAATCCATGAACTTAAGAGCAACATTACGGCCATCAGGCCCCAATGCCTGCCAGACTTCGCCAAAACCGCCTTTCCCGATACGTTTCATTAATTTGAAACCAGGACAGGCTTCCATCCCCACATTGAGCATTCGACTACCTTAAATCCCATTTTCAGATATCATTAAGCTCCAAAGTATTCACAAGCAACAACTTGCAGAAAATTGCGCTGATTGACTTCAACTCGATTTATCTGCTTTCTCAGCTTGAAGCATACACGTTCCCTTGAAAATTGCAAACCAACCTAGCGAAATTAACGGATTTCCGGACGACGCAGTATAGCCAGTGTCCGTTTGATGTAAATAATTTCTTGCTCAAGAACCAAATGGGAGGCAATCAATCCGGACAACTCTCCTGCTTCAATGGGAATCTATCCAGTGGATAATGGCCTGCTAAATAATAAATGGTGGTTAATGCCTAGCGCATTGTAATCAATTGGCACTATAAATGAGCCATTCCAGTATTAGCGGTTTTTGGGGGTTACCAAATAATCACTCACCTTCTGCGATTTCGACTAAGACGCACGATACGTTATCGCGTGAGCCCATATCGAGAGCCAGTTGGCACAACGCTTCCGCCAAGACCTGCATCTCGTTGTGTTGTTTCATGACTTCGAGAATGGTTTCATCCGGCACGACACCCGTCAGACCATCAGTGCACATTAATACACGGTCGCCTGGACGAATATAGAGCATCTTGACTTCGGGGCCATCGCCCACTTCACGACTGCCTAGATATTTCCAAAGGACGTTTTTGAATTTATGCTCGCGGGCTTCTTCAGGAGTGATGGTTTTGGCTTCCACAAGAGCTTGAGCGAGAGAGTGGTCGGTGGTCAGTTGTTCGATCTTATCGTCGCGTATGAGATAGGCCCGACTATCACCAATCCCGGCTATGAAAAGGCAGTCATCGCGAAATGAAGGCGCCCAAACGATGCCGACCACGGTAGTACCCATGTTGCGAAAGTCGCGATCGAGCTGCCCCATGGAGATGATTTCTTCATTGGCTTGCACGATGCTCTTACGAACAATCTTGCGGATTTCATCAGCACTTTTGGCTTCAGGAATCTGGTTATCGATTTCGCGCGGGATGATTTCCGTGGCCATTTGACTGGCTTTTTCGCCAGCCTGTTGACCACCCATGCCGTCAGCAACGATGCACGTGCTGATATGCGGTGTTTCTTTCACGGCCACCGCATCTTCATTGTTTTCACGATAATTACCAAGCAGACTACATTTACCAATCTTGAGCCGTACGGCCATCGGGCCACCTCGGTTCACTAATCATTCGCGCCACATAATGATGCTGCGTTGCTGTATCAGGTTTAGCCTTACAACTACCCTTCCACAGCCTTTAACCCCTTCTCAAGTAGTTTATCTACCGCACTGTTGGACGCAAGCAAATATATCTTATCCTTGAAAGCTTTTCCCTTGGAACCGGTGAGCTTTTAACCGTTAAGGTAAGTTGTTCGCTTGACCCGTTCGCCCAGAAATTCATAATGAAATATAAGACGTATATGGTCACTGCCCCATATGGGCAGCGATGTGCCTTTTTTTTCGGAGCAAACCCCCGTGCCTGTCCCCATGGAATTGCGCCGTATCATCTCCAGCACGAGCGAGACTCAGGATCAGCATTTCCTCATTCTGAAGGAAACGGAAGGCGAACGCTCCTTTCCCATTATGATTGGGCTATACGAAGTATCGAGCATTGAACGCCGCATTCGCAATATGCCCTCGCAGCGTCCTTTAACTCATGATTTGGTTGTCAATGTCATTGAACAATTAGGCGGCGAACTGAGCGACATTCTCATTAACGAACTACGCGAAGGGACCTATTTTGCCAAGCTACGCATTCGCATGAATGGCGAACTCGTGGAAGTGGATGCACGGCCCAGTGATGCTATCGCCCTGGCGGTTTCCACCAAAGTACCTATCTATGTTTCAGAAGATGTCATCGAAGAAGCGACCGAAGACCAGGGGCCGTTTTGATCTCCAAGTTTCCGTCAGTCTTCGCGTAAGCGTTTTTGCAATTGCTCCAGCGAGCGCAGAGGTGCTTCACAGGTACCCGCTTCACACAAATAAACGGCTGGGCTAACCTGAGCTTCTTTACCTCGCAGCAAAGGCCAACGTTCTGCAAGCGTTGTGAGCTGTTCCGGGCGGATTGGCCCAAACAGAACTTGATTGATCGACCCTGCCAGCGCGATAGCTCGTTGAAGGTTGCGCATTTCAGCAGTGCCGGGTTCGCCAATGACGACCCACTCTCGAACAGGTCCCGTCTGAAAATCCAGTGCACAAAGCATCTGACTCATGGCTGTCGGATACGTGATCAACGTTTGTGCATAAAGTTGCAGCGTTTGATCAGCGATCCGCTTCCATTCAGGCCGATCCCAAAGATATGCCATTCTTAACAAAACGGTGACGGCCATGGACACGCCAGCTGGTGTTGCATCGTCATGTGTTTCTTTCGTTCGAAGCAGCAATGGTTCCTGGCTTCTTCCGATAAAATAAAATCCGCCCTCCTTGGCATCCCAAAACTCGTCAAGCATGACGGTTAATAGTCGCTCGGCTTCATCGAGCCATGGCAACTCACCCGTGGCTTCGTGCAGCGATACCAAAGCATCAATGAAAAAGGCATAGTCGTCCAGAAAGGCCAGTTGTTTGGGTGGGGTATCAGCCATACGCGAATGCCATAGCCGACCGGTTGGATCGCTCAGGTGCTGCAAGATGTCATGGGCAGCAGCCTTAGCGTAAGGTAACAATTGATCATCCAATAATAAACCTGCTTGGGCGAACGCTTTGATCATCATGCCATTCCAGGCGACAATCATTTTTTCATCGCGTGCTGGTCGGGTGCGCCGCTGCCTATGCTGCAAAAGTTGCAACCGAGCCTTTTCCCACTGGTGCCGCATCTCTTCGAGTGAGATCCCTAACTGCTCAGCCAGTGCAGACAGGGGTATTTTTTGGCGCAGTATGCAATGACCTTCCCAGTTGCCTTCCTGAGTCACATCCATGGCTTGTGCAAACCAGGCTGCATCATGACCAAGCACCCGTTCTACCTCGGCAAGCAGCCAGACGTAGAATTTCCCTTCCACACCTTCGCTATCCGCATCCAGAGTACTATAAAACGCCCCTGTGGGACTGATCATTTCATTCTGCACCCACTTCAATGTCTGTTCAACAACTTCACGGTACCGCATCTGGCCTGTTTGCTGGTAGGCGAGCAGATAGGTCTGGGCTAACAATGCATTGTCGTACAGCATCTTTTCAAAGTGCGGCACCAGCCACTGCGCATCGGTGCTATAGCGGTGGAAGCCACCCGCTAACTGATCGTTGATGCCTCCCGCAGCCATACGGTCAAGCGTAAGTTGGGCCATGGCTAAAGCTTGCTGATCACCAAATCGTTTGGCCGCACGAAGCATCAGCTGCAGTTCGATTGGATGTGGAAACTTGGGAGCATGTCCAAAGCCGCCTTGTTGCGGGTCAAATGCCTTTTGCCATTGCTGGATAGCCATTTGCATGTGATCCGGCTGCAATGTCTGTTGAGATGGAACCAGTTTCGCAGCATCTGCCAGGTGTTCGGTAATCGACGAGGCACTGGCCAGCACATCCTGTCGGCGTTGTTGCCAGGCTGCAATCAGGCTTTCAAGCAATCGGCGAAAACTGGGCATGCCATAACGGTCTTCAGGAGGGAAATAGGTTCCGGCAAAAAAGGGTTGGGCATCTGGTGTCAGAAAGACGGACATGGGCCAACCACCCCGGCGCGTCATGGCCACCACGGCACTCATGTATAGCTGATCCAAATCGGGACGTTCCTCCCGATCTACTTTGATGCTGACAAAATGACGATTGAGCAGGTCGGCAACTTCGTGATCTTCAAAACTTTCCCGCTCCATAACATGGCACCAATGGCAAGCCGCATAACCAATGCTCAGAAAAATAGGCTTGTCTTCTGCCTTGGCGCGGTTTAATGCTTCCGTCCCCCAAGGATACCAATCAACCGGGTTGCGTGCATGCTGGCGCAGATATGGGCTTGCTTCGCCCAACAGACGATTGGGTTCGAGCAAGGGTGATGTCATAGGGGCATCCTTTTTGATTAATGGGCCAAACCGATCATGAGCTGTGGTCATGGCCAAGCACTTGGGATTCGGCAGCTTTAAGGGTATTCATTAGCAACATAGCGATCGTCATAGGCCCAACTCCGCCAGGCACGGGAGTGATCCAACTGGCTCGGGGAGCGACGCTGGTAAAATCCACATCCCCTGTCAGCGATCCATCTACACGACGGTGTATACCCACATCAACGACCACGGCTCCGGGTTTGACCATGTCGCCATGGATCAACTCTGGTTGTCCGATAGCTGCCACAAGAATGTCGGCCAGTCGCGTGAACGTGGCCAAGTTTTGGGTTTGCGAATGACAAACCGTCACGGTGGCGTTCGCTTGCGGGTGTTTTTGCATCAATATCAGCGCCAAGGGTTTGCCGACGATGTTGCTGCGCCCAACAATGACGACATGCTTTCCAGCAATGGGTATTTGGTGGCGGATCAAGAGTTCCCAAACTCCGCAGGGTGTGCAGGCGAGCAAATGGGGTTCACCACGAGCCAGGCAGCCCAGATTATGAGTGCCGAAACCATCGACATCTTTCTGCCAATGGATTGACCGCATGGCTTGCCCTTCGTCCATCCCCTTGGGCAATGGCGACTGCACCAGGATGCCATGGACCCGCTGATCCTTGTTCAATGAATCGAGTAGTTGCAGCAAGTCGGCCTGTTTGGTCTGGCTGGATAAAGTGTGCTGAAAACTCTCGATGCCGACTTCCGCGCAGGCTTTATGTTTATTGCGAACATAGACATGACTTGCAGGATCGTCTCCCACCAGGACCGTGGCCAAACCAGGCTTTTGGCCATGCTTTTGCACAAACTGATCTGCGCGAATCTTTAGTTCATTTTTGATGATTGTTGCCAAGGCTTTGCCGTCGAGCAGTTGCGCGACCATGAGACTGGTCCTCTGCGTTTTGTCGAGATTACCCGGTTTGTTGTAGCATAATCGTTTCCGTGGGAAATGTTTGGCCAAATTAAAGTAGAGGTCCGCCCTCATTCGATGGTTAATAAGGAGTTCTTGGCCGAACGGAATGGCCCCTGTGTTGCTGGATCGTCGCGTATGAATGCACTGCCCACCGGGATGAAGTCGCATCCATTTAAGGATCACGGCCCCGATGTCATACTTTATCCCTTGGAGTTGCGGACACAGCAAATGGCTGCTTTGCAAAAAGCTGTGACCTATCAGCATGGATCGGTTTTGATTGTGGGAGAAAGCGGAACGGGAAAATCGCTCTTGGCCCGACATTTGGCTTCTGCCATTGCCCCCGAAAAAGCAATTGCCCAAGTAAGCAACAGCCATTTGCCCGATTTAGCGGCCTTGTTTCAAGCCATCCTTTTTGACTTGGATTTACCTTACCAATTACCCTCGGAACAACTGCTCCGCCTGGCAGTTACTGAAGCCATTATGCAGCGGGCAACTCAAGGGGGCTTGGTTCTATTCATTGACGACGCCCATCATTTGCAAAACAACCAACTTGAAGAATTACGGCTTTTAGGCAATCTGATGGGACCCAAGGGTCAATTATTCACTGTTGTGCTTGCAGGGCAATTGGACTTGCTGCGAAGAATGCGGCAAGCGGAACTGTGCAGTTTCGCACAGTCCATGGTCTGCACCGTTCAATTGACGGTCTGGACAGAAGAAACGGTTAAGGAATACCTGCATCATGAATTACGACAGGCCGGCCTGGCACCCAGGGCTTTGCTGGATGATGAAGCCACAAGCAAGCTAACTGAACTGTCTCACGGGACGCCCCGTTTCGTCCAACGCTTGGCTGAACATGCGCTGCATTTGGCTATGGAAGTCAACCAAAACCGCATGGATGTTGAAACCATCTTGCTTGCTGCAGAGGCATTGGGTTTGTCGGAAAACGAAACCGATGAACTTACGGAAGAAGCTCCTTCTCTACCGATGGATGTTGGTCCGAATGAATCGACCCTCATCAAACGATCGGCGTAACCACACGTAACGACACCGATTGACATACTCAATCTGACGACCAGCACGAGAGGTCCCTCAGCGACCTCGCGGAGAACGGCATGGGAAAATTGCTCAAAACGTTGAATGGCCTTTCGCATCGTACGAGTTCACACCCGGATTCGAAAATAGCAGCGGGCGATCATCATGCATTGAATACCGAGGTAAACGCCATTCCCTTTCAATTGGCGCCGACACTGGATGCACTCGAGCCTCTGTTCGATGGCTTGGCTGTGCCATTTTTTGAAGTGCCTGCCGCTGTAACTGCTATTCCAGAGCTGGCTGCAACACAACCCGTCAGCAGTCAAGAAACAGAATCCACAAACATCAACTCGACACAATCAACCAATGAAAGCAGCCCGACGACAAATCCCAGCTCAGCACTTTGGTTAAAGTCAACACGCCCTGTATCGCAGGCACTACAGCCCTATGAAGAAATGGGACGTGCCTTGTGCGAGATATTGAAAGAACGATCGCTATCAGCGTTAATGCTTGTACCCTTTGAACATGAACACGGGTTTGTTGAATTGTCGGTGCATTTGGGAAGGTTGTTCGCCGAATTCATGCAACAACCGGTATTGCTGATCGATGCAACGCTCAACGCTAATCAATTGCAACGGTGGTTACCCGTTGCAACGGCTCCAGGCTGGGAAGAATTGTTGCAGGGTTTAGATGTTAGCCAGGCCATTCAAAAAAGTGGCCACATGGGCTTGGATGTCATCGCTTCGGGCAATCGTCTGTCGCAAACCTCACCCGCCCTGTGGGCCCGAGAGGCTGGCAAACTGTTGCGAAACTTGCAACGTTTTTACCGCTTACTGGTCATGAACAGTCCCGCCTGGCCTCAATCGCCAGCCAGCCTCGTTTTAGCGACCGAAATGGCTGCTTCCTGCGTTGTGCATTCCCGGCAACAGCAGCAGCATCCTTGGCTGGCCACCTTGATGGATTCCTTGCAGAATCAGCATGCACTTTTGGGATCCATACTTGTGGATGGGTAAGGGCTATGCCGCCTTACGTAAAGCCTGTTCTGGGTCAGCTCCAATCAAACTCGCTTCGATGATGTGTTTGATCTTACTCTGAAATACAGGGATGCTGAATTGCTCCGCTCGACGACGGCAAGCCAGAGGTGCGAAGTCGTGTCGGTGTTTTTCAAAATGGGTCATCGCCGAAACCATTTCCTCCACATCCTCATGCTCGAAGAAATAGCCGGTGGGTTGGCGGCTGTCACCCCAAGGGACCACCGTTTCCGTTGCTCCACCTCTGCCAAGGGCGATGATGGGTGTGCCACAAGCCATGGCTTCTAAGGGGACAATGCCAAAATCTTCTTCCCCCGGAAATAGCAATGCCCGACAACGTTGCATATGGTGTCGGATCATCTCATTCGATTGCCAACCGGCAAAGGTCACCATTCCCTTGGCTTGGGCTCGAAGTCGAGCCTCTGCATCCCCCGTTCCGATGATGAGCAATGGACGCCCCAACCGAGCGCACGCTTCAATGGCTAGATCAACCCTTTTGTAAGGTACCAGCGCGGAAACAACGAGATAATATTCTTCTCGTTCAACCGATGAAGGCTGATAGTAGTCGATGTCAACCGGCGGGTTGACAACCAGGCTTTCGCGTCCATATGCTTCTTTGATTCGCCTGCTAACGTGTGTGCTGTTTGCAATAAACTGTGTGACCCGCGTTGACGTTGCTCGATCCCATTCGCGAATTTGGTCTAAAATCCAGCCAGCAACAGGCCGCAATGGTTTGGGGATGCTTTCAACATAAACATCACGCATGTGCCAAGCATAGCGCATGGGGGTGTGACAATAACAGATGTGTGGTACATGTCTTTGCGTTCGAACGCTTTTGGCAACGCAAGAGCTGCTGCTCAACACCAGGTCGTAACCGCGCACTTGCATCATTCGGATAGCTGCGGGCATCAACGGCAACAGAAACCGATGATAGCGATACACGAGTGGCAAACATTGGAGTAAGGAAGTCCTGAGCGGGCGACTACGCAATACATCTGATAACTTTTTGGGTTGGGCAATCAGTGCAAAGAGGTCGGCGTGAGGATAAAGCTGACATAGGTAATGTAAGCATTTTTCTCCTCCCCGCATCCCAATCAGCCAATCATGCACAAAAGCTATGCGAGCATCCATGCAGCTTCCCCATCCTGGCTTTGATCGCTAAGTCGGCATGCAGTTTAAATAAGCGCGTGGAAGTTGCCTAGTCCAAGCCAATGAATGTTGCGCAGAAACCATGCATAAAAAACAAGACTCGCCTTCGCCATAACATATTGAAGGTGAACGACTTATATGCATCCCCGACAACGCCTCTTGCTTTGCAGTTAATGGAAATTGTATTGTTTCGTTTTCATCGCCTCACGGCATGAATATTTGAGGTCGTGTCATTCGTATAGTCTCCTATGCGAGGTTTGTTGTAAAATGCCAACGAATGCGCAATCACTAGCCAATCTTGCGTTTATGCATAGAGAGCCGTTCAATCACCAAACTGGATACAAAAACAAAACGATAGAGGATGGTCAACATGGACGCTGCGAAGCTCAAGAATCGTTGGATACCTTTGATCGTATTTGGGATTTTGGGAATAACATTGATGTCGGTCGGCACAGATCGATTGGCTAATGCTCAGAACTCAGACAACAACGAACCTCAAGTATTAACGCGTGGCCCCGTGCATGAAGCATTCGCTGAGCCTGTCGTGTTTGATGCCAAACCAGGCCCTATCGTCAGTAAACGTCCACCAGCAGCCGTTGAAGAGCTGCCTCCAGACGAAAAACCTGAGGGCGAAAACGTCGCATGGATACCAGGTTATTGGCAATGGGATGATGACCGCAAGGACTTTCTTTGGGTCAGTGGCTTTTGGCGTGTGATGCCTCCTGGTCGTCAATGGGTTCCTGGTTATTGGAACAACCTCGAAAGCGGTGAAGCTCAATGGGTATCTGGTTACTGGTCTGCAGCCGATGCTGGCCAGATTGAATATCTGCCTGCACCTCCAGGCTCTCTCGAAACCGGAGCCCCCTCCGATCCACCCACGGATAATCATACCTGGGTGCCTGGCTCATGGGTGTGGCGAGAAACTCGTTACCTTTGGCGTCCTGGCTACTGGATCGTGTGTCAACCCGGGTGGATTTGGACCCCTGCCCATTATGTTTACACACCGTGCGGGTATGTTTATGTCGATGGGTATTGGGACTACTCCATTCGCCGTCGTGGGGTGTTATTCGCTCCCATTTATTGGTCGAATTACGTGTATCGACCAGCTTACGTCTATCGTCCACTCATTTGCATCGACGTCGATATCTTGACCACCCACTTCTTCTGTCGGCCTGCCTATCACCACTATTACTTTGGTGACTATTATGGCAGCACTTATGTCAGCTTAGGTTTTTCGCCTTGGTTCCAATTCCGCTACACACGAGGCTCAGGCTATTACTGCCCTATTTACAGCTATCATGCCTGGTACTATCGCAACCGGGATCCGCGATGGGAAGTGAATCTCCAGGTGGGCTATCGGCGCGCGTTTAATGATGTGAGTTATCGTCCACCACGAACTTATGTTGCCCAACAGAACATCATCAACAACGTAACGATCAACAACACGGTCGTCAATAACAACGTCAATCGAGTTGTCATTGCTCGTCCTCTCAATGAAATCACGGCCAATGCGGCCAAGGATAAAGGCGCACCCATGCATTTTCAAAAGTTGGATGAAAAGCAAGTGCGGCAGTTCCGCTCGCAAGGCCAGGAAACCAGAGACTTTATTGCGAAACGAGGCGACATCGAGAAAAAGACCGCCGCAAATTTGCCCCGTATGGGCACCGGCACCAATTCAACAACCAAGATCACGCAGCCGGTTAAATTGGACTTGCCGAAAACTCCCATTGTTTCACGAAGGCCAACCACCCCGCCGCCTAGCTCTGATCTAGGAAGTGGTGGTGCAGCGACGGGAGGATCTACAAATCGCCCCAACGTCGTTAAGCCAGGTGGCTCGGGTTCAAACTCTCAAAGTGGCGGCAACATGACCTTGCCTGGTGGTGGTAAGCCTCCTGTTACACCGCC
>JBDHUG010000006.1:0-138503 GCA_039809045.1 Gemmatales bacterium | reverse complement strand
CGTGTGGTTCGAGAACTCTCAGTTGCTTCAATCGTGTTTAGATAGCATCGAGTTCACCCTGCTTAATCATGTCCGCCAATGTAATGCAAAATCATTTTTCGCCACCAGGGCCAATCGTGCGCCCAGCCATCCCATAGCCTCAAGGCATTGCCAATCCCTTTAGACCATAACAGCCCCGAAAAGCGGCGATTGTTATCAGCCATGGGATCGTCACGGCCAATCACCAGGATAATGTCAAGCTGTTGCAAGTGTCGAATCCGCCAAGGATCGTGTTCATTTTCGATGTAGGCCATGGGGTTGTTGAAATAGACTTCGTGACCGCCGTAACCATCATTAAAACGGTTGACGTCACACATGCCGCTCATGGAAATGATGCGACCTACACAGTCCGGAAATTTTAAGCCAAAATTGATGGCATGATAAGCACCAAAACTGGCTCCCGCTGTGATGCAGAAGGGATTGTCGTTTTTTTGCCTTGAAAGGGGCAACACTTCGTTTTTGACATAGAGGTCGTATTGATGTTGTCGTTGGGCGCGTTGGCATGGATGTTTGCTGCGATCATACCAGCTTTCGCTATCGACCGAATCGACGCAATACAGTTGCAGCCAGCCTTGCTGCAAGTGTTGGTGCAATGCGCCAATCATGCCGCGATCTTCCCATTCAAAAAACCGTCCACGCGAAGTCGGGTAGACAATGCAGCGAGCACCTGCATGACCAAAGATTTTTAATTCCATATCCCTGCCAAGGGAAGGACTGTACCAACGATGATATTCGACGTGCATGCAGCAATCCGATAACCGCCGAGGGGCGTACGACCGTTATCCATCCCTGCTATTAACCGCGTTAGCTTAATCCAAAAAACCACGCATATGAAGGAAAACAAACTAAATAGCAACCAGCATTTTACCCACCATTGGCGCAAAGAGCAGATGCTTCAATGAAACTCTCAAAGATTCGTTGCATGCAAGGAATCGATTCTGTCAACTCTTCCGGATGCCATTGCACTCCGATCAAATAATGACCATTGATGCCTTCGATACTTTCGATCACATCGTCCGGAGCTAAGGAGGTTACTTTCAGCCCTGGGGCTAATGTCCGAATGGCTTGGTGGTGCATGCTGTTGACTTCCAAGCTTTCCTGATCCAGCATTTGTGCTAACCTGGAATTCGACAGTAAACGGATCGAATGGACAAGCTGTTGCCGCGTAAAGCCATTCTTGGGGTTGGGAAAATAATCGTGCTTGATGGCACATTTAAACTCAGAAGCGATGTCTTGATAGAGCGACCCGCCGAGAGCGACGTTAATCACTTGCAGGCCGCGGCACACGCCTAACACAGGCTTCTGGTCATGTTTTGCCCAACGGACGAGTTGCATTTCTGTCCAGTCGCGGGCTAAATCGGTTTTACCGCACGTGGGGCGACGCTCTTCTTCATAGCTGGTTGGATCGACATCCATGCCGCCCGTCAAAAAGATGCCATCTAAGCGCTCATAAATGGCTTTCAGCGTGCCGATATCATCTTCAATCAGCGGTATGAGCCAGGGGACAGCTCCGACTTGACGCAATACTTTGACATACTTTTGCCCCATGACCCAACACAAGGGCAATTCACCTGGGACAGGCTGTAAAGTTTGCATCGCGATGCCAATGACTGGCCTTTTTTGCATCGCAGGGTCCTCCGCACAACGCGCCAAGCAATTGGAGACAAAATGAGCGGAGAAGTTAACAGCTTCTCCGCTCAAGGCTAGCTTACAAAGACCAGCCTGAACGATAAGCTCGCTGAATCAGTGTTGCCGCTTCAGGATGATTGGTCACCTTCATGGCGTTGGCATCCCATTCGACTTCTTTTTGCAGCCGCACCGCGACGTTCCCCAGCAAAACAAACTCGGTCAATTGACTTGCGTATTCAAAGTTGGCCAAAGGTTGCTTGTTTTCCCTGATGCCTTGCAACCATTCTTTATGATGCCCGGGCGAGCGGGCCAGTATTGGCGAAGGGAGTTGGAAATCCTTAAAATCCGCTTCAGGCAACAGTTTGAAACTGGCGCCGTAATCATCGGGTGAAAAAAGCTTGCCTTTGGTTCCAATGAATAGACTGCCGCTATCCGCCAATTTAAATCCTGGCACTAATTCCTGAGGTGGCAAATGACGCTTGCCATCTTTCATTCCATCATACCAGATGAGTTGAACTGGTGGAAGATCACCACGGGCAGGGAACTGATACGTTATCCGTGACCATATGGGATAACTTTCACCGTTAAAAGGAGCTGTTTCAGCCGTCACTTTTTGCGGTTGAGTTAAACGACATGCCATGCATGCTAAATTGGCGGTGTGACAAGCCATATCGCCCAGCGCACCAGTTCCAAAATCACACCAACCCCGCCAGGCAAAGGGGTGATACATCGAGTGATAAGGCCTATGCGGAGCTGGCCCTAGCCATAAATCCCATTCCACATGCTCCGGACAGGGAGGAGAATCTTTGGGGCGATCGAATCCTTGCTTCCAGTATCGGTCGGGCCGATTGGTCCAGACATGTATTTCCGTAACGTCGCCGATGGCTTTCGATTGCAATACTTCCACGGCTGTTCGAAACCCAGGGCTAGCGGTTCCCTGATTGCCCATGGAAGTGATCAGTTTGTTTTGTTTGGCAACCTCGCGCATGATGCGAGCTTCATAGATAGAATGGGTCAGCGGTTTTTCGCAATAAACATGCTTGCCCATGCGCATGGCCATCACGGATGCTGGTGCATGCGTATGGTCCGGTGTCGATACCACCACTGCATCGATGTTCTTTTCCGTTTCGAGCAGCTTACGAAAATCACGATAGAGCTTTGCCTTGGGAAAGTTTTTGGCAGCTCCCTCAAGATTTCGGCCATCAATGTCGCATAGTGCATAGACATTTTCCGAACGTAAGCCATTGAGATTGCCGTCGCCGCGTCCGCCAACACCAATAAAGGCCAGGTTCAACTTGTCTGACGTTTTCTGATCGTCGGACCAGGAATAAGCATGGCCATCCAACAGCCCTGTAAATCCAAGGGCCAGACCTGCTTTTAACAAATCGCGTCGATTCATGAAGGACATCGTCGTTCTCCCTGAGTGGTGTGGTGAATCGCTGAGCATTGGCCCATCGTACCGCTTTATGTACACATTTGCAGCAATGATTATGGTTCTAGTAAAACGGCATCCGTCACACGAACTTTGATGCGAAACGAATACGTTGCGGCGGTTTTTTTATTGGGATCGACCATTTTGGTCATTTTCAATGGACCTTGTTCCAGACTCGTCGCCTTATTGTATTTGGCACCGGAATATTGGACGGTTAAGAATGCGTCTTGGGGCTGATTGTCCCAGTTGATGATGATGACCACCACGCCCTTGGGGCTATCCATCACCATGGTTTCTACTTTCAGGTTGTCGGTCACCACATTCCAGCGAGCTTCGCTCGACGGGACGGTCACTTGATCAACAATCTCTTTATCCCATTCATGTGGAATGACTTGATTGGAGTTTGTTAGTTCGGAACCAACGGACCAGATGTCGGTCGGCAGGGCTTTTTGCCAAAAGCCAGAAGCTGCATAGCCGCCATACAGAATGCCCATGCCTCTGCCATAATCGTGTCGTATGATCGCAGGAGAGCCATCTTGAAACTTCGCTAAAAGGATGGCTTCTTTTACCGGCTTGATCGTGAGCCGGCAACCCATGGCGGGGAATTCTCGTTTGACTTCGACATGGTCCCAAAGAAAGCGATCGACAGGCTTGTTGTAGGGCCATTCGCGTTTGGGCCTGCCCATGGATGAACGACGCACCAAGCGAACATCCGTGACCCCGTAAACTTCGTCCAAAGTCCGCAACGGTTGATCGTACTCGTCACGAAAGCCACCGCCTGCGTAACCGCCCAAGGTGCCTGCATCGTCTCTGACCCATTGTCGCAACAGGTTGGCAATGTCGCGCTCAACGTTCATCCCGACAATGACAATGGCCTTGAGATGCTTATGTTTTCCTGCGCGAATATCGTCGGCAGTAATGACATCCACGGCATGTCCGGCTGCACGCATGGCTAAGAAAAGTGCTCGCCTTTCCTCTTCATCATCAGGGTGCTGGTAAAGACGCTGGGCAGGGGAATCGTATATGGCCACCTCGGCTGGCCTGGGCATGGCTGTGTAAAGCAATTCCTCCATCCACCCCACTTCATGGATCAGGTCTTGCAGCGTTTGCCAGCGAGCACGATCTTGTGGGGTAATGCTGCCATCGTCGCTTGCCAACGCTGGCGGACACGCGCCTCTAAAATAGAACATTTTAGAGCCATGTGCCAGGCTTAGGTAAAATGCTCGTCGCAGTGCGGTTGGATTATTCACATGGTCGCCTGCATACAGCGTCCATAACAGTGGCGTTTGATTGGTTAATGCAGCATGACGTGCTTTCGTCAGCAACCAGCCCGCGGCGGCAGGACTGATTTCGGGTTCGACAAGAGCTGTATCTTCTCCCCATGGGATGAGCCCATTTGGTTCATACATCATGGCGTTGAGGGGGGCTGCGCTTTGGACGCCGCTTGGAGCATTTTTCAGCAAAGGGGTTTGTCTTTGCTTAATGTGATGGGCATATTGGTTGAAAGCAAAGCAGAATGAATGATAAGCCAGGGGAGACTTCAAATTACTCCATTCCAAGCGTGCGTTTTCGATGGTATCCAGTCCCAAATCTTTTGGGTCAATGTGCTTTTGCTGCAAGTAGACTTTAAAACCTGCATCGTCCTCAGGGCGATAGGGAATGGGAGGAAGCAAGTCCTGTGCCCAGACTATCCGGGTGCGTTCAGGCCAATCGGGTGATGCTGCGTTTTGGTTGGTCGGTAAACGCCAAAAGGCATTCTGACGAGGTAATGTGGCTTGCGGTACCGAGTTGCTGCCGATCAAGTATGCCAGTTGTTGATATGGTTGTCTTTCTGAAGGGCTCAGCTTGAGAAGTGGTTGGCTGTCCAGGTTCATGATGTTGAAAAACAGAAACTGTTCAGGTCGTTTACCCTTGAGTGCACGATCGCGTAGCAAGGATTGAATATCAGCGGCATCTTTGGTGGCGTTATGCTGAACGGGTGCAGATTTAGACGATGGTTTTGCAGTTAATTTGTGGTAAGAAAAATGCCATGCCCAAAGGACGATGACGACAATACTTAGGAAAAATAACGTGCCAATGAAACGATCAAGAGGCGCTGTTCGCATAGCGAAATCTCAATGAATACGGAAGTTGAGTGATTGCATATCCTAGACCATCCGCTCTGGCGATGCTACGAAAATGATGGCAAACCCAGCTGGAAGCGATTGCCAAACGAACTGGTTCATCGTCCAAGCAAATTGAGCTGCAAAATGAGATTGTTGTGGCCTTCTTCAGGGATGTTAATTCCACGCAGCGGAGTGGTATTGATTTGACCATAATTGGGGTGGACTTCTTCAAACCCTGCAAATGGATTCGGTCGGTAGGTCGGGTTGTTGGGGTCACCTGACGGCAATGCGGGAATGACTCGAGCTTTGTCTGGATTGTCTTTGGTGATCAAAACGCGATAGCGACCAACATAAGCCCCATCGCTGGGCAGCAAGGTTGTCAGCACGTAATAACCATCATCATCCGTTACCGCCGTGGCATCGGGCAATTCCGGGTTGTCATTCTTGAAAATTATCTTGGCTTTGGCGACCCCTTTGCCTTCAAGCATAACTCGACCTTTTACCTTCACAATTTGTGGATGGACGGTAGCGGGCTGATAAAAGAAAACGAAGTAACACAAAGCAACAAGGGCAGTAATGCCCAGTGCAATCAATCCATAAAAAATGGTTAGTTGACGGATGCGTAATTTCAGTTCTTCGATAGGTGTCAGTCGGCGTCGGATCGGCATTCCCGATGAAAGTTTGGGGGTTGTCATCGGGGCAACACCAGGCGGCGGGGCACTTGGAATCGGGCCGGCATTGGCCTGGGATGCTTGCCAGGATTGCAATAGTTGGATAATTGCTGCAAAGCTGCTAGGCCGGTTATGCGGATTTGGCGCGAGACAGCTATTGAGTAATTCTGCCCATTCGGGTTTGATTTTTTGCCAATGCTGCGCCGCGGGGTGGGGCGTTCCAAACAATGCAAAACACATTGTTTTTGCCCAGGCAAAGATGTCGCTCGCGTTGGATACTGCGCCAGCCGCTTGTCCATGCTGTTCAGGGGCGGCATAGTCCAGCCAATGCGCGATCCAGCGTCCTTGGGCGGTTCGCATCAATTGCGCCGGATTCTTGGTTGACGCTTGCAATTCATCCTTTTGAATCGCCATGCCAAAGTGCGCTAACTGAGCCTGCCAGCCTGTGGGAGATTTTTGAATCGTGATAAACGAAGGACAAACAGCTCGATGGAGGATGTTGTGTTGATGAGCCGTTGCCAGTGCTTCAGCCGATTTCAATGCGATCTGCTGGACATCGCGTGGTTGGAGTGGTCCATAACGTTGAACATAAGCCTCCAATGAGAGCCAATCATCATAAGCACTAACGATATAGGGTTTCTGGCATTCAGGATCCAAAAACCCTAAACTTAAAATCTCGGCGATGCCTTCATGCTTGACTTCCGCGAGTTGTTTCAAGTCATGCCAAATGGCTGCTAAACCACGATCGAGCAACCTGTCATCTAAGCGGCGTATCTGCACAACACGTTGCGCTTTCTTGGCTATGCAACGAAAGGTGACCCCGAAGGCATCGTGCAACAAAATGCGATCGGGTTCGAATTGATCAAGTGGAATCGGCGCACAGCGTTCGGGATGGTTCGTGTAGGCATGCTTTAATTCTTTAAACGCATCGCCAAGATGCGGTCGTTCCAATGCCGCCAAATAAGCTTGAAAATGAGCATCGGCTTTTTGTTCGAGGGCAGGGGTCAATTCAGCCAGTTGATGGAAGTCGCGTTCAGCAGCTTGAAATTCACCAAGTCCCAATTCGATGAGCGCAATCCATTGAATGAGATTCGGAAACGCATTCTGTTGGGTAAAAGGGAGCGCCCGAAACTGCGCGACCAATTGTTTGAAGTGTGCTTTTTGCTCAGGCGAAAAACGAAGCTGGGCAAGCTCAACTTTTGGACCAGCATCCGCTTGCAACTCATTCAGCAACGCTTGCAGGGCAAGTCCAATTTTCCTGACACTTTCAGGCTGCTGTTGCAAAAGTTGGTCAATGGTGTTGGAGTTTAATTCGGGGATGGATGCTGTTCCCGTCATGCCATTACTCGTTTTATTGCCGTTAGACACAATGCGTACGCGTTTGGGCCTATGTTGCGCGCTTTAATTGGGTATTTAAGTGAAGCATTCATCTATCTTCGCACAGGCAATGAATATCGGCAAGTGAGAACAAAGGAACCAAGTGATCTTCATGCATTGCATGGTTTCGATCGTGGGGATTTGATTGTTAATTTCAAGGCATGAAATAGGTGAACATCGTCAAGCAACGCGAACTCGGCTGGAAATGGTTTGACTGAACGTTGAGGTTGCGTCACCAATTCAATACGACCTCGATCGCGCAGTTCCAGAATGCCTTCATGAAACTGCGGTATGGTTAAATCTGCATGATTATGTCTTAGCTGCTCAAAAAGCTCATCGAGATAAAGCAATGGCGTCCCAGCACTGTGCGATTGATCCAACACATTTAACAAATCCAGTTGCCACGGCCTCAGGCTTGCGTTATGCAGAGCGAATGCACCGGATGAATGGGTTAACCTTGTCAACGCGTCTGTGCATTGCTCCTTCAGTTGCTGCAACTGTTTTTCTTGATCAATCAAATAATTCTCTAACCGATTGGACAATTGTTGGATTTGTTGCTTTAGTTCGACGACCCATCGTGCCATGCCGTTTTCTTGGAGTTGCAGACGGTTTGCAAGCGCTTCGATAGCTTTACGAGGTGAAGACTCCTCTTGCAGGAAGCGAACCCCGCGCGGCGTGATGCGCACCCATTCTTGGATGTTTTTCCCTTTCACTTCTTGCCGGTCCAAAGCCAACAAGCCATCGCGGAAACATTGCTCCACAATGGACTGATTGGTTGGATTGCGTTTAGGAAATAGGCCTTCGATCTTACTCGTAGAGTAAAGCAGGACTGGGCTGTTTACGTCGTGAACTTGTTTAAGCGTTGAAATCAGGAGTTCCATCGCCTGATGCATAAGTTTTTATTTCACCTTTCCCCCCGGCAAATGGCCAAGGTTTTCAAACAGATGCGTCAAGGAGGCCATGACTTTTTTGCAATCGCCTTCGTGCAAGCTTTCGTTTTGGGAGTGAGGTTGGCTATTGGGGTCTTCGATGCCGACCAACAAAGCCGGGGCGCCTCCAAACAATTTGGCCAAGGGACCGACAAAGCCTATGGACCCACCGCAACCAATCGCTAGCGGGTCACGGTTAAAGCCACTCTTTAAAGCACGCATGCAGGCATCGAAGGCGGGGCCAGTTGGATCGGTCATCCACCAATCGACCATGTGCTCGCTGGGAGTCACTTTCACTTTCACTCCCCAAGGCGGATCCTTGGTCAAGCATTTCTTAAAGGCGTCAAATACCTTTTTCGTTTTCTGATTGGGTACGATACGAACGGACACAATGGCCTTGGCCGTCGATAACACCTGATTGGATTTTTGCTTGATGGAACTGGCTTCCTGGGCGATGACCGTCACGGCCGGTTGACGCCATTGTGCTTCGTACATCTGCATGCCTTTGGGCAAAGCAAAGCCAATACCTGATAAAAGACCAGCCTCTTCCCGCAGCTTCTTTTCTTTCATGGGCAGGGATTTGAAGGTCGCCTTTTCTTTGGCTGTTAGAGGTGTGACTTGATCATAAAACCCAGGAACGGGTACTTTTTTGTGATCCCAATAGAGTCGGCTCAAGATGACGTTTAAAGCGATGGCCGCATCTGGAAGCCAACCGCCGCCGCTACCCGAATGAATAGGCCGCTTCAGTGCCTCCACCTCAACTGTGAATTCGACAATGCCGCGCAAAGAATAGGTGATGCAAGGCAATCCAACTTCCAAATTGCCCGTATCATTAACAACGATCACATCCGATTTGATTTTGTCAGTGTATTTACGAAAGAAACCTTGCAGGTTTTTGGAGCCGATTTCTTCTTCGCCTTCGACCAGAACTTTGACATTCACCGGCAAGGTGCCGACCGTTTTGAGCCAGGCTTCAATGGCGGCTAATTGCGCAACCGTGCCGCCTTTGTCATCGGCAGATCCGCGACCATACAACCGACCGTCACGCCGCGTCAGGGTCCACGGGTCCGAATCCCAACCGCCGGTGTTGCAGGGTTGGACGTCGTGATGGGAATATAGGAAAACCGTTGGTTTGCCGGGGGCCCCAATCCATTCACCATAAACATAAGGGTAAGAATCTTCGTAATTCAAAATATCGACGTGGTTCAAGCCGCTTTGCTGCATCAGTTCAGCTACCTTCTGAGCACTTTGGCTGATTTCAGCAGCGTGCTGGCCATCCGTGCTGATGCTTGGAATGGCCACCAATTGGCGTAAATCATCGACAAATCGATCGTGATGCAAATCCAAATACGTCAATACTTCTTTCATGCTGTCCTCACGTCGTTAAAATCAATCCTCCCAAGCAATCTCATTGCGTCGTATGGTAACGTCCAGTGGCATGAAATAAAAGGTGCAATATCGATTTTGTTATGGGGAGCAAGCATGCTGATTTGTGTTAGCGGTTGATCAGATTCTGCTTACTCAAACGAAATGCTCTGACGGCTCCTGCACTTAAGCCGTCGAACGTGACGAGCATGTCGTAGTAATCCGTGGTTTCTTCAAGGATGCAAACCCCCTCAGGGCTGCCTCCGTGTAAATGTTTAAACGATGCCAAGTAAGTGCACTGGCCTTGTGCGGTATGAGTCTCTTTGGTTTTGTTTAAGCAATTGATACCATTCCAAAAATAAAAATGAAAACCGTCTGTCGAATGATTGACCGGTCCAGCCAGGATGAGAAAGCCACCTTTGACGGCTGTTAATTCACGGATTCCTAAGCCGTTCAAACATACGAATCGTATATCCATGTTTTGCTGCATGGTGTCAAATGCACCCACGAGCACGGGCACCCAACCATCGCGTAGCACCGGGCCTCGGCAGCCGACATATAACAAGCCATCGCGGTAGGCCAAACCTTCAAAGTCGATGCCGTTTTCCTTGCCCGGGATTTGGCTAAAGGGTGCAAGCAATGGATGATTCTCGAGCCATTTACGCAGGGACTGCGACTTGTTCGCTTGTACGCGCCCCTGTTGATCGAGCGTTAATTGCATAATGACATCGCGCGACGTATCGGCATCGATTTTGGACAACGATTGCCAGGCTTGTGCAGAAACAGGTTGATGCTTTTTGCTGACACGGGTTCTTGAATGTGACCCCAACAAATAAACTGCCTGCTCGGAGCAAGCGATCGCTTCCAGATCTATTTCGTGGCCCGTCGTATTGAGCGGAATCTGCCGCAAAACCTTGTAACCATCACGCCAAGGCTGCAATACTTGCAATTCGTTTCCTTCGTCAGCAACTAACAGCAGTAACGAGTTAAATTGGCCTATGCCGGATAAATCGCTGGCGTGATGCAGTTCTCCGTAGATGGGGATAATGCGTTTTTCCACAAGCAAAGGTGTGGGCGGATCATGTGAGAGTGACAGCCACCCCCAAATGCCCAGCCCGAAGCAAGCGAAGACGCCAGTTAACTGCTGCCATGAATTCATGTTTTTCTTACAACCACACTTGCAATTTAGGTCCCTGATGGACAAGCTATGATTTCTGATGACGTTGATCCATGAAGATTAGATGTGGAGCCAAGCATGGCCGCTTTCAAACCGTATGTGTCTGATGAACAAAAAATGCCCGAATTCACATTTTCGGCCGTTTTATTAGGTTCGATGTTAGGGCTTGTGTTCGCGGCTTCATCGTTATATCTCGTACTCAAAGTGGGCATGACGGTGTCGGCTTCGATTCCCGTGGCTGTGTTGGCAATCACGCTCTACCGCATGTTCTCCAAATACACGGGACTTCGGCAATCAACCATTCTTGAGAACAATATCGTGCAGACGGCTGGCTCAGCCGGTGAGTCGATCGCATTCGGCGTGGGTGTGACCATGCCGACGCTGTTGCTGCTTGGGTTCGACATGGATATCACGCGCATCATGATCGTGTCGGTTTTTGGTGGCATCTTAGGCATCCTGGCCATGATTCCGTTGCGACGGGCATTCATCGTGAAAATGCATGGCCGACCTGGGCAACCGGGTACGTTGCTCTACCCTGAAGGAACCGCCTGTGCTCAAGTTCTCATTTCCGGTGAAAAAGCAGGCACCACGGGAAAAACGGTCTTCATCGGGTTTGGCATCGCCTTTTTGCACAAATTCATTACGGAAGGAATGGGGTTGCTGATGGAAACGGTTAAGATTCCGTTTCAATTCATCAACAAGATGGCCGTTTTCAGCACCGCCATGCAGTCCGAACTGTTGGGAGTCGGGTACATCATTGGGTATCGGACGAGCGCGATCATGATGGCAGGTGCCGTGCTGGGATACCTGGTTATTATTCCCTCGATCTATTTCATTGGTGAAAGCTCGCCAGCCATTGTCAAGCCTGGCGATAAGGCTATTGGCGCGATGAGCTTGAATGAAATCCGTAACAATTATTTGCTCTTTATTGGTGCGGGATGCGTTGCATCGGCCGGTATCTTAAGCATGCTGAAAACGTTGCCCACGATTATCAGTGGTGTCACCAGCAGCTTGCGTTCCGTCGGCTCAAGTGATGACGCCAATCAAACCAAAAGGCGCACGGAAAACGACATGCCGATGTCGGTCGTGCTTGGTGGTAGCTTACTGCTTATCATCCTGCTCGCCGTATTTATGACGGCTGAGGTCGGCATTGCAGCAGGAGTTGCTGGAGCCGTGCTTGTTGTTTTGTTCGGCTTTTTATTTGTCACCGTTTCAGCACGGTTGACGGGTGAAATCGGTTCATCGTCCAATCCCATTTCTGGCATGACCACTGCGACATTGATGCTGACGTGTTTGATCTTTTTGGCCTTGGGTTGGCAAAGTTCTTCGGATCGACTGCTAGCATTATCGATCGCTGCGGTTGTGTGTATTGCTTCTTCCAACGGCGGCACGACCGCCCAGTCTTTGAAAACCGGCTATCTGGTCGGCGGCACGCCTAAAGCAATGCAATGGGCCATATTAATCGGCGCCTTATTGTCTGCTTTGGTGATTGGAGTAACGTTAATTGGTTTCAATGCTTCGCGAACCATTATTTCGACCAAAGAATCCAACTTGCCTAAATTCGAACTTACCCGGCAAGAGATGGAGCAGTTGACGCAGAGCGTTGAATATCAAGGCAAGACATACAAGGTCTGGCATACCCGAAATGACGCACTCTATGAACCGAATCCTGCAAAAAATTATAAGCCGCGACCTGAACTCACCCCATTCAAGGAAAAACGGCAAGTGTTCTATGTTGATCCACAAACCGGGCGGTTGGCAGCGCTTCGGGACGATGCCATTATGGGCTCCTTGACCGAGCAAGACGACGGCAGCTATGTCAAACGCGAGTTTGAAGCACCCAAAACGCAAGTCATGGGTATCGTCATCAATGGAGTGTTAAAGGGCGATCTCAATTGGAGCATGATCGGCATCGGTGCCATGATCACGATCATGCTCGAATTGAGCGGTGTGTCAGCATTGGCATTTGCCGTCGGTGTTTACGTACCCATTCAGTATTCAGCACCCATTTTCATCGGTGGCATTGTCCGCTGGCTGGTCGATCGTTACTTAGCCAAAAAAGCTGCGGAAGAAGCCGATCAAAAACTGCAAGCTGCTCTGGAGGCAGCGGGCGATGACCCGGCTGCACGCATTCAAGCGGAACAAGAAGCCAAAGCCCAAGCTGAAATCGATGCTATTCGTAAATCGGAAACCAGCGGCGGCGTCTTGCTGGCTTCAGGCTTTATAGCCGGCGGGTCATTAGCAGGCGTTTTGCTCGGATTCTTGGCGTTTAGTGATGATTTGCCTGATGATTTGCGAGAGTACGAATACCGTAAAACCGCTCTCGTACAGAACGCCTCTTTTGAGGAGGCTGTTTCGATGATCGCACGTGAACAATTGCATTTGTCGAATGACAAAGCACAACCCGAAAAAGGAACGGCAGAAGACAAGCGCTTTCAGGAATTGGTGGGTGAAATCAAAAGCCTGAACCGAAATCTTGTGTATGAGTTTATACGCATACCCAAAGGATCGCTCTTGAAAATCCCCAACGGGCTTCCCGATTATCGTGCTGAGCAGGATATGTACTTGAAAGACGTTGCACTCGCGACTCTTGGCCGTGAACGTAAAGCTGCACGTATTTTTGACAATCAGGAACAAAAGCTGGCCAGCATGAAACCAGAAGAGGCCACTAAATATTATGCGCTACAGCCGGCAGCGATCATACCGAAAGACACCGCGTTTAATTTGCCCGCAAAGCCATGGTCAGCGCTGATCGGCTTTGGTGTCTTGTGTGCCTTGTTAATTCTGGTGGGACTCGGAAAGCTGTTCCCCGCTCCTCCTGAATCTTAGTGCCTAGATTCGCACATCGTCGGCCAATGACATGGACAGTTTCGCCTAAACTCCATGCGTGCAGATGGCTTGCATGCTGCGACTGATGCGACATTACCTTGCAACTGGTAATCGTGGCGTTGCAAGGCCGCGTTTTACGAGGTGGTTGCGGGAGATTTCGAAAGAGCGGATCCGTGCGTGATGCAAAGACTTCGTGTGGGCATTACTGTGGCAAGGCTGAATCTGCGTCTAAGGGGCGTTCCCATTCAACGAATTGCTTTTCCAACTCAGCTCGCTTGAGTTGGACTCGTGGAATCCAAAACAGTTTCTCGACATAACCGGCCAGCGTGGAGCGAGCCTCACGCAACCGCTGGACTTCGTTTTCGATTTCCTTTAGCCACGTGGGCACATCTAAACCGATCCCAGACGTTTTTGCGGCAAAGGGTGCGATCGCTTTTCGAAACGCATCAAAAGCGGGACCGGGCTTATGCTGCTTTTGCATTTCATCGAGTACAGGTTCAGCCATCGCACGCAGTCGGTCATATTCGAGAGGTTTGACGAAACCTTCCTCAAGGTAATCGGCAATGGTACGCAAAGTCATGCCGTGGGCTTGCTGCAGCCGTTTTAATTCTTCAAGATGTTTGCGCGCCAGATCTTTCGTTAATCGGCCAAACTCCCGTCGGAGCAGTTCGGCAGCATCTTGACGATTTTTCCGACATAACACATCATGTGCCCAAATCAACGGTTTGAAATTCCAGGCATGCCGGTCATAACTGGTCTTTAGACGTAGGAATGCAAGCAAGCGAAATAAGTTATCTCCATAATCGGATTGGGTCGTGGTTGAATTGTAGTCTTTATACTCTTCATAATTCTCAACGATGACTTTCAGAATCACTGTTAATTGCTGGATCACCACCGGTCTGGATATGGTCCCGCTTTGCAAGGCCGCCATAAAGTTCGGTGGTGGAGTAGCTTCCGGATCTTCTTCAAGGTAAGTCAAATAGGCATCCATACCGCGTGCAATGATACCTCGCAAATTACCCAATGTCATAAACTTGGGCGTAAACCACTCGGCTCCATAGGCCTTGATGAACTTCTCCAAGGCTTGCCAGGATTCATCGGACGAGATCGATTCCATGGAGGATAGCCGCACGGTCTGGCTATGTTCAACCCACAAAAGCATGAACGGTCGCGTCAACGACTCAAGCATTTGCACCAATTGCTTTGGATCGTCAGCATTGTCCCAAGAACGTATGGATTCGACCACCGTTTCTACGATGGACTGAAAAGCATTTTGAAAGAGATGATTGAACTCGGTGATCTGTCGGCCAGGAGCGGGGCGGTGTTGTTCCATATCCCGAGCCAGGCGAACCAGTTGATACGTTTGTCGAAGCAGGCCCAGGCGAGGCAAACTCTCCAACAACTCGCGCAAAGTAATCTGTGCTGTGCGAACCTGCAGAATCGTATGCGGATTGCCGCCAGCTTCCAAAGGGGAGTAGAGCAAGGACTCTTTTTCAAAGTGCTTGATAAATACAGGTAATAATGAACGCACCCGGTTGATGTCGGACTGAATCATCGCCTGCTCAATTTGGACGATCACGGGGGACCAAGGCTGATCGCCCGCGTCGGTGGCAGTTTTTTCAGAAGCGTCAAGCAGGCCTTGCAAGACCCGGATCGCTAATGCGAGGTCCAAACTGGCGGCCAATGTGCCTTCGATGGCACGTTCTAATAGTTGACGACGACGGTCGTATTCGACTAAAGAATCGTAATGGCCGGCTGGAATGGGGATGTGATATTGCCGCAACTCATCCATGAACCGCTTCAACTGTTCACGTCGCTGCAAAGCCGTGGTAAGCCAACCTCTCATGATAAACAGATTGTCATCATTGTAGGGGATGCGATCTTTTTGCCTGGCGATGATTTGCCAAAGGCGAGCAACGGTTGCTAAAAAACGGAGCCGACTGCTCAATTGATCATTTTCATCTTCCAAAGGGAAATCGTCATAGGCCGGTTTGGGGCCTCCTTCAACCAGGCTGCTTTCCTCGCCATCGTCCGTGCTGTCGCGGTAGGTCACATCCTCATAGGCGGCAGCGAATAGGTCTTTGCTTTCAGGTTCGCCTGCGGGCGGTCCAAATTCAAACAAGCTGGGCACTTGCCAGTATTCTTCCGCGTTCACTTCGAGTTGGGCAAAAAACCGTTTTATTAGCGGCCAGGGCCACTCGGTTCCTTGCTGTGAGCGATGATCAAACAGCAAGGTGATCAGCCAGCGGAGCACCAAAGCATGGAACGAAAAGTCGCCTTCTTCCAGAGGGACATCCTCAGCTCGGCTCAACCAGGTCATCAGCAACCCCATGGCGGCCTGGTAGTCGTGCTTCCGGAGTAACGCATCAACAACCAAAGCGAAGCTTTTAGCATCTTCAAAATCAGCCACTTGCTCTCGCCAAAAGGCTAAATCAGCAGCGGTTTCGCCGCGTTGATGCCAGCGATCCAATGCCAGACTGACTTGTTGCGCCGATTGCAAATGCTCCGAACCGCGAACGCGAACGATGCCACTCACTTCATAGGCTGCATACTGATCCCACCATTCGGCGCGTTGCTGTAATTGGGGAATGATCTGATGCACTAATTTCGTCTGACCGACCGCGGCGGCTTCACTTAAGAGACGTGCTTGGACAGCAAAAAACATTTCCATGAACTGAACCAATTCGTCGATGCGCTGATCGTGGACACTGTCTTCCACCGTTTGGAAGAGTGGAAATTGTGCTTGGAAGCCCAGGATGCTCCAAGGGTCGACAATGGCGCCGCAAGCGATGCCGCGATGCAGCAGTTGTTCGCAAGCGGGTAAGCGTTCGGCGGCAGCCTGTAAATCGCCTCGATCAATCTCGTGATTGGCTAACGTTAAATGGCTTTGCAATTCGGTCTGAAAGCGGGCTGCAGGTGAATGAAATGCAATACCCAACTCCATGCTGGTTACAGGAGCACCCAAGCTGGCGTAAAGCAGCATCAAACGCCTTTGTTGTAATTGAAAGGCTCGGGCATTGGCCATGAAGTGATTCAAATGCTGCCGGGCAGCGCCAAAGGGTTGGCGGTATTTGGCTTCTTCTTCTCGCAGTCGCTCCAGCCGTGCACTCGATTGACGCGCCATCAATTGCTTATAAAATTCGTCGCGCAAGCGGGCGATGCGGGGAACGATCGAACCGAGGCTGACGGATGAATCGAACGTGCCAGGCCCACGTCCGGCAATGCTGGAAGCCATCAAAACGGTGCCAGCTAATACCGCAGCGGCCTCAAACAGTCTTTCTTCATAAAGATCTTTCATGCCATTTTGCAATCGATCTGCCAGCGCTTGAAAAATGACCTGCCTGGAAATGAATCGAGTATAGTTTCCTTGATTGTTCAAACAATGCGGATCCCATTCGCCAAAGAGGTAATTGGGCCTGCGATTTACAGGGTGCAAATGGTCATACGCGCGCATATCGATGGCCCATTCTTCCATTTGCTCCAGATCTAAATAAGCTTCATCGAGTAAAAGGGGTTCCGTTTCACGCAAGATGCGAAAAGTGACTTCGACAATTTTCTGAAAAGGCCCATGACTGACGCCTGCACCTTGAATGTAAATAGGGACCGGGCGATGTCGCTCATGGTCATAGACCTCGCCCTTGGGCCGATTTTCGAGCACCGGGATTGGGCGATAACCAACAAAGTCATTGAGCTGTCTCAGTGCACCTCGGACAATGCGATCACGCTCAGTCCATGGACTGCCCTGAGCTAGAATGGCTTCCAAGGCGCGAACCACAAAAAAGGGCTGGAATAGCTCCACATCCAGGCGATGGCCCAACAAGTCCTTATGATGCGAGCGATAGGCCGACAGGAAATAATCGGTCAGTAGACATAATACTTGGTCGGCTTGCTGAACATCTTGAAATGCTGAGGAGCCTTCCTCATGTAATTTCAATAATGCTTGTTTCAGCAGGGCAGGCAAGCGCAGCCATGGGGCGATTTCGCCTTGCTGTACTAGCCAGGTCCAAGCATCATTCCAGTTTTTTTGAAAACGAATATCCGGACGCCCGGTTGAATAATTGAGGTAACCAAGCAGACTCGAGAGAGCAACCACATTTTCCAAACCATTGAAACGTTCAGCCACAAAGATTCCATCCAATGCGGGAATCAAATCGGGTGAGACCATTATTTGACGAGTTTAGCTTCTTCCGTTGATTTTACGAAGAGCCAATTCTGCGGCGCGGCGATATTCGCGATCACGATTATTTTCCAGCGACTTTTCAATGATGGGGACAGATTCCTTGGCTGCCGGGCCAATTTTACCAAGTGTCTCAACGATCACGCCGCGGAGCGATTCTTGATCGCGGCGCCGCATGGCAGGCTGCTCTTCAAACAACTTGATCAGGCCAGGAACCGCGGGCTTCGCAGATGATCCAAGTTTGCCAAGCGACACAACGCATATTTTTTGCACTAAATGATCGCGATCTTTCAGTCCCTTGATCAGATAATCCAATGAATCGTTGCCGAATTTCGCAATGGCTTCTGCAGCCACTTCAGCCACTTCGCGGTTTTCATCTTTAAGTGCCTTGCTGAGCACTGGCAAACAGCGTTGGGGATCCAGGCCGATCTGACCTAGGGAACGTGCTGCTGAGCGTCGAACAAACACATCTTTGTCCTTAGACAGTAGCTGACAGAGTTCTGGGATGGCCCCTTGGGCCCGGCTACCCATTTCGCCTAGTGCACTAGCAGCTTTGCGGCGTTGTAAGGTATCGGTACTTTTTAATTGTTTAATCAAACTAGAAACATGATCATCGTACGCAACGACCACCGGAGCGATAGCCAAGGAAAGCAACCCAACCAACCCAAGGAAATTGCGCCTGGAGAGCATTGGCGGTCCTTTCAATGCGATGTCACTGTGCAAGCTTATCATGTCCAGTATAAACGCCAATCAAGCATTCAGCAATCATAAGCCAGGGATCGGTCCAAATGCCATTGTTACGGTCGTGAGCCAATGGCTAGATTGCCGTCAGTTCCACAGGGCGATTTACTTTTGATACAGAAAGGCCACCTGCGAGGCGTTTTCTTTCGACTTGAGCCAGCCATGCATAGCGCGTGCTCGTTCTTCCAAATGATACAAGGCTGTCCGCTCTTGCTCCATCGTTCGAGCCAATTGCATAGGTAAGTCAAGCAGCAACTTTTCCCAATTCAATTGGATGCGGGATTGAAAAAGTTGTACGAGTTGGGAACGGATGGTAGACCAGCGAATCGGCAGAATCCATTGGATTAAAAAGTAAAAAATAATCAGGACGAACAGTACGGCCATAAACGGCAAGAATAGGTCGAAGAAATAAAAAGTGCGTCTGGGTTCTTTTAGAAAATAATCGTACAAGAGCCAGCCGATACTCAGTACCAACACCAGAGGCGGCAAAACATCTCCTAAGACGATCAGTCCTCGTTGCATCCGCTGTCGAAACCCAGCGGCATGAATCAGGTTCTTTTCAGTTTCTTGCAGTACTTGGTCCAGAGTACCCCCAAACGAGGCCGTTTCCAAAGGCTGGTGGACGGCCTCCAGCATTGGGTTGAGATATTTGGACGGAACGCCGTTTTGGTCCGCTTGGACCAGTAAGCGGTTGGCCAGGCTCGAGACCAAAGTCTGAATATGATGCGGGCTTAGCCAACTTGTATCTTTGAAGTTTGCTTGATTGTCTGTTGTAACGTTAGGCATTTGCTCCGCAGCAGTTAAACCCAAGGTTGAACTCAGCCCCGCAGTCAAAGTCGATGACTTTGTGCCCAGGTACTGCAATTTCGCGAGAATGTGCATGAAACTGGCCGTGAAGCCGCGAAACTGCTGATGGACGCGTTCGGTAAAACGCTTTTCAATTTCGCGGTGTTGCTGATCCAGTTTGATCATGAATTTCTGCGTGAGGAGTTCTGCTTCCTGGCGCAGTGTTTGTTGCCATGCAGATTGAGTTTGCTGTGCAGCACGCGCAATATCAGGAGGCATGGCATCGTGTAGAGTTTCCGCCAAGTGAAAAAGCAGGTCTTCCAAGCCACGTGCTTTGATCGCTTGGATTTCAAGCCGATTCAAGCCGTGCTCCAGCCAGGTTTCAAGTTGCTTGAATTGCTCACCTTCGGGCAAAGCTTGAGGCTGTCCATTGGCTTCCACCCATGCCTGGGCACATGTCCGAAAAATCAATGGAGCCGTGAAACCATCTTTTTGCAGATCCTGTATCAGGTCATCATCGGGTCGTTTGCCGCTTGTCAGGCCATGGATGCAACGATCCCATTTGTTCAAGATAAAGGCAAATGCTCTGCGTTGGCGTTGTTCGAGAAAAAGCTCCCATCCCGCAGCATCATGGTATTTCTCTTGCGAACCGACATAGAGCACAACATCAGCAAACGGCAACGCCATCGCCAATTTTTCGCGGTTGCCAGGCTCGTTGCTGTCCAGGTCGGGGGTATCCACCAAAATCTTGTGTTCCAACGCTGGTCGGTCATGTGCAACCAGCTGGCATTTTTGCAGCGGCTCGGGCAAACGCTCCAGAGGCAAGTCTTTATGATGATACACCACGGGATTGCGCGTGGTGGGACGAGTGAAGGCGGCGACGGCTACTTTTCCCTTAGCCAAGGCATTGAGGAGAGTTGATTTACCTACACCAGTGCCACCCATGAGAAGGACGATCAGGGCAGGGCGATCATGGGCTAAATCTTTGGCCTTATGGGCAAGGTCCGCATTTAATTCGGTCAATTTATTTTTTTGATCAGGTAACTGGTCGAGCGTCGATTTTTGCTTGAGGAAGCCATCTAAAGAACATGCAAATGCTTCGAGTTGTGGAGCTAATGTGGGAAGAATATTCTGAGCTGGTTCTATCGGGGAAGTCATGATTGAATGCTGTCTCCCTTTTGAGTGACTTCTTGATGCACGGCAGTTATCAGCACTGGCACGCGTTCAACCACGGTGGTCAGCTTTTCAATTGCCGTTCCTTGCATGGCGGGCCACTTCAGAAACCAATCGCTCAATGGTGTAACCACTTGAGTCTCGAATAAATCCAGTTGACGTGCACGAGCTTTCTCACGCTGCCGATCGACATATTGCTTGCCAAATATTTCAACCAGTTCCTGGGTTAACGCCGCCACTAACGGCAGCAGCACGATGTTCATGACGACGTGAGCCCCCAGGAACACCACGGTGCCACCCAAGGTAGCTAGCTCCAAGGTCAGTTTCGTGCCACGTAAGGCATTGAGGGCTGTTGGATTCTTTTCCAAGTCTTCATAGATCGCACGCGCGGTGACATCCACCTCACGATTCAACTGATCATGGTAGTTTGGGATTAATTGATCGAACTGCTTTTGAGCTTGCTGATCAAAAACCTCTTTTACCTGACTCGTGATTTGTTCCCAAACGGGGTGGCTTTTCTCCAAAGCCGCTTGCTTGTGGAAGCGATCCAGCCATTGTTGCAAGGCTGATTTCAATACCGGCTCTTCCGGCAAGCGAGCTTCGGGAGCTTGTGGATACATTTTATTGACGGCACTCTTGATCCACCGATAAGGTGAACGGACCACATAAAGAGCTTTGCTGACGTATTGGCCGATCCCGGGCACTTCAAGCAACTCGAGCAAGCGAATCAACGCTGCATTAAAACGAGGGAATTGCTCTCCCGAGAGATATTCACGCACATAGCGTTGAGTAAAATCCACACGCCCATCCTTGACCACCTTTTGCCAAGCATTCAATGCTTGCAGGTCCGACTTGGCCAGGGATAGCAATTCATCTTGCTGCTGCAGAATGAATTTCGCCGCAGAACGTGCCACTTCCGTTTGCGTTCGCTCGGGGCGCGCGACCCACCATTGCAGTGTTTCGGTCAGTTGATCATGGTAGGGTTTGGCTGGGCCAGCGGGATCCGTCAACGCGGCAGCGCTCATGAACGGAATGCCAATGCATGCTGCCACACGCGTGCACTCAGGGAGCTTGGCGATCACTTGCGATCGGAAGTGTTCAATCAGCGGTTGAACGTGTTCTTCCTTCATTTTGGTGAGCACGGCGATGACTGGTTTGCCGCATTGTAGAATCATTTGCAAAAACTGCGTCGGCAGCGAATCGTTATACCGTTCATCTGAGGCAACATAGATAACAATGTCGGTCATACCGACGACTTCTAGCAGACGCGTGGTGTATTGCGAGGCATGCCAGGTGGTCATGTCTGGACAATCCCAGACCACGATACGTTGATGTACAGGGCTTTGATTATTGAGCGTGAACATACGCACTTGGTAAATATCGTGGTCGTAATCGCCTGGCTTCGGTTCGGTGAGTTTCGCAAGTCTGCCAATGCGATCATTGCGATCGACCGTGCGCGGCATTGCTCCACCGGGTTGAACATAGGCAATGGGGTGCCGTGTGAAACCAGCTTGTGGGTTTGATTCAGCGATCACCTTGCCGAGAAGTAAATTGGCCACAGCACTTTTGCCCGAGCCGGCACCGCCCACGATGGCGATTTGCAGATCTTTTGCCCCAATTCCCATCAAAAATGGGTGGATATGGTTGCCAACCAAAGCAGCGGCCAATTGCAACCGCCTTATATGCATGGGATCGGAACCTCGTTGCTGAGCATGATTTTCGAGCCAACGCAGATCATCGACCAACATCATGGCGTTGGTCGAAACGTTTGAACCGTGGCCTTCTCGAGGCTCGGCAGAAAGATGTTCAGCAGCTTTGGACATTGGCGGTTGATTCATTTAACTTGTTGCCGTTGCATTCATAAAGCGTTGAATGGAGAAAGGACTGATATCCATCGCCATTGGCCGCTGCATTATCAGGTCTGTTAATAATTTGCCGGTAATAGCTGATAACTGCAACCCGGACCGAAAATGTCCTGAAGCAATATACAAGTTGTCAATGGCGGGGACTTTGCCAAGAATGGGCTTTTTATCAGGGCTGCCTGGTCTGAGCCCCGCCCAACATTTTTCAAGTTCAGCTTCCGCCAACGCTGGAACAAAGTCAATGGCCATTTGTAGCAGCTGTTGAATCGCGGCCGCAGTGGTGGTTTTACAAAACCCTACGTGTTCTTCCGTTGATCCAACCAAAACGCGACCATCAGGCCTTGGAACCAAATACTTCGGCCCAGCCAGGAGCATGCGTTGAAACAACGGAAATTGGCATTTCAGCATCGCGATCTGCCCACGTACAGGCTGAATGTCAACGTCATAGCCCAATTGCATCAAGAAGGGTTTAGACCACGCTCCAGCTGCAATGACGACGACATCCGCCTGTAGCACACCAGCGGATGTATGTACGCCAGTAATTCGTCCATGAGCGTGATTTATTGCATAAACAGGACAAAAGGGGCGCAAGCACGCACCCATGGAAGTGCACGCCACGCTCAAAGCTTTGAGATGGCGTGGATTACGCACCTGGGCAGCATCGCGATACAAAAGGCCGCCGGGAAGCGTAGTCGACAAATGGGGTTCTAATTGACGTAGTCCGGCTTGATCGAGTATTTCGCCATTTTGACCATCAATGCCATCATCGCGTTGCAATTGGTCTAGTCGTTTTTTTTCAAGGGCAGTGGCATTGCAACGCAATTCCAAGCCGCCACAGCGAAGATAGCCGTTGTCGATCCCTGTCCTAGATCGCAGTTCTTCGGATAAGTGTTTGATTTCATCAAAAGCTAATCCGCGCAGTTGGCCAATGGGAGTGGAAGCGGCCTTGGCTTGATAGCCCGGAATCATACCTGCACCAGCCCATGAGGCTTCCTGGCCGAGGGCGGCTTGATCGCAAAGCGTGATCTTAAGGCCATCCTTTTGCATGTAATATGCAAGGGAAAGGCCAATAACTCCGCCTCCAATGATGAGAACATCGTTATGCTTTGCCATAGTGAAAGTTATAGTGATTCCACGAACCAAAAGGTGATAGTCCGCTCTCTATAATGCATCAGAAGCAGTGGCGCAATGTCATCCGTACTTTATTCACTAATTCGCGATCGAATCAAAGGCCTCGTAGACCATGGAAGCTCACACGCTCGAACTGCTCGAGTTCAACAAAATCCGTGAAATCGTTGCTGGTTATGCGATGACGTCGTTGGGCAAGGAATTAGCCCGAGCGCTGCGTCCATCGACTCAATTAGATGCCTTGCGGCAAACGCATCGCGAGATTACGGAGATGACGGAGGCTATAGCCGCTCAACTTCACCCGCCCCTTCAGGGATTGACGGACGTGCGTTTGTTGGTTCGGCGCGCTGGCATCGGCAGCATGCTCGCGGCAACGGAACTCATCCAGATCAAGGATGTGCTGCATTGCACCGGTCAAATCTATCGTTACCGTTCCCGACTGCATGAGCGTTGGCAGTGCTTGCAACAAATGCTGGCGCGCATTGATGATTTAGGAGTCACAGCGCAAACCATCAGTGGCTGCATCGATGATCGCGGCCATGTGTTGGATTTAGCCAGCCCGGAACTGAGCCGAGTTCGCATGCAATTGCGGCAAGTTGATGACCGCATCCAGAACCAAATCAAAAAGCTATTGAGAGATGCTGAATTTCGCAAAATACTGCGTTACCCCAGTGCCACGATGAGCGGCGATCATTATGTGTTTCCGGTCGCCACGAATTTTCGGCATAAGGTTCAGGGCGTGGTGCACCGAACCAGCGCCACGGGCGATACGGTGTTTATCGAACCAAGCCAAATAACGCAATTAAGTGCTGAGCGTTCACTGCTGGTGGCAGAAGAACAAAAAGAAGAGCATCGTGTTTTACGCCAATTGACTGCAGCAGTAGCGCGAGTCGCCAAGCCGTTGTTACACGCCATTGATGCCTTGGCTCAAGTCGATTTGCTTTTAGCCAAGGGTAAGTTTAGTGTTGATTATGGTCACTTTGCCCCTGAGTTGAACAATGTGGGCCGACTGTGGCTCAGGCAGGCGCGCCATCCTTTGCTGGAGCACTTGCAACGGCATGGTTTGCGAAAAGCACCCCCAGGCTCAGATGCCGCACAGGATGAACAACATTCCGGACAAAGCGCGGCTCAATCGAATCAAGTCGTACCCATCGATGTACGGTTGGGAATCGAGTTTGATTTGCTGATCATCACCGGACCGAACACCGGCGGTAAGACGGTTGCCCTCAAAACCGTGGGATTGGTATGCATGATGGCACAAGCAGGCTTGCACATTCCGGCAGGAGAGGGCAGCCAAGTTCCCGTATTTGAGCAGATCTTGGCCGATATCGGTGACGAACAAAGCATCGAACAGTCACTGAGCACTTTCAGTTCTCACATGACACGCATTGCTTCCATCTTGCAACAAATCAACCCCAATATTCTCGTGCTGTTGGATGAACTGGGAGCAGGCACCGACCCCTCTGAAGGGGCTGCCCTGGGATGGGCTATCTTGGATGAATTGCGTCATTCCCAATGCAAAGCCATGGTGACCACGCATTTGGGTGACCTAAAATCCTATGCTTTAAAAAATGAGCGTGTGGAAAATGCGGCGGTTGAATTTGACATTGAAACTCTAAGGCCTACCTACCGATTGCTCATCGGCCGATATGGTATGAGCAATGCCATTCAAATCGCTCGCCGATTGGCCATGCCTAGCCGCTTATTGAAGCGAGCACGCTTTTACCTGCATCGTAAACAACGCCGCTCCGGCCAATGGAAAGAACTGCAAGCATTGAAGGCGCAAACGGAATCAGCAAGGTTACAAGCGCTCGAAGCTGAACGACAAGCACTACGCGAAAAAGAACAATTGGCATTGCAAAAAAGAGCTGTTGAACAAGAACTAGAAGCAGCCAAACAAATGGAACAAAAACGGCGTCAACTGCAACCGGGTGATGCCGTGCGCATCCCTCAATATGACCGTCCTGGTAAAATTGTCCGCATCGATTGGAGCAGGGGAGTGGCACTTGTTAAAGCTGGTATCGGGCAATGGGAGGTACCCATGGTGGACGTCATCCCTGATGCCGAAGATCATGCATAAGTTAAGTAGGACCAACACGCAAATCAGGCACACCCAATAATGACGGCTGCACACGAAAAAGAAAATCCAGCAACGTTGCAGTGATCATTGCTTCAATAAAAATAACGGGTAAATGGGCAACCAGAACAAAGTAAGCCAGTTTGCTCAGATCATGGCTCTCATGGGTGCCTATGAGCAGAACGAGCGTGTATAGTGCGAGAGTCAATAAAACAGAGCAACCTCCTAAACTGAAGCCGACGAGCCAACGCCATTTCGTTTGTCGTAAATTGCCCCTACGAATAGACCTTCGCACGATGAAGCCACACATCAGCGCTGGCAAAGTCATTATCACAGTGTTGACGCCAAGCGTTGTCCATCCGCCATGGCCAAACAGTGTTGCTTGCAAGGTTAAGCCCATGAAGATGGCCATGGGAGCAAATCGACCCAGCAACAAGCCCACCACGCCATTAAACAGCAGATGCACTGATGTGCCTGGCATTTTAATGTGAATCAATGACGCCACGAAAAATGCGGATGACATCAACGCGATGAGCGGCATCTTATTCGCATCGATTTTTACGACGGACAAGACCAATAGAACAGCTGCGATGCAATAACCGCCGATCAACCAACTCTCGCGAACCAGTCCATCAGCTATGTGTATGCCCCAAAGTGCCGTCATGAAAGGTCATCCTGAGCGAACCCGCCGTGCTTGCTATAGTGTTCTTCAAACTCGTGAATAAACTGCAGTATCCATGCTGCCATGGCCGATTTGGGCATCTCAGCGATTGCTCGAAACTTAATGCGAATGACATCGTAGCCGGGCCGGCCCGTTTCTATGGCACGTTCGAATCCAAACCGTTCGATACTTGGCAAATTGACCTGCCCCTTTTTACCGTAAAAATGGACCTCAAGGGCCTCAGCCTCTTTCGTTTTGATCCGAGCGAAGATCATGCGTGTCGCTTTCAGGCGTATATGAATGGCATCGCGAAGATTCCAACTGATATCGAGGGGACGGTTTTGTTTTTGCAAAAGATCTAATAACTGGGGCAGTAACTCAGCGTCCCATTGCCGGCTTTTGCCCACGGGAAACCCTTTTACTCCTAAATGCCAGCCTTGGCCATTGATTTTCCAAGGCATGAACTTTTCCAAGTCATTATCCATCTTGCCCAATAAGGATTGAAACGACCGCACCGCGGCATCCAAAAACTTCTTAAAGCCATTCGTGTCGATTTCGTCGAGATGACGCACGCCGACGACGATGCTTTGCCACGGACCTTTCATGTTCTTCACACGAACCCGGGGCACATTATCCAAGAACGTGGGGTCATGGGGATCGCCCGTTTGCTTGAGCTTCAGTTGTCGGATTAATTCTTCTCGTTGAAATGCATTTTTACCCACACGAAACGATAGCCACAATAAATGCCGATCCAGCGTGTGAGCATGGAAGAACCAACCTTGGCTTTTTTGCTTTGCAGCGATTTCCACAGTCGTGCGTTGGTTCCACCGGGTCGGACTAAATTCAGCACTTTCCTGTATGGTGTCAACAATCCAGTTCAGCGCTTCACCTTCCCAGCGATGCCGGCCAGCGCGTTGTCCTTGGGTGTGCCAGGCCTTGCCATCTTTGACCCATGGCAAGTCGGTATCGTCTTTTTGACTCCGCTTGAGTTGAGCAGCCTCTGCCAATTCTTTTTCAAGAGCTTGCTTCGGGTCAAAAATAGCTCGTTCCGCATAATGTCCATTTGCCAAGACTTCAGCGAGGATTTTGGCCGTATGGGATTGATCACTGCTTTGTTCGACGAGTTGTTCTGGTGTTCCTTCGGCGACGACCTTTCCGCCTTGCTTGCCGGCTTCAGGCCCCAGGTCGATGATCCAATCGGCACACTTGATGACGTCGAGATTGTGTTCGACGACAATCACTGTGTTGCCCAAATCGACCAACCGCTGCAACACATCCAACAACTTGCGTATGTCATCAAAATGCAGACCTGTTGTGGGTTCATCCAAAATGTACAAAGTTTTACCCGTATTCGGACGGGCTAATTCAGCAGCCAACTTCACGCGCTGCGCCTCGCCACCCGATAATGTCGGGGCAGCCTGGCCAAGCGATAGATAGTCCAAGCCCACATCCACGAGTGTCTGAAGTATGCGTTTGATCTTTGGCTGTTGGGCAAACAGTTCGATCGCTTGTCGAATACGCATCTGTAATAGGTCAGCAATCGAATGTTCCTTGAAGCGTATATCCAAAGTCTCTTTGGCATACCGACTACCATTGCAAACATCGCAATCAACCCAAACATCAGGCAAGAAATGCATTTCAATTTTCTTTTGGCCAAAGCCTTCACACGCTTCGCAACGCCCCCCTGGGCGATTAAATCCAAAGCGGCTGGGTTGGTAGCCGCGCACTTTGGCTTCGGGCAGTTGCGCGAACAAAGTTCGAATCAAATCAAATACACCCGTATAGGTGGCTGGATTGGACGAAGGCGTATTCCCAATGGGTGTTTGATCCACGTTGATGACTTTGTCGATGTTGGCCAAGCCCTCGATACGATCATGAGCACCGGGCGAAGTGCGGGCACGGTGTAATTTTCGGGCCAGTGCATTGTACAAAACATCATTGATTAAGGAGCTTTTGCCTGAACCGCTGACACCGGTAACAGCGATGAAGCATCCCAATGGAAAACGAACATCGATAGCCGCTAAATTGTTCTGGCGGGCGCCACGGATCTCCAGCCAGGCATTGGCTGGCGGTTCCAGGCCAGCCTTGCCTTGACGCATGCGCCGATTGCTGGGGATGATAATGGACTGTCGGTTTGATAGATATTGGCCCGTTAAAGAGGATTTGCTTTTCTTGACTTGCTGAACGGTTCCATTCGCGACGATGCTGCCGCCTTCATCGCCAGCACCAGGGCCAAAATCGAGCAATTGGTCAGCAGCCGCGATGACTTCGCGGTCGTGCTCAACGAGCAGCAGCGTGTTGCCTAAATCGCGGAGATGCTGCAAAGCTTTCAATAGCCTGCGATTGTCCCTGGGGTGTAGTCCTATGGTGGGCTCATCAAGCACATAGAGCACGCCCGTTAAGCCGCTGCCGATTTGGCTGGCTAGCCGAATGCGTTGTGCTTCACCACCGGACAACGTTGGTGCGGAACGATTCAATGTCAAATAATCCAGCCCGACATCGACCAGAAATTGCAGTCGTTGCACAATCTCACGAAGCACATCGCCTGCGATTTTTTTCTGCAAACTGCTCGGCTTGAGCTGCTTGAAACGCGTCAGTACTTGCTGCAAGGGCAGTTCCACTAGTTGCCCCAACGTCATGTCTTGAAAACGAAAAGCAGCCGCATCATCACGCAGCCGGCTTCCCTGGCAGGTCGAGCAAAGGATTTCAGTCACATCCGTGTCCATGTGACCGCGGAAGAAATGGCTGACGCGCATGGCTTCATCAATGGCTGGGTGCAGCCCTTTATATTGAAATCGCAAGGTCGCCTGGCTGGAGGCCAAGGGAAGGTTATGCCAGGTTTCACCCGTGCCGTGCAATAAGGCCCGCAGTTGCTGTGGTTCCAATGCAGCCAATGGCTTTTGCAAGGAAATATCCAAATGCTGGCATAAGGTGTTTGCGAAGGGGTTAAAATCGGGATCGTGTACAGCTGGCCAATGCAGCAGTGCGCCTTGTTCCAGCGATCGCTGATGATCGCGAATGACCTGGGTCGGGCTGACACCCAATTGCACACCCAAACCCTCGCAGGCAGTGCACCAACCCAAGGGACTGTTAAAGGAAAAATGATGCGGATTCAGGGACTCAAAGCTGCGGCCACATGTCCCGCAGGTCAGGTGTTGACTGTACCGTTCGGTTTTCCATCGGTTCTCAGGACTGTTTTCACGTACATGGGCAACCAGCATCACCCCCTTGCCTAAGTCAAGGGCGGCTTCGACGGCATCGGCGATACGGGCGCGTTGACCGCCGCGAATGATCAACCGATCGACGACAATCTCGACCCGGTGTTTGCGTCGATGATCTAAGTTGGGCAGGGCATCCAACTCATAAGTGTGACCATCGACGCGAACGCGAAGAAAGTTGGTTTGGCGAATCTCCTCCCAAATATGCTCATATTTCTCTATGCCCTTGCGCTCGACGGGAGCCAGCACGTAAATGCGCGACCCTTCAGGCAAGTGCATGATTTTTTCAATAATTTCATCGGCAGTTTGCGTTCCGACCGGCTGCTGACAACGCGGACAATAGGGTTGACCTAAGCGTGCGTATAATACGCGCAAATAGTCGTATACCTCCGTGACGGTTCCAACGGTGGAGCGTGGACTCTTACTGGCTGATTTTTGTTCGATGCAAATGGCTGGGGATAAGCCATGTATCTGTTCGACCTTGGGTTTCTGCATCTGACCTAAAAATTGTCGGGCATAGGACGAGAGCGATTCCACATAGCGTCGTTGTCCTTCTGCATAAACCGTATCAATGGCAAACGAACTTTTACCCGAACCCGATGGACCTGCACAAATCGTCATGGCATCCCGTGGGATGACAACGTTGATGTTTTTCAAATTGTGCTGGCATGCTCCTTTGACTTCGATGGCGGTGATGGGTTCAGGTTGTTTGGCATGAATCGGTTTGCGTGCTTGGCTGACTTCAGATTTGCTATGTGGCTTCGATCCGAGTAGGGGCTTCAACGATTGGCCAGTGTATGAATGTTTTACTTTGGCGATCCTCTCAGGCGCCCCTTCTGCAATCACACGCCCGCCACCCGCACCGCCTTCAGGGCCAAGGTCAATCACCCAATCAGCCGTCTTAATGACATCCAAATTATGCTCAATGACCACCACCGTATGGCCTTGAGCGACAAAGCCGTGCAAAACCTGCAACAGTTTTTGAATATCGGCAAAATGCAAGCCAGTGGTAGGTTCATCGAGGATGTACAGTGTATGGCCTTTGCTTGGGTGACAAAGCTCCCGAGCCAGTTTGATGCGCTGAGCTTCGCCACCGGACAAAGTGGGTGAGGGCTGGCCTAATTTGATGTAATCCAACCCTACATCATGCAGCGTTTGCAGCATGGAACGGATTTTCGGAATCTCTGAAAAATGCTCTAAAGCTTCCTGAACATCCATTTCCAGAACATCATGGATGTTTTTATCTTTGAACCGAACCTGAAGGGTCTCGCGATTAAATCGGCGACTTTCACAAACCTGACACGGCACCCACACGTCAGCCAGGAAATCCATCTCCAATCGCGTCGAACCGTTGCCTGTACAAGCTTCGCAGCGCCCGCCAGAGACGTTGAAGCTGAAACGACCTGCTGCATACCCGCGGATTTTGGCTTGCGGCATTTGGGTGTACAGGTTTCTGATCTCATCAAATACTTTAATGTACGTTGCTGGATTCGATCGTGGCGTTCGTCCGATCGGTGATTGATCGATGGCGATCACTTTGTCAATGAGTTCTCGTCCATCGATGGCTTTGTGCTTGCCGATTTGGTGTTCTGTTGCGTCATCCTCTTCGTTCTCAACGTTTACAGATGGTTTGCGACCAAAATAGGCTCGAAGCCCCTCGAGCAGAACATCATTCACTAAAGAACTTTTCCCCGAGCCGCTGACACCAGTGACAGCAATAAACAAGCCAAGTGGAAACGCGACATCGATGTTTTTCAGGTTGTTATGCTCGGCACCAATAATGCGCAGTTGCTTCTTGCCTGGAACCCGACGTTTTGGGGGGATCGTTATCGACAGACCATGGCTTAAATATTGCCCAGTGATACTGTCAGGATGCTTGAGAACATCTTGCCAAGTACCGGCGACAACCACCTGACCACCGCGAATGCCTGGACCTGGGCCAAAGTCAACAAGGTAGTCCGCTGAGCGCATGGTGTCTTCATCATGCTCGACGACGATGACGGTATTTCCCATGTCGCGAAGACGCTGTAGGCTTTGCAGCAGTTTGAGGTTGTCCCTCGGATGCAGGCCGATGCTTGGTTCATCGAGAATGTATAGTACACCCACGAGGCCGCAGCCGATCTGGCTGGCCAAGCGAATACGCTGCGATTCCCCACCGGAGAGCGTGGGGGCGGTCCGGTCGAGCGATAAATAGTGCAAGCCGACATCAATCAAGAATTGTAAACGGCCGCGGATTTCTTTAACCAGTTCCGTGACGATATGTCGTTGCTGTGAGGTTAATGACTGGTCAAGTGCTTGTCCCGGGGCAAACCACTGTGAAAGCTCATCTAATGGCATATGCTCCAATGCAATCAGAGTTTGATTGGCCACGCGCACCGAGCGTGCTTGAGGATTCAAACGTTGACCATCACATGCAGGACAGCGAATTTGCCGCATGTATTGTTCGAGTTGAGCTCGCCGAGGGCCTGCTTGAACTTTTTTGTAACTGCTGGCAAGTTGAGGGATAATGCCTTCCCACGGCTCACTATGTCTCCAGATGCCGCGACGTGTACGCCAGGAATACACCACGGGTACTTTGTTGCTTCCGTACAGCAGGATGTTGCGGGCATGCTGAGGTAGCTGATGCCAGGGTTGTTGTAAATCGATGTTGTAAGCTTGTGCAACCCCCTCAAAGATATGGCGCCTCCAGCGCCCCATGTGCGTCATTTTGCCAACCGTGACCACCGCGCCTTTGGCAAAACTCAGATCCGCGTCTGGCACCAATAAATCTTCGATAAAGTCATGTTTGATGCCAAGGCCGTCGCATTCCGGGCACATGCCCATGGGGCTGTTGAAGCTGAAGAGTTGCGGCGTGGGCGGTTCGTAGCTGAGGCCACATCGGTTACATGCATAGCGGGAAGAGAGCAGCAAATCCTGAAATGCACTTGGGGTTGTTTCTACGGCAACGATGACCGATTCCTGCCCAAGTTTGAGTGCTTGCTCAACCGCTTCAGCCAGCCGACTGCGGTGTTGTTTATTGATGGTGATGCGGTCAATGACGACCTCGATATTGTGCTTGATCTGCCGATCGAGTTTTAAATCGTCCGTCAACTGGAAAACCTGGCCATTTACTCGCGCACGCACAAATCCCTGGCGGATTAAATCTTCAAATAAGTCTTTGAACGTCCCTTTTTGATTGCGGATCAACGGAGCAAGGATGAGGCAACGCGACCCTTCGGGCATGGATAAAATGCGCTCGACAATTTGTTGTCGTGATTGAGGCGTAATCGGTTGCTGGCATTGGACGCAATGTCCCTGGCCGACTCTGGCAAACAAAACACGCAAATAGTCATGTATTTCCGTGATGGTACCAACCGTCGATCGCGGGTTGCTGCCTGCGGTTTTTTGTTGGATGCTGATGGCAGGGGACAGCCCGGAAATGAAATCGACGTCAGGCTTGGGCATTTGCCCCAAAAATTGGCGGGCGTAACTCGATAGGGATTCAATGTAACGACGCTGCCCTTCAGCGAACAACGTGTCAAACGCCAAGGAGCTTTTCCCTGAACCGCTCACTCCCGTAAAGACGATGAGCTTATTTTGCGGCAACTCCAGGTGGACATTGCGCAGGTTATGTTCACGTGCTCCACGAACAATGATCGTTGTGTCTTGCATGGAGGGATTATTGCAACCTGTGTCTTAACGGCGAAGCAGCAACTATGAAGGTAATTTCAATTTCCTGTTTGAAACTATGTACAGTAATATATGGTATGCTGATTTCGTGTCCAAAAGCAGCGTAGGGTGATGCGTAGCCAACGTGATTGAGGACGATGGCATTTTACCCGTCCATCAAGGAGCTTTTCCATTCCTGCATTCAGGTATTGAACTGAGACCAATGGTTGAAGAATCAACTCAAAGACGACCTGAGATCGGGAACTTTCTTTCGGTTTGCGACGTCTCAGATGTTAAAAAAGGCTAACAAGGATGACCTGCAAATTATCCAAGAATGCTTGAGCGGAAACGTTCAAGCATATGGTGAGTTAATCGTTCGTTATCAGGATCGTTTATTTAACTCACTTTTTCGATTCTTGGGGCATGAGGAAGATGCCTCCGATGTCGTTCAAGAGGCCTTTTTTAATGCTTTTCAAGCGTTGCGAGATTTTCAGGGAGGTTCCCGATTTTATACTTGGCTGTATCGAATAGCTATGAATTTGGCGATCGATCAACGACGCCGTCTAAGCAAGCAAGAATCGACCCAAATGGGCAAACGGTTATTGATACAGACGCAAGACAAGACGCTTCTGGATAATCCCATGATCTTGGCCATGCGCCGGGAGAACATCGAAAGTGTTCAAAAAGCCTTGATGAAACTTTCCCATGATCATCGCAGCGTCTTGATATTGAAGGACATTGAAGGATTGCACTATGAGGAAATTGCAGAGATCTTGTCAATTCCCATAGGAACGGTTCGCAGCCGCATTCATCGTGCACGCCTCGAATTAAGGAACATCATCGATTCAGCACCCATTGCTGAGCCGAATTCGACAGCGCAAGAGTAGTTGATCTGACGGTGGTGAAAGGTAGCCATGGATTTGAAGTGGCAGCAATTGATAACCGGCCTAATTGACGGCGAACTCAGCCACAAGGAAAAGGCGCGCGCTGAGAAGCTGCTATCAACTTCTCCAGAGGCTCGCTTACTGTATGCAAAGCTACAGCAAGATGCGAAACGGATTCAGCAATTACCAACCGTCAACGCTCCAACGAACTTGAGCGAATTGATTTTAACTGCTATTCGTGAAAATAAAGCACCGACTTCGCGATCCTGGCCAAGTTTCACATGGTATTATGGAGCAGCAGCGGCTGTTCTATTAGCCCTCAGCATTGGCAGTTTGTGGATCTATTGGACTCTGCAACCGAAAGCAGAACCGATACGGTTGAACCCACACGTTGTTCAGTCTCAACCTGCAGGCATACCAAAGCTCGCGAACAATAGCCACGTAAACGAACCCAAGAGCGCACCAGCGAGTTGGGTTGATTTAACGGCTGCCATCAGTCCTTATTGGCGATTGAGTCAACAGACGGTCCTGGGGGTGCAATCAGCGATCGATGCCATTCAAGCTGTTGATACACCAATGGAAGATGCCCTCGGGCAGTTGTGGTTTGATTGGGTCGATACAAGTATTGCGATGGCCCAGTTGTATCGAGATCAAGGGACCCCTCATTTGTTAACGAGTCCGCTTGGAACGCAAACCAATCCATTCAAGTCTGTGACGTTCAAATTGCCAGCATTTATTGAAGTTCGGGGCATTGATCTAAAGCAATCAGCTGACGTCATTCGACAGGGCGGCTTGTTTCACTTGGATGTAGCCTGCTCCGATGCAACCAAGACCCTGGGGCACCTTATGAATGCGGGTGGTCTCCATGGTATACGCTTCCATGTAGACCAGGATGTGCCGTCACCGGGCGAACCGCCCTTGCCACCCAATTCACGCATACGCCGCCCACAGAGCTTCATCGTCTATGTCGAGAACATTCATCCGGCGACTCTCTATCGTTGGCTTTACGCGTTGGAAGATGAAGATCGACGTGCTGTTTCACGGCGGCACATGGAACAACAATTAAAGAGCATTCTGCTGTACCCGGTTGAGGCCAATCAGAACAAACTTTGGGCGGATAGTTTAGGGGTGGCGCCCGTTTCCTTATCCGTCAGTCCTGCGCCTGCCGACACAAAGCCATCATTGCCAATACCAGCCGTTGTCATGGGAATGCTGGCGAACCGCTCGCAAAAACCGGCTAGTAAAGAAATAAGGCAGTTGCTTGAAAATCGCACTGGCCCCGTGCGTGGACGCATCAGTCTGATCGTAACCATTCACCCACAAAAAAACGCCGACACCAATGGTCCACCACGAGGCACATTCCCAACTCGACCTCGTTAAACGTGACCCAAAGCTTTCTGCTCGTGAGGCTGGGCCAACATTTTATGGCTTGTTGGGTCGATTCTCTTTGCCATTGCTTCTGTCGGTCATCATACGCAACATGTCTACGACAGGATCGACCACTACAGGAAGCGGTTCTGTGAGAATCTCCACTTTGGAAACTTGACCTTTGATCCGAATCTTCATGAGTTGTTTACTTAATGTGGGCGGGATGCGATCAATAATGGGTGGAAGCAAGGGCAAAGTTCGACCATAAGGAACGCCGTACATTTCCAAATTCAAATCCGATCCATCCATTTTCACTTCACCTTTGCCTTGCAAGGTGATGGCATCGCTCATGAGCGCGAGGTGATTCAGAATGATCCGATCGCCTTCGATCTTGTATTCAGCAGTAACATCTTGGAAAGAGGACCCTTTAGGCAGATGACGGCTCAGGTAATTGAGTAAGTCCAAGATCAATGGGAGGTCATAAAGATGTGCACCTTGCTCTACTTTGACCCAGCCTTGCCCTTGCAATCCACGCAGAGATTGACCGGAACCTGACAACCGTATCTCTCCATCTAATCGGCCTTGCACTTTGCCGCGGCGGTTCAGGGATTGGCGTGCCAGTGACTGCATATCGATGCGATTGGCCCTTATGTGCAGTTGAAAACTAGGTTTGGAACCTGTGTCAGCTTCGATGTAACCGGTGCACAAACCGTCGTGGAAATAACCGCGCAACTGATGCAGCCAAATGCGATCTCCGAGAATCGTCAGGTCACTTTGCACGGATTGAATGGGCTGTCCTTTGATACGAACTTCGCTCCAATCCAACTTGCCCCACGCTTGAACTTTTTCGCCGTCGTGTGTGCCGCGGAGTGCTAACTTGCCGGTAACTTCTTCCAGTTCAATCCCTGTATGCAAACGGCATTGATTGAGTTCAACTTGTCCGTTCCATCCGTATTGCGTTGGTCGGCCCTTGCCAGGTTCGTCGATGATGACATTGGCCACGAGATTGAAGGGGCGATCGGGCTGAAGAGTTTGCAGTGCGCTTTTTAGGGAGAGCGGAAGCGCTTGCGCTAAGTCGCGATCATAGTGCAATTGTTCAACAGCTAGCGGCAATAACTCGGCTCGAAAACTGTTGGCTTCACGCAAGTGCACGATGCCTTCATCAACTCGGACGATGGTTGGCCCATGTCGGCCTATTAATTTTTTAACCGTGATGGATTGATCTTTGAAATGGATGATGCCCTCGACTTGGTCGAGCAGGTAAGGAAAACAAACAGGTTTGATCGAGCACTTCCTTGGACGAACGATGACATCCAATTGCGGTTGTGTTTTTCCTAAGACCACCTCGAGATTGACTTCTGAATCGATCGCCCCAACAGGATTGAAATGTTCCCAGCCATCCTGTACGGCCCGAGGCATGGCATTCTTCAATTCTTCGTCCAAAGGCAAGCCCGAGGCTTCGATATACAACTTGAGGTGATCGCCCAGGGTGGTTGGGACAGCCTTGCCGACAACCTGAATAACCCCTTCACCATGTTTCGCTTGAAATTGTTCTAATTGCCATGCTCCATCGTTTTGAATAACGAGGACGCCGCTGCCTTGATGGCACGGCAAGGGGAAATCGACAAACTGGAAGGCCAAATCACTGCCGCTCACGCGAATGGTCTTTTTCAACGGTGGGCGAATTTCAGGTTCGGTACCAGCAGGCCTTTCCAGTTGTGCCAAACAAGCGACTTTTCCTTGCAAATTGAACTTTTTCACCCAAGTTAATGTGTCAGGATAGGGTTCCAAGCCCTGATAAAGTTTTGGGTCTATAGGAACATTTTCCCCTTGCAAGGTTAACTGGAAGCCGGCTTTGCAGGGGCTGTCTGGTCGTAAGCCAATGCCAAATAGTTGGCCTGTCAAGCGAACGGGTTGGCCGCTGGCTTCTGCGGTGATATTCGCTTGCATCACCGGCCCAGTGGGTGGCTCGCTGTAGGCGAGTGTTCCGCGTACGTTGGTGAAGGGGTAGGGTAGGTCGTCATAGAGAATCGACATTCCCTGGGGTTTGGCGATGTAATTCAAACTTAAATAGTTGTTTTGCCAGTGGATTTCTCCTTGGGCACTGAGCATGCCATGTGGTTTGAATTCCTTGGCCAACTGACTGAGAATGGGCGGTAGTTTATCGTAAATGGATGCATTGACCAATACATGGTCTAGCTCTGCTTTCAAATGCATTGATCCATCCACATGTACACTGCCAGAGCCCGAACCCGTTCCTTCTTGCATGCGTGCCGTAAACTGATGGACTTCAAGTTTCCCACCAGCAACGCGAAAGGCTGCTTGTATATCTTCGATCGGGAAGGGCCAAAGCGGGTGCTGCACACGGCCTTGCACAAATTGACCATGGCAATTGAAACTGAGTGGTTGTGCTGCACCCGGATGATACGCTGCGGCGCCAGCGAGCCGAACACGCCCTGTAAGGTCTACTTGCCAAGTCTTCCATTGGGGATAGTAGAGTGCAATACGTTCGAATAATTCGGGTTTGAGTACGACTTCAGGTAATTCGACATTCGCTTCCAACTCGCCTGTGGAGAGATTCATCATGCCTTTCAAGCGAATGATTCCCGCAACGCTAGTGCGCCCTTCCATTGTGATGCGCCCATGCGTTTGACTCTCGGGCATCAAATCGAGCCGAACCTCATCAAAGTGGATCGGTGGAGCTTTGTATTTTTCGTCGATGAATGTAATCGTTCCGGACCGCACTTCCACAATAGGCCAATGCATCGAGGCCTGTTCTTGATTAGAAAAAAGCTGGGATAAATTCCATTTTCCATTGCTGAGCCGAGTCAAATGTAGTTTAGGTCTCTTGAGGTGTACTTTGTGAAGTTCTAATTGTCCCTGGGTCAACTTTTCCTTGTCGGGATAGACGACAACTTCAGGAAAGACCGCAAAACTTTCTTCTGTTGTCGAGGCTTTGCGTCCAAATCTTAGGTCAAAAAGACTGATGCCGCCGAATAGTTTTACTTCAGCTGATGCCAGGCGGACTTCCGTCTCGACGAAGTGCTTCGTTAATTGGTTAAGGATAAGTTCACGAACGATTTGAGGGTTTGTCCAACGTTCAAAGATGTAGTATCCCGTTCCAGCAATCAGCAAGATTCCGACGACGAAGCAGCGGACAAACCATTTCCGCACAGCCATGATGGACTCCCAAACAGTCGCCAGAATGATAAGCGCATAGTCCTGATAATTGCAGAAGGCTTCTACTGCAACAGGACTTAAAACTCAAGGCGAACCTTATAGGCAGATAAGCCAGTCAATTGAGGAGTTTTGGGTTATTGAGGTGGTGTCGGTTTTGCTTGTCTAGCTTTTTCCAAGTAGCGTTAAAGTGGATAACCATAACAGACTATAATTCAATCAGCATGATTGACGGGAATAAGTGAGGTGTTAAATGGCTTGGAAAGTGCTGATCCATGCTTGCTGTACCAAGTCCATGCTTGTCTGGATGGAGTTTTCACGCCATGCTCGATCTGACGGTACAAAAGCTTCCATCATGCGTTTTTGAATCCATGCATAGTGCGGGTTTGCTTTCAAGCCACACCAATAAGCTCGATTCTCAGAAATAATCGCTGCCAAAACTCGCATGGGCGAGCGCGTGCCGAATTCCGCTGTGGCGAATCGGTACGGAATTGAACCAGCTAGGTGTTCGCACCAGCGGCCAAATGCTCCTCTAATCAGATAGGAGGTGTTGCCCCTTTTGACACATTCAACCGAAGCTGGGTTGAAGTGCTGCTTCCACCAATCACAGTTGGACGACTCAGGATCGTGATCGATCAAGAGTTTACAAGCACCCCAAGCACCCAAGCCTGTATGGAAGTCCAAATGCACAACTTCCTTGGCATTTTGAAGCCAACGCTGCAGTGCATCACGGAGCCAAAGCTGAATTTTTTCAGGCTGAGCGCCGCCAAAAAATGGGCCTTTGGGGTAATCATATTGCCCAACCGGCACGGCTGCACGCAACTGCTTTTTCCCATGTCGGAGCATGGTGAAAAGCAATTTGCCAACCAGCAGCAAGCTGAATCGTCTAGGTTTGATGGTCGCAGGATATTGCTTATATAAGTGACTATACAAAGGCGGGCTGCCTGAAAACGGCTCATCTGGTAATAAGAAATTGCGGTTCAAATCGACATTGTTTTCATTGAAGCGACGGTACCAAGCAAATCCGTAGGGGTTGATAGCGTGCAGCATCAGCAACCCACCATCGGCTGGCAGTTGAGCCCCTCGAAGCTCGTCCTCAAGAAACCCCGTTTGCACGGCAGATCCAAAAAAGCCTTCAATGCCATGGACGCCGCTAGAAATAATCAAGAGCCGGCCCGGTTGGCTTGCTCCGAGCAGTGCGGCATCAACCCAAAGGTCTTCACCTTGTGGTCCCTTGGCTGCAATCTGCAACGACTCAATTTTGGCGCCTAGTTTCGAAGCAGCTGTTAAGAAACGATCGCGGGCCTGCACATAGGATTGAGGAATGAGAGAAGCGTAATCACTTTTGCGTGACTTCGTGATCGATCGGGTTGATTGAATCGCCGATGAGTTCATAACGATGAACTTTCAACCCCGAATGTCGTGGATCTCTTGTTATTTGCTAATTTAGATCAAAGTTTACAATCCACGATAGGTAATTTCAGGATTCGGACGTCAACTTTTGGTTCGCCCAGTCGCAAGGTTGTAAAAAAGCGAATAACTCGGCCTCCCGGCTGCCCGGCGGGGGGGAAAATGAATACCCCCATCGAACAATGGGTGGTAGCGACATCAAAATGGACTCAATTCGGCCTCCCGTTTTAAGCCCAAACAAGGTCCCACGATCATACATCAGGTTGAATTCAACGTAACGACCGCGCCGAATTTGCTGAAAATACCGTTCATTTTCAGAATAAGGCTCTTCGTAGCGACGCTTAACGATGGGTACATAGGCGGGAATGAAGCTTTGGCCAGCATCCTTAACAAACTGGAAGAGTGAAGCAAAATCGCCCGTCAAATAATCAAAAAAAATGCCTCCCACCCCCCGCGCTTCCTGTCGGTGAGGCAAAAAAAAGTACTCATCGCACCATTGTTTGAAGCGAGCATAATCGACCAGTGGAGAATGGCGTTCACAGACATCACGCCAGACGCGATGAAAATGAATGACATCATCACGATAGGGATAATAGGGTGTCAGGTCGGCTCCACCGCCAAACCACCAGGCATCATTTTTGTTCAGAAAGCGAAAATTGGCATGGACCGTGGGGACCATGGGATTGCGTGGATGCAAGACTAAAGAGACACCGGTCGCTTGAAAGCTGCGGCCCGTTCCTGGTAAAGTTTGGGCCATATCTGCCGTTAACTCACCATGGACGGCTGAGTAATTGACTCCGCCTTTTTCAAAAATGCGTCCCTCACTGATGATGCGTGTTCGACCGCCACCCCCACCAGGCCTTTGCCAAACGTCTTCGTGAAATAGCGAGCCATCCATCTGGCTCAATGAGGCACATATCTGGTCTTGGAGATCTTGCATCCAAGCTGCGACTTCTGCAAACATGCATGGCTCCTCTTTTGATGTCATTTTAATTAGCCAGCCACGAATTGGCCGACATTACCAATGAATTCATCTCGGTTCGCTCGACAAACACAGACGTGCCGATTAGACTTCGCTTCGCAGCTCAACTTTTCGTAACAGCTATTTCAGGAGTAATGATCATGACGAAATGGATCAGTGAATTTAAAACCTTCATTCAACGTGGCAATGTGATCGATCTGGCTGTAGGTGTCATCATGGGCGCCGCATTTGGCAAAATGGTCTCTTCGCTGGTTGGTGATGTATTGATGCCTCCTATCGGCAAGTTATTGGGAGGTCTGAATTTTTCTGAACTTAAATGGGTCATTGGCCAGGACCCGACTAATCCGAGCAAAATGGCTACGGTGAATTATGGCCAATTTATCCAAACCATGATCGATTTCATCATCATTTCTATTTGTGTCTTTATCTTGGTGAAATTAGTGAACAGCTTAAAGAAAGCAGAAGAAGCCAAACCTACGCCACCTTCTCCCGAAGCTCAACTGTTGACGCAAATTCGCGACTTGATGATCGAGCAAGGTAAAGCATCATCAGGACGATGAATCGCACTGATGGCGAAAATAGCCCATGACAGCGGCCCAGACCCATTGAGGATGATCTGGTTAACCTTTCCGTTCGATTGTCCATGCTTACAATGTCAGCTAAGGAAATTCCAGATCGCCAAAGTAAGGGAAGGGTCCGTATATGGAATGGGTATCCTGGATACTGAACCTGCTTTTATTTTTTGTCGGGATCGTTTTGATCTTCATCATTTCCTTACAGCGGGGGCGTGGAGGCGGTTTGGTTGGCGCACTCGGCGGTGGCGGCACGAGCAGTGCCTTTGGAGCAAAAGCAGGCGACACCTTCACGCGTGTGACGATCATCATGGCCTTGGTATGGATTGGCTTGAATGTGGTGCAAATCCTGGTCATTCCAGGGGGGACACGTCTACCGAGCAATGTGACGGTGGCACCCAGCCCAACCCAACCTATAGAACAACAACCCTGATCATTTCGTTTGAGGTTGCTTCGTGCTCTTAAGCATGACGGGTTATGGTGAAGCTCGTTGGCAAAACGAGTCGTTAAGCATCGGTGTTGAGCTGCGCGCAGTCAATAATCGCTATTTAAAGATCAACCTGCGCTGTCCCGACGCTTACCATTTGCTGGAAGCTCATATTGAGCGAACGGTGCGCCACTGCGTGCGCCGTGGAACACTGCAAATTCAAATACAAATCAATCGCCAAGTGCGTGCTGAAGATTTCCCAGTCAATTTTTTGGTCGTACGTGCTTATCTGGATCAATTGGTTCCCATGATTGAAGAATGGCACGGAGCCGTGCACATTGACTTGGCGCAGATGCTGCAGCTTCCTGGCGTGCTGCTCGAACCTGCCCCTGGTGGGAACAACCCCTTAGACGAGTGGCCTTTGATCGAACCGGTTTTGTCGCAGGCCCTGCAAGGGCTGAATGCCATGCGCATGGAAGAAGGCAAAGCCATGGCCAAGGAATTGTTATTGCACCTTGAGCAAATTCAGGCGGAACTCGACCGGGTAAAGCAAAGAGTTCCGCAGGTTGTGCGTGCTTATCGCGAGCGATTGCATGAACGCTTAAGCCAATTGCTTGAAGAAAAACAATTAAGCTTGGACGAAGCTGCGTTGGTTAAGGAAGTGGCTTTGTTTGCCGAGCGCAGCGATATTTCAGAAGAGGTCGTTCGCTTGGGGAGCCACCTGGTGCAATTCAAGGAAATGCTGGCTGAACCAGAAAGCCCAGGCCGCAAACTCGACTTTTTGATCCAGGAAATGCATCGTGAAGTGAACACGATCGGGTCAAAAGGCAACGATTTGGAAATTGCCCGCCAGGTTGTGGAGATCAAGAGTATCATCGAAAAAATGCGGGAGCTTGTGCAAAATGTCGAATAGCGCTCCCGAAGGGAAATCGTCCTTGCCGGTCGGCAAACTTTTCATTCTGTCAGGCCCGAGCGGCAGCGGCAAGTCAACAGTGATTGCTCAAGCGTTAGCAGATCCCAGCTTGCCCGTTCGGCTGGCTATTTCGGCGACGACGCGGCCGCCTCGACCAAAAGAGATCGATGGTCAGCATTATCACTTTTGGACACCTGAACAGTTCGAAAATGGCATTCGAGCGGGGCAATTCCTTGAATGGGCCGATGTTTACGGACATCGCTACGGAACGTTAAAATCCGAAGTCGAACCTTTTCTGCAAAAAGGACAAAGCGTTTTGCTGGAAGTGGATGTGCAAGGAGGAATGCAGATCAGCAAAGTTCATCCAGAAGCAGTGTTGGTTTTCATTCAAACATCCTCACTTGAAGAATATGAAAAACGCTTGCGTTCACGCCGAACCGACAATGAAGCATCGATGCAAAAGCGGCTCGCCTCCGCGCGCCAGGAACTACAAACGGGTGCCAAACATTATCAGCACCATATTGTGAACGATGACTTGAACCAGGCGGTTGCCAAACTGAAAGAGATAATGCACTCTCATATAGGAGCATGACATGTTGGATGAATTGAAAGAAGAAGAGATTGTGAATCGCGTTGGTGGAAGATTCAAGTTATCAACGTTGATTCAAAAGCGTGTTGTGATGTTGAACCATGGTGCTCGTCCGCTCGTAGATATGATTGCTAGCGACAAAATGGCCATTGTGATTCAAGAGATTTTGCAAAAGAAAATCTATCTTGATGCATCCGGGAATGTTCAAGGTGAAGGCTTGTCGGAAGAGCGAATGGCCGCCAACGAATCGGTCATCGACGACTAGACCAATCACCGCTTGGGAGATTTGGGATGTCCACCCGACTTGCGCCCCCCAAAGAATCGGTTGACTACCGTCCATTGGAGCCACTTGCTATCGTGGCGGTGCTCTTCGGGCTGGCATCGGTGCTGATTTTTTACTTGGATACCATATGGTATCTATTCATTGTCCCTATCCCCGGCGTCATGCTGGCTTACATCGTTCGCCGCCGCATCATCCACTCTCAAGGTCAAATCGGTGGTTATGCAGCGGCAACGGTCGCTCTGATTTTGAGTCTGGTCAGTCTCGTTGGTTGGGTGACAAACTACTACACTGCACGTTGGATCATCGAAAGTGAAGCCAAAGCATTTGCTGATCAATTCTTGCAAAAGGTTCAGACCGGCAAAGAAGGCGAAGCGTTTCTGGACACCGTAAAGCCGTCCCTGCGCAACATCAATTTCCCACCGACGGATTTGCAGCGACTGAAACGCCACTTTCCACCTCCCAAAGGCGGAATTGCCCCAGAGTTCGACGTTTTTCGAAACACCAAATTGATGACCTTGCTGTTTCGGTCAGGCTCCAAAGCACAAATAAGAGCAGCGGCACGACCGACCGTGCGAAGTAAAGTCGAAGGCGAGTTTTATGACGTGAAGTTCAACTATATCCTGAATTCACCTTATACGAACACGCCGTTCACGCTTACCGTTGCCAGCGACTATGAAAACATTCCTTCAGGCCGACGGCGTAGCTGGTATATTGTGATCACTAATCAAGAAATTGGCACGGATGAATCCGTCACCGATTATGGCAAAGAAGTGAAAGATGCCGAGGAAGTAGCTGCTAAAGGGGTTCAATATTTAGCGAGTCTCATATCCTTAGGAGATCGAGAAAAAATCAACCGCCTCTTTAAGAACCTATCTACGGAAAAGCGCAAAGAACTCGATCAATTAATTGCTGCGATTCGACAAGATGCCCCTGCCGTTTCCAAAGTTGAATTTGGCGTGCGCATGCCATTGCTGGTGCTCCGCGAAACCAAGTCGGGTCCTGTGAGTTGGCAGTTAACGGTACAAAGTCAATTCGAGCCTGCCAATCGCGAAGTTGAATTTGAATTGACCATGGAAACGAATAATTTAAGCGATGAACAAAAAGGTTGGACTTTTACAGATGTTCGATTTCTCGGCGAGCGTCGCAAGTTTGCCCCGCAAATGAATTTGGCTCCGCCACCACCGGTGTCGCCATCCAAACCTGAAATTCCTCGATAGACTTGGCTCACCATCAATTTTTATCACATCACTAAGAGACATAGGGTTGCGTTGGTGTTTCTGCAACGTTTGGTTGTGCCAGCAACTCTGGGTTGGCTGACCGCTGTTTTCGCCATAACCACATACCAAAAACAACGAGACTGCAACCCACGCCTAGAGTTGCGATTTGCAAGCAAAAGGCAATGTCAAAGGCAGTTCGATCTCCCCAGGCTGTTCGCATTTGGTCTGGAATATAGGGATTTGAGGAAGTGCTAGATTTATGCCATTCAAGAAGGCGATCTTGATGGCGCGTCGTCATAATCGCCTGGCTCAACAAAGGAATGGCGACCAGAATAGCGCCAGCCGTTATCAAATAAAAGGGCATTTTGAGTTTCTCGGGAACAGCCACAATTCTCTCCTTCAACGGTCAAATCCACCCGTTCATTTGAATGGTCCTACTCTATCTTCGCATGGCATGGCTTGGGATTTAATCCATGTGAACAACCATGTTCGGTTAACCGAGGCAATTCGGTTCAGGATCGTTGCATGCCTAACGCAATCCGTTCGGCTTCCTCGGCGAGTTGGCGAACGTCTTGCGTGATCCGCATGGAGCAAAATTTGGGCCCACACATGGAACAAAACTTCGCTGATTTGAATACTTCCTGAGGCAAGGTCTCATCGTGCATCCGTCGCGCGGTTTCCGGGTCCAAAGATAGTTCAAACTGCTTTTCCCAATCGAATTCAAAGCGTGCTTTACTGAGAGCGTCGTCTCTGGTTCGCGCATTTTTCCGTCCACGGGCAATGTCCCCTGCATGGGCGGCTATTTTGTAGGCGATGACACCTTGGCGAACATCGTCTTTGTTTGGCAACCCCAAGTGCTCCTTGGGTGTGACATAGCAAAGCATCGCTGCGCCAGCTTCCGCGGCCAGTGCAGCACCGATGGCACTCGTAATGTGATCGTAACCTGGGGCAATGTCCGTAACCAATGGCCCTAACACATAGAAAGGGGCTTCATGACACATGTCGCGCTCTTTTTCCACATTCATTTTCACCTGATGCATGGGGATATGGCCTGGCCCCTCGATCATGACCTGGCAGCCGCGGTCCCATGCCTTGAGGGTCAAATCGCCAAGCGTTTTCAATTCGGCAAACTGGGCTTCATCGTTGGCATCGGCCAGGCAGCCAGGCCGAAGGCCATCGCCCAAGCTAAACGTCACGTCATAGGCGCGCATGATTTCGCAGAGCTCATCAAAATGCGTGAACCAGAAATTCTGCTGATGATGTTTGACCATCCATTCAGCCATAAGCGAACCGCCACGACTCACAATGCCTGTGATGCGATTTTTGGTGAGGGGCACATATTCAAGCAATACCCCGGCATGGATCGTCATGTAATCCACGCCTTGTTTAGCTTGATGCTCCACCATGTCCAACATCTGCCGTGGGGTTACATCCCATGCTTCTTTAACATCCTTGACACCTTGATAAATAGGCACTGTGCCGATCGGAACAGGGCTGGCGTCGATGATAGCCTGCCGAATGAGATCGAGATCGCCCCCCGTGGATAAATCCATCACTGTATCGGCTCCCAGGTGCACAGCCACGTGGAGCTTCTCCAGCTCTTCGGCGATCTTGCTGGTGACGGCCGAGTTACCGATGTTGGCATTGATTTTACAGTTGGTCGCAACGCCTATACCCATAGGCTCTAATTGCTTTTGCAGATGCACTTTGTTGGCGGGGATCACCAAGCGCCCCTTGGCCACTTCTGCTCGAATGAGTTCGGGTTCTAAATCCTCACGCTGAGCGACAAAGGCCATTTCGGGCGTGACCATATTTTTGCGTGCAGCTTCGAGCTGGGTCATAGTACCTCCACGTAGAAAAAGCCCAACGGGTTGACCCGTGGGCTGGCGTGGTTTTATCGCGTCTGCTGCGAATGGTTCATTCCAAGCATCGCTTCCCCACGCCGGCATGATCCGGATCAGGTCCCAAGGGTTTATCTCAGCCTGCAAACGAAACGAGTCATTGTGCAATGGTTCGTTTCTCGGACAGACACCCCTAGCGATTGATTTATTCTAGTTAGCAGAAGGAACAATCCTAGACTGCTTTCGCTTTCGCAGCCACATGTAACCAAAGAAGACAAGCCCAGTGCTTGATAATAACGCAGGTTCAGGTACTGGGACGACCATCCAAGCGATGGCGAAGTTCTCTTCGGTTTGACCATTGGGTAGTTGCGCCAAGGTCACTTCCCATGCATATCGTTTGCCACCTTGCAAAGAGCTGGTATTCCATATGTGTTGCACATTATCGATCGGTGAAAGGCTCGCGTCGATCAAGTTGGTGAGATTAAAGTTGCTATCGACTTCAAATAGGCGCAGTTCGATTCGGGATAGCGTTGGGTTGGAGGTGTCAAAATTGCCGCCGGCTTGCACAATACGGCGCAGCCAGGTGACAGTTGCCGAAGCGGTGATGAGATCGACGCCATTCGGGGTATCGAAATAATAGCGCCGCGTTTGACCTTGTGCAGAAAAGCTATCAAAGTCCCATCCGATCAAACCATCGACCACCTGATCGGTGCCATTTTTTTCGCTTTGCTCCATGATGCGGTGACTGTTGTTGATGTTCAACTGTCCCGCGCCATAACGACGGTCCAAGGGTTCAATGAATGAACCGTTATTGATACGCTTCCAGTCATAGGGAGCTGACCAACCGACGAATTCTTGCTTGGTTGCACCGGTCATGAGAATAGCTTTGATGGTTTCCACCCGGCTGGCATCGAAGCTTTCTCCACCGCTTTTGGCGTCAGCCGTTTGCATGAGTAATGCCCCAGCGGCACCAACCACCGGTGTGGCGAAACTAGTAAACGAATGCGGAACAACAATGTCTGGTTTTGATCTACCTGATGTGTCACCGGTCGTTGGACCGATGCTGCTTCCTCGATTCGTCAAACCCACAGCCATGGAATTGTAAGAGTGGCCTAGCAAGGCTGGAATGCTGTCGTTGGCATTGTTTACGCCCACGACGTAAAGTTGGTTATCCCTTCGAATGGCAAAATCAACCCGCCGACTGACTTGCAGATTGTCTGGATCGTTCGCTGATCCGGTTCCAATCCAGCTATGGTTCATAATGCGGCTGCTGGGGTCTGACAGGGGGGCATTGACCGTGTCAAAGTTGAGGTATGCTGCGCCAAACCAATCAATCGAGCTAACCGAACCGTCAACACGATAGGTATTGATCTGGGTGATCCCTGGAGCGATGCTCCCCGTCAGCCCGAAATAATTCACCGCCACGGTTTGAGCATGGCCGCTTGTGCCGCTGCCCCCGCCAAAATCAAAAAAAGTCTTGCCTGTGAATTGCGAACTGCTGGTGTCGGGTCGATAATTGCCAGAAATGGACACCTCAACCATCGACACGCGAATGCCATTTCCCGTTGGCGTCGAACCACCCAAGCGATTTACGAGATCCGTGTATCCAATTTCGGTAAAGAGACTCGCTTGGCCGTTGGTAACATTTGGAATAAGGGCCAAGCAAAGCAGGCTGTATAAGAAGAATCGTTTCATTGAAACCTCACGTAAAAAACAGAGACCTGATGCTTTAAGGTAGCTTGGAAAGCAGGTGAATGCAATCAAGAAAAGAAAGCTCTTGGCATAGCGATGGTGGTTCGTGATTCAGTTCAATGAAGCCGCCAAAGCATGCGAGAAAGCCCTGGCACAGATGCTTTAGCGTTTGGTTTTTGCGGGCTCGGGTTTCCAACCGACGAATCGAGCGAAAGTTGTCGATTTCAAGAAAGACGTTAGTTGCTCGCGAAAGGTGATCATTTCGTCATGCAAAGGGCATTGAGGTCCCGTGCTGCAATAATCTGGGCCATAAGGACAAATGACGTTCTTATCCAAACGCTCGAAGAGGGAGACCACTTGAAAGAGACTGATTTTCTCAGGATGATGTGTCAACCAATAACCCCCCCCAGGTCCAGGGGAACCATGAACGATTCCTGCTTGGGACAAAATGGTCAGTACTTTAGCAACAACCGGCTGAGGAAGGTTGCGGTTTTGGGCAATGTCGGCTGAGCTTAATTTGACGGTATTGTCTTTGGAATACACTTCGGCTAGCCGACTTACGGCTGCAATGGCTGTCTGAGCTGTTTTGCCGTAAGGAGTCATCGTTCAATACCAGGTTGTTCGGTGAGCTCATTCGGTGTTTGCTGCATTTGATTCGTAAACACGGCAATGGCGATTTTCATGGTGACGGTGAGAATCATCAAACCGAATGCCCAAATCCCTGCCGTCACTTTCCACTCGGTTAGGCTGGGAGTGTATTCAATAACTTCATGAAGCGTAGAAGGGATGAAGCCAGGTATGATTAGCCCCATGCCCTTTTCTATCCAAATGCCAGCAATCACACAAATGCACGCAATAAGCCGCGTGCTCGTTCGCTCTAACGCCGCATTCGTAAAAAACAACACTGTCCCAAGACCATTGAGACATAAGGCAGACCATATCCATGGAACCAGCCCAGAGTGCCCCTCATAGCCCAAAAACAAATACATGGCTGCCGCCACGTGACCGCTGCCCGTGTAAAAGATTGTGAATATTTCGGAAAAGAGCATCAACAGATTCGCAGCAGCGGCGACGCGGATAATCTGCACAAGCAGTCTGGCTGGACCCGGTTGCATGGGTAAATCAGCACCAACACGAATCACCCGCATAACAAGCAAGATAAATGCAGGTCCTGACACAAACGCGGAGGCTAGAAAGCGGGGAGCCAGTAGGGCTGTGTTCCAAAATGGCCTGCCCCCCAAACCGCAATAGAGGAATGCGGTCACCGTATGTATGCTGATGGCCCAGAAGATCGACAAAAAGACGAATGGAACATACCATTTCGGATTCGGCTTCATACCCAGGAAGCGCATGTACAGCAGATACCCAACCACATGCAGATTCAGCAACAAATAAACGTTGAGCACAATGATGTCCCAAGTCAGCATGGAGATAGGCCAATTGAATTTGCCAATGCCTGGGATCATGTGCCAAAAACGATCCGGACGCCCCAAGTCGACCACAACACTCAAGGTGCTCATGACGATGGCGGCAATCGCCACAATTTCGCCGATGATCACTAAATCATGCATATCGCGGTCATGATAAAGATAGGCCGGAATAACCATCATCACTCCGCCAGCCGCCAGACCCACGCAGAAAGTAAAATTGGCAATATATAAGCCCCAACTGACATGATCCGTCATATTGGTCCGAATCATGCCGTCACGGACTTGCACCGCCCAGGCATTGGCTCCAACCAAGGCAATCGCAGTCAAGACAAACATCCAAGTAAAGAAGATCCAACCGCCCTCGGTCGCCACGCCGAGCGAAGAGCGCAAGAAACGAAAGTAAGAAGTCACCCCATCAACGCGCATGCCAGCCTCCGATCATTTGTCGAAGAAGTAATAAAAGCGAGGCTTGGTTCCCAGCTCTTCCTTCAAGACAAAGACCCGTTTATTCTCAAGCACCCAACGAATTTCACTATCCGGATCAAGAACATTGCCAAAGACGCGTGCTCCCGTCGGGCAGGCTTCCAGGCATGCGGGCAGTTTCCCTTCGCGGGTACGGTGCAAGCAAAACGTGCACTTTTCCATCACCCCCTGCGGTCGGATGCGGTTGGATAAATAACTCTGATTCAAATTGACTTCGTTGGCCGGAACCTGTGGTTTTTCCCAATTGAAGCGACGAGCATGATAAGGACAAGCGGCCTCGCAATAGCGGCAGCCGATGCACCAGTTGTAATCAATCACCACGATGCCATCGGCTTCTTGCCAGGTCGCCTCAATCGGACATGCACTCACGCAAGGCGGGTTCTCGCATTGCTGGCATTGGACTGGCATATAGTACTTATCTTTTGCAGGCACGGCGTGGTTGTAATGGGCATTGCCTTTGCTGAAATCGATGCCGCCTTTTTCCATCTCAAAGACGCGGATGTAACTTTGGTTACTGGGCCGATCGTGATTGTTTTCGACATGGCAAGCTTCCGCGCATTTTCGGCAGCCAATACATATGCTCAAGTTCAAAGCATATGCAAAAGACACACCCGGGATTGGTTTATGGTCTTTGACTTTAACAGGACGACCCGTCTCTTTTCGCGCATCTTCAGTCAGCCTGATCAAGATGTCTTGCAGTTCGCGAGGGGTCAGTTCGCGATAATGCTTCTGTAAAAATTCATCTGGGTCCATCTCAGCCACCCATTCAAACCAGGGTTTGATGGCTGCTGCCCAAGTAGCAATGCCCAACGTTGCAACCCCAGCTTTGATGGCCGTTCTTCGATTAACTTCCCCAATCATCGGCAAAGAAATGGCTGTTCGTTCACTCATGGGCGCCTCCCTGATAAAAGCGATCGTTGGGACCTGGGGCAGGTTTGACCGAAGGGTACTTCGGTGCGTGCGGATCGTGGCATACCATGCAATGCTGACGCACGCGACTGCCTCGGCTGAGATCCCAATAGCCCGCCATGCCTCCGTGAGCACCGTTCTGATAATCCCGATATTGCGTGCCATGGCACTGAGCACACAAACGCATGGATTGGGTGAATGGAATTTTTCGACCATCTGCCAAGCGAAGCGAATCGTAGCCACTGTCTGGATCGTGACAGGAGATGCAAGTAAGCTGGGCATGTCGGCCAACCAGTGATTGGTGAAAATCCTGGAGCGGCGTACCTATGGTTGCGAAACCATTTGCAGGCTTGATGGCATGACACGAAAGACAAGTTAATTCGATGGGTTTGCCACGCTCATCCAACATGCCAGTCATTATCTTTGATGGGCTCTTGGGTTCAGTAATGATCACAGGATGCCTGACGGCGACCGTACGGATGACTTCCTTTGTAGGATGGATGCTTTCTTGCTGACAGCCGCTAGCGGCCGCGATAATAAAGGTGGCATTCACGATGACCCCAAAGCGGTACATCCTGACGCGTGCACGATCAAGAAAGGCAATCATGTTAATCCCTCCTATCATCGACGATGGTAAAGATAAGGAATCCAAAGTCAGAAATCAAGAACTTCTTATCTTTATATCTTGATTTACTCGTCTTGTGCCGCTAACTTAGCAGTGTCAAGCTGTGACAATTAGGAGAGGGTGCCGGTGTATACGAGTGGTTTAGTCATTCGACTGAAAAACGACGAACAGTTCAAAGCGTCTGCATTAACTGCCATCATGGGTGCTGGTGCGTTCACAGCAGGGCCAATGCAGGGAGACTCGGTTGCGTTGGTTATGGAGGTGGACAACGCACAATCGGCACAGCAATGGCATGATTGGTTGCTGGCGGTGCCGGGAGTCGAAGCGGCAGAAGTTGTGTTTGTCCACTGGGATGAAGCGGATCGGGGGGGAACTCATGTCGCTGTTTGCTGAGATCACGCGTCGGCATTTCATCCATTCAGCGGCCATGTCCGCTGCGACGTTGGCGCTGAACGCGCATGTGCAAGCCGACGCTCCCATGCCGCCGGGTGGCACAAGTTTGCCCGTTATCCCTGGCGTGATGTGGGATAAAGCGCCGTGTCGGTTTTGCGGTACGGGCTGCCATGTGCAAGTTGGAGTAAAAGATGGCAAGGTCGTGGCCGTGAGCGGCGATCGTTTGGCAGAGGTGAATAAGGGGTTGCTCTGTGTTAAAGGATACCACGTGGGGCACATTCTGTATGGCAAAGATCGCCTGAAGACACCTTTGCTTCGCAAGAACAACGAATTGGTCCCGATTTCTTGGAATGATGCGCTTGACATGATTGCTGCGCGCATCCTGGATGCTCCAAGCCGATTTGCTATGTATGGGTCTGGTCAGTGGACGGTTCCCGAAGGCTACGCAGCCAATAAATTCATGAAGGCAGGTTTATCCAATAACCACATCGATCCCAATGCGCGGTTGTGCATGGCTTCAGCCGTGACCGGATATATCAGCACTTACGGAGTCGATGAGCCTTATAACTGTTATGACGATCTTGATCACTGCGATGTGCTCATCCTGTGGGGAAACAATTTCTCTGAAATGCATCCTGTGTTGTTTAGTCGCTTTATTGACCGCAAGCTAAGGGGCGACAAGATCACGCTGGTCGATTTAACGACGCGCATAACCCGCACCAGTGAGCGAGCAGATCATGTGTTGCTGTTTCAACCGCAATCAGATCTTGCTATTGCCAACTGCATCGCGCAGCAAGTGATTGCCAAGAATGCGGTGGCAACGGATTTTGTTTCTAGACACTGCATGTTTCGCAAACCGTGGAAAAGCCCAACCGATCCCCAAACCCTCATGGGAGAACCGTGCACATTTGAGGAGTATAAACAGCTTGTGGCAGAATACACACCTGAGAAAGTCGCCACGATTTCAGGGCTAAAAGTGGAACAGCTCCGAATGTTAGGAGCACTGTTCGCTGACAAGTCGAAAAAAATCAGCAGCCTTTGGTGTATGGGCATGAACCAGCACACGCAGGGGACTGCCATCAATAATCTGGTTCATGCCATTCACTTGCTGAGCGGCCATTGGGGGCGGCCCGGCGATGGTCCGCAGTCACTCACGGGCCAGCCATCAGCCTGCGGCACAGTTCGCGAGGTGGGCACGCTATCCCATGCGCTTCCAGGCGATTTGCGTGTGGACAATCCCGAGCATGTTGCCAAGGCAGAGGCCTTGTGGAACCTGCCGAAGGGCCGGATAAATCCCAAAATAGGCTATCACACCGTGTTGCTGTGGGAAAAGTTCTGCACACCCAAAGAGCAGGGCGGAGATATCGACACCCTGTGGGTTCAAGTCACCAACCCAGGCCAATCATTGCCCAATGTGCATAAGCTCTTTGAAGCGAAAGCCAAGTATCCGGATAAGTTTCTGATTGTGTCAGATGTGTACCCAACTGCCACAACGGCTTTGGCCGACTTAATTCTGCCCTCGGCCATGTGGGTGGAGAAAAGTGGGGTCTACGGCAATTCCGAACGGCGTACACAACAATGGAAAAAGATGATCAATCCCCCGGGCGATGCACGCGATGATTGCTGGCAGATAATTGCCGTGGCCCGTAAGCTCTTTGATCGTGGCTTCCCGGGCATGAAGGATAAGGATGGCCGGTTCCTCTTCCACGTCAGCGATGCCTCTGGGCAGGAGGTAGCCATCTGGAAATGGGAGAATTATTACGGCCAAGTGAACGTCGACGAAAAACTCTATGAGGAGTATCGCCCCTTCACCCTGATCAAACACAAAGATGTTGCCCCCTATGCAGAATTGGTCAAAACACGCGGGTTGCGCTGGCCTGTGGTCAAGCAAGCCGATGGAACCTGGAAAGAAACACGTTACCGCTTTTTGGAAGAATATGATCCTTACGTCGCTAAGGGAGCCGGGATTCAGTTCTATGGTTCTGCGGCCAAGAACGATAAAGCCTTCATCTGGTTTCGGCCATATATCCCACCTCCAGAGATGCCCGATAAGGACTATCCTTTCTGGCTGGATACGGGCCGCGTGTTGGAACATTGGCACACTGCGACGATGACGGGCCGCGTGCCGCCATTGAGGCAAGCCATGCCGTCAGCCTATGTTGAAGTCAACAAGGAAGACGCACAGTTGCTTGGCATCCAGTCGGGTGACCAGGTTCGCTTGCAAACACGCCGGGGCTCCGTGGAATTGCCCGCGTGGATAGATGGGCGAGGGATTTGTCCAAAAGGTCATTTATTCGTTCCGTTCTTCGACGAAACCAAATTGATCAATCGCCTGACGCTCGAAGCCCATTGCCCGTTCAGCAAAGAGCCTGATTATAAGAAATGTGCCGCAAAACTGCTCAAAGTTACGACGTAATAGTGAGGTGATCCATGGCAACAATCGGCTCACCGCAAACGCATCATCGAGCTGAAAGGCTACTGCCCGTTCAATTTCGCCGCTACATCCCCTTGCTGGCGGTGGTGGGCATCAGCCTTGGAGTTGTTGGCTATAGCTTTGGCATACGCGAGCGTCCCAAGCCCTATCGTGCCCAGACCGTCTTGCCCGCGTCAACAGAGGGCATTCCCGCAGCAGCGGATTATTTGCATTTAATGGATGCACATCTCAAACCTAATGCCAACCGGCGTGATTCCCTGTCGCAATTACGTTTCGATAAGCCGAAGATTACCGATCAAGTCAACCGAACAGAAGAAATGAAACAAGCCGCGTTAGCACATCGAGCCATCAACAGAGCATATGATGGTGCGCCGCCGACGATCCCGCATCCGGTGATCTCCAGGACTGCCTCGGATTGCTTGGTCTGTCATGAGCAAGGGTTAAAAATAAGCGATCGTGTGGCTTCGAAAATCAGCCATGCCGTGCTGTCGAATTGCACACAATGCCATGTTGAAAAAAGCTTTACGGGCTTTGCGCGCAACGTCGAAATGCCAAAGAACGACTTTGCAGGAATGCTCCGGTCAGGTCCTGGCGATCGGGCCAATCCTGGTGCGCCACCGACCATTCCGCATCATCTATGGCTGCGGGAGGACTGCATGAGCTGCCACGGCTTGGTCACCCGTCCAGGCATTCGCACGACCCATCCATGGTTGTCGAACTGTACGCAGTGTCATGTGACATCAGTCAAAAAGACGCATGATTTTTTCGCAAAGGATTGACTATGACACAGCCCACGTTTACAGAAGGTCCCCCTGTGCCGCTTATGATCGATGGTGTCGTCGATTCGCAAACCCTGCAACAGCTTTTCCAAGACCTGGCCACTTCCACGACCATCCTCGGCGTGAATGAAAAAAACGCAGGGTGCGTCTATTCCAAGGAAGAACGCTTGTCCTTGGATGCTATATGTAACAAGCTGCTCACAGGACAAACACGGGCTATGCAAATTCGTTACAATTATGCTGATCAAGAATGGACCGATACGATCTTCAGGCTGCCGACAGGCTTTCGCATCGTTCGCTGTCGTCACGACCCCTGAAATGGCACCTTTACGACAAGGTACGGCATGGATGTTGACAACTTAGATGAGTCGTCATAACCAATTACACGTAAGACTTGCATGTTTCTTATGGCATCCACACCGTAACTGATTAAACTAACATCCATTCACCCACAATGGCATCGCTTGGCCGCCATCGTTGTCATCGTCCATTATTCCATTGGCAGTCATGAGGAACTGTCGTGCAACGACAAACCCTTTGGACCATTCTTGTTGTTTTCAGTCTCATTACACAGCAAGCACAAGGGCAAACGCCGCTACATCAGCAATTGGTCAAAGAAGACGTGGTTAACCTGGCTCGTGATGCTCGCACGTCAGGTGACCCCGCTCGTGGAGCCTTGCTTTTCTATCAGCCGCATCTCGGTTGCGCCAAATGCCATCGCATCCCATCCGAAGGAGTAGGGGTTGGCCCCGACTTATCGAAACCAGGACCTGATTTCACGGACGTCTATCTCGTCGAATCAATCTTGCACCCCTCTAAGGTAATCAAAAAAGGTTACGAGTCGATTACCCTTACGACCACCAAGGGCAAACTCATCACGGGTGTACTCGTCGAAGATCGTCCTGATGCCATTGTTATGCGCGATCCCAATCAGGATGAAAGCTTGTTGACCGTTCTTCGCAAAGACATCGAGGAACGGAGGCAAAGTCCCCTTTCCTTGATGCCAGAGCAGTTGATGAACTTGCTCGCGACGCGACAAGAGTTTCTTGACCTCATTCGCTATGTCATGGAGATTGCGGACAAAGGGCCAACGCGCGTATTGGCTTTACGGCCCGACCATGTGCTCATCGGTCGGGCGCCGCTGCCCGAGTACGAAAAGAACCTCGATCATGCGGGTTTGATTAAAGGCTGGGATAAGCAAAGCTTCAACCGTGGTGAGAAAATCTATACGCACCTTTGCATCACCTGTCACGGGACCCGCGAGCAGGCAGGCTCGTTGCCGACAGCTCTTCGCTTTGCTGGAGATAAGTTCAAAAACGGTAACGACCCATTCAGCATGTACCAAACCTTGACCAAAGGCTACGGCATGATGACACCGCAGCATTGGATGGTCCCTAAACAGAAATACGACGTGATTCACTACATTCGCGAAGCCTACCTGAAAAGTTATAATCCGAGCCAATATGCAGCAGTTGATCAACCCTATTTAGACGCATTGCCTAAAGGATCAGAACAGGGGCCCAACGGGGTGTTGCACGAGCCATGGGCGATGATGGATTATGGACCAAGCCTCATAGCAACATACGAAATCCCTGATCTCGATTCATCGAACAGCCACGATAAGAACCCTAAACATCCACCGAAGCCAAACTTTGCTTACAAGGGGATTGCCATCCGACTCGACCCTGGCGAAGGTGGCATTGCCCGCGGTCATGTCTTTATGATGTTCGATCACGACACCATGCGCATGGCAGCTGCTTGGAGCGAGCCTGGGTTCATCGACTATAATTGCATTCATTTCAATGGCCGCCATCAAGTACACCCACGCCTGGTTGGAAAAGTCCACATGGGCTTGCCCATCGGCCCAGGGTGGGCCAATCCCGCTAATGAGGACTTCGAAGATCCCCGCCTGCGAGGGCTTGACGGTCAACCCTATGGCCCATTGCCGCGGGATTGGGCGCATTACAAGGGATTGTATCACTTCGGCCAGCGCGTCATCGTTGCGTATTCCGTCGGCAAGGCTGAAGTTCTTGAATCACCCGGCTACGAAAGCGACCCCCAGCATCCGCAAGTATTGATTTTCAATCGCACGATCAACATTGGTCCTTCGCCTCACGATTTGCTGTTGCGCATTGCTCCTGCAACATTGGCTGCGCAGGTTGTTTGTCAACGACCGGTTTCCTTGTTGGAAAAGAATGGCTTCAAGCTACTGCGTATACCCGCAACATCCACGCCGATTGCCTTGAAAGTGCTGCACTGCGACGGTCAGCAAAGCATGTTGGATGCCTATGTTCGAAACTCCTTACCACCGCAAGACCTTTCGCCATTTCTAAAAGGCGGCCCCCGTCATTGGCCTCAACTCATCAAAACACCTATCAAACTTGGCAAGCCGGACGGTCCGTTTGCCATGGATACATTCGCAATCCCTGAGGCCAACCCTTGGATGGCTCAGACCAGACTGTCCGGTTTCGATTTCTTCAAGGATGGCGACCGAGCCGCGATCTGTTCTTGGGATGGCGATGTTTGGCTGGTGCGTGGACTCTTGTCCAACGATGAACACTTGAGCTGGCAACGTATCGCTTCGGGCTTGTTCCAACCTCTTGGGTTGAAAATCGTGAATGAGCAAATATTCGTTTGTTGTCGCGATCAGATCGTTCGTCTTCATGATTTGAATGGAGACGGTGAAACCGATTATTACGAGAATTTCAACAACGACCATCAGGTTACCGAGCATTTCCATGAGTTTGCCATGGGCTTGCAAGCGGACGCCAAAGGCAACTTTTATTATGCTCGAGCAGCTCGGCATGCGCTCAAGGCCCTGGTGCCGCATCATGGCACGCTTTTGCAGGTGACCCCTGATGGGAGACAAACCCATATCCTGGCCACTGGCTTTCGCGCTCCCAACGGCGTCTGCCTGAATCCAGATGGCACCTTCTTCCTGACCGACCAGGAAGGCTTTTGGCTGCCCAAAAACCGTATCAATCTGGTTGAAGTTGGCAGCTTTCATGGCAATTTTTGGGGCTATCACAACGTCAAAGACGCATCCGACGCCGCCATGGCCCAACCCGTTTGTTGGATCACCAACTCCTTTGACCGCTCGCCGTCTGAACTGCTATGGGTAAGCAGCGACCAATGGTGGCCACTCAAAGGTTCCCTTCTGAATTTCTCTTATGGTTACGGAAAGATATTCGTTGTCCCATTTGAGAACGTCCATGGAAAAGTACAAGGAGGGATGTGTGCCTTGCCGTTGCCGCCTTTTCCCACGGGGGTGATGCGTGGCCGGTTTAATCCTCGTGATGGGCAACTCTATTGCTGCGGGTTGTTTGCTTGGGCAGGTAACCAGACGCAACCAGGTGGCTTTTACCGCGTTCGTTACACAGGTCAGCCTGTCTATTTGCCAACGCAGCTCAAGGCAGTGAAAACGGGCATCAACATCACTTACAGCGATACCCTTGATGCATCATCCGTTGGCGATGTCAAAAATTATTACGTCAAAGTTTGGGACTTGAAGCGATCAGCGGCTTATGGCTCGCAGCATTACAACGAGCGTGAATTAAAGGTAAAAGCAGCCTCACTTTCAGCGGACGGCAAGACTATTTCACTCGTCATTGCTGATTTGCAACCCACTTGGTGCATGGAGATCATTTATTCGGTACGCACATCGCGCGGCAAACCAGTCCAAGGAACGATTCATAATACGATTCATCAACTGGGCGACGATTAGTAAGTTGCCCTTGCAATAATTGTTATCTGCAAGAGTTGATGAGGTGTTGGAAAACCCTGCGAGATAAATCATGTGTGGGGTGTCGATCAATTCAAAACCAATGCACGGATCAAACTCTTTCAATTGCTGATAGTCCGTCCAAGAGTAATACGGCAAGGCATCCTGGTGTGACGCACCGAATGCGAGTGGATGGGTTGAATCGAAGCAACTTCCGCTGTCATTCATGCACATTTCAAACTAGAATCGGTTACGATGGGCCGATGGTATCTGCCTTTTGAAGCAGGTTGTGGATGAGGGCAAAATGCACGTGTTTTGGTCGCAGCTGCGTAAGCCACGGAGTTGGGTATCTGCTTTGTGCCTATGTGCGGTATGGCTGGTCGTAGTCGAGCTGAGTAGTTCAGCCCATACCGGCTTGAGCGATGGCAACAACAAGCCGCAGGATTGGCCGTGTTTCTTGGGACCGACCCATGATGGCAAATCAACTGCCACAGGGTTGCCGACTCATTGGCCCGCGGATGGGCCAAGCGTCTTGTGGGGAGTAGACGTTGGCGAAGGTTATGCCGCTCCGACATGCGCCAACGGCAAGCTATACCTTTACGATCGCATGTGCGATCAGGCACGTCTGCGGTGTTTGCATGCCCGATCGGGAAAAACCTTGTGGGTTCGTCATTTCCCAACGCAGTATGTTGATGCCTATGGTTACGACGGTGGTCCGCGCTGCTGTCCCGTGGTGGATGAGGATCGCGTTTATCTGCACAGTGCCGAGGGCATGCTTTACTGTGTCGCGGCTCAGGATGGCAAAACGCTGTGGAAGGTGGACACGTTTACTCAATATGGTGTGGTGCCGAATTTCTTTGGTGTTGGCAGTACTCCCGTGGTTCATGGGGAAGACTTGATTGTCATGGTGGGAGGAAGCCCTAAAGGCAGCGTCCAGATTCCTTTCGAAAACCTTAAAGGCAATGGCACGGGTGTGGTGATATTTGACAAACAAACAGGAAAGGAAAAACATCGATTGAGTGATGAACTTGCCAGCTATGCATCGCCTTTGGTTGTTCAGTGGGACAAGCAAGACTTAGGATTGATTTTTACGAGAAGCGGGTTGTTGGTGATTGAACCCCGTGCTGGCAAGAATAGGTTTTTTTTCCCTTGGCGAGCACGGTTGGTCGAAAGTGTGAATGCCAGCAATCCGGTCGTGTATGGTAACCAGGTGTTTATAACAGAGTCCTATCAACTGGGCGGTGCCCTACTGCAATGGGAGCAAGGGCAGCTGCGTGTTCTCTGGTCGGATCAGGATAAGGGACGCGATAAAAGCCTGGGCTGTCACTGGATGACACCCGTTTTGCACGAAGGTCATTTGTATGGTTGTCATGGACGCCAAAGCAATGAGGCCGAATTACGGTGTGTGGAGTGGGCCACGGGTAAACTCAAATGGCGGCAGAAAGGTTTGGGTCGAACCTCTTTACTTTACGTTGATGGACACTTCGTTGTATTAACCGAAGAAGGTCAGATCATTCTGATACGAGCGCAGGCAGATCGCTACAATGTGGTAGCCACGTGGGAACCAAAAAGGGATGCTGCTCTGGGCGGGCAATATTGGCTGGATTATCCCTGTTGGGCAGCTCCCATTTTAGCCGACGGTATCATGTACCTCCGGGGCAAAAAGCATTTGATCGCTATGGAACTGCTCACAAGCACTGGCAAAAAGTAAAAGGCAAGAAATATTGAGTTGGTATGTGTGATTAAGTTTAGGCAGTCCGTCAACTATCTGGCAAAAAGTAAAAGGCAAGAAATATTGAGTTGGTCGTGAATAGCAGTTCCTGCTTGCTTATCAATTAAGCCAACAGCATAATTGGTTTAGGTTTGGTCCTCATAATGCCATTCAATGGGTTTGAGGTATTTCCTGCGAACGTCGATGCATTCCTTTTATTATACAGTCTTTTGACGTCGCGAAACGAGATTGGTTTATTCATTAATAATGGTTGTAACTGCTTGAGAGGAAGTCATGCCAGCATCCGAACAACCTGGCCCAAAGCAGGGGCAAGGTAAAGTACGTCCCTTGGACGCTACCGTTGCCTTCACAGAATCGAGCCAGCCAGAGGATCATACCGATTCATTTGCATTAAACGAGTCTACGCACACCGTGCGTGATCAGGGCCAAGCACCGGTTAGTGTCACGTCACAACAAGCCAGTGACTTGATGAGCCGAGATAAGAAGATCACGCAGCCGATCGTCATTGGTGACTTTGAAGTCACACAAAAACTGGGTCAAGGTGGAATGGGAGCGGTCTTCCGCGCCCGTCAAATCAGCCTGGATCGCGAAGTCGCCTTGAAAGTGCTGGCCCGCCATTTGGCTGAAAACAAAGAGTATGTAACGCGATTTTATCGTGAAGCCAAAGTCATGGCGAAATTGGATCACGATCATATCGTCCGCTGTTTTCAAGTAGGAGAATTTTCGGGCCTCCATTATCTTGCCATGGAATTTGTCGATGGCGGAAGCTTGCAGAGTTGGCTGGATAAATTGGGTAAATTCTCTGTCGGCGATGCTGTGCATGCGGCCTTGGCCTGTGCTTATGCCTTGGACCACGCACACGAGATGAACCTCATTCATCGCGACATCAAACCTGACAACATGTTAATCAGCCGCAAGGGCGTCCTCAAAGTGGCTGACATGGGCCTGGCCAAGCCCACCGACGATGATCTCAGCTTGACCCAAACGGGCGTAGGCGCGGGAACCCCGCACTTTATGTCTCCTGAGCAAATGCGTAACGCCAAGGATGTTGATGGCAGGGCAGACATTTACGCCCTGGGTTGCATGCTGTATTACATGCTCACAGGCGAAAAGCCCTTTAAAGGGCAGACCTTGGTCGAGCTGATCAAAGAAAAAGAAATTGGGAAGTTCACGCCAGCACGAAGGCTGAATCCGGAAGTCCCCGATCGGTTGGACTTGATGATCGACAAAATGATCGACAAAAACATCAAGACCCGCTATCAAACTTGTGCTGAACTGATTAAAGATTTGGAGAACGGCGGCTGGGCCAACGAACGCTTGAGTTTTCTAGGTACCGAAGTAGCGGCTCCGCAGACGAAATCCATGATACGAAAAGCTGGTGAACCCAGTTCGAGCAAATTACAGGCTCCTTCTGTTGAAAAACCATCCGGGGACAATTCTCCCAAACCGCCTTCGATCAAAACAACCCTTGCAGCAAGTAGCAAAGAGCCTACCCCTGCGGAAGACATATGGTATATAGCCATGGGCATGGTCGATGGAAAACGTCGCGTAAAAAAAATGACGACGTTTCAAGTATTCGACCAAATCAATGCGGGCCAGCTTGAAAGCAATCACGAAGCTAGCCGCCATGCCCAAACAGGTTATCGTGCCCTAGCCACCTATGCAGAATTTCAAAAACTACTCCAACTCCGCAATAAAAAAGCAGCCATCAAACGCGAGACTGTTTTGACCAGCGCCGAAGCCCAAAACATATCCCGTGAGGCTGTTTGGTATCTGCGTTTGCGCTGGTTGCGTCGGTTCTTTTCCGACATGATGGGCTGGGTCTATTTATTCATTGGCTTGGCTGTCATTGGTGCCATTGCTTATGTGGTCTATTTGAATTGGCCGACCATTTCCAGCACAATGCAGCAGCATATGCCAACTAAGTAGCAGAGGTTCTTGCAGGTTGCAACATAGCAGACACAGACCATGTGTAGGTCGTGTTCCGAAACGGTCAACCTGATTGTGAAACAAAGCTCGTGGCTTGAATTGAAGTCAAAGTATGCCCAATGCACCTACCTCAGCAGGTTCTGCTTGGCAAGAAGCTGATGCACTCTGGCTGAATGCAACCTTGGCCACGATGGACCCAACCGTAGACTCCCCTTATGGCTCAATCACTGGCCATGCTTTAGGCATCAAAGGTGATCGAATCTTAGGCTATTGGCCAATTTCCTCAATCGATCTTAGCCGATTTCAGGGCGACGTACACGATGCAGAAGGCTGTTGGATCACGCCAGGCTTGATCGATCCACATACCCATTTGGTCTTCGCAGGTAGCCGTGCCAATGAGTGGGAAATGCGACTGACTGGCAAAAGCTACGTGGAAATCGCCCAGCAAGGCGGCGGCATCCTGAATACGGTCCGAACGACACGCCAAGCAACGGTTGAAGAGCTATACGAATTGGCAGCGAGTCGCTTGCCCAGTTGGTTTTCTGAGGGTGTGACGTGCATCGAGATCAAAACTGGCTACGGCTTGACCATCGCTGATGAATTGAAAATGCTCCGTGTGGTTCATAAGCTACGTGAAACATTTCCCATCGACATTTCCCCAACATTACTTGCTGCTCACACTGTGCCGCCCGAATACAAAACGCGACCCGATGCTTATGTCGAATTGATTGTCAAAGAGTTGCTGCCCCAGGTTAAGGAAGGACAATTAGCTGAAGCGGTCGATGTGTTTTGTGAATCAATTGCATTTTCCCTACCGCAATCACAGCGTATCTGGCATGCAGCCAAGGAAATGGGCCTGGGCATTAAGGGGCATGTCGAACAACTTTCAAATTTGCAAGCTGCCAAAACCCTCGCAACTTTGGGAGGTTGGTCAGCGGATCATTTGGAATATCTTGAGCCAGCCGATGTACCATTTTTGCAGCAGTCCGACATGGTCGCGACATTATTACCCGGAGCTTACTATTTTCTGCGTGAACAACAAAAGCCGCCCATCTCTGCATTGAGAGAGGCAGGCGTGACCTTAGCCGTGGGAACGGATTTCAATCCGGGCACGTCTCCTTTCGCTTCAATCCAATTAGCCATGAACCAGGCATGTGTGCTCTATGGCTTGACGCCAGAAGAAGCCCTGGCTGGTGCTACGCGCGGTGCCGCTCAAGCCTTAAATCGATCAAACATGATGGGTATCATAGCGGCTGGTCGGTATGCTGATTTGGCGGTTTGGTCAATCAGCCACCCGGCTGAAATCGTATGCGGCGTGGGATGGCCGATCTTAAAACAGCGCATTTATCATGGTCGGGCGTATGGTATTTCAACTTGATATGAGCGTATGGCAAGGGCGTGATGATTCGGCTGAAGGTCCCTTGGCCGTCCGGTGGCATCAACGTGTAGCCCCCTTGCAAGATCATGTGCTTCCGGGCGTTGTACTATTAGGGTTTGGTTGTGATGAAGGTGTACAGCGTAATCAGGGGCGTGTAGGCGCAGCGCAAGCGCCGTTTGTGATCCGAAAAAATCTTGCAAATCTGGCTTGGCATCAAGCCGCACCCGTCTACGAGGCGGGCGACTTTTTACCCCAGAACCTGCCGTTAGAAGAGTGTCAAAAGCAGCTTGGCATGTTAGTCGCTCAATTATTAAAAGCTGGCCATCGACCACTGGTGCTTGGCGGAGGTCATGAGACTGCCTGGGGGACGTTTCAAGGTATTCGATTGGCCTTCCCGCACTTGAATTTGGGCATCATCAACCTGGATGCCCATTTCGACATCCGTTCCGCAGATCAGGCACATTCTGGAACGCCATTCTCCCAAATGGCTGATTGGAGTCAGATCAATCACCAGCCCTTTCATTACCTATGTTTGGGAATCGCTGAACATGCCAATACCGAAGCCCTATTTGCCAAAGCTCGGCGCTGGGGTGTTCGCTGGAAGTTGGATAAAGAGCTGACCGCCTGCCATATCTCGGCAGCAGGCCAAGCGGTTCAAGAGTTTCTTGCTGAAGTGGACGGCGTTTACTTGAGCCTCGACTTAGATGTATTACCAGCCTCCGTCATGCCAGCCGTGAGCTCGCCAGCAGGACGAGGCATCACAATAGAAGTAGTGACGCATCTGATCGAGTTCATCCTGTCACGAAAGCCTTGCCTGGCCATGGATGTCGTTGAATTCAATCCTATCTATGATACTGATGGCAGTGCTGCCCGCGTTGCGGCCACGCTCGTGTGGCAACTCGCTCAAGCTTACGCCCGTACTGGACATGAACGAAAGGGTATCCAGTGAATGTAACGCAACATGTGGGCAAGCGAACAATTCAAGCACCGCGAGGACCCGTGCTTCATTGCCGCTCCTGGCAAACCGAAGCGGCCATGCGCATGTTGATGAATAACCTCGATCCAGCTGTTGCTGAGAAGCCCGATGAGCTCGTCGTTTACGGCGGCATCGGCAAGGCGGCTCGCAATTGGGACTGTTTTGATCGCATCGTAGAAGTTCTCAAACGGCTTGAAAAACATCAGACCTTGCTCATCCAGTCTGGCAAACCGGTAGGCGTTTTTGAAACGCATGAAAATGCTCCACGAGTGCTCTTAGCCAATTCAAATCTGGTGCCACACTGGGCAACGTGGGAACATTTTCATGAACTCGATCGCAAAGGGTTGATGATGTTTGGTCAGATGACGGCAGGGAGTTGGATTTACATCGGATCGCAAGGCATTGTCCAAGGTACATACGAAACGTTTTCATCCGCAGCACGGGTGCATTTTCAAGGTCACTCGCTAGGCCGGTGGATACTCACGGGTGGTTTGGGTGGCATGGGGGGCGCCCAGCCATTGGCCGGTGTGGCCGCTGGCTTTTCCGTTTTGGCAGTCGAGTGCGACCATGAACGTATTCAATTCCGTCTGAAAACGCGTTATTTGGATCGAGAAGCAAAATCCTTGGATGAAGCTCTCAAACTGCTCAAGGAAGCACAGCAAAAAGGAGAGCCGACGTCTGTCGGTCTGCTCGGAAACGCGGCCGACGTTTTCACAATCCTGGCCCAACAGGGTATTGTACCTGATCTGGTAACGGACCAAACCAGCGCTCATGATCCTTTGCATGGCTATTTGCCTCAAGGATGGAACTTGGCCGAATGGCGGGAACGACAGAAAAGCGATCCCAAACGGGTTATCCAAGCGGCCAAAGCCTCCATGGCCAACCAGGTAAGGGCCATGCTGCAATTGCAAGATCGTGGTGCCAAGGTATTTGACTACGGCAACAACATTCGCCAAATGGCCTTGGAAGCAGGCGTGCAAAACGCATTTAAAATACCGGGATTTGTACCTGAATACATACGACCGCTGTTTTGCGAAGGTATTGGTCCATTTCGTTGGGTTGCTTTGTCCGGAGATCCTTCGGATATCCAGAAAACCGATGCGAAGGTCAAAGAATTGCTGCCAGAGCATCAAGGCTTACACCGATGGTTGGAAATAGCCCAAAAACGCATTGCTTTTCAGGGACTACCTGCACGCATCTGTTGGGTCGGGTTGCGTGATCGTGCGCGTCTTGGCTTGGCCTTTAACGAAATGGTTTCGCGGGGAGAAGTGCAAGCACCCATCGTCATAGGTCGCGATCATCTCGATTCTGGTTCTGTTGCCAGTCCTAACCGCGAAACCGAGGGCATGATGGATGGGTCCGATGCCGTTTCTGATTGGCCTATATTAAATGCACTGCTCAACACAGCTTCGGGAGCCACTTGGGTCTCATTGCATCATGGCGGCGGTGTGGGCATGGGATTTAGTCAACACGCGGGCGTTGTCATCGTATGCGATGGTACACCAGAAGCAGCCAAGCGAATTAGCAGGGTGCTATGGAATGACCCCGCCACAGGCGTCATGCGTCATGCAGATGCGGGATATCTATTAGCCAAACAAACGGCTCAAGCATGTCACTTGGATCTTCCCATGTTGTCATCATGAGTGGGGACGTAACGTGACCGACTGGCTACTAACACCGGGGAAAATCGATCTGCCAACGTTGCGTCATATGGCGCGTGATGCAGAACTGAATATACGCTTGGATTCTCAATGTCATGCTGCCATTGACGCAGCCGAACAGACCGTAGCGCGTGTCTTGGCTGAAGGCAAGACGGTATACGGCATCAATACCGGCTTTGGCTTGCTCGCCAATACGCTCATCTCAGCCCATGATTTAAAGGATCTCCAAAGGCGCATCGTCCTTTCCCATGCAGCGGGAATCGGACCACCTTTGTCGGAACGGCTGGTACGGCTGATCTTAATCTTGAAGATCAATAGCCTGGCTCGAGGCTATTCGGGTGTTCGTCGTAAACTGATTGATGCCTTGATTGCACTCGTTAATCACAACATCTGCCCGGTCATTCCTCAAAAAGGCTCGGTAGGAGCCTCGGGCGATCTTGCACCCTTGGCCCATCTCGCTGCTGTCTTAATTGGTGAAGGCGAAGCTTTTCATCAGGGTGAGAAGCTTCATGGCAAAGAAGCCATGAAGAGAGCTGGGCTGGAGCCATTAACCTTGGCTCCCAAAGAGGGCTTGGCGCTGCTCAATGGCACACAAGTATCCACGGCACTTGCGTTATTTGGGTTGTTCGCTACAGAAGATCTATTGGCTGCTGGCGTGGTGATCGGTAGTCTGGCTGTGGAAGCTGCTTTGGGCAGCCGTCGTCCTTTTGAGGACAAAATTCATTCTGTCCGCGGACATGCTGGTCAATCAGACATAGCGTCTGTCTATCGTTCGTTGTTGGAACATTCTGAGATTGAACGGTCACATGAGCATTGTGGCAAAGTGCAGGACCCCTATTCGCTACGATGCCAACCGCAAGTGATGGGAGCTTGTCTGACGCAAATCCGCCAGGCTGCGAAAGTCATCCATACGGAAGCCAATGCTGTTTCGGACAATCCATTGGTTTTCACTGATCAACAAGACATAGTTTCGGGGGGGAATTTTCACGCCGAACCTATTGCATTTGCTGCAGACAACCTGGCTTTGGCCTTGGCAGAAATAGGTGCTTTGTCGGAACGCAGACTGGCTTTATTGATCGATAAGCATTTGTCAGGCCTGCCACCGTTTTTGGTGGAGCAGGGAGGTTTGAATTCGGGTTTTATGATCGCGCAAGTGACCGCTGCTGCATTGGCGAGCGAAAATAAAACACTTGCCCATCCCGCTTCGGTCGACAGTTTGCCAACGTCCGCAAATCAAGAAGATCATGTCTCCATGGCCACGTTTGCCGCAAGACGGTTGCTCGACATGGCAGAGAACACATCCGGAATCTTGGCGATTGAATACTTGGCAGCTTGTCAGGGCGTTGATTTCAGAAGGCCCAATAAAACGTCTCGCCGCCTGGAATTAGCGAAGGCGTTATTGCGAAGCTTGGTTCCTTTCTATGATCAGGATCGTTATTTCGCCCCCGACATCGAGTTAGCCCATGAATTGATCGCTACCGGTGTATTGACCCATTTCATGCCTGCTGGCATACTTCCGACATCGAAGTCATAATAATTAGTCATAAACAGCAGATGATAATAGCGATAGAAAGCTGATATCTGTTAAGATGTAAAATCATGCAAGGGACTTCAGCAACACCGACACGAACAGCTATGCATTCCTCGTACTGGCTGCCAAGTGCACGATTCAACGAATTCTTGCAACATTTACAGCAACAAGGATATGAAATTTTAGGGCCTACCATCGTTGATGGTGCCATCATCTACGGTTCGATCCGAAATATCAACGACCTCCCCCAAGGTTGGACGGATGAGCAAGCACCTGGGCAATATCGATTGCATCGTCGTCAGGATGATTTCCTCTTTGGTTATGTCGTGGGTCCGCATTCGTGGAAAAAGTACTTATTTCCGTCACGTTTGCGTTTGTGGGAAATCCATAAGGAACAAACGCAATATCGGGTTGAAGTCCACCAGGAGGCGGTTGCCAAAAGAGCTTTTCTTGGCATGCGTGGATGTGAATTGCATGCCCTACAAGTGCAAGATCGCGTTTTCTTGGATCGTAATGGACAAGTCGTCGATCCGCATTATGAGTCGGTGCGTGCCTCAACTCTGTTGATTGGAGTGGAATGCACAACGGTCGGCGCGAATTGTTTCTGTACTTCGATGGGCACCGGGCCAGCCATCCGAAAGTCAGTTCAGGTAACCAATCAACCACACGAAAGCAAGCACCATAAAGCACCGCGCCAGGCATTACCCATGGCTCAATCGACCTCGTCAGATGTTACCACGTGGGTGGATATCGTGCTAACGGAAGTGGCCGAAGGTTTTATTGTGCGCATCGAAACCGAACTGGGAGGACAAGTTCTTCAAGTCATGAATCTGGATCCAGCCACGCCCGACCAAGTCAATTCCGGCAGAGGTGCTGTTGAACATGCCGCCAATCAAATCAGCAAACACCTGGATGCAACACATGTGCAACATGTGTTGCAGCGCAATCTGGAGCATCCGCGGTGGGACGACGTTGCGACCCGTTGCTTGGGCTGCACCAATTGCACAATGGTTTGTCCGACATGTTTCTGCGTCAGTGTTGAGGAAGTAACCGATTTATCCCTGCAAACTTCTGCTCGAGAGCGCGTGTGGGATAGTTGTTTCAATCCAGACTTTGCTTATGTGCACGGTGGCAACTTTCGCCCTCATTTGTCAGCCCGGTATCGTCAATGGCTAACACACAAGTTTTCAACGTGGTGGGACCAGTTTGAAATTTCAGGATGCGTGGGCTGTGGTCGTTGCATCACTTGGTGCCCCGTGGGCATCGATGTTACGGAGGAAATCAAAGCCATACGCATGACGGATGGCGCAACGAAAACAGCAGCGGGAGGATGATCGCATGAATCTCTTAACCCACAGCCTCCATCCTCTGTTCGATTCATTACCAACCGAAACGCAGCAAAGCCTGCAAGAGCATGTGCATCCGATGCAATTACAGCCAGGTGAATTGTTGTTTGCAGCCAACACCCCCGCTACTCTTTTTGCGATAATCCATACGGGGCACGTGCGGATTGAATTGCCTTACCAAGATCAGAAGGTCGTCATTCAGACGATCGGACCTGGTGAAGCCATTGGCTGGTCGTGGATGGAGCCTCCTTACCAATGGCAATTTTCAGCGCAGGCGGTGGATGCCGTGTCCGGAATCTGGTTTGATGCGGATTGGTTGCGTCGTCAGTGCGAGAAAGACCGCATCTTGCATATGGCAGTGCTCCATCTGCTTTTGCAAACGGTGTCAGAGCGTTTGACAGCAACACGGTTGCGACTCTTGGATTGTTACAAGTAGTGAAACAGCCATTGGGCAACTAAGGGACAAAGAGCATTAAACGACATGCAGCCAAACGTCATGCAACTACCACGGCCTCTAACTACCCACGTCATGGCTCCGACGATGGTTACCATTTTAGAGCGTCATCAAGAGACCTCTGACGTCTTCACTATCAAACTCCAAGCGCCAGCAGGTTATACTTTTCAAGCAGGCCAGTTCAACATGCTGTATCACTATGCTGTTGGCGAAGCGGCCATTTCCTGCAGTGGTGATGCCCTGGAAACGGGGGTGTTGACTCACACCATTCGAGCCGTTGGCTCTGTAACCAATGCGCTATCTCGCTTACAGCCAGGAGATTGGCTCGGCGTACGCGGACCTTATGGAACGCCTTGGCCTATCGCAAACATTCGTGGACATCACGTAATCATCATTTCAGGGGGCTTAGGCATCGCACCGCTCAGGCCGGTTGTTTATCACTTATTACAGCAACGCCAACAGGTTGGACGGATCATCTGGCTGCATGGATGCCGTACTCCCAAAGATTTGGTATACGCTCAGGAAGTACAACATTGGGTTGGTCGCTCGGACATGGAAATGTACGTGACCGTCGATCAGGGAGACGCAAACTGGTGGGGATCAGTGGGCGTGGTTACGACATTATTCAAGCGATTCCATCTCGACCCGCTTCATAGCCTGGCCTTACTTTGCGGTCCTGAAGTCATGATGCGCTTCGCTCAAAGGGAATTAGCTCAGCGTGGATTGAGTGAGGCTCGAACGTATGTTTCTTTAGAGCGGAATATGCAATGTGCCATAGGCATTTGCGGGCACTGTCAGTTGGGGCCAAACTTCGTGTGTATGAACGGGCCTGTATTCCGCTTCGATCAGATTAAACCATACTTTTTGCTCCCTGAAGCGTGAGAATGGGGAATCGATGCAAAGAGTCAAACGTCCTCGATTAGGTGTGTTTAAATTTGCCTCTTGTGATGGCTGTCAACTCAGTCTGTTGGATTGTGAAGAAGAGTTGCTTGCCATCGCTGAGCAGTTGGATATCGGCTATTTTCTTGAAGCGACAAGAAAACCCCTAGAAGGAGAGTTCGATCTTGCCCTCGTCGAAGGGTCAATCAGTGCTCCCGAGCAGCTAGAACAAATCCAAGATGTTCGTAAGCGTAGTCGATACTTGGTCACCATTGGCGCATGCGCGACTTCCGGCGGCATCCAAGCATTACGCAATTGGGGCGATGTGGCAGATTTTGCCCACTTGGTGTATGCAAAACCTGAGTATATCCAAACGCTTGCCAAGTCCTCACCTATTGCCGATCATGTTTATGTTGATTTTGAATTGCGGGGTTGCCCCATTAACAAACAACAGTTGGTTGAACTCACGACCGCCTTTTTGGTCGGCCGTAAGCCGCGCTTTCCAAGCCATTCGCTGTGCGTCGACTGTAAACGAGCAGGGATTATTTGTGTGACCGTCGCGCATGGAACACCGTGCTTGGGGCCAATTACACACACCGGATGCGGTGTCCTTTGTCCTCATTTCGCACGAGGCTGCTATGGATGCTTTGGCCCAGCAAACAATCCCAATGTGGATGCCTTTGCTCGCCATTGTGCTGTTGGTGGCATGAGTGCAGGCCATTTCACTCGATTGCTGCATACGTTCAACACCTGGTCGAAGGAGTTTCGAGAAGCGCGTTTTCCCGAGGGGAGCCACGCATCAGCCTCGATGAGACAAATGATACCCCTTGCGATGGTTTCAGGATGACAACTATGGCGGAAAGCAAGCCAACCAGCACAAAAACGATTCAGGTGCATGCATTAGCACGCGTCGAGGGCGAGGGAGCCTTGACCATACACATGGCCAATGGCGAGGTTCAAGACGTTCAATTACGCATTTATGAACCACCAAGGTTTTATGAAGCGTTTTTGCGCGGGCGAATGGCCAGCGAAACGCCGGATATCACAGCCAGAATATGCGGTATTTGCCCGGTCGCCTATCAAATGTCTGCCGTGCATGCGGTTGAGAAGATATTTGACGTTACGATTACCGAGCCAATTCGCTTATTACGCCGACTGCTTTATTGTGGTGAATGGATTGAAAGCCATACGTTGCACATGTTTTTCTTGCATTTGCCAGACTTTGTGGGGCATGAGAGTGCATTATCGATGGCTCAAGCCAAACCGGAATGGGCGGCTATCGTACGCCAAGCACTTCGTATCAAAAAAGCGGGTAATGCCATTGTCAAGGCCGTTGGTGGTCGGGAAGTTCACCCCATCAATGTAAAAGTAGGTGGTTTTTATCGAGCACCTCACCGTGATGATTTGACTGGCTTGCTGCCCGAGTTGCATTGGTCCCGCGCGACAATGCTCCAACTTTTAGACTGGCTAAAACAACTTTCATACCCGGAAATGGATGTGATGCACCCATGGGTGGCTTTGCGGCATGAGCAAGATTATCCAATGAACGAAGGGCGCGTGGTATCAAGCAATGGCTTGGATATTGCTGTGGAGCATTTTCTCGACCATTTCTCGGAATATCAAGTTCCACATTCCAATGCACTGCATGCCCGAATGCAAACAAGCCAGGGAAACGGAGCCTATCAGGTTGGACCAATCGCTCGTTGGAATCTCAATGCCGATCGAGCACCGGCATTGGTTCAACAAACGGCACAAGCACTTGGCCTCATGCCGCCGATCAACAACCCTTTCCACAGTTTACTCATTCGTGGACTGGAGGTGCTGCTCGCGTTGGACGAGGCTATCCGCCTCATCGAAGCACAACCTCGGCCACAACCAGCAAGCATCCCCTATGAAGCTAAAGCAGGTGAAGGTGCAGCGATTACGGAAGCTCCGCGCGGCATCTTGTTCCAGAAGTATGTTACTGCTGCAGACGGATCAATTCGTGAAGCCGTGATTACCCCGCCTACGAGTCAAAACCAAAAAAGCATCGAACTGGATATTTGGCAAATGGCACCACAACTCGTCCAGCTTGCAGATGAGGACGCAACATTTCTCGCTGAGCGGGTCATCCGCAATTATGACCCTTGCATCAGTTGTGCTACCCATTTCCTCAAATTGAAGGTGATTGGACGATGAGTTGGCCCAAACCCATTCAAGTCGTTGGTTTGGGCAGCCCATTGGGATTAGATCAAATTGGTTGGCAAATTATCAATGGCTTGCAAACGAAGACACCATCAGGCATAAAACGGTATTGTCTCTACGGAGGACAACAATTGCTCGACGTGATTGAGCCGTCGGGGACCCTGTTGTTGATCGATGCCATGAAAGGATACAAAAAGTTAGGGGACCGTTATCACTTAACATGGCCAAACCAACAATTGGAAAATTTCAAGTCGCATTCAAGCCATTCATTGTCTATCGATGAAGTGCTCCAACTGGGGCAGACATTGGGACTTTTACCCCGAGTGATTGAGATATTTGGCATCGAGATTGGCAATGAACTTTCGAGCAATATACTTGAGCCTGCGCAAATTCCAGAATTGCTACAGGCGCGAGATGCCTTGATTGCCTATCTGAATGGCCGTATCGATGAGTCAATCCAAGAATCGGAAAGGGAATAATCGGTGCATGAAATGTCCATGCTTCGTGGGTTGATAAAGCAGGTATTGGCGATTGCGAAACAGCATAATGCTAGGCATATCATCAGTGTCCGGCTGAAAGTGGGGCCGTTGGCTCACATCGAACCAGATCATTTACGCGAACACTTCCATGATGCCGCGTTAGGTACAATCATTGAGGGGGCAAAGTTGCTTATCGAAACAACCGATGAGCTTCATGATTTAACCCTCGAGAGTGTGGAACTCGGTAGCGTCGCCGATTCAGCTTCGAGCTAAGTGCGTGACCTGCACCTTGTTCTTTTGTCGCATTTGTTATGAGTCAATCGCAGCAAGCACTGCTGAGAGGCATCATCGCCAGGCGATGGTTGGTGCAAGGGCATGTGCAAGGTGTTGGATTCAGACCATGCCTTGGGCGTTGGGCCAATGAACTTCATCTAGTTGGCTGGGTCAGAAATGAGCTTAACGGCGTCATCGTGCATGTACAAGGGCCCAGCGAGCAAGTGCATTGGTTTGAGCATCGTTTGCATCATTCATGTCCCTTGCCGATCCAAGTCAATCATATCACTCTCTTATCAACAACCACTGAACCGCTTCACGCGTTCTGCATTCAAGAATCACAAACATCAGCCAGCACAGTTGCTGCACGCATACCGGCGGACCTAGGCATATGTCAAGATTGTGTCGCTGAACTACGTGATCCAAAGGCCAGGCGGTTTTGCTATGCGTTCACAGCTTGTACTCGATGCGGGCCACGCTACTCGCTGCTCGAGGCAATGCCGTTTGATCGCACGCGAACGGAAATGCGGCCGTTCCCACTCTGTCGAGACTGCCTCAATGAATATGACTGCTATGAAGATCGCCATTGTCATGCTCAAACATTAGCCTGCCCTGCCTGTGGTCCCACCATTCGCTTTCTCGATGCTAATGGGTTGGAGATCGCAAACAGTGTTTCAGCCATGCGAGTCGTACAAGAATTTTTGGAAGCTGGCAGAATTGTCGCATTGCAAGGCATGTCGGGATTTCATTTGTTGGTCAGGGCCGACCTTGATCATGGCATTCAACAATTACGCCAAAGGAAGCTAAGGCCCAGTAAGGCACTGGCAGTAATGTTGCCTCGTACAAGCGCAGAAGCAGTGTTGAAACAGTTGGAACCCGAGGTAAAAAAACTGTTGCTGGCTTCAGAAAACCCTATCGTCTTAATCGATCGCCAATCCATCATCGATGCCTCACAGCAAGCAGAGTTTAAACAAACGATACAACTAAGTGACTTAGTGGCTCCTGGCTTGCAACGAATTGGATGGCTATTGCCTGGAACCTCAGTTCATCGGTTGCTTATGGATACCCTTCCGTTTCCTGTGGTGTGCACCAGTGGCAACCGCAGCGATGAACCAATTGCACTCCATGCGTCAGACGCCGTGCAGCGTTTACAGGGCATCGCTGATGGCTATTTGATACAGACCAGAAAAATTACCAGGAGTTTAGACGATTCCGTTTTTCAAGTGATTCAGGGTAATCCATCAGCGATTCGTATTGGCCGGGGATGGGCGCCGATGCCCTTGGTGCACTTGGAGAAATGGGCCAATCTCCATCAACTGCCACCTATGCTTGCCCTGGGAGGTGATCAGAAAGTGTCCCTGGCCTTTTGGACGGGGCAGCAGGCTGTTCTTTCCCAGCACCTAGGGGATATGAGTCATCCCTTGGCCCGTGAACGGTTGGAAGCAACCATTGTTGATTGGTGTCAACTCTATCGGTGTGAATACAAATATCTGATTCACGACCTGCATCCGGATTACTTCACAACGCAATGGGCTGCCAAACAAAATACGGCCAGGGTGGAAGTGCAGCACCACCATGCCCATGCTTTAGCTTGCCTGGCTGAACATGGTCGTTGGCAGGAAAGAGTGTTGGCTTTGGCATGGGATGGCACTGGCTGGGGAGTCGATGGCACTTTCTGGGGAAGCGAAGCCTTGATTGTTCATGGGTTGACCTATGAACGATTCGCTAGCTTACAACCATTTGCATTGCCGGGCGGGGAGTCTGCTATCCGGCAACCCGCTCGTGTTTTGGTGGCAATGCTTGAGGATGAAACCATCCAAAACCACAAACCTCTGCACAAATCAGCATTAAGAGAAATGAGATTGAACGATGACGATGTTTCATTTTGGGCCACGATGACGCAGCGAGGTATCAACGCACCGTTATCGACGAGTATGGGTCGGTTATTCGATGTCGCTGCTATGATGATTCTTGAACAATATGAGCCTTCCTACGAAGGCGAGTTACCAGCTCTGCTCGAAGCTTTAGCGACGAGCGTTGAAAATGGCCGATATTCCTTGCATCTGCATCGAAATCATGCCCACAATAAAACTCATGGCCAGGCATCTTGGCTTGGCCGTTGGGCGCCACTCATTCATCAATTGCTTTTAGACAAGAAGGCAGACATGAGCCTTACTAAGATGGCCAATCACTTTCATGCAGCCATCGTCTCATGGGCTGTAGAGATTGCCCGACTCGTTCCAGATCTCCCGATCGTACTAACCGGAGGCTGTTTCCAAAACCGTTACTTAACAGAGTTGCTAGTGGAGCAACTGAGTGCCGAGGGGAGGGAAGTCTTGCTTCACCGGACAGTGCCACCAAATGATGGTGGACTTTCCGCCGGGCAATTACTTGCTGGCATGTTACATTGGGGAGCTCAACGTGCATAAAAAGGAGCATCTATGTGCCTAGGCGTTCCAGGCCAGGTTGTGGAGCCGGTGCAGGGAGAAGGAGTCTTGGCAACGGCTATGGTCGATTTTGCAGGACTTCGGAGGCCTGTTTGCATGGCTTGTGTGCCCGAGGCCATACCGGGTGATTTCGTCATCGTCCATGCTGGCATCGCCATCAGCAAGATTGATCCCAATGAAGCGGTCAAAGTTATTGATTACCTTCAACAGATCGGGGAATCAGAAGGATGGCTCGTCCCCAATTCCTAGCCAAAGCTTTTGAGGAAATGCCGTGAAATATGTGGATGAGTATCGCGATCGGCGGTTGGCTGACGTATTGATCAGAAAAATTCATTCACGAATCACCCAGGCCTGGACACTGATGGAAGTATGTGGTGGTCAAACGCACGGACTGCTGCGCTTTGGTATCCCCGAGCAACTGCCAAAGCAGCTCCGCTTGATTCATGGTCCTGGTTGTCCCGTGTGTGTCACGCCGTTAGAGCAAATTGATCGTGCATTGGCCATTGCTTGTTTGCCGGAAGTCATTTTTTGCAGTTTCGGCGACATGCTCCGTGTGCCGGGCAGTCGCACCGATTTGATGCGCGTGCGAGCGGCCGGGGGAGATGTGCGCATGGTCTATTCGCCGCTCGATGCCGTGCGTCTTGCTTCAATGCATCCGGAAAAGCAAGTGGTATTTTTTGCCGTCGGTTTTGAGACGACGGCACCGGCCACAGCACTAGCGGTATGGCAAGCACACGAAATGGATTTGCATAACTTTTCCATGCTGGTAGCTCATGTCTTGGTACCGCCAGCCATGGAGGCGATCTTGCAATCGCCGCATAATCAAGTTCAAGCTTTTTTAGCTGCAGGTCATGTGTGCACTGTTATGGGGTTTGAAGATTACGACCGATTAGCAGCGCATTTTCATGTGCCCATCGTGGTAACGGGTTTTGAGCCCATCGATTTACTCGAAGGTATTTACCGAGCAGTTTGTCAGTTGGAAGCAGGCAAGGCGAATGTTGAAAACCAATATGCACGATCGGTTCGCAGACAAGGCAATATCCAAGCTCGCGGTTACGTCGAACAAGTTTATGAAGTTTCGGATCAAGCCTGGCGGGGTCTTGGCATCATACCTCGCAGTGGACTAAAGCTCAAAGGCGCCTTTTCCTTTTATGACGCCGAGCGCCGCTTTCAGGTCAGTGAACTAAAAACCATCGAACCAGAAGAGTGTCGCAGTGGCGAGGTGCTCCAAGGACGATTGCGACCTGATGAGTGCGAGGCATTTGGAAGTCGATGCACACCCGATCATCCCCTTGGTGCTCCCATGGTTTCCAGTGAGGGGGCCTGTGCGGCTTATTGGCAGTTTCGCCGATATGCAGCCATCGGTTCGGAGTCCTTGAAATGACTATCGACCTTTCGCAAAGAACGTGTCCTCTACCGCATACGAACAACGATTGTTTCCTATTGGCCCATGGCGAAGGGGCTGGTTTGACGAGGAAATTCTTGGATCAGTACCTTCGTCCTCTGTTAGACAATCGCTATCTCATGCAGCGAGGGGATGCCGCCGTTTTAGCGCAAGAAGACCATCTGCCTGTAATATCGACCGACAGTTATGTTGTCAGCCCGTTGTTTTTTCCTGGAGGTGACATTGGCTGCTTGGCCGTGCATGGGACCGTGAATGACTTGGCCGTTACTGGCGCTACACCCAAATATCTGACTTTGTCATTGATGATTGAAGAAGGGTTGCCCCTGGCCACCATGGAGCGCGTTTTGCAATCAGTGGCTGATTCTGCTCAACGTTGTCGCGTTCAAGTCGTGGCAGGGGATACCAAAGTGGTACCACGCGGCCATTTAGATCAGTTATTTATCAACACAACGGGAATCGGCTACCGTCCACATGCCATCGACTGGGGAATGCCGCGCATCCAACCCGGTGATCATGTTTTGCTTAGCGGCACGATGGGTGATCATGGATTGGCAATCCTGGCTGCGCGTGAGCAACTTCATTTTGCCAAACCAATCAAGAGCGACACGACGCCCTTACACGAGCTTGTCAATGCACTACAAAAGCACCATTCCGCCATTCATTGCATGCGCGATCCGACTCGTGGTGGTGTAGCCGCGGTACTTCATGAAATGGTCGAGGGAACGGGTTTTTCGATTCGCATTTACGAGAACCAATTGCCTATCCGCCCTGATGTTCGTGGTGCTTGTGAAATCTTGGGATTGAATCCCATTTACATCGCCAATGAAGGCAAAGCCATCGTGGTCGTCGCACCGGAAGCGGCTGATTCGGTTTTGTCCACTATGCGTGAACACCCTTTGGGTCGCGATGCTGCTCGCATAGGCATTATTGAAAGCAAACGTCCCCCCTTGGTTTGGATCGAAGGCTTGATGGGAATTGCTCGCGTGCTCGATGAACCAAGTGGTGCTCCATTACCACGGATTTGTTAATTGCATTGCAAATAGAAATCGACATGGTTTGGCTCATTTCGTCTGCCTGCTCAAGACAACATGTGCATGGATGTTCGAGTGAGGCAATGATGCTCATTTCAATGCCGTATTTCTCTTCGACCGGCTCCAAGATTGTCAACATAAACAAAGCACTTTGAATAAAATGGCAGCTGGAGTTTTCGTGGAGGATTGAAGCTGCAAGCCTCAGGTATAACAAATGCCAAAACAGGATACTGAAGCATTTACCAGTCATCAATCGCTTAAGCCCCTATTAACACCGCAAAGCGTGGCGGTGATTGGGGCTTCACGCGATCCGCAAAGTATTGGCCATCGCATTTTGGAAGCGCTGTTGATGGGTCATTTTCATGGTCCGGTCTATCCCGTTAATCCCAAAGCCAAATTTGTGCGGTGTTTGCGCAGTTATCCGTCCATGGCAGATATTCCCGAACCGGTCGATTTAGCTGTGGTGGCGGTCCCGCGCGATGCCGTCTTGAAGGTGATTGATGAGTGTGTTGAAGCGAAAACCCGTAGTCTGGTAGTCATTACTGCAGGCTTTGCCGAGGTTAGTTCGGAAGGTCGCGCGTTGCAGAAGCAGATGTTGCAAAAGCTCAGAAAGGCCGGCCTGCGAATGGTGGGACCCAATTGTTTGGGGTTGCTCAACGCATCACCGACAGTATCGTTGAACGCATCGTTTTCCCCCATTTTTCCACCTGCAGGCCGCGTGGCGATGTCGTCGCAAAGCGGTGCCCTGGGGCTGGCCATACTGGCCTCGGCGCAATCCATGGGGCTGGGCATCTCTCAATTTGTTAGCGTGGGCAATCAAGTCGATGTCTCAACCATTGATTTGTTGGAATATTGGGAACACGATCCTGAAACGGACGTGATCTTGCTGTATGTCGAGTCGTTTGGTGAGCCGCGCCGATTCGCCCGATTGGCCAGGCGCATCAGCCGAACGAAACCGATTGTCGCACTAAAAAGTGGAAGGAGCGGATCAGGAGCACGAGCAGCAGGATCGCATACCGCAGCGATGGCCGCAAGCGATGTTGTCGTAGATGCGTTGTTTCATCAGACAGGCATCATTCGCGCCGAAAGTCTGGAAGAAATGTTTGGACTGGCGATGACCTTAAGTCGTCAACCGTTACCGAAGGGGCGACGAGTGGGCATCATCACCAATGCTGGAGGGCCAGCCATTTTATGTGCCGATGCTTGTGAAGCGGAAGGATTGACAAATCCGGAATTTAGCACTGCAACCAAGCAAAAGCTAGCAGAAACTTTGCCAACGACTGCAAGTGTTAACAATCCCGTCGACATGATCGCTTCCGCCCAGGCGTCGCAATTTCGTCAATGTGTCGAATGTGTGTTACTTTCCAAAGAAGTCGATGCCCTGATCGTTATCTACATTCCTGTGGGGATGTCAGCTTTAAGGGATGTGCAAGAAGCCATTCGCCAGGGCGTTTCCGCGGCAAGGCAAGCTGGTGCCGTTGACATTCCCGTTCTTACGATTGTCATGGATGCGTCAGGAAACAAAAATGACCATTCGCCTGATTCAGAGTTTCCCTGCTTTCTCTATCCAGAATCGCCCGCCAAAGTATTAGGTCGGTTAGCGGACTATGTTAGCTGGCGGTCACAGCCTATTGGACAGTTTCCAGAGCCTGATGCATTGCGTTTGCAATCGGCTCGCGCATCTGTTCGTGCTCTTTTGCAAAGTGAAGGAGCAGGGTGGATGAGTGCAGCTTCGACACGACAACTCTTGTCAGACATGCAATTCCCACTTCCAGCCGGGGGCGTTGCCCGGACGGCATCACAAGCGGTTGCCCTGGCTAACCGAGTGGGTTATCCGGTTGCCATCAAACTGGCGTCCAAACAGATCCTGCACAAGACGGAATTAGGCGGTGTGAAACTACACATCGACTCGCCGAAATCGGTGCAAACAGCCTTTATAGCCATTGAAGATCAGCTTCGTCAGAAGGGTTTGCTCGATTCGATGGAAGGGGTCATCGTTCAACCCATGCTTTCCACAGGTGTGGAAGTATTGATTGGTATGACTCAAGATAAATTGTTTGGCCCCTTGATTGCATTTGGCCTGGGTGGCATTTATGTGGAACTGTTAAAAGATATTTGCTTTCGAATCACGCCGCTTACCGATATCGACGTTCAACATATGTTGCGCAGTATCAAAGGTTATCCCTTGCTCAAAGGATATCGCGGTCACCCACCAGCCGACCTAAAGGCTCTTGAGGCTCTCTTGTTGCAATTGTCACTCGTCGTCGAGGCTATCCCAGAAATTGCCGAATTGGACTTCAATCCAATCATGGCCATGCCTCCAGGCGCGGGTTGTTATATTGTTGATGCACGCATACGGCTGGCCTATCCATCGGGCGAAACTGACACACCCTAGGGAGCTTTATCCAAATGAGTTCCAATCGGCCAGAGATGATAAATCAGAAATTGGGGACCCTATGAACACGCAACGCTATATCCGCTGGTTTCATGAGCTGACCATTGCTGACGTGCCTCTTGTGGGTGGTAAAAATGCCTCTTTGGGTGAAATGTACCGGGAATTAACTTCTAAAGGCATTCTGATACCCAACGGCTTTGCAGTGACGGCTGCTGCCTATCGAGACTGGATAAAAGCAGGTGGTTTGCAAGAGAAAATAAGTGCCATTTTACATGGTTTGAACACGCATCATTTATCTGATTTAGCCAACCGAGGTCAACAAATTCGAGAATTGTTATTGAACCATCCATTAACAGATGCTCTGCAAGAACAGGTTCTGGAAGCTTATACAAAGTTAGGTCATGAATACGGAGCTAACCCCGATACTGCGGTTCGATCCAGTGCGACAGCAGAGGATTTGCCAACAGCCAGTTTCGCAGGTCAACAAGAGTCTTTCTTAAATGTCCGAGGACCGCGTGCCGTGTTGCATGCTTGTCGTGAATGTTTTGCTTCGCTGTTTACTGATCGTGCCATTTCCTATCGCGTCGATAAGGGTTTTGACCACATGGCCGTTGCATTGTCGATCGGTATCCAGAAAATGGTTCGTTCCGATCTTGCAAGTGCAGGGGTGTTGTTCACTATCGACACGGAAACAGGATTTCCGGATGTTATCTTGATTAACAGCTCATATGGGTTAGGCGAGAGTGTCGTAAAGGGACGCGTTGATCCCGATGAGTTTCTGGTCTTCAAGAAGACTTTAAAGGAAGGCAAAAAACCCATTTTGAAGCGACGAGTGGGAGCCAAACAAGAAAGGATGATTTATGCCACACGCGGCGGACGGAGTACCCGAATCATTCACGTACCAGCGGAAGAAAGGCGACAATTGAGTTTGAGTGATGACGAAGTGTTGGCTTTGGCACGTTGGGGCTGCTTGATTGAGGAACACTATAGTCGAAAAGCAGGCAAACCCATGCCCATGGATATCGAATGGGCCAAAGACGGCCAGAATGGAAAACTGTATATTTTGCAAGCCCGCCCTGAAACGGTGCGTGCGCAGGCTAAACAAAATATGTTGGAGATTTTCCGACTACAATCCAAGGGAAAAGCTCTTTTGCAAGGTCGAGCAGTAGGGGAAAAAATCGGCTCTGGTACGTCAAGAATCATACGTCATCTGGAAGAGCTAAATCAGTTTATGCCAGGCGAGGTTTTAGTAGCAGATATGACCGACCCTGACTGGGAGCCTACCATGAAGATGGCGTCAGCGATTGTGACCAATCGTGGCGGTCGGACATGTCACGCAGCGATCGTAAGCAGGGAAATTGGTGTTCCCTGTGTCGTTGGCACGGAAAAGGCTACCGAGATCCTCACAACGGGCAAGGAAGTCACGGTTAGTTGCTCTCAAGGTGAAGTTGGTCAGGTTTATGAAGGCTTAATTCCGTTCACCAAGGAGACGATCTCTTTGGGGGATATCAAGCGGCCAAAAACCAAGATCATGCTCAATGTCGGTAACCCCGAGCAAGCGTTTGCCTTGGCTTCACTGCCGAATGATGGAGTAGGGCTGGCTCGTGAAGAGTTCATTATCAGCAGCTTTATAAAGGTTCACCCGCTCGCGTTAATTCATTTCGACCAAGTCCCAGCCGGTACCGTGCGAGATGAAATCGATCGACTCACCCAGCATTATCCGTACAAGCCCGATTATTTTATCCATCGCTTGGCTGAGGGCGTTGGTCAAATAGCAGCAGCTTTTTATCCGAAAGATGTCATATTGCGTTTGTCCGATTTTAAATCCAATGAGTATGCGGGATTGTTAGGTGGTTCCTTTTTTGAAATTCAAGAAGAGAACCCAATGATCGGGTTTCGCGGCGCATCACGTTACTACGATAAGCGGTATCGCGAAGGCTTTGAACTAGAGTGTCGGGCTATGCAAGTGGTTCGCGAGGATATGGGGCTGACCAATCTGAAACTAATGATCCCATTTTGTCGAACGGTGGAAGAAGGCAAACGTGTCTTGCAGGTCATGGAGCAATCAGGATTGAAGCGAGGAGTAAACGGACTGGAAGTTTATGTCATGTGCGAAATACCATCCAATGTGTTGCTGGCTGAAGAGTTTGCCCAAATTTTCGATGGTTTTTCCATTGGTTCTAACGATCTGACGCAGCTTACGCTGGGGTTGGATCGTGATTCTGCCATTGTTGCTCATTTATTCGATGAACGTAATCCAGCTGTCATGAAGTTAGTTGCAGATGTGATACGACGTGTCAAAGCATGCGGCAGGAAAATTGGAATTTGCGGTCAGGCTCCGAGCGATTATCCTGAGTTTGCCCGTTTTCTGATCCAATGTGGCATTGACAGTGTTTCGTTGAATCCCGATGCGGTTCTGAAAACCACCGTTGATATAGCTGCAACCGAGCAATCCTTGGCCAGTCAGTCAAAAAGCTAAATCGCTTGTTTGTTGAAAGTTCATCGTCGAACAATCAGAGAAAAGCGATAAGCCGGGTTCTGTCTTCAGTGCATTACTGAAGGACGACCATTTCTCTGGAGCCAAAATTGCTTCTGGCTTCTAGCAGCCTACCCGGGAGTCGGTCAAGGACCGGACCAGTCCTGCTCCCTGCTTGGCCTTGCTTCAGGTGGGGTTTGCCTAGCCAACCGGTCACCCGGTTGCTGGTGCGCTCTTACATTAAGACCTTGCGGTCCGCACCTTTTCACCCTTGCCAAATTTGTCGTTGGGCAGTTAGGCAGGAGAATGCACCGAAGTGTATCTCAAGTTCTAAAGCCAATGAGCAAATTCTCGGCGGTTTGCTTTCTGTGGCACTTTCCCTAGCCTCGCGGCCGGTGGGTATTACCCATCACCGTGTCCTGTGAAGCCCAGACTTTCCTCTGCGCGCAATTGGAAATGTTCGCAGCGGTCGTCTGCCTTTCTCTGATCGTTCGCGATGAATCACAACACATTTTATTTTCTTATCATACGTTCTATGATCAACGATGTTCAAATGAATTGCTTATCTTGGCACTCAACTTTTCAGGCATTGGATGCGTATAATTCGTTGAATCACATCGATGACGCACTGTGTTAATTACTGAACGATTCAGCAGCATTCCAGGTCGGTTTGCAATACAAGAACAATAACATTAAAATAGAGATATTAATCCCTTCCGTGTGATTTTTCTATTGGAGGGCAAACTATGAGAGTCAATGACCTCTTAAGAATTGCTGTTGCCCTCGTGATTGCGACCACTTTATTGACATCTGCTTCGATAGCACAAGTCGTGGACCGCCAGCAGGAGGCCTTAGAGCGGCAAAAGCGAGCTGAACAAGTTCGAGAAGCTACGCGAAAAGGCATCGAGTATCTGAAACGGATGCAACTAAAGAGTGGCTTATGGTATTACACCGACCCCAATACCATGGGAATTCCCACCTTTTATGAGCAAAATCTTGGTGTAACGGCGCTCTGTGCTTTAGCTTTGCATGAAGCAGATCGCAACAATATGTACGCAACCAAGCCGTTGGTGGAAAAAGCTGCGGCCTATATTCGGCGTGATGCACCGCGCTTGCGTTACACCTACACTGTTTCATTGTGTTTAATTTTTTTAGATCGCTATTACCGGCAGGACATTCCAAATGCAGAGATTTTTCAACTGGCTCATCGGCTGGTGATTGGCCAGAGTCCTACAGGTGGATGGGGTTACTTTTGTAATGGCCCTGCAAGCGAAGAAGATAATTCTAATACCCATTTTGCTGTACTTGCGCTTTTGTTGGCCAAACGTCGCGGTGCCCAAGTTGACCACGCGCTCAAGCTGGCTGAAAAGCGATTTCGTGATTCCCAATTTCCCGACGGTGGTTGGCCTTATTCAGCCAAGAGTTTAGTCATGGCAAACCGCTCTACACCTCCCATGACATGTGCAGGCTTGTTGGGGTTGGCTTATCAATATCGCGAATTGTTGAAGCAAAGAGAAGTTGCTTTGAAAGGAAGTGATACGCGTCAACTTACCCCCAGTGAAAAGATTCAGGAAATCGATAAAACCCTTGAAGAAATCTTAAAAGACCCACAAATTGTTCGGGCACGTGATTACATTATTGGTCGGATCAATGTGATCAATAAGGACTTTGAGCACGTTACCTATTTCCTCTGGTCTTTTGAGCGCATTGCCTTTATTTACGGTAACGGCTTTTTCGAGAAGTTGGATTGGTATAAGTTAGGCTGCGATATTTTGCTTCCTATTCAAAATGAAACCGAGGGCTATTGGGATCAAGATGGACGTCATGGGCCTCGGGTCGATACGAGTTTTGCACTGTTGTTCTTGAATCGTGTGAACTTGTTTGATGAGCAAAACAAGGAGGTTAGTCTCGTTTCGGGGCCGACTGAAAAAACAACCAACCTGGTGAGTGGAAAAAGCGGCAACGAGACCAGCAAAAAGAACTCAGAAGATGAGCAAGCACTCAAAGCCAAAGCTGGCAATAAGCAAGAGGCGGATAAACTTGCACGCGATCTCGAGTTCGCAGTTGGGCCTAAAGTCGATGAAATCTTAGAACGAATGGTGGAAGCAAGCGATCCTTCCTACGCTGAAGCTATGGGGCGAGCCATCAAGAAAGTCAAAAGCTTTGTTGTTCAGGAGCGTATACGTTTGGCCATCGTCAAAAAATTCTCGCGGTATAGTAATACCGAATTGATCGGTTACTTTTCTGCTTCAGATCGCGAACTTCGACTAGCTGCCGTGGAAACCGTTGCACTTAAATCGCCTGATCAGAAACAGGAATTTATTAAATTCCTCATTCAACGCCTTGAAGATCCTGACTCCATGGTGAAATCGGCGGCTCTCACGGCACTTAAAAACTACAGCAAACAGAATTGGGGTCCTGAGCCAGAGCAGTGGAAAAAATGGTGGGACACAGCTGGTCCTGCAAAAATAGATCGATGAATCCAAGTTATGTACTTGATCGATTTATATTGAAAAGTTGATCTTGGCTCCTTTCATGCCAGAATTATTTAATCATACTGGCAGTTTTGATTTTTGTAAGTTACATTGAATTGGTTGCCCTAGGCATTGTCCATTAGTGGCTATTTAGTTGGAGGTTTGAGTTGCATGGCTTGTGTACGCGCCTGGTGGTTCCTCAGCTTGTGTCTTGGATTGGGAAGTCTGTTCACGCAGCCACTCCATGCTCAAGGAAGAAACGAACAAACGTATGACCGTGCTGAATTCAACGAAAAAGTGAGAGCTTCGTCGGATCGGGCTATTGAATACCTAAAAAAGATCCAATTGAAAAGCGGCATTTGGTACTTCATGGATGCTAATCCTGCCGCCGCGGCCATTCATGAACAGAATATTGGTTCTACGGCTTTGGCTGGTTTAGCTCTGCTGGCATCGGATCGCGATAACCATATGGATACCAAGTCGCACATTGATGCCGCTGCGAATGCGGTGCGTAAAGAAGTGCCCCGACTCAATTACACGTATACAGTTGCGCTGTCACTGATTTTCCTCGATCGTTACACAAAGCCAGGTGCTGCCACTCCAGAAATTCAGACCTTGGCCAAAAAGTTGGTAGATGGTCAGAATCAACAGACCTTTTCCTGGGGTTATTATTGCAACATGCCTGGCGATACAGACAATTCCAATACGCACTTCGCGATTCTGGCATTGCTCATTGCCAAACGCAATCGAAACTTGCAGTTTGTGAGTAGTGCCTTGGAAAAAGCTGAACGTCATTTTCGCCAAACACAACAACCTGACGGGGGCTGGCTCTATTCAGATACGATTCGTGTAGGCCAGCGTTTGTCTACGCCGCCGATGACTTGTGCAGGCTTGCTGGGGCTAGCCATTGGTTTCAGCAACCTGATGCAAAAACGCGAAGTAGCCATGAAAGGCAGTGGCACGGAATCGACTTCGGGTTCTACGGTCGAAAAGATTGACCGTCAATTGGAAGAATTTTTGAAAGACCCCCAGGTTATGAAAGCGCGGGCTTATATCCTTTCGCGTTTAGATCAAGTTAGCCGGGAGTTTGAGCACTTGACCTACTTCCTGTGGTCCATGGAGCGTATCGCTTTTATTTACGGCAATGACTTTTACGATCGGCGCGATTGGTTCAAAATGGGTTGCGACCTTCTGTTGCCATTGCAATCCGCGAATGGCAGTTGGGACACGGATGGAAGGCAAGGTCCCCAAGTCGATACTTCGTTCGCCTTGCTCTTTTTGAATCGAATCGACCTCTTAAAGATTCGCGAGACGGGTTTTTCGAGTGGTTCGATTTCCACATCGCGTACTACCAAACCGCCAGGCACATCAACGAACACGAATACCAGCAACCGCCCTCAAGGATCTCGAGCCGATGCTGATGCATTAGCAAAAGAATTGGAAACAGCGATTGGCCCTCGGGTAGAAGAGATCTTGTCTCGGATGGTGGAATGTCGCGATCCAGCATATACAGAAGCCCTGGTCGAATCGATCTACAAAGCCAAGCGAGCGAGAATTAAGGAACAAGTACGGGACGCATTGGCTTTACGTCTTTCCCGATTAAATTCTCGATCAATCCGCAGCTACTTGGAGTCTGACGAAAAGGAACATCGTCTTGCAGCAATTAAGGCTGCTACCTTGAAAGCGGACGATCGGCAGAAGGAATTGATTGGAGATTTAATCGAACGATTGTCAGATCGTGACAGTACGGTAGCCAAAATGTCTTATGATGCTTTAAAAACCATTACCAAGCAAGATCATGGACAATCTGCTACGGCATGGAAAAAGTGGTGGGATGCGGCTGGCGGTGCGAAAACAGACAAAGGTGATGATAAATAATTCAGCTTACAAGAACGCCATTCTCACGCTTGTCCATCTGGATGGGCGTGAGTACTTTTTTGGTTGTTACGCTCAAACGACTGTTGCTCAAATCCGATTCCTGCTACAGACGTTTTTTTGCAAAAATTGGGAGCATTTTATCTCATCTTATCGTCTCATAAGTATGTCAAAGCCAGACGTGAATATCAGATTTCATCGTATGTCGAACTGCAATCCATGGCTTTTGAACTCATATACTGTCGATTTGGTTTGAGATAGACTGCTTTGAACGATGTGAACGCGAGTTCATTCATTAGTTGTCCGTGAGCAAAAGGATCAAAACCATGCTTTCATCTTTTTTGCGATCCTGGTTCGGCTCCAATGTTGAACATTCCATAGTACCTGTCCAAAAGGTACGCCGAACTCGTAACGTCCAATTAAGCATGGAATTGTTAGAGGAACGCATCGAGCTTGCGACTTTGACCTGGACAGGAGCGGTCAATAACCTTTGGTCCAATGCGGGCAACTGGCTCAATCAATCCAATCAAACCCAAGCGCCTACGGCTGGTGACGATCTCATTTTCACTTCGTCGGCTGCCAATTTGTCAAATTTCAATGACTTGCTCCAAGGCATCAACCTTCGGTCGATTACGTTTACAGGCACGGGGGCCAATTACAACATTACGGGAAACGGGATCAGTTTAGGAGACGGCACGGGAGGCGGCATTTTTCAGCAATTCACCAATGCGCAAGCCGTCCAATTCAGCCTTGCATCGCTCTCGATTGTCGCTGGTGATCCTAAATTCATATCGGTATCCACTGTCGGTGGAACTCTAAATGTCAGCTCGCCCATTTTGTTAAATGGTGGCGTTGAACTGTGGGTGGGTCAGGTTGGTAGCGGCGCAGGCAATGTCAACATGAGTGGCGTCATTAACGGTACGGGAAGCTTGGTAAAGAATGAAGCAGGCATTCTCAGTTTAGCGGGAGCCAATAATTACACAGGTCACACAACCATTAATGGTGGTACGCTACTGGTCTTCGCCAATAATGTCATTCCAAACAGTTCAGCAGTGATCTTGGCATCAGCCGGCGCCACGTTAGATTTGAACAGCAAAACTGACACAATTGGCTCATTAAGTGGCGTAGCTGGCACCAATGTGACGTTGGGGACCGGGGCATTGACGATCGGCAGTGACAATGGATCAGCCACTTACAGCGGCGTCATTACAGGTTCAGGAACAATTACGAAAGCTGGCACGGGCACGCAAACATTCGAAGGCAATAACCTCTACACGGGATTGACTACCGTTTCATCGGGCACATTGCTCGTCAATGGCAATCATGCTGGCGCTTACAACGTCGCTGTGGCTGGAACGCTTGGTGGCTCTGGCACTGTTGGCAATGTAACCCTTGCAGGTGGTAATTTGGCACCTGGCGGAGCAACCCCAGGTACACTCACAACGGGCACCTTGACCATACAAAACAACAGCAGGTTCTCGATCCGCTTAAATGGCACCGCAGCTGGCACGTTTGATGTTGTAAACGTAACCTCGGGTAATGTGAATTTGAATAACGCTTCGCTGAGTGGGACTGTCGGATTCGATTCTGCCGTTGGCGACAGCTTTACCATACTAACTACCACTGGCACGATCTCTGGCAAGTTTGCTCAGGGAGACTTCGTGTTCCTTAGCGGTAAAAAATTCCAAGTCACTTATAATGCCAACGCCGTAGTTTTGACAAGGGTTGTCGCAAATACGGTCACTTCTATTACCTCGTCGTTAAATCCATCCGTGTTTGGCGACATGGTCACTTTCACTATTGTCGTTCAGCCGGAAGCGGGGGCGACAACAACACCCACCGGTTCCGTGGCCATTTTTGATGGCAATGTCAAGATTGGTTCGGCATCTCTCAATGCCCAAGGCCAAGCCACATTTCAGATAAACACCTTGTCCATTGGAACCCATAACATAACGGCCCAATATTCGGGTGATCCGCAACATGCTCAAAGCACTTCAGGTGTATTGACACAAAATGTCTTACGAGCTGCTATTGGTGGAATGACGATCTTCGCTGGTTCGCCACAGAATACAACCGTTAACCAAAACTTCGCGACAGCATTGCAAGTGCGTGTCGTCGATACCAATGGTGACCCGCTTGAGGGAGTGGTTATTACTTTCACTAACCCGGGTGGAAGTGGCCCAAGTGGTACTTTTGGTGGACAGAGTTCCATAACAGCAGTGACCGATGCCAATGGCATCGCCACAGCTCCAACTTTAACCGCCAACACGGTGGCAGGGCAGTTCAGTCTTATCGCCAGCGTGAGTACTTTTAACGTCACCTTCAATTTGACCAATGTGGCCGACGTTGCAACCAAGCTACTGATTTTGCAACAACCGACGTCGACCAATGCTGGCAGCGTTATCACGCCTGCTGTAAGAGTTGCCCTGGTGGATCAGTTCAACAACATCACTAACTCAACAGCTGCGGTTACCGTTGTTTTGGGAACCAACCCCAGCAGCGGAACTCTATCAGGCACATTAACCGTCAATGCAGTTGGCGGAATCGCTGAATTCAATGATCTATCCATCAACAAAAGCGGAACAGGTTACACACTCGTCTTTAAAAGCACGGGTTTTGCGGATCTTACTTCCAACGCTTTCAATGTTACGGGTGGCACGGCTGTGCGTTTCAGCGTAAGTGCGCCAACACGCATACGCAATGGCGTTGGCTTCGAGATCGTCGTCACGGCTCTAGACTCGTTTGGCAACGTTGCAACCGGCTACACAGGCACCATTAGTTTTGCAACGACTTCCAGTGGCACCATCTTGCCAGCCAATTACACCTTCACGGCGGCGGATGCTGGCACCAAGCGGTTTACGATCAGCACGCGACGGGTTGGTTTTCAGGCAATCACCATTAAGGATGTCGACCAAAACAGCCCAATTCCATCGTTCAAGTTTTCGTTTTGGAGTTTGTTTGGCAATCGGCTGAAATTATAGAGAGCTTCATAACTGGTTAGTGACTTGATCGGTCAGGCCCAAGACAATCTAAGTCTTGGGCTTCTTTTTTAGGCAGCTCTAGGCAATCTCGATCGAAATTGTAAATTGAATCTTATGGTAAATCCTTGACATAGATCACTAACTCATCACCACGGGCAGGAGTCAAAAAGCATGGGAAAGCGTGGCGATCGATTTAAGTTACGCAAAATTGAACAAAAAGAATCCAAAGCGATTAATGGCCCCCACAAAGCCGCTGAACGACAACGCAGAACGGCACGCATGTTAGCAGCCATAAAGACAGGCAAACCACCTTATGCCAAAGTAGTGCGCACGTGGTTATCGGCGCAACTTGGCAAGCCGGAAGCAAAGATCACGCCTGATGATGTTAAGCAATTGCTTGCGAAATCGAAGTAATTCCAACAACTCGCTGTCTTGAACTGAATGGGCTGACCATATCGCGTGGTCGGCCCATTAGTGTTATTTGGCACCTGGAACCACGGCATCCGGTGTATCAAGCTCTTGTCTGGACTTCAGGAGCAAAGTGTTCGGCATGATCGCTTGCCAAGCCAATGGAATGGGGCCTTGGCCAATTTTGCCGCGCGGTAATGGATCAAGATTATTCACACCACGAATCACTAAGATCTTTTGCTTCTTATCGCTTGCATCTACAAAACAGTGTTGTCCAAAGCGATCATTTTTTTCAAGTTCGCTGCCTACAATCAAGAAGTCTTTCGGCCCGAGGGTCACTTGCCAACCCATGTGCTCAAATCTTTCTTCCTGCATGTCTTCGGGCAATTTCCAACCTGATCGATCTTCATTGGGCTGGATGAGCTTGGTTAAATCTTGGCGCCTCTTGACGTAGGGCACTGCTTTTACCTGAACTTGGCCATTTTCAGCCAAGGTTAGCTTCAAAACCAATCCATATTCCCCATTGGTCACAGGCATACTCTGCGGTTCACCTGCTTGGACAAGGGTGAGCAAGGGCTCCGCGGCACCTTGCCTTAAGGGTAAATGAAACTCTTTATTCACTGCAACCATGACACGCTGAGCAATAGGACAACTTTCGGGGCTAGTCAACATTTTTTGCAAGGTTGCGGAACTACTTCCTTTGATAAGCCCGACGCGCAACCCATTTTGCTCAAATTCATCACGATGTTCTATGGGTATGATCTGCTCATCGACATTTTGCCAGAGTTGCCCCATCAAGAAATCCGAGCCTAACTCTTCCTGAACTATGGCAAATTCGATTTGATTCGTGTCCGGTCCTATGCCATTCCAAGGCGCGCGCAATCGATCCAGCCAATCACTGGCTGTTGAGCGGGATGATTGACAACCCGTCAGCCAAAGTATTTGGAACGTGATGAATCCCCAAAGCCAGCGTGGCATAGACGTAGACGGTCCCCAACATCGACGAATTCATGCAAGCAAACGTAGCGAGAATACCCCAAGTGAATGGCGGACGATATCTTATCGGTTGATCTTGTCAAGGAGGAAAGGCATGTTGTCAGTTTCTCAAAAAATGGCATTTGGTTGTGCCTAAGTAGTGAAAATAGTGAATCTGGAATGAACCGCTGCATTTCACGGCCATGTATGAATAGGCAAATTAAAAAACTTAGAACAGTCCATGCAATGGGCCACCCGGAGCTGCCAATGCATTAACTCTTTTGGTGACTTGAGGATCTTCCTCCAGGGGCCAGGAGTGATGTGGCTTGTGTCGTGCATCAATCATCAAGGCTCCACGACAACCCCAGTGCTTTTGCTGTGTGAAGCTTCCAATACCATAAATGTCTGCAGCCGGGTTCGAACGAGTAAAAGTGACCCATAAAAATTGTGAAAATGTCTGGCTGGCAAAACGACTGTCATCGACCATCACAATCAGCCGGAATCGATTGATCGGTGCATTCGACGAATAGGAATCAGCAAAGCGCGCAACTGCATCAGGTTCAGATATTGCAGTTGGAGCTTGCACCACCAGCAGTCCCGGTTGCACTAATTGTGGATCCTTAAAACCATCAGGCAAAGTCAAATCACCAGGAAGAGTCTTGATCAATTCAAATCGTGGCAGCCCTGCAGCTGCGATCACGAGTTTGGAGCCTTCGTTCAGGCCTGATCCAGTGTAATCGAGCGTGTCCATGGTCGTGCATGTTTGAAAGTGCAAATCAGTTTCCCATTGGGCTCGCTGCAAAAGGTGATTGAAAAAAGCTGAAATATCATGGATATCCAAGGAAGGATCATCTTCTTGAGCAACAATGAGCAGGTATTTAGCCAAAGATAATTGTCCTTGGCCAAGAATGGCATGGGCAAGAGTGAGTAGTTCTTGAGGTCGCCGTATCCTGCTGTAAGGAACGTATCGTTCGCTGCCAATGGCCAAGAGCAACGGATGCACACCAGCCGCGTCAACGGCATGAACTGCCTTTACTCCAGGTATGACGCTCGGGATGACAGGTCCCGTTAATTCGTGGATTAACGTTCCTATTTGAGTGTCTTCCTGTGGCGGTCGCCCAACAACGGTGAAAGGCCAAATCGCATTCTTCTTGCAAATGACTCGCTCAACGTTGAGAACAGGAAAATCATGCTGTTGCGCATAATAGCCAAGATGATCACCGAAAGGCCCTTCGGGAAGTTGCTGTTTTGGGTCGATGTGCCCAACGATATTAAAATCGGCATCAGCAAAATAAGGTGTGGCGTGAGGTTGCTGAATGAGCCTTATTCTACGATTGCCCAAAGCGCCGGCAAATGCTAGTTCAGGGAGATCCTCTGGTAATGGCATAACCGCAGCAATCATCAGTGCAGGGGGGCCACCAACGGCAATGGTTACCGACAAGGGCTGATTGGTTTGTATTGCTGCCGCATGATGGATGCCAATACCTCGATGGATCTGGTAATGTAAACCTATCTGCTTGTTCAATTGATACTGATTGCCGCGCAGTTGAACGCGATACATCCCCAAGTTCGAATATCGCCAACCAGGTCGAAGCGGATGTTCGGTATAGACTTGTGGCAGAGTGATGAATGGTCCGCCATCACGGGGCCAGCAAATCAATGAAGGCAATTGATCAATTTGACTTTCTTCACATCCATGAGGCCATCGACAAACGTATTTAGGCAACGTCGTCCAAGCAGCACGAGGTATTTTCCAATAACGCCAAGGTCTACGAATACAAGCAGATGGATCGATTTTCAATTCCATCAAACGCTGGACCGTTTCCAACGAATGGCGGAAGAGGAATCGTACTCTCTCCATGGTGCCGAATAAATTGCTGACCATGGCAAACCGACAGCCTTTAGGGCGTGTGAACAACAGCGCTGGACCTCGTGCCTGATACACGCGCCGATGAATTTCTGCCATTTCCAGATTTGGATCAACTTCGAAGGGGATGCGGAGCAAATGTCGATGACGTTCTAAATCATTGATTGCTGACTGTAGACTGGCATATCCCATTGGTTGAAGCCCAATTACTAATTGATTTACTTATTTTTGTTAAGGGTGGGTTTGGACGAATCGACGGTCCTCCGCCTGATAACGTGCTTTTCGCGGTGACTTTGCTTTTCATCTTTGGTTTTTTTTTCGACTCCCTCAGTGGGCACAGGCGCAAGAATGCCAGGCTCCGTCGTCGGGATGCGTGCTGCAGCTTCTGTAGCTATTTGTAAAAATCGTTCCTGGCTGCGAATACGTTCATTTGTAGATTGACTAACGCGCTCCCAATGACCATCCGCAAAAAGCGTCCGAGCCTTAACATTGTCCGAAAGGCTGATCGCAAGTATTTCATCGATTAACCTTGCCTTTAGGTCGGGCTGTTCAATTGGAAAAACAACCTCCACACGCCGACTTAAATTACGGTCCATCCAATCGGCAGAACCTATGAAAACCTGTGGATCACCTCCATTGGCAAAAAAGAAGATACGACTGTGTTCCAAGAAGCGATCGACGATTGAAATTACCCGGATACGATCACTAACACCAGGAATACCTGGGCGAAGTGCACATATTCCACGGCATATTAAGTCAATCTGGACGCCTTCTTGACTGGCTCGATAGAGCGATTTGATAATGGCAGGCTCAAGCAGGCCATTGAGTTTGGCGATGATTCTGCCCTGGCGACCTGCTTTGTGATATGCGACTTCCGCGTCGATTTTTTCGATCATGAACGCCTGCATGCGCGCCGGAGCAACAACCAGTTTACGCCAGCGCGGAACCTCGCTATATCCGGTTAGATAATTAAACAGAGCTGAAACATCTTCACCAAACTCGGGATTACAGGTAAAGAAACCAAGATCCGTGTACAACCTAGCCGTTTGTGGGTTGTAATTGCCCGTAGCCAGATGCACATAACGGCGAAGGAGCTCATCTTCTCGTCGAACCACTAAGGCAACTTTGCAATGGGTTTTTAAATTGACGAAGCCAAATACCACATGAACGCCAGCTTTTTCTAATTCCCTTGCCCAAACGATATTTCGTTCTTCATCCATGCGTGCTTTCAGTTCGACGAGCACTGTCACTTGCTTGCCATTTTCAGCCGCTAATTGCAAAGACCGAATAATGGGTGAATCGCTTCCTGTGCGATAAAGGGTTTGTTTGATCGCTAGCACATTAGGATCTTGCGCAGCTGATTCGATGAATTCTGTTACGTGATTGAATGATTCATATGGATGATGCACTAGGATGTCACGGTTGCGAATGGCTGACCAGATATTGGCAGCTTTGGCTATCTCGGGAGAAGGTCGTGGGACATACGGAGGATCGCGTAATTGAGCAAATCCGGGCAGTTGATAAATCTGAAACAAACCCGTCAGATCCAACATACCTGTGGTGAGCGTGACGTCTCGCGGTTCTAAGTCGAGTGCATTGATCAGAAAGTTAACGACAATTTCTGGAGCTGCCGTTTCCAAATACAAGTGCACGGCCGTGCCACGCTTGCGTTTGCGTAGTTCATCTTCAATCGTCTTAAGCAAATCATCGACTTCTTCATCTATCTCAAATTCGCGATCGCGAATCACCTGAAACGCTGAAGCCTGAATCAATTCCATGCCCAGGAACAATTCGTGCAAATGCAACCGAATCACCGTTTCCAGGGGCACAAAGGCATGACCGCGAGCCTGCGGAATAGGCAAGAAACGAGGCAATACGGATGGAACTTGCACAACGGCAAACATCGGATCACCATCATGTTGCCGCTTCAGCATAATCGCCAAGTTGAGAGATTTGTTGACGAGGTGCGGAAACGGGTGACCCGTATCAATCGCCAAGGGAGTTAATACCGGTTGAATCTGACTGCGAAACAACGCCGCGATGTAGTTTTTTTCCTCTTCGTTCATGCTTTCCGGTGCAAGGATGCGTATGCCAGCTTCGGCGAGTGGCGGCAATATGTCGTGATTGAGCTGCCGGTATAGCTCAGCAGTCATGGATTGAACAACCACATTGATTTGTTCAAGCTGCTCTTTTGGCGACAAGCCATCAGCACCAGAAGCCGTTTCAATACCAGCATGGATTTTTTGCTGCAATCCGCCCACCCGCACCATGAAAAACTCTTCCAGGTTACTGCTGAAGATCGCCACAAACTTTAATCGCTCCAACAATGGTACGTTGGGATCAGATACTTCTTCCAAAACGCGGCGGTTAAACTCCAACCAGCTTAATTCTCGGTTGATATAGAGTTGTGGGTCGTCAAGCTGAAGTGCTGTTTGACGGGGCGAATCATTCATTTTTAAGCCCTGAAAGGGATGAGCTACCTTTGCATCTTAGTTACTTTATTGTAGCCTGTTTTTAAGCCAATCATCGGTACAAACAGAAGCGATTTGTTTCTTGAAATCATCATAATTAAAGGAAGGTCAAGCATGTCTATAAAAGAAGTACTGACACAGTACTTGGATGGGCCAAGACAGCTAAAGGAACTGGTTGCTGATATGTCAGATGATCAGTTGCGGCAGCGACCCGTTCCTGGCAAGTGGAGCACGTTGGAAGTGATTTGTCATCTTGTGGATTTTGATCCAATCCTTGCGGATCGAATGAAACGCATCATTGCCGAGGATAAACCTACTTTATTGGGTGCGGATGAACAAAAGTTTGCAGCGGCTCTCTGCTATCATGATCGTGATGTTCACGAGGAATTGACCCTGCTTGAAAAAACACGCAGTCAGATGGGAAGAATTCTGCAGAAACTTCCAGAAGCAACCTTTCAAAAGGAGGGAATGCACAATGAACGAGGGCTGCTCACACTGGGGCGTATGTTGGAAATCGCAGCCAAGCATATTCCACATCATTTGACTTTTATCAAAGAAAAGCGCAAAGCAATGGGTTTGCCTGAACGCTAATTACGAATCTTGAATCAAGGTTGAAAGCGTCGCAACCGCAGGCTGTTCGCCACGACGCTGACGCTGCTCATGGCCATGGCGCCGGCGGCAATCATGGGGTTGAGCAGATTGAGCGCCGCCAGGGGTAGGCCGATCAAGTTATAGACAAACGCAAAAAAGAGATTGCTACGGATCGTCCATAATGTGTTTGCAGACAGCCGCAGGGCCACCGCCACATCCGTCAATTGATTGTGGATCAGGACCATATCACCCGTTTCTAAAGCTATGTCTGTCCCACTGCCCAGAACGATACCCACATTGGCTTGAGCCAGTGCAGGGGCATCATTGATGCCGTCACCAACCATGGCAACAGAATGACCCTCCATTTGTAGTTGCTTCACTAGCGCAGCTTTCTGGTCCGGGCGTACCTCGGCGTGCACCTTTGCAATCCCCAGTTGCGTGGCGATGTACAAAGCAGTATTTTTTTGGTCTCCTGTGACCATATGACATGCATAACCGCTTTTTTTGAGTTGCTCGATGGCTTGTTTGGCCTCCGGACGTAGCTCATCTTCTATTACAAAATATCCAAGTAGTTGACCATCTCGAGCGAAATAGACCTGAGTGCCTATTGCTGTTGCTGCATTTTTTTCGGTAGCATTCGTGAGTGCGTCTGCTTGGTTGATTTTTTCTTTAGCCATGAAGATGGCATTACCAACCTGCCATTTCTCTCCGTTAGCGGTAGCCGATACCCCCATGCCGGGATGTTCTTCAAACGATGACATGACTGCCGAGGGTACTTCCGTATTCTTCCTGTACTCCGAACAATATCGTTGGATCGCTTGTGCCCAGGGGTGCTGACTAGCCGATTCGATCACATACAGGTTGTCTAATAATTTTTTGTGATTCATATTTTCAGACATCGAAAAAAAATGAACCGAAGAAACGGTGGGTTGCCCGCGCGTTAAAGTTCCGGTTTTATCGAACAGTATTGTTTGAATTCGACTTGCCTTTTCCAGCACATCGCCGCCTTTTAACAGAACACCCAGTTCAGCACCTCGGCCCGTGCCGGCGATGATCGCCGTGGGGGTTGCCAACCCTAATGCACATGGGCATGCGATAATTAATGTGGCGACAAAGGCTGTTAGAGCGCGTGTAATGGTCTGATTTGTATCAACTGAATTACCCGAAAAACCATACACGAGCCAACCAACCCCAGCCAAGAGAGCGAGTCCTATCACAAACGGCACAAACAGGCGTGCCACCCGATCAGCCAACCGCTCGACGGAAGCTTTCCGCATTTGTGCATCCTGCACCAACGCGATGATGCGTGCTAATTGTGTCTCCGCACCAATGTGGACGGCCCTGAATACGAGGCGCCCATCTCGGTTGATCGTACCTGCTGCCAGTTCGCTGTCTTTCTGCTTGAGCACGGGCATCGACTCGCCTGTCAACATGCTTTCGTCTACAGACGCCTGGCCTTCGATCACGATGCCGTCCACGGGGATGCGATCACCAGCCTTCAGCAGCAAGAGATCGTCCGACTTGATAGCATGTATTTCAATTGCTTGCTCGGTTTCAGTGATTGGGTCGAAAAGGCGAGCGGTTGTAGGCTGCATCTGCATTAAGGATTTTAGGGCAGCATTGGTGCGCTGTTTGGCCTTGTTTTCGAGCCAACGACCAAACAATACAAGAGTGATAATGACTGCTTGCGACTCGTAATATACTTCACCACCCGTAGCATTGATGGGGTGGCTCAGGGTGATCACGAAACTGTAAACCAGTGCCGACAAAGTCCCTAATGTGATCAGCGAATTCATATCTGTCTGGCCACGTTGTGCTAGTTTCCATGCACCTGACATGAAAGGCCAGCCACACCAAAATTGCAGCGGCAAGCACAGCAGTGCCAGCAACCCATCGCGATAGGGGAAGTGAATATGAGCCATGGAGATGATGAACACTGGCAGAGTCAGTATCGCGGATACAATCAGTCGCCAAGTTAAGTCATCTTCTTTCGCTGCAACATTGGAATCAATGACTTTGTAGCCAGCTGATTGGATCGCAGCTTTTAGAGCTAGCACTAGCTCTGGTGTTGGTTCATCGACTTCAAGTTTGGCTTGCTCCAGGGGCAAGCTGACAGACACCTGATGAACCGATGGGATCGCTCGGAGTGCATCTTCGACGCGGCCCACACACGAAGCACAATGCATCCCAGCAATTTTGAAAGACACTTGAGCCACGCCAAAGGCCTTTCATGAAAGCAGGGCTGATGAACTGGTTTAAATCAGGGTTGAGTTAACGACAACCAAAGCAGAAGGATAAACAAAACCAGCCAAACCAGGCAGGCTCGCCAGGTGCGTTTCAGGCGACGCAACAACTGCTGCCTAACCGTGTGACGTTGGGTGGGGGACGATTGACCGATAAACGATGCATCCGTTAATGAGCCGCTGTGCACAGCATAGGTGAATGCTGTTGGCATGTCCGGTGCGACAAAGTGTGTAGTGACCCACGGGATCGATAGCTCACACTGACGGATCGGCCCAACTTCGGACAGACGCTCGATCACGATTTGTTCAACGGTCTTGCCTTTGCAAGTCGCACACCGTGGCACTGGCTCAAAAAGCAAAACGCGCTTTTCATCCAGCGCAATCAGTCCATCGTTCGGATTATGCCATTCTTCAGATTCGACTTGAAAACGAAACAGATCGCCGCTGCCTAAAGGCTCATGGCAAAAGAAGCAAGTCACGCTTGATAGTTCGGTCTTACTGATCTCGCTCAATCGAATCATGTCACTAACTTTGATAAAGGGTTGGATCGGGAATGTTAGCGTCCTTGAATCCAGCTCGCCGAAAAGTACAACTGGCGCATCGGCCACAAGCACGTCCTGACTCGTCAGGATTGTAGCAACTCAAGGTTAGTCGGTAATCCAGTCCCAATTCAGTACCTACTTGTATAATTCGTGATTTGGTCATAGAGATCAAGGGCGTATGGATGCGAAAAGTTCCCGTATGTTCGACCCCTGCTTTGGTAGCCAGGTTCGCTAAACCAGCAAAAGCCTGAATGAACTCAGGCCGGCAGTCCGGATAACCGCTGTAATCAACGGCATTAACACCAATAAACAGGTCAAACAGTCCACGTGCCTCAGCGAACCCAAGCGCCAAGGCCAAGAGGATGGTATTCCTGGCAGGAACGTAAGTGTTGGGAATGATGTCGAGTCTACTCGTCGTTTCGGTCGGTATCTCCATGTTCGACGTCAGCGACGAGCCACCAATGGCACGCAGATCCACCTTCAGTATGCAATGTTCCCTCACCTGGCGAGCTTGCGCAATACGGCAAGCGGCTTCCAGTTCCAAACGGTGCCGCTGACCATAGTCGATGGTCAACGCATGAATAGCAAATCCTTCCGCTTGAGCCATGGCCAAGGTGGTGCTACTGTCCAATCCACCACTCAATAATACGACGGCTGCTTGCATAGGTGTGTTCAGTCGGCACGAAATACATTAAACATCGAACCGAACCTTGGGGGATAGTTATCCTTGTTAAGGCTGATATACATATTTATTGTACAACCCATGGTTGGTAACTCGAGGTTTGCAAATGACATTGTTCGATCCGCCGCAAAGGGAACAACTTGAAACATTCGCCAATGCTTATCCTGCTCGCGAATATACCATTGAGATCGTCTGCCCCGAATTTACAAGCTTGTGCCCCAAAACGGGCCAACCCGATTACGGCACAATTACATTCCTTTATGTCCCTGATCAGAAATGCGTGGAGTTAAAATCACTTAAGCTCTACTTGCAACGCTTTCGCAATGTCGGTTCGTTTTATGAAACTGTCATCAACAGGTTACTTGACGATTTTATTCATATGGTGGAACCGCGGAAACTTACCATTATAGGCTCGTTTACACCCCGTGGTGGCATCAGCACCAAAGTAACAGCTACCTATACCAAACCAACATAAGTTCGCGTCGAGCATTCGGCTAGCAAGGCCATTTTTCAACTGAGTTCCACTTCGGCCGGGGCCAGGATCATGGGATCTGTGTTCGCAGGCGTAGATGGTAATTTCAGCTTCTTGACTCGCCAGCCGCGATGCCGGAGGGTACCCTGAAACGGTGGCTGGCCTGATAAGTTGCCGGTCAAGCGTATGGCCGATGGATCGAAACCGGCTGGAACAGTAAAGGATTCATCTTCCTGTCCTGCTACAGCCCCTTCCAATTCCAGATGCTCGAGCAAAGTCCGCCGGCACTGTCGGTGGATATCTTTCACCGCTGCACCCACTTGGGCATCGGGCAATTGGGCAATGTCTTCCATCAAGAAATCGATGAGCCTGCCCTCACGCTGCAACAATGCAACCAGCTTGAGCGCGTCGCTAGGCGGCGGAGGCGAAGGCGCAACACTGGCAGGAGGGGCTTTCGCAACTGCAGGGCTGGACAAAGCAGCTGCAACCTGACTGGCTTGCCTTTTTGATGAAGCTTCGAGCATCGGGCCAATTTGTTCACTGAATGCGGGGTCCGTTAATGCCTTCCACATGGCACGTAGCATCAATTTCAGGTTCATGCCGCGTCTTTGCTTTTCAGCTTTCATGTTGGCCTCGCTCGTTGTCATCCTTATTGAACGTTCTTCCACTTTCATTTAAGGGGACTAGTTGCAGAGTTCAACCCTGGCTGCGTGAATCTCGTGTGTCCGGGTTGTACATTACGATCTGGACTGAAATGGGCTGGTTCGATATTCTTATGGTCGCGCTGAACAGGCCCATTCGTTCAAATCGTGGAGTTGTGCATGGATGCTCTCCTTTGCTTGTTGTCCTTCTGCATCAGTCATTTAGGCCAAGGAGACTTGACCGAACATCCACCGAGTGTTCTCTTCAAAGAGCTTTTGAACCAAGGCGTTCCAATTGCACAAAGCCACTTCGTCAAGCTGCCACAACCAATCATGCCCGACGGTTTGAGTGAAAAGGAGCAACTACAACGTATACAGCAATTGCCAGGGAGGAGCATTCCGGTAGAGGAATTGATTCGTCCCTCCAGCGTGGCTCCTTTCGTATTGCGTATTCACGACATCGAATCTACCTTGCCTCAACAGCCTGGCCGAGCAGTTGATTTGTATTTTGTCACACCGGGTACACTGGATCAATTATTGCAAGCAGACTTTCTCGATCAACTGCTCAACAGTGGTCGAAAGGATGCGCAGATTCAACCGCTGGACCAACCCAGCCATAAACCGCGGTCGCCGTCAGACATAGGCCCAAAAGTTGGGCATGCCCACATACAGATCCAATTGATGGATCGCGTCTTGTTGCGGAGCACACAAATGACCAGTTGGCATCGGACCAAGGACAGCATCGTGGTCGCAGCCAAAATCGACCCAGCTTTCAACGGTCATGAACAGTATCCAAATTGCTGGTTTGAGCTGAAACGCAATGATGGTGGACGCTTAGAGCCACAAATGACCGCCCAAGGATATCATTCAGCCGGTTACTACCTCAAGTTGACAACCATGCATGCGGCCGAACCGATGCTGTTTGTCGAGTGGCATCTAGCTTTTGCCGAGCCGGCGGCTTGGTTTGATGGTGCCAACTTATTGCGTTCCAAGCTGCCCTTGGTCATCCAAACCAAAGTGCGTGCATTTCGCCGGGACTTGATGAGGAAATAAACACGTTGTTCTTAGCGGTCCATGTATAAAAAACACGGGCGAACATGTCGCCCGTGCAGGGAGTGTTGCCTAGCTTGCAGGATAATGTTCAATCCTTCTCTCGCATCTTCTTCTCTAACTCCTTGATATCTGCTTCCGACAGCTTCGGCCGATCCACTTTGATCGTCAGCTTGTTGAGCTTGGCGGTCAGCTTGAATGGCGGCTTGTAGTCGGCGTCGTTCACGCCGGTGAGCGTGTCGGAGCCGATGTCAAACGCTTCATCCCATTGGAGGATGAATGGCAGTGTGCGTGGCATTTTCTTTGTCTGGACAACTTTGCCATCCACTTTGAGCGTTCCGGTACCGCTTTGTCCCAGTCCGCTGTAGCTACCGTATTCGATCGTTCCAAACCCCTTGCCGTCGTACTTGAAGTCGAACTCGACTGTGTGGCGGCCCGGAGCCAGTACGTCGGGACCTTCCCACTTAATCCGTTCAAGGTCGATCAGGTTCCAGAGAAAGACCGGCTTGCCCTTCAGAAGGTAGAAGCCGTACCCAGCGAAGCGACCGCCGGAGGTGACAATCATACCTTCAGCGCCGCCTTCGGGGACTGTGATGTCCGCCGTGAACGTGTAGGAGCTATTAAGGATCACAGGAGAATCGCCCTGCGGCAGACCGGTCATAGGCCGGGTGTAGACGAACTCGGTTCGCCCGGCGGTGATGTTTGGCCGCGGTGCGACGATCAAAGAGGCGACCGCCGAGTTCATTGGGAAGACTTGGTACTTTTTGGCTTCTTCGATGAAGAGCTTCTTCAGCTCCTGGACCTTTTCGGGGTTTTGGGCGGCCAGGTTCTGCGACTGGCTGAAGTCCTTGGTCAGGTTGTAGAGCTCGAGGACTTGGTTATTGAGTGGGTCGGGGTTGGCCGGGCCGAACGCTTCCCACGGCGCGCGGTTGACCTTGGTCGCAAGTATCCAGCCCTCGTGATACAAGGCCCACTGTCCAAACATCTCGAAGTACTGCGTCTTGTGCCGCGATGGTATCATCGCATTCTTCGCGTCGAAAGTGTAGGCGAAGCTGGTACCCTCGATGGGGGCCTGTTTGATGCCGTCCACGTACTCCGGCGCGGCGATACCGGTCACTTCCAGCAGCGTCGGTACGATGTCCACGACGTGCATGAACTGCTCGCGCAGGGCGCCATTGTCCTTGATGCCATTGGGCCAGGAGATGCACATGCCTTGGCGGATGCCGCCGAGCCGAGAAGCGTTTTGCTTAAACCACGTGAAGGGCGTGTCGAAGGCCCAGGCCCAACTCGCGGACATGTGGTTGTAGGTCTTTTCAGTGCCCCAGTCGTCATACCATTTCATCTGCTCGGCGACCGGCATCATGTTGATGCCGTTGAAAAACGCCACCTCGTTGGGCGTGCCGAGCGGGCCGCCTTCGGCACTGGTGCCATTGTCTCCGTTGATGTAGATGATGAGCGTATTGTCGAGCTTGCCCATGTCCTCAACGGCCTGAATGACACGGCCGATCTCGTGGTCATTGTAGGCGGCATAGGCGGCGAAGATCTCCACCTGCCGGATGAAGAGTTTCTTTTCCTCTGCAGTTAACTCGCCCCAGGGCTTGAGGTGTTCCTTTGGCCAGGGTTCCAAATGGGTGTTGGCGGGGATGACGCCGAGGCGTTTCTGGTTTTCGAAGATGCGTTCACGAAGCCTTTCGTAGCCGTCGTCAAAGAGGTGCATGGCGTGGATTTTCTCCACCCATTCTTTGGTCGGGTGGTGCGGCGCGTGCGTAGCACCAGGGGCATAATAGCAGAAGAAGGGCTTGCTCGGGTCGATTTGGTTGACTTGGTTCATCCAGTCGATGGCGTCGTCGGCCATGGCGGTGATCAGGTTCCAGGTACCCGGAGGTTTGCCGCGGAAGGGATAGATCTGCGTGGTGTTGCGGAAGAGATTCGGCTCCCACTGGTTGGCGTCGCCGCCGACGAAGCCGTAAAAGTAGTCGAAGCCCATGCCGATCGGCCACTGGTCGAACGGCCCGACTTGGCTGGCACAGTAGACGGGAGTGTTGTGCTCCTTGCCGAACCAGGACGTGGCGTAGCCATTTTCCTTGAGAATACGGCCGATGGTGGCCTTGTCCTTGGGAATGATGCTGTTATAGCCAGGGAAGCCGGAGGACTGTTCGGAGACGACGCCGAAGCCGCAGGAGTGGTGATTGCGGCCGGTGATGAGAGCGGCCCGCGTCGGCGAGCAGAGGGCCGTGGAGTGAATGTTGTTGTAGCGCAGGCCGTTCTTGGCGATGCGGTCCATCGCTGGCGTCGGAATCACACCGCCAAACGTACTGGGCACGCCGAAGCCCGAGTCGTCTGTAATAATGAGCAAGATGTTGGGAGCTTGCTTGGGCGGCACGACGCGTGGCGGCCACCAGGCTTTGGACTTCTGAGCGGTTTCCTTGATCACGCCGCCAAAATTCGGGTCGGGTGGAGGCAGCTGTTTGCCGTCGATGGTGGTCTTTGCTGATGGCGAACCCAGTTCTCCAGTTACGTGTTGATGGGCCATTTTTAGCAATGACGATACCTGTCCCGTGGCAACTAAAAGGCCGAGCAAAGCTCCGCTCGTCAGAATAAAAAAGCATGAGACGCGCCAACGTGTCATATACTACCTTTCGAATTATGGAGCATGAAGACGATCATTTCATCAACGTTCAGAATTGAATGCACAGCAATCGTCGTCGACGAATACAGTAACGTTTCTATGAGCACCTGTCATCGAAAAATGCAACATAATATTGATAATCACAAATCTGGTTTAATGATTTGCTTTTATCTGTTTAATCATGTTCAAGCTTGAAACTGCTCAATGGGGGGATTGCATTGGGCTTGTGCACATGCTGTAATCGCAGCAGATTTCTTCATAACAGAATGTGGTACCGCCATGCCAAATTACCAACGCTTTATTCTCACCGATTTGGCGCACAGCGATCTCTGGGTTTCAGAAATAACTTTAGATAGTAATGCCTGGCCAGGCTGTTTCCCAACACCTTGGCGGATCACTAAACGGACCCTTCGTGGCGGCAGAAGGGATGGTATTGATCTGATTGAAGTCAACAACGGCCCATTATGTTACCAGATTCTCCCCACTCGAGGCATGAGCCTTTGGCGAGGACAGTTTCGCAACATACCCCTTGGATGGCAAGCACCGATACAAGGACCTGTGCATCCAAGCTTCGTCAATCTGCTTGATCGAGGCGGCTTGGGTTGGCTCGATGGATTTGATGAGTGGTTCGTTCGATGCGGTTTATCGAGCATGGGGCCACCTGGCATCGATCCGAAAACAAAGGAATTCTTGCCCTTGCATGGACGTATCGCCAATCAACCCGCTCATTATGTTGAAATACGCATTCACTTGGAACCGCCTTACGAGATTCAAGTCATTGGCCATGTGCAAGAAACGACTCTTTTCATGAACAACTGGCTGCTTCGGACAACTTACACCACCACGCCGGGTTCCAATCGGTTGATTGTCCATGATGAAGTCGAAAATCGTTCGGTTCGCGAAGCAGAGTTATCGCTGTTGTATCACATTAATTGGGGACCGCCCTTGCTCGGTGAAGGAAGCCAGATTTTGGCTCCTGTAGCCAACATTATGCCAAAAGATGCACGCGCGGCAGAGGGCTTAGCAACCTGGGATTTGTATGACGGCCCCACCCCTGGATTTGCCGAGCAGGTCTATTTCTGCGAGCTGGCAACTTCGGCGGGAGGACAAACATTAGCGATGTTGCAGGGGGCTACACATCCCATGGCAGCCGTCATTCGTTGGTCGAAAATGGAATTACCATATTTTGTCGTTTGGAAAAATACAGCAGATCTGACCGAAGGTTATGTTACAGGCCTGGAACCTGCGTTACAGCTTCCAAACTTCAGGGCCTCGGAGCGTGATGCCAATCGTTTGCCTCTTATTGCACCGGGCCAGACCTATCGAACGACACTGGCTATTGAGCTATTGGACCAGGCAGACCACGTTGACGAAACGCGACATGAGATTGCGCAACTGACTGCCGGCTAATGGTTAAGGCAAAATGCTTAAATCGCAGTGAATTTTCTCTTGCCATGTCGATAAAGTTCGTTATGCTACAAATGTACAGTATCACGTAGGTGCACCAATTTCGCGTTCGATGGGAGTTGACTCATGGCCGAGACGCAACAGGACAAGGATTTGAAATTAGCCCTCAGCCAGATTGAAAAAACGTTCGGCAAAGGTTCGATCATGCAGCTTGGCGAGGATGCAGTTGCGGAAGTGCAGGGCATCTCCACAGGCGCGCTAAGTTTGGATTTGGCATTAGGTGGAAAGGGTTTGCCGCGCGGCCGAATCATCGAAATTTACGGACCTGAGTCCAGCGGCAAAACCACCATAGCCCTGCATGCAGTAGCCAATGCTCAAAAAGCAGGCGGTGTGGCTGCTTTTATCGACGCTGAGCATGCGTTGGACCCATCCTGGGCGAGAAGGCTGGGCGTGAATCTCGAAGCGCTGCTGGTTAGCCAGCCCTCCAACGGTGAAGAAGCCCTCAAAATCGCAGAAATGCTGGTGAAGTCAAACGCCGTGGATATCATCGTGATCGATTCGGTGGCAGCCCTGGTGCCGCGTTCGGAAGTTGAGGGTGAAATTGGTGACACGCATGTCGGTTTGCAAGCCCGGTTGATGAGCCAAGCCTTGCGGATACTCAATCCTGTGATCGCCCGCACGAAAACCTGCGTAATCTTTATCAATCAAGTTCGGCAAAAGATTGGTGTGATGTTCGGAAATCCGGAAACTACGACAGGTGGTTTGGCTTTGAAGTTTTATGCCTCTGTGCGGCTGGATGTGCGCAAAATCAGTGGCGTCAAAGAGGGCGAAGAAACAGTTGGCTCACGCATCAAAGCCAAAGTCGTTAAAAACAAAATAGCTCCGCCATTCCGCAGTGCTGAATTCGATCTGATGTATGATAGAGGTATCAGCAAGGAAGGCGATGTTCTTGACATGGCTATCGAGGAAGGCATTGTGGAAAAGAGTGGCGCTTGGATCAACTATGGCTCCATGCGGCTCGGTCAAGGGCGTGAAAATGCTAAGACTTTCATGCGTGAGAATCCTGCTCTGACAGAGGAGATTACCCAAAAAATCTTGCAAAATCGCAAAGTAAGCATATCCTCCCATGATACCGAAGAAAAAGCCGAGTTGAATGGCAAGGCCGAAGTAATGCCGGCCAAAGGTGAAGGAACAGGTCGCGGAAAGCGTGCCGCCTCGGAAAAAGTATAAGCGATTGAACGCCGCAAGGTGATCAATTAATAGGCTATTCCTGTTTGAAGACCAGGATGGTTGCATAAACATGGAATAGCCTAAACTTTTTGATTGCTTGCTTGACGCTACCCTTCGAATCATGGAAACTGAAATCTGGTCCATTCATGCCTTTGTTTCAAGGTTAATGGTACCCTTGTGACTAAGCATTCATTCCATTATCTCATGCTAAAGGTTCATCCATGAATTGGGGGCAATTGCAAGTTATCGCCGGGCCAGACGCTAACCAAATCTTTGATCTGGAAGACGGCGACATACTCGTCATCGGCCGAGGACAAAATACAGGCACTCGACTCAAGGACCCCCAAATATCTCGTAATCACTGCCAGGTCCAAATCAAGAACGGTAAAGCTGTGCTTACGGACAACGGAAGTGCCGGGGGCACGTTTGTTAACGGCAAAAAAGTCTCAGAGCAAATCCTCCGTTCGGGCGACATCATTCAAATTGGCGCAACACAAATTAAAATCGAACAGGGAGGCGGTCATGGTGCCAGCACGATTGTGGCCCCGCCTACCTCGCGTAGTACCGAACATAAAGTAGCTGCATTGCAAGATTTATCCAAGGAGTTGATTGGCAAAACTCTATCCCATTACCAGATCGAAAAACTGATCAATGAAAGTGCTAATGCCTATGTATTTATGGCCCATGACACTGAATCGGATAAACATGTTGCCCTGAAAGTACTGAAGCCCATAAACGTCAACGAAGAAGATGACGTGCAACGATTCATACGTGCCATGAAGTCAATGTTGCCTCTTAAGCATGCCAACTTGATTGCGCTTTATGGTGCTGGCCGCACGGGCACCTTGTGCTGGATTGCTATGGAATTCATTGACGGCGACAGCATGACCCAGGTCATTGACCGCATTGGTGTTGCAAACATGTTAGATTGGCGATATGCCTTACGTGTGGCCGTTCATGTTGCGCGTGCCTTGGAATACATTCATAGCCACAACATCATTCATCGCAATATCACCCCTGCAAATATCATCATTCGAAACTCCGACAAGACCGTGAAATTGGGCGACACGATGTTTGCCAAGGCCTTGGAAGGCACAAACGCTAAACAAGTAACACGGCCTGGTGAATTGGTAGGCGATGTCGCTTACATGGCGCCCGAACGAACCTATGGTGGAACGGTCGAAATCGATGGACGATCCGATATTTATGGATTGGGTGCTACCGTATACGCATTGCTGACGGGCCGGCCGCCTTTTGAGTCAAAATCCATCATGGAAATGGTGCAAAAAATTCGCAGCGAAGAGCCAGCCAAACCCAAGAAATTCCAACTTTCCATTCCTGATTTGTTCGAGGGCGTGGTCATGCAGATGCTAGCCAAGCGTCCGCAAGACCGTTATCAAACTGCCAAAGAAGTGCTTACCGAACTGGAGCGCGTGGCACGTTTTCAAAACGTCACCGTTTAATTTGTTTGCATATCAGTAGTTCATTCAAGGTACCTCGTGCGGTTTTTGATGATTGAGATACGCACGCAAACGCTGTAACCCTTCCTTCATGCTCACGAGCGGCTCATATCCCAAGTCCCGTCGAGATGCCTGTATGTCAAACCAATGCGCTGTTGAGAGTTCTTTTGCTAGAAAACGGGTCATGGGCGGGTCATTTTGTTTTCCAAGCAGCCGATACAAAATCTCACAACCGCTACCCAGCATATGTGCTAACCAGGTTGGCACACTCTTTCGGACGATCGGCACATTACCTGCTGTCAGAATCGCGTTAACCAAGTCCCATAACGGCCAAGGTTCTCCGTTTGAAATGAAGTAAACTTTACCAGCGATATTCGCGTTGGGATTTAGCCGATCTGCTGCCAGAAGGTGCGCATGGACTGCATTGTCAATGTATACGCTATCGATCAAGGGGTTGCGTTTGCCGATACGGCGTAGTTTGCCCGCCCGGCCACGAGATAAGATACGCGGGACCAGGTGCCGGTCGCCAGGTCCCCATATTAAATGGGGTCTCAGACTGACGGTGGCAAAACTTGGGCCATTGGCACTGAGGACTAACTGCTCCGCTTGGGCCTTGGTCCGTGGATAATCGGCTAGGAAGTAATGGGGATAAGGAACACTTTCATTGACTCCTTCTTGATCATGTCCGTCAAAAATGACACTCGGCGAACTTGTGTAAACCAGCTTGCGCACATGTTGGTTCTGACACGCATTGATCACATTTTGTGTACCGATGACGTTGCTTTGATAGAAATCCTTGGTTTCTCCCCAAATACCTGCCTTGGCGGCAACATGAAAAACGAGCTCGCATTCTTGTACCGCGTTTTCAACTGCCTTTGGATCGGTCAGGTCGCCTTGTGTCATCTCGACATTCCAAGCAGAGAGGTCTGGGTCGGATCGCCGAACGAATGCGCGAACCATTTTGCCTTCATCTAAAAGCTTGCGAATGATGGCTTTACCCAGAAAACCGGCCGCTCCAGTGACGAGATGGATTGGTTTCATGCTCGTTCCGCCCACTTGGCCAGTCGTTCTCGGAAGATTTTGGCATTGTGGCGAATGTCCACCGGGAAGGCAGGATGAAAGAGGAAACGCTTGATTTGCCGGGTAATCGTGTGCTGAACCGCCAATGCCTGCAATTCTCGCCTAATGCGTTCATGCTCTTTTTTTGCCACGTTTGGTTTCAGTTCAACACATAGCACAGGTTCTATCCCATCAGGGACACGGCAACCCACCAGGGCAGTGCGGCGAACTTCAGGATGAGCGTTGAAGATGCCTTCGCAGGGGATCGTGAATAGAGTGCCCATATTCGTGATTACACGCTGGCTTTTGCGTCCACAAAACCAAATCCGACCATGTTCATCAATGTAACCCAAATCGCCCATACGATGGTAAAATCCCAACCCTGATGGTGTTGGTATTTTCATTAGGGCATTGGCTTCATGAGATCGATCGTACGCTGGCGAGACCACTGAACCGCGAACGACCAACTCACCTATTTCACCATTCGGAACGCACAGTGCATCGTGCCACTCTCGAATAGGCTCATCGGTGATGCGAATGACACGCAACACCATATCAGGAACTTGAACGCCAACGCACACGCCAGCACCTTGGCTCGTAGCCTGACTGGTCTCGCTGATCAAAGTTCGGCTATCGATGTTAGCCACGGGCAATGCTTCCGTCGCACCGTAAGGTGTATGAATCGGGACGTCTGGCTCAAGCAATCGGGTAAACGTTTGCAGTATGGCCGTACGTACTGGTGCTCCAGCGGAAATGACGCGTTGTAAACTAGACAGCTTGATTCCATGATCTACACCATAGCTGCCGACCCGTTCCAGCAACGCCGGCGAGCCAAACATGGTCGTGGCTTGAAATTGTTGTATCGGATCAATAATTTCCTTGGGGTCCACCAAGCCAGGGCGTGTGTAATCCATACGTGGCAGAATACTCGTCATACCCAACGCTGGCGCGAACAAACCAAATAAGGGGAATGTAGCCAAATCCCGTTCACCTGGTCGAATGTCATATAGTGAACGCAGTTGCATCACTTGGCTAGCAAACATTTGATGCTGATAAATCACTCCTTTGGGTGGGCCAGTACTGCCGCTGGTGAACAAGATGGCCGCCACATCATCGGGTTGCACTTGAGGCCATGGCATGGTTTTAGCCATCCACCCACGCTCACGCAACTGATTGTATGTCGTTCCACCCCAAAACAGCCGTCTGCCAACCGTTATGAGTTTTTTGATCGAACCTTTACCCCAGCCGAACAGAATGCGAGCTGTGTGCGCAACCGGTATGCCGATGAAGACTTCTGGCTCTGAATCGTTCAACCCCTTTTTGAGTGACTTGAGGCCAATACCAGGGTCAATAAAAATGGGTACTGCTCCAATGCGAAATAGTGCAAACGTAAGCACGAATAGTTCAGGACAGGGCTTCACCATCAGCGCTACGCGAGTGCCAGGCCGCAACCCCAAGTGCATCAAGCCCTGTGCAATAGCTGTGGTTTCCGTAGCTAATTGTCGATAGGTCCACGTTATGAATTGCAATGTATTCGCAGCAGTACGACCTTGAACGGCTATTACCGCCGGCGTTTCCGGTTGAGCTTCCGCCATGGCCGGTAAAGATTCAGCGACATTGGTAAATTCCATGCAGAAAGCCCAGTTCACATAGCATTATGGCTGGCTAGTCACAAAGTCTTTTATCAATGGCAGCAACTTATCGGGAATATCCTCAAGCACCCAATGGCCCGCTTCTGGGAATATATGCACCTGCGCTTCCGGAAAGTACTTTTGCCATTCAGCTAGAAACACGTGATCGAACACAAAGTCACGCATACCCCATCCTAACATCATGGGTAAGTGCCTGAGCAGATGCAACCGATCTTGAGTGCTTTGCACCAAGGGATAGCTGGGATGTTCGGGCGTAAGGGGGATGTCTTGAACAAATCGTAAAACAGCGCGACGACGTTTCCAAGATCGGTACGGATAGAGGTAAGCTTGTTTAATGTCATGCGGAAGACGGCGTGTAGTGCAACCCATTCGTAGGGTACCGCGTACAAAAAGATTCAAGCCACGTACGAGTAGTTCACCTAAGCCGGGGGTTCTGGCCAAACGTAACTGCCAGGGAACCGTTTTTCCTTTGGGCAATAAAAACGCTGCCGTGTTAAGCATAACGAATCGTCTAAAACGTTCTGGATACCGACAGGCATAGGCCATGCCAATCATGCCGCCCCAATCGTGAGCAATCAGCGTGATCGGCATATGGATCTGCAGGTGTTCTATTAAGCTCGCAATGTCTTCCACCCGACTATGTAGTTGATAATCGTAATCCGCATCTCTGGGCACATCTGACAGACCACAGCCTAGATGATCCGGAACAATTAAGCGAGCATGGGGTCGCAAACATTCGACGAGATTGCGAAAGTAAAACGACCAGGTGGGGTTACCGTGCAACATGAGCACTGGCGGTCCTGTACCCTCATCCAAATAATGCAGCTTATAACCACGGCAGCAGAATTCATGACTTTGGAAGGGATATGCAAGAATCACCAATCCATCCCCAGCATGAGACAGGTTAAACCACTACCAATGCCCAACCAGCCGACCCGTTGGGCTGGCTGCAAAAACTGTTGTTCTTCCGCCATGGCTGCCGTCAGGGGTAGTGATACCGTCCCCATGTTGCCCAAGTATGGAAAACTGGCGAAATCCTTTTCCAATGGTAGTTCTAGGCGCTGCAGCACCTGCTCGCGATGTGGCGCCCCGACTTGATGGCAAATCACGCGATCGATAGAAGTTGGTGTCCATTCCATTTCTTGTAGAAAGCGACGCCAGGTTTGTTGGCCCAAGGCCAAGCCATGCTTCATAATGCCACCCGAGTCGGTTGCCATGTATTGGCGATATTTTCCATCTGCTTCCAACTGCATACCCCAACGGCATAAGGAATGATGTTCAGGGGCCGCCAAAGCCACGCCGCCTCGGAGCCGATGTCCATACCCCCGTGATAATTCCTCATTGGCCAAGATAACGGCAGCGGCACCCGATCCGCCCGTTAAAGTGGCGAGCGAAGCCAGGTACCGATCCATGCGTGGGTCGCGCACCAAATCATCCATCACCTCTTCCATTATGTGCTGGGATGACTCGCAAGAAACGACAATGCCCGCACGAATTTGTCCGAGAGCGATGCGATTGGCGACCTCCACCATGCCGTTGAGCACACCCAGGCAAGCGTTGCTCAAGTCGTATAAGGTTATCTCTGAGGATAATCCCAAGCCATGAGCAATGCGACATGCCGTGGCCGGCTCAAATTGTTCGCGGCAAACACCCGCATAAACCAGCATCCCCAAGTCGGACGCTTGGAGCGAAGATCTGGCTAAGGCCTTGCTAGCAGCCTGAATGGCTCCCTGTGATAGTGTGTCACTCGGCCCCCACCAGCGTCTCTCGATGATTCCGGTTAGCTCCTCTAAATGACCAACCGGCAAGCGCAAAGCGTCATACACCGGCGCTAGTCGTTCTTCAATCTCGCTGGACGAGATGACAACCGGTGCTAACTGATAGCCCAAACTGTTAATGAAAACGGCTTCGTATCTCATCGGGCAGTTGATTTTATGGATTCAATCCCAACGGCAAAGTCTTGCATTTGATAGATGGTCAAACCATCTACGGTAAGCCAACCGTCTGCACTGAAAGTTTGTTGTTCATCATCGATCTGCTTGATCGACGCTTCCACTTGGACCAAACGGTGCGTAGGTAGAACCTGGCCACGATAAACCCATTGATGCTTCGACCCGGAAAGGGGAAGGCCAATTTCTACTTCAGCAGGCAATGACCAACGCTCGGCCGCGTATGCACGCAAGAGTTGCAAGAAAGCTTCCAAACCCAATGAGCCAGGCCATACTGGATCTTGATAGAAATGAGCCTTGAAGAACCATTCATTCTTATCGATATGCTTGGTGCCGGAGATGAAGCCTTTCCCATATGAACCAGCTGAATCCGTTGCAAACAAGCGCACTTCATCCAGCATGCTCAGCGGAGGTTGAGGCCAATGTTGCAATTGTTTTGTGCGGATTGCTTGGTACGTATTTTCCTCGAGTTGACTAGGCAGGTAGAGCTTGGCGTGGCTAAGACCCACTTGCTGGTTCAAGGCTTGTTTGGTGAAGAAGCCGAAATAAGTGTTGCCTTCATAGACTACTCCTGTTCGGCTATGAACTGAAAAATCATAATGCTGGATCAACATACCCAGGGATTGAGCGACACGTGTAATTCTTACTCTGGTCCTGAGTGTTCCAGTATCTGGCATTACTTTCTGATACAGAGTTGCCTGCCCACCCAGATTGCGGAATGACAAATCTTCCTTGCTGGTCAGTGCTGAGCCAAGGTAAGCGGCCAACCAACCGCATGGCTGTAGAGCAATTTCCAAGAGAACGGCAAAGGGCATCGACTGCTGCCTTTGTGCAGTGAAATACCAAGCATTGCTGGGGACGTCGTATTCAGCTTCAATGTTGCCGCCGGCCTGAACTCGCCAAGGTTCCGCGTCGATGTGCACAATGCGGTCAAGAAACTGATAAGGTGGTCCGGGTAGCCTGGCAATGACCCGTTCAGAATCAAAAATGCGATAGGGCTCGCCAAAGGCAGCAGAGGGTTTTCCAACGGCAAAGGCCAGGATGCGGTCATGGTCGAACAATGCGGGTCGGTTTGCTTGGCGGGTTTGGCTTATTAGTGACGAACCATGAGGAAGCGGATCAGCCATCGTGTGCCATGTCCTGCGTAAATCATCTTGTGTCACACCTTGCAAGCTCAAGGACATGTCGGCAATTTCAACGATGGGTTTATCGTCGGCATAGAGTATGGCATCAGCCAAGGCAAATGGTGCAGGATCGTAACCCAGTTCTTTGATGTGAATGGCGAATTGTGCTTTGCGAGTCGATGGGATTACCTGGCCACGGCATTTTAAGCGGCTGGCCACACCTATCTTTGGGGTATAAAACGCTGCTTCATTGGACGTGATCCAGCCCATACGCAGCAAGAAGACCCGCAGGGTATGACTGCAGCATTCGTACATCAACGTGCCAGGCATAACTGGATCATCCACGAAATGGCAAACCAAGAACCAATCCTCCGGATGAATGTCCAATTCCCCACGAATGAAACCAAGCTGATAACGGCCACCATTTGGATGCAATTCAGTGATGCGATCTATCAAGTGCATTGGTTTTGAAGGCAGCCACAATACTCGCGCGAGCGATTGATAAGCAAAAGATGCCCCGAAGCAATGAGCCAAATCGCCTTGCCTCAAGGCATTGACTTGTTCATCGGAATAGACTTCCTCTTTCATAGGCACCCAGGAAATCCAATCGTCGGGTCGTTTGCGTGGGAGGGGTCGCTTATCCAGATCGGTTTGAACTAAACCCTTGCCCGATTGCAGCGCGTCGTGTGTGAAGAACCCGGCACATCCATGCTTCATGGTGAGCAAAAGTTTACCTTGAACCGTGCCCTCAAAGGCAAAGCGAAATAAATACGTTTGGCTCTGTTGAAAGAAGCGTTCTATTTGGATGTCATATTGCACGGTTTGGCCAACCGATGGCAGATGGGCGTGAAACGTCACTTCCGCATCGAGCAAGCGATAGACAGCTAAACCTTTGGTTTGTTGATCGATGCCAAGAAATCCCGAAAGCATCAGGTCAGCCTGACCAGCCTCGACAGCAATACATGTTGGAATGCGGCCCGCATCCAAATACCAACGATCCGGATGAATCACATGCTCTGTCACGATTCGGCCGGAAGTTAGCGACAGCGGTTTACCTTCGATACAATGCACGCGGTCCACAAGCATCAGCGGTTCATCGGGCAGCCGCACGCGAGTAGGGTGCCGATCGATGGCAGCATATGCCGAGCCGAACACAGGCGCAATCCGGCCACGAGCAAACTCCAGGCACTGCTCACGGTTAAGTTGTCGAGGTGGATCAGCTTGTTCATGCTTAATAAATGAAATATCGGGTTCGGTCACTACCTTGGATGGTGTATCAACGAATAGCGACACATGTTCTGCATGGTTGGGTATGCTTTGAATGGCAGCAGCATAGACACGATTCCAACGATCCATCCACTCTAAGAACTTTTCATGTGCACGAGCCTTTGCGGACTGCATTTTCAGAAGTTGTTGCAACATCGTTGCATGCTCACCGGAAGCATCCGTACTGCTCATTTCCGACGCGACTAATAGAGGCGGTATCTTCATAGGTCGATGTGCGGGTATGGACAAGGTGTTGTCCCTAGCAGCGGACTGGCAATCCGCAAATCCAAAAAGCCGATGAGCTGCCATTGGAACACGTTCAACAAAGAGACGAGCACAGAGCAACTGTATTCCTTCCAACTCGGCTGGTTTGCCGGTATTCGCTTCATATAATCTGACTTTTTGTTGGTCAAGCACCTGCTGCATCATTCGAAAGCATGAATTGCCCGGGCCGATGTCGACAAAGTGTCTGACCCCATCCTGGCAGGCCTTTTGCAACAACCTGGGAAAATGGAGTGGTTTCAGCGCTAATTGCAAGATGGATTCCGCGACTTGTTCAGTGGTCCATTGATACACATCACGGTTGGCGCCGCTATATACCCGAAGCGAAACGGGTGGCTTAACGGGCAAGTCATGCAAGGCTCGATACGCGTCGGCCACGGGTTGGGCAAACGAGCCATGCACGGCGCTGGCGCCTTGGATCGGCCAAGCGGGTTTGCCCAGTTTTTGAACGACCTTTGCCACAGCTTCAGCAGCGCCACCGATGACGACTTCCTGGTCTGAATTGATGATCATCAAATGGGCAAATGGTTCATCCTGAAGAACGTGCTCAGCCAAGTCGGCTGAACAGGGGATGATTACTGTTTGCCAATGCAGCGGCTTTTCTTCGGGCCAACGCCAAGCAGCACGAGCGGCATGACAGGGTCCTGTCAAATCAGATTGAAACAATGAAGACGCTGCCAAACGCTGCAAAATGGTCTCATCTCTGGGCCAAATTCGGTGGGCGAGCAATGCGATGGATTCACCCAGGCTATAGCCGATGACTGCCTGTGGCTCAATACCCATGTCGTCCAGGCAGCTCTGCATGACTAAACCAAACAGCACCTGCTTGCTAATCATGGTTAGCGTTGTTTCCTGCTCATAGGATTCATGCGAATCCTTCGTAGGCATATGCAGCCAACGAGACAGGTTTGGAAATGACTTTTCCAAACGCTTCAACAATTTGGGCCATTTGGATAACAGATCCATGCCTAGTGTGTGGTAGCAGTTACCCGATCCCGGATACACAAACGCCAAGGGTTGTGGTCCAAGCGGCTCCATCTGTGCAAAGAAATGAGCAGTACCATGGACTGTGGACCATTTCAAATCGAGCCTAGGCAATTGGTCATTACGATCGAGTGCTTGTTGAGCTAGGTAAAGCAGTTCAACGTGTTCTGATTTGGTCAGTTCTTTGGGCCACAGGAAAACGCAAGCCAACGGTGCCTGGTTTTGCACCAAACTTCGTCGTATCCAGCTCCGAATGATGTCGTGTGGTTGGTCGGTGCTATTGAATTGGTTGATCAAAACTTGGATATGTTGCTGTAATTCGGCTAAGGATGATCCCAAAACTGGCACAGCTGTCCATGGCCAAGGAATGGGTTGCCATTCTGAGTCGACTTGATCGGCTGCGTCATTGACCTCGCACAAACGCCAAATCATTTCGTGTCCTAACTGCGTTTGGTGCTGCAAAACAATTGATCGAAGCTCTTTATTGCGCTGAACCATCCATGGTTGAACTTTGGATTGTGCTTGATGCGCAGGCCAATAGCCCTGTTGCATGGCATCGAGTCCGCTAGCCAATGTGACCAAACCGTGGGCAGCACCAAAACAAGTACCAGTTGGCGGAGAAATCCTGTGTTGCCTTAGGATCTTGCCAGTGGCTTGATCAATCGTTTCGAATGACAATTGGCTATGTGATTCAGTGTTCGTTCGCTGATGCTTGTGAACTGTTGATTGCAGTTGTGCAACAATGGGAGCATTGCGTTCACGGGCACTTTCTTCTCGTTCCAAGACTATCATGACCACGGCATCGCCCCAGGAGCGTGGCGTTGGCTGATCCATATCACTCCATGTCCTGGCCAGTTCATCGGCAGCCAAGTCTACTACGCCGACGATGGCCCGGTCGATCTCCTGGCTTTGCAAAAACTGCAATGCACAAGTCAACGCTTCAAGCCCAGCATCCTGCCCTGAGGAAAAGGTGAAACTTGGGCCGCCACAGCGCCATTCGCGGGCGATACGACTGGCGGCTACACTGCCCAACGCTCCCATGGTTCGATTGGCCGTCAGGGGTGGACTGATCGCATCACGTCGTATACCGTCGCTACGCTCTGCCCAGCGGCAACAAAAGCGCGTCGTGTTTAGGTCAAGTTCCAAACCTAAAAATACTCCGGTTCGGGTATGGTCGACATTTAGGAGGTCGCTTCGTAAGAGTGCTTGACGTGCATGCAACAGGGGCCAAAGCTGTTGCGGCAGCATTTCCTCTATTTCCTGAGGAGGAATGCGAAAATGGTCCAGTGGCACCTCAATTTCGCTGATCTGCCAATTAGAAGGTTTGGCAACATGCCGTTGCCAAAATGACCGTAAACCTGGTTGATCGCCTAATTGTGCAGACATGCCGACGACCACAACTGAATCATCCGCATTTGCTTGCCAGTGAACTGTTACTGTTGGTTGTCGTTTTGTAGAAACGAAAGCATCACCCTCAGCTCTCCATTCCTCCAGTAATAAATGAGCATTTATACCGCCAAAGCCAAAAGCAGAGATAGCAGCTCGCCTGGGTTTTCCGGCTGACGTCACCCAAGGCAGGGGTTGTCGTAAGATATGAAAGGCAGAATCATGGAATGGGATTTCGGAAGCAATTTGGTGGAAATTGGGCTGAGGCGGCAGGATGTTTTCGCGCATGGCCAACAACACTTTGAGCAAACCCGCAGCACCAGCGGCGGATAAGGTGTGACCAATATTGGCTTTGACTGACCCTAAAGCAATTTTCCTGATCGGTTGAAGCGGGTTCACTAGCTCCTTCCAGAGAGCCAACATGCTCTGTAATTCCACAGCATCTCCGATTGGCGTCCCCGTGGCATGGCACTCGATGAAATCGACGTCCTGCATCGTCCAGCCAGCTTGCACATACGCTGAGCGCATGGCACGGAGTTGGCCTTCTGAACTCGGAGCGAGCAGTTTGCCTGCACGGTCATTGGAAACACCCACGGCGCGAATAACACCAAAGATAGCATCACCAGCAGCAAGCGCATCTGGCAGTCTTTTTAAGACAACCATGCCAGCACCTTCGCCGACAATCAACCCGTCGGCATGGGCATCAAACGGCTTGGCACAGCCGCTGCGTGATAACGCGCGCAGTTGCGTAAAGCCCATTTGAGTGTAAAGGCAATCTGGCCTGGACAAGCCACCCGTCAGAACGGCATCGAGTTTTCCTTGTTGCAATGCACGCACGGAACAATGTATGGCATAAAGTGAAGATGCGCAGGCGGCGTCCAGCGTCAAGCAAGGACCTTGAAAAGCCAAAGCCTTGCCTAGGATGGTAGCCGGCAGCGAGGCTGCTTCACGATTGATTGGAGCGGGGGGGGCGTATCTTTGTGCGGAAGTGCTATTTTCGCACAGCTCCTTTTGCTCATGTGACCAATCCAACGCTAGTGATCTGGTCGATTCCGTAGGCAACACGACGTGCCCTAAAATGATGCCGATGCGTTTTGGGTCTAGCTGAGAGGTCGCCACTTGTTGCCAGGTCTTTACACCCACTTCAAGTGCCAAACGAGCAGAAGGGTCTAGTGATGCAATCCGTTCTGCATCAATGGCACCTAAGGAGTTGGCTGGAGGCAAGTCTGGAAGATAGCAACCAAGGGAATGATAGACATGATCGATCGCGCCTTGCATGGATTCATGCGTATGCCGTTTGGCCAATCCCCAACGATGGCTGGGGACTGTGCTGATGGCGTCGCGACCATGCAAAATCAATTGCCAATAGGCATCCAGAGTTGGCGCATCAGGAAACATACCTCCCATGCCAACGATGGCGATTGGTACCTGATCCACGTGTGGCATGTCGTCACACAGAAACTTGAGGGGTTGAGAGCCGATTGCGCTGGAATGCCTGATGCAATTGCTTATCCACTACGGCTTCGAAATCATCCAGCACAGCCACGATACGGTCTTGTTCGTTGAGGATAGCTACATCGGCCATGAGTCGATGAGGATGCTGTTCCTTAACGATCAATTGAATTTGATAGCGTTGCTTTGCTGCGAATCGACCATAGAGTTGCATAAGACCAATCGAAACAGGCAAACAAGGCTCGCCGAGATGTCTTTGGGTCCAAACAATGGCTAATTGGAATGCGGCATCGAGAATTAGTGGGTCCACAATCCATTGTTGCCGCCATGGAGTACGGACCCATTCTCGCGGCGCAGGAGCCCCACGCACCCAGGCCCTAATGCCTTGCGTGGTCGAAACCTCGACCGATTCGATGCCGTGAAGTCGTGGACCATGAAACAGCCAGTGGCTATAGATTTCCGTATCTTCACGAGGGCCTGTGAGCAAAGCAGGTGCTACTGGAATTAATTGATGATGGCTTCGCGACAATTGCAAGCAGGCGCTGGCATGCCGAACCAGTTTACTATGGACGCTGCTCACCACATCGCATTCTAGGGATATATGACCATTGCGTGAAAGAGGTTCGGTTAATCGCCATTGGAGTTGTGCGGAATCATGGGTTTTTAGCACCACCCCTTTGAAAAGGCGAATATGTTCCAATCGCTCAACGGTCCATCCCGGATGTTCATGCATGGCCGATTGGATAAGCCATTCAATGATTAAAGCCATTGGCAAAACGGCGCGGCCATCGAGAACGTGATCTTGCAGCACAGGGCATTGATCCAGATTGACGACGCGCTCCAAAACCACGCGTAGGGCTGGTGAGGTGTCCTGGCTGCTTGTTGCTGGTTGTTGCGATGGCGTCGTTTGCGGCAAAGACTCGTCTGAAGGGAGGCATGAATCAGCTGGCAAACTTCCTTGCATGACCACCCACTCGACTGGTGCAAGACATGGACGGCTGAACAATTCAACGACGAATGCAGCTCCTGCCTCCGTGGCAATTAGGTCTATGTTTTCCTTGCGAAAGATAGGTTTCAATTCGGGGGTAACCATGCCGCCATCCCAAGGCCCCCAATTGAGGGCCAGGACCCGGCAGTGAGGATGCTGCGTGTACCATTGCACAGCCATTTTATTGAGCACTTCGTTCGCTAACGCATAAGCTGCCTGCCCTTTGCGGCCAAAGCGGGCAGTCGTTGATGAAAATAGCAGCAGACTCTTTAACTGACTTGGTTCCAATACGCTAAGCACGTGCTCTAAGCTTGTCACTTTAGTCTCGTAAACCCGCTGCAGGTCAGTTGGTTTCAATTCCAGGATTGGTTTATCGGCCAAACAGCCAGCAGCATGAATGACATGGCGGATCTGTCCGTACCGTTTTTGGAGGTACAAAACAGTATTTTGCGTCGGCTTCATTTGGCGTAAATCGACTGCTTCATACTGATAACGAACACCAAGACTATCAAGTTGGTTTAATGTCGAACGAACTTCCCTTTGGGCGATCAACTCTGCGTATTGCTCCTGCAGTTGTCGCGGCGTCCATGATTGCTGGCTTAAGCGGAGTAATTCTCTTTTTATGGCAGCTTCATCGGTCAACGGCTGCAGCGATGCGGCTTCCGTTTTTAATTGGGTACGGCCGAGCAAGAGCAGGGTGGGTTTATATGCCCGTGCCAAGGCCAAGGACACAGCCGCGGTGATACCGCGCGCACCACCCGTTACGAGCACCACATCGCCAGGCTCAATGGCTTTGTGCATCATGGCGTTTCCATTGTTCACGACATCCCAGGTTTGAGGTTTCAGTTGCAATTGCGTCCATCCGTGGGTTGAATGACCGACCTCGGTTGGGCAATCGTGCTGCAATACCTGAAGGATTGCTTGACTTTGATCGTTGATTGGCAATTGTGGGTTAATATCCAGGTGATGAAAACGCATCCAGGGATATTCTTGCTTGGCTGCTTTCAGCAAACCGATCAATCCTTGAATCTTAGGATCATAATGCTCAGGCCAGTGCGTAACACCATGTGTTCCATCAATGCCAGTAACTACCATTGCAACTGGATTATGCGATGTTGAAACTGCAGCTTGCATGCGTTGAATGCAGACTTGCAACTGACGTACGCAGGATTCAGGCCAACCTTCTTCGGAGGTGACGTTAGAAATCAAACAAACAATGCCGCTCAATGCTTCAGGCAATAAGTTGGTCGTGTCCCATGTGCACGCTTGCACTGACCAGGGCCAGTTGCGGCTCGATTCGATCAACCCCATAGCCAAGGTGGAAGCATCGTGAATGATAGCAATGGGGGCCAAAGGCTGCCAAGACTTGCAGAGAGGTACTTTCATCGAAAACGGCTGGGATACCAATTGCCAAGCATTAACATGGCTTGCTGGTGGCACTTGCATGCCATTGCTTGTAACCAATTCAGCTCTTAAGGCTTGACTCCGTTCAACGGGAATGTCAGACAGGTCGGGCTCAGCCGCTTTTGCTTGCACCAACTTGCCGGGCTGAGAAGGCGAACCGGCCACATGTCGAACGACATCATTCAAAGTGCGTAGTTTCCCAAGATCTTCCGATTGAATCTTGGGGGCATCTGGAAGTCGCTCTTGAATGGCGGCAAAGATCTCAACACGCTTAATGGAATCGATACCTAAATCAGCATCCAATTCCATTTGGCTTTCCAGCATTTCCGGGGGGTAGCCTGTCTTTTCTGCAATGATTTGTTGCACGAACGTTGTTACCTGGTTCAGATCGGCTGCGGGAGACATTTCATTCTGAGCATGCCCATTGTTATGTGCCTGGTCATGAAGTGTGGAGGTTAAATCGACGGCATTGTTTGGGTCTTGGGGTTGCAGGTAATTCACAACGTCACGCAGTTTCCGCAACTGTCCCAAGTGCTCGGAACGAATGGCGGGAGCATTTGGCCACTTTTCCTGGACTGCGGCGAAAATCTCCACGCGTTTTATTGAATCAATGCCAAGGTCGGCATCCAGTTCCATGTCCAATTCGAGCATTTCAGCCGGGTATCCCGTTTTCGCTGATATGATTGCTTGAATGCCAGCCGTCAAATCTTCGCGTTGCTGTTTGCTTGGCTCATGATGCAAAAGACCATTCGTTTCGGCGATTGCATGTCTTTGTGTATATTGGACTCCACCTGCCGGTGGCTCGATATGGACTTTTGGATCAGTTACCAAAGGTCTGTATGTACTTTGGCTTGAAGTGAACGCAGACGCCATGGCAAGGGGTGGTTCACATTTGGGTACAATGGCTGCTTCAGGCGGACTCAATGGAGTCAGAGACGTTAGAACAGGAGCTGGTATATTAACCGGTCGACCATTGAGCACGTTTTGAAAAAGATCCAAAAACCGGTTTTGGCCTTCCAAAAATTGCTGATGAAGTCTGGCTGTTTGTTCTGCTAATTGTTGTAATGCGATTAAGCTTTGTTGCGGTAAGGTCATCTTTGCTGCATTTCCTCGGTCAATGAATCGTTGGGCTTCTAGTTGTACAGGCATGGCAGCTGGCAAAGCAGCTTGCTTGGCAGGATCAGCTTGAGGCCGATCGGTCGGACCTGGCACTTGGGAAGTATCTATTCTATGTAAGGGTAACGCTTGAGTCGAAGCAGAACTTGTTGCCGATACGGTTTTGGTCGCCGAGGGTGTTTCGTGTGCAGTGGAAGGTATTACCCTTGGGTTTCGATAGTTAGCACCGCAAATAGGTATCGTCAAGCCTTGTCGCTTTACTTCAGATGCGATTGGCATGAGCAAAGTGTCTTGCCAACGCGTCAAATGGACGGGATGGCCTTCCACACAAAGTTGTGCGAGCAGCCTGGCCAGGTCATGCAAGCCTTCTCGTTGACCACGAGAGCTATCCAAAGCCATCGCAGCATGAGCATGTTCAGACAAAATGGTTTGTACTAATCCAGTCAGTTTGGCCTGCGGTCCAACTTCAATGAAAGTTCTAATGCCATCCTTGTGCATCTGCTGAATCATGTCAGCAAAGCGGACCGTGGTCACTATTTGCTGGCTGAGCAATGTCTTTGCGGCTTCTTGGTCAGTGGGGTAAGGTGCAGCACTGTGATTGGCATAGATAGTCTGCATACTTTTCTGCCACTGCATCTGCTGCAGGGCACGGCTAAACTTGAGGCTCGCTGTGGCTACGAGACTGCTATGAAAAGCAGACCCAACGGGTAATATGCTGCAACTGTGCCCCTGGCCACTGAACCGCTGGAGCGCCTCATTGATGTCCTCCGTTGGACCAGCGAGCACGACTTGTTTAGGCGAATTAACGTTGGCTATTGTCAATGCAAGGGCATTTTGTTCAAGCCATCTTTGCGCTTCGTAAGGTGACATGCGCAAAGCCAACATTTGGCCTGCATTGTTGCGAGCAGCTTCGGCCATGCAACGGCCACGCTCATAACACAACTGCATGAACGCTTCTGGACTGAAACAACCTCCCGCAGACAGGGCCACCAGTTCGCCGAAGCTGTGTCCTGCAAAGGCATCAGCCTTAACCCCAAACCACTGTAACATTTGCCAAGCACCCCATGACAGGGCACCAATCGCTGGTTGTGCGTTTTCTGTGTCACGGAGAGCTGCTTCAGCAGCATCTTTCTGAGTCTTGGTCCAAACTGAATGCGGGTAAATGATATCGACAAGCCGAGGCGAGCGCTTGCCATCATTATGACATGCATGGGCGGCCTCAGCCATCGCTAGCGCATCCAACAACTGCGGAGCCTGGCAGGCAAGATCACGCAGCATGCCGACGTATTGCGACCCCTGACCCGGAAAAAGTACGCCCAAGCCACCACTTCTCAAACCATGGGCATAGTAAATGCCATCGGGTAATGTGAAGCTGCTTTGGGGCCGGCTAACGATCATTTTTTTTACTTGAGCCAGCTTGAGCTTAAATGCGTCAAAGGATTTTGCTGAACCAGGCTCGACATCAACAACCATGGCAAGTCGGTAAGGCGCCGTGCATCGAAATGAAGCTCTGCATTTTCGGCCAAGTTCATGCATTGAATGACGCGCATGCAAGGAGAGCGCTTCATTGATTTGTGCAAGTAACGCTGTCGGATCGTCGGCACTCCAGGCAAATAGTTCCGTTCGGCCGTCCCAATCAAATGATTTAGACTGCCCTTGATACTCTTCCAAAACAACGTGAAAATTACTTCCTCCGAAGCCGAAGGAACTGACGGCTGCTCGACGAGGATACGTACCGGCTGGAATCCAAGGTCGAGATTCCGTGTTGACGTAAAAGGGGCAAGTCGCACTTTCCAATGGGGGTAACGGTTGCTCCACTTTGATTGTCGGAGGCAGCACTTTGTGATTTAAAGCCAACACAGCTTTAATAAGGCCTGCTGCTCCTGCCGCGGCCTTGGTATGGCCAATTTGTGACTTGATCGATCCAATGGCACAGCTTTGAGCTGCCGTTAGGTTTGAATCAAATACATCGCACAAGGCAGCTAGCTCAGCGGTATCGCCAGCTTTAGTTCCAGTGCCATGAGCTTCGATAAGCTCGATCGTGTTGGGATTGATCTCTGCTTGCTCATACGCATTACGTAAGGCTCGAACCTGGCCTTCCGGGCTGGGAGCATAGATCGCATGTCCTTTCCCGTCGCTGGAAGTACCGATTCCTTTAATGACAGCCAGAATCTTGTCCCCATCTCTTTCAGCATCGGTCAGTCGCTTGACGATGATGCACCCCAAACCTTCGCCTAAAACCGTGCCATCGCCTTGAACATCGAAGGGCCTAGCGTGTCCATTGGGGGAAAGCGCTGGCGTTTTACTAAAACACATATACATAAAAATGTCATTAAAGGTATCCATCCCGCCCGTAACAACCATGTCGGTTCGTCCAGATTGCAATTCCAGCAACGCCAGATGCAAAGCGCTCAATGAACTGGCACAGGCAGCGTCTACAACGCAATTGGTTCCTTGCAGATTTAAGCGGTTGGCGATTCGCCCCGCAACGACGTTGCCCAGCAGGCCAGGGAAAGATTCTTCCTTCCACCCTACGTAGCTATCGGCAATGCGTTGTACGACTTCTTCGGCTTGCTGATCTGGTACTCCCGCTTCCGCTAGTGCTTTGCGCCAATGAGGATGTCCCAAACGGGCGCCCAAGGGAATGACCAACTCCAAGGTGCCAGTCACGCCCAAAATAACGCTGACACGTGTACGATCAAATTCACGGTCTGTCCCATACCCTGCTTGCTTTAGAGCTTCTCGGGCTACAACCAATCCGAGCAGTTGAGTTGTGTCGATGGCCTCCATGGAATGGGGCTGAATGCCAAACTCCAGTGGTGGGAAATCGACTGGATCCAAAAAGGCTCCCCGCTTCACATAGGTATGATCGGGATGTTTGGGGTCGGGATGATAATAATCAGATGAACGCCAATGCGTGGCTGGAATATCTTTGATGGCATCCACCTTGCGGCGGATATTGGACCAGAAAGTGCGTAATTCGGTTGCCTGAGGGAACAAACAACCCATTCCGATAATCGCTATCGGTGTGGTCTTGGCGGATTCCGTCACCGTAGGGCCTCATTGGTTTAATAGGGCGGCCCATTCATCAAGCGGTCTGGGCCGAATCCTCTGTACTCCTCTAGGAAGGCTGACGCCTTGTTGACGCAGGAAGGCAATTCGCATGGCCACACCCGCACCATACATGATATTTAGTCCAACCGTAACAATGCGACGATTTTCCGGCCTTTCGAGAAAACTTCCTTTGGCCCATTCGTTGAATGCACCCATTGCAGGGCCTGACCAGATTTGATAATCCATCTGTCGATCAGGTTGGCCGGAATTGGCCCAATGGCTGGAAAGCCCTAAATACCAGCGAAAAACGAGAGCCATGCGATGCTTGGGATCGCGTTGGGCTTTGTCCAATTGTGCTGGGTCACGCTCCAGAAAAAACCGCTGTGTTTGCTGCCACACTTCAGCCAGCGAGCAGCGAAAAACGGCTTTCTCTAGCTGCTGCCGTTCCGATGCTGGGATCGATTCCAAGGAGTCATATTGGCGGTATAGTTCGTAGAGTTTATTGGCTCTCATGGGGAAAAGCGTGCCACGTTTGAGCACTTGTACTTTTACACCCATCTCAAACATGTCTGCTGCAGGAGCCATCATACAATCAGCCTGTTCAGCCTGGCTCAACAATTGTCGAGTCATCACAGAACTTCCCGATTCGATGCATGCCTGATTAATGGAGCCAGTAACAACATACGCTGCCCCCATTGCAAAAAATGCAGCAGCTGCCGTTGGCGTGCCAATGCCCCCTGCGGCACCGATCCGCAACGGTAGCTGATAATTCATTTCGGTTTCGATCCTGTCACGTAACGACATGAAAGTAGGTAACAAAGCAACCGCGGGGCGGTTATCTGTATGGCCAGCGGAGTCGGCTTCCGCCGTGATATCTTGTGCCATCGGTACAAGCTTAGCCCATTGCGCTTGCTCCTCGGTCAGGTCGCCAGTTTGGACTAATTGTCGCACCAAACCTTCCGGGGCAGGCGACATGAATTTTCGTGCGACTTCGACACGCGAAACCTTGGCGATGACTCGATTGGGCGTTTGGATTTCGCCATGAGTATTTTGCCTGATACCGTGCAAACGGTAGCGTACAATGGGTAGCGTCAAATCCATGAACGCCGATGCTTCCACCAAGCGCACCTGACGTTGCAAATACAGATCGGCAAGTTTGGACTCAAATAACGGTTCATTCGGGCTATGAATGAAATTGAGGCCATAGGTTTGCGTTGGCAATTGAGCTTTCAGTTGATCAACGGCTTTAGCTACCTGCTCGAGAGTTAACCCCGCGGAGCCGAAAAATGCTAGCATGCCGTTTTGAGCCATACTGGTGACCAACTCTACCGACGCGATACCATTAGCCATAGCACCTGCGACATAATTAACTTTCAGCCCATAATCGCGCCAAAAAGTAATATCCCCAATTTGCTCAATCGGGCAAGCCGGACAGAAAGCCAAGCTCGATGTTGTTTCATAGACACCTGAATTGATAGTGGTTGGAAAACTCGACGAAATGATTGCTTGAGTCTGACGATCCATCACAAACGGGCGGTGCAATTGATGCAGTGCTAGTTCCAGATCGCCATTGAGTGGCATTGCGATAATCGTCCCTGGCGAATCCATGGTTGAGGGATAAGCGACATCCTTTGCGTCAGGCTTCATGCGCATGATCGGCAAAGCAAATTCAAGTCTATGTGCTTGGCCAGCAAACCTTGAGTATCTTTTCAGGTTAAGGAGAGCAGGGCTGTGATGTCCAGATTAAAAAAGGTGATTTTGACCAATGGCATGCTCTAGTTCGGTTGATAGCCGGTTCAACTGCAAGAGCTGTTGCAATCGGTTCACCCTATAGTTTCATGTCCACGTCTTTTTCTGTAATCCAATGGATGTTAAATGGTGTGTCCCCCTCCAGCACAATCGCGGCTTTATAGTGGTGATTTATTGGAATATCCATGCCTAGCCAACGGTCTGATGAGGAGGCTGATTGCAAATAAAATACGGGTGCATCTGGCAAATGCGTTTCCATTTGCTCAAGTGGCACGGTTATTCCTTTACCCAAGGCTTTAAGCCAAGCTTCTTTGCGCACCCATATTTGGAAGAAAGCCGACATTTGTGCCTCAAGAGGTTGCGCTGCTAACCAAGCTTGCTCCTTTGGACTGAAATAACGCTGTGCCAGTGCCAAGTGATCACGGTTCGGTTTGATTTGCTCAATGTCGATGCCGATTGATCGATGGCTTGTGATACCCAAGATGGCCATTATACCTGAATGCGAAAGGTTGAATTGGATATACTTAAACTCCTGCTTGGCCAAATAGGGCTTACCGTTGGAGGTGTACGCCAAGTCAATATCCTCAGCAGCACCGCCACAGTACTTTTGCAAGCAGCGCTTGAGCCAGACGCGCGTGTGAATAAACTGCAACCGGGCTTGGGGCCGTTGCAACCGCAAGGCCCTTTGGCGTTCATCATACCGTAAATAAAACCAAGGATCGGTTTCGACGTCATTAAGCTGCGATGGCTGTTGTTCAGCCCAGTTGAGCTGAAAAAGGTGCACCATATGCTCGGCTATCGATTTTGTCATCTGGGCAACTGCCGGGCTAGTATCTGAATTGGGTGATACGATGGGCGATTAAACACATCTTGAACTTGATGGCGGCAAGATGTTCCTGTGGCAGCTACAATGGCTGTAGGTTGGCGAGACAATTCCGCATCTAAAGACTGCTGGGCAATTTGCCAGCTCAGATCAAAATGGGCTTTTTCATAACCAAACAATCCTGCCATCCCACAACAGCCCGATTCAAGTGATCTGGCCTCCAGTTCAGGAATGTGCTTGAGCAGCTCCAAGGAATACTTTTCCTCTGCTAGGGCTTTTTGATGACAATGAGCATGCAATACCACCGATTCATGCAACGGTTGCCAGGGCACTTGTCGCATTGGCTGCTCATACAACGTACCGAACGCCTTTTCTGCCAGCAAGGTGTGCTTGGCCAAGTACTTCGTCGCCTGCCCAGGCCATAGGGAAGGCCAATCGTCTGCAATTGCAGACCAGCAACCTGGTTCGAGGACAAGCAACGGCTGCCCAGGTTCTACCTGCTTGGCTAATAACGGCGCCTGTTCTTTCACCCACCGCTGCGCCTCCACGAGCAGACCATTGCTGATTAGCGGTCTGCCACAACAATGTCCTTGCCAGATTTCAGTATGTACGCCGATTTTTTGCAGGATTTGTACTAATGCGATGGGAATCCAAGGTTCTTGATAATTAGTAAAACAATCCGCCAATATTACGGCTTTGTTCTGCGAGGCATCTTGCTTGCGTGCCCTATGCTGTTGATGCCACCGTGTAAATGATAGTCGTGCTAATGGGGGGAGGCTCCGTCTTCGGTCAATGCCGACCAGCTTTTCGAGCAACCACCTTGATAGACGCAAATCAGACATTGTGTTGACAATAGGGCTGAGCCACGAACCCACATGCAGCAACGTAGGCAGTCGTTTGATCAAATGATGAACGAGAGGACGCGAATGGGTTTGATAATAGAGATGATCCACCTCTGCTTTCAATCGTGCCATATCCACATTGCTTGGGCACTCCGATTTGCAAGCTTTGCAACTCAAACATAAACGCAACACATTCTGTAACCAATCAGAGCGTAAATCATGCTCAGGAAATGGACTTGTCATGGCCCAACGCAAAGCATTCGCTCGGCCGCGTGTGCTGTCGGCTTCATTCCTTGTGGCCCGATACGATGGGCACATAACGCCACTTTGCGTTTTACGACATACTCCAGTTCCGCTGCAAAGCTCTACACTTCTGGCAAAGCCGCCGACATCGTCGAAATGAAAACGTGAGGCAGGCTCGAATGCCTGATATTTTGGATCAATACGTAAATTTTCAGTCATGGGTGGAGCATCGACAATCTTGCCTGGATTGAAAATGCACCGAGGATCACATGTACGTTTAATTTTTTGCATAAAGGCATAAAGTTCATCGCCAAACAGACGGCGATTCCACTCACTGCGAGCTAACCCGTCACCATGCTCACCCGACAAACTGCCGCCAAAGGCCATGACTAACTCGACCACTTCTTCACTGATCGACCGCATGGCGGCAACATCCTTGGCCGACTTCATGTTAAGTACTGGCCGAATATGCAGACAGCCAACGCTGGCATGGCCGTAGATAGCCCCCACGGTGCCATGCTTTTCAATGATCTTAGCAAAAGCGGCCACAAACTCTGGCATCTTCTTTGGTGCAACCGCAGTGTCTTCAACAAAAGAAACAGGCTTACGATCGCCCGGCAATCCCATGAGTAGCGGTAATCCCGACTCACGCAGTCGCCAAAGTGGCTCTCGGTCTTTACTTTCTACGGCCTTGACCAAGGCGGTTACGCCAGGCTGGCGTTGTAACTGATGCTCCAATCGATCAAGACGGTTTAGCACGTCGCTGTGATCGTCTCCTGCAAATTCAATCATGAGCAAGGCAGCAGGTCGGCCCACGATGGCTTGCATGCGTTCCCGCAACGCTAAATTGTCACGAGCCAAATCGAGAATCATTTGGTCCATCAACTCCACTGCGGATGGTTCATGCATTAAGATGTCATTCACGACTTCAAGTGCTGCTTGAATGGAGTTGAAATGGGGTATCAGCAAACCTTTATGCATAGGCAGCGAAACACAATTCAGTTCAGCCTCGGTCACCAACGCCAAGGTGCCTTCGCTCCCAACAATTAACTTGGCTAGGTCAATCACACCTCGATCCGAATCCGCTTGCATGGCATCCAGGTTGTACCCTGAAACGCGCCGTAATATCTTAGGATAGCGTGCTTCGATCATCGGTCGCAATGCGGGCAATTCATTGCGAAATAATGAGTAAATGTCACCTGCCAACGGCGATGTATGGCCCAAAGGAGGCTTTTGATTAATGGGAACAACTTCCGTTTTGAACGGTGATCCGTCCGAAAGGATCAGATTGAGTGATAGAACATGATTGATGGTTTTGCCATAAACTATCGAATGCGAGCCAGCGGAATTATTACCAATCATGCCGCCAATGGTTGCTCGGTTTGCGGTGGACACGTCAGGACCAAACTGTAGACCATGCTGAGCGAGCGCGCGATTGAGTTGATCGAGGATCACGCCTGGTTGAACGGTTGCTCGTTTGCGTTTGGGGTCTATGGCCAGTATCTGATTCAGGTATTTGCTGGTATCCAGGATGATGCCAGTGCCTACGGTTTGCCCCGAAAGGCTGGTCCCGCCGCCTCGAGCTACGATGGGTATGCCATGCTCCTGCGCAATCTGAACGGTGGTTTGCAGATCAACCACACTGCGTGGCACCACGACGACCATAGGCAGCATTTGGTATATGCTGGCGTCAGTGCTGTAAAGTTTGCGTGTTGTGGAATCGTCATGTACTTCTCCACGAATATGCTGACGCAAGTGTCTGGCCAAGGCTGAACGACGATATTCTTCTAAATGGGGCATGGACATATTGTCTCGTTCGCTCAATGACCGAGCAAGATATTGGTTTTATGTTTCAGAACGAGGCATCACTCGACACATGGTGCGTCCGGAAAGCCCAATTCTTGCAATAGTAAGGAGCGAATAGCCGTCATCGGCAGCTCTGCATCGGCACGTTGGGGTAATAATTTCGCATCGTCAACAATGAGCAGGGGTCGATCAGCCGGATCTTTAGCGGGCAAGCCATGGCTGCCACGCACGACCTTAGCATTGAGAGGAATCACATCGAACTTGGTTCGAAAGCCTAGTTTTTTCTCGATCAAACGCATCAAGCTATAGCACTTTGGAAACCAGATTTTCGGATCAAAAAACAACTCACAGGGGTCAAAACCTGGCTTATGATGAATAGCAACACAACGAGCATAATCGGGTGCATTACGGTTATGCAGCCAGAATGGGTAAGCAAACCAGCATTTTTCTTTCGCCACAACAACAAGATCGCCCGAACGCTGATGATCGAGATGCAATGCTTGTCGTTCTTCTCCCGCATACACTTTGGACACACCATTCACAGAGGAAAGCAACGTGCGAATCTTTTGGATATTTTGAGGCGAACGTACATAGACGTGAGCCAATTGATGATCACAAACGGCAAAGGCCTCTGAACCATAAAGATCCAATTGCTCACCAAAGGGTCCGGTTCTGACTTGCAAACAACCTTGATCACGCAAAACACGATTGAGATAAACGGGTTTATCAACATCCACGTGCCCATATTCACTCACGATCCAAACGCGAGCACCTGCTCTGGCCGCTGCTAGCTCGATGACCGCCAACGCTTGTTCTAATTCACCCAGTATTTTAGGCATGTTGCAGCCTGATGGGCCGTGACGCTGGGGTTCGTAGTCTAAGTGGGGCAAATATACAAGTGACAAATTGGGTCGCAGACGCTCAACGATCCTTGCCGCAGCTTGTGCAATCCAATTCGTTGCAGGCAAGCCAGACATCGGGCCCCAAAAGGAATGGAAAGGAAAGGGGCCTAGTTCGACCTTCAAATCTTCCGCCAAAGCCAATGGTTCGCCAGAAATGTCGAATATCTTATTTCCGTCGAACCCATAATGTGGCTTAGGGGTTATTGAATATTGAACATCGGCACCTTGATTGAACCACCAAAAGAGTTTTGCGCAACTAAAGAGTTTGCCTTGGGCTTGTGCCATCCGTAGAGCCGTGGCATAGACGGGTTCACGCTGAATCAACTTATTGGACTGCTGCCAGAAGCGAACCTCCATAGTGTCGCGATGTAGCCAACCATTGGCTACAATGCCATGCGCCTGAGGCGTGCAACCTGTCAACATCGAAGCCTGGGCTGTACAGGTCACAGCTGGACATACCTCTGAAAGGCGAGCAATGCCACCACGTTCAGCTAATTGGTGAATATGCGGCGCCAGAGGCAACCAGCGATGAGTCAACCCAACGACATTTACTAGAACCAAGGGCGGTTTTTTCATTCAGACATCTTATTATCGACTTGTGATGTAAGCATGATGGCTGACGTAGAATCTACATTTTTTAGGTTGCTTATAAGCAATAAATTCTGTCCTGCTTGAAAATCATAGTGACTGCTCAAGATTTGTGTTGGAATTTTGAGTTGTCTCGATAATCGTACCCAATCTTTCTCGGCCACAATTAAGAAAGCAGGCCAAGGACATTGCAGCAGATCGATGGCATCTTGATCATTTAACGATCGCTGCAGCAACCGCCTTGTGTAAAAAACCATGCTTGGATGATACCGGCCATGGCAGCCGAGCAGCATGTCGCCTCGAAACATGGCTGTTGACATGACATGAGCCAATGCCTTAGGTGCTCGGGCCTCGTCAATAACGGCAGTGCCCAATGCACCTAACAAAGCGATCCAGCTAATGCTCCCAGCCATTAAGCAATAAATCGTTTGAGCACGCCATTGGCGCCGCCAGCAATACCAAGCTGTTACAGCCCCGATGACCAAAGGTAGACCCAGCACAGCCCAAGGAGACAAGTGGGGAATTACGCGGCCACGCATGATCGTCAAATTGACCTCATCCGAGCACAGGATTAATCCAATCCCACACCCAACTCCGATCATCAAGAATAAAAGCAAAATCGTTCGCCAAACCCAAGGAGCAATAAGCACGCTGCCAGACATCCAACGATCTAATAGTCTGGCTGTCAGAATGGCCAGTGCTGGATAAACAGGCAAAATGTAGTTGGGCAGCTTCGTGGCTGCCAAGCTAAAGACGGTGACCCAAATGGTGATCCAACAGCCTAAAAAACGATATTTCCATGCATCACCTTCCGTAGGTTTCCATGCGTTTTTCCACCATGCATTTTGGTTGTCATCTGGCTTGCAAGGAAAGGCTGCCTTCGTGGCATTCCATAGAACCGGGACGATGAGTGTTGACCACGGAATCATTGCCAACAGGAGGATCGTCGGGTGATACCAGACACCGCCACGATGTCCTTCCATGGGGTTCATGAAGCGATCAAGATTATGACGCATGAAGAACCCGCGCCAAAACGCCCAGCGAGTTTCCATGCCAACCAATATGTACCAAGGAAGTGCAATCACTAAAAAGAGCAAGCTTCCGAATAGCAAATGCCGATTGAGCAAACGCTGCCATTGCCTTTCCCAAAAAAGGAAGACCAAGATGATTGCGGCAGGTAAGACCAAGCCCACAGGTCCTTTGGCCAAAACAGCCAAACCACTGGTCAGGCCGGTCAAAATGAACCACGCCTGGCCCTTGGATTCATATTGTCCTGCAAAGATTGCAAATGTTAGTAATGTGGTCAAAATCAAGAATGCATCAGGAGTCACAGCATGCGAAGCCACACTGAAAAATATGCTGCTGCCAAGAATCAACGATGCAAGCAAGCCAGTTGTTCGATTAAAAAACGCACGACCTAGTTCATAAACCGTGATAAGTGTCAATAAACTCGCACATGCAGAAGGGAATCGTGCAGACCATTCCGATACACCAAAGAGTCGATAACAAACTTGAATGCACCAGTATTGCAAAGGTGGCTTATCGGTTCGCAACGCGAAATTGAAAGTAGGCACAATCCAAGTATCCGCCTCAAGCATTTCGCGTGCACATTCTGCATTATGAGCTTCATCTTCTTCCCATAGTGCAAACTGACCTAAACCTGGCAGGAATAGGATCACCCCAACAACCATGACAACTAGATAATCAAACCATTTATGCCGTTGCATGGCATCCTTTCCATAGCGATGGTGATTGAGTGCTACTTAGCACACTTCATCGTTTGGCCTAACCTCATGCAAATGCTGTCAATCGGAATGGGGAGCGCAGTTGACCGATAATCTGGAAAGAAGTATAGTTCGAGCAGGTTTTTTTGCCAAGCGGAGTTCATCATTGCTGGTTCCTTCACTGCCGAAGGAGTATTCATGTTGGTTCAGCGTGCCATTCCCTGCTTGGTATTACTTACCCTGTTTCCCTGGTTAGTCTTCGCAACACACACTCCGATAATACAAACAGCGACAACAACCAAACCGGCAACCGATGAACCAAACTTGCCAGTGGACGTGTCTCGGTTTATCGAATTATTGAATCATAGGGATAGGCCCCAAGAACAGAGCCAAGCAGCCCTTTTGCTTGTGCAATCACCTTCACCAGAGGCATACGCCGCCGTCGAACAGGGGATGCGCCGCTGGGATCGAACAGACATCATGTTGGCCTTACTGGCTGCGATGCGCATTCACCGTAACTCCCGTCATGTCCCAATCCTGGTTAGTGCACTCGGTTGTGAGCAAGCCACAGTCAGGCAAGCTGTGCTCGATGCGTTAAGTTGGCATGATAAAACGGTAGTGACTCATCAACTCAGGAAATTGGCAGATGATGTCAACACACCATTGGTTACACGACAAGCTGCAATTTCCGCGATGGGAAGATCCATTCATAAAGCGGCTGTCGAAAGCTTGCTTCACTTGCTAACCAACGATTTACTGACAATACGTCAAGCTGCTGGACTGGCATTGCAAGATCTAACTGGTCAAAACTTTGGTACCGACCTGCCTCGCTGGCAAAAATGGTGGCAGCCCTACCAGTCCATTTCAGAGGAAACGTGGATCATCAGTCGGGCTGTTTATTTTTCCGACCGAGCTCAACGATTACAGGACGAATTGAACCGAGCTGAAAATACTATTTTGCAACTGCATCAGACACTTTATAGCAAGATACCACCTACTGATCGCGTGCAGCACTTACGGTTGATGGCTCAAAGTGATTATCCATCAGTTCGTCATTTAGCGATCAACTGGATCGGCGAATTATTGCCTGATTCTGGAACAACCGATCGTCCTATCCTTTCAGAGATCATGCTTCAATTATCGCGCGACGGCGTGGAAGTGGTCCAACGTCAGGCTGTGTTGACACTTGAAAAGGTCGATGACCCTCGTGCATTTGAGAGATTGTTGGAATTGCTACGCCAAGCCTCACCTACCATTCGTGCCGCGGCCGCTAAAGGCCTAGGGCGATACGGCTCTAGTAAGAGTACCCTGTTGCCTGATCAAAAACAACGAGCTATGGCTGCCTTGGAAAAAGCCCTGCAAGACCCCATGTTAAACGTTGTCGCTAGTGCCGCCGAGAGCCTAGGGGCATTAAATTTCCCAGAAGCAGCACCGATTGTAGCCAGCTTGCTAAAGCATCCCGATGACGCTGTACGACTGGCGGCCAGCAACGCACTGGAGAATATTGCCAACCCGACGGTTTTGCCCGACCTTTTAAGCAGTTTGGATGATGCATCAGCCGGTGTGCGGTTCGCGCTCGTTGGGGCACTAGGCAAAATGGTTTCACGAGCTAATCTTACCGAAAATCAGCAGGTTGAACTCATGAAGCAATTGCAAAAGTTGCTTCTCAACGACAGCGATCCAGGAGTTCGCAGCCGAGTGGCCACGGTGTTGGGTGACATCGGTAGCCCAGCCGATTTGCCTTTGCTATGGCAGCGAGTGCGCACCAATGAAGACAATCGTGTACAGGTGAAAGCATGGTCGGCCATGATTGAAATTCTGGCTCGAAGTAAAACTTGGTCGTTAGTCACGCAATGGGATCAGATTCTCACCGAACAAAGCGAACATGCACGCAGGGTTGAGCTTTTCAAGGCATTACAGGATCGCTGGTCCAAATTGGACTCTACCAAGAATCATTTAGAGCAATTGTCATGTGGCTCGGTGCGTGCCTTGTTGGCCGATAAAAGGTGGCTGGCAGCCATGCCATTGGCTATTGACCTGGCCCGCCGTGCACAAAACGATATGGACCGCAACGAGCGTTTGCGTTGGGTTCTTGTTGCTGGCTCACAAGGATTGGATGATAAAAAGCCTCAAGAAGTCCTCAAATTCCTGAAAGAGATCGACGACCTTACGATCAATGCTAAGGAATTGTCTGCCGAGTTCGCCCTTCTCAAACGTAAAGCCCAACAACAAGCTGGCGCCAATAAGTGAACCTGCACGCGGTTCAGCTAGTCATGAAAGCAAAATTTTGTATCATGCCAACTATCGGGGCGTAGCGCAGTTTGGCTAGCGCGCCTGAATGGGGTTCAGGAGGTCGGAGGTTCGAATCCTCTCGCCCCGATAT
>JBDHUG010000005.1:0-160212 GCA_039809045.1 Gemmatales bacterium | reverse complement strand
AGTCGGGGTGACTGGATTTGAACCAGCGACCTCTTGGTCCCGAACCAAGCGCTCTAATCCAAGCTGAGCTACACCCCGCATTGTTTCATTCAATATAGCCAGTCCAGCATAGTGGTCAACGGCAACTCGCCGCTCCTGTATCGGCCTTACTCTTCCTCTTCATCCTTCATCTTGCCCGCCTTGGCGATGATCTGCTGTTGCACGTTGCCTGGCACCTGGTCGTAGTGGCTGAATTCCATGGTATAAAACCCTTGCCCCTGGGTCACGCTGTCCAGAGTGGCTTTATAGCGTGTCACTTCGGCCAGAGGGACCTTGGCCTTAATGACTTGCAAGTCGCCTGGCAGGCTGTCCTGATTTTCGATGCGTCCTCTGCGCGTATTGAGATCGCCCAATATGGTCCCTGTATATTTAGAGGGAATCGTCACTTCCAAGTTCACGATGGGTTCGAGAATGGCAGGCTTAGCGGTGTTGATAGCATTCTTGAAAGCTACACGTGCCGCTGTTTTGAAAGCCACTTCCTTACTATCGACAGGGTGATCCTTTCCAAAATGGACTTCGACCGCCACATCCTGCATGCGGTAACCCGCGACGGCCCCATTTTCCATTACTTCCAGGCAACCTTTGTAAATAGCAGGAATGTATTGGTTAGGAATGGTCCCACCAACAATGGTGTCGATGAATGCAAAATTAAACTCCGGTTCGTAACGGCAGTAATCTTCACGTATGGTTTGGAAGTGCTGCTTATTCATGAACTGTGCTCGGCACGCCTCGATCGTGTTGATTTCACGCGATAAGGGGTAGACACGCAAATGCACTTCGCCGAACTGCCCTGCGCCCCCGGTTTGCTTTTTATGCCGGTGTTGCCCTTCCCCCTTGGCCATGATGGTTTCACGGTATGGGATCTTCGGTTCATGCGTGATTACTTCCAAGTCGAAACGCCGCTTGAGCCTTTGCTGAATAATATCCAAATGCAACTGGCTCATGCCGTTGATGACCAGTTCTTTTGTTTGTGCTTCACGAACGACTTTGAAAGTGGGGTCTTCCTCTGCCATTTTCGTCAAGCTGCCGGAGATTTTCTGCTCGTCGCCTCGGGCTTTGGGCTCAACAGCCAATCCAAACATCGGCAACGGAAATTGTGGTTTGGGGATTTCGCTCAGCCCTTCCGCGCCAATACTGTCCCCAATGTGTAAATCTTCAACTTTGGCCACGGCAAAGAGATCGCCCGCCACGGCTTCGGTTATGGGTTTGGTGGTTTTCCCCTGGACGAGCAAAAAACCGCTCGTGCGCGACGATTTGTGCCGAGTGATATTGTGCAAGGGGGCATCGCCTGCCAATTTGCCGGCATAGAGCCGAATAAAACTCATGGTGCCGACGAATTTGTCGTTGAGCACCTTAAACACTTGCCCCAATGGCTTGGCATTGACGTTCACCTCAATGGTTTGATTTTGGGTGTTTTTGCGCTGCAATCCATTGACGGGCGAAGGTGCATATTGCGCGATCCCGGCCATCAGTTCAGTAATGCCGATGTCTTTCTTCGCCGCTGTAAAGAAGATGGGAGTCAGGTTGCCTTGCACGATGGCTTTCGGAATGGCACGTAATAAATCAGCATCGGCAATGGCGCCGTCGGTCAGATATTTTTCCATCAAGGCGTCATCGGATTCGGCCACGGCTTCTGCTATCTGTGTCTTGGCCATTTCCAAATCACCCCATGTGCCAGCGGGCAAATCTCCCTGATGGGTCAAGACATTCACCACACCGTTGAACGACCCGCCAACACCAACGGGCAGATTAAAAGGAACACAGCCCGTTCCAAACGATTTTTGTATGTTGTCGATCAACCCATCCAGATCAATGTTGTCCCCATCCATTTTGTTCAAAACGATGAAGCGGGCCAATCCGAGTTGGTTGGCCTCTTTGAACATTCGACGGGTGTTGACTTCAATGCCATGGCTTGCGTTTATGAGGACCAATGCCGTTTCAACCGCATGAAGCGCACACAACGATTGGCCAATGAAATCGGGATAGCCTGGGGTGTCAACCAGGTGAACCTGCTTGCCTTGATCCGAATAATGCAACAAAACACAATCCAAGGAATGATGCCGTTTCTTGGCCTCTTCATCGTAATCGCTCACACTAGAACCATCATCCACGCTCCCTTTGCGATCGACGGCTTTCGCTTTGAAAAGCAAAGCATCGGCCAGGGTGGTTTTGCCTGAAGCGGCATGTCCCACAATCGCCAAGTTGCGAATATCTTCGGGTTGATGAGCCATGAAGACCTCGAATCAATATAAGCGGTGCGTCGAGCGCGACAAACACACCTCAAACCATTATGATCGGGATGCGTCCGCGCTCGCGGGGACGCACCGGGAAACAATTGCAGACAAAGCTTCCTCTAAGCGGAGTTGCCCTTCATACAGGGCACGCCCGACAATGCACCCTGCCACGGGCAATGTAAGTAACCTTTTGACATCCGCTACTGTGGTGATACCGCCAGATGCATAGACGGGTAAACAGGTGGTTCGGATCATCGCTTCAAGTGCGGACCAATTCGGCCCATTCAACATGCCATCGCGGCTGATATCCGTGAAGACGATACCTGCTAGTCGCGTGGACTCCCACTGTTTAACGAATTCGATAGCAGGCATGGCACTCTGGGACAACCAGCCGTCCGTCGCAACCAAGCCGTCCTTGGCATCCACACCCAGGAGCAACTGATCAGGATATAGCTCAATCATCAGCCGCAACCAGTTGGCATCTTGAATCGCTTTGGTTCCGAGAATGGCTCGAGCCACACCCATCTGAAAAGCTTGCGCTAAATGGTCTCGCGTGCGAAGTCCGCCACCTAATTGGCAAGGTACAGGCACCGAACGGCATATGTTGGCAATAACAACCGAATTGATGGGATGCCCAGCACGGGCACCATCGAGATCGACCAGATGCAGCGCCTGGGCACCCCGACGAACCCACTCCACGGCAACTTGCACAGGATCGTCTTGATAAACGGTTTCCTGCTCGTAATCGCCTTGGCGTAGCCGAACACATCGGCCTGCTCGCAGATCAATGGCTGGCAGCAAAATCACGGTAGCACATTCCATATCCATCTGTCACAGGAGATGATTACTTTAACACAGCGTGTTGAATCTGTGAAGAATGGAAAGGCCAACCTGTTGGCTTTTTTCTGGATGGAATTGTGTAGCGAAAGTATGCCCATCAGCAAAGGCAGACGCGAATGCAACGCCTGCATATTCAGTTTGAAGTGCAATTTGAAAGGGTATCTTCGGCTCAACGTAATAACCGTGGACAAAATAGAACCAGGCCGGGTCAGTTATTTCGCTAAATATCGTGCCGGATGTATGTTTATGTTTCGTGGTATTCCAACCCATATGGGGCACTTTGTCTTGGGTATCTTGACGAAAAGGCAGGACATCTCCCGCAAACAGGTTCAACCCTGGATGTGCTCCATCTTCATACGATTTTGTGAATAATAGCTGATACCCCAGACATATCCCCAAAAAAGGACGTTCGGCGCGAATGTGCGATCGTATCGCTTGATCGAGTTGTCGTTCGCGCAGCGCGATCATGGCATCGCGAAAAGCACCCACGCCTGGCAGAACGAGCATCTTTGCTTCCGCCACGACGTTGGCATCGCTGCTGATTTGAGCATCCGCGCCTACTTTTGCAAAGGCTTTTTGCACGCTGCGCAAATTGCCCATGCCATAATCAATGATGACTAAACGCATGATCAAGTTGCCATTCGAATTAAACGGGTAATGCGAATTGCAAACGCCATAAGTAGGGCGAGTATGGTACCAACACTGCCCATCATGAGCAGGAAAAGGCCGTCAAAAAAAATACGTTGCGTAACCGTGAGTAAAGGCACGGGTGACCATAGCAGCAAAGCTGTCGCAATGGTCAAGAAAGGTCCAAAGGGTAATTCACGGCCACGATTTAGCACAAATATGCATAAAGCATAGGCCATCGCGATAAACACACCCAATATAAAAATGATGACCGTGGCCTGCCAGCCAAGAAAAGCTCCGATCATCATCATCAGGTCGGCATCGCCAATGCCCATGGCTTCCTTGCCAAACCCCCACGAGAATAGCCAACGGATGGCTCTCACCATCCCCGTGCCCACCAATGCACCCAACACCGAGGTAAGCAATCCTAGCTGCCATGAGTGCAGTGGAAAAAGCTCATTGGTCGGCATCCAAAAAGGCCAAAGTTGAAAGCCCGTTGGCAAAAGGGTAATTTGCTCGATTGAAGCAAACTGTCCACCAAACAGACTGCCAACACTAGGTAACCAATTGAGAGGCCACGGGTAAGGCGCCAACGTACTGAACAATAAGCCCATGATTGTGCCGGGAATCGTTACCGTTAGTGGTATTTCCCGATGATCAATATCGGTAAAGGTCACGACGATCAGAAGGCAGCAAAAAAGAAAATATAATACCGACATCACTAGCAAGGAGAAATCGCTTACTTCCCGAAAAAGATTAGGCGCGCCCTGCGCATCGATGACTTGATCGTTTAATCCCAGGTAGTAAATAAACAAACCCGCAAAGGTTGCACCAGTAAATAGCTCAATCCAAAAATAGCGTGAAGAGTAGTCTTCTTTGCAGTAGCGGCATTGGCCTTTGAGTAGGTAATAACTAAGCAATGGAATGTTGTCAGACCAACGCAAGGGATGCAAACATTTCATGCAACGCGAACTGGGCCAAAAAATGCTTTTTTCCAGAGGTAGCCGATAAATACAAACGTTGAGCAAGCTCCCGAGGATCGCGCCCAAAATAAAAACACCAGGGGCGAGCAGCCACGGGTACTGCAATGGATGATGCATGAAGCTGTTCATATCCGCCAGGATGATCATGATGGTCGATGTTTCTCGATTAGTTCAATGAGGGCTTGGTGACTGTTCCTTGTCGTGTCTAGCATAAGATCAGCACAGGCCTTATACAATGGCAGCCGCTGCTGAATTTGTTCGCGCAACTCCTCTAACCCTTGCTTTGCACCCAATGCGGGCCGAGTTGCAGCACTTTGCGGGTCGGTTTGAATTCTCTTCCACAAAGTCGCTACATCGGCATGCAGCCAAATGACCCAACCCGATTGCTGCATCAAACTTCGATTCTGCTCACTTAAAATTACGCCCCCACCGGTAGCAATGACGGTCGGGGGGCCAAGAATCAATTGATGAAGAATCTGTGTTTCCAATTCACGAAAAGCAGCTACTCCTTGCGTTTGTATGATGTCTCGAATAGAACATCCAGCCTTATGCGCAACTATAACATCCATGTCAACCCAAGGCATCGACCAATGCTGTGCTAGCAAAGGGGCAAGCGTGGACTTGCCACTGCCGCGTAAACCGATCAAGAAAATGTGCTTAGACTGGTTCGGGTTCATGCTCCGACACCGTCAAAGGCGACAAGGCCCGACGTAAAGCAGCCATCATTTCAGGAAGAGGCGGTTCACGATTGGTGAACAATTGAAATTGTTTGGCTGCTTGATGGATGAACATGGAAACCCCGGTGATCGTTCGGCAACCGCGCTCGCGTGCCTGGCGGATCAAAAGCGTCGTCTCCGGGTGATAAACGACATCCATCACCACGATGCCAGGTTTGAAAACGCTGGGATGTAACGGGCTTTCGTCCACATTCGGATGCATGCCGACAGGTGTGCAATTAATGAATATTTCCGCCGTAACCGCATTGCGGGCTGTCCAATCGCAATAGCGGCAGCCAATTTCCTCTGCCAATTGCTGGGCTTTGTTATCCGTGCGATTGGTAATGTAAAGCAAAGCTCCCTTGCGATGCAATGCATAGGCGATAGTACGGGCTACACCGCCGGCACCAAGAATGACGATGGTTCGACCTGAGAGATTGCCTGCCCCGACCATGCCAGCCATACCTTCCTGCAACGCGTGAATGGCAGCATCGCTATCGGTGTTGTATGCCGTGAACCCTTTTTCTTGATTAGGAATCAACGTGTTGGCGGCTTTACAAGCTTTCACGAGCCCTTCGTGTTCCGAAGCCATCTCTGCTACGGTTTCTTTGTGCGGAATGGTTACGCTATAACCGTGAACGGGCAATCGTTTCAACCCGTCGAGAGTTGATTCTAAATCGGGGCGTGGTACGCGGATTGGCACGTAAACCGCGTTTAAACCCAAGTGCTGCATGCCCACATTATGTACGATCGGACTTAAGCTCTGAATGACTGGATCACCAATGACTGCAAAAACCTGGGTTGCTGGATTAATACGGTCGTAGTTGTAAACTTCTTTCATTTCCTGAAAGGACAAAATTCCCGGGGCGATGCCTCGCTCTTTGTTGAATGCTGCGTAGGTAAATGGCGCGCCAAACTTGGCTGCCAGAATACGGCTAAGCACACCCATATCGCCCAAGCAAAAAGCGACGGTTGGGATGCGCGTCTTTTGACATAATTCCAACACGCGGAGATTATCGAGGGGATGTTCGGCACGCACGGCTATTTTGACAACGTCTGGGTCCTGGTTGATCATCTTTACAAAGATGCGATCCAGATCAGCAGGCATTTCCTTTAGATTGTGATAACTAATGATCCTTTTGGTCTTGCCGAAGCGTTTGATGCCATCGGCAACGTCGGTTTCCAGATCAATCCATTCAAACTGCCCACTTGCAATAATCTGACGCAGCAGCATTAGCCGCTGCTCTTCTTTGCCAGCAAATCGACCACCATCCTGTTGGCGTCGCAATGTAGCTACGAATGGACACGGCTTGTATTCCAGAATCCGATGAAAATCCAAAGCCCGCGGAATGAAATCGAGCCGCAGCTCAATCATTTGCGCACCCTGGCGAGCTGCTTCGTGTATCTCTGCCAGCAGCATTTTATGTCGGGTTCGACCAATGCTCACACATATCATTTAAGGGGCAACTCGCATCGTTGTTCAAATGGCAATTTTGCGCAGAATTACGTTCAATGTATCGTTGCGGTATGGAAATCGCAAGCCATGAACGAGCAGGAAAAGCAAGACGAACGATCTTTTCGGCTGAAAGATCGTTCGTCTTAATGTTGTCTGAGCAGCAAACGCATATTATTCGACATTCAAATTCATCAAGAAACTCTCAAACTCCTTGCGCTTGGATGCTTCTTCTATCCGCGATGCTTTGATCTGCTCTTGCAATCGTTCGATTTCCGTTTCTTGTTTATCGAACTTCTCCAAGTAACGCTTATATGCCGCCGACGTGTTGGGAACTTCGCGCATATTGGCACGCAAGCGCGTTTGATCTTCACGGATGCTCGTCAATTGCTGTTCCAATTCAGCCCGCTGCCTTTGCACGCTGGCCAAGGCGGAACGCAATTCGATAGCACGGGTCAAGGCTTCGCGCACTTTGGGCGTCATGGCGGATTGGCTTAGGTAGAATCGAACGGTTTGATCGTCCTGCAGATCCGATATGGCGATGTAATTTTGCCGTTCTTGCTCTTCTATCACTTCCAGTTTGGTCGTCTGGCCCCCATCCACCGACCTTTCAAATCGGTAGACATCCCTGCTGCGTTCGTTGGCTTTATTAGGCGTGACTAATTGCCAGTCGGGTCGGAAGGGATGCTCGATCACGATGCTACGCTTCTTTTCATCGCGATTTTTGACGTTGTAGGAATGTGTCATGCGTGCCTTACTGGTCACTTGCATAACTCCTTTAACGATTTTGATCGCGGATATTTGATCGGGTGTGCCTGTGTAAACTGGCTCAACTTCCGTGGATAAATCAATGGCATAGCTAACCAGGCGCTCTTCATTGGGCACTAAATCCATGATGCGCGTATCGCCTGAGTAACTGTTGCCTTCAAATACCGTGATTGGTCCTTGCATCAGATGCAAGCCGCTGTTGTTTTTCAATCTTAAACCCAGCAGTGGATATTTCGCGTGCACTGCCTGGTTGTAGATGCTGATCTTGGATCCTTCAATGTTCTGATTGATAATCGGCAACATGGCCGACTTTTGCCGACCGATGTTGACCGGTTGGCTAATGGCATATTGAAAGAAATCACCCATCTCCGTTGCTGTGGCCGCCGACATTACCCCTTGACCCAATTCGATAGTATTAACACCCGAATCGCGATCCAACAGTTCTTTAGTGCGCATGCGTCCAAGTGAATCTGCCATGCCTGACTCGCTCTCCATCGGCACAACGGATTTGCCTGCAGCTCCAGGAGCAGCCAATCCGGCTCCTCCTCCGCCACCACCCATCTGCGGGCCGCCTCGTCGTGATGGAGCCAGGTTGCGTGTAATGTTTGCTTTATCTTTAGCATCCATTGCTCCGCTGTACGTCGGGGGTCGCAGCGATGCAAATAATTCCGGTTCGACAAGCGGTCTGCCCACATAAAGTGGTTGATACAAATCCATTCGGAACGAGATGGGTCGTCCTGAAACCAGAGTCACTTTGACATTATTCCAATCTTCATCGGTCGGGTTTTCCACCAAGGCCCAGCCTTGCAAAAATGGTTTGCCTTCCTTATCAATCACCAACCGGTAACTCGTCTTCCAGATGGGATGTTCAATGACGTAACTGACAGCCACTGGCCGTTTCCCTTTTCCTTGAAAATTCAAGGAAACGCTTTTCTTTCGCGTGTCATGCGACTGTGCCAATGTTTCTAATGCGCGTTTCAATTCTTGGTCCATGGCTGCGTTTAAAAACCGGATGCTGTCGATTTGATTTAATGGGAGGCTTTGAATGCCATTGGACGTAAAGAGATTCACATACTCGACTTCAATGATGGCATCCTTATCCTTTTCTTGAGTTGGTATTTTCTTTTTTTCGATGCCGATGATGGTGCCTGAAAAAGTACCTGGTTTGCCGGAACTCGGCGGCAGCACCATTTCAATTTTCTCGCCACGAGCCTGCTTGAGCAATTCACCCAGTGAAGGATTGTTTGTGAGGTCAATGGCAAAGCTCTTGAGCGTCTTGTCAATCGGATCAGAACTGTCGTAGTTCACTGCACTGATTTGACCACCACCCAAATCTTGCAGTACCATGCTCTTAAGCAAGTCGTTGATGTTTCCTGTCGGGAATGACAGATCGATTTTCTGTGTGTCATTCACGTCGCCTTCGCGTTGAAAAAACCCAACACCACTGGAAAAGAGCACAACCCTACTGATTGGCAATGGACTTACTTCAGACTTGACCGAAGTCGTTGGGGCCTGAGCCATCAACGACGTCGACTCATAAAGGGCATGGCTTGCCCATAAGCCAGTTGTAGCTAACGCAATCCAAAGATAACGCCAACGTTTCATGATTATTCTCCCCATAATTCTTGTGCGCAGAACAACTCCTGCGTTCATGTATTCTCAACTACCACTCATGACGAGACAAGAGTGGTAATCGTTTGTCCGATTTCATTTTTGAGTTAATTTGTCGTTAGCAGGGCTTGTGCGGCACGTCGAAATCGGCCTGTTCCCGCCAGCAACCAGATTGAGTTGGTACGCTTTTGCAGCTTTAACCGCTCGATAATACTGGCTGGCAGTTTAATCTTGATTTGTGGACCAGTCGCGACCTCTTGATAATCACCTAACGCAGCTGGCGGAAGGGTCAAACTGTGCCTCACCTTTTCCCAAGCGGCCGTCCAACCTACTCGATCGGGTTGCGGCAATACTTGTCCAAGACTTTGTCCTAGGGGTTCGCTTTTTTGAATTTGCATCAATGGCTGGTTTAATGCCAATTTCCATACATTAGGGTCGAGACCATAAACCGATAGCTGTTCTCCTCCGGTCACAATCATAACGGCTACGACTTCCAAACGGTGAGTAACGGCTGATTCCAAACGAGTTGGCGAAGGGCCGACTACTCTTATTGCTGATTCCGGGAAGTTTATTCGTCGCTTATCTCCTGCGCTCTTCTGCATAATTTGTTCGAAGTTGGAGATATGAAATGACCAAGGTTGATCAGCACTGCTGCCAGGAAATGTTATGCCTGGAGGGATTTGTAAGAATAAATAAGGCTGAGATTGGACACCCGTTTCATAAACGAAGAACCGATGCCGCTTAATAATCGTTCTCGTAGATTCAGCCAACGGCCTATTGCGATTGGCTTGCCAATGACCCGAATCTTGCAACTCGATGCATTTCTGCCTCGAAAGCTGGCCTAACGCAGAACGTATCCAGCGCATGGGAAGGTTTAACTTTGCTTGTAGTTCAGCGTCGGTACAGTTGGATTCAATAAGCGTGTTATAGATCAGTTGTTTAAAAGGCTCATAAACGGGTTGTACCATCATTTCACATAACAGTTCAACGGTATGTACGGCCAACCAGCCGAACACTACGCTTTCGACCCTTGTTTCTGGTAATTCCAACCTAAGGTGTGCCACTTGTTCCGATGGCGGGAATGGCAGCGCTACATCACTCATGCCAATGCATCCACTGGAGCGACCATCCATTTGGGTTCGCACACATTTGATTGAATGAGTTTAAGGAGTTGGGTTGTGGCATGACTCAGATTCTGAGCAGCCGGTGAATTGTCTACTAATCCACGCCCACTCGCGCAAGCCTGTGCTGCAGCCAAGTCTCCGACCCAGAGCAGGTATCGTCGAGCTGCCATTAACGCAGTCATGCACGTGCAAAATCGAACCTCATCGTACATACCGTCCTGATGTGTGTAGGGCCATAAACTAATGAATACAGCATCGGCATGTCTGCCCATGGCTTCGGTTGCCATCATAAACTGAACTGCTTCTGAGAGACTATGTGCACTTTCACGTTCACGCCAGCCCGACTCAAGCAACTGGAGTTGTTCTCTTTCGTTAGCTAAAACCAATATGCTGCTAGAGTTCACGGTTTGGCGATTCTCATTGAACAACCATTGTTCCAATGCGTTCAGCAAGGCTTGAGCTTCTTCTTTTTGATGCTCAAAACGATCCTGCACTACATCCTTGGTACTTTTGACATTCTTGATTGTGGACTTTATCGTGCTACCTGCGTTCTTCAATCGTGACGGTGAAATGCGTAGCCATTCATGAACGCTATTAGCGTGAGTTCCTTGCAAACCATACGTTTGTTCATTAATCACTTCGATCAACCGATCGAAATGCTCATGGATCTGCCAACGGCGCGTGAGAGTGCCCACCCGGCCACAATCAAACCAATGCAGGCGCGTTGCCAGCCAATCCTGGATTTTATCAACTGTCCAATAACTCAAATCTGTGAACACCATCCGCCGCGTTCGCCATTCGACCAGATCCTGTTGATCAGGAACTGCGAAAGCTGCTAATTCTTCAACGATTCCAGGTTGAATAAGAATGCTTTGGCTTTCTTTCTCAGTTAATGGCAAGTGAAATTCGATGCTGATACGATCCGGTTGGATGTGCCAATTCATGCTTCTAGCTTGCTGGTCTAAAGTGGATTCTTCCAGATGCTCTGCGAGCAATTTCTTGGCACTTTCCAGCTGAAACTCATCCTTTGGAAAAACCACTGAAGCAAGATGAGGGACTTCGCCTTCTGGTTGAACAATGCCTAGTTCAACGGTGGGATGATCAGACAAAGTCTCCCAATGCACGGGTTGATCCAAACAACTCGATGGATCAATCAACTGACAAATAAATTGCGTTTGATTCTCATACCAGCGCGACGAAGGTGTTCGCGGGGGCGTTTGCCAGGCTGTTAACAAACGGTGAAAAGCAGATGTTGGTTTGATCGGCCAACAGAGTGGAGTGCCCATCAAAGTTTTTTGTTTAGCCCATGAACATGCACACAAGAGCTCACCTTGAGGCCAGCATTCGGCATCAAATAAAAGAAGGCGATCCACTCCTGAACCGATGACACTGTTCCAAACATCTTTCGGTATGGCAGACGCTTCCATTCCAGCAACCCCAATGACCTGCGCCATGCCCAGCAGTTCGTCGCGCAAGTTCGTCAAATGACTGGCTTGCCATTCCTGCTCGCGTCGAACTCGATCGCTAAGAAGCTGTTGCATCCGCGATTGGATGGTTTCTTGTACCTGTAGAATGCTGGTCTCTGACAGTGGCAATAAGTTTGATTCATGGTTGATCGATTGCAGATGCTGCGACCATAGACGCAAAATGTTTTCTTGTTGCGTACGTAAGGACGCTATATGCTGATCGATCGATTCCAGTTTGAGGTTTAAATCCTGCTGAATAATTTGTTCTCGTGCCGATTGATGTCGGTGGATCTCTATGTCACTCTGCTGAATTGCTTCTTCAATCGCTGCTTGTTTCCGCAGCAGTTCTTGATTGGCCTCCTCTGAACGAGTGCGGAATTCCGATAAACGCTCGAGTGCTCGTCCTTGAAAGGCAACACGCCACCAACGCCAGCTGAGCCAATTGGGTTGGTTACGTAGTGCAACCACTTCCTCTTGCTGGATCACCTGATCACGCCAACGCTTGCAGGCCTCTTCTTGGTCGAGCATGGCCTTTCTTGCCTGCTCCTCGGCGTGTCTCATTTCAGCCAAGGTCTTTTGATGACGTTGCATTTCAGCAGTCATTTGCTTGGCTGAATCGGGCTGTAAATAGTCCAGGTTCTTTTCTATGGAAAGCTCACGGGCCGCTGCCATGATGGATTGCTTTTCCGCCTGACACTGCTCGATATCAGATTGAATCTGGGCAACAACAATCCTTTGATCATGCCATCTTGGTATTTCTTGAAGGAGGTGTTGATATAAATGAATTTGCTCGTTGATCGCTTTGAATTCTGGTTGAGCTGCCTGGAGGCAGGTGAGCTGTTCTTGCACAACAACATCAAAAGGCAAACCTTGCCCGGTCGTTACGGATCCATCTGCCTGTATGATTACACACGAGCAATCGGTTGCAGCCTCGATTTGCGGCATTAGCTGGGCTAGGCGATCCGGGCTCCAACCCATGCACAGAACGCGTTCGCGGCGTTGCACCGCTAGGACAGCTAACTGCACCAAAACTTTTCGTTTCCCTGCTGCGGGCATTCCTTGAATCAAGTACACGTCTTGATTGGACAGTGCGTTCTGAACGACGAGCTGTTGTTCGCGGGATGCATCGGTCTTCGAGTCCGTCGCATCATTCAGAGAATCGGAGTGACTAGGCCGATGTAAAGCCAAAGGAAACCGATTTCGCTGCTCGTCAATTACTTCGAGAAGTTGATGGGGGACATGCAAGAACGCAGCAGGAAAATCATTGTTTCGTTCAGAAGGTTCTGCAAAAAGCCCTCCTTGAGCCAAACTCGTTTTCCACTGCATTCTTTGTTGAGGAGTCGCGTGATAGAAAAGCGTAGCGCCATGCGCATGGCCATAAGGCGCATTTACAGGGCTTATTGCCGTCGGCAATGCGTTTGCGTTAGACGGTAAAGCTACTGGATCATTCAAGATGGGTTCTTCTTGGGGAACCAACGAACTCATTCACAATCGACCTCGCTCATTCAGGCTTAAGCCTGGATATTTTCCATCATCATTATGTCTGTAGTTTCATGGATTTGCGCCTATTTTTTCGTGTGCCATGGAGATTTTTTTATTGTCAACCGTCCCACAACGTTTTCCATTTGTTACAGTGGCTGTCTCTTACTTTAATCAATACTCACCCATCATGCCTAATTCTTGCCTTGAAACAACCCCAAATCCGCTCAAATTGATATTAACCCTCTGTTTGTAAGCAATCGTCGCTTGACTTGATCCGGCCCCCTGACGTGTTGATCTTCGTGAAAAGGTTCCGATGGTAAGGTTCCTAAGCATTCCCCGATGAATCTCTCAAATACTTCCGGTCTCAAATACTGTTCCTGGTGGAGTGAGCATTCTTCTGCTTCCGAAATCTAAATCAAGTACGGATGCGGATGATCCGGCGTACTGCCATTATGGAGGAGGGTGTACGATGTTTAGCAGATCAAGGAGTGAGACCAAAAAGCCTCGTCAAGTCCGGCCGGTATCTCTACAGATCGAAACTCTCGAAGACCGTCATCTGCTAAGCACCAATGCCATTAGTGGATTTGCATTTCATGATCTGAACAGCAATGGTTTGCGCGATGTCGGTGAAACGCCTATCGCCAACAGTCGTATTATGCTCTACAGCTATGCCGGAGCATTGATCGGCAGCACCTTCACCAATGCCAATGGCTACTATGAATTTCTGACTGATGGTCGCATCCCTCAGTCGGAAAAAACGCAGTCCCAACTCATCCAATTCGCCACGGGTCCGACCAACATTACATTGTCTCGTACTTTCAATGCTTTCAATCCAACCCTTGGTCAGTTGATCGAGGTGGAAATTGTGTTGAATGGACAGATCACGAGCCAGATCCGATCTGAAAATCTTGATCCAGCCAATGCCCTGATCACTGGAAACGTTTCTGGAAATATCTTGTTAAATGCTCCGCGTGCATCAACCAGTTTGATCACTAATACCAATGCCCAGTCGTTTAACGCCTCAGCGTATGACGGCATCTCCGATTATGCCGGCACCAGCGGCATCACCTTTGCCAGTCGTACTTCAAGCGGTACCAAGAGTCTGAAAATCACCAGCTCTGCGGATTTGGCTGCGTACATTGGGACGGGTACCTTGTCGTTGGATGTGTTGATGCAGGCCACTTCGAATTCTACGGGTGGTGGTAATCTGTTGACACAGATCACCAGTTCAGGCAGTGCAGATGTCACCATCATTTACAAATACATTGGCAGTAGTACCCTGCCCTCGGGCATGTATCGAGTGGTGCAGGAGCAAACGCCGCCTGGATACGTGCGTGGCCTATTGTCTCGCAATAATGTTGTCATACCTGGCAGCTTCAATCAAAACCAGATCGTCGTCAACGTTCAAAATAACGTCGCTCCCAACAATAACTTTGCAGCGTTGAAAGCTTCCAGCATCAGCGGTTCGGTGTATCTTGATATCGACAACAACGGTGTCAAAGGCCCCTCTGAAGTCGGCATTGCCAATGCAACGATTCAGATATACGGCAAGAATGACCTCAATCAAACGGTATCTTTGTTTGTCAAGACAGGGAGCGATGGCTCATATCAATTTGCCAATCTTCGCCCTGGCACCTACATCATAGGCCAGATTGCATCCCCACCTGGATTGTTGCAAGGAGTGGTTAATGCTCCGGGTTCGCTTGGGGGCGTTGCTACGGCATATCGCTTCAGCTCCGTTGTGGTTACTTCAGACAACCAGGGCGTGAACTATAACTTCGGCTGGTTGAAGCCGGCTTCGATCACTGGATTCATCTACGCGGATGCCAATCAGAACACGCAATTCGATGCTGGTGATCGCGGCGTCGTTGGATTGTACGTTCTGCTGCGGGGTGTTGATGATCGCGGTCAAATGATCCAAAGACTAACGCGCTCCGATGCCACTGGTGCCTATCGGTTCGATGGCCTTCGTCCAGGCGAATACGAGATTGTGCAGTGGCAAGTTCCATCAGGGTGGGAACGCTCGGCTATCAACATAGGCAGCTTAGGCGGCATCCAGGCCACCGCCATGTCCCAAGTTGTCACTTTGCAAGTCGGCGACTTTGGCCGTGATTACAACTTTGGATTCCTCGCTCTGAATTTGGACTTCGGTAAAGGGCTTCTGCTGGGCTCGATTTGGAGACAGTATTACACGTAACATCAGGGTTTTTCAAAAAAACACTGTTTTCCCGCAAAGGGCACTCAAGATGCGTATGAAACTCCGCTTCTGCTTGATCGGACTGCTAAGCTCGGCAACGATGACCACGGCTTGGGCGGAAGAAGCCCCTTGGCGCGTCGCTCAGCCAGATAAAAATTCGCCGCCACCTGTGGTAAAACGTTATCTGGCGGATGATCACAATGTGACCATCCAACCGGTCCAACTGATCGTGCCACAACAGGATGACGCGGCTCCCAAAGTTTCCTTGGGCAAGCCCACGCCAAAGTTAGGACGCCCAACACCCATTTCGCAAGCCAAACCGAAAACACTACTGGTGCCGGATGGGTCGATCATTGAAACGGCTGGTTGGGATACCTATAAGCCTTTGCCTCGCCCTCAAGACGATAACAAAAAAGAAACTACAGCTCCCAAGGAGCAAGGTAAAGATTCGGCGAAAGAACCGAGCACCAGTGAACTGCTGAAGATGCCGCAAGCGGTAACTCCTGCTCCCTCCGCCGCCCCCATGGAAACCACCGTTCCGCCATCGAGTGCCTTTGTTTATTCGCCTGAAGGCCCTGAATATCCACCAACCGTCGGTGCGCCTGTTGCTGTCCCAGAGGGACCGGTGTTCGTCTCTGAAGGTGAACCGCTTTTTGGACACCCTTTTGGTTTCTATGGCGCTCGCGGTCCGCATGGGCCCACCGGCCGATTTCGAGCCAATTTTGAATTCTTGTTCTGGACTATCGCCGACGATACTGCGCCACCGCTGGTGAGCACTAGCCCCCAATTCGCAGCTGGCATTCTCGGACCAGACACCACGGTAACCTTTGGCGACGACATCGGCTTCAGCAGCTTCCGAGGCGGTCGTGTCTCGTTAGGCTATTGGTTCAGCCCAAGTGAACAATTCGGCATGGAAGGTAGCTTTTTTATCTTGAACCAACAAAAGAGAGTGCACGTTGACGGCTCCGCAGGCGATCCCTTGTACGCTCGTCCATTCTATAATGCATTGACGAATCAGGAGGATTCAGAGCTTGTTTCTGCCCTCAATCCCTTGACTGGGACCAATGGCCTTTCAGGTTCCGTGCAGGTGGAGAATGTAGCCAGACTGTTGGGCGCGGATTTAAACTTCCGTGGTAATCTGCTCTCTTGCACTACCAAACGCTGCAATTCTTGGCATGTTGATGGTATCGCAGGCTTCCGTTACTTGCGTTTGGATGAATCGCTCACCATCACCGAAAATCTGCAAGTGCAAGACCTGCCACCTGACCTTGCAAACCGCGGCTTGCCTGCTGGCGGCACTATTTACCTGCAAGATCGTTTTGCTGCTCTCAACAACTTCTACGGCGCACAGATCGGATTACTGACAGAATTGCGAATCAAACGCTGGTTTGTCAACTTGACTGGGAAGATTGCCTTCGGTGCAACCCAACAACAAGTTTCCATTAGTGGTACGACGACGTTCGGCATCCCTGGTGCACCAAGTCAGACTTATCCGGCTGGCTTGTTGGCACAAGGCACCAATAGCGGAACACACTATCGCACGGTGTTCAGCATTGCCCCCGAATTTGGCGTCAATTTGGGTTATCAATTAACGGACCATTGCCGTCTTTATGTTGGTTATGACATCCTGGTATGGACAAACGTCGCCAGACCTGGCAGGCAGATTGATCGTAACGTCAACCCGAGCCAGTTGCCCACGGTCAATGGTCCTGGACAATTGGTCGGTGCACCGCGACCTGCTTACGTCAACCAGGATAGTACGTTCTGGGCGCAGGGATTGGTCGCTGGATTGGAATGGCGATTTTAATGCACTAAGGCTTTGGCTCATTGCCTTGGGTGAGTCGCCGCATAGCCCGCTTTCCCTTGTAACCAAAGCACCGTAGACCCTTCAGCACACATCTTTTCTCTTGTTCTTGGTGTGCGACTGAAGCTAAAAAAATCACAAACCCCGATGCATGGTCGGGGTTTATGATTTCCTCCCCGATTTACGCGATTTACTTGTTATCTGTTTAATGAGCGTGATGTGCATGGTCGGCATGATCATGGGAATGATGTTCTTGACCATGGTGATCATGATGATGGCTTGCAGGAGGAGCTATCTCGATGGTTTGGGGGAACCAGCCGTAACGCTGTTGCAACCAGCCGCAAAGCAACACAAGCCCTGCACCTATCACCGCAGCCATTGTTTGCCAAGTGTAATTAGGAATGCTTATTCCCAACACAAGTAAATCCGATTGACTCAAGGCACCCCATACCCCGCCAATGGCGATAACCAGTAAAGCAAACGGCAGTGCAGCACCTTCACGTAAAACTGGGCCTAACCTTCGCCAATCAATCGCCCACAACGAAAAAGCGGCGAGAAACAAGAACAATGAGCAGACCATGAATAAGCTGCCGAGATTTTGCACCAGATTGAGCAGGGTGATCACCAACTGACCAAGATTAGACCACAATTCAGTCATGCATCTCTCCCCTAGCAAGCTGTTGGATTGCTGACTATCCTAGTCGAAGCCATTGATCGTGCCAAGGGATTGTCTGGCATCGGTGAAGTGAGCTTCATAAACTGAATATGACGTTGTTATTGCTTCAGCGTTAACTGAAGCACGGTGCAAACGGTAGCTATCACAGACGTTTACTAATCCTTGCTGAGAATCTGACATGCCCATGCCTTCGCTACACTCCATACGTGAAAAAGTTTATACAGGACAGAGACTGAGCTTTGAAGATGGGCTGTTTTTAGAAACACAGGCCGACCTGTTTACGTTAGGCGAACTAGCTAATTACGTTCGTGAGAAAAAAAACGGGAATTATACCTACTTCAATGTTAATGTACATTTGAACCCAACCAACGTATGCGTGTATCGATGCAATTTCTGCGCATTTCGCTCCGATCTGAAAGACCCGCGCGGCTACCTGATGAGTGATGAGCAGATTCTTGAACGAGCCTCCGAGGCCGAATCACGCGGTGCCACCGAAATGCACATTGTTGGCGGATTGCACCACCAAATGCCCTATGAGTGGTACAGAAACGTCGTGCAGATCATCCACAAGCAATACCCCAAGCTACACCTAAAAGCCTACACAGCTGTTGAATGGGATTGGTTCGCCAGCCTGACCGGCAGGTCCACCAGGGATATCCTGGCTGAATTTAAGCAGGTCGGCCTGGGCAGCCTGCCTGGAGGTGGTGCGGAGATCTTCCACCCGGAAATCCGCGACCAGATCTGCGAACATAAAGCCGATGCAGACACCTGGTTGCGCATCCACCGCGAGGCACATGAATTGGGCTTACGCTCGAACGCCACCATGTTATATGGCCACATTGAGAAAGCAAACCACCGGATTGATCATCTCATTCGGCTCCGAACGCTTCAGGATGAAACGCAGGGGTTTCAGACCTTCATCCCATTGTCCTATCACCCGGACAACACCAAACTATCCGTTGATCGACAATTAAAAAAACCCAGTGTGTTGCAGGATTTACGCACAATGGCCATCAGCAGGCTGATGCTTGATAATTTTCCTCATATCAAAGCCTATTGGATAATGTTGACCGTAAAAACTGCTCAGATTGCTTTGAACTTTGGTGCGGATGATCTTGATGGCACGGTGGTGCATGAAAAGATTTATCACGACGCAGGATCAGATTCACCGCAAGAGATGACGGTAGAACAGATACGGAGATTGATTTCAGAAGCCGGACGAATTCCGGTCGAACGAGATACCTTGTATCATGAAGTCGTGCGTGAGCCTGGCCGCTGGCGGACGGGCCGAAAACTCACTCTGGTCATGTCGTAAACGCTGCTAGCTGTTTCATGATTTGTCTGCTTATATTCTGTTGATTCTACTCGCTTGCTCAATTCAAATCTGCTATGGTGATATGGCATTTCATCGTGCGTGAAGCGTAGCACGATTAATCACTATTTTCTTTTGGTTGAAGGGGTAAGCAAAATGAGTCGATTTCTACTGGTATTGTTGGCGATGGGTTGTTGCACACTTTTCGTGAATGGACAAGATGACAAAAAAAAGAGTGACTCAGCTCTTAAACTCAGCGAGCAAATTATCGGTACGTGGGTGTTTGAGTCCGGTGAAATGGGTGGCATGCCGCCTCCCGAGGAATTCACTAAAGTCTTCAAATTGAAGATCATGAAAGGTGGCAAGTTTTCGGTTGATGTTCCGGATCAACAGCACAATGGCGAGTATAAACTCAACGAGAATACAAAGCCGGCTGAAATAGATTTCAACCATGACGGCGAAGAACGCAAAGGCATCATCAAACTGGAAAAGGGCAAGGTATACATCTGCGTTAGCGAACCTGGCGGCACACGCCCGACTAAATTTGAAAGCAAAGGCGACGGCGCACACTTTTTTATGGTTCTTACCCGCGAAAAGAAATAACGCCGTTGCAGCAGCAATAAAGTACAAAGGCTCGAGATCGCCCTGAAGGCCTCGAGCCTTTTGGTCTGTCTGGTGAAAGGTTTAAGGATTCTTTTTTGGTGCCATGATTTGCTCTTGCCAACGGCGTATGAGCTCACGCGAGCGCCTGCGATAAGTGTCAGACATGGAGCGGTCACCCAGTTGCTGATAACAATTCGCGATCATTTCCAGCACGTCTGGGTTTTCTCGATTAGCAGAATCCTTAATCGAAAGCTCTAGTTCATCCAACGCTTCTTTAAATCGACCTAGTTTATAGAGAATGTGCCCGCGTGTTCCGTGGAATAATGGAACATCGGGCCAACTGCGCAATACTTCATCGATGATTTCTAATGCACGCCGTAGGTCAATCGGAGGGTAATTCGCCAACAAAAAGGCCAGGTTGTTGGCTACCATGGGAAAATCACGCGACAATTTATAGGCACGCTCCCAGTGCAACCTTGCTTCTTCCGTTTTGTTCTCTTCCCATGCCAGCAATCCCACGGTGAAATGGAGCATGGGCGAATCGGGTTGATTGGCGAGCATTTCGCGCAGGTTGGACCGTGCACGTTCAGCTTCGGGAGTCCGCCCACGGGTTAGATCAAGCAAGGACGACAACGCTTGCAAATTGGCGGGATCCCATTTTAATGCTTTTTCCAAGTAGGTCAGCGATTCGCCAAGCCGATCGGGTTCGAGTCGGCGAACATAATCGGACCAAGCTTTGTAATGACTGGCGATTTCTATGCGATAGACATCCATGGGTTTCATGTTGAAACCAACGTCGAGCAGTTTGGTTGCTTCTTCATAGTCATCTTTCATGGCAGCGGATTTGGCCCAATAAACGCGTGCTTCAACATTGTCAATGTTACGTTCCACCTGTGGACGGTAATAAGCGATGGCTAGATTACACACTTCACGGACTTGGTCAGGTCGGTTTTGCCTTTTGAAAATGCCAGCTAAAACCAAATAAAGCTCAGGCTGGGTCGGTGCGGCGCGACGCAAATAGGGTTCGGCTTCATCATATCGGTTCATCGCCGTCAAAACGCGACCTAACCAGGCCGACGCTTCGATCGACTCCGCCGCTTTGAGCGCAAAGGCAACGCCTGGACTCAACGATCGGCGAAGATGTATTTCGGCTTGTCGCAGTTGTTCAGGGGTGGGATTTTGCGATGTCATCAAAATACGTTTAGCTTGATAAACGTGTGCAGGGGGAAAGCCTATGGAATCTTTGGGAGCCAATTGGTCCAATAAGTTGTAGGCAAATTCTTTTTGATCGCTCGTGGTGTTAAATATCATCGACATGGCCAGCAGGTAGCGTACTTCAGGATTGCGGGTATCCAAGGTTGCCAGGCGCTCAAAGCAGAGAACTGCTTTTTGATACAAAGCTCCCGCCAGGGCTTGTTTGCCTTCAATCTCATAAAGTTTGGTCAGCCCTTCCTGCGAACGAAAGTAAGTGTAAGCCGTTGTGACGGAAATCGTCAACAACGCCAGCAGCGCGGGCAAGCCTTGCAGGAAATAGCGAAGATTATTACGCTCCCAAGCGGAGACCAATACACGCCAAAGCCATTGACCAAAGCGTACGGCCATCACGAATGGGTACTTGACGATCCACCAAAGCAACTCGATCCAACCCGATATCGTGCGGCCGAAGCGGCGAAACGTAAGGCTGCCCCAAAAGCGATGCCATTGCATTTGCCACTGGCGAAACATGCGTAGTAGTCCGCGCATCATGATTAGCGACCCTCCCGATAGGGTGCAACCTGGCTGAATCGCTGCCGAACTTCCTGAAATAGCCGCAGGGCTGCTTGTTCCTGTTCAGGCGAAAGGGGTTCGATGGATTGGGTAAACAGCTGTACCTGATACACCAATGGCTTAGGCTGCCTTTCAAAACTAAAGCGTTTCAATCGCTTCAAAATGTCTTCCTTGTTGAACAAATTCTTTTCAGGTAACTCAAGCGGCATGCCATCCGCATTAAAGTTGGTGAATAGCAAAAAGGCATTCATTCCCAATGGCTTGCTCCATTTGACCACATGAATGTGGTCAGGCACTTCGCGGCCGGGTATGGGGTTAATCAGGGTTTGATCGTCCCGTATGGACCAACCCGTGGCGTTATAACAAATGCGGAGATCGTGATAGGTCGTCCAGGCATAATCCAAGGAAATGACGACCACAAAATCCCCCATTTTGTAGTACCAAGTACGGGAGTAATCGCCGTTAATATCACCAGCTTTACGCTGATCCGTTTTGAATCCCTGCATTTCCCAGCGGTCTATGCGTGACGGCAAGAAGTTTTCATTGATTTGTGCAAAAGTACCAATGAGGCGATCTGCATTGAGAGGTGGTAATTCAAACATGCCTTTGGCAAAGAGCATGCCGTTCACTCCCGCGAGCAACAAAAAGCAAGCCATGATGGGAATAGAACGAATCCAAGTTACGCTCAGTTCCGGCCACCGCGTCTTGCCCATATCACGTGGTCTTGCTTTGTCCAGTTTTTCCTCTAAACGGCGTCGCATTGATTCACGCCGCCAAAGCAAGATGGCAGTAATCGTGCCGATGATAAACAGGAGCAGCCGGTCCAAACTCCACACCAGTCCAACCATGACGATAAAAATAACGAACCCAAGCGCGTCGTGCCGAAACCCTTCGGTTAAATCAATGCCACGCTTGGTAAATGCCAAAGCAATAACGAGCACGCGGGCAATATTGCCGACAAGCACCCAGCCAAAGCCCCCCAACAGCAACAGGATGGAATGAATGATGCCACGCCGCGACCAGAACACAAAGAAGAGCGAGCAGGTCAAAATGGCAAACAACGAGTTAATACCACTGCAGGCTTCCTCGACCATGAGCCGCCGACCAGGCACGTCAACGACGTTGCCGGACATGGAGTGAACCACGCCAAATAGATCGAGAAACTTGCTGCTCCAGCGAGCGGTAATGGTCTGTAAATTATTGATGAGCACTTGATCCAAATTACGTGGAGGCGGCACCGCTAACCACAGGAAAATCCATGCAGGCAGCATGCGGGATAGGAGCACCCACCCACCCCAACTGTAGAGGAATGCCAACAACCCAAATAAAAATGCAACCGTTCCCAACAAGGGTGAATTGATGAGAGTACCTAACGCCAGCACAATGATGGAAAATGAGGCACCGGCATAAGCCAGAATTTGATACTTTCCAGGTTGCAACTGCCCCAATCGATGGCGATTGTTGTAAACCAACAACCCTGCCCCAATGAGCACCAGTGGAAAAAACTGGTAATGGGGCTTGGACCACAATACCATTCCATGAGCAATGAGCAACGGCGTGTAAGCCGCTACGATCAAAACCAAACCAATGATCGTGCTTATTTTCCATTGGGAGGGACTGGCTTCAACGCGGTTAAAAACCACGGGAGGAGATTCAGTCAAAGTCGACATGCGCTAAAACCCCGGTTAGTGGAAGACCGTACGGGCGAAATATCGGGGTAAATGAAATCGAAAGACCACTTTCACCCCAAATGAATTTGATTGATTTATTTATTATGGTTGCCCCCTCGGTTTAGGTCTAGGACGTAATCCCCTTTCCTTACGTTTTCTTTTGTTGCTTGGTTGACCAATTCTTGCCACGGTTCTGATGCCAAAGGCATTGCTCGATTTACATTCGTTTCCTGAACTTATTTTCCTGATCAGGAAACAGTGTATGCTGCACTACTGAAATCATACCGTCAACTCTGCCTCTTTTACCTCCTTTATCAGCCCCGTTTTTCAAGTTCTAGCGCAAAGTGTCCGAAAGTTATTGAGTAAGCCGTTGCCAATCAATGAGAGGCAAACTCTATTAAACCCTTCAGGAGCAACGCTTTGGGAAGTTTGGAAGCTATCGGAATACTGACCGTCCTGCATGAATCGGCTGGTTTTGTTGGTGGATACCTAGTCACCAATCGTTGGGGGCGGCCACTTGAATTTCGCTTATCCACAGCTGTGCAACCCAACCGCATTCAGCAGATTCTCTATGGCAAAGCGCTCCAGCGCTACGTTTATAGTGACTTGATTGGCAAGACACTGGTAGAAAAGGCTTCATCATCGGTGAACTTCGTATTAACAGACAGCGATGAACTGATTGATTTACGCCACCATTGTAGACAACCCGTTTTCCATGTTTATAGCTGCCGTGAAGCGTTGCCAGTTGACCAATCCCCATTGGCTGCAACTGACGTTAACGATCAACGTTCAAATGCAGCTTCGTCGATGTTGTTTGGTTCATACCACTTTCAATGCCATCCGGATTATTCAACAGACTACGATTGTCTGCAAAAATACGCTCAGCAGCTTCACGAGATGGATTTTAACGAGTTGTTTCAACGAGTGCGAGAGGCGTTGCAAGAAGCAAGGAAACTAGGTGCCACCCAGCGTGCCGCTTGATGATTCACGATATGGCGTCCTCATGTAGGTAGGCTCAATATGACAGATTGGCAACAAAATGCTTGGGGCGAAGCAGCCAATAAAAGTGACCAAGAACAAGCCATGGATCGAAGCCATCGTCAGTTGAGCAAACCATTATTGCCGCCACGCACCAAAAAACAGCCGTTGTTGCCTGAAGAAGTTGCTTCCAAGTGGGCCTTTCAAACCTTGATGGCGCCATTGGTCCGGTCAGCTCTCCTGGCCACGGCGGTCTCCTCACGCAACCTGCAAAAATGGACCATGGACGTCAGCATAGAAGGTTGGTTGTTTCCAAAACCGATGGAGCTGACTTCCCAATCGCAGGCAAAACCCCAGATCACCAACCAGCCAAATCATGACGTTCCAGCCAAATCCAAGTCATACACGCGCATCAAACCACCTAGCGATGCCGTGCTGATCAAAGAGAGGCTTTATTTACTGTTGCAACCACCCTTAGAGCAGGGCTTTAATCGCGAGCATGTGCATTTGCCCATGAAGCCATTCAAATATCAATTTGAAGGGATTGCTTTTTTAATGCCCAGGCACGCAGCCTTGCTGGCTGATGAAATGGGTTTGGGCAAAACCATGCAAACGATCATCAGCATGCGGCTGCTATTTCATGCTGGGCTGATCCAAAATGCCTTGCTCATCTGTCCTAAGCCGTTAGTTTTGAACTGGTGCCGCGAAATCAAATTATGGGCAGAAGATATACCGTTCGAAGTCATCACCGGCGACAGCGACACGCGTCGTTGCACTTGGCTACATTCGAATTGCCCCCTCAAAGTGATCAACTACGAAGTACTCACGCGTGATGCCGACTACCTTGAAGAGGATCAAGTTCAGTTTGACCTGGTGATATTGGATGAAGCGCAGCGTATCAAGAACCACCAAAGCAAAACCGCACAGGTCGTGCGTCAAATCAAACGCCAACGTGCCTGGGCGCTCAGCGGCACCCCTATCGAAAATCGGCCCGACGATTTGTGCAATCTGTTTCAGTTTATCAAGCCTGATTTAGTCCCGCCTCATGCTTCTGTTAAAGAATTGGGTGTGCTGACAAGGGACTATATTCTTCGGCGGGTTAAAGAAGACGTGCTGACGGACATGCCACCCAAACTGGTGCGCGATGCGTATATCGAATTGTCTGCTCCACAGCGACAGTCCTACGACTTAGCCGAAAAAGAGGGCATCATCCATTTAAATGCGATGGGTGAAACGGTCACGGTGCAGCATGTTTTTGAGCTGGTCATGCGGCTTAAACAAATCTGTAACTTCGATCCGTTAACCGGACAGAGTGGCAAACTCGAACAATTGATGGCAGACATTGCGGAAGTGGCAGAAAGTGGCCGTAAAGCCATTATTTTTTCACAGTGGGTCGAACCGTTGATCTTGTTGGCTGAACATCTGTCGGAGTTTGGACCATTGCAATTTCATGGAAAAATTCCCTCCTCTCAGCGACCGGGCATTTTGGAACAATTTCAGCAGGATTCGGCCAAGCACGTCCTCTTAATGAGTTACGGCACGGGCAGTGTCGGATTGAATTTGCAGTTTGCCAATTATGTCTTTCTTTTCGATCGATGGTGGAATCCTGCCATCGAAGATCAAGCCATCAACCGTGCTCATCGCATCGGTCAGAAAGAACCGGTTTTCGTGACGCGTTTCATCACTCCTGGAACCATCGAGGGACGTATTTGCGAAATCCTTGAACGCAAACGGCAACTTTTCAACGAATTATTAGGGCAAGGGGGACAACCAAGCTTGAGCTTAACCGAGGAAGAGCTTTTTGGTCTTTTCCCTCTGACCGTTCGCCCCAAACGTGCGGCGGCTTGACGTGCAAACTTCCAGCGTCGCTACAATCGTGTGAGGTTGACAGACTAAGCACAATTTGCGATGATTGCCCATCTTATCACTTTGGCATGGATGCCGTTCACGATGACGAGGTTGCCTCATACACAACCTGTCCAACCAGGCCGTTATGGACCCGGGCAAACACCGACGGCGAAACCAGAGCATTCATCACGTAATGCTGATAGTAACTTAGCTCCGCCTTTGCCGATCAGTCAGCTCTGGGGCTGGCCCGTCTTTCTTCTGGGCCTGTTCGGTTTGTTGAGCACGGCTGCCTTCCATGTCATGCGGACACCCAGCCCGCGCGAGCAATTTGAACAGGCTTTGGAAACAGCCCAGATAGCGCTCAAGAACAAAGATTATCATGAAGCTCTGCTCCAAGCCAAGCGAGCATGGGAGCATGCTGCTATTGATCCTGCTCGGCGCGGTATTATTCGCTTTCTTTTGGGAAGCAGTTATCTGCTAGGAGGCCAAACCGCTGACCCCACTATTTCCCGAGAAGAGGCGTTGCGTCGAGCTAAAACGGATTTGGAATCGGCCAGACTTATCGGAGTACCTCCAGCTTGGAGACCCACTCTGGCCTATCGCCTTGCCTTAGCCCATGACAGGACAGGGTCAAAGCCAGAAGTGATTGCAGCCTTGTTAGAAGAAGCATTAGTTCCGGAATCACCCCACCGAGCCGAAAGTTATGCTTTGCTGCTTTCACAATACGAACGGGTTTCTTCAAATAAACACGAAGAAATGTTGCGACTTGTCGAACGGTGGCTGATGTTGCCACACTTGGATAATCCCAACGAAGTGCGGTTAAAGCAAGCCAAATTGCTCATCCAGTTGCAACAGTTCGACAAGGCTAAACAAGCACTCGCCCGCATACCGCCATCGGCTCAAGAGTATCGTGAAGCCCGTAAACTTTGGGGTCGATGTTTGATTGAGTTGGAATCTTGGTCTGAAGCGATCAAGGTGTGGTCGGAATTGTTGTCCCTCAGCAATACATCCGCCGAAAGCCGAGCGTGCCATTACTGGCTGGGGTTAGCCTACTGGCAAAACCAGCAATGGGAGAAAGCACTTCGACAATGGGAGCCTATGCTCAAGGAGCCAGCCAGCGAAGCAGCCGTGCTGGCAACGCGCGTGCAACTACTGCGTTTGCACTTAAAGCGCAAAGATCAGATGACATCCATCGGTTTGCTCGAACAAACGATGCCGCTGTTGCGCAAAGAGGCCACGGATCCCTTCATAACCCCTGAAGCCCTTGTGCAATTCTTGCAGGAGCTCTGGCAAGGGTGGTTACAACAACAGGCATATGAGTTGGCATTTCAAATCATTGAAATGTCGCAGACCGTGGTCGATGAAAAGACCCAAGATCGATGGTTTGCACAGGCCTATCAAACCGCAGGACACGCTTGGTTGCAACAATCGACTCCGCGTGATCCAAATGTTGCCAAGCCTATGCCCGATCGTGTTCGTCAAGCTTTCTTCAAAGCGGGTCATGCCTTGGCCAGGCTGGCGCAGATGGAAGATGTTGGCTCCCGACAAGACGAATTGTTTTGGCAGGCGGGAACTTGTTGGCTGCGTGCTCAAGATTACCAGAAAGCTATCAGTGTCCTGGAACCTCTAAGACAACGCCCGCTAACAGCTGCTCGCCAATGGGAATTGTTGACGGGGTTGGGTGAAGCCTATCGAGCTGTTCAACAACGCGACCGAGCACTACAGGTGCTGACGGAAGTGACCCGTTCGAACGAGCCTTTGGCCGTGCGTGCTAAATACTTAATCGCCTTAACGCTCATCGATGACCAACGCCTGGCCGAGGCCGAAGACAAATTAAAGCAACTGATCCAGAGCACGCCAGCCATACCGGAACCGATTGAGATTCGTCAGGCTCGGTTTGCATTAGCCTCAGTGCTCTATCAACAGCAAAAATATGAGGAGGCAGCACAGCGGTTTGAAGCCTATCAGCAAGCTTATGCCAATGATGTCCATGCCTGGGCAGCGCGATATTGGTGGGCAGAATCTTCGCGCCATGCTGCCTTGCATTTCGCTGAACGTGCGTTGGCATTTCAGAATGCGGAAGCCACTCAGTATTTCCAGCAACGTTATCAGAATGGCCTGAATCGCGCTTATGAATTGTTTCAGCAATTAATCATCGAGCTACAACAGCGGAAAGACACAGACCAATGGAATTTGGAATTGGCTGGCTATCTCAATTCAAGCCGATTGGCTATGGCGGACTTGCAGTTGAAATTACAGCGTGCCGACGAAGCCGTAACCAGCTATAAGTTCCTCGCCTTGGAATTAGGAGGCCAACCCGAGGGTCTGAATGCCTTATTGGGTTTGTTTCACGCCAACATGATGGCTAAAAACCAGGAAGAAGCTCGTGCCGCGTTGAATCGTCTCCGCAGTGCATTAGCCAATGTCTCTGACCAGCAATTGCTAAAGCGTAACATGAATCGACTGGCCTGGCAAAACCTGATCCTTGAACTCGAGCAATCCTTACCATGATCAAGCAACCCTCCGAACCTTTTAAGCAAGCATCTGCTTCCGCACCAAACCTTGACTCCGATTTACAAGGTCCGGTCGAACACCCCGACGCCAACCTCCCCCGTCATCATTCAGCTTGGCAAGTGGATTCGTTTGAACACGACGCATCAACTACTATGCCCACGTCCTTGAGTTTTAGTCACCAAGCCAGATCCAAAACCGTTGCAAAAGAGGCGGACCAGCCTCCACCAACGATGAAGCGTATTGTGGAAGCGATGCTCTTTACTGCTAAGGAACCGTTGCCTAACTCCGTGCTGCTGCGACAGTTTCGCGGCCTCGATCTGCAAGAGTTGGTAGAACTATTGGATCAATTAAATCGCGAATACAAGTGGTCAGGTCGACCATATTTGATTGAAGCTTCGGAAGCCGGCCATCAGATGAAGCTGCGACCAGGATTTCGCTTTTTGCTCGAGCGTTTATATGGCGGCATCAAAGAAGCGCGACTTTCGCCGGCTCTCGTGGAGACTTTGTCAGTCGTTGCCTATCGGCAACCCGTTACTAAATCGACCATTGATACGATGCGGGGTTTGGATTCTGCAAGCCAATTACGCCAGTTACTGAAACGTGGTTTGATCCGTTTACAATCAAGCAAAACAACTAGTGATGAAGCCACTTACCAAACAACTTCTCGGTTTCTATCCTTGTTTAAACTTCGCAGTCTCGATGAACTGCCTAGAAGCGACGATCTGCAAAAGCTCTAATTGGCGATTAGCCGCTACGGGACACACGCCTGGCCATTTCCTTGACAACATATTGAGCCAAATCCATCGTGTGAACCGACTGCAAGGCTTGCCATCCAGGCACGCCATTGACCTCGATGATTTGATATTGGCCATCCAACGTCGGCAACAAATCCACGCCAGCAAGGCCTGCTCCCAATGTCTGCACAGCTGCTAGGGCTAATTCTGTTTCCTTCGCTGTTGGCAAATGGGCTTCCGGCTTGGCCCCCAATGCTATGTTGGATCGCCAATCCGCCTGGATGTGCCTTTTCATGGCACCGATAACCTGACCTGCGAGCACTAACAAGCGAAGGTCATAAGGTGGATGCTGAATGTATTGCTGCAAATAAATCACTTCGTTCTTGCCAATGCGCGTCTCACATTCCTGTATGAATAAATCCTTGCTCTGAAAGCGCTGAACGCCCTTTCCCTGAGAACCGAACAGGGGTTTAATGACGACGTCGTTGCCCAAATGTTCAAATGCCCTATGTGCTTGCCATGTCGTCTGACAGACGCAGGTACTCGGTGTGGGCAATCCTGCTTCATGCAAACGCCAGCTTGTCTCCCATTTATCGATGCACGCTTCGAGGGCAGCTGGCCGGTTGAGCATTGGGATGCCCATGCTGTCCTGCATTTTTAGCCAGTCCATCCGCAGGGTGATTTGTTCAAAGCTGCCAGTGGGCAGACCACGAACGAGCATGGCATCACAACGCAGATCACGATTGGCATCAGGGGTTGTTTTGGCCTGTATTGCTCGCAAATCGATGCGAACGACGGTGTGCCCCTCGTGGTGAGCGGCTTGTTCAACAGCCAAGGCATGCCAACCCAGCTTGCCAATGATTAAGCCGAGGTTCATATTTCACAGTGTAAAGAAGGAAGCTTGCATGATATCGGTTTCGAACTTGCCAAAGGTATGTGCGCGGCCACTCGTCATATTCACCATGGTAATGATCGCGGGGCTGAAGAGCAGTGGATCAATCTTATAAAAATCATGATGAACACGGGCAAACAGTTCAGCAAATGGTACGCCATGATCGGGTGATGCCTGCGATGGAATTCGTGGACCTAATTCTTGGATAAACTCATCGTCTGATTGCACCCAAAGTGTGACATGACTGCCGTAAAGAATGGCATCGTTGGTTCGGCCGATCATCAACAAGTCGTTGCTGCCCACAGGAGGCAACGGCGCGATTCCTTGTCCCGCCACGATTTGCTTGCAATCGAAACCCAGGACAAGCATTTTATGCAAGGCCGTCTCCATCGAACGGGCTACAATCTGCATCGCACCCGCAAGGCTGGCCGTCGGAGCGAACAGTAGCGTTACAGCCCCGGCTTCGACTTGACAGGCTTGGGCAATGCGTTCGATGATCTCGTCAGTTGGCTTTTGCCGGGTCTCGATGACGCCGACGACCGCTTTGGCTTGTTCACGGAAACCAATGCGATCAAACAGTTCTTCACCGCCAGCCGCTGCACGCATGGGGCCAGACCCCATCCCGAAAAAGTGGTCGGAGTGCAATCGCCAACCTGCATATTGTGATGCCAGACAAGCCGCTGCCGGATAATCGGACCAAACTTGTATTTCTGGTCCCCATTGGCCATATCCCAAGGATATTTCGGCCAAATCAGCCATGCAAATGCGGCTCAACATTAGCCCTGCTTGCAAGCTTCCCGGTGCACGCGCACCGGCATCGATCAAGCGCGATCCCTGACTTGAACGAAGGATTTCCACGCGGCATTCAATCGATCGACTTTCAAGTGCATCAACGAGTTGGAGGGCACGACGATTTAACTGCACAAACATTTCTCCTTCATTGCCGAAGGCAGCTTTGGCAGATGGTCCAAACACTGCCTGAGACACTGAACGACAGCTTTTATGATCGGCTGGACATCAAGCAATGGGGCATGATGCAGCTTTAGAATTAGACTACAAAGGGGTTGATGGGGCAACATTCTGGTTCCTGCTTGAGGCCAATCAGACAGGGTGAGGATCATGTTATCGTTTGCCATCAAGCTGGCTGCCATTGCGTTGGCCTCCCACCTTGGAAATAACCATGTCGTTGCATTGTTGTACAAAATAACTTTGCACACCAACGTGGCTGTGTGACTGGCCAATTCTTGAATGAAACCCATCGCTGGCTGCAATGATGCTTGTCGGCATGCAGCAATATGAGCATGAAAAAGCGATTGATTTGCCACACGTTCGTAGACCTCCACCGAAGCGGTGAATCGTGGATTGACTTCGATGGGCCAAACGGCACCCTGGCCATGAATCGTATCGATGCCGAATAGTCCTTTTATTTGGAATTGCTTAGCGATGATAGTGCCTAGTTGTTGATATTGTTTTTGCATGGACTCATGAAGCGCTATGGGCCCTATGGAGCCACAATAAGCGAAGCATGGTGCATTCAACCACTGCTGTCCGACCCATTGTTGGCTCACGCCCACGCAAACAGCTTGATCGCCATTGCCCACATATACGGCCGAAAACGGCTCCCCTTCAATACGTTGTTGCCAATAATAATGCTTGGAGTTCAAGCCAATGGTTGCGACTGCATATTCATGAACTCCGCTGCCACCACTACTGTTCATGCTTTTAAGAAGCCATTGACCTGATGCCTTATTCTCGAACGCATACGGCATAACGGCAGGAAACACAGCACCGTGGGCCTTCCAGGCATCCGCTAGCTGAAATGGATTGCGAACCCGTTTCAGGGTTGACGCTGAATTGCCCAGAATTTCGCGATCACGACCGATCTGTTCGATCAAATCAGGTTGATTCTCAAGCCCGCCCGTGTAGAGCACCGGCCCAGATGGGGCTTCTTTTCTAAGAATGCCAGCAAACTGGTGAGGGTATTCGTTGGCATGGATCTGGCGAACGGGGGCACAAGCTAGCAAGTCCTGGTCTGCAAACAAATCACAGCACCAAGTCGTGCAACCCGCACGTTGCACAGACTGGGCAGCCGCGCGCACACTGCCTCCAATCAGGATGATTGTTTCAGCCATGCCAACTTTCTGGTTGCGTTCAAACCCTTTGCCCCGTATATCTTCAACTGTTCTCCCATTGCTGACAAGTTGGATTTCAATTCTTCTAGGAGTTGGCTCTCATGTCGATGTATATCGGTGAAGCACTGGCAGGTGAAGGCAACGAAGTGGCCCACATCGATTTGCTTTTAGGCTCCAAAGACGGTCCCGTGGGTTATGCGTTCGCCCAAGCGTTGGCCAATCAATCGGCGGGTCACACCAATCTTCTGGCTGTGGTCACACCCAACCTGATTTGCAAACCCGCAACGGTGATGATTACCAAGGTAACCATCAAAGGCATGGACCAGGCTGTGCAGATGTTCGGCCCCGCGCAAAAAGCCGTGGCCAAAGCGGTGACTGACTGCGTTGCAGAAGGCGTTTTGCCCAAAGGAACGGCCGACGAATTGGTATGTATTTGCGGCGTGTTCATTCACCCTGCAGCCAAGGATCACGACAAAATTTACAAATACAATTACGAGGCCACCAAACTCGCCATGATCCGTGCCGTGAACATGGATCCAAAGATTGACGATATCATTTCAAACAAGGACAAAGCCCATCCATTTTACAAGTAAGCGGCTTGGCAGTGTCCATCGGCTTGGGGATCAGGTCCACGTACCATGATCCCCTTTTCGTTCGCAAACCATTTTAGCATTTGTGTTCGGTTGATGTATTTCAAGGCAATCTACCTAAGACCTTCAAAGCCATGGCTGAAAAACGCAAGATCTTGGTCCAATTGGATAGCGATCCGTTACCCAGCTTGTTTGATCGCATTGTAGCCATCGATGCAGGGGTTGATGAGGTGCTGAGCTATGGCGGGATCCAACCAGCCATGGTCAGAGATTTGGTGCATGGGGCCATTTTTACTCGCGGTCCCAAAGATCTCTCCGGCACTGCCTTTTTCATAGGCGGGAAAGATGTCCGCGTGGGCGAACAACTTTTCTCCGAAGCTCAAAGCAACATGCTGCCCCATTTTGGTTTGCAAGTGTCGATGATGCTGGATGCCAATGGTGCGAATACCACAGCCACGGCTGCCGTTTGGTGCATCCGTCAACATAGCAACCTGACCGATCAGAAAGCCATGGTTTTGGGTGCAGGTCCAGTGGGCATCCGCGTGGCTTTGTTGCTATTGCAATTAGGTGCAGAAGTATCCCTGGTTGACATCTCCGAAGAACGGTTGCAGGCGGCACGAGAACGTTTGGGCAACGCGGCAACTTCGAAACTGCAAACACATTTGAGCATGCCCACCGATTTAAGTTCAGCGAAGGTTCAAGACTGTCACGTTTTGATCGGTGCAGGCCCAACCGGTAAAGCACTGATTGCCGACGACAACTGGTTAACCAACAAGCATTTGCGCGTAGCCGTAGACTTGAATGCCGTACCTCCTTCTGGCCTATCAGGCATTGCCGCAACCGATGCCGGCAAGGAACGCCATGGCATCGTTTGTTTTGGGCCGCTCGGGGTAGGCGCACTGAAAATGAAAATTCATAAGCAAGCCATTCGCCAACTCTTCACGACACAAGAATATCGCTTGGACATAGAAGGCCTTTGGGCATTAGCCAACGAGATCGGAGTACAGTGACCTGATTTTCCTGATTAGGAATTCCGTAATTTTTACGGCTAGATGCTTGCATGATTCCATATAAATCGTTTTACTGGAATTGAAGAAGCGTTTTCGTAACAGTGGCGTTTTTTTACTTCAAGGAACCCAACATGCAGATGTTTCTGGCTCAAGCAGCAAGCGATGAAAGCGCATTTATGCATTTTGTCAAGCACGATACGCTATTTGCCGTCGTGCTCTTTGCGATGACTTTAAGTGCAGCAGTTTTAGTGGTGTGGCGCTTATTGCTCAATCATAATTCGAAAACCGACTTGAACGTGTTCATGCCAAGATTTCAAGAAGTGTTGGCTCGAGAAGGTGTCGATGGAGCACTCAAATTCTGCAAGGCGGCCCCTAAATCCGAAGTGATCCCAAGCAAGTTATTCGTGGCTGGTTTGGAAAACGCACGCAACGGCCTGGCGGCAATGCGTCGTGGCATGGCTCATTCGGTTGAAATGGAAATCCTCCCCGATCTGAACTTCTTACTGCCCAGCATCTTGGCCATTGCCAAGATTGCCACCATGGTCGGGCTGCTCTTTACGATCATCTCCATGATTGGAACGTTCTCCGAATTAGGTAAAGCTGGTCAGGGCGGCCAGGCTCAAGCGAGTGCACAAATCGGTTTGGCTTTGTTCGCAACCATGTTAGGTTTGCTCACGGCCATTCCGCTGGTGTTCATGCACACCTTGGATAAAGCCTGGATTCACAAGTTTGAAATCAAGATGAAAAGCGCTGGCCAAAAGCTGATGATGCTGGTGCAAGCTGCCAAATCTGGCCAGCTCACGGTTCCCCAGCCAGCTCCCGGACAGGTTCGTTCAGGCGTCGCCAATCCAGTCGCCCGCTAACATCCGGAGACCTTTTGGGCAAGTTGGCCCGTTCACTGTACGTCCTTGGACAAAGGCCCAAGGGCGTACTGCGTTGATAATCTTAACCAATTCAAAATGCCCTAGTTGAGTGCATCAATCACATGTCAACACCGAATGATGTCAGTTTTTTCAATGTCTGGTTAGTTTCACAGAATCGGGTCTACCGGGGCGTCCCATATTCCGTGGTTTGCGATTGGATTCAAGAAGGCCGCCTGACGGGCAAAGATTGCGTCAAAGCGGCACAAGATGCAAATTGGATCTTTATCCAGGACCATGACCTGCTGAAACCCTACTTGATGCAGCCTGAAAGCACTCCGCGTGCTGACGATGAAGCCGACGCGCTTGAGCCCATTGAAATGGACATCTCGGCAAAAAAACACGTCGAACACGAAGAAGAAGATCCCGATATGATCCCGCTGATCGATATCAGCATGGTGTTGTTGGTCTTTTTCATGATGACTGCCCAGGATTTATTAACCGCTTCCCCCATCGATAGTCCCAAAGCATCCGCTGCCAACATCGCTGCCAGCAAAGAAGCGTTGAAGATCAATTTGCGGCGCGACCCGGACAACGCCAACGTGGTGCAGTACTATTGGGGCGATGACGTTCAGCCTGGCAAAGAACGCAAACTTGAAGATATATTGAGTGAGGTCGACAATGCCGTCCTCAATACACCGCCGAATTCTGTCACTGTGATTGTTCGAGCGGAAGGTAAACTTCCTTATTCCGTGGTGCAAACCTTGGTGGCCCGACTCAAAGACAAGAAAGTGAAAGTGCAAGCACACGTTAAACAGCAATCGGCAGAACCTGGCGCCGATGGAGGTGCTCCATGAGCTGGAAAATTCGGCATACCGGTTCCAATCAATTTGTCGGGAACTTGACCGCACAGCAGATTGTCGATGGCTTGCAAGACGGTCAATGGGAAACGGACGACGAGGTCATGGGTCCAGAAGACCGGCAATGGGTGCCCATCGTGGAACACCCTCAATTCGAGGAGTTGGCGGAAGCATTGGATGAAGAAAACTCCAATGATGCCTTCAATGATCCCCACGATCAGCACATCGACATGAATCCTTTGATCGATGTATGTCTGGTGTTGCTTGTGTTCTTCATTTTGGCAACGACCATGGCTGTCATGGAAAAAGTTCTGGAAATGCCTGAGAGCCGAACGCAAGACCGCAATGTGACCATGTCACCTCAAGACATTGAAAAAATGATGATCATCGTTGAAGTTCGATCCATGCAAGGGAAACCGGTCTTCAAAATCGATAAGCAGGACGTTAACCTAGCAGACATCCGTAACAAATTGCGTGATGCCGCTAAAGACCGGCGTATCAATCAAATGGTAATCGATGCCAAGGATGTGGATTGGGATACCGTCGTCAAGGTGATGGACGCTGGTACCTTTGCGGGCATCACCAAGATTAGCTTCAAAACCGAACCGCAAGCGAATAAGCCAGCCGGCGGAGCCAACAAATAAAGCTCATCAAAATCAACTTATCGATAACTGGCGGGGAACGCCCCGCCAGTTTTACTTAACAACAACACTCCCATCAGGCATATCGTGGATGAGTACGCATATGTGTCTTGTATCGGCGAGTGTCGCTTCCCATTTGCTCGCTATGTACGTGTCACCGTACTTATCCAATTCTCTTGTATTCAATCAGACTCATTGTAGATTGCATTAAACAGCCAATCTTTCGTCGCCTAATTATTCATTATCAGTGCACACATACCTCAATGAGACCAGCTTCTTGCAAAGTGATGCCTTAATTAGCTCCTTTGAAACAAATAAAAACCCCCTTGCTGGTCGCAAGAGGGTCAGCATAACACTGTTTTCAGCAATGTGTGTGGCTAGAAGCTAATGTTGTATTTACCAGACATCTTTTGCTTGATCTTGCCTGTTTCTTCCATGATGTCGGCAAGGATCTTATCACGCGTTTTGGTGCTTTCAGCAACCACTTTCGCTTGGGCAACGTTCATTTCTTGATAGTTGTTGTTCACCCAAAAAGAAGGGGGCTGATAATAAGCACCCGCATAACCACCCCAACCCCAACCACCTGCCGCACCGGCATAGGCATAGCCGGGGTCGACCCAGTAAGTCGATTGTTTGTTGGTTTCGAGGACATCATAATCCACCCGCGCACCACGCAACGACGAAGCAACACTGCGAACCATCAAGCAAATGCGAGCGGTGCTGTTCTGCAATTCGGGGTCAACGTTTGAACGTGGCAGCCGCTCCATCCGTTTGGCATAGTTTTCATACAAGGCCGCTGCTGAATTGTAATCACTGGCCTGTTTGACCATGTTGGCCATGTCGGAAAGGCATTTGTCCACAGCCATCATGTAACGTTTGGTCGAAGCCGCATTGGGGGCACCTGGGTCGCCAGCCGATTGTGCGGCCATGGCAGAAGGCGGCACCACAGGGGGATGCAACATCGAAAAAACAATGAACAAGCCAAGTTGATTCAGTTTACCCCGAATGGAAACGCCATCGCTACTCACGCTAAAATCAAATTTGCCCATTTGATCCATGGGAAAACCCATATTGCCAAGAATTTCCTTGGTCACGTCAGGGATCACTTCAGCAAACGATTGCGGAGAATCATTGAAGGAAACAAACATTGTTGCTGTCGCATCGGATTCCACGCGAACGCTTAGTCGGGCACCTTTGATGGACGTCAGTAATTTTGCGAACTTATCAAAATCGACGTCCTTGCCTTTCAAGCTATTCAGGAAGCGAACGTTGTTTTTGATGGTTGCTTCATCAACAGCGTCTTCCAAGTCGATCGCCATGGCGATTTGGCCTAAACGGGCAGCTTCTTCGAGTGAATTTTTCAAGGATGGCTTGAGACTAGGAGACGTTGCACCTTTGACATGCTTCACCCAGGTGGAAATTTCTTGGGTTTGTGCTGGAGATGCGACACCTAAGATTTCCTTGTTGAATTGGATGAAATAGGCATTGCGCGAGGTCATTTGCACGCAAGGCACTCCACCACCAATGGTGCCTTCATAGCCTTTTTCAGACTTGGCCATTTCGTAAAAATTAAGTGCTTTGCCGACATTAAACAGTCCAACTTCCCAAGAGGTCGAACGATCACCTAATTCGATGCGCGTAGCTTTGATGGCGGACTGTGTTTCAGGCGGACATGGAATGAAACCGGAAATGTAATCCAGTTCGATTTTTTCCTTCCATTTTTCTTCTTGCCCCATATTGGTCCGAAGCAAGTTGCCAATGTTCACATACGCAACCGCATTGGTTTTGGCTGGAACTTTATTTAATAGCGCATTCATGTCTTGCGCCTGAACTGCAAGACACGATGCCAACCAGCTGAGCGTGCCAAGACACGCTATCCAATGTTTCATGTTAGCTCCTCATTTTTTGTTCGATGACGCCTATCTCAAACTGTACAAAGCACTTGAGGCCACAATCCTCACCAACATTATAATAATCGCGTTACAGAGGTGCCAAAGTAAAAAAGCGATGGGACTCAATGAAATCCGTTACTTCGCCCGGAATAACGGTCACGCAAACATAAACGCTTTTATGGCATATTCAGTGGGAGGTTGTCCGAATGGAGTTATGAAAAACGGAGAGGGCGGGATTCGAACCCGCGGAGGCGGTATAACCACCTCACCGATTTAGCAAACCGGCGCTTTCGACCGCTCAGCCACCTCTCCCGGTTGCAATGAAAAATCATTTTAGCCAAGCATATGCACACTGACAACAGCACAACGTTGTGAAATTTCCGAACACGGTCAAATGAGCTGCCTCTCCCAGGTTCGATCTGCTTCTAGTGATTGTCTGATCAGAATGTTACATTGATCCTATTGACGGCGTATAAGGCCTAAGCAGTGACTGCTCTTCTATTTGGAGTTCTTTGCCGCATGAAGCCTGATGAACCAGATCGACCAGCGGAACAAGCTTTACCTCAGCCAAGCTTTGCCGAAACTGCCTTGCGCATGAGCGGCAAATCCTCCGATGAAGCTGCGCGGATGGGGTCCGTTGACCGGGCCGACGAACAAGTGGATCAACTTTTCGCCAAACGCTTTCAAACATCGCAAAGTCCGATTCATAAAGCCGTATGGGACGGCCACACGCCTATCGACTTATTTCAAACGTGCCTTATTCCGCCGACGCAACCTGCCATTGAACAAAAATTATCTCGCTGTTTGCAACTTGTTTCGCATCATCGGCAACAAAAGACCTTGCATGATCCGCATGGCAAAATCAGCGAAGGCGTCCTCCGTGACCTGGGAAAAGAGGGCTATTGGGGACTGCTGATCGACCCCGCTTTCGGCGGCAGCGGACTTTCATTTCATCGCTTCGCCTGCTTCTTAACCGAAATGTCACGAATCGATGCCATGGTTGCAGGTCTGGCTTCGGTGCATGGTTGCATCGGCGCGGTTGACCCATTGCGTGCTTTTGGCACTGTTGAGCAAAAGCAACGATGGCTTCCGGTTTTAGCTAGCGGCGAGCGTTTGTCTGCCTTTGCTTTGACAGAACCCGCTGCCGGTTCCGACCTGACGGCACTGCGCACCCGTGCCACTCGTGAAAACGATCATCTCATCATTCATGGTGAAAAACTGTTCATTACCAATGCCCTACCCGGCCGAACAATCGGTTTGGTGGTCCTATTGGAGAGCCGCCCCGCGGTGGTTATTGCTGACCTACCCGATCAAGAGACACCAGAGGTCCAATGGGTTCACTATGGCTTGCATGCACTGCGTAGCGGCCACAACGTGGGCCTGCGTTTCCAAGGCTATCGTGTGCCCTTGCAGAATCTGCTTACACCCGAGCAGGGAGATGGCTTGACCATCGCTTATCATGGCCTCAATTTAGGTCGCGTGGCGTTGTGTGCCAATGCCTCTGGCACCATGCAAGTGTTTCTGAAGAATATGTTGCCCTGGGCTGCGTTTCGCCATACTTATGGGCAGGCCATTCAGACTCGGGAACTGGTCAAACGACGCATGGCGCGCCTTGCTTCATTGATCACCGGTGCCGATGCCTTGGTGCATTGGTGTTCATGGCTTCTCGATCAGGGCTATCGAGGCGAAATGGAGTGCATTGTCGCCAAGATTTTTGGCAGCGAAGCCCTCAAAGAAGCGGCTGTGGAATTGTTCATGAAAACCCATGGCGGGCGTGCCTTTTTGCATGGTCATTTATTTGGGGATAACGTGCATGATTTTCTGGCGCCTTGCATCTATGAGGGCGAAGGAGAAATGCTCGGATTAGCGTTGTTCAAATCGCTCATCAAAGAGCACGGCAAACGGTATTTCGAGCCGCTGGGCAGAACCATGCAGCAGAACAACATGCGGTCCTTCAACCCGCTAAACCCCGTGCATTTATGGCAATTGCGCAAGGAACTGTGTGCCTACTTATTTTGGCGCACCGGCAAAGCACTGGCCCCAAGTGACCGGCAGCGCGTTCCGCAGATGGAAGCATCTATGCAAAAGATGGTCGATTTTGCCTTGACCCAGTTTCAAAAGCTTGCTACGGCGATGAGTGCAGCCATGACCAAGCACCAGCTAAAACTTGCTGATCGCCAATGCCTCATGGCTGAACTTTCGCAGCGCGTACAAGACACCGTCGTGATGCTGGTGACTTGCCTCTATGCCCACCAGAAGAACGACCCATTCACAACGGCAGCAGCAGAGTTTCTATGTCGCGAATTGCAAAGAAAACTGACTGGCCAAAGGCCTTGTGATCGGGATTATAAGATGGCCTCGGCTTTGGCTGACCGGATCCTGGCTGGCGAAATGACTTCGCTGGCAAACATCCCTGAAGACCCCATAATGATGCACTACGCTCATCCAAGACCCAACCCGTCGTCCTGATGCTCCATAAAAAACAACCCATTTCGTAATCGAGGTGGATTGGCGAAAGATACCGTTTGATGAATTCGATGGTTATTTCAACTCACACATGGCTTTGCCGATATACAGTGGGATGTTCGACGGGATGGGATTCGCGTCATTAGCTGGTGTACCTCGCACCGCAAACGGCCCCATGAGGAATTGCGGTGCATTGATGCTCTGGGAAGCGGCTGCCACTTTATTGCGCTCGAGCAGCAGCTTGATAAACTCCTCCAAATCCTGAGCGTTCGCTTCCAGTTTTTTCTTTTTTTGTTCGGGCTTACGAAATTCATGCACCAAAAACACAGCCATGCTGGCATTCTCAAGGCGTGCCCGAACCAGCGTGGCAGCGACATTGAAGAGCAATTGATATCTCAATTCGCTTATCGATTCAGCATCTAATCCAAATATCGCTTGAGCGAGTCGATTGACACGCTGCGGGAAAGTCGATTCCGGGTCGTCCTTTTTCTTTTTCAGCTTCTTGGCAATCGATTTGTCAAAGCGCTCATCGCCGATGCCTTCAATATCCATGAGAACGCGCTGCTTGTTGACTTCGCCGATGACGACAAGGTCGTGCTGCCTGGTTCGGCTGCTGCATTCATCCACTTCGGTGAGCATCTCTGCATAGGCGCGTAAAGCGATTAAACCTTTTAATTCTGATCGGCTAGCCAGGACTTCTTCCACTTCCGGGGGCAAGCCATTGCTGTATTTCCAGCTTGCACGCAACCATCGCTTGGCCAGTTCATAGGTGCTGCATCCAGCTTGCCAATGATCATCTCGTCCATGAGGTGCATACTCAGACCACTCCTCCAACTTTTTAATGCTCTTGCCTGAAATGATCTGTAGCGGACTCATGATGCAACCCCTCTGCTGAAAGAAAACGCGGTTTTCAGTCTAACGGCCCATGATCAGGCGTAGAACATACATTTCCAAATCTTCATCATTCCTTCGCATTCGCAGTTCTTCCACCAACTTGACATCGACCGTTCTGACCAGCGCTAAAATCCTAAGGAATATCTCACGACTGTTGGCCAAATGTTTGGTTTGTTCGAGAACAGATGTTGTGCGCATGGCTTTCACATCCATGCCAATGCACTCGCCCTTCAACCCATAACCACCTCTTTCGAGCACCCAAACCGTGTTGAATGCACGGCGCAAGTCCACCGAGCCGAACGCTTTGTCCTGATCGTATTTCAACCCATTCTGATCATTGAGATGTACGCCCCAGAGTTTACCATGCCAAAGGGCATAAGCCATCTCATCGGATGGATCCAACCCCGCAAGAATGGCATGGGCTGATTCGATCAAAACCCCCACACGCTGCGGTGACTGTGTTTTGGGAATCATCGCTAAAAAATGGCCCGGAGTGGGGCAATATGCATGATCCATGGGTTCATTGGGCTTCATCTCTCCCAGTAACCGAACCTGATCGTCATACGCCAGCAATTGATTGAGTGCATCGAGCAGTCGGTCGTAAACTTGAATAGAGTCCTTGGCTTCGCGAATGTAGGTTCCTTCCCGCGCGAGCCATAACACCTGACGAACCGTTCCTAGTTGCCGGCCGATGTCTATGCTCCGTTTGGATCGGTCGATGGCATATTGTCGATCAGCAGCCCAGTTTGACGTGTAGGCCCCACCCACGGTCTGCGGGTCTTCCCAAAGTCGAGGGGCAACGAACTCGACGAACAAGCCCTCATCATCGAGGACCTTTTTCAAATCCTTGATCGTTCTTTGCACGGTAGCAGCGTCAGCCTCGGCAGCCACCACGTCGTCGTCGTGAAGTTGCACACCATCATAGCCTAATTGCTTATATGTCCGCAGTTTTTCGGCCAAGGAAAGATCCGGGCGAACTGGTGGTCCAAATGGATCTGCACCGACGCAGATGTTCCATGGGCCAAAGGTAAACCGGTAGCGCTGGTCCGTGGCTGGCATTGCTGCTCCTACTGCAAAGGCTCCATGCGAATGGAATCCATATTCCATTGCCAATTTTGCATGCAATCCAAGTCGCGATAGCTCGTGAGATCGAATTGCAAAGGTGTGACGGTAATAAAGTGATCCGAAAGCGCCGTCACGTCGGCTTCGCCCGAGCCAGGCGGACATTCAATCTTGGTCGTGATCCAAAAATAGGTTCGACCGCGCGGATCCTTACGACGATCATAACTTTCTTCATATCGCCGCGTTCCATGCGGGACGACACGGATTCCTTTGGGCAACCCCTGATCCAAACTGGGAATGTTGACATTGATCAACATACCTGGCTCAAGACGGTGCGTGATGATTTGTTCGATCACTCGGCGCGCCAGGGTTGCAGCCAGGGGATAGTTCAACTTGAGGGGCCGTTGGTATTCGAGTGAAACGGCAATGCTGGGAACGTCAAAGAAAGCGCCCTCGATAGCGGCAGCTACGGTGCCTGAATAAAGCACATTGATGCCCGCATTGGAGCCTGAATTCATGCCGCTGACGAGCAAATCGGGCGGTTCTTTGAGCAATTCCGTCATAGCCAGTTTAACGCAGTCAGCTGGCCTGCCTTCAACAGCCCAGCCGATGCGTTCATTATGCTCATCGTAAACGTCTTGAACCAGAAGCGGGGTGAGAAGCGTAATGGAATGCCCCACAGCACTTTGCTCGGTTGCTGGAGCTACAACGGTCACATCGCCAAGCTTTCTTAATTCTGGAAGCAATGCCCTTAATCCCGGGGCGAAAATACCGTCATCGTTGCAAAGTAAAATCTTCATCAGACATTCCTTTGGACTTTACGCAAACCGACCATCCGTCAGTCAACTTGCCAAGCATTTCACATCTGCTGATAACGGATGATCATCCTCATTGTTGCGTGAGGCAGGATGCTATTGTTGTATGTATTTTATAAATGGAATGACCGAGTGAGTTAGATTCTCACTCGGCCATCGCTCAAAGGGGAATGGTTCAGTACATTAATTGATTGCTGAACCCTATTTGCTTGGCTGTGCTTTCAAAAACCCATCGATTGCGGAAGTATCTACCATCAGGCTCGAGGCACGTTTGAGCACAAGGGCGGCTTTTTCCTTTTCGCCATCGAACCAAAGTTGATAGCCAAGCAAGAAGAGCAAACCATCGTCGTTGGGATTCTTGTCCACCGCCGACGCCAACAAGGCCAACTGCTGCGTAAAGAGTTTGTTGTTTTCACCGTACAAAGCACGCACTTGAAATGCGGAAGCTGGCCATTGCGGTTGCCATTTCAACCCTCGGTGAAGAGCCGTGACGGCCTTATGGTATTGGCCCAGGGCAAACAGTGCTTGCCCCTGATAAAACCAAGGTTGTCCATCCAAGGGATTCTCGCGGCTGGCCTGTTCGTAATAACGTAGGGCTTGGTTATATGACCCTTTCATGAATTCAGCGTTTCCTAGGCGCAACGCACGGGCCATGCTTTCTTTTTTGTCGAAAGCATCAGGCTTCGCGTCATTGGGATTGTCCATTTTATCCAACTTGGGTGGCGCCGGTTTGTCTGCGTTGGGCTTGGGGTTAACCATGATGGGCCGATTCATATTCATGGGAATGTAAAACGGGACCGTTGGGTACCAGTTCCCGGCAATGATGGGGGGTGGGTAGCCGGTCAACCAGGTGTAATACCCCGATTGATAGAAGGGATCCAGCCACCAGTAGACGGGATAGGAGGCATACCCAAACGAAGACGTGTAAGGGTCATAAATGGGCATCCCAACGTAAGGCATGCCTGCATAACCATAGCCTCCGCCCACATTCGAACCCGAACGCGAACGGTAAAATGGTTCTAAATTCGCAGCACCTGGTTGGGCACTGACCGTCGAATGCAACATCAAGCAACAGATGGCGGCTAGCCAAAGTGTCTTTTTCATCATGCGGCTCCCCATATGAGGGATGTGATGTGATGCATTTATTATATTCCAATGCCCCATCAGAATAACAACCATTTAGGGATTGGTTGCCAATAAACGCATGGGCAGAACAAACTTGCTGACCCAGTGAATTCCTGAGTTGGTTTAAGCAACCCGTGGTGGGTTAGACGGCGTTCGTCGTTGTTGCGGGTTTACGCGGCATACCGATGTCTCTTCGATAAGTCATTCCCTGAAATGCAATCAGTTCAATGGCCTGATATGCCCGGCGTCGGGCTTGCTCCAAATCATCACCCAAAGCGGTGACGCTTAATACACGCCCTCCGTCCGTTACCACGCGTCGATCAACGCTTTTCGTTCCCGCATGAAAAACTTTCACATCAGGAAGTTTTTTGACTTCGTTCAGGCCGCTGATGTGCTTGCCCTTGGTGATGTTTCCAGGGTAACCCTCGCTGGCAAGTACGACGCAGACGGCTGGCCTGGGGTCCCATTCCAACTGATCCTCCGCTATTTGGTCCAGTCGGCCATCGACGACCGCTTCAATGAGATCAAGCAAGTCGCTGCGAAGTCGCATGAGCGTCGGTTGGGTTTCGGGATCGCCAAAGCGGACATTAAATTCAAGCACTCGTGGCCCCTGCCCCGTCAGCATGATGCCGGTATAAAGCACGCCACGATATGGGCAACGCATGCGTTTCAGCGCATGCACCGTGGGTACGAGAATGGCGTTTTCAATTTCTTTCAACTGTTCCGTCGTTATTTGTGAGGACGGACTGAACGCGCCCATGCCTCCGGTGTTGGGCCCCTCGTCATTCTCAAGTGCTTTCTTGTAATCTTCGGCAATGGGCAAGGTCAGGATCGTTCGGCCGGCCACTAATGAAAGCAGGCTGCATTCTCTGCCCTCAAGCCGCTTCTCAATCACCACCCGGCGGCCCGCGCTGCCAAACATTTCCTTCACCATGATTTGATCCACGGCTCGGAGGGCTTCCTCCATGTTGGAACAAACCACTACGCCCTTGCCCGCCGCCAGGCCGTCGGCCTTGATGACCAGGGGATAATCACGGGTTTCAATAAACCGTCGGGCAGGTTCTGGATGGTCAAAACAGCGAAACTCGGCCGTAGGGATATCGGCATGCCTCATTAACTCCTTGGCAAAGACCTTGCTGCCTTCCAAACGAGCAGCTGCCTTACTGGGACCAAAGATACGCAATCCCACCTTCTCAAACGCTTCGACCACGCCCAGGGCCAACGGTTCTTCTGGTCCAACGACCGTCAGACCAATTTCTTCTTTCTTGGCGAAACGAATCAGTCGGTCAAACTCGATCGGTTCTGCAGGAATATTGATGGCGTCCTCGGCTGTGCCTGCATTCCCCGGCGCGCAGAAAACTTTCGTGACCCGTGGCGACTGCGCGAGCTTCCATGCAATGGCATGTTCACGTGCACCTTTGCCTATGACCAAAACCTTCACAAAATCACTCCTTGATATGCTTCATCGTTGTGCTCTTGGCTTGGGCAAGCGTTCTATCTTATAGTATGAGTTAGCGACGTTTCGATGCAGTTCAAGGTAACAACCTTCGACTTTCGCTTGGATGGGCATTTCCTGCAAAGGATGTCAATGATGTGGTTGATGTTTTGGCTGATTTGGCAAACCATGCCCGTGGACGCTGCGAAACCTTCATTTACAATTCCTCAGAACATTCCCCATCAACTGGTCATTCAGCAGCTTCGCGATCGTGGCCAAACCCAATTGGCATTGGACTACGTCGAGTCGCTGCAACATGCACAACCCCAAAGCCCTGCCGCTGAACAATGGTTGTTGCAGTATTGGCGCGCCCGCTTGCAACTCGATCTGCAGTTTCCTGACCGCAATATCACCAAAGCTCGACAATATCTTCAGGCCGCCGAAACGGCCCTGCTCACCTTTGGCAAACAATTCCCCGACCATCCCTTGCGCGAAGAGATATCGGTTTGGCAGGCTGAGTTGTATTTCGATCTTGGCCGCATACTGATTATTGTGATGAACGAGTCCAAAGACCAACAGCCCAACGCCCCCCTGACACAACAAGCTTTCGAGCTCTTCAGCAAAGCAGAACAACTGTACGTTGAGCAAATTCAAAAATGGGAACCGCAGCGTGCCAGCCTGCCGAAAGTGGCCAGTTCAGCGGAATCCAAAGCCCTGGCCCAAAAAGTTTATCAAGGCTTGCTAACGGGCATGATCGGTCAGGCACTGTGCTGGCAAGAACTGGCTCGGATTCGCGGCCTGCCACAGCAAACCGCCAGCGAACGTTATTTGAAATCAGCCCAACTTTTGGAAAAAGCAGCCGGCTATCGCGACCAGCACCCCTTGGGCTGGAAAGCCTTGGCCATGCAAGCACACTTTTCCCTTGGCTTGGACAGCCGCAAAGCCGAGGAGCTTTATCAACGGGTCTTGAAGGAACGCCGCTCGGAAGCCCAAATGGGCCAAATGTATGCTCGCTATTATCGTCTGATCGATTTGTTGGGATCTGCTCGTGGCGGTCGTAAAGCACAACGTGATCAGTTTCGACAAGAAGCCGAAACATGGTTCAACGACTATCCTCAAAAACTCTTTGCACCGATGGGGCAAACACTGCGTTACCACCTGGCTACTTTTTTGCTTGAAGACTACATGGAACTGGATAATACCCAAAAGCAATCCAGCCAGGCCACACAGCAGCTGCAACGTGCCCTGCAAATGTTTGAATTGGTGGAAGGCAGCGCCAGCGAATGGGCGTCCGCGGCCGAAAACCAATTTATTGCAACGTGGATGCTATTGGCCAAGAATCCATCGCCATTGACGGCACAGTCCAGTTTTCGTGAATGTCTGCTGCAAGGTCAAATGGCTTTTCAGCATTGTCAGGACATCGCCGAGCAGCTACGTGCCAATCGCGATCCCAAGCAACAACCGGAATTGCTCAAGCAACGCGATCGATATTTTCAGGAGCTGCATACCGCCGCGGAGGCTGCCTGGCAACGCAAACCGAAGGATTTACGACCCCGTGATGGGGATAGGCTCTATTCATTGCTTTTTGAATCTGCCCTGCGGAAAGGGGATTGGGCAGCGGCTGCTGATTGGTCTGAACGATTGCGTCAACAAACCAACAATACCGAACTTGCACGATCAGCAGCAAGTCAGTCGCTCAGGATGATACAAATCCTGGCACAGCGCGATAGCCGTGCTCAAGCACGATTGCAATCGTTGGCCAAGGAAATCTTGCGGGATTACCCCCAATCGCAAGCCGGCGATATGGCTCGCGAAGTGATCGGCTTGGCATTATATCAAGAGAAAAAGTTCGCTCAGGCTGAACAATTACTATCACAAATCACTCCGCAGCACGATCGCTTCGCTTTGTGTCATTTTTATGCAGGGCTGGCCAACTGGCAGTTGCATCTGGAAATGGTTCGCTCGCAAAAGCAGCCACCGGAGTTTGAAACTCCTTTTCGGAAAAAAGCGTTTCAGCTCATGGAGGAAGCCGTCGATGCCGCTAATCAAATCAGTTCTGGGAACCCAGCATCTCAGGCCACCGCCATGCGGGTCAACCTAGCGGATTTGTACGGACGTTGCGGCCAATGGCAACGCACCTCCCAATTGCTAGCTCCACTGATTGACCGCATCCAAAAGCGTGAGCCGATGCCTGATGTTTCGACCGAACTGAGCCTGCAAATCCTGGGTTTGGCGTTACGGGCTGAGATCCAACAAAACCCAACAAGCCCAGCCACGCTGCAACTGCTGCAGTTGCTACAAACCAGCAACACCAGCTCAGCACTTGGCCACAGCACCACAGATTTGTTGCGGGATTTAGGCCGACATTTACGCAATCAATTGGATCAGCTGGAAAAGGAAGGGCCGCCAGCCCAAGCCCGAGCGGACCAATTACGCAAAAACTTCGGTTTGTTTTTATCCCAAGTCGAAAAGATCCCCAACCGACCGCTGGATTTTACCTATTGGCTCGCCGCCCAATTTGTCGCTTTGGGAGAACTCGATAACGCACAGTCCTTGATCAACGCGATCAGCAAGCCCGATGCCAATGCCCCAACCCAAGCTGTGCAAAGTTACCAGCAGGGCAGCCTGGCCTGGGCAGTCTCGCTGCGCCAATATGCTCGGAATTGCACGGACCCACAAAAACGCTCAAAGGCCATCGATGCACTCGAAAGTTCGCTGAATCAGATCATGCAAGAAGAATGGGCCAAGAAACATCCCGCTTTTGTCCGTGAGCGCATCATGATTGATCAATTGCGTGGCCGACTGGTAACTGCCATCGAGCAATGGGATCGACTGCGTCAAGCCCTCGAACCCCATGTCCAACGCGGGACGATGTACAAAGAGCTGTATTTCGATGCGCATGAGGGCTTGATCGAATGCTTGCACGCAGAGAGCAAGAAGCATGTAGACCCCGAAACCCGCGCTCGGCTCCTGCGTCGCGCCGCACAGCTGTACTTGATGCTGCGTTCCCAAGAATTTGGCGGGACCGAAAGACAAAACCGCATGGAATCGTTTCTCAACCGCCCCGAACAAGCCGATTTGCGGGAAATGATCCAGCAGCTTATTCGCTAAAGGTTGCTCATAATGAATCGCTGTTATCCTCAACCAATGGGTTGCTTCCAACTGCTCTGTGCATGGGTATGCATGATAACGTGCATGCCTACATCCCATGCACAGCCGCCTCAGCGCAACGACCGTATCGAAGTCCGTGACGAGTCCCGTTCAAGCGGCACCAAAATACGCTTCGGCACCGTACTTCGCGAGGATGCCCAAACGGTGGAAGTACTAACCGATGCCGGCAAGATCACCATAAGCACAGCCGATGTCATCGACATCAATTACGACCTGGGGTCTCAAGATTGGGTAAACGCCATTGCTGCTGAACGGAATCGCCAATGGTCGCAAGCCTTGAACTTTTACGAAATCTTTTTGCAGCGCGGAGCCAGGCTGCCATTTGTCCAACGCCAAGTGGAATACAAACTATTGCTCATGAAGTGGATGACTGTCGAGAATCAGCCTCAAGCCAACTTGCAGCCCTTGCAAAACGAACTAAGGTTATTCATCAAGAACAACCCTGATTGTCGCCAGGTGTTGGCGTCGATTGAACTCTTGGGAACCCTATTGCTGCGTTCCAACCAACCCGTTACGGAGGCGACGCAACTCCTGAAACAATTGCCATCGGCGAATAACTCGGACTGGAATCATCGCTGCCAAATGCTGGAAGCGCAACTCAAGCTGCAAGAAGCCATACACATCAAGGATGAGCATGCGCAAAGGGCACAAGCCAGCTTTACGGATGCACTCAACCTTAGCCAGGCTTTGCTCAGCGATAGCAATCCCACCCGACGCATGGACGCCGAATTGTTACATGCCCGGGCCCAGGCAGGATTAGGCAAACTCAGTGACGCTGAACAACAATTGCACAAACTGCTGAAGGTTGCAGGTGAAAGCGAAACCATCAAAGCGCAAATCCATATCGCCCTGGGCGACTGCTATCAATTGCAACGAAAATATGCAGAAGCAGCACAACAGTATTTACTGGTCGATGTCCTCTACAATCAAGATCGCGAATTACTGGCTCGTGCAGTGGCAGCGCTCATTCAAACATTTGAACGACGGCAAGATTACTATCATGCCCGCATGTATCGCGAACGGCTGATGACGGATCCAGCATTGAAAAATAGTTCCGCTGCACGAGTCCTCCTCAACAGCAGCTCATCCAAGTGACCACTCGGCCGCCTCCCAAGTCGAACGCAAAATTTCCCGCTTCCAACTGTTTTGATGAATGGGCCAGCCTTGCACTTGCCAGCCTTCGTCATGCAAAGCAAAAGGTTCACTGCGTTCATGCACAATGCGTTGGCACTTGGTTTCCAGCGGCGTTAAGGTGCGCGGCGCGGGCCAGGAATTGCTGCGCCTCTGCGTCAGCTTGCCCTGATCGATCACACTGATGATACAAGGCACGGGCATATCCAATGTTCGCCAGGCAATGACCTCGTGGCTGGCCGTGCTGAACTGCTGCTTGAGGGCAATTAAATCCCATTGCGTCTCCTTGGCCACTTGCGCCAGCCAGCGGGTGGGCACAAGCAACCGCGCGGCAAAACGGTTGGCCAATTCCTCCAGCGACTGCGGCAACAATTCCTCAGCGCTTACCCCCAATTCCGCCAGGATGCGGCCACGCCAATGTTCGCCGATCTCATGAGCCACGGTCCATTGGTAACGTTCCTGATAATCATCCGGACGCAGATAAATAAAGGAGCCATGCCTGCCCTTTTGGGCACGCCCCCGGTTGGCTAGGCTCGCATCCAGGCACACCTGCATGTGTAAACGCTCTTTCGCCAGAGCAACGGCATCGACGGGCGGATGCCGCCAATGGGCTTGGCCCAGCATTTCCTCGATCAATTCATCCAGAACAGTTGCCCAATCATCGGTCATTGGCATGGCCTTCCTCGATAAGTGTATATATGTACACTTATATAACGCTACGTACGGCACAGGTCAAGTTTTTTCACCCGCTGCCCGTGCAGCATCGGTTGTTCCAATGTCTAAAATGAAAATGCAAAGGCTGAAATGGACTACTTTCAATTCTGGTTGCTGAACCTGGAAGCCTGTCATACAATGTTAAAGTCTTATCCAGAGTGGCAGAGGGACTGGCCCGGTGAAGCCACAGCAACCGCTCTTACGGATTCCGATCCCAAGAGGCCAGGTGCTAATTCCTTCCCGATACGTTCGGGAAAGATAAGATCCTCTGGTCGAGCCGACCCATCTTATCTTTTCATTCACGTATCTTCTCTGGATCAAGTGCGGCTACGGCGTTGATTTGCAACGTGCCGCTGAGTAAGCATGGTCATTGGAAAAACCAACTTCGCCATCGGCCCCAGCCAAGGAGTATGGAGAGTGCCTCAATCGTTGATACAAGGATTGCGTTGTCGATCCTGCGGCCAGGCTTACAACCAGGAAGCCAATAATTTTTGCACCGAGTGCTTTGGCCCGTTGGAAGTGGCATATGATTACGAGTCCATCAAAAAGCAGTGGTCCAAAGCAACTCTGGCCGAGCGGCCATTTAATATGTGGCGTTACCGTGAACTGTTGCCGTTAAATCATGAGCCAACGGTCGGTTTGCACGTTGGGGGCACCCCCTTGATCCAAGCCAATCGGCTGGCACGACATTTAAAACTGGATCATTTATGGATCAAGAATGACGCCGTCAACAGCCCATCGCTCTCCTTCAAGGACCGCGTGGTGGCGGTGGCGCTGTCCAAAGCCCGCGAGTTCGGCATGACCACCGTCGGTTGCGCCTCCACCGGCAACCTGGCCAACAGCGTGGCCGCGAACGCTGCCGCTGCGGGATTAACCAGTTTCATCCTCGTGCCCGTGGATCTTGAATCAGCTAAGCTGATCGGAACTTCCATTTATGGTGCCAGGCTGGTTCGGGTCAAGGGGACTTACGATCAGGTCAATCGCCTCTGCACTCAAATCGCTTTCAAATACGGCTGGGGTCTTGTGAACATCAATCTGCGCCCCTTTTATGCCGAAGGTTCCAAATCATTTGGCTTTGAAATCGCCGAGCAACTGGGTTGGCGCTTGCCGCAGCATATCGTTTGCCCAATGGCGGGCGGCAGCTTGATCGGGAAGATCGCCAAGTCGTTTGATGAATTGACCAAACTGGGTTGGGTGGATCAGCGTTGCGTCAAGTATCACGGCGCCCAAGCGTCGGGGTGTGCTCCGATCAGTTCAGCGGTCAAGGCTGGCTTGGAACAGCACCGTCCAGTCAAAACACCTACTTCCATCGCCAAATCGCTGGCCATTGGCGACCCGGCTGATGGCTACTTTGCCATCCAATTAATCCGATCCAGTGGCGGCTGGGCAGAAGATGTGGACGATGAGACTATTCGCGACGGCATGCAACTCCTCGCGGAAACCGAAGGCATTTTCGCTGAAACGGCTGGTGGGGTTACTTTGGCGGTGCTGCAAAAACTGCTTGAACAGGGCCGCATTCCCAGGAATGAAGAAATCGTTCTTTGCATCACGGGGAACGGGCTAAAAACGCAGGATGCCGTGGCTGCACGCCTGGCTGAATCACCGGTCATTGAACCTAAACTCGATGCATTTGTGGATTTTGTTGAAGGTAACGTTCCTGAACTAAGTCTCGCCCGTTAACATCGTATTGAATAGCCATGTTCAAACCACTTGCCTGCGAAAGACAAACGGGAGAACTTGATATCATGGAAGCAACCGATAAATGCTACCCTCAGGTCAGAGTCCTTTCTCTGCCTGAAGCTTATGCCATGGCCTATTTCAGTACCGTCGTCTTGGTGATCTACGCAGCTGCACAAACATCGCTGGCCGTTGTCTTCGGCAGGACCAATCCTCTGCTGAAGATTTTCATGGAGCCCTATCTGCTTATTTTGGGCCTCGTCCTGCATGTGCATTGGCGGAAAATCGACCACACCTTTCGCAATCACGAACTCAGACGACCCCGCTGGATGGCCGTGGCCGATTGCCTGAGCTTCGTCATAACGTTTTGGGCACTTTGGATCATTTGCGAATCCTTTTTTTCATGAACATCGTGATCGCCACAAGCGAGCTTTTACTTACTCTGAAGACAAAGGGACATTCATGGCCGTTGAGATTCAGATTCCCGCACCGCTGCGAAGCCACACGGAAGGGCAAGATACCGTTCATTCCGAAGGAAAGGATGTCCAAAGCGTCCTCAGCGATCTGAGCAACAAATACCCTGCCATTACGGATCGCCTTTTTGACCCGTCAGGTCAATTGCGCCGTTTTGTCAACATTTACGTGAACGATGAAGACATTCGTTTTCTCGAACAAATGGCCACCCCCTTAAAACCAGGCGACCGTGTGAGCATTATTCCCGCCGTGGCGGGTGGTTAACCAGTGTACTCAAAACCAACACCAGCGTGGGCCATTCACATCAACACGAAAAGAGAAGATCGATCGGTATGGACAAGCCATTGAGTGCTCCCAACCCCCTGGAGCGATATAGCCGCCAGATGAAATTCCCCGGCATCGGCGAAGCGGGGCAGCAAAAACTGTTGCAAAGCCAGGTGACGCTGTGCGGCTGCGGCGCTCTCGGTACGGTCATCGCCAACATCCTGGTGCGTGCCGGCGTTGGCCAACTACGCATCGTTGATCGGGATTTCATCGAAACCAGCAACCTGCAAAGACAGGTTTTGTTCGATGAACGCGACATCGCGGAGAATCTGCCAAAAGCCGAAGCAGCCGTGCGTAAGTTGCGGCAGATCAATTCGAGCGTGCAATTGGAAGCAGTGATCACCGACATCGATCACACCAACATTCTGGATTTAGTCAGTGACGCCGATTTAATTCTGGATGGCACGGACAATTTTGAAGTCCGTTATTTGATCAATGATGTCGCCGTCAAACTGAACAAGCCCTGGGTCTATGGCGGCAGCATTGGTTCTCATGGACAAACGATGACGATCATCCCCGGGATAACCCCTTGCTTGCGCTGCGTGATTGAAGGCAGCCCGCCGCCTGGCATGGCTGCCACCTGTGAGACAGCGGGCGTCTTGAGCCCGATTATCAACATCATCGCCAGCTTCCAGGCCACGGAAGCCATGAAGATTCTGACCGGGCAGCTGGAAGCCATAAACAAGGACCTGATCTACATCGATGTGTGGGACAATGAACTGCGACGATTCAAAATCGCCAAGCTCAAGGACACGGTGCAATGTCCCTGTTGCAAGGGCAAGCAGTTCGATTGGCTCGACGGCAAGGAAGGCGCGCAAACCACGTCGTTGTGTGGTCGCAATGCTGTGCAAATCAGCCATCGGCAAGCGACCTCATTGAACTTTGTTGAGCTGGCTCGCCACCTGGAAGGGTTGGGCAGCCAGGTCTCTTACAATCGGTTCATGCTTAAGTTTGCTGTTGAAGAATTCGACGTGACCGTATTTCCCGATGGCAGGGCGATTATCAAAGGCACCCCCGACATCGACAAAGCCCGGACGGTGTATGCGAAGTACATTGGGCACTAGCAGCGTGGCGATCAGCCCATGAAAAGCGTTCATCAAGGATGCGATCCCTCATGATCTATCTCGACAATGCCGCGACCAGCTTCCCCAAGCCCGAATCGGTTTATCAAACACTGGATTCCTTTGCGAGAAACAGCCTGGCCAATCCCGGGCGGGCCGGGCACAAGATGGCCTTGGCCGCTGAGCGCATGCTCGATGACACTCGTCATCTGCTCAATCAATTTTTCCATGGCGAAGGTCCCGAGCGCTTCATTTTCACGCTCAACTGTTCCGATGGCCTGAACATGGCCATCAAAGGGACCCTCAATCCGGGTGATCATGTCATCACGACGGACCTCGAACACAACAGCATCAGCCGACCACTGGTGGCCATGGCCAAGGCCGAGGTCATTACGTTAACACGCGTTCCCAGCGACAGCGGAGGCACCATCAACCCTGATGACATTCGTCAGGCCATCACGCCGAAAACTCGTTTGATTGCCATGACGCACGCAAGCAATGTCCTGGGCACCGTGCAACCCATCGAGGCAATCGCCAAGATTGCTCGCTCACACGATTTGTTGATCCTGGTCGATGCGGCACAGTCGGCAGGGGTCATCCCGATCGACCTCAGGGCTTGGCCGATTGATATGCTCGCCTTTCCAGGACACAAGGGGTTGTTCGGGCCAACCGGCACAGGGGTCCTTTATGTCGGACCGCGTACCCAACTGCGTGCCTGGAGGGAAGGCGGCACGGGGGGCGACTCCTCCAGTCCAACGCAGCCCACGGATTTGCCTTACTTCCTTGAAGGAGGCACGCCCAATGTGCTGGGGGTTGCTGGACTCAACGCCGGCATTCGATACGTACAAAAAGAAGGTTTGGGACGAATTCATGATCACGAGATGTCGCTCATCGAACATTTTTGGCAACGCATCGATGCATTGAAGGGCTTTCGCTTACTGGGCCATCGCGACACCAAACGCAAAGTGGCTGCCCAGAGTTTTGTGCATGATTCGATCGCTGCGTCCGAACTGGGAGCCATCCTGGACCAAAGTTTCGACATCGCCATCCGCCCCGGCCAGCATTGTGCACCCTACATCCACAAGGCGCAAAAGACGTTTCCGGATGGCGCCGCGCGCGTCAGTCCTGGCCCGTTCAATACATTAGCAGAGATCGATCAGTTGGTTGACGCCTTGAAAGAAATCACCAACGATCTGTAAATCTGCCACCATTTGCTCGCTAGCGTTTTCTCTCCGACTGAGCTGACACCGATGTCCAGGCTGACTTTGGCCGAAATCTTCGCTCCTTTTCCACAATGCCCCCTTCCACCACACGAGGAAGTTGCCCCCGCCCAAATTCCTGAACCCTACCGGCAATTGCTCGTTCACGATAGCCACATGACAGTGAGCATGGAAGAATTTCATGGCATGAGCGTGGATGTTCACGTGCTTGAAAAGGTCCTGAACGAGCAGGAATATGCACGCCGCATTGCCCTGGTCAAGCACGGAACGCATGAGGTAGTGCAAGGGGGCATCGTCCGAATGCAATTACAATTGCTTCAGCCCGAAGTTCGTGCTGATATCATGAGCGAGCAGATTCCCTTAGGCCGAGTGCTGATCAACCATGATGTGCTGCGGACTATTGAAGTGCTAGCCTATTACCGTTTGCAGACCACGCCCGCCCTTCAAGAATGGTTGAGATTTTCATCTCAGGCTCCCTGTTTCGGCCGCTTAGCCTGGATTCATCTCGACCTGCTCCCCGTGATCAAACTGTTTGAGATCATACCTCCCTATGCTGACTTTGAACCTCCATCCTTCGCAAAGCCAACGGGATGAAACCCGTGTGGACGCATGGCTAATCCGCCCTTTCCTTTCTATCTTCTTTAGTATGCAACTTGTTTATATCACGGCTGGTGCCGCGGGGATGTACTGCGGCTCGTGCATGCGGGACAACACCCTCGCCAACGCCTTGCATGCGCAGGGTCACTCTTGTCTGCTTATCCCGACCTACACACCCATTCGGGTCGATGAACCCGATGCTTCCGCAAGCCGCATCTTCTTTGGCGGCATCAGTGTCTATCTCGAACAGCAATACCGCTGGCTGCGACGTATGCCTGGCTGGCTCGACCGCTTGCTCAGCCAGCGCTGGTTGTTGCGTTGGGTTTCACGGTTTGCGGTAAACACTCGGGCGGAAGATCTGGTCGATCTGACGTTGTCCATGCTCAAAGGCATGCACGGCCATCAGCGCCGGGAAATCGAAAGGCTCGCCCACTGGCTCGATAGGCACCACAAGCCCGATGTGCTGTGCTTCACGAACGTTTTGTTGTCCGGCATGTTCCCCGAAATGCAGCAGCGCTGGTCCGTACCCCTGTACGCCGTGCTGCAAGGCGACGACATCTTTCTCGAGTTTTTGCCCCCCGCCGCTCGACAAGAAGCCATCGAACTGATCCAAAAAAATTGCGCTCATGTGACCGGAATAATCACCACTTGCCAGGCTTATGCGGATTACATGGCGGCGTATTTGGGTCTACCTCGTGAGCGCATGCGCGTGGTTTACCCCGGCATTCATTTGAAAGGCTATCCGCAAACCAGACCTGTTCCTGTCAACCAGCGCTTGCGCATTGGGTATTTTGCCCGCATCGCCCCGGAAAAGGGACTGCATCAATTAGTCGAAGCAGGCACGTTGCTTGCCCAACGTCAAGGAATCCCCCCTTGGGAAATCCAGGCTGCAGGGTATTTAGGGCCGCAGCATCAAACGTATTTACAGGAACAGATCGACCATGCCCAAAAACATGGCTGGGGTGATCGCTTTTGCTATTTGGGAGAATTGAACCATTCTGCCAAGCTCCAATTTCTTTCCAGCTTGGACCTGTTCAGTGTTCCGACAACCTATCGCGAGCCAAAAGGCCTTTACCTTTTAGAAGCACAGGCATGCGGCGTCCCGGCCGTGCAGCCTGATCATGGCTCTTTCCCCGAATTGTTGGAGGCTACACAAGGGGGCGTTCTCTTCCCAGCCAACAATGCCGCCGCCCTGGCCGACCAGCTTGAACAACTTCTCAAAGATGCCAGCCGCCGTCAGCATTTGGGGTCCCTTGCGTTTCAAGCCATTCGCGAACACTTTACTGATCAGCATATGGCCAAGGCCACGTTGCAGGTGCTTACAACCTCCATGTGACCATTGTTACCCGAAATTGTTTGGTTTTTTGATATTTGATACCACAAAATACGGTTCAACCTTCGGCTGGCAGTGCATTGCGATGCATACCTCGACCCCTTAAAATAGAGGCAAAGAAAGGATAGTCCCATGCCAGGCCGACTTGGAACGATGGTCATTTGCATCCTTTTTCTGGTGACCGTCGTTTGGCAAATCAGCCGAACGTTAACCGAACCGTATCACACGCCGCCGCGCATGCTGGACTCCCTGCGTGCGGCCGCGGAGGACGGTGAAACCGATTGGATCATCCGCTTCAATGGCCAGGTGCTAGGCCATTCGACACATTCCGTCCGCGAAGATAAACGCGTCGGTTTCATCGTCAAGCAAACCATGACCCTGGATGGGGAGCTGGAGCAATTTCTGAATCTCAAGCAACTCAGCAAATGGTTGAAAATCCCTATCCCGCCCAGGCTGGCGTTTACCATGAGCATGGACATGGATGTGTCGCAATTCGGGTCTTTGAATCGCGTGACATTTAATGCGTCTATTCACTTAGACAAAATCCAGCAAGACAACTTCATCCGCCTGTTTGTGCAAGGACGCACGGTTGAGAATGAGTTGGCTTTCTCAGGCCATGTCAGCGTCGATCAAGTAAAATGGCCGATTCCTAGCCAGCTTCGCGTGAAAAATGACAGCAAAGCCCCCTTCATGAGCAGCCTGGCTCCCGCCGACTGCTTACCACGTTTACTGCCCGGGCAGCAATGGGAATCCCCCATGATCGACATTCAGCAACTCATGATGGCTCCCGCGCAGTCACTCACCGAAGGCACTTCAATGAATGTTATGGACCGCAAAGCGACCAAAGTCAAAGTTCGCGAAGAAGTACAAATGCTGACTTGGAACCGTGAAGCCGTGCCTTGTTTGCTAGTTGAGTCCAAACAACGCGGATTGATTGTCAGCTTGTGGGTTCGCCAGACAGATGGACGCGTGCTCAAACAAGTAGCCAAATGGGGCGATGCTACCATCGAGCTCGAACGGCAAAAACCAACTCCGTGAACCATGCATACCGCTAAGCCTCGTTGAATTGCATTCGTACAGCACGTGTGAAGGAAGCATGCATGACCCCAACCGGAAAAGTAATGATCGAGTTGGATCACATCAGTAAAAGTTACGGCCGTAAAGTGGCGGTTCAGGACCTGACTTTGGCGGTGCATGAAGGTGAATTGTTCACGTTTCTGGGTCCCAACGGCGCTGGGAAAACCACAACCATCAAAATGATTTGCGGCTTGCTGATGCCCAGCCAAGGTCGTGTGCGCGTCGGCGGGTTTGATGTCCGCGCGGAGGGCGACCAGGCGCGACGCATCATCAGCTATGTTCCTGACCAGCCTTTTCTCTACGAAAAGCTCAGCGGCCGCGAGTTTATGGAATTCATCATCGCCATGTATGGTATGGACCGCCGTTTAGGTCGGGAGCGTATGGAAGAATTGATCGACATTTTTGAATTGAGCGATTTCGTCGATGATCTCAGCGAAAGTTATTCCCATGGCATGCGGCAACGAACCGTGTTTGCTGCGGCCCTGCTGCATCAACCGCAAGTGCTGATCGTCGATGAACCGATGGTGGGTTTGGACCCGAAAAACCAGAGGCTGGTCAAAGACCTGTTACGCAAGCAAGTGGCCCAAGGAGTGACGGTCTTCATGTCCATTCACACCTTGGACATCGCCCAGGAATTGGCCACACGCATCGCCATCATCGACAAGGGCCGCATTGTTGGCATGGGCACGCTTGAACATCTTCGTAAACAAGCCGCTCTGGAAGGCCCCTTGGAGGACGTGTTCCTCAAATTAACGGCCGATGAAGCGGATCCATCAACTTTGGCTTCAACTGTGGAATCATGAACGACGGAACGAACCTGATCGGCGTTTCGAAAAGCAGCACATTCGCCTGGTTGCAACGCCGCTTACTGTGGAACAGCTTACGCTCTTTGATGCGGAAACAGCGTTTGCGCTTCAGCTTGATCGTGTCCTTGGGCATCTTCATCTGGGTCGGACTATTGTTCTTGTTCTTAGAAGGATTCACGTTTCTACGCGGACTGGACAACAACGGCCCCATCAGCAACGACATCACCGCCCTGCTCTTTGGCTTGTTCTTTCTTTCGGTGACGATGCTCACGATTTTTTCGAGTAGCTTGTTGCTCTACGGCAGTTTATTCCACCATCCGGAAGCCTGGTTTTTGCTCGCCACTCCCGCTCGGGCGGACCGCATTTTTCATTACAAGTTCCGCGATACCCTGTTTTACGCTGGTTGGCCATTCCTGCTGCTCGGCACTCCGCTGCTGATGGCCTACGGGATCGTCATGGAGGCTTCGTGGTTTTACTTTTTGCTGTTTCCCTTATATTTACTGGGCTATTTGATCCTGCCGACAGCCATCGGGGCGAGCGTTTGCCTTCTCGTGGTGACATACATGGCCAGGCACCGCAAACTGGTGCTGGGAGCCCTCATTGCCTTTTTCCTGCTGATGCTGCTGGTATGGGTTGGGTCAGCCGCTCAGGGTGTTCGCTCCGACATGCTCTCGGAAATGTCAGAGCGCTGGGCCAGACGGGTCATCGACCATTTGCAGCCCACCCGTTCGACACCGCCCGGCGCGTGGATGACAGAAGGACTCCTCGCCATCGCCCAGGTCAAAGGCGATCCCCTGGAGTGGTGGCGTTCCTGGCGGGAAAAAGGCACTTTACCCGAACATTTGGACATCGAAGCCTTACGCGACGGTGTTTATTACTTGCTGGCCATTTGGAGCTATGGCCTGGCAGGCTTTTGGTTAGCGACCTGGCTTGCCCATTTGTTGTACCGCCGGGCTTTCGATGAACTGGCTGGCAGCGGGGGCCGACGACGCCGGACCAAAACCAATTGGTCCGATCATTTGGTCAATCTGTTGGTCCGCTGGCGTGATCCCGCAACGCGCACCTTTGTCCTGAAAGATTGGCGGACTTTCCGCCGCGATCCGTCGCAATGGGGTCAGGTGCTCCTGCTTGGAAGCATCATTCTGCTCTACCTGCTCAACATCCAAAACTTGCCGCATAGCCAATATCCCCTCAACCAACGATCCCTTATTGGACTGATGAATGTGGGCGTGATTGGGCTGATGATGGCAACTTTTACTAGCCGCTTTGTCTTCCCATTGATGAGTCTGGAAGGTCGCAATTTCTGGATTCTGGGCTTGCTGCCCATTCAGCGGGATAAGCTCATCACCAATAAATTCACCTATGCAGCCACTTTTTCCATGTTACTCAGCCTTGGTTTTGTCTTGCTCAGTTCAACCCAGTTGAAACTGCCCTGGCCCATCATCCTCATGCACGTGGCCGCCATTTCGATCATGGCCCTGGGACTCTCGGCTTTGAGTGTCGGCCTTGGGGCCTACCTGGTCAACCTTCGTGAAACCAATCCTTCTAAAATCGCCAACGGTTTTGGCGGCACGATGAACCTGTTGATCAGCCTTGGCTTTTCCTTGGTGATCATCGCCTTGTCAGGATTGCCGTCCATCATCTTCTTCGCGGGTGCCGCCTCGGCCATGACCGAAGCATATCAAGTCCAACATGTCATGTATTGGCAAGCTGGCAGCTTGGGGGTGATGGGTTTGGTGGGGTTGCTCGTGATCTACCTACCCTTACGTTTGGGTATTCAAGCATTTCGAAACATGGAGTTTTAAGCTGCCTGTGGCGTGCGTTTAAATGGTTAGCTTGCGGTCGCGAGCCACGATGGGCCATTCTCCGACCAACTTCCCTTGATGGATGATGTGTGCTTGTCGATGCAATGCCACCGTCGGACATACATGCCCGGGAACTGCCCAAGCAACGGCGCCAATGGGGTAAACAGAGGCATCTTCCACCTGCAACACCAAGTGCTCTTCGTTCTGCAAAACGATGTTGCCATCAACACCGAACACCCGGCAACGATCCGGCAAAGGCAGATCGGGTGACAAGGCTTTGCTCCCCAGGTCCAAAGTGACACGATCAGGCTTGGGACGGCTCACCACCCGCGTGAGCAACCAGGCCGCGGGCTGAAATCCCAATTCCGGATAACGTTCCGCATAGCTGGCATCGTGCAGGACACAGGTGCCGGGCGAAAGCTCCGCCTCGGTCCAATGACTCTCCGCGTGCAAAGGAAATGTGGGTGTGCCGCCCAAGACAATTCGGGGCAACGCCCAGCCAGCTTCATGAATTTGCGCCAGCAATTGTTCGACTTGATGGAGAAAGGATTGCTGCAAGGCCCTGCGTTCAGCTTCCAAACTCTGCGTGTTGTGACCATCGTAGACTTGAACACCGCCGGGTTTGCAACCAGGCGTTGTGGCCAATTGTTCATACAACGCCAACGCATCCGGCCCCGGAGCCAACCCCGTGCGATGCTGACCGACATTCAAATCAAGCACACCTTCCACTTCCACCTGTGCCGCGACCATGGTTCGAGCCAATGACGCCAAGTTTCCTGGATCATCGACCAGCACCGCGAAAGCGGTTTTGGGAAATGACTGGATAAGTTGAGCGAGTCGCGTTTGATTAGGGCCGACCATGGGATAGGCAATCAAGACTTCACGCACGCCGCAATCGGCCAGCATCTCGGCTTCCGCCAACGTAGCACATTTATGCTTGTTGATGCCCAGTGCCATTTCCAGGCGAATGATCTCTCGCGTTTTATGGGTCTTGGCATGCGGGCGTAAACGCTGAGGCGAACCAGCCAGTGCCACCATGCGCCGCAGATTGTGATCGATGACATCCAAATTAAAGCAAAGCGCGGGCGAAGGCAGTTGATCAAGCCATTCCTGGGCAAGCTGAGGCGGTTTACCCAGGTTGGCTTCGCTTTCAACCATCGTTTGGTGGGACATGGTTGCTTACCCAGCGTATCGATTCAGAAAGGTTAACCAACGAATGCAAGCAACCATGGAATCGCAAATGCATGAAGGACAACGCTCAAAGCAAGTACCTAAGCAGCGGTGTTACTGTTCCAGAATCTCTTCGATTTTCTTGTCCGCAAAGTCCTGTATTTTGGTTTCATAACTGTCCGTTAGCTTTTGCACTTCTCCTTTGCCTTGATCGCGGTCGTCTTCCGTCATTTCTTTGTTTTTTTCGGCCGCATCGAAGTTCTTATTGCCGTCGCGGCGAATATTGCGAATCGCGACTTTAGCTTCCTCCGCTGCTTTCTTCACCCGCACCACCAGCTTTTGCCGTTGCTCGCCACTCATGGGGGGGATCGACAAACGAATGACTTTACCGTCGTTGTTGGGTGCAAGACCCAAACCGCTGGCGATGATCGCTTTTTCAATGTCCTTCAAGCTTCCTGGATCAAACGGTTTGATCAAAAGGCTCTGCGAATCGGGTGCGGAAATGGTTGCCAGTTGCCGCAGCGGCGTGGGCGAGCCATAGTATTCCACTTTCAATGTGTCCACCAAGGCAGGACTGGCACGTCCCGTACGAATCCCTCGCAATTCATCCCGATACACGCTGACGGCTTTTTCCATGCGTTCTTCAGCATCAAACAAAATCTCTTCTGAAGTCATGATCGTTGCTTCCCGTGGTCAATGACAAGGCCTATCCATGAGTGGGTGTTACATATCCTTCGAAACCAAGGTACCTACGCGGTCCCCTGCGATGGCCCTCTCGATATTGCCTTCACGATTAAAATTGAAAACGATGATCGGCAAATTGGCTTCGCGGCAGGTGGTGATGGCTGTCATGTCCATCACTTGCAACTGATCCTGCAGTGCGCGGTCATATGAAAGCCGTTGATATAAAACGGCATGGGGATTCTTTTCGGGATCATCGTTGTACACACCGTCCACTTTGGTCGCTTTCATAATGACTTCAGCACCGAGTTCGCGAGCTTTCAAAGCGGCAGCCGTGTCGGTGGTGACAAACGGATTGCCTGTGCCACCGACCAAAATAATGATGCGGCCTTTTTCCAGATGCCGTAAACAACGACGACGGATAAACGGCTCCGCCAGCGCATCGCAGCGGATGGCTGACATCACTCGCGTTTGACAGTTTAGGCTTTCCAGCGTTTCTTGTAGGGCAACGCCGTTCAAAATAGTGGCCAGCATGCCCATGTAATGGGCCGTGGCTGGCTTGATCACATCGCCGCCGGCACTAAACTGGGCACCCCGTAAAATATTTCCCGCACCCACAACCACGGCTATTTGCACACCGGTTTCCGCAGCTCGCTTGAGTTGTCGGGCAATGTTCAAACATTCGGTAACGCTGATGCCCGACTTGCCAGGAGTCGTGAAGCTTTCGCCGCTGAGTTTAAGCAAAACACGTTTATAAGCAAGGGACGGTGGCGCTATCCCAGAATCAGCCATTAGCATCATCCTTCATCTCAAGATGGACCAGGTTAGCCGTCATTATAGCTCTGCCGCGTGAGGTGACCATGCACGCCCGCGAACCAGCCATTGGCCCTGATTCATCCTGATAAACACGCGAACACCTTCATGCCACAACTCTGAATTCGTTGCCGCATGAAGGTGTTTTTATTCAAGTCGATTAGATGTCGTAATAGAGCACAAATTCGTAAGGATGAGGACGCATCCGCATCTGATCGACTTCCTTCTCCGTCTTGTACCAGATCCAGGTGTCGATCACATCAGGCGTGAACACTTCCCCATCCATCAGGAATTCGTGGTCTTTCCGCAGGGATTGCAGGGCTTCGTCCAATGAACCGGGTGCCTTGGGCACTTTGGCCAGCTCTTCCGGTTCCAGGTCATATATGTCCTGATCCAATGGCTCACCTGGATGGATTTTGTTTTGAATCCCATCGATCATGGCCATCAGCATGGCCGCAAAGACGAGGTAAGGGTTGCTACTGCCATCCGGACAGCGGAACTCAAACCGCTTGGCTTTGGGGGATGAACTCAGCACCGGAATGCGAACCGCAGCAGAACGGTTCCGGCGACTGTAGGCCAGATTCACGGGTGCTTCGTAGCCTGGCACGAGCCGCTTATAGCTGTTGGTCGTCGGATTGGTAAACGCACACAACGCAGGGGCATGCTTCAAAATGCCGCCCATGGCATACAGGCCTAGGTCGGACATGCCGGCATAGCCGCTGCCTGCGAACAGATTTTGCCCGTTTTTCCACAAGCTGGTGTGCACATGCATGCCTGTGCCATTGTCTTGGAACAGCGGCTTGGGCATGAAGGTGGCCGTTTTGTTGTACTTGCGGGCCACGTTTTTCACGACGTATTTATATTTAAGCACCTTGTCCGCCATCTCGACCAAGGTATCGAATTTCATATCGATTTCTCCTTGGCCACCGGTGGCGACTTCATGGTGCTGGGCTTCGACGCGGATGCCGCAGTCGATCATCGTCCGCATCATTTCAGAGCGGATGTCATGCAGCGAATCCGTGGGCGGGCATGGGAAATATCCTTCCTTGTATCGAATCTTGTAGCCAAGATTGGGGAATTCTTCCCGTCCTGTGTTCCAGGCGCCTTCCACGGAATCCAGGAAGTAATAACCACTGTGCTGCGTCTGATCGAAGCGTACATCGTCGAAGATGAAAAACTCCAGTTCAGGTCCAAAGTAAGCGGTATCAGCAATGCCCTTGGACTTCATGAAGTTGACAGCCTTGCGGGCAATGTTGCGCGGGTCGCGTGAATAATCCTCACGGGTGATGGGGTCTTGAATGTTGCAGATCATGGTCAGTGTCGGTATGGCCATGAAGGGATCAATGAAGGCGGTCTCAGCGACGGGAATCACCAGCATATCGGACTCATTGATGGCCTGCCAACCGCGAATGGAGGAGCCGTCAAATCCCAGCCCCTCTTCAAATGTGCTTAATTCCAACTCTTCGGCAGGAATCGTGAAATGTTGCCACAAGCCCGGAAAATCCATGAAGCGAAGATCGATGGCTTGAATGTTTTTTTCTTTCACCAGCGCCAACACGGATTCGGGGTTCACGATACACCTCCTGTTGAAGGAACCTGGGATGGCAAATGTAAAAACCCCGACCCATGTTTGCATGGAGCCGGGGACGAGCAACATGGGGACAATTTAGAAACTTACGCAAACACCTTCAAGCCGTTTCTTCATCGAGTTGGCGAATCATCATTGACAAAGGTCGTCGTCTGTATAGCAGCTTTTGCAATCAGCTTGGAATGTTACCAGAGCTAATTCCAGGAACAACACTCACACCGAGTTTCAAGCCGAATCGGCCCATGGGCAGCACTTTCATCAACTCCGACTTGACCTGCCCCAAGGTCCCGCGTATCCTTGCCGCTCGGTCAAGGATGACCCATCGACCACTTGGTTGATGCAGGGCAAGGAGGCCCTTTTTCACCATGAACGCCACACCTCGACCAACCTGGCCACGCGATTGGCTTTTGCTCGGTTCACTGCTGATCTTTGGCTTAAGCATCAAATGTTGGTTGATCAGCCAGACGGAAGTGCTGGCTCGAGACGGCATCGGCTTTATTGAACTGGCTCAATGTCTGCAAACGGAGTCTTGGCCTAGCACCCTCAAACGAGCTCATCAACATCCCCTGTATTCGATGCACATACTGGGAGTGGCCAGGCTCTATCACTCCTGTTTATCTCAACCCATGACCAATCTCGATTGGCAACGGTGTGCCCATTGGGCCAATGCTTGGATAAGCCTAGCCATGCTTATTCCTGCGTTTTTGGTTGGTAAACGGCTGTTTGGCTCCTGGATTGCCTGGGGTGCATTGATGCTGTACCAGGCATTGCCAGTGCCCGCACAAGTGACGGCCGATGCGCTTTCAGAGGGCACTTATTTGTTTTGCAGCATGGTTGCCTTATGGGGCTTCCTACAGGGTTTGGAAGCGCGTCGATGGGGTTGGTTTGCACTAGCCGGTTTTATGGGTGGACTCGCATTCCTAGCTCGTCCGGAAGGCGCCCTGGTTCCGGTGGTCGCTTGCTTGATGATGTTCCTCCTCAAAGTACGGCACCTCTGGGAAGCCAAGTGGTCTGTGGTCATCGGTTATGGGGTAGCCCTCGGCCTGTCTGGCCTCTGCGTGGTCGGACCTTATTGGTTGACCATTGGGGGCCTTGGCAAGAAAACCACATTCACGGAAATGCTGAATGCCCAAATCGCCACGCCAACAACACTCTGGGCTTCACGCTTTCAGCCTGGCGTGGATGGCTATGACTGGTCTGACATCACTCCTTGGTTCATCACCTGGCAAGTCTTGAAGGAAACCAGCAAGGGGTTTCATTACATGTTATGGGTGCCCGCGTGCCTGGCGATGGCTTTCTGGGCAATGCAACCCAAGAGTTTGGAAGCGAAACAGAATGGCTACACCCTGCTGATGCTCGTGGGCATCAACCTGGCCATCCTCTGGTGGTTGGCGTATAAGGCTCATTACGTGTCGGAACGACACACCATACTGATTGTGCTGATCGGTTGTTTCTGGTCGATGCAGGGCATGACTCTGATAGGCCAATACCTTGCAGCCAAGGTGCATAGGTTGGCGTGGTCCGCGCAGCGGTGGGCAATGGCCCTGCTCGTTTTATTTGTTATGGCTGGCTTGGCGTCGGCTTTGAAACCCCGGCATTCGCATCGCACAGGTCATCGCGAGTTTGGGCTTTGGTTGAGCCAGCAGCTGTCGCCCACCGATCGACTGGTTGACCCGTACCGATACATGACCTTTTATGCAGGTTGGCGAACCTACTATCACAATCGACTCTTGAACTTGGATCCCAACACACCCGCTTATGTTGTTGCCGAAGTGGATGAAAAAGACCTTACCCGCAAGAACATCCTTGGTGATCTGCCCAAGCGAAGCAAAGTCATTCGTGTTTGGCCTGAAACGGGGCAACCGAAGATCATTCTCTATCGGTATGAACCAACCGTGATACAGACCGGCCACCAAACGACCAGCCCATCGAGCCAGCCATAGCCGCGGCTCCGTCGTATGCACTTCAACCGATCTGCACGATGATCTTGCCCGTTAGGGTGCCTGCTTTATTCAGCGTGTTGTCTTCCTGAAGACGGTGGGCTTCGGCTGCTTGAGACAAGGGCAAGCGTTTGCCAATCATCGGCTTCAGTTTCCCTGCTTGCAACCATTGGTTGATGTCTTGGGCGGCTTGGCGTTGGGCTTCGGGAGTGGCATTAAACATGGCAAAGCCAAACAACGTCAAGTCGCGCGTGTAAAACGGCCCGACAGGAAAAATGGGTTGTGCCTGCCGGCCTGCCATCACGATCATTCGCCCCCCTTTGGCCATGAGCGGCACCATCATCATGAAATTCTGCTCTCGTTGGGTTTCATACCAAACATCAACCCCCCGCTGCTGGGTGGTCATTTGGATGGCAGCGGCCACGTCTTCGGATTTGTATTGGATCACGTGGTCTGCACCCCAAGCACGGCACAGGTCGGCTTTAGCTTTAGAGCCAACGGTGGTGATGACCTTTGCACCAACGGCTTTCGCCATTTGCACGACCATCGACCCAACCCCGCCCGTTCCCCCACTGACGTAAACGGTTTCGCCGGCTTGCAAGTTCGCTTTTTGAAACAACCCCAGATGAGCGGTAATCCCCACCAAAGCAACGGCCGCGGCAGCTTCTGCTGTCACTTCCTTGGGCAAGGGATAGAGCCAATGCTCTTCCACGGCGGCCAACTCCGCAAACGTCCCCTGGCGACCCAATAGCCCTTGGTTGCTCCCCCAGACACGGTCACCCACTTTCCATTGTTTGACGGCTGGTCCCACGGCACGAACCGTGCCGGCCAGATCACAGCCCACGATAAATGGTTTGGGCATGGGCATGGCTACGAGCCCTGCGCGGATATAGGTATCGATGGGATTCACGGCCGCCGCTTCCACTCGCACCAATACTTCGTTGGCTTTGAGCGCTGGCTGCGGAAGATCGCCATATTGAATGACTTCAGGTGCTCCGGTCGCCTCGATATAGGCTGCTTTCATATTGGTCTCTCCACTCGCCAAGGTTGCAGATGAGGTCATCCAGCTCTCTAGGTCGTAACACTTGAATCTATTCTCTCAATTTATCAAAAAAGAGTGCTCAAGAAGTCGGACCATAGCGTTCGAATGACAGTTGAAAGTGCCAAAAAAGTCCAACAAACCGGTTCGCCTTGTGCTTTTTACGGCTTCGCGTCACAATCTCGCCTCAGCGCTTAATTTCAAGGCCCATCAGGCCGAACTAGGAATAATAGGAAGGCTGGACAAGATCATGAAAAAATCCTGGAGCCTTTACTTGCAATGTCTGGGCGCCATCGTCTTTGTCGTTGGCGCACCCTTGGCTTACTACCGTAGTTCATATTCGCAGGCCAAACGGGTTCGCATCGTAACTCCAGGTCGGTTTTATCGCAGCGGTCAAATGCAGGCGGATGCCTTGAGACAATTTATTCACGACCATGGCATTCGCACGGTCATCAATTTGCAGAACGAAACACCCGACCCCAATGTCGGCAATGGGCAAGTGGAATCGCAAGTCTGTGCCGAAATGGGTGCACGGTATGTGTTTTTGCCGCCGGACCTGATCGATCGTTATCGCATCCCCAAGGAAAGGCCGGCGACGATTGATCAATATCTGCAAATACTGGATGATCCCAACGCTTACCCGGTGCTGCTGCATTGCAAGGCTGGATTGCACCGCACGGGCGTGTTGACTGCGCTATATCGGATGGAATACGAAGGATGGACATTGCAAGAAGCACACGACGAACTGCTCCGCAACGGTTTTGGTCGAACGCAAGCCACGGTACGAAATGATTATATCCAGCAATACCTGGTAACTTACAAACCGCGCGGAGGCCCCAAGCCTCCGCCGATCACGGCAAAGGATTGACGGTTCGAATGACGCTGTTGGATCGATGGCTGTTCCGGACTTTGCTCCAATCCTGGCTGGTGAGTTTCATCAGTGTAGCGAGTCTGTATATTGTCATCGATCTCTTTACAAAACTGGATGATTTCCTCGAAGTCGCGCGGCAAACGGAATGGCCCATTTATCGGGTCGTGGTCGAATTTTATAGCTATCAACTGCTGATGATTTTCGATCGCTTATATGCCGTGATGACCATGTTAGCCGCCATCTTTTCCCTTACCTGGCTGCAACGGCATAACGAATTGATTCCCTTTCTCGCGGCCGGGGTGCCGATGCGGCGCATTTTGCGCCCGATCCTCCTCGGCACCATGATGATCATCGGACTGAGCGTCATCAATCGGGAATTGATTCTGCCGCAATTGGCGGACCGGATGCATCTGAGCGTGAAAGACATGTTTAGTGACCGGCCCTTGCAAGTCACCGGCAGCTATGACCCCAGCGGTATCTTAATTGAGGGCTTGACGGCCTTCCGTGAAGAACAGTTGATCAAGCATTTCTCCTGCACCATCCCGGCTCGGCTGGCTGGAACCCTACTCTTTGTCAATGCCAAAGAAGCCCGCTACATCGAACCGAGCAACGAACCCTACAGCGGTGGCTGGCTGTTGACCGACGCAACGCAGGTGGATTTGTCCAATTGGACCAATCCGCTGCTGATCGAAATTGACCCGGGCAAGTACTTTTTGAAAACAACGTGGGTTGATTTCAAACGGCTTACCCGTCCGAAAAACTGGCATCTGCTGGCCAGCACCAAGGCGTTGTATCAAGAGTTGGAGTTGGAAGGGACCACCCATTTGGCCACACTGTCGATGCAGATGCACCAACGCTTCACGGCACCCCTCATGGCCATGGTGCTCGTTCTCCTGGCTGTGGTGATCGTCTTGCACGATCATCAATTGAGCTTGTTCATCAAAATGGGTGCGTGCTTCGTGCTCGCCACGTTGTTTATTGCCAGCAGCTTTGTTGCCAATTACCTGGGCGATCGTGAGCTCGTGGCCTCTGCCCTGGCGGCCTGGCTTCCCTTGTTCGGTTTTGGACCGTTATGCTTAACCTTTTTGGATGCGATTCAATCCTAGCTTAAGTTATGCAGGTTTCAATGGCGTCTGCGGGGAAGCCGTTGAAAAGTCCAACCCAACCTTAACCACTTCGGCACCAAAAAAGACAATCTGCGACGAGTAGTATATCCACATCAAAAAGATCACAATCGAGCTGGCGGCTCCAAAGGCGGTAGCCAAGGAGTTGCCCATGTAAGTGATATACCAGACAAACAAAATACGTCCCAACAACATCAGTAACGATGTCACCAACGCGCCGCCGATGAGTTTGGAATAGGGTATAAATCCATGCGAAAAAAAACGAAAGGTAAAGATCACCAATACCGTGAATAACAAAATAAAACTCATTCGGTGCGCCAGTTGCCAGATCCATGCCACCCCAGGCAAATGCTCGATGATTTGATTGAGGAAAAAGCCCAACAAGGTGTCGCCCACCATGAGTACAAGCAAAAAAAATCCAAAGATAAGAACCATTAATGCAGCCATGAAGTAGCTTCGAATGTAATCCAGCACCCAATGACGATGGACCGTTTTGGGCAGGTTCCAAATGATGGCCAGGGCAGCGCCAAACTGCAAAAAGAAATTGCAAGCCGCAACAATCAGTATGGCAGGCCCGACCAAGGCAGCCCAAATCGTGGTCGCGGGTCGCCAAACATGTTCCACCATATTTTCCAGCGCCTGTGCACCTTCCTGACCAATGTAATCGCGGGCGATGTTGATCACCTTGGCTTTGACCTCAGCCTCTCCAAATACCATGCCCACGATGGCGATGCCGATGATCAAACAAGGAGCGATCGAGAATAATGCATAATAGGCCATGGCAGCGCCCATGTAGGAGGCATTGTCGTTACTCCAATGCTGGCTCGCTTTCCACAGAGTCGACACAATCGGTAAACGCATGGGCCAATTCCTGAGCACAAGGCTTGCATGGGTCAACACGCACTTATGATAGCGGATGCAGCCAAGGTGTGTTAGGCGGCGCGTTCGGCGTGGTCGGTTTGGTGTAAAACCGCTTGATAAAACGTGATCAAGCGGCGTGCGCTTTGTTCCCAGGTAAACGTTTGACGCACGTGCTTGGCCAAAGCTGTATCCACGGGACTGTCCCACGCTTGCTGGATCGTTTCGCTCAGCGCTTCAGGTCGATGCGGATGCACGTACCAGGCTCGGTTGCCGAAATAATCCTGCATGCCGCCAACGCTCGTGGTGACAATCTGACAACCACTCGCTGCGGCTTCCAAGGAACTCAGGCTGGATAGTTCGTACCAACTTGCTTGTGCATGGACGCGTGCCTGACGATAGTAATGCATCAAGACACGGCGTTCTTGAGGCGGCAAGATGGTGACTTTTGGACCGGCTATTTTTTCGCAATAGCTTCGATACCCGGGATAATTCGGATTTTCAATACCGATCAAGGTTAGCGGCAACTGCAAGGCATTCGCCGCCTGGATCAAACGGTGTTGTGCTTTCTGCGGATCGAATCGACCGATGCTCAAAATGCCATCCCTAGCCGCGACTTTAGTGTTCATGGTTGGTCGTATGATGGCGGAATGGCTGTCGGCTTCATCCATTTTTTCACGGCGACATAGATCGGCATCGGTTGACCAATAATCCGCATCAATGCCACTTGGGACCCAACCGATGTTCGCTGAGAGTTCTGGGGCGAACTGCTTCAATTGGGCTTCTTCGGCATGGCTAACCACGACAATGGCGTTGACCAGTTTCAATACATCCTGCATCAGCCCCGTGGTACCGCGCTTGAATTCCGCAAACAGGGTTCCACGTCGGTCGGGGTTCTTCCACCAGCGAACCGATGATTTAATGCGTTCACGCACCCCTCGTGGCAAGGAGCCAAACAGCCGGGCTAATCGGCCGGGTCTGCCCCAGCGTTCAAAGTCATCGGCTGGCCAGTACAAAGTCGTCAACACCACTGGAATACCCAAACGTCGAGCATATTCGATCGTAGGCTTTAAGGTCGCGGCACGGGTGATGTTGTGAACGTGTATCAGATCAAAGCCGGTCAGGTCTGGTCGCTGTTCGTGTGTTAGTTGAGCATCAATGCCTAGTTCTTTCAGCCAAAAGTACCAGCGCCGGGTTTGCACGACGTCGCCCCCGGAATGGTTGCGCCAATCTTCCCGGCAATGCATCAACACACGCATGCAGCATCCTTGCTAAACCAAAGACCTATCTCGTCCAAGGGAGGAAATAACAAAAACTCAACGGCTGGAAAAGAGCAATTCGAATATGCGACTACGGTTGCCAATCAACCAGCACACCTAAATACGCCTCTTTGCGATGGAGCAAGCCTTCGTAAGCTTCGCCTACTTGTTCGGGTTTGATCACGTGACTGACCAGACCTTTCAGGGAAACCGTGCCGCGATGCAATCCGTTCAGAAGCCAGTTTTGCGCTTTCGCCAGGTCCCATGCCCCCGCCAGACGCGTATGCGCAGGCTCAAACAGCATGTTGCCATGAGCCCCCGTCACCTCAATATACCGACGATGGAGATCGTCATAAAAGTTCACTTCCTTGGCCCGGCCGCGTGGACTGCCCACCACGACCACTTGGCCGCCATCGCAAGCCAGCGACATGGCCATGGGAATGACGTCGGGAATTCCCGTAGCATCTGCGACGATTTCAGCACCTTTGGCGCCGAGCATCATGTTGAGTTGAGTTTTCATATCGGCTGCCTGAAGGTCCAGGACGGCCGTCGCTCCGCCCTGAAGAGCAGCCTCACGACGCATGGCTACAGCATCGATACCGATCACCGGATAGGCTCCAGCCGCGACCAGGCAGCGCAAAGCAAATTGACCAATCACGCCCAATCCCAGCACCACGGCAGAACGGCCCAACGTGATGCCAGCCCTAATGGCGGCCCCCATGCCGTATCGGGCAATGCAGGACCAGGCAGCCGTCTTGGCGTCGGCCCCTTGGGGCAGTTTCCACCAACGGCCACGCTCATGACCCAACGTCAGCAGTTCGGCTGAAGCATGATTGCCAGGAAACGCAATCCTGTCGCCTGGTTGCCAACCCGCGACATCGCGCCCAACCGCCAGCACCTTTCCCGCGGCACTGTAGCCCGTGCGGAAAGGGAACTTCCAATCCGGCATGTTCGGGTCTTTCAGCCATTGGTGGGTTCCCGTGTAAACGGCCAATTCCGTGCCGGCACTGATGGCTGACGCCTCGGCCTGCACCAGAATCTGGTTGGGTGCCAGATCGGGTAGTTCGACCTCACGCACAGCCGTCTGAAATGGTTCAGTGATAACCACCTGGCGCGCTCGCATAGACACCCTTTATTTGACAATGCACGTGGAAATGGCCGATCAGGTTGGCGTGTCGGTTTCCGAATACAGCCCGCCCCAATGCAGCCAGTTGATGGCCCGATGCCGTTCCATAATGACCGATACACATTGCTCGAACAAGCTGCGTGGGGCTTCGTGAATGGCCTGGTTGCCCAGGGCCAAGTCATTATCGACGAAGCGAATGGCTGTCGCATCCACTGGCCCGAACCAGCACTCCTTCAAGAACGCACGAAAGTTCATCGGCTGCGGCTGGATGCGGTGCTCACGCAAACGCCAATGCAGGGCAAACAGCTGCTTTTGCATCGTATCCAGGTCGGACTGCGGTCTCAGCTTGGCTGTGTTAAGCAGCGCTTTGGCCTGGTCAACGTCCATGAAACCCAGTTGGTTGTGCAACAGGCTGGCATGGACCATTTCATCGTAAGCGGGCAAAGCGGCACGCCCCAACGCCCAAGCCAATACAGATAACCCCTCGAGATACCACATGGCGTTGAGCGTATCCTGAGAGCCCAAGTGTGCGATGGGGCTTTGGATCACTGTCCAATCATCCGGTTCCAGGGCATCATCGATGTGCAACGATTTCAGCCAATCCGCAATCTGTTTGGCACGATGATTGAGCTGCGGATCAGCTCGACCCGACTGCTCGAGTTGGGCTCGGGCTGAAACTGCTAACATCACCAAGCAACGGCGGGCCACCTGCTGGCTGTTTGGCGGCGTGTGCATCTTATCGGGAATGGTTTTGGTCAATTCCAAATCGTCATCCACGCCGTCTTCCGACGGCAAAGGCAATTGTGCATTGGGATCAGCATCGCCCTGTGCGGCTACGATTACTTTTCCCGATGCATCACGGAGAGCGGTGACTGACTGATATACGCCTTGCAGCTCTTCAGCCAACGTTTTGAGCAAGGGCAAGCGTTCATCCTTGCCATGCCAGTTCAGCTCAGGGTCGGCCTGAACGGTCAGGGTGAAGTTGAAGGACAGGGCTAGCTCCATAGCTTTGGCCCGGTGCAGCGATGGCGGATAACGGGCAATGGTTTGCTGCATCTGCAACAACTTCTTCATCCAGCCTGCGCCTTCATAAACCTCCGGATCATTCAGAAATGTCAGCGACTTGCGTGAACGGCTTTTGCCCGTGTGCACGCTGACTTTGCTCCAGTCCTGCGTGGTGCCAGCGATCACCAAACCAGGATGCATGCGTTTGATGATGTGAATGACACCTTCCGGGTCGTTGCGTAAGCAGTAAAGAGTCAACGTTTCAACAGCCATGGGCAATAGCTTTCATTCCATCAAAATAATTCACGCGGTTTGCTAGGCTCCGAAGCAGCGGTTTGAGCGGGCAAGTCACGGCCTAAATGGCTGTAAGCCCGTGGCGTGGCCATCCGACCACGCGGTGTGCGAATGATGAACTGTTCCCGCAACAGAAACGGTTCCACTTCATCCGTCAAGGTATCCGAGGCAATGCTCATCGTGGCGGCCAAGGCTTCAACGCCCGTGGGTCCGCCACCAAAGACACCGATCAGCGTATCCAGGTAGCGTCGGTCTTGCTTGTCCAATCCGGCTTCGTCCACTTCCGCTTTGGTGAGGGCCGCCTTGGTCACTTCCAGCGTCAGCACGCCATCGGCTTCGCTGGTCGCATAATGGCGAGCCCACCAGAGCCGGGCTATAGCAATGCGCGGCGTGCCTCGGCTGCGCACTGCCAATTCCTGAGCGGCGGCTGGGTGAATGGCGGTTTGGAGTTTCTTGGCGTTGATGCTAACGATCTGCGCCAACTCATCGGGCTGATAGAAATCCAAATGCTCGTGATGCTTAAAGCGATCTCGCATAGGCCCCGTCAGCATGCCGCTGCGGGTGGTCGCGCCGATCAACGTAAAGCGATTCAGCTTCATCCACACCGTTCGGGCATTGAGTCCCTCGCCAATTGGAATGCCGACCCGAAAGTCCTCCATGGCGGAGTAAAGAAATTCTTCAACGATGCGCGGCGTCCGATGTATCTCATCGATGAAAATAAACGATCCTTCCTTGGCATTGGTCAGGTAAGGCAACAAGTCGGCTGGCTTGGTCAATGCGGGGCCGGAAGTGATCTGTATAGGCGCCCCCAACTCATTGGGCAGCACGGTGGCGAAGGTCGTTTTGCCCAGGCCAGGCGGTCCATCGAATAGCATATGGCCCAAGGGTTCCTTGAGCTTGCGACAGGCGTTGATCGCGATCTGCAACCGTTCCACCACCGGTTTCTGGCCGATGACTTCCTTCAGCCACCGTGGGCGCAGCGCAGCATCATCCCGGCTCGGTTCCTCCCCCGGTGGTATGCTGTTGCCTTTGACAATCGTCTCCCTGGCCATGAGTGCTTCCATTCTTGATTGGTTGCTAGCCTTTTGTTTAATGCAGCATCGACTGCGAATGCTAGGCTCCTTTCATTACCTTATCAAGCCCAATGCGTGCGATCAAATCCCCCAGGGTTTGCGATAGCGTCGACTTAGTTTCTGGTTCGCCTGGTCGTCGTTCATAAATTGTTGGGCGTGGGCATCCCAATAGAGCTTGCGACCCATGGCCAGGGCAATGTTGCCCAGGTGACACACGGTTGTCAATCGATGGCCATATTCAAACCCTGTGGGACAGGGCTTATGATTGCGAATGCCCTCCAGCCATTCCCGGTGATGGCCGCGCGACCGTGGGATCGGATTGTCGATCTTGGGCGCCATGGGTTTGCCCTGGTTATCGAGCAACTGCATGCTGCCATAGTCCGCCAACAGCGTGCCATTGGTGCCATGAAACAACACGCCTAAGCCACGGCCCTCACGCCCTCGTGGAGACAAGTTGGTATGGGACCAGGTCATGACAAATCCCGGGTATTCGTACAGCACTTCCATGGTGTCAGGCGTTTCGGTGTTGTCGTCCGCGTGCCATTTGCCACCCGTGGCTGTGACGCTTGTTGGCGCCTGCACATTCATGGCCCAATGGGCGAGGTCGAGCACATGACAACCCATGTCGCCCAGCAACCCACCGCCAAAATCCCAGAACCAGCGCCAATGAAACAGAAACCGATTCGTATTGAACGGTTGCTTTGGCGCTGGCCCAACCCAGAATTCCCAATCCAAGCCATCGGGCACTTTGCTATTCGCGGGTTTGCCAATCCCCAAAGGCGGCCGAGACACCCACACGTGAACCTTGTGTATCGTCCCCAAAATGCCCGACCGCACCGCATCCACCACACGGTGATAATTCTCTCCCCCATGAATCTGAATGCCCATTTGGGTGATGCGGTCATGCTTCTGGGCGGCCTCCACCAGGGCTTTGCCCTCCGCTACGTTGTGTGTCAGTGGCTTTTCGCAATACACATGTTTCCCCGCTTTGCAGGCTTCAATGGCACATAGACCATGCCAATGGTCCGGCGTGGATATCACCACGGCATCTATATCCTTGCGTTCGAGCAGCTTGCGGAAATCTTTGTACAACTCTGCTTTGCCATCCGTGGCTTGCCGGGCACGTTCGGCATGAGGCTCATACACATCGCACACTGCCCGCACTTCCACGTCAGGTTGTTTGAGCATGGCCTGAAACGTTCCAGAGCCCATCCCGCCAAGACCAATGAATCCCAAACCCAACCGTTCATTCGGCGAGGCTTTGGGCAAGTCCGCTCCGCGCAGGATAGCCGTGGCTGCGGGCAACCCTGCCGCTGCGATCAGGTTCATTTGCAAAAACTCTCGGCGTGCAATGGATGACATGGTTCACCTGCCTGGCTGGAGAAGGCTTGTTGGGGTGGGAAGGTCAGGAACAGTGAAGGCGGGCCGTTGTCCGTGCGACCCGCCTTTGCTTCGTTTGCTGAATCGTCCTTAACCGAGGCTGACGACGACCGTCTTCGTTTCCGTGTAAGCATCCAATCCCTTGGCTCCAAGTTCACGGCCCTGGCCAGACATCTTGTAGCCGCCGAAGGGAGCAGCCGCATCAAATGCATCGTAACAATTCACCCATACCGTGCCCGCACGCACTTCGTCAGCAATGCGGTGGGCTTTCTTGATATCCTGCGTCCAGACCGCAGCAGCCAGCCCGTAATAAGTGTTGTTCGAGCGCTGAATGACTTCATCGATGTTCTTGAAAGGCAAGATGGACAGTACAGGCCCGAAGATTTCGTCCTTGGCTATTTCCATCTCGTCCTTCACTCCCGTGAAGATAGTCGGCTCGATGAAGTAGCCTCGGCTGCCCTTGCGGTTGCCGCCAACAATGCAGCTTGCCCCCGCCTTCTTACCCTTTTCGATGTAGGTCATGATCTTATCGAACTGAGCTTGATCCACTTGCGGCCCTTGTTCAGTGTTGGGATCGAACGGATCGCCTACCTTGCGTTGCTGTGCCTTGCTTTTGAGCATGTCCACAATCTTGTCATGCACCTTTTCTTCGACAAAGAGACGGCTGCCAGCACAACAGCATTGCCCCTGATTCAGATAGATGCCGAAAAAGGCCCCCGCCGTGGCAGCGTCCAGGTCGGCATCGGCAAAGACAATATTCGGCGACTTGCCGCCTAGTTCAAACGTCAGCCGTTTGAGTGTGGGGGATGCATCGCGCATGATGATCTGAGCGGTTTCGTAATGACCGGTAAAAGCGATCTTGTCCACACCCGGATGTTTGACGAGAGCTGCCCCTGTGTCGCCAAAGCCGGGCACGATGTTGATCACACCGTCTGGGAAGCCGGCTTCCTGAGCCAATTCACCCAACCGCAGGGCGGTCAGAGGCGTTTGTTCTGCAGGTTTGAGGACAAGGGTGCAACCGGCCGCCAAAGCTGGACCCCATTTCCAGGCCACCATGAGCAACGGGAAGTTCCAGGGTATGATCTGCCCGACAACACCAACAGGCTCCCGCTTGGTGTAGCAGAAATGCTTGCCGCGCACGGGAATGACTTCGCCCTGAATCTTGTCCGCCCAACCGGCATAGTAACGCAAGCAGTCGATCACTAAGGGCAAGTCGGCTGCCTTTGCTTCACGCACCGGCTTGCCGTTGTCGAGCACTTCGAGCCCTACCAATTCGTCAAAATGCTTTTCGACCAGGTCCGCCAGTCGATGCAGCAGCTTGCCGCGGTCGCGAGCATCCATCCGCCGCCATGGCCCCTCGTAAAAGGCGCGTGTGGCCGCATCGACGGCCAAGTCGATGTCTTCCTTGCCGCCTTGAGCAACCTCGGTAATGGCTTCTTCCGTGGCGGGATTAATTGTTTTAAAGGTTTTGCCGCTGATGCTGTCGAGCCACTTGCCGCCGATCAGCATTTTGGTTTGCTTGATTTTGATGGGACTGACTGATCCTTTAGCCTTGGGTTCCTTCGTGGTGGACATGGGAAACTCCTTTTTGCGGTTCATGCTCGTATTGCCTGGTCGATAATCAACCCCCATCGTACCGACAAAGGTTCGTCATGCCAGCAAATTCTAAGGATTGATATTGGAAACCGGAAGGGCCGTTGTCTTGCAGATTCAGTCAGGTCGTATCGAACTAGTCGAGTGTCTCGCCGCTGTTCTGTGTCGATCAATTGCACTTGCTATCAGCAGATTTTCAACATCGTGCAACTTCTGTGTACCAATGGAAAGTGAACGTTTCACTAAATGCCTTGTTGATGTGAAACGAATGTCAAGTGGCCGTTGTGGGAATGCATCGTATTGCTGTTCAAGATTGAAAGCAGATCAAATTCGTATCGCATTCGGTTTACGTTTCTTTTGTCCAGACGAAAAAAAGGCCAGGAGGCTATCTCCTGGCCTTGCATGCCTTCATTTCAAGTCGGCTATTTATCCGCGACCTTATAAGTCACCACGAGCCAATAAGTCAGGTCACTCTTCTGGCCTTGTGGCAGATTGCCGCGGACGAGCAGGTTGCCGTCGGTACTGACGGTTTGTGTGGTTTTGAAGTTGCAAATGGCTTTACCGCTAGCACTGACGTCAACCCGAGCATTGGCTTCCAGGGTCAACGTCATTTCTTTGCCGTCTTTGCTCAAGGTTGGACGGCATGCCAAAGCGAACATCTCTTCCACTTTCAACGTGGCAGCTTGATTGTCCACCGTGGTCACTTGGGGAGCGATCATGAGGTTGGCGTTCGGTTCCGTCTGTGCCGCTTCCACAAGCCTGGTGACTTCGGCCGATGTCAAGGCAACGAAGCCTTTCTTCTCAAGGTCCGTGGCAAAGTCCTTGCGAATCTGCTCGTCCACTTTCTTGGCAAACGTGGCAGGCACTTGGATCAAGCGCAATTCCAAATGCACGAGTTTAGGCGACGGTTCGGTCTCCACCACCGGTGGAGGGGTTTTATTATCGGCCGGTGGTTTGGTGTCCTGTGCTACCAACCAAGTTGAACCGATGGCCAACCCGCCCCATAGGCCAAACAAAGCGAAGGCAAACCAAAAACGTTTCATGGTTTACAAATCTCCCTTGAGAGAATGAACTTTACTTACCATCACGAAATCGAGCGAGAATGCGTTGTTCGAGGGCATGATCGCGTCCCAGGGGAATCCAACCCTTAGTGACGTACGGGACGTCCACCACATCGCCGATGCGTTCGATGGGCACCTCGAAGCGATACGTAGCCGCCCCAGCATTGGCATGCAGCGGTCGCGGGAGGTCTTCCAATTCTTTGTACACTTGAATATCGACAAAATAGCCGCCCACTTCCGCAGGGGTAATGGTGACCAGCACGCGTCTGCGTATCGTTTGCAAAGCACTTTCGTAGAGTTCGCTAAAGCTGTACCAGTTGAGTTTGGGGCCATCCCAGAAGCCAGCAGTGATGACCGGCAACGTCTCCATCGTGCCCGCATAAAAATTACTGCGTGTGACCGGGAAATAATGGGCAACGGCGGTATACGCTTGCTGATAAACCTGACGGTAGCCTTCCGGCCCTTGAGGCACGAACAAGGGGTTTTCCAATGGTGGTGGCGGCATGGGCGCGACGACATCGCGCTGCATGGGTCCGCACGCTGTGCAGCCTACCAACATGCAACAAACGAGAATGATCCAGGCTTTGTTTCCCGGCCCTGCGAACAAGTGAAACTCCTTTGGATGGACGCAGCGACGCCCTGCCTCGGTGGGGCATATGCCAAAAGGCAGCCCATAAGGCAAGGCCAGATAGATAAAATCGGAACCAATCCATTTGCTTCATGTAGCCGATTTACTTTGCCCATTTTTTGCTGATTGACGTAACTCGAGAATCTCGATGAAATTCACATCCTCTGGGTGCGATGATGGATTATCATGAGCGTGGCAACAGCAAATCCGCTGATAAATCAATCCAAAGCAAGCGTTCAATCGTCGAGTAGGTGATGGCATGAACAAACCAACGCGGATCGAAGCCAATCGTCGTTCGGATTCCGCCCAGTCCACCGAACCTGCGGGCGATGCGTTGGTGCGCCTCTTTAACGATATCCGACAAGAATTGGTTGGCACGCTTTATTACATGCTGGGCCGACACGAAGATGCTCTGGATGCCGCCCAAGAGACGTTTATCAAATGTTGGCGTAACCGCGAGCATTTGCATGAAGTGGAAAACTGGCGGGCTTGGGTATTCCGGGTGGCGTTGAACACCGCCACCGACCTACAACGCAGTGCCTGGCGAAGGCGGGCCAAACCCTTGCCGGAGGTTGAAATGATGCACATGACCACAAATTCATCACCCAGCCAATTGGTGGAAGAGCAGGAGCAAATGCAACGTTTACGTGTTGCCTTGCATCAACTGCGAGATGAAGAGAAAGAAGTCTTCTTATTACGGCAAAATGGTGATCTGACCTATGACGAAATTGCTCAACTGCGCAACATGCCAGTGGGTACGGTGAAAACGCAAATGCGCAGCGCCTTACAAAAATTGCGGTCTTTATTGCAATGATGCACGACACGCCCGAAACAGCTATCGCTTATTTCGATGCGCCTCCGAGTGGGAGTGAATGATCATGACGCGAGAACAATTTGAAGCTCACTTGCTGGATTATCTGTACGACCTGCTGGATGACATGCCCAACGAGGCAGGCGTTTCGCGAGCCGACATGGAAGCCTATTTGCGCGCCCATCCCGAAGCGCAAGAACGGCTCACGAAAGCTCGTTCGTTTCAGCAATTGATGGCACAGGCCGCACGCATCGAAGCGAGCACCTTGGAATTCAAACCTGTGAATACGGTCGAACCAACTCCCACGCCGCCAACGCAACCAGGGGAAAAACGGGGCATTGTTTTCCCGCGTGGCGCCTTTATACTGGCGGCCAGCGTGCTCCTGTTCATTGCCGCTTGTAGCAGCTTTGGCCTCTATCATTATTCAAACCTTCACGGCGAAATGGAGCAAATCCAAGCGCAGCGTGATTCCACAACCAAAAAACTCGAGGGTATCAGGAATCAGTTCGATGCGCTGAATCAGCAAATTGCCCAAATAGATCAAGAGTCAACCCTGTTGCTGGAGGAGAAAGCTCGCAAACTGCAACAATACGAAAATGAGCAATTGTCCCAACAGCCCTATATCAAGGTCATTCATCCGGAATCGTACGAAGCCGGCGCACCGTACGTCATGAAGGTGCAATCGCTCAACCTGTTGCATCAACCACTGCCAGCCGATCTGCAAGTTCGGATTGTGGATACCTCGCGCAAAGATGCCGTCGTTCCTCCCGAAAAAATCATCACCCAAAAGCTCAACCCGAGTGAGTATCAAGTCAGCTTGCCACCTGATTTGAACCCACGTTTGCTGCCTGAAATTGTGGTTGAAGTGGTCACACAGACCGGCAAAGGCTTATCAGCTCGTTTGAGTGAGCGCCTGAAATTGTTTTCATCTAGATATGTGACGCACATCACGACCGACAAACCCATGTACAAGCCCGGCGAAACCGTGCATTTCCGGTCGCTGACGATCGAACGCTTCAGTTTGAAGCCGCCTACTGAGGACTTGTTTTTGGAATATACCCTGCTCGATGGCAAAGGCGAAAAAGTACTCACGCTGAGCGGTCAGGATCGCCTGAAAGATCCGAAAACCAACCAATACCTGCAGGGACCCGACAAACAACCGGTACGCGGCATCGGTGCGAACGAAATTAAGCTCGATCCACAAGCACCCGGCGGCGAATATTCGTTGATCGTCTCCGAACGCAATCAGCGATTTCCACCAGAAACCAGAAAGTTTATTGTGAATCGATACGAACACCCTCGCATCGATAAAGAGTTAGATTACACACGCAAGTCCTATGGACCTGGCGACATAGTGGTAGCCTTTTGCAAAGCCAAGATTGCCGAAAACCAGAATCCACTCGCCAATCAGCCCGTGAAAGTGCAATGCCTTATCGATGGTCAATCGTTCAACGCCAAGGGCGAACCTGGCAGCGATGCATGGACGTTACAGACGGACGCCAGGGGCGAAGTCCTGATCCAATTGCAACTGCCCAAGGTTATGCAGAAAGGTGTCGGAACACTTTCGGTGCAATTTACGGATGGTGCCAATTACGAAACGCTGGCCAAGCCCATTCCCATTGTGCTGAACAAATTGTATGTCTCCCTTTTCGCTGAAGGTGGCGACCTGGTGGCTGATGTGCCTAACCGTGTTTACTTCCATGTGCGTAATAATCTGGATCACCCCGCAGAGTTGCAGGGTCGGCTCGTCGATCAGCTCGGGCAAACCGTCGCCAAACTGCAAACCCTTAATGACGACCGCGAGCCTGGCGTCAACCAAGGCATGGGACTTTTTGAATTCACGCCTAAAGTCGGCACAACGTATTCCTTGCAGATCGACAAACCTCTAGGACTGCAGCCCGAATGGTCGATGCCAGAAATCAAAAGTACGGGCCTGACCTTGCAGATCCCGCAGGGAACCGGTGTTGCGAATCAGCCGATCCATGTGCAATTGAACAATCATGGGCCAGCACGGTTGTTGTTGGTTGGCGTCTATTGCCGTGGCCGATTGCTGTCACAAAAAAGCCTGGCCATGACAGCCGATCAATCAACACAAATCGAACTGCTGCCCGAAAGCAATAAAAGCGGCGTGTACCGCGTCACCGTGTTTGAGGAAATGGCACGCGATGGCAAACGGCATTTTCGTCCATTGGCTGAGCGCTTGATTTACCGCCAGTCGACGGAAAAGGTTGAATTGAGTCTGAGTACTTTGCGAAAAAAGTACGTGCCAGGCGAGAAGGTGATGCTGTCGGTCAACGCCCGCGATGAACAGCAAAAGCCCGTGCCTGCCATTTTGATGTTGGCGGTGACGGATAAGAGCATCCTGACCTTGGCGGATGAGAAAACCGCCCGCTCCATGCCCACACATTTCCTATTAACCAGCGAACTACGCAAGCCCGAAGATCTTGAATTCATGGATTTCATGTTGAGTTCGCATCCCAAGGCAAGCCAGGCCCTCGACCTGTTGCTGGGCACCCAAGGTTGGCGGCGTTTTGCCGAGCAGGACCCGGAGCAATTCCGCAAGCAATTGGCCATGGATTCGGAAAGAATGCTCAGCCAGACCGGCTTAGGCACCCCTGTGCCTATCGATAATTATCAAGAGGTAGCCAAGCATTTGGACAAGCAAATCCAAGATTCCTTGGGCAAACTCACTGAGCCATTCGAACTCAAGAAAACATCGTTAGCTACGAAACGGGAAAAATTGACCAGCGATTTAAGTGAATTGAATCGCACTAAAGCAGGCGAATCCTACCAACATCTGAATGTGATGCTGAGCCTGCTACAAAGTAAATATCAAGCTCTGGAAAAAGCATGGGGCAAGATCAAATACCAATTGTTCTTTGTGCTGATTGCCGGTTTGGGGTTATTGATCGGTGCTGGCTTGGTTCATCTGCTTTACCGCTGGCTGCAGCAAAAGCAGGCCCGTGCTACTTATCTGGTGCTTGCATGCATCGCCATCGCTTCAGCCTACTTCATTCTTGTGTACGGCCTTGCTCAAACCCATTTGACCACCGACCAACATAACTCCTTGGTAAATGGTGCTCAAGCAATGCATGAACCAGGCAAGATGCCTCAAATGGTTGTACCCAAACCAGGTGCCGGGCCAGATGTGAACGGAGACCCCGGACAACGGTTCTTCGCTACGCGTGCCATGGCACCACCAGCCCCCATGGCCATGGGAGAAACGGGCGGCGCAAACGCACCCCAAGAGAAAATGGATATAGTACCCAAAAAAGAGTCGCCCGTATTGGTTGATCGTCTTCATGATGGACGTCGCAATGCGCCCGAGCAATCAAAAGTCAGGGTCCAACCATCGGATCTGAAAGAGCTTCAAAAGCCGAACACAACCCCTGAATCGCTTGTCTCCAAGAATCCCAAGAGCACCACCACAGCATTACTGGAATCGAAAGATGAGCAGGCAAAGAAAGAGATGAAGCGAGGCCAGGACATCGGTCCAGGCAATAAAAATCAAGCTGACACGCGCTCAAGAATATTGCCTGGCAACCCCGAACCCGATTCAGGCATTAAAGGCAAAGCAAAAGGCGACGAGGATAATAACCAAATTATGCTGGTTAAACCTACTCTTCCCAAAGGCGCGGTAGTGGGCGGTGGCGGTGGTGGATTGGGAGGCGGCGGTCGCGATAGCCTCTTGGAGCAAGGTCGAGCGATAAGAGGCTCAACGACCGGTTCCAACCTAGGCATGCCTGTGCACTCTGCTGAACCCTTTATCGTGCGTGTCTATTCCCATATTCATCCCCAAGGCATGACGCAAGTTCGTCATGATTTCCAAGAAACCGTCTATTGGCACCCCGTCATCGTGTTGCCTGAAGAAGGGCGGGATACGGTGACGTTTGAGTTAGGCGATTCGGTAACGAGCTATCAAGTCACTGCCTATGCGCACACCTTGGACGGCCGCTTGGGGACCCAGAGCCTCATCTTCCAAGCCAATCTGCCATTCAACGTACAAGCTAAATTGCCCGTTGAGATCACAGCCAGCGACACGCTGCAATTGCCCGTCGCTGTTGCCAACGAAACGGAGGACCTGCAACAGGTCAAGCTGGCATTGACCATGCAGCAATTACAACTAGATGGCCCAGCAGATTTGCATTTCGATTTAGCACCACAAAGCCGCGTGCGGCGGTTGTTTACCCTTAAACCTAGCGTGCAGGAGGGCGAAGCGACCTTTGATATCAAGGGTAGCAGCAATGCCTTCACCGATTCGATACGACGAGTGATCCCCATTGTGCCTGATGGTTTTCCGATTGTGGAGAATCGTAGCGGCGAGCTCGACCAAATCGTTTCGCACGAATTGTTATTGCCCAAGGATTGGATCAAGGGCACACTCAAGCTCCAAGCCTCGGTCTATCCAAGCATCCTTGCCGATCTGCAAACAGGCCTGGAAAGCATATTGCGAGAACCACATGGTTGCTTCGAGCAAACTTCCTCGAGCAACTACCCCAACACGATGATTTTGAATTACATGCGTGAAACCAAACAACTCAATCCCGAACTTGAGCAGCGGATTCGCAGCATGATGGAGCGCGGCTATCAAAAATTGATCAGCTTTGAATGTGAAAAGGATCAGACAAAGCGGGAAGGATACGATTGGTTTGGTGGACGTGTGGCACCGCATGAAGCACTGACGGCGTATGGCTTGATGCAATTCCGCGACATGGCTGCGGTTTATCCGGTTGACCCTGCCATGTTGAAGCGGACAGAAGCCTTCCTGCTCGAAAGCCGCGATGGTCAAGGTGGCTTCAAACGCAATCCCAAAGCCCTCGATCGCTTTGGCCGCGCTCCCTCGCACATCACCAACGCCTACATCGTTTGGTCTTTGACCGAAGGCGGCACTGATACCGACTTGCATCGCGAAATCTCCCAATTGAAGGATCAGTCGAAAACTTCACGTGATCCTTACTTCCTGGCTTTGGTCGCGAATAGCTTGCTGAACCTGAAACAACATGCAGATGCACAATTGCTTCTGGAACAGCTGGCTCAATTACAAGCCAAGGAAGGTTACTTGCAAGCGATTGAAACGAGCATTACTGGATCACATGGCCGCGACCTGCAAATCGAAACGACGGCCCTTGCCATACTGGCATGGCTCAAGTCGGAGCGGCTGGTGGCCTATCACCCACAACTGAAACTGGCCATTCATTGGCTGAGCCAGCAGCGCAGCGGGCATGGCGGGTTCGGCTCAACGCAATCCACCGTGCTGGCGCTCAAGGCCTTGTTGACCTTTGCACGCAATCAAAACAAGATGCTGCATGCTGGACAATGGACCATCGCTGTGAACGGGACCGACGTCGCTTCGATGAACTTTACCGAAAAGCAGCAAGAAACAATGACCTTGCTGGTGGCCAGTGCCGAGAAATATCTGAAAGACGGCTTGAACCGAGTCCGCATCACCATGACAGGCGAAAACAAACTGCCCTACTCTCTGTATTGGACTTATCAAACGCTCACCCCTGCCAGCAGTGAAGGCTGTGCCGTGCAATTATCCACGGAACTGAAACATCGTCAGCTGAATGAAGGTGAAACCGTTCGGTTATCGATAACCGTCAAAAACGTGAGCGGCAAGGGACAAGGCATGGCCGTGGCCATTATCGGTTTGCCTGCTGGTTTGACACTACCCGAAGACTTCAAACAGCTCAAGGATCATGCACGCTTACGTGACGATGACACGAAGCCGGGGCTGATCAGTGCTTGGGAAATTCGGGGACGCGAGTTGATTCTCTATTGGCGGGATTTGGCACCGGATGCGGTGATCGAAGTGCCTATCGATCTCAATGCGAGCATTCCAGGCACGTATCGTGGCCCAGCCAGTCGGGCTTATCTTTACTACAGTGCCGACACCAAACATTGGGTGGAACCCATCAGTGTGGACATCAAAGCACAAAAATAGGCAACCGCGATGATGTCAAGTCAACCTGCCGCTCTCAACCAGGGCGGCTGGTTTATTTTTTGTACTTGGGGACTTCTGGTTCTTTGACATGCTTGAGCAAATCGAGAATGATATCGTCAGGTGTTTTCCCCTCTGCCTGGGCCTGGAAGTTGCAACTGATGCGATGCCGCAGCACCGGCACAGCTACTCGCTTGACATCATCAATAGCAACGCTGAAACGGCCATCCATCGCGGCAAAGGCCTTGGCGCCCATGATTAAAAACTGTCCGGCTCGGGGGCCTGCCCCCCAATCGATGAGCTGATTGACAAACGGTGGCGCTTCTGGGCTTTTAGGCCGAGTCGCACGAACCAATCGGGCAACGTAATCCACCACATAATCACCAACAGGAACTTTACGCACCAGGTGCTGCAGGGTCATGATGGCTTTCCCGCTAAGCACCTTGGTCAGCTCGGGAAATTCATCCTTGGTCGTTGAGGTGAGAATGCGCTTTTCCTCATCCAAGGCAGGGTAATCGACTTTGATATTGAACATGAAGCGATCAAGCTGAGCTTCGGGCAATGGATAAGTACCTTCTTGCTCGATCGGATTTTGGGTGGCAATGACAAAAAACGGTTCGGGCAAGTTGTAAGTCGTTTGCCCCACCGTTACTTGGCGCTCTTGCATCGCTTGCAACAATGCGGCTTGCGTTTTAGGCGGCGTTCGATTGATTTCATCCGCAAGAATGATATTGGCAAAGATAGGCCCTTGCACAAATCGAAATTCGCGCCGACCATGTTCGTTTTCATCGAGCACATTGGTTCCGGTTATGTCGGACGGCATCAAATCAGGCGTGAATTGTATGCGTTTGAACGAAATATCGAGTATCTGACTGATCGAACTGACCATCAGCGTCTTAGCAAGTCCAGGAACACCCACGAGCAAGCAATGACCTTTGGTGAATATGGCAGCGAAGATCTGCTCGATGACATCCGTCTGGCCAACAATGACCCGCCGCAGTTGGTCGATCATCTGCTGTCGGCTATGGCTGAATTGTTCCAATAATTTATTCAGGGTTTCGCTGGTTGCGGGTGCGGACACTGGTTTCTCCAGTTTATGGTTGAGGATATCAGCCCATACGCAATGAAAGCATTTATTGTAAGGGGGGTATGCTCACCCAGCAATAAGCCAAAGGGAAGCCCGGGACGTTCGTAGCATGCTCCTACGAAAATAAGGGACCCTAACCACAGCGGACTAAGCCTGTGGCGTAAGGTGAATTCAATAGTGCATGTTTCGGCAAAACCCTTACGATAAAACCGTACTGCCCCGTTTTCGAACAAGGGAACTCACCCGCATACAGATAGGCACCATTCTCCAACGCCATTTGCGGGGTCATAGGCGTCAGATGGGGTTGCTGAATCGTGTCCAAAGCATCGACCACACCGTGATAGATTTGCACGTCAACATCGTCAGGCGATAAACCCGCCAATTGAACACGACTCTTGACCGTCAAGCGATCCCCTACCATGAGTCGATCCGTGCTGGAAGTTTCGATGGCCTCAACTTTGATCTGACTCCAAGCTTTGAGCTCGCGTGCTTTCCATTGCACAAATTCCCTCAACGGCTGCCCACCACTGGCGAGCAGGGATTGCACCCGCCTATGGGACGGATCGTAACTATACCTCATGTAATCTTCAACCATGCGATTGGTATTGAAAAAGGGGCACAATGTCCTCATGGATTGCTTGACAATTTGCATCCATTTGCGCGGCACATTGTCTTCCGTGCGATCAAAGAAGATGGGAATAATGCTTTTTTCCAAGGTTTCGTAGAGGGCCCTGCTCTCAACTTCGTCTTGGTAGCTAAGGTCTGCATATTCTTCACCGGCACCAATCGCGAAGCCATTGCTGCCGTTATAACCCTCGGCCCACCAGCCATCCAGTACACTCAAATGCAGTCCGCCGTTGGCAACCACCTTCATGCCACTGGTGCCCGAGGCTTCCAAGGGCCTGCGCGGATTATTAAGCCAGACATCCACACCATGGACGAGCATGCGTGCAACATTGATATCATAATCTTCAAGGAATGCGATTCGCCGCCGGAACTCCGGCATCTTGGCCACTTGTGCCATGCGTTGAATCAGTTCTTTGCCGCCCTTGTCGTGCGGGTGCGCCTTTCCCGCAAAAATGATCTGGATGGGCCGCTCTTTCTGATTCACCAAGCGTGCCAGCCGTTCCAAATCCTTGAAGATCAATGTGCCGCGTTTGTAAGTAGCGGACCGTCGTGCGAACCCAATGGTCAATGCTTCGGGATTTAACACTTCATCGGAGTCATCGATTTCGCCTTTGGATGCCCCGCGTTTTTTCAATTGCTGCTTCAAGCGCGACCTGGCGAACATGATTAACTGTTCTTTGGCGCGTTCGTGGCTGCGCCATAGTTCTGCATCGGGCAAATTGTCCACTTTTTTCCATACGCGGGGATCCGCAGGTTTCTCAGCAAACGCTGCCCCCAGATAACGCTCCATAAGCTGCGTGAGTTCGGACGACATCCAGCCAGCCAAGTGCACACCATTGGTGATGGCCCCGATGGGCACATCTGAATTAGGCAAATCGGGCCACAGTCCCTTCCACATTTTTCGTGAAACCACGCCATGCAATTGACTCACGCCATTGCTGGCATTGGATAATTTCAATGCCAAAACCGTCATGCCAAAATACTCGGCATCGTCCGACGGTACTTGCCTGCCCAAGCCGAGCAGCTGCTGTCGATCAATTTTGAACAAGGGAGCGTAATAACCAAGGTATTTTTCAAATAAGCTCGGTGGAAAAGCGTCGTTCCCCGCGGGCACAGGCGTGTGCGTGGTAAACACATTACTCGCTGTGACAGCCTCCATTGCTTCGCAAAATGTAAAGCCGACTTCTTCCACCATGTAACGGATGCGCTCGAGTGCCAAAAAGGCTGAATGCCCCTCGTTCATGTGACAAACGGTGGGAACTAAATTTAAAGCACGGAGTGCTCGATAGCCGCCGATGCCCAAGACGATTTCCTGCTTGATTCGGTTTTCTTGATCGCCGCCATAAAGCTGACAGGTAATTTCGCGATCTTCCTTGCTGTTTTGCGGGACATTCGTATCAAGCAGCAATAAGGGCACCCTACCCACTTGAATACGCCAGACGCGTGCCATCACTTCTCGCCCTGGAAACGGCACGCTAATCATCAGGGGCATTCCCTGACGATCATGGTCAGCGATCAAAGGCAGATTATAAAAATCGTTCTCGGGGTATAGTTCTTGCTGCCAACCATCCAGATTGAGATATTGACGAAAATACCCCTGACGGTACATCAGACTGACGCCAACCAGCGGTAAACCCAGGTCGCTGGCAGATTTCAAATGATCGCCTGCCAAAATGCCCAAGCCGCCGGAATATATCGGAATGCTCTCATGAATGCCGAACTCCATCGAGAAGTAGGCTACTCGTAAGTTGGAGTCTTTGAAGGTATTGGAAAACCAGGTTGGTGCAGACATGTAATGCGCTAAGGCAGCACCAACACGATAGAGATGAGCTAGGAATCCTTCATCTTGAGCCAATTGTTCAAAGCGTGACTGATCGACATCGCCCAGCAATTTAATGGGACTATGATCGTTGGCTTCAAAGCGTTCTTCATCCAAACGTCGGAACAACGCTATGGCGTCATGATGCCAACTCCACCAAAGGTTGTAGGCAATGCTTCGCAAATCTTTGAGCCTTTGGGGCAAATTCGGCGTGACTAAAAAAGTCCTTGGGCGGGGATCAGCCATATCTTCCTCGTGCGAATGCGACATGAAAGTCAGCGCTTTTTACCTAGCATAGCAGCTTATCGCCAAGCTCCAAGCAGGAACTGCTCTTGTTTGATCGATCTAATGTCTTTTGATGTGGTCTATATGGCAGTCAGGTTGGGATAGTACTTCGACAAACGATGCAGCAATCGCAGCAAAAATCGCCATGGGTAGTAATTAATCATCCATCGACATAGTTATTCATCCACCCGCACCGCATAGAAGCCATATTCGCGCCCTTGCACAACCGTTACACCGCAGATCGCACCAGCATCCCGGGTGAAGATCCAGCCTTTAAAACTCTGTATGGATTGTGGGAACTTGACATCGAACTGCAAATGGTGTTTTGGTTCGAGAACTTTTCCCGACAGTTCATATTTTTGTCCTGTCGCTTCGGAGAGATAATCACCGGTAATGGTGCCGTCCTCAGCAACGTTGAGATGCAATTTGGCTAAGCGTCGGCCGTCGTCGTGAAGTAGATACACACCTGTAACAAACCGACTTTCAAAAAGGTCGCCCACGCTGGGCCGGGTTGCTTGCTTGGCTTCCGTGCCGGGAAATGGCTTAATCACCAGGTAAAGCTTGGCATCGCCAACAGGTTCCAAGTAGCCATCCTGCTGATCGGCCACGTAGCGAATGTCACCTTTTAATTGTGGCGGTACGATTTGACACGCTTCGAAGCTGAAATGAAATCCATCGAATAACCGAACCGCATTGGCTGTGGCCTGCAGAGAGCGTTCCTGGCCTGGCTTGTAGCATACGCATCTTTCGATCAGAGCAATAGGAACGGAACCGTCTTCATGCTTTTGCCTGGCAAACTGGACAAGTAACTTAGCCCAAAGGCCTTGGTGGCTGCGCACGATCAGAAATGCTCCTTGCTGGTCTTTGAAAATGGAGCTGTATTGTGCCACTTCCTGCATGGTGAGCTTTTTGATCTCCTTAACGTTGCTGCTTTCCCCTGCCTGCTTCAAAAACGACTGGGTGTAGCGATCGTAATCATCCGCCCAGCCATTCGTGGTAACGAGCAGAAACAGGCTGCTCACGGTAAACAGCAACCCGATTGGCTTCATGAGTTACTCCATGTCATACAAAGTGGCGTTAGATGATCATGCCGTCCGGAATGGTTGTGCCTTTGGGAATTACCACAATGCCGTCGCGAATGAAGAACAGTTCATCATCATGTTCCTGCAAACCGCGGCGATTGAAAATTTGGACATTCCGGCCGATGCGACAGTCTTTATCCAGAATGGCGCGTTCAACGACAGAGTTTTCACCGATGCCAAAATCGGGCCGATTCTGTTCGCGGTTCAAGCGACGTTCTTCCGCGGATTCAAACCGATCTGCTCCGATAATGACCGAATCACGAATCGTGGCGTTGCGACCAATCTGGCTGCGAATCCCCAATAGACAGTTCCGAAGCGATGCACCCGTATGAACCATACAACCATCACTGATCATGGCGCGATCCACCATCGCCCCCAACACACGAGCGGCAGGCAAAAAACGTCGCCTGGTATAAATGGGACCGTCATGGGAATGAAATTCAAAGGGCGGTTTGTCACTGAGCAGTTCCAAACTGGCGCGATAATACGATGCAATGGTACCCACATCTTCCCAGTACCCGTCGTATAGATGAGCTTGCACATGGTACTTGGGGTAACTCATCGGGAAAATGTGTCTACCGAAATCGGCATGATTCGTCGTTTCCAGCAAATGCAGGAGCAAATCCGTTTTGAACAAATAAATGCCCATGCTGGCCAGGTATTGCCGACCCCTTGCCTGAATGCCACGGGCTTCTATCCAATTGGTCGGAGTTCGGACCCGATCGAGGTCAGCATCCTTTTGCGGCTTCTCCAAAAAATCAATGACTTGCCCCGTGTCACTTAAGCGCATGATGCCAAAGGCGCCGGCGTCCCCTCTGGATACGGGAATCACTGCAATGCTAATATCAGCCTTACTCTCGCGGTGCGTCTGGACAAACTTATGCAAATCCATCCGATACAATTGATCGCCGGAGAGGATGAGCGTATCGCGAACGTTGGTTTGGCGTAACGTGATCAAATTTCGACGAACCGCATCGGCGGTTCCTTCATACCAATTGGTGGAGTCCATGGTTTGTTGGGCAGCCAAGATTTCAACAAACCCGCCACCAAATACATCAAACTGATAAGAGTTGTTGATGTGCCGATGCAAACTCACACTTAAAAACTGGGTGAGTACATAAATCTGGTTCAGCCCACTGTTCAAACAATTGCTGATCGGAATATCGATCAAGCGATATTTGCCGCCGATGGGCACAGCAGGCTTGCTGCGGTGCATGGTAAGGGGATACAGGCGGCTTCCGCGACCACCACCAAGAATCAGTGACAGTACGTCTCGTGACATCGATACAGTCCGTGGGCTAAGGACGTTGTGTTGAACGACAAAACGACACGGGTCCATCAGAAAGGGTTATGGCTTATTTGTCAACGACCAAGCATGCATTCGATCTTTTTTGAATGACAATGTTATTTGGGCGCACCCAATAATGGTTGACAACACTATTGTAAATGCCCCATGAGCCAGCGAACAACCGTCTGTTCCATCCAACGAATTCCACCCGCCCCGTCATGCCCTAAAAAGCCAAGATGGCCCCCATGCGGCGCAATCACCACTTGCACCGAAGGCAATCCGACAACGGCTTCATAAGGTTCCACGGCTATAAACGGATCATCACGAGCTGTGAGCAATAACGTTGGCCGTCCTATCTGCTTGATAAGCGGATAACTGCTCGCTTGGGCATAATAATCACCAGCATTGCGAAAACCATTCAGCGGAGCTGTGTACTGTTCATCAAAATCCCGTAAATGTTGTAAATCAGACCAGCGCGGCGGAGGCTGATCAGGGAAATAGACTTGTCTCCGAAAGGCTAATTGCCACAGATCGCGCATAAAAAAGGTTTCGTAAATGCGGTTGCGTGGCATTTCGAGCAGTTGCGAGCATTTGGCCATGTCGATCGGAGCGTTCACGGCAACGGCTGCTGCTACGTCTAAATCACCGGCTGCTTTGGACTCAGCCATGGCTTTCAAGACGATGTTTCCACCGAGGGAAAACCCAGCCAAGACAATGGGCAGGTGCGGATAGGATTGATGCAAAAACTGCAACACGGCCAACACATCCTGCGAGCAACCACCATGGGCAGGCCGTTTGGAAATGCTGAGACTATGCCCACAACCCCGTAAGTCCACGCGTACGCCCAAGCAACCCTGTTGAATCAGCAAGTACATCACACGTTTCATGTAACGGGATTGCGCTGACCCACCCATGCCATGAATGAGCACGGCCAAGCCGCGTCGCTTCATCCAATGGGGTGGATGATTGATATGCAGAGCGATCTGGTCTTGATCAGGCAACTGGAAGATCAAGCGCCGACCTGAAGGGAGACGCAAACGGCCTGGAAACCAATGGCCAATCAACGTTTGCAAATGCGGGTTGCGTAATCCAGGCAGCGGTTGAAATGGCAAGCTCATCTAAATTCAATCACCATCGTCATCGGTTCCATCGAGATTGTAATAGTCTACAAAACCAATCATCATTTCTTCCCAGGTTTGGTCCCCCCAACGAACGCGCGCCTTCGGATCGGGATTGTTTGGGTTATTCTCCGAATTGTCGAAGTGGGCAACACATTCAATCCGTGTGCCCGCCGGCAAGCGCAGTGGTTTTTTCAGCACATAATTGGTCTGCCAATTGAAGTCATACTTGGGCACGGAGAGCAGCAACTCTTTCTTGCCATCGGGATAGATGACCGTGTATTTGAAATCTTTGCCACGCAAGTGCATGTGTGGGCTCATGCTGAGCAGCATGACATCCTTGCGGAAGGTGGTTGATGCGTTGACTTCATAGCGGCTTTCGCCGGGCGGGATGGCAAACCGCGTATTGTGAATGCTGCGGGTTTTTACTTCATGTTTGGGCTTCTCTTTGCAGAAGATCAACCCCAATGAAGACAAATCCTCTGCCGCCACGCCGTTGGGAGTGTAGTGCATTTGCAAAAACAGCACACTACCCTTGGGAAGTTTTTTGCCTAACCCAGGAGCAAATATGGCAGGCTCATCGCCAGGCACATAGGAGCAGAGAAAACCGTCTCCGATACCCTCATTGCGGTCACGTTGCCCCGGTTGGCGTACATAAGCAATAATGTGATGCACGACGGACCGATTGCCTGGACGCGCCTCGATCGCCTGAACCCACTGATCCTCCGCTAACCGACGCTCTAGAATCATGTATTGATATGGCACGCCGCGTTCCGGCATATCAGCAGGCACTTTGAACGGCTTTTGCATGGAATAGATTTTGTCAGGTTTGCCTAAACGCCAGCCATCAATGAAATGCGGCTGCGGGGTTGTCTGAACGAGGGGTTTGCCTTCAGGGCACCCGGCATCCACCCACGTCAGCAGCGTCTGCATTTCAGCATCGGAAAGCCAGCGTTCATTGCGAAACGTCCCCAGTTGATGCGGGTCGGCATGCCAAGGGGGCATGCGTCGTTCGCTAACAACTTCGCGGATACTCTCGCCCCACCCAGCCACATCTTTGAACGACATCAAAGACATTGGCCCAATTTCACCCGGTCGATGGCACCATTGGCAATTCTTTTGGATGATCGGCTCGACGTGAGTGTAATAGGCTACTTTGGCATCAGCCTGAGGATGGGAGACGCGCGAAATGAGACAGCCTGCCACTTCTGTCACGGGTTGTGTGACGGGGTTGCCCGCCAGGTATTCGTCAATCGCTTCCTTCAAATCTGATCGAACAACTTTTGATCGTTTGAATCCGATGCCAAACTGATCGTCAATGCGCCCTCGATACAGGATTTTGCCTCGTGAATCGAGCAGGAAGGCTTCAGGCGTTCGTTGAGCCCGCATCTGATCTGCAAGTTTATTGTTTACGTCTTTCAGAACGGGAAAGGGAATCTGAAACTCCTTGGCGTGTTTGGCAACAGCAGCAGGTGACTCATGCTTGTTGGCATTAACAGCCAGGAAATACACCCCTTTAGGGGCATAGGTTGCATGCATGGCCGCTAACTTGGGCATGTAATTGTTGTTGATGGGGCATGCAATCCCCGTGAAAACAACCACAATAGCCCTCGCTTGTGCACATTCATCCCATGACCAACGCTTGCCGTCAGCTCGATCGAGCTGAAAAGGAATGGCAACTTGATCAGGTAGCTTCTTATTGGTTACAGGATCTTGGCCTGATGTCGAAAGCTGATAACCAAATAGAACCGCGAGAATACACACACCCATGATCAACACGCCACGTGGATTGGCCATCTTGGTTACCTCAACAAAACAACATCTCCGAAAACGATTGCTGCAATTGACAGTCCACAGTTCTTATTATCCTTTACCGGTTTTTGATCGTTGAAGTTTCACCTCTCTGAATGTGCAGCAATAACCCAACTTTTTCCATCCTACCCAAAGGCATTGAGAAAGAAAACCGAGAGTAAGCGATCAATCCTGCTCTCAGACTGCTTTAGCCCACAAATACGGGTATTCCCTTGACATGCCAACGAACGCAAACCATGATTAAATAACTTTCACAACAACCATTCTCATCTGGTTGAGCATCTCTTGGTCGGCGTTAGGGAGTTAAAACATGCATCAGACAGCGTTTTCTCGGAAAGCCACTGGCTTCACGTTGATTGAACTGCTCGTCGTGATTGCTATTTTGGTGATTCTCATTGCCCTGCTTTTGCCAGCCATTCAGCGTGTCCGGGAAGCAGGCAATAAAGCCGTTTGCGTCAACAATCTAAGCCAAATCGGCAAAGCAATCTTAACCTATCAGGCTGAGCATGGCGGCGTTTTCCCCTCGGGTGGTGGAGACGTGCAGTGGGGCCTCAATCCAGTACCACGATCTGTTAATTCGGCAGGCGTCCCTCACCAATTGATGGACCAGGACTGGGGTTGGATGTACCAAATCCTACCTTATCTCGATCAACAGCCGCTTTGGAGCATGCCCGTCAGTCAAGAGTCAGTGATTATCAATACTCCCATCAAATCCTATTTCTGCCCCAGCCGCCGAAACCCCGAAGCGGTCCGCAACGACGGTGAGATGGCTGCCTTTGGAACCCGGGCCGGTTGCGATTATGCCGGAAATCTTGGGTTTGCGACGCTGTTGTACAACGGTGTTCTGCATGAACCCTGTGCCAACGCCATGGCTTACACGAGTGGTGGATTACCAGTCTTTCGCAACGGCATCTTCATGAAATCACGCACTCTGACTTCCTCCGGCACTTTTCGGAAGATCGATGGAAAATTGCATGTTCGGGATGTCACCGATGGTCCTAGCTATACCATCATGGTTGCTGAAAAACGGATGAACCGTGCACTGTTATTCACGGGGATCGCTCAGGAAGGTGATAAGGCCGGCTATGTGAGCGGTTTTGGTGTCAGCACGCTACGTGCAGGCTTGATTCAACCCCATATTGATGCCTTAAATCCGACTGATTTTGTCGGTGACGGTTTCGGTTCCGCCCATTCTGGCAGTATGAACACTCTCTTTGCCGATGGCTCTGTGCGTCGCATTCGTTATGACATCGGGCCCGACCCTATGATCCTGCCTTTGTGGAGTCCGATCATGAACAATGTCGGCATGCAGCCGTTACCACCGCCGAACCCACCCAATTCCATTTACGTGTCCCTGTTCCAGCGTTTGTGCCATCGGGCCGATGGGGCGCGCATCGATGGTCGCGACTTAGATTAAGCTGGACGTTAACACCCGTTTTGTCCACGGCCCAGCTCGGCTGAACGCTTGGCGGCCGTGACGACGGCATCGATCACGCTGCACCGGAATTTTTCTCTTTCGAGTGCATGCAGTCCGGCAATGGTCGTGCCACCGGGGCTAGCCACCATATCTTTCAATTGGGCGGGGTGCAGTTTTTCTTCCAAAATCATCTTGGCAGCCCCCATAACGGTTTGCGCCGCCAATGCCGTTGCCATTTCCCTCGATAAACCGCAGCGCACACCGCCATCGCTCATCGCTTCAATCATCACAGCAACGTAAGCTGGGCCGCTGGCTGACAGCCCCGTGATCGCATCTAAATAACTCTCGCCAACTTCGTGGATGATGCCAATCGTTTCAAAGATTTGTTCGACCCAATCCACATCAACGGGCGTTGCATGCGGACCACGGCAAAAGGCTGTGGCACCCGCGCCAACTAGCGCCGGCGTGTTTGGCATCACGCGAATCAGTCGTGTGCCAGGGGGTAAGTCATGGCTGATTTGTTTCAACGACAGGCCAGCAGCAATCGAAACAACCAACTGCTCAGCCGTTAACAATTCGCGAATCTCTTGCAATACCTTGTTAAAGACCTGTGGCTTGACGGCCAAGAAAATGATGTCGCTGTTCTTGACTAATTCGACATTGGAATCCAGCAAGCGAACCCCTGCGTTCACGAGCGGGTGTTTGGTTAAAGTGATGACATCACTCGCTGCAATGTGGTTAGGTGTAGTTAAGTCGGCCCGCAATATACCTTTGATAATGGCCGTAGCCATTTTGCCAGCCCCGATAAATCCAAGACGTGGAAAAGTTTTGTTAGCCATCAATTCTCTCGCCTGATGGGAAATAGTTATGGAAAAAAAACAATGCAGCGCCGATTTTTTCCTTAGAAATGAACGGTTACACTTTGTTGATATAGCATGCAAAAATGCAGTACGCCAACCTTCTCTGGCATTTCGAATTAAACACGGTAATATCTGTTCCATGTTACCTCAATTCCATGACTAGGGAATAAGATGCATCATCCCGGCGGCTCACTCCCCAGCGTTACACCAACGAACTTGCACTGGACTCGATATCTCAATCGCTATCACTGGTTTGTCTTTTTAGTCGCTGCCTTGGGTTGGCTGTTCGACACCATGGATCAGCAACTGTTTACACTGGCTCGCGTCCCTGCCATGCGCGAACTCATACAGCCCATCCCTGGGGAAGAAGCAGCGCAGCGAAACGCCCGCATCGCACAGTACGCGGGCAACAGTACCTCCATCTTCTTAATCGGTTGGGCGACAGGCGGCATCGCTTTTGGCATCATGGGCGATCGCTACGGTCGCGTCCGAACGATGCTGCTCACCATTCTGGTGTATTCGATCTTTACGGGATTGAGTGCCATGTCGGCGGGTTTCTGGGATTTCGCCCTGTGGCGCTTTATGACCGGCTTGGGAGTTGGAGGCGAGTTTGCGGTAGGAGTTTCTCTTGTAGCCGAAGTCATGCCGGATCGGGCCAGACCTTTCGCATTAAGTTTGTTACAAGCATGCTCGGCGGTCGGCAATGTCACAGCCGCCTTCATCAGCATGACAGGCGTTTCTTGGCGAATCATGTTTCTCATTGGTACCGCTCCAGCCCTACTGTCCTTATTTGTGCGCAGGCGTTTGCATGAACCCGAGCGTTGGCAAGCTGCCTCCATGACGGAGGGGGTTAAACAGCAATTAGGCTCGTTTCGTGAATTGTTCGGCAATCCTGTCTGGCGGAAACACGCCCTGCTCGGCTTGGCGTTGGCTAGTTCAGGCGTGATTGGCCTTTGGGGCATTGGCTTTTTTGCCGTCGATTTAAATCGTGTGGTTTTTCGCCCTGAGATCGAGCGGCCTTACTTGGATGCAAAAGAGCCTGCACGCGACCAAGGCTTGCTGAAGCTGATGTCCCAAGATGCTGCCTTGTTGGACAAAGCTATTCAGCAGATCACCGTGGATGACTGGCTCGATGCGCCCGAGTATACCAACAAAGAAGATTGGTTGTTATTGGTTGGTCATCACCACAATCCGGGACATGTAAAAGCCGCTGCATGGGACGCATTGCAAAAGCGTTTGGCGCAATCATCTTCTCCGATCCAACCGGGGGAGCAACTTCTCGAGCAAATCAAACAACGTGGCCGATCGGTCAATCAGCAATTGAGCTTTTGGTCGGGAATTACTGCCCTGTTTCTGAACTTAGGAGGTTTCTTTGGCATTTACCTTTTCAGCGTGGTCAGTAACCGCATGGGACGCCGCCTGACGTTTGCCATCTGTTTCCTGCTGGCCCTCTTCGGCACCGTGCTCGTTTATTGGTACTTGGGGCGTCTATTGGGCTTTGCTGATATCTTTTGGATGATGCCCGTCATGGGCTTTTGCCAACTATCTCTGTTCGGGGGTTATGCTGTCTATTTTCCGGAACTGTTTCCGACACGATTGCGCAGTACCGGCACTTCCTTCTGTTACAACATTGGTCGCTACGTTGCTGCCTTAGGCCCCTATGCTCTTGGCCTGTTGACCAGCCAAGTGTTTGTCGGCTTACCCTTGGAACCCATGCGGTATGCCGGTGTTGTGATGAGCGGTGTCTTCTTACTCGGCATGCTGGCCTTGCCATTCTTACCCGAAACCAAGGATAAGCCACTTCCAGAGTAAACAACGACCCAGGCGCTAGCAGATGCTTTCAATCCTTATCACAAACGTGCATTGAAAAATCCAGCCGCTGGCGCTGCAGAATCCTTGATCTCATGCCACACGCGTTTATAATGGTGGCGGCACGATCAGCAAGGTTTTTGCTGTTTTCAGGTCATAGCCTTTTGCTCGGAGATTTTGGCAAAATGTTTCAACCGTGTTTTGGATATCGGTGCTGGGTGATAGGGTTTGCTTTGCTTTGCACTTGGTCCACGTGTTGGGCCTTGGACAAAGATCATGCCTTTCCCAAAGACCTCATCAGTGAGGCCGATTTCCTCAAACTTTATGCAGAATCCACCAAACAAATGCAGGATTACGCCCGCAGCCAAAGCAGTTTGAACCAGGACTACAAGAAACTGGAAAACGAGGCGTATCATTTCATGCTGTTGTGCGAAGTGCAACGCAAGACCGGCAATGAAGATGCCATTCGCAAGGCCACACTTGCCCAGAATGCTGCCAAAGTCATTGCCGCAGCCGCGTCCAAAAAAGACCATGCCACCATCAAACAGCAACTTGCAGACATCAGCGATTGGCGTCGGATCAAGGCGGACAAGGAAGTGAAATCAGACATGAAATCGATATCGGATGAAGTTCCGATGGATAACTTAATGAAGGGATTAGTGCAGCCATTGTTTGATAAGTTTGACAAAACACCCAAAGCCTACCGTAATCTCAACGCAGCCAATTTCAATTCCAAGTTGCCGGAAATCCAGCTAGCATCTTACAAGTTGGCAATCTATTCATGGGCCACGCATTATTACGTCCCGAAGAAAGACGACATGCCCAACGGAAAGAAACCTGAAGATTGGGATAAGTGGACGGATGAAATGATGAAGGCTAGCCAGGACTTGATCAATGCTGCCAAAGCAAAAAAGCAAAACGACTTGAAATCTGCCGTTCGCAAACTCGATACATCATGCACCAAATGCCATGACGATTTTCGAATGAAGAACGAATAATCGCCAACGCTCACAGCATTCATTGACGAGCGTTGGCTGCTTGGGAACGATTCCACTGCCACTCACAGGAGGTGATCAAGGCATGCAACAGAGCACAACTTCGTCATCGGTGGCATTCGAGGCGCTGGAAGCGTTGAAACGCAGCCCGCTCCCGGCTTTACGACAACTCGTCGTCGAGGAAACCTCTGAGTTGTTGATCTTGAAGGGACGATTACCCAGTTATTACTACAAGCAAGTGGCACAAGAAACGGTGGCCCCTTTTCTGAACGGTCGCGAATTATTGAATAAAATCACTGTTTTGGTGAAGGGTTAATGCCAGAGCAAGCATCCTTTTCCTGGCGCATCCTAACCATCGTCTGCCTGCTAGTGGTGGGGTTGGTGTCGTTAGAAGTTGGCCTGTGGTTTTTCTTGCTCGATCATTCAGGTATTTCAATCATCCTTTTTGGAACTTGTAGTATCGGCTTGGCCATGCTACTCGGTTGGATCAAATCTCAATCATCCGCGACGCATGAATAAACAACCCGCCCACATGGCCTTGCATGGAGCGGGTCGCTTTGTATGGTCACACCATTTCATGGACGGGTTAAAACCGCCATTCAACCGAAAAGTTGACACCTTGTAGCCACACGTTTGATTGGTTGAACGGGACCGCAGGTCGGGCTGGCCCCGTGAACGGACCAAAGTTGCCCGACAAAGGCAGTGGCGTTGTGTTGATGACGCGGTCAATCTGATCGCCTGGCCGAGCCACGTTGGTCCAATAGAGGAAGCTGTAGCCAGCACCGATGTTCACGCACTCCGTTAACTGATACTTGGCTTGCAAACTCAGTTCGGGCACCAGACTGAATTCATTGTTCGTGTGTCGTCCCATATTGGTTACCGGTGAGGTATATACACCACCAGGGGCGACGATCATGGGGCTGGTTGGCGTTTGTTGCAAGAATGAATAACCGTCCACACGTACGATCTGGTCGGTAACGCCCAAGGCCAGCTTCGCGGCCGTCTGCACGGTAAAGCGGCCGACGTCATAGCTTGCTCGCACACCAAACTGACCGCCATAGAAGTTATTGCTGCAATCGAAACGATCTTGATGCCCAACAATGGCGCCGATATCGGGAATGTCCACGCCATTAAAGGAGGTGCCAAAACGGTTGCCGATGGTTTGCGAAACACCTTGATAAGTGAGATTTTCTTGAAGCCCCAAATAACGCAAACCACCCAGCAGATCGAGGCGCAACCCACAACAGCCAGCTTGGGTTGTATCGTTCAGGGCCAGATTCAATTCCAAGCCCCATGCCTGGCTATCGAGGCCAAGTTGCACTCCGCCAGCAAAATCGCCTGGGAACGTGTAAATAAACCGTGATTCACGCCCGGCAACGTTGATGAAGGGCAAGCTGAGTACAGGTACACCATTGGCATCGGAAGTATAGGTCAGTGTATCGCGACGCTGCTCCAACAAGAAAAAGTTGCCTTCCAACGCCAGTGATCCGTCACAACGAAGATTCCAACCAAAGCCAAACCGAATCCCTGAGAATACACCATATTCCACATCTTGATTGCCAATGAGAACAAGGGTGTCAGGCTGCCCCAACACGCCTGTGTTGTTAAAAATGTCAGGATTTTGAACGATGGTGGTTGTCAGCATCGGAACGGAAATGGGACTTTGCTTCATGGACCAAAGCAAATATTCAGCACTGACCCAAAAGCGTTTCGGCTCATTGCCATAAGGTGGCAATGGTTCATGCAATTCGCTCCACAATGCGGGTGGCTGCGGACCAAAGGCCGTGCCCACGACATGGGCCATGGGGCGGTCTGGCATATCGACTTGCATTTCTTGTGCAAGAATGAAAGGCACCCAACTCGACAAGCACATGAGGGTGCATAGGCTTCGTTTCATCATTTTGCTTCACTCCCTGAATCGGCAACGGATGGATCCTTCTCATCCTCATTAGTGCAATTCGGCTACTTGGAAGAATAAACCGTATGTCAGACTTGGCGATCATTCTCGTCAAACGGCTGGGGATCATTTATTTTTGCTGCAATCGTTATAATCATCACATGCGCGGCATGACACACGAAGTGCAGACAAACGAGGACAAGTTTGGCATAATAAGATTCCTTGGCAAAATCCTTCAAAAATAAAGGGAGAAAACTCCCATGCTCAATGAAAAACTCAAGAATCAAGTGCGAAAGCTGCTATTACGCATTCAAAAGCCTGCCCAATATTTGGGTGGTGAGTGGGGTTCTGTGACCAAGGACCACCGCACCGTTCAAGGCACTCTTTGCCTGGCTTTCCCCGACACCTACCCGCTGGGCATGAGCCATCATGGATTGCAAGTGCTTTACTCGATCATGAATGCGGATCCCCGTTGGGCGTGTGAACGTTCATTTGCTCCATGGATAGACTTCGAGTCCGCTCTGCGCGAAGCACGACTGCCGCTCTACAGTCTGGAAACGTTCACGCCACTAGTGCATTTCGATCTTCTTGGCTTTAGCTTGCAATATGAAGTGGGCTACACGAATGTGCTCACCATGTTGGATTTGGGAGCTATTCCGTTGCATAGCCAGGACCGAACGCTCGAGCATCCGCTGGTGATTTGCGGTGGCCCAGGAGCACAGAATCCGGAACCCTTAGCACCTTTCATTGATGTGTTCGTTATCGGCGATGGCGAAGAAAGTTTGCCTTGGATCATGGAACGTTGGCTGGCACTCAAACGCCAAGCCCAGGTCCGTTTGCAAAAGGAAGTCGAAGCTGACCGATCGCCCGCCTGGTTAGCCGAACAGTCCCAACGATGGCGTGCCGAGGCGATTGCCCAGCTCGTCAGCCAGCCGCCCCAAGGCAGTGATCCCTTTCTCTATGCGCCTCGGTTTTATGAGCCTGAATATGATGCCAGAGGCCATTTCATCGGGATGCATCGAACCCGTGCCGATGTTCCACAGCAAGTCATGGCTTGCACCATTCAGCAAGACTTCGATGCCATCGCAGCGCCAACTCGATCCATCGTGCCTTTCATCGAATCCACTCACGACCGCATCGCGATTGAAATCATGCGTGGCTGCCCCTGGCAATGCCGCTTCTGTCAAAGCACGGTGATCAAGCGGCCATTGCGCACGCGTTCAGTCGCCACCATCGTCGATGCCGCGCTCGAGAGTTACTACCATACGGGCTACAACGAAATCAGTCTGCTTTCCCTCAGCTCCAGCGATTATCCCGAGTTTGAAACGCTGGTCCGTAAAATGCACGATGTCTTCCATCCACTTGGCGTCAATGTGTCGCTGCCCAGCTTACGGGTTAATCATCAATTGCGCAGTCTGCCGCAATTGATCAAAGGTGTTCGCAATCACGGCTTGACGTTGGCCCCTGAAGTAGCTCGCGACGATATGCGTGAGCAAATTCGCAAGCCGGTTGCCAACGATGATTTATACGAAGGTTGCCGTCAAGCGTTTCAGCATGGCTGGCGCAAAGTGAAACTGTATTTTCTCATCGGCTTGCCTGGAGAGCGAACCGTGGATTTGGACGGCATTGTCGACATGGCGGAACGCATCAGCCGCATTGGCAAGGAGGTAACAGGACGGTTTGTGGAAGTCACCGCCTCGGTATCCAATTTCGTACCCAAACCCCACACTCCGTATCAATGGAATGGCATGCAGTCGCGTGCGTATTTCCATTGGGCAGGTCAATATTTGCGTCAACGTTGCAAACTGCGGTCCGTGCGCATCAAGCAGCATGAGATCGAGAGAAGCTTGCTGGAGGGACTGCTCTCCCGTGGCGATCGACGCATTGCTCAGGTGATCGAAACCGTTTGGCGTCGAGGTGCCCGCATGGATGCATGGAATGAGTGTTTTCAAGCTGAGCGCTGGTGGCAAGCTTGCACCGATTCAGGCATCGATCTGCCGTTTGCCATCCACGAACCGCGTTCGGTAGCGGCAGTGTTGCCCTGGGACCATGTCAACGTCAAGAAAGGTCGCTCCTATCTCGAAAAAGAGCAGGAACGCAGCGTCGTGCAACTTGGCATCATGGCTCACGCGGTTGAGGACCGCCCCACCGAGCAATTCGTGGTTCGCCCTTGAAGTTCAATGTTAAGCTCGATGAATGACAGCCAACAAGGCACGCGCTCCGCCTGGATGTGCCAGGCTCTCAAAACGCGTGGGGCGTATTTCGCGCACATGCCAGCCCGAATGAAACGCAGCATGTATCTCGCTCTCGGTGAGGCGGCGCGGGCCTATCTCTGACGTTTCTTCATGGCTGAAGCAAAGCATAATAAATGTCCCGTGGGGCTTCACCACTGCGCGTAAGCCATCCACATACGTTTGGCGATCGACATCACTGAAAACATGCAATAAGCCGCTGTCTAGAACCGTGTCAAAGGTTTGCCCCAGTTCCTTGAGCTTGAGTGCATCAAACACTTGAAATTGCACATTCAACCCGCGTTCCCGCGCTTTGGTCTGAGCCATTGCAATCGCTAAGGGCACGGCATCCAATCCCAAAACCTCCAATCCATGCTGCGCCAAAAACAGTGCATTCTCGCCGGTCCCACAACCAATGTCCAAGACCCGGCCATGAATAACGCCCTCCTTGGCAAGCCTTATCACTTCGGGTTGCGGACGACCGATTTCCCATGGCGGAACCTGCTGCTGATACACCTCATGGAAGAATTTGCTCGGCACACCCTTTTCATCCGTCATATGGCACCTCGTTCTACTTGAATTAGCAAAGATAACTTGTCATGTCACTAATCCTTGCTATTGCCTTTGTCTAGTAAACCATTCCCTCAAAGCAGCAGCATCGGCAGGTTTCAAGCTCAAAAGCCGGTCGAATTCACGTTGAGCTGCCGTGCGATCCTGCAGTTGCAAAAAGCAAGAAATCAGCAAACGCCTGGCTTGCTGATGCATGGGGCTAAGTTGTAAAGCCTGCTCGCAACGTTCCCGAGCGCGAGCCCAATCCTGCTGTTGGAAAAAGACCAGCCCCAAATCAGAATGATATTGCGGGTCGTGCTGATTAACTTTCAGCACGCGCAACCAGTAATCCTGCGCCACGGGCCAACGACGCAGCGACATGGCCAGGCGTGCTGCTTGTACCAACCAACGTTCGTTATTGGGCTCCATTCGCAGTGCGAGTTCAATTTCCTCCAGAGCATCGGCTTCGCGCCCCAACACCCATAAAGCATGCGAGCGTGCACGCCTGGCTTCGCCATCATCGGGCCAGCGTGTACAAGCTTCGTCCAATAGTTTCAATGCTCGTTGCGAAACCAGGCGGGCCACTTGCTGGTTGTTAGCGTTGCTCAGATCCTCAAAGCTCACCAACTCCATCAATGCCATTCCCATATCCCGTTGCCGTTCTTCTTCCGTGAGGATATGCGCATCGACTTCCGTCTGATGAAAATAACGCAGCCATTCACCGTCCATTTTCTTGTGCGTGATCGGCGGCCGATCCGCCCAGCGCGGGATGTGATGATCGCTAATCGAGGTATGGGCCACGTCTTTGCTTTGCGCTTTGGGCATGTGACATTGGATGCAATCATCTTGCGGCGACATGGCTAACCGCTTTGGTTCGGGCAGTGCACAACCCGCATGCTGTGGTTCATTGCCAGCATGGCATACCAAGCAGCGCTGCTTATAAAAGGCGACCTTCTTTTCCGGCTCTGGTAATGCATGGGGGTCATGGCAGGAAATACAACCCAATTGCCCCTTGGAACCTGTGAAGCATCGGCTTTCCCGCATCTGTTCCGGATGGCCGACAAACTTAATCTCATGGTCCTTGGAAACGTTGTTGTAGGTGGACCAGAACAACCACAGGGGCAACCCAGGGCGAAAATCAAACGGTTGGCGACCACGACGCAACAAACGGACTTCGCCCTCCAAATGACACTGCTGACAAACGGACTCGCGCAGCATGGGTGCAAGATGCTTGGGATTCACAATGGTCGGATCGAACTGATCATAACCTTCTCCCTGTTCAACTCTTTGCACGTGCAATTCACCTGGTCCATGACAGCGTTCGCACCCAATCGCATGACCTTGAAACATGGGCGGCCGATAGGCGTTGATCGTATTCGGCTCAGGCTCGACAAAGTTGGTATGGCAAAACAAGCAGCGCGCATCGATTTTACGATCGAAATGGGCATGCTTCTGGTCGTAGCCTGGTGACAAGTCCCATGCTCTCTTGGATGCATACCACGTGATGGAAGATTGAAATAACTGCTGGTCTTTCACGATTAAATACGATCGGCCCCGACGCCCCGAACCCACGGCCAAATCAACGCGCGTTTCGCATTGAATGACAACTTGTTGATCAGGACCGAGCGTTTCTTCCCGATGATACGTTCCATCCGGTTTGAGGACCACGGAATGGCGAATCCCATCCGCCATGAATGGGTTGCGAGCATGGCTGTCATACGCTTCGATGGGCGTTAATCGATCCATCGGTTCCAGCGAGCGGCCCATGGGGTGGTGTTTATATGATTGTGTGATTTTGCCATGACACGCAGCACAAGCGGCATCTCCCAAGTAGCGCACCTCTGGTTTGACATTCAAATAAGGCGTAGCGATCGTCAGGCGCGGATCAGGTACCAGGCTTGAGAGCTGTTTTTGGCGCATATAAAAGTAAATTCCAAAGCCTGAAAGCAAGACAACCAGGAGCACGACAATACACAACCATCGACGGCGAAGGTTAGATAGACCTGGCGGTTTGGACTGGGACGAATCGGTGTTGGCTACATTTTGTGTCAATCGAATCAATCCTTCCTAGCAAATCGACATCTAAAAAAGCCAAAGGCTTCGCTGCACTATTAAATGTCGCTTATTTTTTTCTACGCGATTTTGAGGACTTATGACTGACCTCGCTTAAAAGTTAAAGTTTACCCGCTTTAACAGCCGAGATGAATGGGGGGAACCGAATCTTCTTAGGAAGGGGATGCTTCGTCCATGCGAGGTCGAAGCGTGTTATGGCTGTTTGGGTGGTTGCTCTTGAGCAGCACCCAAGTGATGGGACAAGATGATCCCAGCGTGTCCTATGTCCGTAAACAGCGCTTTCCGATACCCTTCTCCATCAATCCAGGCGATGAACAACGCGTGCGTGAAGTGCGACTATCGGTCTCCGAAGACCAAGGTCGCAGTTGGCGATTTTACCGTTCGGTCATGCCGCAGGACAAGTATTTCGATTTTACTTGTCAACGCGATGGCAGTTATTGGTTCATCGTGCAAACGCTGCACACCGATGGAACCCTGCTGCCACCTCAACTTGAAAACGTACCTCCAGGCTTGAAAGTGATCGTTGATACGCAGCCACCACAAATTGCTTTGCGGCCCATGCCAACCCAGGGCGATCAAGTCGGCGTCGAGTGGGACATTCGTGATGAATATCTCGACCGCAACAGCATTCTCTTGGAAGCACGTGCTCCGCAGGGCGAATGGCAAACCGTGCAGATTGAACCGCAAGCCACCGGGCGACGAACATGGACCTGGACAGGGCGGGGTCAACTGGAAGTCAGGCTTCGTGCCCGTGATTGGGCTGGCAATCAAAACTCAGCATTTACTCAAGTCGTTGGATCGGGCACTGGTCAACCGCGTTTCGATTCTCCGCCCAACGATTTTGGTTTCAATGATCGCTCCTCAACCAGAACGAATCCACCCACCAATACCAACACAACCTCATCGAACACGGTCTATGTCAACCATACGGACATCAATGTTCGCTTTGCGCTGGAAGATGTTGGCCCATCGGGAGCAATCGTCGAGCTTTATTACACCAAGGGTGGTGGGCGATGGGAAAAGTATCGAGAACCACAAACCTATCGCGATTCCAGTCAACGCGAAGCCAGCTTTCGAGCCTCCTTGCCAGGCGAAGGGGCTTACGGGATTAGTTTATCTATCAAATCCGGAGTTGGTTACGGCGATCCACCTCCCAAAGCGGGCGAAGCCCCACAGATGTGGGTGGTGATCGACCTCACCAAACCGCAAGTTAAAATCAATCGCGTGCAAGCCCAACGGTCAGCCGATGGGGGAGTGTTAACCATTCAATGGTCTGCTCATGATACCTATTTGGAAACACAACCGATTACCATCCTCTACGCTGATGAAAACAAAGGCAACTGGCAACCCATTGCCAGGAGCATCGACAATCAAGGTCAATATGTTTGGCGGCTGCCCCCCGAAGTACCACCGCGTATTTTCGTCCGGGTGGAAGCCCGCGATAAGGCAGGCAACGTCGGCCAGGCGACTACGGAACAGCCCGTCATTGTCGATTTGTCGCAACCCCGCGGCCGATTGATTGGTGTGGACCCCGCCTCGACGGGCTCAGGTTCTAGCTCCATCAGCAATCAGCCTCCATCAAACCATTTACCCACGATCGATCCGTAAGTTAGTACAACCTCACCACGGTGGTCGCATCGATGAAAATCCATATTTAACATTCACTTAAACGATACTAGCTTGCTAGACTAATGAATGGCATTCAATCTGCCGATTGATCCATTTTCAAGCCGTATGGGATGATGGAAAGGGCGACACATGCAACCCCCGCAACCTCCACGTGGGATGTATCCAGGTGGTGTTCCGCCGCAATTGAGCCGATCCGGTACTCAATCACCCTTAGGTCAACCGATGGGTCCACCACCCATGGCTCCCAACATGCCCGGCATGCCGGGCATGACCGGGTTGCAAGCGGTTGTTCCTCCACCGCACATGACCCCGCCACCAGCCCCTGGCGAAGTTCGTTCAAACATCATTGTCCGCAGGCAGCCCGTAATCCGCTATTTTCGCCGGGCTCGAGTTGGTCAAGTTCATTCCATGCAAGTACGCATCGAGGCGGAAGGTGCGGTTGGATCTCGATCAGGCTCGGAAATCACCGGCACCGAACCGATGGTCACCATTCAACCCATCATTCCTGGTGCCATCATTACGCCAGCGTCGGCCGATGTGCTCCTTCAGCCAGGCAGTGAAGCCAATTTTTCCGTATTGGCTTTTGGCAGTGGCAAGCTGCGCGGGGCGCATGTCAACCTGACCCGACAAGGGCGCAAGCTGACGACCATAGACTTACCCATGCGGGCCAATCGCGGGCGACTGGTCCGCTTTATGGTTATTCTCACCATCCTTGGTTTTCTGTTGATCAAGTATCCTTGGCATGTGCATTGGGAATACACGATTGAAAAAATGATGCCCAACCCAATCAAGGAACAGTCACCAGCCAATGCCGCCTCCAAGCCAACCACCAACGGCACGGCCCCAAAATTGGACAAGGATGCGCCAACACCCAATGTCAATCCGCCCAAAACCACGGATGCACCACATAGCCTGCAAAAGCAGGTTATGACGTTTGAACATGAAGAAGCCATCAGGCAATACATCGATGTGCACGCTGCCAAATTGGGTTATGGTGAAAAGGCATCGAAAGAACCCAAGCCCATGCCCGAATGGGGCAGTTTTGATTTCATGATCGCGGGCGCCTACTACATCAAGCCTGGCTTAGTCTGGAGTTACACAGGCTTGCAAACCATTCGGGCAACGCCCTTGGGTGACATGTATTTCTTGGGAATCATGGCAGGGTTGACCCTGATTGCAGCGGTGCTCACCCGCCCCGTTCAACGCCGATTCCCTGGCCCAATGTTGGAAGTGCGAACGTAACACAACCCTGCTCATAAAAACTCAGCCTTCGTTGGTCTGTGTAATGCCACGCCAACGAAGGCTTGTTTTTGGGTATGGCTTACGAAGCAGCCTTGGCCTTTTTGGGTAACAGCAACTCTTCAAGCACCGTTGCAAAGATAGTCAGGGCCGTATCGACTTGATTGGCCGTCAAACACAACGGGCCGCAGAAGCGAATGCTGGTTTCGCCGCACCCCAGCAGGAGCAACCCATGTTCAAAAGCCTTATCAACGATGCGATCCCGCATGGCTGTATCGGGATGCCCGTTGACGAATACATCCACCGCCATCATCAGCCCGAGGCCGCGGGCTTCGCCAATATGGGCTGATCCAAAGCGTTGTTGCAGTTTCTTAAGTCCTGCTCGCAGTTGTTCGCCAATGACCGTGGCATTGGCCATCAACCCTTCTTCGAGCAGATCGAGCGTAACCAACGCAGCCTGACAGCAAACGGGGTTCCCGCCAAACGTGGATGCATGACTACCACTGGGCCAGGACATGACCTCGCTTTTGGCAACAATGGCACCTAACGGTAACCCGCTGGCGATTCCCTTGGCCGTGCACAAAATGTCGGGTTCCACCCCTGCATGCTCGATGGCGAATAATTTGCCAGTTCGGCCCATGCCCGACTGAATTTCGTCAACGACCAGCATGATGCCATGACGATCGCATAAATCCCGTAAAGCCTGCAGGAAGGGAATGGGAGCAGCATAATAGCCGCCTTCCCCTTGAATCGGTTCGATGAAAATCGCGGCTACTTCATCCGGCGGCGCCACCCGCTTGAGGACGGTTTGTTCAATATGGGCCAGGCATGTGCATTCGGATGGATGGGCACAGGACGTGCAACCACGCGGGAACGGCACATGGTGAATGTCGGGCACTAAGGGGCCAAAGCCCCTGCGATGCACCAGCTTGGATGCGGAAAGCGACATGGCGCCGTAGGTTCGGCCGTGGAAACCACCGTAAAAAGCGATCAGGCGCGATCGTCCCGTGTGCTTGCGTGCCAACTTCATAGCGGCTTCGATGGCTTCCGTGCCGCTGTTGGTGAAAAACACTTTCTTGGGTGTTGGACCTGGCGCAATGCGTGCAAGGCGCTCCGCCAGCAACAATTGCGGTTCGTAATAAAAATCCGTCCCAGACATATGGAGCAAGCGGCTGGCTTGCTCTTGAATAGCCGCTACGACGCGCGGGTGACAGTGGCCTGTCGCAGTGACGGCAATGCCAGCTGTGAAGTCGAGAAAGAGATTGCCATCCACGTCCTCAATGACAGCGCCGCTTCCACGTGCCGCGACCAAGGGGTAACCCCGGGTATAGGAAGGAGAAACAACGCGCTCATCACGATGTAGAAACTCCCGTGCCCTTGGTCCGGGTAATGCGGTTTTGATGTTTGGCACAAGGCAATGATCAAACAACCACATATTCCATACCTCAAGCCGCGTTTTGCTTGCGAAGGATCGATATCATTTCATGACCCGATTGCAGAAAAGTCTCGATTTCAAATCCGAGCCGAGCCCGCATGGCAAGCATAAACTCGAGCCAGGATGACTGCGTCCATACATGGTAATGGATGCTGTAGCGAATAGCCTCGAGATGCTCGATTTGTCGCTGAGCATCCGCTTCGTCCTTGGCCTGATTGACCAGCCACACCCACTCATGCAAGTGCTGCGCGCGTGATGTCTGGGGTCCGTGCTCGTGGTCGCAGAATAAATGTCCCAAAGGCGTTTCCTGACGCTGCCGATCAAACGTAAACCGTTTATCCGGCACCGCCAGATATAATATGCCCTCTTGCTTCAACACCCTGAAGAACTGATTGAGGGTGCCAATGGGGTCTTCGCAATGTTCCAAAAAATGATTGGCAATTACGAAATCTTGCGACCCTGAAGTTACCTTATCAAGCTTTTCGCCATCGTCGAGGATATCCACATCGACTAAAGGCAAGTCGTTCAGTTCAGGGTAATGCTTGCGTAATTCCTCCACCGGCAAGCGATCGACATATTGCACGCTTGCCTGTGGCGGCAAAACGAGTGGATTGTGCAAAGCACCGATTTCAATCCCTTGCCCGCGCACATAATGACTGGCCAGCAGTGTGCGATCTAAATAAGGCGAGTGCGTTCGTTGCGAAGATGACCGTTTCTTGGGGCGAACCAATTCCTTCATCAAACCGATCATGCAAGCCTCCTTGCGAAACAACGATGCCTTGGATAATGCCGGTCGGAGCCTTCGATCAATGATGGTAACGACATCAGTGTGTGCAGCACGCAGCGTAGACCTCTGATGTCAAACTCGACCTTATTATCCAGCTCGTATTATTCGTATCGACTGCACAGCGAGCTAACTTTCCACATCCGCTTTCAGGCCTTGGGCCATCTTGATTTCTTCCGCATGATTCACGGTCCAAGAAAACTTGTGCGTTACCACATCGGCGAGTCCAGCTGCGGACGGATGGCCGTTACCACTTTTCTTCACACCGCCAAAGGGTAAATGGACTTCCGCCCCAATGCAAGGCAGATTGACATACCCCATGCCAAATTCGCATTCCTCGCGGATCAACCGCATGTTTCGATAGCTTTCCGTGATAACAGCCAGGGATAATCCATAATCCACATCGTTGTAAATGCGAATCGCATCGTGAATGTCCTTGAAAGGTATCAATGCCAGATGCGGCCCAAAGACTTCTTCACGAACCGTTCGCACGCCTGGCTTATGCTCCTGGCGATAAACAAAGGGAGACAAATAACAGCCATTGGCAAACGCATCGTTGGTCATGCGGCTGCCTTCGAGCAGAATCGTTGCTCCTTCTTGCCTGGCCAGATCGTTGTAGTATTGAACTTTTGCAACAGCCCCTTCGTTGATGACTGGGCCAGTGAAACTCTTGGGGTCCAAGGGGTCGCCAAACTGCAATCGTTTGGCGGTGTTCACGAAGCGCTCCGCATAAGCATCCAATAGTTTTTCATGCACTAAGATACGACCGGCCGAAACGCACCGTTGACCGCTGGTTTTGAAAGCACTGAGGATGCCTGCGTTGACGGCAAGGTCAAGGCGAGCATCGTCGCACACGATCACGGCACTCTTGGATCCCATTTCGCAAGCCACAATACGATCGAAGAATTGACTGGAGATTTGTTGGATACGTGAACCGACATCGTAACTACCCGTAAAGAGTATGATGTTTACATCAGGATTTTTGACTAAAGCCTCCCCCGTGCTGCCATCGCCATGCACGAGGTTGATGACGCCTGGTGGAAAGCCAGCTTCCAAAAACAATTCCACCAGCCGCTGGCCGACCGTGGGTGTGTCTTCCGATGGCTTGAACACCACCGTGTTGCCTTCCAGCAACGTCGGCCCGAGCATCCATAGCGGCACCGCGAAGGGAAAATTCCAAGGAGTGATAACGGCCCCCACACCCCAAGGCTTGCGCCGAATAAACGCGTCTTTTTCAGGGATTTCCGATGCCACGATTTGGCCAACCGGCATGCGGCCCGTGCCAAACACATACTGCACCATGTGCAAACCTTCAATGACTTCAGCCCGGCATTCGTTGCGGATTTTGCCACACTCAAAAGCCATGAGATTGGCCAGGGACTCCACTTCCCTCTTGATGATCTGGCAGAGTTGGTCAAACAATTCCGCACGATAAATGCGGCTCGTTCGCCGCCAGGCGGGATAGGCTTTGCGCGCCGCTTGGACCGCCTGATCCGCTACTGATGGCGAAGCGATGGGAAATTCCCCCATGACCACGGAGCGATTCGCAGGGCTATGACTTTGGAAACCGGTCTTGCCAGTCTCCATGGGCTTGCCCTCAATCAAATGGCTGCCCTGCAAGCGTGGCGGGGGCTGAATCACTAAGCTCATTGCATGCGTCTCCTGACCACTTGCCCATAACACCCTTCATCGTAGCCGAATTATAAGTCAGGAGCAGAACCGGAGCAATGCAGGATCAGTGCGATGTCCATGATTGACCCACAACTCAATTTCTTGTGGCATCGGTACGGGCAATAGCACACAATGACCGCGAGAACCGTTGCGTGAAAACTCATTTCCGAACAACCATTTAACCGAGGTGAAGCATGCACAAATTCAGCGTGATCGTTGTTTGGCTCGGCCTAATCGCTACGGCGCAAGCACAAGATTTCGCCAAAGAGCGACTAGAAAAATCACCTCGCCATCATGAATGGGTGGAAGTGAAACACGGTGATCGAACAGTGCATTGTTTTGTCGTTTACCCTGAAGTGAAAGACAAGACCACCGCTGTGATCATCATACACGAAAATCGCGGCCTGACGGACTGGGTGCGTTCCGTTGCTGATCAAGTCGCAGAAGCAGGCTACATCGCTATTGCTCCTGACCTGCTCTCCGGCATGGCGCCCAAGGGTGGCAAAACCAGCGATTTTACCAGCGGCGATGAAGCTGGTCGGGCAATTTACAGTTTGAAGCCCGATCAGGTGACAGCCGATTTGAATGCCGTGGGGGATTACATTGTTAAAGTGCCTGCATGCAATGGCAAGCTAACCGTGGCTGGCTTCTGTTGGGGTGGTGGTCAGGCGTTTCGCTTCGCCACGAATCGCTCCGACTTGAAAGCAGCTTGTGTGTTCTATGGTAGTTTCCAGCACTCGCAAGAAGACCTCGCCAAAATCAATTGCCCCGTCTACGGCTTTTATGGCGGCAACGACAACCGCATCAACGCAACGATACCCAAATCGAGCGAAATGATGAAAGCAGCTGGCAAAACCTATGAACCAATCACCTACGATGGAGCTGGACACGGCTTCATGCGTGCAGGTGAAGATCCCAAAGGCAATGCCGCCAACAAGAAAGCGCGCGACGAAGGTTGGGCCCGTTGGAAAAAGATTCTTAAGGACATGAACTAGGGCGTTGATCGGACTTTGCCGAATGCATGATTCAACGCATTGACTTTCGTTCCCAAAGGGGCAGACTTGCTAGTCCGCCCCTTTGGCTTCGCCTAAGTTTTTGTCCTATTTGTGTACATTGTTCAAGTGCTCATCGTGGAATTTTTTACCCACATACAAGATGGCCAGCGCCGAGAACAGGGGTAGCAGGGAATCAATGCCGAAGAATTGATACGGTAGCACGTGCCAAACATTGGGCTCCACGGCGTTAGGGCCAGGCGTACCAAACCGGAACATTTGCGTCACATCACTGTCATAAACCCGTGCCCAACCGGCATTGATGAAATTGGCAATGCCATTCGTGGCCAAGAAGCATGCCGTAATCATGCTCTTCATGCTGGCAGGCGCCTGGCCATAAGAAAAGTCTAAGCCTGTGCCATAGACCAACACTTCCCCCAACGTGAGCAAGAAATACGCCGCTGCCAACCACCAGAAACTAAATTTCCAAGTGTCAGAATAATACGCACAAAACGTCATGATCATCGGCGCCATGGCTGTGAGCAGGAAGCCGACGGACATTTTCCTGATAGGCGAAATGCGGTTGTTCGGATCGAATTTGCCCCAAAACCATTGGAAGAACACGAGCAGAATCAAGACGGCTGCCGAATTCACCCATTGAAAGGCATCGCCGCGCAGCGCTTGTGGACAATCTTTCCCGATGATGCCCCTAATCCAGGAAGGAATCGTCAGGTCCATATGATTGTCAGCGAAATGCACCCATTGTGTATCGTTGTGTTCGTAAGGAATCCAGAACAGGACGATAAGGATAAAAACACCCAACAGCGATCTGATGACTTTGCTTTGTTCTTGTTTCTCTTCCGGAGGCAACGCGGGTGCGGGACCTGGCTTGTCGATTCCATAGAAGGGTTTGCCAAGCGCAAAAACCAGCAAAGCCATGAACATCAAAACGGCCGGGAAGGCGAACGCAATGCTGTAACCGTAGCGATCGCGAATCAACGGTAAACAAAACATCGAGATTAAAGCGCCAACATTAATGGAAAAGTAAAACCACAAAAAGGCCTTCGCACGCAAGGTCAGGTTGCCGCGCCTTTGTTGATCGTACGTCAATCCTAATAAGGACGATATGTTGGGCTTGATAACGCCACTGCCCATGGCGAGCAACACCAAGGCCATGAATAAGAACGATTTGTCTTCGTAACAGAGCAATGACTGGCCGATGATGTAAGGAATCGAAAACCCAACAATCATCCAATACTTGCCGAAGAACCGGTCTGCCAGGTAGCCACCAAGCAACGGCAGAAAGTAGCAGGCCATCTTAAACAGGAAATAAATTGAGGAGGCGTCGCTTTTATCGATTTTGAGCTGTTCCGTCATATAGAGGAACAGGATGGCCCGCATGCCGTAGTAAGAGCATCGTTCGGCAAACTCACCCCAAAAGAAGAAATAAAAGCCCTTCGGATGCGATTGCGAAGTTGATACATCGACTGCCGGTTGGTTTGTGCTCATAGTTTGCCCCACCTGGAAAAAGCAAAAATACTAAGGCGATGCATCCTAACACAGGGAAGGGACGCACGTAAGGGGGTTTGTACTGGATCATCGCCAATCCAGCAACCAAGTGAGTCTATGACTCAGTGGTATTCGTAATTTGGATGAATGTATCTCGTAAGCTCAAGCAGCCATGTCCAAATCGGCGTAGCGAGAAGGTCCTTGAACTCCACAAATGCCACGCTGTGAAGCGCGAACGAAATTGAGATATTCTTGGACCACTTCAAGATGGCCCAACTCGGCTTCAACGCGCGCGAGGCTATTGGGTAAATTGAGGCCTTTCAAGTAAACGATGTGATAGAGCTTGCGAATGGCATTGATCTCTTCCGTCTTTAAACCAGCTCGCCGCATGCCAATGATATTCACGCCAACGACCTGGTTGATGTTTTGTTGCATGATGAAGGGTGGTATGTCCTTGGTGCAAGCCGAGACTCCTGAAAGAAAAGCCAGCCTGCCCATGCGCGAGAATTGATGGATAGCCGAGTTGGCGGAGATGTAAGCATTATTCGCGAGTTCGCAATGCCCTGCGATCAAAGCGTTATTAGCCATCAAGCAACGATCGCCGACGATACAGTCATGGGCAATATGACTCCCAGCCATAAACAAATTGTTATTCCCGATGCGGGTCGTCCAGCGAGCCGTGGTGCCGCGATGCACCGTGACGTTCTCGCGAAAGATATTGCCATCGCCGATGTCCACTCGTGTCGGTTCATTCTTGAACAATAAATGTTGTGGCTTACCGCCCAGGTAGGCATTCGGAAATACTTCATTGCGGCAGCCAATTTTCATTGGACCGATTAAATGTGCTCGTGGATGAATGATGGTTCCTTCACCGATGATGACTTCGCCTTCAATGATCGCAAAAGCACCAACCAAAACGTCATCGGCCAAAACCGCATCGGATGAAATGATGGCTGTTGGGTGAATGCGGCCCAATTCCTTTTGCGCCATAAACAATCCCTTCTATCTTCCATGAACGGCTCAAGGCATTGCTGCCGGTTCAGTCGAAAATTCCCCCGCTCGAACGTATTTGAGCATGGAAAGATATAATCCAGGATATGTTTTAGGGCTAGATCAATTTGGCACCTAAATCCACATCGCACTAAATGACCAGACGATTCGTGCTGACAAGACCACCGAGCACCCGAAAATTCCCTAATTTGGCTGAATTAACCATGAGTCGTAAAGGCCGCTTTGAGCTGCCCTTGACAGCCTGGGTAGCCCGCTCTATGGTTCGCCCCTTGAAAGCAGGGAGCACTGCATTCGCAGATCTCGTGCGAAGTTACAGCGAGCTCATGGCGAGCAGTCCAAAACGCGTGATCGACTGGGGATTCGGGTGGGAGTGGAACCATGCCAGGCAAACGCTGCTATGCGGTTTTGTTGCTAATCATCCTAATGGGATGCCAAAATTGGAATTGGAATACGCGCAGCGATAAGCCAAAAATCCAGCCACCCCCGTTTCCCGAGCTGAAAACGGTTGGGACTTACACTTCCTTTTTAGGTGTGGAGCCGATTCGCGTTTATGGCTTGGGCATCGTTCACGACCTGCCAGGCACAGGGAGCAATCCGCCCCCTGGTGCAGCCAGGCAGCAGGCTCTACGGCAACTCAAACAATTGGGTGTCAGTGCTCCAGAAGAAGTACTGAATTCGAAAGAACTCGCTGTCGTCCAGGTTTCTGCGCTGATTCAGCCCGGTGCGTATCGTGATGACCGCATTGACGTGGAGATCGAAGCATTGGGCGACGACAAAAATATCGACCTTCGCGGTGGCACACTGATCCATTGCGAGTTGTTTGAATATGCGGATGCTAATCAGTTATTGGGCCGCCCCAATCAGGGACAGCGCATGTTGTCTCATAAAAAGCTCGTCAAAGCAGAAGGGCCCGTCATGTGTGTGGCAGATGACAAAGACCCTCAACCGCGGCGCAAAGGCGTGGTTTGGGCTGGCGGCCGCGTTTTGGAAAACATCTCCTTTGACCTCATCATGAATAAGGAGCATCAAGAAGCTCGCCTGGCGATGCTCATTGCCAATCACATTAATCAACGCTTTCACGGCCGAGTCAATGAGCACGCGATGCGCGGCATGGCCGAGGCACAAACAAAAACGGTCATCAAACTTCGTGCTCCCGAGAATTATCGGTTGAATTGGGGCCGATATCTGCTCGTGATCAGGCAAATTCCCATGGTGGATAATCCCAACGTGCTGCGCGACTTGCGCAAGAAGTATGCCGAAGATCTCCTGAATCCGGAGTTCAGTCTGGTCGCTGCCTTGCAGCTCGAAGCACTGGGAGCAGACGTTGCCCCTGAACTGAAAGCAGGGCTCAAACACCCGCATCCTAAGGTTCGTTTCTTTGCTGCAGAAGCACTTGCTTATTTAGGCGACCCCAGTTGTGCGGAAGTCTTGGCTGAGAGTGCCAAGAGTTTTCCAGATTATCGCGCTTACGCCCTCACCGCTCTGGCCTCCATGGATGAAGCTGTCGCCCAGATCAAGCTGCGCGAATTGATGACAGAGAATCAACCGGATTTGCGCTATGGAGCGTTTCGAGCCTTGCAAGTCATGAATGCTCGCGATCGCACCATTCCCTGCGAAGTGATCAACCAGCGTTTCAACCTGTATCGGGTCACAAACGACAGCAAACCGATGGTGCACGTTTGCACCAACTCGCGGCCCGACATTGTCATCTTTGGCAGCGAGCCGATGATTCAATCGCCCTTTAGCCTGACGGCAGGTCCCGACTTCGTCATCACGGCCAAGGAGGGTGAAGACAAATGCTTCATCAGCAAAATCAGTTTGCAGGGCGGCCACACCCAAGATGTGGCGTCCCTTAAACTGTCTGACATCATTCGCAAAATGGGCGCCATGGGGGCACATTACAATGACATCGTCGATCTGTTGAAACAGGCTGATAAACTGCAAAATCTCACTTGTTCATTCGCGATGGATGCTCTGCCTCAAGCACCAAATTTGGAAACGCTTGCCCAGTCGGACCCCATGACGCCAGGCACCATAAAACCATCGCCTGCGAATAAATCATTGTTTGAAGGCTGGAGCTTTACCCCAGCGTTGTTCGCTCGACGCCACGATTGATCGCCTGGGCAACCAAGACCACCAGAACATTCGTAAAGGCTACTTCTCTTGCCCGAATGAATTCAACCGGTCGTGTCACTTGCGGAAGGGATTTCAGCATCGGCCATGCTCAAATGTCTCGAACTTCTGGGTTTCAAAAGTTTCGCTGAAAAAACCGCGTTCACGTTCGGTGCAGGCATCACAGCCATCGTCGGCCCGAACGGCAGCGGCAAAAGCAACATCGTCGATGCCATTCGCTGGATCATGGGCGAGCAATCGGCCAAAAGCTTGCGCGGCGGCGAAATGACCGACGTCATCTTCAACGGCTCCAGCACGCGCAAAAGCCTCGGGCTCGCCGAAGTCACCCTCGTGTTGGACAATCGTCAGCGCCGACTACGTTTTGAAAGCGATGAAGTGCAAATCACGCGCCGTGTCTATCGCGATGGCCAAGGCGAATACTTCATCAACAAACAACCCTCGCGCTTGCGAGACATCAAAGACCTCTTCTTGGGCAGCGGAGCGGGGGCCGACGCTTATTGCATCATAGCACAAGGCAAGGTCGATGCCTTGTTGCAAGCCTCCAATCACGACCGCAGGCAGGTGTTTGAAGAAGCAGCTGGCATTAGCCGTTTTCGTGCCAAGAAACTGGAATCGCAACGCAAGCTTGAACAAGTCGAACAAAACTTGCTTCGCGTTCGTGACATCATGGAAGAATTACAGCGACAACTGCAGGGAGTCCGCTTACAAGCCACCAAGGCTCAAAAGTTTCAGGAATATCAGCAGGCCTTGCGAGAGCGCTTTACGCAATTAACCTTGCACGAATACCACGTGCATCAGGCTGAGCGTGCACGTCTGGAAACTGAATTGAACCAACTGCGCGACACAATCGCCAGTCAACAAGATCAGGCCGAGCAGCACGAATCGCTGCAACGTGAGCTGGAACGACAACTCAATCAAGCCGAAGACGAAGTTCGACGAACCGAAGCAGAATTGGCCGCCATTCGAGAGCAACAAATTGCTTTGGAAAGCACGCTGCGTTATCAGCAGGAATTGATCGAGCAGAAACAATCCGAGCAAGCCAACCGACACGATCGTTGCCTGCAGTTGGAAAAACTGTTAGGCGAAGCACAGCAACGGGTAGCCACTTGCCAAGCGGACTATGCCAGCGTCGAAGCACGCAGCGGTCAATGTGAAAAGGCCCTTGGCCAGTTGCAAATGCAACATGATGAACTCACACTCAAGCTTAAAAACTTACGTCGCCGGCAGCAAGACGACCAAGCCAGATTGTTGGAAGTCATGCGTGAAGCGGCCCGTGCACACAATGAGTGTGTGAGCTTGAAAGCCCATGGCCAAAACCTGGAACAACATCGGCAACGATTGAATCAACGCTTTGACCAGGCCAATCAAAATCTCTCGCAAATGGACCTCGAAGTGCGTGCCCTGGAAGATGCTACGCATGAAGCCGCCCTCCAGGAACAGTCGGCTCGCAGCCAACATCAATCGCTGCAGCAGCAAGCACAAACCGTACGTCACACATTGGATCAGTTGCGCGAGCGTTTGCTCCAAGAGCGAGCGCAACGACAAAGTCTCCAGAGCCAAATTCAATTGCTCGAAGAACTGGACCGCACTCACGAAGGGCTCAATCCCTTGGCCGTGCAGATTCTGGATCGAGCTGAACGCAACCCCAGCCCACCCTGGAATGCCGTCTACGGTGTTTTGGCCGATTGGCTGGAAGTTGTTCCCGAATATGCAGGACTGATCGACCTGCTACTTGGCGAGAAAACACAGAGCATTCTGCTCAAAGATCAAGCAACCTTGGAGAGTATCCTCCAGGCTTTTGCCGATTCCTTGGGAGGTCGGGCCGATTTCATTCTCCTCGAACCTTTGCACGAATTATCGGCATGCACCCCACCAACGTCGGCTACCCCAGCGTCCATGAACATCGACGAAATCCCTGGTTGGATGGGGCCCGTCGCACGTTTGGTGGCATGTCCTCATCCGGAGGCCGCTGGCTTGGTTGAATCGCTGCTGGGGCAGGTATACATGGTGCAGGATTTGGAGACAGCCCTGCTCTTGTCGCAACAATTTCCAAGCGTGCGTTGGGCCACGCCGCTCGGAGAAGTTTGCAGCCAAGGTAGCCAGATCACCTTGGGGCAGGTCAAATACAGTTCAGGCATGCTCGCTCGAAAAAGTCAACTTCGCGATTTGCAAGACCAAGCCGAACTGCTGGAAGACCGCATCCTGCAAAGTGAGCAGGAATTGACGCTAGGACAGGATCAGGAAAACCGGCTCGCCGATCAACTCACTCAATGCAAACAAACCATGCAAGTATATAGCGAGCAACTGGTCGATCTTCGTGCCCGGTTGGTTCAGCATAAGGAACGCAGCGCCGCCATGTCGCAAGAAGTGCATTGGGGCCGCAAGGAATTGCAACAACTCGAAGAAGAATGGAACCAGGTACAAAATCAATTGGAGCTGGCATTAAACCAATCGCAATCAGCCGATGCCAAAGTTCACGCTTTGCAACACGAGTTGGAAGCCGGCACAGCCCAAATCGTGCATATGGAGCATCAACTTCATCAACTGCACGGACTACTCACGCAAGCCAAGGTGGATGCCGCAACTGTTGATGAGCGCCGCTCCGCCGTAGCCAAACTGCTACAGCAAGTCCAACAACAAGAAGCCAATCATCGCGAGGAGTGGAACCGTCTGAACCAACAGCAACAGGAATGGACGGAACAAATCACGCAAAGCCATCAGATCATTGCCGATGCTCAACGCAGCCTCTCGCAAAGTACGCAGCAATACGCCGCTTTGCAACAAACCCTCCTTGAATGGCAATCGCAGAGCCAGCGCTGGCGCGATCAACGGTTACAACTACAGCAGGATACCCAGCAGTTCCGCACCGCTTGGCAGGAACAGTTGAACCAGCGCCATGTTCTGGAACTGCGATTGCACGACATTACCATGCAACAGGAGCATCTGTCGGCCAGGCTTCGGGAAGAATGGGAACTGGACCTGCAAACAGCCTATGCACAATATCAGGCTCCGGAAGTGCCCATCGACCCAAACCAACTGCAAACGGAAATTGCCGACTTGAAAAAGAAAATCAACCGCTTGGGCAGCATCAACTTGGAAGCCCTGCACGAACTCGCCGAGTTAGAAACGCGTGCCGCGAATATGCAAAAGCAGCATGATGACCTGGTCCAGGCCAAAGCTGCTCTGGATGAGATCCTGGAAAAGATCAATGGCGACTCCCGGCGTATGTTCACACAAACGTTTGAATCTGTTCGGCAGCATTTTCAGGACATTTTCCGCAAACTATTTGGCGGCGGGTTGGCCGACATTGTTCTCGAAAACCCGGATGACGTGCTTGAATCAGGCATCGAAATTGTCGCTCGGCCCCCAGGGAAAGAGTCCAGGCAATTGTCGCTCTTGAGCGGTGGGGAAAAGTCACTGGCGGCTGTTGCACTTTTGCTCGCCATCTTCCGGGACAAGCCAAGCCCGTTCTGCATCATGGACGAAGTGGATGCCGCCTTGGATGAAGCCAACGTCGGCCGGTTCGTTGCCGTCTTGCGCGAGTTCCTCGACCTGTCGCAGTTCATCATCATCAGCCATTCCAAGAAAACCATGGCCGCTGCCGACGTACTATACGGCGTGACCATGCAAGAAGCCGGCGTCTCAAAACGCATCGCTGTGCGGTTGGAGGATGCCGACACCACTACTGCCCCGTCGCCCTCTGTTGCCGCATAATCGCCGGCCTGCGAAACGTAATCGACTTCACTTCGAATCAACTCCACAATAGTGCATATCTGATAAGCCTTTCCGACCCAAAGGCACCCTCCTTGCATTCGTCTCACATCTAAGGGGCTTTTTTCGTAAGAGATGAATGTGTGTTTGCCCTTGCAGCATGGTACTTTGGTGCAATTAGGTCGATGTTAAATTCATCGTAACACATTCTTTGCCCATCTTGTTAATTCAACTATGAGTGTGACAGCCTGGCGGCCTTCGACTTGGCCATGATCAACCCTGATTGCGTCGGCACATTTGGCTTGTAAAATGCGATTTCGTTTATTCAATGGCTGTCAGAACCTGGCCCATCGGATTGTGTTTTCAATCGCATTCCGGAAGTGCCATCTTCGGGTCGTTTCGACTGATCATTCACCGCTCCTACGGCAAACCGTGCCAAGGACAGTATCACGGCAACTCCCAATTCAGAAGCATCCTACTTGCCCTGGCCTCTCTCATCGTTTAAGACAACATTGATTCGCTAATGCTGAGGAACCACGATGACTCCTACCGATCTCGATTTTCGGATTGAACGTCTTGGACCTGCCGCGATTGAGTCGCCACTTTGCTCCGCATGGGGCAATGATGTCCGCTTGTTTGTGCCGGACGACGAACGCACCTTGTACGACACCACCGGCTCGTCCTGGTTCCATAATGAGATGCCGACACATATTGAACCCTATAGTCTCGAAGTGGCAGGTCCGCGCGAGTTTATCTATTTCGAACCTGCCAAGACACGGGCCGCCGTGGTGACCTGCGGCGGTTTGTGCCCCGGCATCAACAACGTCATTCGTGGCCTCGCCCATATGCTGCTGCTGCAGTATCGCATCAAGGAAGTGGTCGGCATTCGCTATGGCTATGCGGGCATGGTCCCCAGCGGCCTGGACCCCATCGTGCTCAATTTGCCGTTGATCGAATCCATTCACGACCAAGGAGGTACTTTCTTAGGCTCCTCGCGCGGGCCGCAACCCATCGAGCAGATGCTGGAATTTCTGGTTCAAAAACAGATCAACATCCTCTTCACCATTGGCGGCGATGGCACGCAGCGTGGCGCTGCCGAACTGGCCCAAATGGCCCGCAAACAAAAGCTGCCGATCTCCGTCATTGGCATCCCCAAAACGATCGACAACGATCTGAACTATGTGGAAAAGACCTTTGGCTTCGAGACCGCCTTTTCGATTGCCGACACCGTGCTCAAGGCTGCGCATGCAGAAGCCAAGGGAGCATTCAATGGCATTTCCATAGTCAAACTGATGGGCAGGCATTCCGGCTACATCACGACGCTAGCCTCACTTGCAAACGGAAATGTCAATTTCGCCCTGATCCCGGAGGTGCCCTTTGATCTGCAGGGGCCACACGGGTTTTTGTGCACGCTCGAACGCCGCATCCTGGCTCGCGGCCATGCTGTCATCGCCGTGGCGGAGGGAGCAGGTCAGGACCTGTTGGTAACCGAGGTGGCCAAACTCGGGTATGACGCATCAGGCAACAAACGGTTGGCCGACATCGGCGTGGCTTTGAAACACGAAATTGAAACTCACTTCAAGCAACGTCAGATACCCGTGAATGTGCGGTATATCGATCCAAGTTACATCATTCGTTCTGCCCCCGCCACGCCGAACGATAGCGTTTTTTGTTTGCAGTTGGCCCACAACGCGGTGCATGCAGCCATGTCAGGGCGTACAGCCATGGTCGTCGGCTTGTGGAAAAATACTTTCATCCATGTGCCGTTCAAGGAAGTGACCAAGGAACGCAAGCAATTGGATCCGGAAAGCTCGTTGTGGTTGTCGCTGTTGCAATCGACCGGCCAACCGCGCACGATGCGCAACACCGAAGCGACGTCGGTGATCGTTTCCACAACGGCTTGAACTTGACCGGCCTGAGTTATGGTGCAGGCAAGTGTTCGAGATTTGCTCCAAGGTTATCAGCCTGGGTGACTAACAATTGATACCCCAAAACCTTGGCTTCGGCTTGCAGCGAGGCCAGCAACGCTTGGGCATGGGTCGTATCGGACACGAAACCAGCAACCGTTGGTCCCCATGATGTTTGAATAGCGCCATGGCAGCCATGTGCACGTAAGGCATCAATCATCCGTTCGATATGGGCGTTGGCATACACGCCCCCCTGCACGGCACGATACCATTCACCAGCCACGCGGTTGTATTCATACACTGCAGCTGCGAACGCATCGAACGAACCTTCTACCACCGACGGAAGCAACTGCTGAAGGATCAACTGGCAAAGCCGGGGCGTTGGCGATGGTTCAATGCAAGGCAACTGCGCAAAAGCTGACCGTTCCTGTTCGCCCGACCAGGGCGACGCATGCTCGGGGATGCACAGCAAAATCCGCCACTCGACTGGCAGGGCCAAATGGGTAATCAACACCGATAAATGTTGAGCATCGACGGCCTTGCCTGCTTCGACGATCAAGCCGCCCCGCTCAAATCCGTAAGCACCAATGGCCGACCGTTGCCCGCGGCCGGTCCAGTGGACCAACTGCTCCAAACGCGGTTCCGCTTGCGTTTGGCTAGACCATAGCAAACGGGCCAGGGCCAGACTTAGCTGCGTGCCGGTGCCCAGTCCGATGTGTTCCAACGGTGCATGCTCAATCACAAACAACTGTGGCGAAACCGCCCGCTGAGCAGCCAGCGGGTGGGCGAGCAGCCGATCTAAAATGGTCCGTGCACGCTCTGCACGGGGGCCAACGATATTCCATTCCTTGGCTGGCTGCATGGTGATGACGATACCGGGGTCCCGCACCATAAGGCCGATCCCGCCAGGGGCGCGGCCATTCTGCTGCTGCTGCTGCTGCGGCGCCAGCAACCCGAAATGCAGCCGGCTGGGCGTGCGTAAACGCATCATGCTGGGCTGGCCCCCTGTCGTTGGCTGGTCGGCGGTGGTTGCTGCTGAATGTATTCACGCAACAGCTGCCAGGCTTCGCGTTCGCGGCTGCCGCCCGTTTTGTCCACTAATGGCTCGAGCAGTGTGAGTTGTTTCTCGATCTCGCTGCGCTCCAGCAAATGCACCCGTGTGGCCAGGATCGCTGCCTCCACCACGGCAAACTTCGCCCGATTGAGGCCGAAGAACTCATGCAGCTTGCCATGGCTGACGACGCGTGCATGCAGTTCGGCTCGCTCGCTGCGTGTGTCCATGTCGTCGATGACAAATTCGTAATAACGACAAGCATTGAGCAGGATATGCCCCTGCACTTGCTGAGCCATCATGGTGGGGACGCCCGGATCTACCCTCCCAATGGCCGCCTGAGCGAGCAGCAGCACATCATCCACCACATGAAACACGCCTTGCCTGGTGTCACGCAGATTGTGAAACGACTGGCTGGTTTGATAGGGCCTCAGCGTCAGTTGCCGCATGGTTGTATCGCAACGTGGTCCCATGGGCGCAACATGAAATGTTCCTTCAGCACTTAAGGTAGTGATCAGACCCTCCAAGATGAGTTGCTCGTGTGCCATGGTTTGCCGTTTAACCCTTGCTTAATGTGCGTAACCAGCCTGCAGCTTTGTGCAGCGTTTCCTCGTATTCGCTTTCGGGATCAGAGTCGGCCACGATACCACCACCCACGGGAAAATACCAATAGCCCTGGTGGCTGGTAACCGTACGAATAAGGATATTCGTATCCATGGCCCCGGTGAAACTCCAATATCCCATCGAACCGCAATAAGGCCCCCTCACCGTGGGTTCCAACTCCGTGATGATCTCCATCGCCCGCACCTTGGGGGCACCGGTGATCGAGCCTCCCGGATATGCACGCTGAAAACACTCCATGGCTGAACAGTCTGGTCGCAGTTGGCCCTGCACCACCGACACCAGATGATGCACCGTTGGGAAACTCTCCACCTGGCATAGTTGCTTGACCTGCACTGAGCCGTAAACACAGCTGCGGCCAAGGTCGTTGCGAAGGAGGTCCACAATCATGATGTTCTCAGCTCGGTCCTTGGGTGATTGCACCAATTCAACTGCTCGTGCGTGATCACTCGCCGGCGTCGTTCCACGAGAACGAGTGCCTTTGATGGGTCTGGTTTCGATGACACCACTGGCCTGGGCTTGCAAAAACCGTTCGGGTGACGCACTGATGACCGCCCATTCCGGGGCCAGCATGAGGCCGCCAAACGGTGACGGGTTGCGTTCGCGCATATGGGCATAAACCTGGAGTGGCGTCCAATGTGCGGGCAGACGCAAGCGCTGGGCCAGGTTCACTTGAAAGCAGTCGCCTGCGCGGATGTATTCAAGCACACGCTCGATGGCTTGCAAGTAACCCTCGCGGGAAAAATTGCTGCAGACCCCCTGCACTCCCGGCACCGGGTAATTCGGGCAACCACGGCCACTTTGCTGGGTTGGTTCCATATTATCACTAGTGAAGCCACTACCAGCGTTCAGCCATTGGCGGACTTGTTCCACTCTTTGCCGAGCCCGGTGCTGGCGTTCCTTTGCGTCCCGACCGGGCCAACCAGAAGCAATGATCCAGCTTTGTTCGCGCAGGTGATCAAAAGCCAGCACCCAGTCATACAGCCCGATGCAGTAATCGGGCATCATCCCATCATCCCAACGGGGGAACGGAATTTTCTCCAGCGAGTGGGCCAACTCATAACCAACCCAGCCAGCCAGGCCGCCTTGAAAGGGTGGCAAATCAGGCAATGGTGCAAGCCGATAGCTTTGCAATGCCTCCATCCATGCTTGCCAGCAGGAAGATGCACTTGTATCCACACCGCGTGCCATACGATCCGACCACACCTGAACGGGATCCGCCATGACAAACGAATAGCGGCCCAAGGTCGGATGGGCGAGCGAACTTTCCAGGAGCAATGGAAAACGTAAATGACCCAGCCGCTGCATTGCTGCCCAGGGGGTCCAACCAACCTCCAAAGGAAAGACCAATGGCTCACCCGGTAAAGCTGCCAATTGTTTTGAGGGCGGTAAACTCGGCATAGTAGCTTATTGTAGCAGCTTTAAACGACGTTCTCCGGCAACCAAAGAACTCAAATTTATGAAACTTTATTGTCCCCAAGTTCATCACCTCATGTTACTATGATGAAAAGCACTTGACTTGGATTGGGATCATGAGTCAGAAGGTCAACAACACCAAAAAACAAATCCCCGGCTTTGAGCTCAAGGAGTATGTGGCTTTGACGGACGTTGGCGTCCGGCGAAGCCATAACCAAGACGCTTACGGTATGCTCACGGCGGGAACGGAAGACGTCTGGCAGGAACGTGGCCACGTGTTTCTCGTTGCCGATGGGATGGGAGCACATGCCGTCGGCGAAATGGCCAGCGACTTGGCTTCCGATTTGATTCTGCACACCTACCAAAAGCACGCCAATCTTGGCCCAGCTGTGGCACTGCGTCGTGCGTTTCAAGAAGCGAATACGAAAATTCACCAGCGCGGCCAACAAAATCGTGAATTTCAGGGCATGGGCACGACCAGCACAGCGGTGATCCTCCGTTCCGAGGGTGCATGGATCGGCCATGTCGGTGACAGCCGAGCTTATCGTGTGCGCGGCGATCAGGTTGAGCAAATCAGCTTCGACCACAGCTTGCAATGGGAACTGGCGCGCAGGCAGCAGGTTTCGCCGGACCGCATAGCCGGGGTGCCCAGCAACGTCATCGTCCGCTCGCTCGGGCCCGAAGCCAACGTCCAGGTAGATGTAGAAGGCCCTCACCCCATATTGGCGGGCGATATCTACGTCCTTTGCAGCGATGGCTTGAGCAATCAACTCACAGACCAGGAACTCGGTGCAGCTTTCACTCATTTACCTCTCAATGAAGCCTGCCAGTTCCTGATCGACTTGGCAAATTTGCGAGGCGGCCCGGACAACATCACCGTGGTCGCTGTGCGTTTGGTCGGCGAATCGCCCAAGCTCGGAACGTCAGGCGTCCAGAAGCTCGTCCGTCCGACCAAGCAAGCGATCAACATTAAAAAACTGCCCTGGCCGTCCATCGCTGTCGGCACGGGCATCGCCCTGGCCTTGCTGGCATTGGTCCTCGTCGTCAATGAATTTCGATGGCCTGCCATCCTCACCTTCTGCCTGGCAGCAGGGGTGTTGGTCACGGGCATCATTGGCCTGGTCGGTAATTATCGTCGTGAACTCAATTCCGATGGAGTTGAGGAAGAAGGCCCCTCGCCACCTCAGGTTTACCGGCAAGCCAGTTGCGCCGTCGATTCCAGCCTGCTCGAACGCATGATGCAAACGGAAAAGGGGTTGATCGAGCTGGCCAGGCAAAAGAACTGGCAGCTCAATTGGGATGAACATAACAAGCACCATTCGGCAGCCATTTTGGCTTTCCAAAAGGGGCAGTTGGATCTGGCTTTCAACGAACAAAGCCGAGCGATGGGCATCCTGCTGGCTGTATTGCGTGAACACCGTCAACGCGACGAACATTTCAAGCCGAACTGGTAAACCTGCATTCGCCAAGGATTTCCAGAAGAAATTGCCGCAAACAAGCGACCGTGAGTGCATCGTCGCCGACATGGATTTTCCCTCAAGCGCCCCTTGCCAGTGCCCCCCCTTTTTTTGATACTTACAGTTACAGTCAAACAACTAAAAGCTCTTGCGGCCTTGCGAACAAGGTGCAAGGATTGGGAATTTTGTTTTAATGGTGCCGTATGTCTGAAGCATTGAAAACCATCAACGCCTCCGCTCGTAAATCTCATGGCAGTCAAAGTGCCAAGCAATTGCGCCGCAAGGGAATGATCCCCGCGATCGTCTATGGCCACAAAGAAGCCGTCATTAGCATCAGCATCGCCGCGGACGATATGCGTAAAGTGATCCGCCAGGGCAGCCGGATCATCGACGTGGCCATCGATGGCAAACCCGAAAAGTGTCTGGTTCAGGAAGTGCAATGGGATGTATTCGGTAAGGACTTTTACCACGTGGACTTCAAACGCATCAGTGCGGATGAAAAAGTGCACATCACCGTTCCCATTCAATTGCGCGGCACAGCCAAGGGTCAGGCCGAGGGCGGTGTGATCAATATGCAGCTGCACGACCTGCATGTGGAATGCCTGGCAACGAACATCCCTGATACGATACGCATCAACATTGCCGAACTCGGATTGGACCAGGCCATTCATATTCGTGAACTGGCGCTACCCGAAGGGGTCAAAGTGCTAGGCGACCCGGACGAAGTCGTGGTCACTTGTGCCAAGCCCATGGCTGAAGAAGAGAAACCAGCGGAAGCGGTTGAAGGTGCCGTCGAACCTGAAGTGATTTCGACCCGCAAACCGGCTGAGGAAGAAGAGGAATAATCAGGCTTCGCAGACTGGAATCGCTCTAACGACAGGTATTGCTGACGATGAAATTGGTCGTGGGTCTTGGAAATCCCGGCCAGACCTATGCCAACACTCGGCACAACGTTGGCTTCATGGTTCTGGACTATTTGAGTCAACATCCGAGCGTAGGCCCCTGGCAAGATCGTTTTGAAGCCGCGGTGGCGGAGGGCAACGAAGCCGGCGAAAAAGTGCTTTACCTGAAACCGCTGACCTTTATGAACTTAAGCGGTCGTTCGGTCCGCCAGACGCTGGATTATTATAAATTGGAGATTGCTCAACTTCTGGTGGTTTGCGACGACATCAACTTGCCATTGGGCAAGTTAAGGGCAAGAGCCCGTGGCACGCCAGGCGGCCACAACGGACTGAAAGACATTGAAAAGCACTTGAGCACCAGCGAATACGCCCGCTTACGCATTGGCATTGGTGCTCCTCAGGGCGAAAGACCCCTTGCAGATTACGTGCTGAGCCGATTTCGAGCAAGCGAGCAGAAAGAATTAGAAGCAATGATCGCACAAGCGGCTCAGGCCGTTGTTACTTGGATACGCGAAGGCATTCAAGTCTGCATGAATCGGTTCAATGCAGAGGATGCCAATAAATCGAAACCCCGAGACGACGCTTAGCAAGTCGGCTCTGAGTGTCTCATGCCGATTTGCAAGCCCCACTCACGTCGTCCGTGTTGAAGGAGACTTGCCTTGCCCGCGAATGTGTATGAATGCATGCTGCTATTGGATAGTGCCAAATACAATGCCGACGCCAGCGGCGTGATCGCCGGTGTGCACGCCATGTTTGAAAAACACAAAGGCGAAATCCTCATCAGCCGCCCGTGGGATGAACGCCGTCTGATGTACGCTGTGAATGGCCACAAAAAGGGCACGTACTATTTGATTTACGTCAAAATCGAAGGCCGGGCCCTCGAACAAATTACCCACGATTTCAGCTTGTATGAACCGATTCTGCGCCACTTGACGATCAAGATTCACCCCAAACTGGTGGACGCGATGCTCAATGTGGCCCGCGACGAACACGCGGCCATTGCCCTCCATGCCCCTGGGCTTTCCGAAGAAGTCGAGGGCGTGCCCATGGGAATCGACAAGGACTAAAACGGCCCAGACCGAATTGGCCGCGAGCCTGTTTTTCTGTTGGCAAGGCAACTGAGACGGATGTATCGTTGATTAGGTGGATATCTGTACCCTAGTCGCCGCGATGCGGTAAGCTGGACATCATGGCCAACCTCAACAAAGTGATGCTGATCGGCCGGTTGACACGCGACCCGGAAGTGCGAGTTTTCTCCAATGGCGGCAAAGTGGCCAAGTTTGGCTTTGCCGTCAATAATCGGCGCAAAAACAGCACTTCGGGCCAATGGGAAGATGAGCCGGTATTTCTCGACTGCGAAGTCTTCAACCGCGGCGAAAGCGGACGCAAAGCAGACTTGGCCGAGCAATACCTCGCCAAAGGTCGCCAAGTCTTCATCGATGGCCATTTGCGGCTCGACAGTTGGACCGCTCAAGATGGACAGAAACGCAATCGATTGATTGTCGTGGTGGATGACTTTCAGTTTCTCGAACCGCGCGGCGAAGGCGGGGCAGCTGGTGGCACCCGCTCGGGAGGCTCCCGTACTGCACCCGTCTATGAGGAAACGCCGGCGGATGAAATGCCCGAATTTGGCAAACCGACAGCGAATGATAACGACATTCCTTTTTAATTCCTGTGACCTCTAACCGATAACGGACGAACCAATCATGGCGGAAACGACCAAGAAACCCAAAAAAAGCAGCGGCAAAGCCAATGCAAAAACCAAACCCGCATTGCCTGCCAAAAAGGAGCGGAAGCCACCGGTGCCGCGTGGACCGCATCACGGGGTTCAGCTGCTTCTCATCGAAGACGTTGAACACCTGGGCAAAGCTGGCGAAGTCGTGGAAGTGAAGCCGGGATATGCCCGCAACTATCTGCTGCCCCGCGGCTTCGCGACCTTTGTCACGCAGCACAATCTGAAACTGCTTGAACTGCACAAAATCAAGGTGAAGAAGATGCGCGAAGCCAAAATGGCTGATCTGCGCGCCCTTGCTGAACAGTTGCAACGCGTCACCGCCACGATCGAAGCCCACGCCAACGAACAGGGTCACTTGTTCGGCTCGGTCGGCCCGCACGAAATCGCCAAAGCGCTTAAAGCCATGAATCTCAACGTCGAGCCGGACATGGTTCGCATGGAAGGCCCGATCAAGGAACTGGCCCTGTATGGTGTGAAGATTCATCTCGCTCCCGAGATCGAATCGGAAGTGAAAGTGCTCGTCATCAGCCACACGACGAGCGATAAGAAGTAAGCGGTTTGCACTCGCAGGGAGCCATTGCGTCCTCAGTGGACAGATGCTCCCTGACGGATGCTCGCGTTTGAGAACAAGTCCACCAGGCATGGTCAAGGACGCCTACCGAAAGCCGGAAAATAATAAAACTTCGTGCTTGCAACACGAAGGATAAATCGCGAACATGGCGGTCGCTTTTTATCGACGGGGTGAATGGGTTGTTCACTCCGAAGGATCGACCCAGGATATCTGCTAGGATTGAAGGCGGAGCCATGCCCACGGATACGGTGCCCTTTCCCTCGGCCGCAGCGTCGACGCGTTCGCTGCTCCCTCCTCAAAACATCGAAGCCGAACGAAGCGTGCTCGGCAGCGTGCTGCGCGATAACGCCATGATTCCGGACGTCCTGAATATCTTTCAGGACGAGCACAACTTCTATAAGGACGCCCACCGCAAGATTTTCGCGGCCATCAAAACCCTTTACGACAAGGGCTTCCCTGCCGATTTGGTCACAGTCGGCGAGGAACTCTCACGATTGGGGCAGGTTGAGGACATCGGCGGGTATGATTACCTCGCCGAAATCCTCGAGGACACGCCCACCTCTGCCAATGCGGAATACTATGCCCACATTGTGCGGGATAAGTCCATCCTGCGCAACTTGATCCATGCCGGCAACGAAATCGTCCGCGATTGCCAGAATCAGGTTGGCCCTGCCACGGAATTGCTCGAAACGGCCGAACGCAAGATTTTCGAAATTGCCGAGAGCGGTGTTGTCGGGCAAACGTTTCCCATCACCGAAGCGATCAACCTCGCTTTTGACCGGTTGGACCAACGCATCGAGCGTGACTCCGACAGCACCGTCAGCGGTATTCCCACGGGCTACATCGATCTGGATCGGTTGACGGCGGGTTTGCAAGAATCGGAGTTGATCATCGTAGCGGCCCGGCCCAGCGTCGGTAAAACCGCTTTCACTCTCAACCTGGTCCGTAACATGGCCGTTGTTGAGAACTATCCCGTCTTTTATGTCAGCCTGGAACAGTCGCGCGTGGAATTGGCAGAACGCCTGCTCGCTGCCGAAGCCCAGGTAGACAGCCATAAGCTGCGTATCGGCCGCATCAATGCCGACGATCATCATCGCATTGTGGAAGCGGGGGGGGTACTCAGGGAAGCGAAGATCATCATTGACGATTCGCCCGGCCAAAATCTGCTTCGGATTGCCGCCAATGCCCGACGATTAAAGTTGCGCCACAACATCAAGGCGGTTTTCGTCGATTATTTGCAACTCGTGGAACCTGACCCGCGAATTGACAACCGGCAGGAGCAGGTAGCCAACATTTCTCGCAGGCTTAAATTCCTCGCCAAAGAGTTGCGCATCCCCGTGATCGCATGTGCTCAGTTGAATCGTGGCGTGGAAATGCGGGCTGAGAATGAGCCAAAGCTCTCCGACTTGCGAGAATCGGGCAGCATCGAGCAGGACGCCGATACCGTGATGATGCTGCACCGCCCCAAGGACAAAAACACGAGCCAGGAAATGGAAGGCGTGCTGGAGATCATCATCGGCAAACAACGCAACGGTCCGACAGGCCGACTGGCATTAACTCACATCAAACACTGCATGCGGTTTGAGAACTACGCCGGCCAATGGCCTCCTCCGTAAGTTGCATATTAACACGGTGCCAGCAGCCGCCTGGTTCATTTGAAAATGAACGGGCGGCTGGGTTGTTGGTCCGCTTCTTGATAAAGCAACATTGCTTCACTCAACCAGCCTTGCAGGTCGTGTGCACGGGTTTCGTGGCTGGGGTGCGTGGACGAGAATTCGGGGACTTTGCCTCCGCTTTGCTTCTCCATGCGTTGCCAGAAGCGGATGGATTCACGCGGGTCGTACCCTGCCTCCGCCATCAGCAGAATACCGATGTGGTCGGCTTCCGATTCGTGCTTGCGACTGAATGGCAACAGCACTCCGTAGCGTGAACCTGCACCCAAGACGGCATAGATTTGCCGCTGCTGATACGGATCCATGTTGCCAAATGATTGTGCGACCGCCAGTTGGCCGATCTGAGCAAGCTTTTCATGGGCCATGCGTTCGGCACCGTGATGGGCCAAGGCATGACCGATTTCGTGCCCCATGACACAGGCCAAGGCTGCTTCGTTCTGACAAACGGGCAAGATACCCGTATAGACGACCACTTTGCCCCCCGGCAAACAGAAGGCGTTGGCCTGTGGATTGCGAATCACACGAAACTGCCAATCAAACTGCTGCGGCTCCATCCGCATCAACGCTAATACGCGGGGCGATTGTGCCGCCTTGGCAATTCGACGGCCAATGTGCTGCACCACGTCGACAATCGGCCCTTGCTGAATGACGTCCGACTCCCGCAGGATTTGTTGAAAGGCCTGGGCACCCAGCGCTGTTTCTTCCTGAGGGGTCAGGGCAACGATTTGTTTTCGGCCAAAGGGACCTTCCTGGCAGCCACGAAACATCATGACGGCTGCCACCAGGATCGCCATCAAGATCGGCCAAAGCCGGAATCCCAACCCTCGACGTGGCTGATCGTATCCATAAGACATGCCCTGCTCCTCTGCCACCAATAGTCAATGAACATCTGCACTCATCACAGGATGAATTTGCCCAGGTCTTCACGCTTCATGAGATGTTCCAGCTTTTCACGAACGTACGGACCTTGGATTTCCATTTTTTTGGGCCGATAATCAGCCCCTTCAAAACTGATGTCTTCCACGACGCGTTCGATGATCGTGTGCAGCCGCCGAGCACCAATGTTCTGCTGTGTTCGATTGACTTCGTAAGCCAGTTCCGCCATGACTTTGATGGCATCTTCGGAGAATTGGATTTGCAACCCCTCGGTTTGTAAAAGCTCGGTGTATTGTTTGGTCAGCGCGTGCTGCGGTTCGGTCAAAATGCGTATGAAATCGTCGCGAGTCAGATCCGTGAGTTCCACGCGGATGGGGAAGCGGCCCTGCAATTCGGGCATCAAGTCGGAAGGTTTGCTCATGTGAAAAGCACCAGCGGCAATGAACAGGATGTGGTCCGATCGCACGGGGCCATAGCGTGTTTGTGTGGTCGTGCCTTCGACGATGGGCAGCAAATCCCGCTGCACGCCCTGCCGTGAGACATCCGGACCGTGGCTGGAACTGGGACCGCCGAGCTTATCTAACTCATCAAGGAAGATAATGCCCTGGTTCTCAGCCAAGGCCACTGCTTTTTCGGAAACCACCTGCTTGTCGATCAAAGCTTCGCTTTCCTGCTCCAGCAGGATCTGACGCGCTTCTTTCACGGTTACTTGTCGTTGTTGAGCTTGCTTAGGTATGATCTTTTCGAACATCGACTGGAAGTCCATATCCATCTGTTCGAAGCCCATGCCGCCAAGCACCTGCACGGTGGGCGTTTTCTGCTCGATGGTCAATTCCACCATTTTGTCATCTAGCTCGCCGGCTGCGAGCTTGGCCCGCATTTTTTCCCTCGAACGTTTGAGCCGAGCGGCTTCCTTGTCGTCGGCAGGTTCGGGATCCCAACGGGGGGATGGCATGAGCAGTTCCAGCAGACGATCCAAGACCCGTTCTTGGGCTTTGGTTTCGACCAGCCGTCGCTGTTCCGAGCGTATGATGCCCGCCGCGGCTTCGGTCAAATCGCGGATCATGCTCTCCACATCACGGCCATGATAACCCACTTCAGTATATTTGGTTGCTTCCACTTTGATGAAGGGGGCGCCCACGAGGGCAGCGAGCCGACGGGCAATTTCCGTTTTGCCCACACCCGTGGGGCCAATCATGATGATGTTCTTGGGGATTATGTTCTTCTGCGCATCCGCACTGAGTTGCGCACGCCGCCATCGATTGCGAATGGCAATGGCCACAGCCCGTTTGGCTGCGGTCTGGCCGACAATGTGTTTATCCAGTTCCGCGACGATTTGCTTCGGTGTTAATTCGGAAGTCACGCTGCAATCCTTTGTGGAGTCAGATAATGGTCTAATGCAAGAGCACCTGACTAGGCTAATTCTTCAACGACGATTTGCTGGTTCGTATAGATGCAGATTTCGCCTGCAATTTCCAGGCTGCGCTTGACGATGTCCGTGGCTGACAAGGAGGCATGCGCCACCAAGGCTCGGGCAGCCGCCAGTGCGAACCCGCCACCAGATCCAATCGCCACGATGCCATCCGTGGGCTGTATGACCTCGCCCGTGCCCGACAAAAGCAGGAGATGTTCGCGGTCAGCCGCGACCAGCATCGCTTCCAAGCGCCTCAACATGCGGTCCATACGCCAATCTTTGGCTAATTCGACCGAAGCCCTGGTGATGCTGCCCTGATGATCGGCCAATTTGGCTTCGAAGCGTTCCATCAGCGCGAACGCATCCGCCGCCGCTCCAGCAAAACCCACCAGCACTTTGCCATGATGTAACCGGCGAATTTTCTGTGCGTCGCGCTTGACCACCTGATTGCCGAGGGTAACCTGCCCATCTCCGCCTACAGCCACTTTGCCTTGATGGCGCACGGCCAAGATGGTTGTGGCGTGAAATCCTGCATTCGCGTCATTCTTCATCGAGGTCCTCCTCAGATTGACATTAGTGACTGAACAAGCAGGCTACAAGCAAAATCAAGCCCCTGGTCCCCTTCGTCCCGAATCCAAATTCGTTCATTTCCAAGGTGTAAATGTCCGTTCAGCCTCTTAAAATGATCATGAGTGAATTAACATCCATGCTTCCATCTCAGTTATCATGACTGCATCGGTTAAGCAGTCGTTCCCTAACAGGGGGATCGGTCATGAACAGAGCCATTGGCTTGAACACCTGGACGAGCTTTTTTGTCGGATGCCTGTGGATGGTTCTAACCCCGCCCATGGCGTTGTCGGCCCCACCTGTGGTTCAGGATGAAGCTGGCTTCTTTTCCGCAGATGCCATTGCCAAAGCCAACATTGCCATTAAGGAATTCTACGATCGAACCCGAAGCAACCGCCAGATCGTCATCGAAACCTACGCCAACATCCCCGCGGAGAAACGCTCCGATTATCAGCCGAATAACAAAGAACCCTTTTTCCGCAAATGGGTTGCCGAGCGCATGAAAGCACGCGAGGTCAATGGCGTGATGATTTTGATCTGTAAAAACCCATCGTTCATCGAATTGGGCGTTTCGGAGGACCTGAGTGGCCGCTTCTTCACCAAGAACAATCGCGAGAATTTGACCGCTGATCTGATCAAGCTTTTCAAAGAGAAAAAGTATGATGAGGGGCTGTTGCTGATCACGCAGGCCATCCCTAATTCCATTCGGCAAAACTCCGGAGCCGGCATCCGGGCGGGCGCCGTACGCATTGAACCACCCAAGGATTTGAGCGATAAAATTGCCCGTGGCGAGCTTAAAAAGCCTGAGCCTGAAGAGAGCCATTGGGGCTGGGTGTTGTTCCTCATCGTTGTTTTACTGATCGGCATGTGGATTTTGGTCGCTTTGTTTCGTGCCGCGTTTCGCCCGAATCCGACGGCGGTTCCGCCGATGTCTTCCCAGCCACCGGGCAATATGGGCGCTGGCTATGGCACGGGGTATGCTTCTCCCATGCCACTCTACGGCAGCGGCGGTGGCGGATTCTTCACCAATTTCCTGGGCGGCCTATTTGGTGCAGCTGCGGGTCATTACCTTTATGACTCCTTCTTCCGCTCACATCCACGTTCAGGCATGACCGGCTACGATGCCAGCCCCACAAGCGGTCTCGACAACAATCCAGGGGGTGCGGGTCCTGCATATGGCGATAACTTTTCCTTGGGCAATGACGATCGCTTTAGTGGCGGCGATTTCGGGGCTACCTCGGGAGGCGACTTCGGCGGTAGTGATTTCGGCGGCGGGGGTGGTGACTTCGGCGGTGGTGATTTCGGCGGCGGGGAATTCTAAGCCTGACCTCCCTTGCTTGCAGTCATTGGTTTCCCATTGTTTGTGACTGCGTACCGCACTGGACTTTTTTGAAAGTAATTCATGTCGAGCCAATGTGGTTTGTGCGTCAAAATCGCACATACAACTGATAACCTGGCCGAGATGCCCGACCTCGTTTGGGCCTTTCCAAGTTCATTCGCATGGCTTGGCCCATGGCAGTTTTACCGTGGGTATTGCATCCTCGTCGCTCGTCAACATGCGTCTGAATTGTTTCAACTTGCCGATGGTGATCGTCGCGCATTGCTCGATGAGATGACTTTGTTGGCGCAAGCCATCGCAGAAGAGTTCACGCCGCGAAAAATGAACTACGAACTGCTCGGCAATCAGGTTCCCCATTTGCATTGGCATCTCTTTCCCCGGTACGCTAACGACCCACTCCTCCTCAAACCAGTCTGGCTCAGCATCGACCAGGCAGAACGCCAACCCGAAAGCAAGGCAACTCTCATGGGCGATCCAACCCTTGTTGGGGAGACGATCCAACGCCTGCGTCAGCGGTTAACTCGGCTCATGGACGGCCGCTCATGAGATCGCTTCGCATTGCGACCCGCGGCAGTGCCCTGGCCATGTGGCAAGCCCGGTGGGTGGCCGCTCAGCTTTCCCACAACCATCCGGATCTGACCATTGAGCTGATCGAAATCAAAACCACCGGCGACCAACAAACGCAATCGTCCCTGTCGCAAATCGGCGGGCAAGGCGTCTTTACCAAGGAGATTCAAGTCGCCTTGCTGAACGACCGCGCCGATATCGCCGTGCACAGCCTGAAGGACCTCCCGACTGTGCCCATAGCGGGGTTGCAATTAGCAGCCATTCCCGAACGCGGTCCTGTCGGTGAAGCATTCATCTCCTACCAACATGATCGATTTGACCAACTGCCCAAGGGAGCCACGGTTGCAACGGGAAGCCCCCGTCGGCGAGCCTTGCTGCTCCATCGCAGGCCTGACCTGAACCTCATCGACATTCGTGGCAATATCGATTCCCGGTTGCAAAAACTCGCCCAACATCGCTGGGATGGCATGATCCTGGCTGAAGCGGGCCTGGCGCGTTTAGGATGGTCATCTTCGATCAAGGAAATCCTCGATCCTGCATGGATGGTGCCAGCCGTGGGGCAAGGCGCATTGGCCCTGGAATGCCGCAGCGACGACCAGGCCACAGCCGATTTGCTGCAAAGCTTGCATCACAAGCCCACGGGCATCGCGGTGTCGGCAGAGCGGGCATTCCTAGCGGGTTTGGCTGGAGGATGCATGCTACCCACAGGTGCCTTGGCCACGGTAACAGGCCAGCAGGTCACCTTGCACGCCGTCTTTGTCGATGCTCAAGGCCGATTTCGCTTGGAAGAGCAAGAAACCGCCCTGGGCCTTGATGCCGAAAGGCTAGGTCAGCGTCTGGCTCAGCGAATTCAAGCTCGGCTGGCCGATATGCCTTCCGGTTAATTCGCAAGGAACTGGGCACGACAACTGCTAAGCGACCAGCAAGTTCATAAAATAAGTCATTCAACGTAACGAATGAACATCCGATGAGATGTGGTCAAACGCTAAAAAGACAGGTCAGCCTCATGGATAATCGACGCTTATTGACTTTTTTCCTGGTCACTTTTGCCGTGATCATTTTAATGACGCAAATCAAGCAGCGTCTGTTCCCGCCGCCTCCCCCCGCACCTGTTGTTGCTGAAACTGCACCGCAAACCAGTGCCAGCACTCCCGAGCAGGCCGACAAACGCCCCAGTTTGCCAACGGAAATGCTGATCGTAGGCCTGACACAGATGGGCGGCCCCATGACCCCACGCCCAGTGGTCACCATGTTTGCCGACGAATCGGCCCGTCAATGGCTATTGAGACAAGTGCAGCAAGCCAAAGCCCTTGCCCGTGCCAAAGAGCTAGACAAAGTGTGGGACCAAACCCCGGATATCGACGTGATCCTTGGCAACAAACAGAGCAAAATGGAAGTGGTGTTGTCTTCCCGCGGAGCAGCGGTGCGACGGCTCACCTTAAATCATCATTTGCTCGCTACTAGGGATTATGCCAAACCCGATCCCGCCAAACGTTCGTTGGTCCTGTTGAGTGAAGACGAAGGCCAATCAGGCCCCGAAAGCGTTGACCAGAAACTCGAGCATCAATCGTTTCGGCTCGCACTGGAGAATGAGCGGCTCATGTGGCGGTTGCTGCCGGGCAACACCGAGAGCCAAGCCACTTTTGAAGCTGAGCTGCCGCATCGCAATCTCCGCCTGCGTAAACAATTCACGCTGCTGCCCGACGTGTATCACATCGATCTAGCGCTGAGCTTCATGCCCATGGACCCCAGTAAGCCCATTGATTTCATATATGAACTGCATGGCCCGCGCGGTTTGACGATCGAGGGCATGGCTTGGAAACAAATGTCTTTTCGTCAGGCCGTCACCTGTTCGGTGGATCCCAATGATCCCCGCGTAGCCACACGCAAGCTCGATGATCCCAAAACCATCGACCCTCATCGCGACAATAAAGCTTTGCCTCATTTATTCAACGATCCGAAAAACGACTCCATCATGCAATACAGCGGGTTGATGACCCAATATTTTGCGTCATTGGTGATAGCGCAAACGGCAGACCAACAACCGCCTGCTCGTTATGTCGACCGCGTCATTCCCTATTATGTGCATGATGACCCCGACGCCACAGAGCGGCAAAAGGCGATCCAAGGCAACATCGGAGTCAAGCTTATCTCGCGTCCCATCAAACCCGAACTCGGAAAAACTGTCACCCATCAATACCAACTGTTCGCCGGTCCAAGCAAAGTATTGCTTTTCAATTATGAACCCAACACACAACCCGGATTGGATGACTTTTACAAAAAGCGACATTTGAATCTGCTGACCGATGCACCGTTTTACTCATGGACGCAATCCATCGGGTGGACCTCGGTTGTGGTGTTTTTCACCAACCTGATGCACCAGTTTCTGGAATGGCTGTATCGCGTTTTTGGTTCCTACGGCGTGGCCATCATCATCATGACCGTCGTGGTGCGGGCGCTGATGTTTCCCATCAGTCGCAAGCAGGCACTGATCGCCCAGGAAACCTCCGCGAAAATGGCCAAGCTCAAACCCGAACTGAAGAAACTCGAAGAAAAATATAAAAACGACTCCCAAGCCCGCGGCATGGCGCAAATGGAGCTGTTCCGCAAACACGGTGTCAATCCCTTTGGGGGATGCACCGGTTGCTTGATCGTGCTTTTGCAAATGCCCATTTTCATGGGGCTTTATTACGCTCTATACGAAAGCACCCATTTACGGCTCGAAGGCTTCCTCTGGACCAGCAATCTGGCGGCGCCCGATATGATGGTTCGCTGGGCGGACTGGCCAGGCTTTGGCTGGTTTTTCACCAAGCTGCTGAACTTCGGCGACTTTTTCAACCTGCTGCCCATCGTCTCGGTCATTCTGATGTATGCCCAGCAGAAACTGATGATGCCTCCAGCCATGGACGAGCAGCAGGCCATGCAGATGAAGATGATGAACTTCATGATGATTTTCATGGGTTATCTTTTTTACTGGGTGCCTTCGGGTCTGTGCATCTACTTCATCTTCAGCAGCGGTTGGGGCATGATTGAACGAAAATTGATCCCGAAGTTGTCTCATCACTCCAGCAGTTCTGATACAATCAAGCCGGGCGAGAAACCGTCCAAAGGTCCGACCAAAGACCAGGGGTGGCGTCAGAAGATGGCTGACTGGCTGGCCCACTTGCAAAAACAAGCCGATAAAAAATAGGTTCTAGCCATGCTGGAACGGCAACCGCACGCACGTCCTTTTCACCTGCACCGTTGCTTTATCGGCGGCTGTTGCAGGTGCCTGTTTGTACTGTTTTTTTTGTTGACGGTGTTCGCTTGCGGTCAGACGAGTCTGGCCCATTCACTCACAACCGCACCACCTTACCGCATCGAACAAGTTGGCGCCATTGATGCGAGTGAGTTTCCCCGTGTAACCATTCGTTTTCAAATCCTCGATCAGAACGGACAACCCGCTAGGCAGTTGCCGAACGACGACATTGTCATCTTTGAAGACCATAAAGAAGTGCACCGTTTGAAACCCATGCGCCTGCGTAATCAAGCTTCATCGGTGATGTTGGCTATCGACACCAGCGGCAGCATGGAGCAGCTGGACAAGCTCAATCAAGCCAAGCGGGCCGCCAACAACTTTCTCAAACGCATTGACCCGAAAACGCCCTGTGGCCTGGTGTTGTTCCATCATCATCCCTATCTGACTTCCGTTCCGACTTTGTCGCGGGTGACGCTGAGTGCGGATATCGCTTCAGCTACAGCACGGGGCGGCACGGCCTATTTCGACGCGATTGATGCTGCCCTGGAACAATTGCCTCCCGTCGATCCCGATCAAAAACAAGCCATTGTCATCATGACCGATGGCCGGGATGTCAACAGCAGCAAAACGCTTACCGAAATCATCAACAAAGCCCGCAGCCGCAAGGTACAGGTGTATACCCTTGGCCTGGGCAAACCGGGAGACGATTCCCTGGTCCGCACCGTATTGGTGCTCGACCGCAGCGGCAGCATGCGCGATGATGGCAAGTTCAAGAATCTGCTCAAGGCTGCTCGCCGATACATTGAGTTGATGCCCAGTGAAGCGGCAGACACAACCATCATCGTTTTCAACGACCGCATCGAATTTGCCTTAAACCCACCCAGCTTCACCAGCGATAAGAGCAAACTAATCGACGCTATCGAGCGTTTTCGTGCTGAAGGGGAAACGCGTTTGTACGACTCGATCATCGAAGCGTTAAACGTGCTGGATGCCAGCCAAGGTCATACGGAGCGACGCATGCGCATGTCGGTCATCGCCTTGACCGACGGCATGGATAACCGCAGCATTCGCAGGCGGTTTGATGAAAGCCTGATACCTTTGGCCCGCAAGCTGCACATACCGGTTTACATGCTGGGGCTGGGCAACGCCAACGACATCAACGAATGGGACATGAAAAAAATCGCCGCGGAAACCGGCGGACAATATTACCACATCGCCAATGCCAATCAGCTCACCGACCTGTTCGAGCAGCTTTCCGTCAATTTGCACGACCAGGGCATCGATGAAGTGTCGCTACGGCAACTGGCCCATGAAACCGGTGGCGAGTATTTTCACGCGACCGAAGCCGACAAGCTCGAAGTGCTATTTGAACAGGTCGCGACTTCGCTGGAAAACACTTATGCCGTCAGCTTTCGCAGTTTGCGCGACCGCCCAGATGGCACGGGCCGCAGCGTACAAATCAGGTTTCTGGAAACCTCTTTCAGCAGCGGTTACAAAACCCATGGGATGATCACGCCGCTGAGCGACCCCGGCTTGTATTTTGGGCTGCTGTTTGTGATGCTGCTGTTGCTGTGGTTGCCCTCGCTGTTTCGTCGAATCCCTCATCGTACTTAGCGGCGATCTGCTCATGTCGGCACGGGCTTCCAGTTTGACTCCCACGTTTCGTCATCGATTGACGGATACGATCATCGCCCAAGCCACGCGTGCAGCCCCAGGGGCAAGGGCCATCCTGCGCATGAGTGGCCCGGAGGCTTGGCCATGTGTGCGGCAGCTGCTGCAATGCGAGGCCCTTGAGCCAGGCGACTTGAAACGCGGCTGTTGGCCTATCTGTTGGCGTTACTGTGATACCCATGTGCTCATCAAGGGACATTTGCTAACCTGGCCGGCAAAGCAGAGCTACACGGGTCAAGACCTCGTTGAATTGCACGTGCCAGGCTCACCTGTCATAGTGGAAGCTTTGCTTGAGGAACTAATAAAGCCACCGGTCCGGCTCGCGGAACCGGGTGAGTTTACCTTGCGAGCGTTCCTGGCAGGAAAGCTCAATCTGTTGCAAGCCGAAGCCATTCACGAACTAGTGGAAGCACAATCGCAAGAACAATGGCAGTCGGCCATGGACCAACTGGCAGGCCAATTCAATTCCCCTTTGCTGGCCGTGCAGGAACGCTTGCTCCACATTCTAGCGGAAATTGAGGCGGGATTGGATTTCGCTGATGAAGACCTCACTTTCATCAGTGCTAGCGAACTACACAAGCAATTGGTTGATGCAATTGCTGCGCTGCATGATTTGCAGCGGCAAACCGAGCTGGCCGAACCGCAGGAGCGTGCCTTCCGAGTCGTCTTGGCAGGACACCCCAATGCGGGGAAAAGCAGCCTTTTCAATGCGTTGCTCAATCGGCATGCGGCTTTGGTCAGCCCACGGCCAGGCACCACTCGTGATTATTTAGAAGCCCGATTGATTGTTGATGACGTGCCCATCGACCTCATCGACACGGCCGGCTGGGCGGAAGGCCCTGCCACACCATTGCTTGAACTACCCGATCAGCTGGCACAAGCGGCTCGGACTCGTTTATGGGCTTCGGCTGACTTGATCCTGCTTTGCCTGGCGCGTCCTGAATACAACAGCGATGCTCTACAACTTTTCGAGCAGGAACTCCGGCAGGTCGCTGAGTCTACGCCACTGCTGCGACTATTGACCAAGGCCGATTTACCTGGAGACGAACCATACGGTTTTATACCTGTCAGTGCGCGTCATGGCCGTGGCCTTAACGAAGTGCAAGCAGCGCTATTGCAAATGGCCCGTGAGGGACGGGCACGAGCCAGCGGTGCTTCTGGTTTGCGCCGTTGTCGTGAGCAGATTCATGCAGCCTTGCAGCATACAGCTCAGGCGCTGGCCATCAACCAAAATGAGGAACCAATGGAATTGATTGCGTTGGAACTGCGTTTAGCGCTGGATGCGATCGGCCAAATCGTCGGGTCAGTTTACTCGGAAGATTTGCTGGACCTGGTCTTCGGCCGCTTCTGCATCGGCAAATGATATTCTTTAATATAGCAACCGATCGTTTTGAACTTAGGGTGACTTGGGCACCGTCGGCGTAGGGACCGTGGGCGCCGGACTGCTGGGTGCCGGTGGGATGCCAGGAATGGGCAAGAAGAAATAATCCGGCCGCTTGCACAGTTCACCATAACCGGATTCCTCAACCAAGAACACGGCTCCCGGCAGAGCCGAACTGCTAGCCAGGATGAACTTGCGTCCTGCCAGAGAAGGCATATCCGCTTCCTTTGGTTCGTAAGCTGTTCCGAGGACAAGAGTGCGGTTCGTGCCTTGAGCGTATTTCAGCTCGATAATCAAGGACGGTGGTTGCGTGGCATGGCTGGGCTGTAATCGCCAAGCAGGGTCTAGCGTACCCGAGTAAATTAAAAAGCGATGCGCCTGCAAAGGGTTAAAACGTGGCCCGGTGGCTCGGCTGGAGGGCATGCCACTGGCAGCCAGCATGCCTTCAATCTTGGCTTGATCCAGCTTGGGCAGGTCAGCCATGGCCTTGCCCTGGCTATCCTTCCATTGGCTGATCGACCATTCCTTTTTAGCTTCATCCCATTTCATTTCCATCATCGTGGTTTGAACGGGTTTGCCATCCACGGATTGGTTCCATTGAAACGTCATCGTGTTGGGTTTGCTGTTCGGTTCGTAGGGAAAAATGATGGTATCGTGCAGTTCCACATCAAGCGTTTGCACCATCGTCCAAGGCAGCGCAAACACGAGCTGATTGCTTTCAGGTGCCGTGCCCGAAGCTGGCTGCACTTCTAAGCGAGCATAGACGTGATTGGGATAAGCAGACTGATTCTCTATCTTCTTTCCAATGATGTAGGAATAACTTTCGGCTTTGCCTTTGTCATCAGGTTTGGTGGCAATGGTGTATTTCATGAAAGGCTTGCTGCCCAGGCCGAACTTTTCCTCCCAATCTTTGGCCGTTGCTCGGTCACTGATAAGCGACTGAGCCGACCATTGATTGAGATTGTCCAAAACAAACTCAGCCGCATTGCTGGACGATTTCACTGGTTTGGTCATTTGCCATGCCCATGAAATCGAGCCTTTGTCGTCTTTTTTTTCCTCCTTGACCAGTTCCAGCAGTTGGTTGTTTCGGAGGACGGTCATGGTCTGGGCAAGGTCCGCACGCATGGAGGGCAACGCATGCTCGCGGAAGGCCAAATAACCGCCAGACACTAATTGGCTCAGCGAGTACGATTGCATCGCATTCATTTGCTGCGGCAAGTTGGGGTTGCCTGCCTGAATCCACGGATCGGGGATCGCCAGGATGACGGGTTGCAGACCGGGCATTTCCCGTTTGACGTAAACCACGTGACGCTTGTCATCTTTCTTGCCGATGGTTAGCCTGGCCGTGAATTTGTCCTTGATGCCATCCTTGAAGATGGGGTCGTTTTCGTTGGTGACCTTACCCTGGGCATCGCGCACTAGTGCGTCCAGCCAGAAGGTCAGCATGGCCTGCGGCTTGTCAAAACCCATGTCTACCGGGTCGGTGCCGAACCAAGCTTTTTGCCGCCCTTCGTCGTCCAAAAAGCCCTTGGCATCGTGCATGGCCACTTTCTGACAGGCATTGATGAGATTTTCAACCACTTTTAGATCTGCAGCCACCTTGGCGCGCTGGTCGAAATAGATTTGCCAATTAGCTGGGATAGAACCATCGGGTTTCAACTCGGGTCGGCGTAGTCGCATTTGGTCGCTGCCAGAGGTGAAGTCGATGGCATCCAGCTTTGGTACGTCCAGACTCAGCAGTTGCCGACTGCGAAACTCGTCAACCTTTTTGGCCAGCGTGGCCATGATCGGCCAAGTGCCGGTTGGCTGCGGCGATCGCAACCGCATGATGCTGTTTTCACCCTCTTTCAGGGCGTAATAAATCTTCGCGGATCCACTGGGATTTACTTGCAGTTTAGCATCGACGACCGCAGCCAAATGCACTGGCCAACCCCAGGCAAACGGTGAAGAGATTAAAGCCAATCCCGCTTTCTGCCCTTGGCCAATGAGGTCCGCGGACTCCACCATGCCAATGCGTACCGTTTCCGTGATGATTTGCGCAGGGTTGCCCCCTGGTGCTGGCTGCTTGAGGGTAATGACATAGGCTTCTTTGCCCGCCGTCAGCCCATATTTTTTCAGCACGTCATCGCTGAGGGCGCCGTCGTAAACAAAGTCCGAGGGCGATTCCACTTGTAAACTAGCCAGTTCCGTGGAGGTCAATTGCACCATGCCATTGTCGGCGTCACCCAAGAGCGGCTGCACATATTTCCAGCGATTGTTTTCCAGCTTCAAATGCAACAGTTCACGCGATGCACCAGAAAGTTGAATTTCATTGATGCCAAAGGAACTCGTAAAGAAGCGTTTGTTCCGGTAATAGCCAATTGGTTCGAATAACTTTTCGATGCGTGATTTTTTCACAGCCATGGGCTTGCTGTCGGACTCGGAGGAGACAACATAATAAATGGGGTCCTGGGCGATTGGTCCTTGTTTTCCCACTTTCACGGTGTAGCTTTTATCGCCTTTCGTCAAGGTGACCGTCAGTTGCGGTTTATCCAATCCGTAATCGGCCAATGAGCTGCTTAAACCCGACATGGATTCCCGTTGGGCACTCGCGATTTGGCTGAGTAAACCGGAGACGGCATTTTCATCGACCCGAAACGGTTGCGGCGAAACCATCTTCCATTGATTGTTTTCACGCATCCATTCCCAAATGGCGGCAGGCTGTTCGCCGGTGGCGGCTCGTTCGATCTTAATGGTGGAAAAGGTGCTTGGATTGACGGTTACACGAGTGGTCTGCCCCATGCCCGGCTGCTTTTCCAGGTTCAGACTGGGCAACAGATACATGCTGAGTTCAGCACGCTCGCTCGCCGGTTTGATGTCCAGAATTTGCAGCAGGGCAAAGATACCCAAGCCCAATAGCAGAATGCCAAACAGGATCAAAGTCGAACGAATCTTCATGACAAGCAGCCTCCAGTCTTCCACCGAAGCGAAGCTTAAATGCGAGTGTATTACTTTACCGCCGCCGCATCATGCCCACACTTATGCTGCTGATCAACACAAACGCCAACAAGATGACGATGGGCCACCAACGCAAGCTTTCGACTGTGTCGCGCGTCATGTTGGGGCGGTAGGCTCGTCGCTCCTTGGGGGCGATGTCCAGAATGATGGGTTTATCCCGCAGCCAGTTCACGGAACTGTAAAACAGATTGTAAAAGACCAGTTCACCTTGCTGTTGATCCATCAGTTGATTGCAGACGAAGGAGGCGTTGCCGAAGATAACCATTTTGGGGTCGCCCGGTTTGGTTTGCGGTGGCATGTTCGGCATCTGCGGCGGGAGTTGCGTTCCCTTGGTGCGAACCGTGACCGCCACCGGCACACTGGGGCTACGCATCTTCATATTGAAATCGGCAAGTTGATTCTTGCGCAGGTTATCGACGAACGTTCGCGGGTCGCCCTTGAGTTGCGTTTCCGGCCATTGCCCTGCACCGATTTGCAACATGCGTGAGGTGTTTAGCAACGGTTTCACATCCCACCCAATAAAGTCGGGTTTCGGCTTGATCGTACGCACGTTCAACATGAAGAATTCGATTTCCCGGCCTATCCTAAGCTGCTCCAAGAAAGCGGAACGCAGGGATGCATCGGCCTGCTCTGCCATGGTGACATTGGCAAGTGTTGAAATTGTCAAACCTTCATAGGGTGGATGCAGAATGATATCTTTTCCGACTTGAACACCATATTTTTCCAAGAGCGGTTCCAGCCCTGTCGTCAGGACTTCCCCGTCGTTGGACCTGCGCGGATCAAGCAACACGATCAGCTTGCCGTTGGGCCGTTGCAGGTATTCTTCCAGTGCTTTCAGTTTGCCCTCGGTAGCGATGGTGGCATTCGGATCAGCCACGACCACGATGCTGGCATCGCTCGGGATCAAGGTTGGTGCCAGGGTTTTCTCATCGATTGAGCCTAATTTCCATTCCTTGACGGTAAAGCCGCGCTTTTCGAGACGGCCCTTCAGCGAGCCAAGACCGCGGTCCAAGCCCGCTAATTGACCCCGCGCCTGATTGCTGAATTCGTTGAGCGACATTTCACCGCTGTCTTGGGTGAAATAGATAGTGGCAGCGATCTTGCCTTCACGGAACTGGCGCACAGCAGAGACGATGGCTTGCTCACCTTTAAAATTGGGGAGATCCTGAGCGCCACGCGGCGGGTCCTCGAGGGACAGTTCGTCCGAGCCTTCGCCATATCGCTTGATCTGCACAGCCTGATTTTCACCCTCAGGGTCGTATACCAGCAACAACCCCTCCTGAAAGAGCAGTCCATACTTTTTCAGCAAGCCATCGATCTGCTCACGATCTTTGGCAATCGTTTGATACAACTTGTTCACTTTGATGCGTTTGCTCACGGTCTGGCAGGTCGATAGAAGATGATCGACATCTTCGGCCAGACCATCTTGTTGCATCATCACATAAATCACCAAATCCTTTTCCAGAGCTTCCAGTTGTTTTTTGGATTGTGGCGAAATGGAATAGATGTTGGTGGCCGTCCAGTCCGTGGGAGTGGCAGGACCGAAGTAGAGCACGAGCACGTTGAATACAACCAGAATGGCCAGCAGCAGGAACCCCATCAGCACGGCATTGTAACCATAGATCAAACGCCTCAGGCCAGGATGATCCTGTTCCAGTGAGCGCACCGAAACCAGACTGATAAAGGTGAGCATCAAACCGCCGACCACCGCCAAGACGATCCACCAAGGCCATAACTGCTTCCATACTTGCAGTCCGTTGGACCATTCGTTCCAAAACTTGAACACGTAACCGATGCCCAGGAAACAGGTCGTCGAGAAGCCGACGACCCCGCCGACGCCTAGGAACAAAAGCTGCCAAGGCGGCGCAACATATGCTTCCCCCGTGGCGGCAGAAGGTCGCGTCAAGGTGAAGAATAAAGTGGCACCTATGCCCAACAGGCCAGCATTGATCAATGACCAGAGGAAGAGCGGATCGGTGCGGAATGCTTCCCAATATTTGTCCATGCCCGGTGACTGCGTATCGCGGTCTTCCTTGGCGTTCAACCCTTTATCCAATTTGGGCTGTTCCTGCACCGATTTCGTAAACTGCTCGTTGACTTGATGGTAGAGGTAAGTACTCCGGATAAAGACGACCAAAAGCATGGCGGCCGTGATGCCCAGCAGCACCATCAACGCCAGGCGACGTTGTCCTTCGTTCCGGTCTTGTTGTCGCAAATCGGTCATGGCGATTTCCTATGAGCAATGTCCATGATGCATGGTTGCTGATTGAGTCGCATGGGTTCTCAATGATCGACACCTATCTGAAAGCATGGGTTTATTTCCAGCGTCGTGCTTCCAGAACTTTGACGGTCAAGAAATTCCAGAACACGGCCATCGACAAGTAGTAAAGCACGGTTTTAACATGAACCGTTCCAACCACAAAGTTGCGATAATGATCCACAAAGGAGATGTATTGCATGAATTCGATCCATGAACTGCTGGCGTCCGAAGAACCGGGTCGGTCCGGCGCCAGGAAATAAGGCAGAAGCAAGCTGAACATCCCCGCCAGGCAGAGCAGAAAGCTGGTGATTTGATTGTTGGTCAGTGACGAGCAGAACAGGCCAAACGCAATGAAGGCGCCAGCCATGATGTTGACACCCAACGCAAAACTCAGCAAGGGTCGATAGTCAAACGATTCGCCGCCCATGATCCTGACGACCAGCGGAAATATAAACCAAATACTCCAGGCGAGAATGAAGATGATCCAAGCGCTGAAGAATTTGCCCAAAACCACGGCGGTTTCATCGACGGGTGCCGTTAGCAAAACTTCCAAAGTTCCGGTTCGTTTTTCTTCGCTGAGCAAACGCATGGTCAGCATCGGAATGACCGCAAGCAGCCCAATGATGGGGAAAAAGCCCCAAGTGAATCCGACCACTACCGGTTCGGGTACAACGACTGCCCTGCGGAATTCAAGAGCAGAAGCTTCAAGCGTTGGCAGCCACATGAGCAACTGAAACCAAGCCACCACGGCAATACCAGCCACAACCAGGTAAGCAATCGGCGAGGTGAAATAGGTTCCTAACTCGCGGCAGGTGATAATGACGATCTTGTTGTCTGAAATGCGAGTCAAACCCAACAGGGCAAAGCACACGCCAATGCAAATGAGCAAGAAGCCGTTGTGCGATAAATAGGAAGGCATGAACTGCCCACTCTTGTATTCCACCCAGATGGGATAAAGGCTACGGGCCAAGGCGAGCACCACCGTCACACTTCCCAGGAAAACCAAAATCCAACCCAAGCGATAACTGGCATGGCTGTCGCGTGCCTGGCGGGTGAAATAGCCCCAGCAAAAGACAAATCCGAGCAGGGCATAGATGAGGCCATAAGGCGTGACCCAGTCGGGGAAGCCGAGCAGATCGACAAACCCGAGCAGCATGCTCGCCATGGCGAGAATAAGACCATTCAAACTCAAGAGCCGAACCCCTGCCTGGACCCAGGCGATTTCATCTTCGCTTTGCGAGTAAATCAGCAGGAAAAGCAGCCCTGAAAGCATGAATGTCACGGCCAAAGGGCCGAAGCCATAAGGTACCAAGCTGGCCTGGTTCATCTTGTCCACATTGAGCAATGTGGTTTTCAGTGGCTGATAGAGCAACACGGACAACGTCACCAGCGCAGCCAGCACACACAGCAGTCCGATACTGAGCCGCATCAAGTCTTGGCTTTTGCGTATTTGCCTTAGCCAACCTGGCACAACCAGAAATGACATCGGATCATCAACTGCATCGTTATTCTGCGTGGCTTGCACAAATGGTCCGATGAAGGCAAAAAACTGCAGCAAACCAAGAACGCTAACCACACTTAGCCCGATGATAATCGCGCCACTACTCAACGGATCGCTTGGCTCTTTGCCTTGTGTCAGGAGATCGCAAACGAACGCAAAGCCAAAGATCAGCAGCCCTAACGTCAACAGACCACTGCCCATCAAAGCAAAATTACGCCGGGTGGTGCGGGTGCGATCCAAAATCGCCTGCATGACGAGCAGCCCGATGCCAATCAACGTCCAGACTTTGATAAAATTCCAACTGATCGACAAACCCAAGGGGAGCGGGCGATTCAACACTCGGACCCACAAGGCCAACAGAATCATGGACAGGACGATGACCGTCCCCATAAAACCGATCAACCGCGGTAAGGCCGGTTCCGTTTCCGTGATCCTGGAGGGTGTACTGAGTCGATCTGTTTCGGTCATGGTTTGGGTTTGAACGGGGTGTTCACTCATGAGCGACCACTGGCCAGGCCAGTCTCCCATATAAGATTCGATCATACCTACTGCGAACACACTCGGTTTTAATAGGCAGCAATCGTTTCAGAAATACGTCGCCCCATCGTGACCGCGACAAAATGCTCACGGAGCGAGCGCCGACGCAAATCCAATCGGCAAAGGACCCAGCCGCGCTGCATCATCTGCTGGGCAATCTTCTCACGCAGGTCTTGCTGCCCCTCCGTGATGATGGTGAACGACGCCAGGCCATGATCATCCGTGGACTGGTGCATGACTTTGCTGATGCCCGGAATGGCCTTGATGGCGTTTTCCGCTTCGCTGCGATTGGCTCTGACTTCCAGCACGATTTGTGTGTCCTGTGTCAGGTTTTTCAAGGTGTCTTGCAGGACCACCTTGCCCTGGGCAATGATGATCACCTGTTCGCACACCTCTTCCACCTCGGGCAGAATGTGGGTCGACAAAACAATCGTATGGTTCTCGCGTAACTCGCGGATGAGGGCCAACGTGTCCTGCTGCTGGTTGGGGTCAAGGCCGGCTGTCGGCTCGTCTAGGATCAAAATGGGTGGGTCGTGAATCATGGCTTCGGCAAGGCCAACGCGCTGACGATAACCGCGCGACAACGTGCTGATCAATCGCCGCTGCACACCGGACAGGCGGCAGCGGTCAATACAAAAGCCCAGACGCTTCTGCCTCTCCTTGCGGTCAACACCTTTCAGCTTGGCCCGAAATTGCAAGTATTCATCGACGCGCATTTCAGGATATAACGGCACGTTCTCAGGTAAATAGCCGAGGTTTTGCCGAACTTCCATGGCCTGGCTGCGTACATCAAAACCCGCAACCTTGGCCGAACCGCTGGTCGCGGGGATAAACGTCGTCAGGATGCGCATGGTGGTGGATTTGCCCGCACCGTTAGGGCCGAGGAATCCAACAATGGCCCCTTTATCAATGTTGAAATGCACATGGTCGACAGCCAGGACTGATCCAAAGTATTTCGTCAGTTGCTGTACTTCGATCATAATTCGAACAAACCTCCCCATTCGTTGGCTTCAAGGAGCTGGTAGGCAGGTCGTGCTATTCAGCATCTATAAAGCAGAATGGCCAAGATCACCGCACGGCCGCTACGGAAATCTCAGCCATCAAGTAGGAGTTTCAAGCCGAAGCTTTGTTCTCCTTGTGGAAGCAAATCTCAGCTTCTTTGTTAATGATCCTAGTAGGTGGAGTGGCCTGGAACAAGAGGGTAAACGTCAAGAGGGCGCTTGATAACACGAAGCAGGGTCCGCACCTCCGTTGTGGGCGTCATGATGCGGATGCTTTGCGTACATACACAACATCGTATGCCATACGCCAGCTTTTACCCGCATCTGTAGAGACTTCAATGCCGTAGCGCAGTTTGTCTTGGGTTTGATTTTGTAAGGAAAGCTTGAACAGCCCTTTGGAACCATCTAATCGGATGTGATCCCCTCTGATGACAAGCTGCTTATCCTGCATTTCTCCTGAACCGCGAAAGATTTCCCCCTTGTCCATTACGCAGACAAATTGCCATTTTTTATCGCTAGGGTCAAAGTACAGTAGGGTCGTGCCCGAACTGCCGCCGTTGGCTTTCCAGGTTTCACTCAGGCATTTTCCGTTTTCTTTTTTCTCGACAATGGCGGTCCCCAATGGCACCCCTTGCGAACTGCACACATCCCAACGACCGACCCAAAAATCAAGCTGCAGACTCGCCTCCATGACGGAAGTGCGCAAGGCTTTTTTGATGACCTGGGCAAAGCGTTCGTCGCTGCGCAGAAAGTCCAGATCGGTATCGGTGTCCAAAAATTGCTTGCTCTGAAACCCGGCGTCAAGGGCCAGATTCAAATAGTGAAAAGCTTTGTCCTTGTCCTTTTTAAGTGAATAAGCACAAGCCAGATTGTACAAGCCAAGGGCACGAAACCGCTGAAACTCCGTGGCTTTTTGATGGGCGATGATGGCTTCATCCAACTGTCCCATCACATGGTAACTGTAGCCCAGATGATGCCAGGCCGAGCCTATCTTGGGGTTCTTCTCCAGCACCGCTTTATAGAGCTGAGCCGCCTTCGCCCAATCCTGGTCGGCAAACGCTTGATTCGCCTCGGCCAGCATCCGGGCTTCTTCTTTGCTCAGTTCCTGCATGGGCGGTTCTTGCCGGGACGCACTTTGCGCCCAGCCACACGGGACCAAAGCCAGCCACCAACCGACCAGAATGATGGTCATCAACTTCCATTGCGTGCGGATAGGCATGCTAACCTCCCTTGGGCCTGAGGTGGTCGTTGCTGTACAGCTATTCTTATTGTCTTATTGTCTCACCTGTTGGTCTGTTGACCAAGTTTCTTGGGATCGGCTGTTAGACTGAAAATTTATCCATCCTTCATATCATGATTGGAATGTTGACTTGTGTCTGCGTGCATTTTCGGGTGTAATCGTAGACAGAATTACTTACTCACCGCACGGGCTTCCCCATGCCGTTTAGGTTGCATGAAGTGACTCGTTTCATCAGTCTGTTTGCCATAAGCCTGTTTGCCTTGTTCTCCTCGGTTGGAGATGCAGCCGCGCTCAGTCATAATACTTCAAACGACCCATCCGATGTAGTTACGATTGGCAATTTGTCTCCGCAGACGGTTCGAATACTTGCTTATGGTGCTAAACATCAAGGAGTTGAAGCATCAACCCCGGCACCAACGGCATCATCGACGAGTGCCAATCGCATAAGCACCAAACCCAGACCTGCAGCCAGCCAGGAACTCGAACCACAAGAAATCGCTTGGATTTTTCTAGCGATTGTCGTCGGTATTGTGATTATGACGGTGTCGCTTCTGCTGATTGCCTGGCGTGTGTTGGCCCCAGCCCCCATGGCCGATCAACGGCATTGGCCGACCACCATCGACATTCAAAATAAAGAACTGGGTTCCAAAGAAGACATCAATTTCGCACTGACCATGCCCTCGCCTCCGCCTTTGGAGATGCTGCGATCTGCAAACGACACGCCCCCGCAAATAAATATCGACACGCCGCCCCCCTTCCCGGTTGATCAACCACCGCGGCTGATTTTGCCCTCGCAACCTCTGCACATCCAAGCTGATGTGCCCACCCCGCGCTGGCAAAAAGAGCTGTTTCGTTTCGCTTGGATTGGGTTGGTCATCATCGGCTTTTTATGCAGTGTGATCCTATTTATTTTCGCCATGGACGACCTGGAGCTGCGCAGTACAGCCAAGGATCAACCTCAGACCATGTCTCTCGAACGGTTGTTGCAGCGTGGTCCGCAAAATAACCACCACGTGACCGTAACCGATTTTCGCTGGTCGGGCGATTATGTAGCAGAAAAAGCCACCCCCTCACGTTGGAATTGGGTCGTTGCAGCCTTGTCAGTTGAGGAAGATCCTGTCCCCAACACTATTCCTCTGATCGCACGTTTTGACGATCTGCACTCGTTGAAGGACTTGCAAAAAGCTTGCACCCAAACCAGCATTACCGGCGTGCTGCGTCAGGCCAAGGATGCCCTTAATTCCCGTGCACAAGCGGAATTAATCGATGCGGGTTACAATCTGGCCAATGCTTGGTTGCTGGATGTTGGATTGGACATCCCCAGCAAAACCGGCATGTTGCTCAAATTCCTTGGCTCCATTGTGGCCTGTGGCATTGGACTGCTGCCCATCCTCAGCTTGCTGCGCATTCGTTGGCTGCGCCACCGCGCTAGCATGTTTGATTTGGACCTGGGTTCCCTTGGCTTGCCTATACGCGTGCATCCCACGGCCATCAAAACCAAGCTACAGTTGTTGTTCGGCACACTGGGTTTGTTTACGCTTTCGGGTCTGGCTTTCTATTTCGTTTACAATCCGCACGCCATTCAAAACAGCATGCCCCGAGGTTTCTTGCTCGGCGCTGCGATCTTTCTGTTATTGCTCGGGTGCGTAGGCATGTTGGTAACCTGGAGCCTGCACAATGTCACCTATGTGATTTACTCGCACGGCGTTCTGCAGCAAATCGGCTCGAAGCACCACTTCATTCGCTGGGATGAGATCAAAGATATTTGGCAACTGGGCCTGCCCCCGCATCCACCACGGTATCGCTTGGCTCTCATCACCAACGAGATCGTCGATTTGCGCAACACGATTCGCGATTTGTCGGAACTTGGTGAATACATCACCGAAAAAGTAAACGAACGCTATCTCCCTGCCGCCATCATCACGCTGGAAAAAGGCGGCGTTGTTTCGTTCGGACCCATCGACGTCAGCCGTAGTGGGCTAAGCTATAAAGACAAGTTCATGCCTTGGCGAAACATCAAAAAGGTCGTGGCAGGATTCAATCAAAAAGCCAATGCCCACATTCTGGAAATCCGCTCCGTCGGCAAATCGCAGCAATGGGTCATCCTGCTTAGCACTGTGCCAAATATCCGCGTTTTCTATCAACTCGTGCAGCATTTCTGCTCTGGCACGATTAAGAAAAGTGTTGATAATTTGCCGCCTGCCTGATCCTCCCCTGAACTACTGGTCGCAAACCTCACACTCACACTTCGGGCAACATGTTTGGTAATAACACCAAGCGCGTCGAAATGAAGCGGTACGAGTCCAAATTGAGCTGGCATCATTTTGTAATGGTTAGCCATACTATGGCTTATGTCGTCCAGTCAACCAACGCAACTTATTCGTTATCGCGGTGTATTGGGGAGCTCAGGATTCTGTATTAGATCTGGCAGTGACAAACCTGCCTTGGCCGATGTCAACGCCTTGTTCGGCCACAACATGAAATACGCCGGCTTCCTACGCTTCGCTCGCGCTTCCGACCTTTATTATGATTTCATCTCACTCGTCCAAGGACAGTCTGCCGAGGCGGGCGGGGCCATCGCCAAGTCCATCAACGATAAATCCCCGCCGTCCAGCCTCATCAACTTTGGTTCCGGGGCCGGACCAAATCACTCCGGCGGCGGCAACAACCAAGGTGACAAGGCGTCCCTGCACGGCAACGCCCAGGAACTGCCTCTCGCCGCCATGCCGGTCGAGGTGCAGAATATCCGCACCCGTACCGAGTTCGAAGCCTTGCAAAAACGGCTCGGCACCTACTCCGCCGTCCAGCCCCGACCTTGGGCATAGAAGGGATGCTCTTCGGTGGTGCCAATGACCCGACCGCCGACGTGCACATCTGCGCAGAGGACTAACACCTCCAGAACTAGTGCGAGGTGACCGATTGAGTCATAGATAGGTCTGGCGACCTTCCCCGATAAAACTCAATCCCCCGTGGTGAACGGATTGCTTATTCCTCATTCTCGTTCCGTTGACGAATTTTCTTCAAGGCACGTTTCAGTGGCGTTACATCACGGGGGTCCTTGCCCCGATCGATTCCCCCGATCCATTTCTCAACTCCACGGCGAAACAAGTTAAGCCCTTGTGGCGTAAGGTCCCCGGCGCGGATGATGAAGTCTTCGGCCGGTATCTCATTCGGCCTTAGTAAGGTATGTGTGGTCAAATTGTTGGCTTGCAGAAAATCCACGAGAACCCGAAACATCTTCTTTACCTCAGCTGGATTCATGCTGCTGCCAATCAGTCGTGGCGGTACTAATGCTGCGATCTCAGCTAAAGGAAAGTCAGGAGGAAGTGGTTTCATGGCATCCTCACGATCTCACTCGGAACTCCTCGGATGTTCAGTAGTTGATACGACCCGGGTAACCGAATGAAGCTGCCACCGGCGTTCACTATACGCGTTTGACGTAGTATCTGTTGTTTCTTATTG